>NZ_CP107819.1:7376138-8664208 GCF_036346295.1 Streptomyces sp. NBC_00536 | reverse complement strand
ACCTGAGCGCTGCGCGCTCAGGAGAGAACCGCTCCGCTTCGCGGAGCAGAGCCGCCCTTTGGGCCGGGGTCCTACGCTTCGCTTCGGACTGTCCGGATTCCGCTGCGCTCCATCCGGACTGGCCCGCTGCGCGGGCCCAGAGAACTCCCTTGCTTCGCGCGGGAGCTGACCTCGTTTCACGGGGTGTAGACCTTCGGCTTGTTGGGGTGTTCGCTTCGCTCCCACCCTGGTCCTTCCGGCTTCGCCTTCAGGACCATAGGGGCCCGCTTCGCGGTCCCCTGCTGGCAGCAGCGGGAAGGCCGCGGCCTCTCTTCGGCTGACGGCCAGTGAGAGCCAACCGAGAGCAGGGACCTTGGATCCCCCACTCAGGTGCGTCCCCCCGGTAGGGCTCGTGGTTGGTTTTGGGATCCCGCTACAGTCCATGACTCTTCCAGGCCCGAGAGGCCGTCCAACCGGCCCGGGCTTCGCTCTACCCCACCTGATTCATTATAGAGCCAGGATAGATATGGGAACGGATCCGTTGCAGCGCTCCGAGTGCAGCGGCCGGGTCCCCCGTGTGCGGCGAATGCGGACACGGCCCAGTAGTGCACGGTAGTTGGGCGAATTTCACCGCATCGTGTGGATCGGCGCATCTGCGCCCCGCACCAATGGGTAGTCCCTTGGTGGCTCTTCATGGGGCCAATATGACCAGGTACCCAGGCCATCCATCGCCCTCACGTCCCATCACCTTTACGTACGGGTCGACCGTCCCCGCCTCCTCGAAATCGACCGGCCCACCCAGGAGGAGACAGGCCAAAATGCCGATCACAAACCGCGTCGACCAGCGCGAGGCCGCTCAGCGAGAAGCCATTGACGCAGTTCTCCGCGCCCTGGAACCGCCTACAAGAGCGCACGCGCCCGAGGGAGGGCTCCGGACACAGGTGATCATGGCGACCGGATCGGGAAAGACCCGGGTGGCTATCCACAGCGCGGAAAAGCTCCATGCCAGCCGTGTACTGGTCCTCGTCCCCTCGCTGGACCTGCTCGCCCAGACCGAGGCCGCATGGCGCGAGGGCGGCCGTCGAGGACCCATGATCGGGATCTCCTCGCTACGCGGTGAGGAAGTCCCCTTCCCCAACACCACGGACGTGCACGAGCTGGTGGAGTGGACGCGAAGCCTGGACAAGGTCACCGTCTACGCCACGTACGCCTCCCTCGGCCTGGGCACCCTGGAGAAGGCCCACAACGCCGGCCTCTCAGCTTGGGACCTGATCGTCGTGGACGAGGCGCACCGGACGTCCGGGCGGATCGGAAAGCCGTGGGCGGTGATCCACGACAACACCCGGATCCCGGCTTTGCGCCGACTGTACATGACGGCCACGCCGCGGATGTGGCAGCTCGGGGACGAGGAACAGGCCGGCTCGCCGGGCGAGCTGGTCGCAAGCATGGACGACGACCCGGACGGGCCCTTCGGCAGCCGCTGCTTCACCCTGACGCTCGCGGAAGCCATCGACAGGGGAATCTGCGCCCCCTACCAGGTCGTATGCGTGGACATCACCGACCCCCAGCTCCAGGCCGCACAACTCCTGGGCGCCGAAGCCCGCTCCGAGGAGATCCGCGGGGCCCGGCTCGCCGCTCTGCAGACCGCCCTGGTGAAAGCATCCTCAGAAGAGGACTTCCGCAGAACGCTCGTCTTCCACCACGTCGTCAAAGAGGCCGAAGCCTTCGCCGCAGGCCTCCCCGACGTCACCGCGCAGCTGAACGACACGGACCCCAAGCTGTACCCGGCCACGATCTGGGCGGACTGGCTCTGCGGCGAGCACAGGCCACTCCACCGGCGCCGCGTCCTCGCCGAGTTCGCGGACGGCACCGCCACGGACGGCACCGCCGTGGAGAAGGCCTACCTGTCCTCCGTAAAGGTCCTCGGGGAAGGCGTCGACACCCGCACCTGCGACTCCGTCTACTGGGCCGACGTCCGCGGCTCCATGCCCGACCTCGTCCAGGCCCTCGGCCGCGCCCTCCGCATGCAGCCCGACGAAGGGAAAGTCGCCTCCCTCGTCGTGCCGATCCTCCTCGGACCCGGCGAGACAGCGGACAACATGCTCACCAGCCGGGCGTACGACGGACTCGCCAAACTCCTCGAAGCACTCCGAGCCCACGACGCCCGGATCGTGGAGACCCTCGCCGAGCAGCAAGCGCCGAGCCGCTACAAGCCCGTCAGCGAACGCGGCAGCAGCAAGAACGGCAATGGGTCCGGCAGCGGCTCCGGGAGCGTCAGCGCCCCCGCCAAAACCCTGCTGAAGTTCTCCACACCGCGCGACCCGGCCGCGCTCGCAGCGTTCATCAACCTGCGCATCCTCAACCCCGAACACGAACACTGGCGCCGCGGGGTAGAAGCCACCGTCATCTACGCCCGCACCCACGGCAACCTCCGTGTCCCATCCACCTTCCGCGTTCCGGACGCGGACAACACGAAAGCGTCCGGTTGGCCAGCCTCGCTCGCCAACTTCCCCCTCGGGCAATGGACCGCCGACGCCAGGAAGCGCTACACCCGCGGACACATGAACGCCGAGCGCGTCACCCAGCTGGAGAAACTCGGCATGATCTGGTCCCACCACGACGTCGCGTGGGAAGAAGGCCTGGCCGCCGCACGCGGCTGGGCCGCCGAACACGGCCACCTCCTGGCCCCGCGAGACGCCACCTACCAGGGCACGGCAGTGGGAATCTGGCTGAAGAACGCCCGAGTCGCCGCCCGCAGAACGGCGGAGAACGAGCAGCGGCACTCCGAGGGACTGCCCCTCCAGCCATCGGCCTGGACGATGACACAGGACCGCCGCAAGCAGCTGGAGGACATCGACCCCTCCTGGTGCCCGGACTGGCCCGTGACATGGCAGCGCTGCTTCCACCTCGTCCGACTCCACCTCAACACCGGCCAGGCACTACCAACCGCGGCAAGCAAGGTCATGCGCCAGGGCGAGGACCTCAGCCGGTGGGTCACCTCAGTCCGGCGCGGATGGAGCCAACTCACCAACGTGCAGCAGTGGATGTGCACGCAGATCCTCGGCATCACACCCGCGACCGAGAACAAGAAACCGAAACCCCGTACCAGCCAGGCCAACAAGTGGGCGATGCACTACGAAGCCGCAACCCAGTTCTTCGAGCGCGAGGGGCACCTGGCTGTGCCCCGCAAGCACATCGAGACGATCACCATCGGCGGCGACAGCGAGGACCAGAAGCAACAAGACGTGGCGCTGAAGCTCGGCGCGTGGATCGCCAACCAACGCGCCCGGGCCGCCACCCTCGCACCGGAACGCGTCGAGCAGCTGTCCAAGGCCGGGATGCGGTGGGCGTAGCCGCGCGCAGTGGTGGATATCAGGGGGACCTCGGCCCGCAGCCAGACGCAGGGGTAGCTCAATAGCAGTTCTGTAAACAACGGCCTGTCCGCATCGCCGACCGTACTGCCGCGCAACCCCAGCACGCTGGCATCCAGAACCCCGTTGCCCGCCACCGCGGGGCGTCACCCGGGGAACACAGGAGCCATCAGCACCATCGCATGTCCAGGGCCTCCAGAGCGTTGATCTGCCGCAAAGTGAGCCGGGCGGGATCGCGGCGCCGTTCGCACAGCCAGCGGCGCAGCAGGAGCGGGTCGCCCGCATCGTCGCCGCGGTAGGCGGTGGGGACAGCGAGGTGCTGATGGGTGCGCCAGAACAGGTAGGCCTCGCGCAGCCCTCTGTGGAAGGCCCAGGCCGAGTATCCGCGAGGCCGGTCCAGCAGGTGGGCGAGGGGGTGGCGCAGAGGGATCTGGCCGAGGAGTTCGTGCTGGGTGGCGGTGAGGTGGGGCAGAGCGGCTATCTGATCGGCCAGCCAGTGGCTGTAGGGGTTGGTGGCCTGTTCGGGACCGAGGTCGGGGAAGGGAACCTTGTTCCGGCGTGCGGCACTGAGGACGGCCGCGTAGGTACGGCGCCACTGCCCGCCCGGGTCCCAAGGGCTGTTCCACCAGGGGTAGATCTCGTTGAGGGCGCGGTGATAGCAGTAGGGCAGGGTGTGGCGGTCTGCTTCGGCGCGGCGTCGGGAGAGCCACATACCCAGACGGACCCCGTGATGGGTTTCGGTGCGGGCGGGGGCAAGGTGGCCATGGCGGCCGGTGTAGTCGCGTGCGATGTCGAGAGTGAACTCGATGCTGGTGGGCGGGTGTTCCCACCGGATGCCGAGGCGTTCGAGGTCTTGGGCGCGCTGTGGCAGGAGCATGCCGTGCTGTTTCATGGAGCGCTGCCTGCCGACCCACCAGCCCAGGTAGAAGCCGTCCGGAGCCTGGTGGCGGCTGGGAACGTTCAGATGGTGGTGGGTGTCGTAGTAGGCCTGGGCGTGCTGGTAGGCGGTGTCCCAGATCTGGTTGGGAGCGGACACGTGCCGGGGGCGGAGCAGGCCGATGAGTTCGTCGGCCCGTAGCGGCCGGGCAAGGGTGTAGGGGCGCTGGGTGCGGTCGCCACTGTGGAAAATGACGCGGTCGAAGACGAGTTCGTCCCACATGCTGAGGCTGATGAGGATCTGGTGCAGCAGGTGGAAATTGGTGCCTTTGACTCCGTCTTCGATTTTCTGGTTCGGGCTGAGGTAGACGGGGACGATGATGCGGGCGATCTTGCCCTGTCCGGGGATCTGGCGAAGGGCTCGGCCGATGGCCTGGAGGATCTGGACGGGGCTGCTCTTGGGATCGGCGAACAGGACGGAGTCCAGAGCGGGGATGTCGACGCCCTCGGTGAAGCAGTTGCAGTTGCTGAGCACCGCTCTGCGCGGAAGATCCTCTCCCGCGGGGCCATGCGTGGGGGTGTCGATGAACTCCTGGAGTGCCGTGCGGCGGGTGATGGCGCGAAGGTTGCTGTGGACCACGTTGCTGGAGAGACGGCAGCGCATGTACGGGGGCATGTACTGCGCGGTCTCGGCGAGGGTTTCGGCGAAGACAGAGGCATCGGCGATGTAGGTGTGGAAGGTAAGGGTCCGCCTGAGGTCGTAGAGGTGCTGGGCCTGCAGGAGGGCGACTTGTGCGGCTGCCAGGCGCAGTCCCTCACTGGTGGCGTCGGTTCGTCCGGGATGGCGCAGGGCTCGTCTGAGGTCCTCTTCTGTGACTTCGACGGCGACGATCTCGTAGTCGGCCAGAAGGCCTTCGGCGATCGATTCGGCCAGGGAGAGACGGCAGACGACCGGCCCGTACAGGCGTGGGTCATCCATGGAGGCGATGACGTCGGTGCCCAGGGTGTCCCCGTCCGTGCCGGGGGCGAGGACGCGGGGTGTGGCGGTCATGTGCAGGCGCCTGCGGGCGGGAAAGAGGGCGTCGTCAAGGACACGGGCCCAGGGCCGGTTGCCGTCACCGGCGGTACGGTGGGCCTCGTCGCAGATGATGAGGTCCCAGCGGGCGAGGTGGTGGTCGCGGTGGGCCTCTTCGATCTTCTCCTGTGACTGGTAGGTGCAGAAGACATTCAGGGGGCCGAAGGCCGCAGCCCTGGCGGCGTGGTGGGCCAGTTCCGCGGATGATCCGACCCGCAGGACACCGGCGGGCAGGGTGCTGCCAGCCTCCTCGTGGCAGATGATCAGGTAGAGGCCCCGGCGGCCTTCACTCTGCCAGGCCTGCGCGGTCTGGTAGAGCAGTTGGATGTTGGGGGCGAAGAGCACCACGTTGCCGTGCGGGGCGATCCGGTGGGCGATGTGGAGGGCGACGAGGGTTTTGCCGGTGCCGGTGGCCATCACGACGCTGATGCGGGCGTGATGGTCGAGGAACGCGGAGACGCTGTTGTCGACGGCGACGGCCTGGTGGCCGCGCAGCGGGGTGGCGAGCTGTTCTTCGGTGACGGTTCCGGGCACCGGTGGCTCCCTTGCGATCGCATGCCTGGAACCTCATGGTCCGCGCAGGAAACCGTGCCCAGTTTCCTTTTCGCCGACCGGTTCACACTTTCGGGCATATCCGACGGGCAGGCAGGTTTCGGCGGCACGGTGCGGAGCAGCATGAGGCAGCCGTGCTCTCGACAGCGGTGTCGGCAGCGGGGCAGCTCCGGAGAGGGGAAAGGTGAACGGGCAGGGAGCGGTGCCCTGGCGGTTCGGCCCTCGCCGGCCGCTGCCGGTGCGGGTCGTGCCGGTAGAAGGCGAGTCGACGGGCAGTTTCGTCGGCCGGCTCGCACACGGCCAGGGCCTTCAGCTGGAAGAGCTGCTGGAGCGCGTGGGCTTCGGACAGGCCTCAACCGATCCGGTGCGGGTTCGGGCCTATCCCTCCACCACCGAGATGTACGTCAACGAGCAGGGACTTGAGTACCTGGCGGTACTTGCCGGGAGCACCGTGCGGGCGCTGCAGGAGGCCCTGCCCAGCACGGCGGCCGCGCACCTGCTCAAGGCCGAAAGCACACCGGTGTGGAAGTGGCCGTGGCTGGTGCGCGAGGGTCACCTGGTGCCGCTGTGCGGGGCTTGCGCCGCCGACCGCGGGGTGCGGGAGAGGGTGTGGATGCTCAGTGCGGACCGCTGGCGGGTGTGCGGGGAACATGGGCGGTTCACCGACAACGACAGCACCGGGGGCGAGCGCGGGCTGTCGCTGAAACTGCTGCCGGAGACGGCACGGGCGCACCAGGAGCGGGAAGCCCTCCAGCGTCGGTACGGGCCAGCCGGCCGGGAGCTGTTCGCCGACGCCTTCCAGATCACGGTGCACTGGTGGACACACCTCCCCGGCACCCCACGCTGGATACAGCGGGCACGGGAGGCGGACCTCACGGCGCGGGCGGTGTCTACCGCGCCGCTCGTGCTGATGCCGGAGGCCGCGGCCCTGGCGGAGCGGCTGGCCGCTTTCGAGCAGGCGGACCGGCGGGACGGGCAGGCCCGTACGCGATGGCTGGACAGGCTGCGGGACGAGATGGACCGGTGGGGCGTCGACTTCCCCGTCGGCCGGCTGGCGCTGATGGACTGGCTGCAACGACACAGCACCCCCACCGCCCGGGCGCCGGACACCACCGGCGGGCTTGCCGTGGAAACGGCACCGCCGGTGCGACCTGGTCGTGCCGGCGGACCGGCCGCCGGAGAACCACGGCAGGTGCCGGACCTGCGACTGCCAGCCGGACACACACGAGCGGCACAATCCACCGGGGTCCTTCAGGCGGCATCGTGCCTCCCCTGGCAACTGGGACAGCCCGCATGCGAGATGTGAAACCCGGCGGCGCGACGGCGTCCTCTGCGGGCGGCGATGCCGCGGAGGATACGGGAACGGGCAGTGGCGTTCCCCGGCGGTCTGGTGTGCGCAGCGGCGCGACACTTCTGCGGGAAACGGGCGGCATGAGCGCGGTGGAGAGTCCCGGCGGCCTGCCGGAGAGTGAGACGGTCCGGGGCCTGGAGCGGGATGTCGTGGCCTGGTACCGCGAACCGTACGGACCGGCGCGCGTCTGCGACGCGGCGGGGCTTCGAGAAGTGGCGCTGGAAGAGTTCGGGCCGGTGAGCGAGCCGGTGCCCTACCGGGGCCGCAAAGGCATCATCACCTACTGGCCCCTCGCGAACGGGCGGACGGTGATATGCGGGTCGCTACGCATGTGGCACATCGCGCTCGCGCTGGACTTCGACGAGCACATCGATGCGTTCAGCTGCGAGCCACTGGAACTGCGCTGGCGAGCCGGTCAGCGGTCAATGCGGTGGCGGCCCCCGTTCGTAGCCCGTACCCGGGACGGGGAGCGCCAGGTCCTGCTCCTGTCGTTCCCTGCAGGGGCGCCGTCCGCGGTGCACACCGACCGGCTGCGCGTGCTCGGCGAGGTCGCCCAGGCAGCCGGGTGGCAGATCAGGCACGTGCCAGACCCCTCCACCTTTCAGACGCAGAACCTGCGATGGCTGGCCGGCTACCGCTTCCCCTCCCCGGCAGCAGCAGGTGAACGCGAGGCGCTGCTGGGCGCCTTCGGCCAGCCCATCGGGCTGCGGCAGGGATGTGCGGCCAGTGGTCTGCCTGCACTGGCCGCGCTGGACTTGGCGTACCGGATGATCTGGCAGCGAAGGCTGCACATCGACTGGCAGCGGCTGCTGTTGCCCGATTCACTCGCCTGGGCCGGCTGAGGAGCACTCCATGGCAAAGCGTGGAGCGGACCGAGGCACGGTCGCGGTCCTGCGTCTGGGGACGCGGGTTCGGTGGGAGGGTGAGCGCTGGACGGTGGTCACGTTGGCAGGGCCCTTGGTCACGCTTGAGCCGTTCCCTGGCGCCGGTCTGCCGCAGGCGGTGCTGTACCGATGGTTGACGGGCGCGGCTGACTTTGCGTTGCTCGACACCGAGAATGAGCCGATGTCTCCCAGCAAGGTCACAGCTCCGGGGGCGTTGGAGGGACTGTCTCGTGCTGACCAGGAGCAGGCCCGGATCTGGCATGAGCGCCTGGTGGAGATCGATACCGGCTTCGCTCCGGGTGCGGCCCGGGCGCGGCCCGAGTTCGACCCGGGCACCACCAATCTGGGCCAGCGGTGCGCCGCCATGTCGGTGCGGCTTGGCGACGCCGGTGTCACCGTCTCTGCCCACACGCTGGCGGACAAGCGACGGGCCTGGAAGGCCGCCGGAGAGAACGCGGCGGTGCTGCTGCCGAAGAAACGCGGGCGCGTTCCGGGAGGCCGCACCGACCGCAGGGTCCTCGCAGCCATGCAGGAGGTGGTGAGCAGCTACGCGCGCAAGTCGGACGTGACCGAGGACGCCGTCTTCGAGAAGGTGATCCAGCTTCTGAAGGCTCGCTACCCCGGCGAAATGAAGGATCCCGTCCAGGCGAAGGCCCTGCTGGTTCCGCGCACGACTTTCTACGTGCGTATGAAGGACACCGGGCTCGCGGAGCAGCTACGCGACACCACCCGCCGGCGTACGGCGAGGGCGGCCAAGCCCGCCCTCCCCCACGGCAGCACTTTCATGCGCCCCCGACGGCCGGGCGAAGTGACGCAGATCGACACCACGCCGCTGCGGATCGTGGCCCGGGGCGACGACGGGAAGCCGGTGAGCGTGGAAATGACCACGTTGGTCTGTGTCTCCACCCGCTCCATGTGCGCCCTGATGATCACTCCGACGGCGAGGAAGGGCGAAACCGGTGGCGGCCGGGCGACGCGAGCGGTCGATCTGACGCTGCTGCTGGCGCAGTGCTATGCGCCGTGGCCGGTGCTTCCCGGATGGGACCCTCTTTCCGCGGCCGCGCTCTCCCGCCTCCCGTTCGCCTCCCTCCAGGCCGCCGACCCCCGCTTCACCGAGGCGACCGCGGCACGCCCGGTCATCCACCCCGAGATGATCGTCTACGACCAGGGAAGCCCCTATGCGAGCAGTCACTTCCATGAGGTGTGCGCCCGCCGGCGGATCGCCCTTCGCCCTGCCCGCAAGGGCACCCCGACGGACAAGCCACTGGTGGAGCGCTTCTTCACTACCCTGGCCACCCGATTCAGCCAGCACGTGACGCACGGCTGGCAAGGCCGCAGCCATCACACCCGCGGCCGGGGAGTGGAACGCAAAGCGCTGTACACCATCGACGAGCTGCAGCACATGGCCCAGGAATGGGTCGCGTTGGAGTACCAGCAGTCCTTCCACCGGGGCCTGCGCAGCCCCTTCCTGCCCAGGGTGCACCTGTCCCCCAACGACATGTATGCGGTACAGGTCGCGCGCTGCGGCTATCGGCCGCTGCCGCTGGCACCAAGGGAGAGCCGCAAGTTCCTCCTGGCAGCCTGGGTCAAGCCCAGCACAGAGGGGTTCACGGTCGGCCACCGTACTTACCAGCCCACACGGAAGGACCTGGCGCGCTACGAGGAGATCCTCCTGCGCGGCCCCTCCGGCCGCCCCGGCAAGAACGGCCGCTGGGAGTGCCGGTACAACCCGTACCGGCCCGAGCGGGCCTGGCTGTATGACCACACACGTGACGGCTGGGTCGAGACCGACTTCATCCACCGGTCCTTGCTGACCTGCCAGTGGACAGCGGACATGTGGCAGGAGGCCGCTGAACGCCACACCGGGGCTGGCGGCGATCCAGGTGAGGAGGCCGCGATCGCCCTCGCGCTGGAGCAGCGGCGACGGCGCACTCGCAAGCCGCCCCCTCAGCGCCGCACGTCCGACGAGCCGTTTCAGGGTCTGCCTCTCCAGGTCGACGATCACAGCCCTGGGGACCGGTACGTCGATCTACCCGTGATCGACCTGTCGACGCTCAGGCCGTACCCGTCCCTGCCCGTTTCCCCCGCCTCGCAGACCTCTTCGGTTCCCGCTCCATCGTCCGGCAAGGAGACCGGTGAGGGGGCGGGGGCCGACGCGCTCTCCATGCTGGATGCGCTGTTCGCCACCGAGGGGGCCGCGGACAGCGATCAGGAGGAAGCCAGCTCCCTGGATGCATCGCTCGGCTACGCCAGCGAGATCTTGGACCTGGAAGAACCGGAAGACACAGACGTGTGGGACGCCGACGTGTGGGAGGGCGAGGAGGAAACAGGAACGCCCAGCTGACCGCCCCGCCGCCACCGATCCCGCGCCGCATGCCCACCAGTGCTCGGCACGGCCGCCCCCTGCACGTGAACGCCCCGAAAGAGGAACCATGAAGGCCACCGTGGAGTCGCAGAAGAACCGCGAGCAGCGACTGCAGATGCAGATGCGCGCCACCCCGATGCGCCCGCTCAATCTCCTCTACCGCAGCGGGTGGGACGAGTTCGTCCGCGAAGAGGTCAACCGCCCGCACGACTCCCTGGCCCCTGGCGCTGACGCCCTGGCGGATTCCGAGGAAGTACGGGCAGCTCGGATCGCCTACCACCGGCACATGCGGATGGTCCTCACCACCCCAATGGAGAAGGTGATCAATGAAGTGGCACAGGCGGTCCACCTCAACAGCGGGCGCCGTGACGGACTGCTGGACCGTGTGATCGACGGCCCGCATGGGACAGGCAAGAGCGCGCTGCTTCGCGCGGTGGGCCGACGGGTGCAGCAGGACGTGGAGAAAGGCCAGCGCGGGCACGACGCGAACGTCGTTCCGGTGGTGCACATCACCGCTCCCGACGAGGCCGAGTCCAAGACGGCATGGGTCTGGGAGATCGCCTGCTTCCTCGGCCTGAACCCGGCCCCCAAGAACAAGACCGAGCTGCTCGACTGGCGCAAACACCCCGACCTGTCCCAACCGGTCAACTACGTACTGGAAGTTGTGCAGACACGGCTCCTTCTCGTCGACGGCCTGGACACCGCCACCCCCGACCAACTGATCTGCGTACTCCCGTACTTCGACTACCTGCGCAACAAGCTCGGCATCACCACGATCTTCTGCGGCACCGGTGCCAACGCCCGCATCCACCAGGCCCGCCACCGCGCCGACAACCAGGTCCGCGTCCACACAGCACCCCTGCGCGCGGCCGAAGCCCCCCGCGGCATGCCGGATACTGCGGCATACCGCTCCCCTGGCCTTCCTGTCGCGTGGATGCTCCCCCTCCCCCTGGACAAGGACGATCCGGAGACCTTCCGCCGGGTCCTGGCCGGATTCCAGGAAGACCTCAGCCTGTACAAGCTCGACGACCACGCACTCACCCGCCATGCCACACAGCTCCACGCGATCACCGACGGCCACATCGCGCTCCTGTCCCAGCTCATCTGCACCGCCGCCGTCCAGGCGATCGTGTCGGGAACGGAGAACATCACCCTCGCCGACCTCAGGGCCATCAACATCAGGGCCCGGTAACCCGCCCAACCACCCCCGGCATGCCGCCGCCACGCGAACACAACGATCCGCGAGTCCCCCCGGACGCCGAACCGCACAAGCATCCCGCAGCGGACAGCACACGACCCGGGCTCAGTACAAAGCGATGGCATTCACCACAACGGCAGGTCCGCTGATGTAGGCGTTCACATCGCCGCTCGGCAAAGCAATGCCCACATCGGCCCAGGCCCTGCGCAGCTCCGCCAAGACGTCGTCCACCTGCGTCATGACCGTCCGCCGGAACATGTACTCCCAGCCCGACAGGAGCCACTCCTCCGCGCTCAAATACCCGTCCGGGGAACCATCGATGATCCGCGACACGGTACCGAGCACTCGCAGACCGCCCTCGACACGATCCGCCGAGGCATCGTCAATGAAATGGTTCGGGTCCACGTTGACATACACCTTGCATGGCAGCCCGGAACGTTCCAGCTCAAGCAGGACCGGCACAGGCGGAAGCTCGTTGTGCAGATACACCCGCTTCATCTGCTCCTGAAGACGGGGGTCCGTCCCACTGAGCGTGGCAGGCAGGTTGCCCAAGTCCTCCAGGTTCGCGTCCTCCAGGACCCGGCGCAGGATGAAAAACAGCTTCCCGAAGTGACTCGCAGCCGTGATCCTCGTGATCCCCTCGACCTCCACGAGGTCATCCCGGGCCAGAACACCGTCCGCTCCCGGCCGGGTCCTGACCGCGCCGTCCGCGATCAGAGTGTCGATGACTCTGCTGACCTTCGCCTTGAGGCTGGGATCAAGACTGTAGGTGCTCTGCCGCTCGACATCGCTTCCCCGCGAGGCATCGACACCGGCGGCCGCCGCTCCCACACCGAGCTTGAGCTTGCCCCCGCCCGAACGCCGCCGGGTCGTCTTCTCCACGATCTCCTCGCGCTGCGGCACATCGATCTCGTGGTAGTCCGCCTCAGCGAAGAGAGTATCCGTATCCAGGTAGATCGGTGTACGCAAGGCCATATCCAGAGTGTCCCATCCCCCACTGACACCACACGCTCCTCCAGCCCAGGCCCCGCCCGTGCCGTCCCCGGGCGCTCCCACTTACCGCCCAAGGCCCGCGCCCACGACCCCTGTCAACCATCACCACCCAGCGACGGCGGACACCATCAAGCGCCGAGACGCCCACCGACAACCAGACGCCCCGTACCCGCACAGCAAGATCCAACCCAGGCTCCCCGTCCGCGCTGCAGCCCCACGCAATAGGAATCCCGATATCTCCACAACTTTCCACACCCGCACCTACACCCACAGGCCAGAGCCACCCCTCCCCCAGAACCCCCAAACCACATAGCCCCTGACAGCGCACCAGCAATCCCGAGATCCCCACAACCTCAGCAGATCAGAGACCTAGAAAGACAGCAGCAAACCCAGGAATCCACATAGGGCCCCTCAGCCCGAGGGCCGATGCATCCCGGACCATCACCCGCCCCCGAACAACCCTCCACGAGGCGGGTGAACCAGCGAGAGCCCCCACCGGCACCCCACCCCGCAACAGCCGGTCACCCGGCAGACAGGACGCCCCCCGCCCGAGCCGCGGTACGTCCTCGACACCTGCATCGACGCACAGCTGCAGACAGGCAGCCCCGATCAGCCGTCCGGTTCACACACGCGGGTATTCGTGGCCGGGCGGCGGGTACTCCTGGCCGGGGAGTTCGGCGACGCCGTAGAGGACGATCCACTCGAACTCCGACAGCTCCCCGCCCCGCCCGGACCCGTCGTCGGCGGCTTCGTCGATCGCCTTCAACAGCCGCATCGACCGGCTCCCGGTCCGCCATAGTCCGCGCCAACGACGGCCGGGGCAGACCGGCCGTGGTCTGCGGACACTCGGACCGGATGCCGGGACTGCCCGCAGACAGCCCCAAACGCCCACCGCAATTCTCAATACATTTGCGGGACTCTCATCCAACTTGCGGGACCGCAGGTCAAGACCCCTCCGACACCGGAAACAACCCATCACGGACCGCCTCATAGACCCACAGCCTCACAGGTTGTGAACGTTCTCGTTATTCGGCTCTGTCGGGGATCTTGTGGTGCTCCTTCAAGGGCAGGGGCGGCGAGTCACTTCGCAGCCCGTTCTGCCGGCACTGACTCAAGACGGAGAAGTTCTTCGGCGGAACAGTCGGAATCAGGGTCTTCTACCAAGCAGAGATTGAGTCCTCGCTCGTCCCGCCGGACCAGAGCCGACAAAAGACAGGAGTCCTTCGGATCGTCGATGCGCAGTGAGACGGTGTCGCCGCTGGTGAGCGCGTCGTCAGCGAAGGAGGAACCCGCGTCGTCCGGCGAGCTGAAGAAGCTCCAGCGTCCGGTTGCAGCGTCCGGTTGCAGCGTCCGGGCACGATGTGCCTCCCAACATCGCACTGGTCAGGCTTTCCCCCGTCATACCGCGGTCCGCCCGCAAATGAAGAAGAGCGCCGCCTGGACTACTCCACTCGCCCGCAAGCGCCGACTGATCAACGCGAGCCGCGTCTCCACCCGCAGCGGTGCAAGCAACGCAGGCCCACGCCAACGCAGCGACCAGAGCCGACCACCGTCTCACTGAAGTGCTCATCCACATCCCACCCACACCCGACTGAACGCGTTCGGGTCTGCCGCACGATCGGGTGACATCTGATCTGGCTTGCCCTGTGGGGTAGGTGGGAAGGATGTCGCTGTGCCCAAGCCTTATCCGGAAGAGTTCCGTCAGGATGTCGTGCGGGTCGCGAGGAACCGCGGCCCGGGCGTGACGGTCGAGCAAGTGGCCGCCGACTTCGGAGTCCATGCGATGACGCTGTGGAAGTGGATGCGCCGGGCGGACATCGACGACGGGGCCAAGCCCGGAACAACCAGCCAGGAGAGCGCGGAGCTGCGCGAAGCGCGTCGGCGCATCAAGCTGCTGGAGCAGGAGAACGAGGTCTTGCGCCGGGCCGCGGCCTACCTGTCCCAGGCGAACCTTCCGGGAAAAGGATCTACCCGCTCGTGAAAGAGCTGGCCGTGGACGGGGTGCCCGTCACGGTGACGTGCCGGGTCCTCAAGCTCGCCAGAGCGCCCTACTACCGGTGGCTGGAGCGGCCGGTGACCGATGCCGAGGTCGAGCGGGCCGCTCGCGCGAACGCGTTGTTCGACGCCCACCGTGAGGACCCGGAGTTCGGCTACCGCTTCCTGGCCGACGAGGCCCGCCGCGCGGGATCCGGCATGGCCGACCGGACCGCGTGGCGGATCTGCCGGGACAACCGCTGGTGGAGCGTGTTCGGCAAGAAGCGTGGCAGGAACAAGAAGGCCGGCCCACCGGTGCACGACGATCTCGTTCGCCGCGACTTCACCGCGACCGGCCCGAACCGGCTGTGGCTCACCGACATCACCGAACACACCACCGGCGAGGGGAAGCTGTATCTCTGCGCGATCAAGGACGTCTTCAGCAAGCGGATCGTGGGCTACTCCATCGACACGCGCATGAAGTCCCGCCTGGCCGTCGCCGCCCTGGACAACGCCGTGGCCCGGCGTGAACACGTCGCCGGATGCATCCTGCACAGCGACCGCGGATCGCAGTTCCGGTCCCGGAAATTCGTCCGGGCGCTCGACCGGCACCGCATGGCCGGATCGATAGGGAGGGTCGGGGCGGCCGGCGACAACGCGGCCATGGAGTCCTTCTTCAGCCTGCTGCAGAAGAACGTCCTCGACCGCCGGACGTGGACCACCCACCAGGAACTGCGGATCGCGATCGTCACCTGGATCGAGAGGACCTACCACCGCCGCCGCAGACAAGCCGCACTCGGCCGGCTGACCCCCGTCGAATTCGAGACCGTCATGACGACACCGGCCCTCCAGGCCGCGTAACCGAACCTGTCACCCAAACCTGCATCAGACCCTCAGACCCGTGTTGGCATGACGCATAGCTGCATCCTTACGCGGCGAACGCCCAGCTGCCAGCGGTTTACCCAAGGGCCAGCAGAGCAGCGATCGCTAGTTCAGAGAAGCGACGCTCGACTGGATCGAGACGGCCGTTGACACCGGAAGGGTCGACGTCGACGGCGAACTGGCCCGCCTGCTGCAAGGCGAGTAGTGGGATGCCGCCCGCCTCACGGCGCCGGTCCCCGGCAGCCCAGCGGCACGCCGACACCCTCCGGTTCGTGCTCTTCGAGGCACGGCCTGCTGGGCTGGCCTTCAAGCAGCTGGTCAGATCCAGCGAACTCTCAACCTCACAAGCCCGCTCAGGCCTGGCATGCCTGCGGGACACCATCACCGAACACGGCTGGCCACCGCTGATCTGGACCATGGCGGACGGCTACAAGTTCTGCTCCGACCCCGCCGAGCTCCAGGCCTACGAGGTCGCGGTCATCCGCGAAAAACTCACCGAGATCCGCCGGTTCATCACCGGCGTCGTCGCCCCGCACGCGGCCCTGCAGCCCAAGGGCCGCTGGGTCAGGCATCTGAACACCCAGCTCAACTCCGTCGAGTCCACCCTCGACGTGATCGCCGACTACATCGACGCATAACCCCGGTGGGGGCCGGCCGCTTCGCGGCCGGCCCCCACCACTCGTGAAGGAAGCACAAGTTGACCCGGCGCCGCTGCTACCCCTCGGACACCTACAACGACGAGTGGGCCCTGATCGAACCCCTGCTGCCGATCCCGGCCTGCGAGACCCCTCACGGCGGACGGCCGGAGAAGCACCCGCGGCGCGAGATCGTGGACGCGATTCGCTACCTCGTCGATACGGGCTGCAAGTGGAGGGCCCTGCCCAAGGACTATCCGCCATGGCGGACCTGCTACAACGCCATGGCCCGCTGGGCCGCCGCTGGAGTGATCGGCCAGATCCGTGACCAGCTCCGCAAACGCGTCCGCCGGGACATGGGGCGTTCACCGGGAGCCGTCGCCACCATCATCGACTCGCAGTCCGTCAAGGCCGCCGAGACCGTCGGCAAGGACTCGCGCGGCTATGACGCCGCGAAAAAGATCAACGGCAGGAAGCGGCACCTCGTGGTCGACACCAAAGGCCTGCCGCTGTTCGTCATGGTCACCCCGGCCGACATCACCGACCGCGACGCCGCCAAGGAAGTCCTGTTCAGGCTGCGGCTCATGCACCCCGAGATCACGATCGTATGGGCCGACTCCGCCTACGCCGGACAGCTCGTGACCTGGGCGAAGAAGTACCTGGACCTGACAGTGAAGACCGTCAGCAGGCCGAAGAACGCGGTCGGGTTCGTCGTCCTGCCCCGCCGTTGGGTGGTCGAGAGGTCGATCGCCTGGGTCATGCACGCCCGCCGGCACGCCCGCGATTACGAGCGTCTCGTCCAGCACTCCGAATCGCTGATCACCTGGGCAGCGATCACCTTGATGACCAGGCGTATCACCCGTCGGCAGTCTCGCCGGGCCAGCCAGCCAGTCTCTCGGGAACACACACGGGACTGACGCGGTCACCACCGCGACCGCCAACCGCACTTCCACACACACCCTCGGGCCGCTGGCGTTCTGCGCCCGCTGCGTGACCCGGACGCCCCGGAGCTGGACGAGGGTGGGGACGGGTCGGCCGCCAACTAAAACGTGCCCAGGGTGTGCGGGGCCCCACGGCCAGCCGGGGGTCGGCACCGGTGGGGCACCCGATCCGGTTTGTGCGACGGGTACCCCCAGGCCGGTGGGGTTACTTGGTCAGGCTGAGGGGCTTGCAGTCGGGGGCGGCACAGATCAGATCGTTCTGGTCGTCCGGAAGCCGTCGGCTCGCGATGCGCGTCGGGGCGGGGCGCGCCTCGTACTCCGCCAGGACGTTCCCGAAGCCGTCCACGACGGTGATGAGGGAGGGGACGATCGTTCCGCCGGTGAGGACGAGCGTGGGCACCAGCCCCTTGTACCGGACGCTGAACATGCCCACGTCCTCCACCTTGACGTCGGCGGGCGCGACCACGGTCAGGCTGTTGTCGGCCTCCGGGTGAATCTCGGTGACGGGGAACGAGCCCGGAGCAGGTGCTGCGAGGCTCTCTCCGGATCCGGGGATCGAGCCGAGGTCAGTGACTTCGGGATGGGGTGTGGCGTCGGACATGATCTCTCCTCACAGGAACGGCACGCTGCCTTCCTGTTCAGAGCGTTTCACAAGATCATCACCGGGAGGGCAATCCCGTGTGGTCCAGGGTTACACCCTGGGCGTCACCGCCACCCCTCTCCGTCCACCGCCGACTCCTCGACCTCTGCCAGCCGCTCGACGGCTCCGCAGCGGATCCGGCTCAGCGGGATATGAGGTCAGATGTATCGAACCTCCGTGACTTCCTTCTGGGCGGGGTCCGGGAGGGCCGCAATCATGTCGCCCACACTCTTGCCGAGCAGTGCCTTCCCCAGCGGGCTGAGGTAGCTGATGGTTCCCTTCTTGATGTCTGCCTCTTCCTGACCGACGATCTGGTAAACCACCTGCTCATCGGTCTCGGCGTTGACGAGCGTGACCGTAGCCCCGAAGCTCACAACGTCCGAGGGCGCGACCGTGCTGGGGTCGACGATATGGGCGTTCGCCAGCGTGGTCTCAATGGCAGCGATCCGGCCCTCCCTCAGGCGACGTGTCTCCTCGTCGGTCTCGGTCAAGGTCTTGAGATACGCCAGTTGGTCCCTCAAAAGCTGAGCGCTCTTGGCCGTAATTTGCGATGTCGCCATGATGCGTTGCCCTTCAGTTCGGTAGGCATGATGATTCCCGGCATTCCTGCCGCCCGGAGCGGTCGCTCTGGACGGGCGAGCCCTGGTTGACGGGCCGCCGCCAGCAGATGACCTGCTGTCACATGATCAAGATACTGAGGATGCTGCGGATGCCGCAGGCGCTTACGAGATCGCGTAAGACACCGTCATCTCCTTATGCACTACCACCCGCTCGACAGCAGCGAAGGCGTCCCCGCAACCCTGCACATCACCGCCGCGACCGCGATCCACCGCCGACTCCTTGACCTCTGCCAACCCCTTGAAGGCATCCCGGGGACCTCGGCAGTCCCGGCGCAGCGCAAGGCTCGCCGCGAGTACGAGAACCGAGTCAACGCCCTCGCGACCGACACCCTGTAGCGAACTCCCCATCCTTCAGCCGCAGTTGTCATGCATGGATCAGGATCAGGTACTGATGCTCTCTGCGCCTCGGCCGCAGATCAGTTCGCCACTCGACCCACCGCCGGCCGGACGGTCACTAGGGAGGATGCAGCTCCGCCCGGCGGCGCCCCTGGCGACCGTCCCCGGCGGAACAAACGCTCTCTTCAAGGCCACGGGCGGTCAGGTGAGTTCTTTACCCGTGTCTACATCGAGGGCATAGAGATTTCCGTCGCCACCACCCCCGACGTACACCACGCCTTTTGCCACGGCGGGTGATGAGAATCTAGCCTTATCGCTACCACTGAAGGTCCATTTCTTGATTCCGGTGGTGGCGTCGATCGCATAGAATTTGCTGCCGCCGCCGCCGAAAACTAACCCGCCGACCACAGCGGGGGTGAAAGAAGAGGCTATGCTGTAGCCGACGGAAGCAGTCCATTTCATGGCACCGGTTACGACATTTATCGCATAAAGATTTCCGTTACTGCCGTAAGCGTATGCCGCCCCGTCGATCACGGCGGCCGAGCAGAAAAGCACGTCGTCACCGGTAGGAATGTCCCACTTCTTAACGCCGCTGGCAGCGTCGATTGCAAGGAAGCGGCCTTCGCGATCGCCGACATAGACCACACCGTCGGCCACGGCCGGAGACGCCTCGATTTGCTGCTGCTCGTCGACGTGGTTGACCCACTTTCTGGCACCGCTGGCAGCGCTGATTGCGTGGACGCCGGTACCGGGCGAGCCTCCGGTGATGAACACCACGTCATTGGCAACAGCCGGACAGGTCGGGTCGTGGCTACCGTTGATGAAGTAAGTCCATTTCTTGGCACCGCTTGCGGCATCGACCGCGTGGAGGCGTTGGTCCCTGCTGCCGACGTACACCACGCCGTTGACCACGGCTGGCGTTGAATCGAAGATTGCACCGCCTGTGCTGTAAGTCCACTGCGTGGTGCCGGTGGCGGCATCGACTACGTAGAGGCGGCCGTCGGTGCTGGCCGCATATAGCCTCCCGCCGGCCAATGCGGGCCCCGCCATGAAGCCGTCGCTGATGTGGGACACCCACTTCCGGTCACAGCTGATGGCGTCGAGTGCATAGAGACTGCCGGCGCCGTCACCGACATACACCACCCCGTCAGCAACGACCGGAGTTCCGTACACCACGCCGGACGCGTGGAAGGGCCATCGTCCCTGAAGCCTCGAAACCACCGTGGCGATCCCGATGCCAGCTCCGACGGTGGCGACGGCAGCCGATCCGAGCTGGATGAACCGTCGCCGACTCGTGTCCTGCTTGCCTGAACGCTCGCCCAGGGTCACCGTGTCGGATCGCCGGTCAGGTTCGGTCCGAGGTGGGCCCGGAGCGGCAAGGGACTGCAGGCGGTGTTGGACTTCGAGGGCGGTCGCGGGCCGGTCCCGGGGATCCTTGGCGAGCAGGGCCAGGACGAGATCGTCAAGCGCTGGCGGCACGCCTCTTCGCGATTCACCAGGCCGCGCGGGGGCCTTGCCCAGGTGGGCATTCATCATGGCGACCGGTCCGCTTGCCTGGAATGGCACCTGACCTGTGAGCAGTTCGTTTAGGACGCAGCCGAGTGAGTACAGGTCGGAGCGGGCGTCGCCGGGCTGCTCCTGGAACCGCTCTGGCGGCATGTAGGCGAGGGTGCCCATGACCCGGCTGGACTTGTGAGATGTCTCGACAAACCGGGCGATTCCGAAGTCCAGGATGACCAGGCGGCCATCGACCGTCAGCATGAGGTTGGCTGGCTTCAGATCTCGGTGTACGACTCCGGCGTCGTGGGCCGCCGCCAGTGCCGCAGCGGTCTGGGCGCCCCACTCCACCGCCACCTCTACAGGAGGGACGCCTTCATGCAGAAGCAGCTTGCCCAGATCCCGGCCGTCTAGCAGCTCCATGACCAGGAAGAGCGATCCCTCCGCCGCGTCTTCGCCCAGGTCGTGAACCGTCACCACCCCCGGATGATGCAGCGCACCGGCAGTGCGGGCCTCCCGGAAGAACAGCTCGATTCCCGCACTGTTGGCGCGCTGGTACGGCAGCAGTTTGATGGCCACAGAGCGTTCGATCACGCGGTCGTGAGCCTCCCAGACCTCCCCCATCCCGCCCCGACCGACGAACCGCACCAACTCATACCGACCGGCCAGTACCCGCTCCCCCGCCAACCGCCCTCCCCTCGACAGCGACCCACACGCTCAGGCCGCGAACCAGCACCGGGCTCACACATGTGCACACTCACGATGCCACCACTGGCTGTTCCGTACAGCCGAGTTACTCAATCGCTGCCCTGGTCAGCGGAGCGACTCGCTTCCACCGTCTGACCGGCGACTGCGTTGTCCATCCGGCGCTCGGATCGCTGCCCCCTAGTGCCGTGACCGCGAACGTTCACCGGACTGGTCGCGATGACCTCGACCGCCGAATGGTTGGATAACCCAGCGCGTACGGCGATTGAGCCCTCCTCAGGTCTCCCCTCAGCGGGCCGCGCCCTCATCCGCAGGGCGCATACGGTCCGCCCTAGCGGATGAAGCGGGGCTGTCGTGTCCAGGGCCAGCATGTACGTCATGACGACAGAGACCACCCCGCTCCGCGCCGCCTCCGCACCTGCGCCCGTCTGGGCTCGCCGCGCCGCCCACGCCATCGCGCTGTGCGCCGTCCCGTCCGGCCTGTGGCGCATCGCCATGGCGTCCGGTGTCTACGTGGGCTACAGCGACCAGGTACTGCGCGACGTCTTCGACATCCCGGGCTGGGGCATCGCCTACGTCGTCGGGCTCTCCGTCCTCATCGAGCTGGGGGCCCTGTTTCCGCTGCTGCTCGTCAGCGACCGGTGGCTGCCGCTGCGCCCCAGAGTCCTCGCCCCGCTGGCCTGGACCGCCTCGGGCATCCTGGTCCTGGTGACACTGTGGCAACTCGTGGTCGCTTTCACCGTCGAGAGCCAGACGTACATGTCGAGCGGTACGGCACATACCGTCTGGGGCTTCGTATTCGCCCCGCTGTTCGCCATCCCGGCCCTGATGACCGCGGTGACATGGTCGTACGCGAAGCGGCACCGGGCACGAACGTAACCGCTATCACGCCCTCGACATCGGCTACCCGCCCAGACACCGTAAGGCACGCGATCGGACTCGTGCTGTAAACCGGGAAGGTTCGCTGGGCTGGGTGGTCAGGCTGCCATTTGTAGTGGTCTGCCGCCCCAGCGAATTCCTTTCTCGCTGCGGATGCGGGCGCGTACGCGTCGCTGTGCTGCGAGGACGTCGGGGTGGCGGGCGTTTCGGTTGCGCCAGCGCAGGTAGGCGTGCAGGGCCCGGATCTGGGCGGTGTGGTTGGGGCGGTTCGAGTTGGCGAGGGTGAACTGTCGTAGCGGCCCGAAGCGGACTTCGATGGGGTTGGCCCAGGAGGCGTAGGTCGGGGTGAAGCACAGCTCGACCTTGTTCTTGGCCACCCACCGCTTCATCCGCCAGTTCGTGTGGGCGGAGAGGTTGTCGAGGATCACGTAGATCGGGGCGCCGTCCGGGCGGGCGGCCCGGATCGTTCTCAAGGCCGCCCAGGCGTGGTCGATGCCCTTGCGGCGCCGGTTGACGCCCCACATCTGGTCGTCACCGACCGAGCAGCACCGTGGAAGTAGGTGATTCCGTAGGTGCGGCGCTAGGTGGCCGGCAGCCGGTCGGGGTGGTTTCCCTCAGCCCAGGAGCCGGCTGTCGGGCGGATGCCCAGCCGGCCGAACTCGTCGAAGGCGAACGTGCGCGCACCGCTCGTTGATCGCGTACTCGATCCGCTCCAGCTTGGCGTCGAAGTCCGGATCCGGGGACTCCTTCCAGGTCTTCGTCCTCTGGAAGGAGATCCCCCGGCGGGCCCGTAAGCACCGCAAGGCCTCGCGGCCGATCCGGATCGGGCGGGCGATGCTGCGCTCGGCCGGGGGCCCTTCGGGCCCAGGCTCGGCGCTTCGCGCCGAGCCATAGCCGGCCCTTCGGGCCGGGGTCCTGCGCTTCGCTTCGGACTGCTCTGGTTCCGCTGCGCTCCACCAAACGGGCCGGCTTCGCCGGCCTAGGAGCGCCCCTCACTTCGCTCGCGTAGGTGACCCCGTTTCACGGGGTCCGGGCCTTCGGCCCGTTGGGTGGGTCCGCTGCGCTCCCCCGCCCTGGCCTTCCGGCTCCGCCTTCAGGCCGAGGGCCCGCTCCGCGGGCAGACTCCGCTGTATGATCTTCACTTTGTCAACGATGAACAGGGGTGGGGACATGAAGGCACTGAAGGCTCTTGGCCTGGTGACCGGCGCAGTAGCGGCAATCAGCCTCGGGGCAGGCACGGCCAACGCGGCCACCGGCTCGTACCTAGTCAACTACCACACCGGGCTGTGCATCGGGGTAGGAAACAAGCCCGGCAATGGCGCACCCGTCATCCAGTGGGACTGCAACCAGCCGGCTGCAGACATGCGCTGGAACTACGAGGCCACCACGGACAGCAACGGCGCTCAGGCCTATTTCATCAAGAACGAGTGGTCCGGCAAGTGCATGGGCGTCCAATCCAGCCTGACCAACGGGACCGGCATCATCCAGTACACCTGCAACGGCGCCTCGGACGAAAAATGGTGGTGGACCACCCCCAACAACGGCGTGGGCGCGGGGGTATGGAGGAACGTGTACTCCGGCCTCTGTCTTGGCGTCGGCTCCAACGCAACCAAGGGCACTCAGACCATCCAGTACAGCTGCAACGGCGCCAACGACGAATTCTGGTTCTCCCGTTCCTGACCAATGGGCTGCTCAGGACCTGAACAGCCCCTGATCCTCAACCGACCAACGCACGACACCATGTGCCCCCACCAGCCCGAGCGGTGGGGGCACACCCACACCCTGAATTCCCCAGCCCGAAACAAACTGGCGACCTCCGCCCTCACGAGATGACCCCTTGTAAAGAAATCCGGACACCTAACCACGCCACCACTCATGCAAACTGCAGAAACAGCTCCGGCCCCCCCTTCGGGGGCGCCTACCCGCCGAGCAGGCAGAGCCGGTCACCCCGGGGCCCGAAGGGGCCGCGGTGCCTCACTCTCCCGCCGGCGCCCCCTCGGCACCGGCACGGACCCCACCAGCCGCTGACCCGCCTCACCCCGCCGGCCCCCCAGCACCACGGCGTGAGGTCACCCCCCAGGGTCACCCAGCAGGCGGAAGCGACGCGGGGAAGGGAGGGTTCAGCACAGGTGACCATCACCTGAGCGTCAAGGCCCCGTGAGGACCCACTCCAGTGATCCACTTTCGTCGCGTGCTCTCCATGCACACAGGCGAGCAGCGGCGGTAGTCGCCTCCCCACGCGCGCCGCGCCCCGCCTCCGAGGAAGTCGGGCTGGGCGCGGCCTCGCCGTTCCTTACAGGACGTCTGTGCGGCGAGGACGTCGCGGTTGAGCGTCAGGGGAGGTGCCGTGGAGTTGTTCCAGGACCTTCTCCATACCGAGCAGGCCGGCGTCCTGGCTGATCTGCTGGAGCCAGCTGTCGACGAGCGCACGGCGCTCTGCAGGGTCGCGCTGGTCGACGCCTGGGTCGGCGAGCAGGTTGGCCCCTCGTGATGTGCCAGCATCCGGCACCGAGGTCAGTCCGTTCCCGGCGAGCAAGTCCGGCATGTCCGTGCTGCTGAGGAAGTCCAGACCGAGCGGCTGCGGCATCACGAGAGGGTCTACACCCGCCAGAGCGGCGAGAACTCCGGTGACCTTGTCATCGACCAGCGTGGCCGTCAGGGCGTCGACCAGCTCGTGCAGGCGGGCGACGGACAGGGGCGCCACGCGGCCGAAAGTGTGCCGGAAGCGCGCGACGACTTGCAAGGAGACCTGCACATGCGAGACGGCAGCCCCATAGGCATCTGGCAGGTCGATCCTGGCCACGGCCTGTAGCGGGAAGGCCGGCGCTCCGCCCGGGCCGCCCTGCCACAGCAGCCGGATCTTGCGGGCCCGGTTGAGGCCCGAGCGGTGGAAAGGGTTCATGCCGCCGTCACCGATCGATGCGCACCAGCGGAACAAGGCCTGGTGCAGCGGAGAGTTGTTCAGCGCGTCGGCGAATGCCTGCACGCCGCGCTCCGACAGCGGGCGCCAGGTGGCCGATGCGTCCACCGGAACGAACATCCCTGTACGCACGAGGAAGTCGACGCTCGGCTTCATATGTTCGTCCGTGGGCAGGTCGGCCAGCGGCAACCGCAGTCCGGCAGCCACAGCCTGGGGCGCGGCTTCGTTGATCAGCCGTGCGAGGCCTGCCCGGTCTGCTACCGCGTTGCGTCCGTGCAGCCGGATCGGGGCGGCACCTTGGACCAGAAGCGGGCGTGACGCCTTCGCCGGGTCCACGCGGACGACGAGGATCATCCGACCGTCGGTCTCAGGCAGGGGGACCGGGATGATCTCCGGCTCCCATGGTGGCTCCAGCGTCTGATGGCAGCCGTTGACGATCTGGACGATCGCATCCTCGGGCACGCCGATGATCCGGTCGTCGACGCTGCGCTCAGTGACGCCCACCAGGATGAGGCCGCCGTAGCTGTTGGCCATCGCCGCGACCGAGGTCGGAACCCTGGGGGTGTATTTCTCCTTGTACTCCAGGGTCAGGCTCTCGGGCTGGCCTATGGCAACCAGCTCGCGAACCCGCTCCAGGGTCACGTCCGCAGGACGGCAGGCGAACAGCGAGGCCGCAGATGTCATACGAGCCGTCCATTCGCTGGGCGTATGTGGATCGAAGGTGTCATCTGGTCAAGTTAGCGAAGACGAAGGGGACCGCGCCCCGAGTTTCCCTGCCGCTCGCGCAGCCGTACGCCGGGCCTGGCGCGCGTCCCGCCTCGTCTACTCCCCGTCGCCCAGCGGTCGGCGACGTCGGGTTAGCCGAAGTCAAGCGTCTCCTGTGCGAAGTCGGTCGGGGCCGGGCTGGGCGGGGCGGCGGCGGTGCGCCCTCCTGGCGTGCGGCCTCCCAGCGCTCGATCAACTCGTCCTTCCATCCCTTGGGCGGCGTCCGCGGCACGCCCCATTCGGCGAGCTGGGTAATCGTCCACGCCCCGTTGGACGTCTTGGCCGCTTCGATCTCGCCGGGCGACGGCAGGACGGGCATGTCTAGCGTCCTCCCATCATGAACAGGGACCAGGCCGGGTGGGACAGGCTCTCGCCAGCTGCTCGCTGTCCGCTGCGACGGCCCGAAGCACCGCGGCGGTCGTGGCCACCTCCGGCTTCGGGTCGCCCTGCTCCACCGTGACCTTGTCGTTGGCGGCCAGCAGCAGGCGGTCCGACCCTCGGAAAATGCGGGTCGGGGTGTCGGCCTGGGCGGCTACATTCAGTGGATGACCTCGGCTGACCAGATCCTGATGCTGGTACGAACCGCTCTAGACGAATTCGACGACCGCCCGCTTACTGTCTCCGTTCGTCGGGCTGTACGCATCGCCAGTCTGGCCGGCGACTCCCAGGTCGCGGTGCGGCTGGGGATGGAGTTGCGCCCTTCAGGTGGTGACCCGCACGCAAACGGCGAGGCGACGCGGCGTCTGATGGCCGACCCCGCCCTGTGGGCATCGGCGGACGGTCCCGCAGAGGCCGCGATGCGCGAGTACCTCAGCGACCGCACCCTGGACAGGAAAAACCCCGAGTCCCACATCGCAGGGCACTCTCTCAGCGAGATCGAGTATCTGCTCGGGGTGCTTGAGCCGGAACTAGCCTCCGACAATGTGTCGCCGGGGTCCTTCGAGAGCGCGGCAATGCTCAGGAACGTCCAAGAGCTGGCCAGGCATCGGACGTTCGCCTATCTGTGCGAGTGGGAGCGACGCTTCGGCTACAGCTCGATCAACGACTCGATCTTCGGCGCCTACAAGACCGTGGTGGACCGTCTGCTCAGCGTGCACGCGCCGGACCTCGTCGAACGGTTCAACACGGTCTACCGCCGCCTGAATGAGGCAGCCGACCAGGACAGTACCCGCCCGGCGGCCGAGGAGCTGTCGCAGGCACTCACCACCTGCCGCCGAATCCTGGAGGCAGTGGTCGGCCAGGTCCTCCCGGCTCAGGCAGAGCCCTCCGCCGCAGGCTACAAGCTCGACCAGCCCTCCTACCGAAGCCGCCTATTCGAGTTCATCAAGATCGTGAACGAGAGCGAGAACGTCTCCGCGGCGACGATCGCCATGGCCGAGGGCCTGCACGCCAGATTCGCCGCGTTCGACAAGCTCACCAGCAAGGGTGTGCACGCCGACGTCGCGCTCCGGTCAGCCAACATGTGCGCCCTGAACGTCTACGTCCTCTGCGGTGAAGTTCTACTCCTCAAGCAGGAGACCGAGGCCGACGCCACGACCGAAGTCGGATAGCCAGCGCACGGACCCCAAACGGCCCCGCCAGCGTGACCTCAGCACACCCTGCCGTGCAGGGGCCCATCCGGCTAGCTCGGGTCCAAATTTTCCGGGCGCGCAGACGGCGCCGACGGAGGCTTCGGCGCGCCCTCGCGTCGTCGCCAGCCGTGTGGGTTTGCCCAGACTAGCCCTGGGCTTGCCCACGCGGCCGGCGGAGGCTTGCCCGGGTCAGAGTCGGCGCGAGAACCAGCGGCCGGTCTTCTGCGCGGGCACGGCCTGGTCCTGCTCTTGCACACCGACCGAGCCCTCTGAGGCGGCGCCCCGTAGGCCGGCCGGCCATGCCAGGGTGAGGCGCAGGCCGCCCGAGCCGGAACGGAACCGGTCGATCACCCGCACCTCCCCCATGACCGCCAACGGCCCCGTGCCGGGCGCGTTCAGCCGCCGCAGCGACGCCCCGAACTCCCCGGCCGCGAGTTCCGCCAGCGCGTCGGCGTCCGTGTCGGTGGACCAGCCGGACACCATGTCCTCCCCCTCGGCGTCGTCGGCCAGGGTCAGCCATGGGTCATCGAGGCGGAACCGGCGCGTGGTGCCCCCGCCGCCAGCCAGCACAAGAGAGGCGACCGTCGGCCCCGTGGGGATCTCGATCTTGTCGTGGGCGAGGAGCCATGCGACTACCGCGTGGCGGTCGAACTGCGGGTGCACGGCCGTGCCGCCGACCGGGTCGGGGAAGTCGGGGTGCCGGCGGCGCCAGTTCACCACTGCCGCCCGGCCCACCCTGGCGATCCGCGCCACCTCCGCCAGAAACGCCCGATCGCTCCCCGGGGCGACCGGGTCGAGGCCGGCGAGCGGGGAGCGGCAGCCCGCCGCGACCGTGCGGACCGCCCGCCAGTCCACGGAGGGGCGGACCACCTCCAGGAGCGCGATGTCCTCGGCGGAGTACAGCGGGATGGTGGTCACCCCGCCCTGCCGCTTGTAGTCGACGTCCACTGAGCCCACCGGGGACACCCAACCGAGCCTCACCACCTGATCCCAATCCGTCCTCCGGACCCCGAGGCGTACCGCCGCCTGATCCGGGCCGAGGGGCACGTGGCGGTCGAGGAGGGCGGGCAGGTCCCGGCGCCGGGCGAGCGCGGCCACCTGGTCCGGGTGGACGTCGGGGAACTCGACGTCGCCGCCGAGGTAGACCAGGAGACCGGCCTTCACGAGGCGGCCGACCGCCGAGGCCCTCACCCTCGGCCGGAGAATCGGCAGCGGCACCCCCAAGGCCTCCGTCAACCGGTCCGCCGCCCACCCCGCCCCCACCGGGCCCCGCAGCGCCGCACGCACCGCCTCGGGGTCGGCGGCCTCCACCACCGCCCGCGACCACAACCCCGGACCGGCGTCAGCGGCCGGGACCAGGCCCGAGCCGGCCGCCCACCGCCAGGCCGCCACGGGCACCCGCAGCCGACTCGCAGCCGCGTACTCGTCGTACTCCTCACGAACCGAACGCGCCATGAAACGCACTCCAATCGCACACCAACCGGCCCGACCTCCGAACCGTGCCGGAAACATCCCGGAAGATCCTCGTTCGTGTCAATAGACCTGGTTTTGGGGCGAGTTGAGGGCACACCGCACAAGCCGCCTACGCGTACGCGAGGGCCGGATTCACTCCGGCGGGGGACATCGGCGGGGCCCATAGGCCCCGCCGACTGGTCAGCCGCGCGGCCGGTCGCCCCGGCCTCGGCGGAGCGTCATGAACGCCTTGCCGGCATGCAGCTGGCCGCCCGCGGCATCACCCCTGGCCGAGGTGTGGTCCGCACAGTGCGGGAGACAGGGGATAGCCCCGAAAGTCTCGACAAAGACGCAGGTCAGAGCGCGTATGGACCGAACTCGCGCACGCGGTACACCACCGCCCCCTTAGCCCCTCAAACCCTCGCGGACCGCGCCAAAAATCCGGTCAGCCCACCGCGGCGGCCGGACCCTCCCCGAACCGGGGAACATCGCCAAGGCCCACGTCCAGGCGCAGGCGCCGGAACCTCAGCGGATGGCGCCATACGCCACCCCGGTCCACGGAGCGATCGACGCTGATCTCGGCCACCAGCTCGGGACGGACCAAGCGCACGTCCAGGACGTCACGGCTTCCCCACGTCGCGGCGAACGTCACGCCCTCCCAGGGGTGTCCGGGACTGGCGGCCGTCAGGTGCTCCGCGACCAGTCGGGCCGCGAGTCCCGCCATGACCTCCCCCACCCCCACACCCCGGCCACAAGTCGTGACCTGGACGCCGAGCCAGACCGGACCGTGCGCTGCCTGCCACCGGCCGTGCGCGCGCTACGGCGCTCCTGCCAACCCCTTTTCTCTGGGGGTGCGCTGCCTGTGGTGTGACGTGGAGTGAGGTGGGTTCGTTGAGCTCCTGGGACTCGTTCTCGGGGGGTGTGGCTCTGCGGCGGGTTGTTGCACGACTCGATGCAGGAGTTGCTGATGCGGGCGTTTCCCGTGGTTGCGAAGCACCGGTTTCGTGACAGCGCCTGACAAGGCCGAACGCCACCCTGTGTCAGTACGCCTCGGCCAGGCACCACGTTCGTGTCAGCGAGCGCATCAGGCCTGAAGGCTCCGCCGACGGGAGTCAGTGCACCCCTACCTCAGTCCGGATGCCGACGTCAGCCGAATGCCGGATAACCGCCCACGGTCGCGGGGTGGTGGCAAGGGTGGCCCCTACTGAGGCTTGGGATGCGGTGTCGTCGAGGGGCTGGTGGGATGGTGCAGGCGATCGGTGATGGGCTGGAACGGCTCCTGTACACGCGGCCGTTACCTGAGACGACGGCGGATCAACTCAAGGCCCTGTTGCGGTGGGAGCGAGGTTCCACCCGGCAGGTCGCCGCGGTTGTGGGAGTGTCGCAGCGGACCGTCCAGCGGTGGGTGGCCCGTGATCCGGCCAGTCGGGGGCGTCCGAGTCCCGGTCACGAGCAGAGGATCGCGGACCTGGTGCGGGCTCGCTGGCAGCCGCTGATCCGTGCGCGACGGCGGGCCGCGGCCGAGGCGGGCGGCGTGGTCGTCCACACTCGCGCCCGGTTCGGGTTCAAGGCCGGGCACGCAAGCTCCGACGACCCGCGCCTGCGGCGCATCACGGGCCGCCTGAACGGGGCCGTGACACAGCAGATCCTCGCCGCCCTGGACGCCGGAGTGAGCGAGGAGCAGCACGAGCTGATCCTCGGCCGTGCGCTGGGACACCTGTACTTCCGGGAGGCCGGTCACCGTGCCCACGGTCTCCACGTCACCCTGACGGATATCGATTTCATCGAGTTCGCTCTCCAGTGACATGAAGAGGGCGCCGGCCTGTGGTGGGGGTCAGCGGATGGTTGGGGGCGCGTAGTAGCCGTGGGCTTCTTGTACTTCGCGCCAGTCCCACACCACGGTGCCCTTGCGGCCCGCACGCCCGGCATCGGGTGGCTGAGGCGGTCGCAGACGGGCTGCCTCGGCCAGGCGCAGGACGGCCGGGCGCTGCCCGGGGCCGGCCAGCAGGTGGGCGGCCTGGGTCAGGTGTGCGTAGCGGGCCGCGGCGCGCAGGAACACCTGAGCCCAGGGTGGGACGGCGTGGGTGGCGCAGCCGTCGGTGAAGCGGGCCTGGTCGTGGAGTGCGAGCAGGGCCGGCTTGTCGTGGAAGTCGTCGCTTCGGGCGGTGGCCAGCTGCTGGAAGGAAGCGCCCGTGAAGAGGGTGGATGCCAGTGCTGCGGCCAGTTGCGGATGCGCGGTCACGGCATGGATCCGGCGGGTGGCTTGCTCTGCTTGGGAGGGGGTGAGGGGTATGGGGGCAGGGCGGTGTTTCCAGTCGATCGGGCCGGGGGTGCAGGGGCCCGTGCACGGGCTGGGGCTGTCGTAGGAGACGAGCCGGTCCAGGGAAGACAGGGTGAGCCAGCGGCCCGGCTCCTTGCCGGGCCGGGCCGCGTCCTCGGGAGGCGGCCCGGCGTCGGTCTGGGGTCGGGGTTCCTTGCCGTAGAGCGCGCGGGCTGCGGCCAGGGTGGTCGTACGGGTAAAGGACACGTCGGCGAGAGCACGGTCCAGGGCGGCGGTCAGGCGGGGGCGGTGGACGACGAGGGTGAGGTGAATGCCCGTCTGCCGCCACAGGGTGAGGACGCGCTGCAGGCGGCGCTCGTCGAGGAGATGGGCGCGCAGAACCGTCAGTCGGGTGACAGCCAAGGCGGTCGTCCACGCGGCGGCCGCCTCCCACAGCGGTGGGCGGCCATGGGGGAAGCGGCCCGGGATGTGTGCGGGTTTGCCCAGGGCGAGCAGCAGGTCATGGGCCAGGGCGGTATCGCTCGTCGTACCCGGGCCGGGATGAAGGGTGACCCGGCCGGCCGGGGGGTGGTGGGCGGCCAGCGCGCTGTGGGTGAAGGCGGCATCGTCCCCGGAGTCGAAGACGATCGCCAGACCCGGCTGGATGGTGGTGGGCGGGTTCATGCGAGGCGGCTGAAGGCCCAGCGCAGCAGTTTGCGGTCCGGGCGCGGACAGTCCATCCGCTCCATCCCCGTGCGTAGGTGGGCGGTCAGCTGTGCCCAGGCCCGGAAGTTGCCGTGCGCGGCCCGCTCGTCGGCGTAGCGGATGTCAGCTGGGGAGGCGTCCTCCCAGACGGGGTGGAAGAGGGGGACGGTCTCCAGAACCTCGGCGCGCGAGAGGCGGATAAACCGCTGCCAGATGAAGATCCGGGAGGAGAGCATCGGCTCGCGGCGCAGGACCGTGTGCGCGCCGGCGCCGCCGACGAGCACGATCGCGATACGGGTGGCGGGCTCGTCCCACAGGTAACGGAAGTACTCGAAGGCCTCCCCGTTGAGCCACTGCGCCTCATCCACGAGGAAGGTGCGGGGCCGCTCGGCGAGGACCGTTTTCAGGAGGCGGTCGAACTCGCTGGGGTGACGGGGAGGCTCACCGGGCAGGCCGAGCGCGTCGAAGAGCTCGTACCGTACCGCGCGGGCGGTGGGACGGGCCCGGAACATCACCCGGCACACCTCCTCGCCGTCCTCGGACTCCAGCTCACGCAGACAGGTGTTGACCGCGAGGGTCTTCCCGAAGCCGGCATCACCGTGGATGCACATCATCGCCCGCGCCGCCACGGTGTCCTTGATGTTCTCCCGCGCGGTCAGCAGCGCCTTCGTCGACACGATCGACGCACCGGGCAGATCGACATACTGGTAGGTGGGCGCGGTCACCGGACACCACCAGCGCGCTCGTCGCCCTCACCTGCGTCTGCTTCGACCCGGGCAGGGGCCCGGTCTGCAGCCGGCCCGCCGACAGGCATCCCCTCGTCTTCACCGGCGGACACCCTGTCACCGGACAGTGGGGCAGACGCCGGGCGGGTACGGGCCGCGAGCGAGGCCGGAGTCCGCCAGTGAGACGGCGGCGCAGCCGGCGGGATCAGGTCCGGCAACGCGAGCTCCGACAGGTCCCCGCGGTCCGCCTCCGCCAGCTCCAGACCCGCCTGAACCCCGGTGACCGAACCCAGCCTCCTCGGCTGCTCAGCCCTGGTGACCGCCGCGTAGCGCTCGCGCTGCGCGGCCGAGAGGTCCTTGCGCAGCTGGCGGGTACGGGTCGCCCTTGCGGTGCGCACCGCGGTGATCTGCTCGGCACTCGCCTCATCGGACAGGGCGGCGGGGCCCAGGTAGCGGCCGGTGTCCGCGTCAAAGACCTCGATGCGGTGGTCGTGGTGCGGCATAAACCGCACCCGGACCCTCAGACCCCCGTGGCCGCTCATCCAGGCACCCACGTAGTCACGGTTCCTGAACCGGATGCCCCGTGTGGACAGGACCCGGGGCCGGCCGTCATCTTCCAGCGTGAACGTCCACAGCTCCTGTCCGCCCACCTCCCGCAGCGGGGTGGGATCGTCCTGCCAGGCCTCAAGCGGGGTCTTGCCGCCCAACGGCGCCGGCCGGTGGACGGTGTTCCACCACATCACCCACTCCAGCAGGCGGGCCGTGAAATCCTCGAAGCCGAGCAGCACCTCGTCCTTGGGGCGGGCGGGGCGCTTCCCGGGGCGCGGCTGGCGGACGTAGCCCGGCAGAGCGGCCAGGAACATCCTTTCCACCGACCGGTTCAAGCCCTCCACGGTGCCCTTGAGGTGCGGGGTATAGGCCGGTAGGTCTTCCACGGTCACCACCAGAACGTCGAACGCCGCGGTCACCGTCTTCGACAGGAAGTCCTTGCCCCGGTCCACCCGGACCCGCTCCGGCAGGCCACCTTGCGGCCCGTAGGGTTCCTCGCGCAGCACGGCCGACCGCAAGGCGGCGAGCACCGATTCCCGTGAGGGATGGCCCGGGGTGACCGCCACGCCCATGATCGTGTTCGACGCGCAGTCCGTGAACCAGGTGATCCACGGCCGGCGTGCCACGCCCTCGACATCGACCCGGACCGGCGCCTGGACGTGATCGGCCTCCCACACCTGGTTGCGCCACCCCCGTGGCCGGGCCAGGAACACGTCATGTTTCCGCGCGGCCCTCTCCCCGCCCGCGAGCCCCGCGCGCTCCCCCGCCGACAGATCACGGCGCAACGCACGACGCAGCGTCGTCAGCGACGGCACGACACCCGCGGGCGACCGGCCGGCCGCACGCGAAGCCAGATCACGCTGGACAGCCGCCACGTTCCCGCCCCACAGCGCCAGCAGCGCCCGGACCTCACCCGTCACAACGAACCGGTCCTCCCTCACCCCCCGAGCACCCGGCACACAGGCCACGCCGTCAGCAGGCAACGGGGCCGCAAGCCAACGCCACACCGTCCGCTCCGACACCCCCAACGCCCCTGCCACCACCCGCACATGCGACGACGTCAACGAGCCCGCCGCCCGAAGCTCCAGCAACCGGCCCACCGCCGTAACACGCATCCCCACCCGCGCGGCCTCAGGCGACCCGCCCCGCTCCCCCACCACGCACCCCACCGTGCCCTACTGGGACGTCAGCAAGGACGCGGCGAACCCGGCCGCGTCTGCTGTCCTCACCCCGGACTACGCCGGCGGCAACGGGGACCCCGCCAAGGGCCACCAGGTCGCCACCGCAGGGCGCTTCGGCCCCTGGGTGGTGACCTACCCCGCCAGGCACACCCTGACCCGCCGCTTCAACAACGGCGACAAGATCAGCCCCTGGAGCAGCAGCGAGTTCGTCGCCAACGCCCTCCAGATCAGCACAACCTATGACAGCCTCCGCCGGAACCTGGAGTCCACCGTCAACGGCCAGGTCAACGCAGGCATCGGCGGAGAGATGTCCACCGGCGCTGCGCCCAACGACCCGATCTACTGGCTGCACACGGCCAACCTCGACCGCCTCTGGGCCCTCTGGCAGAGCAGCACGCCCTCCCGTGCCCAGGCCTACGACGGCGCGAGCAACGGCCGGCCGGCCGCGCTCACCGACAACCTGCCTGCCTACGACGTCACCGTCGCGAGCGTCATGGACACCACTGCGCTCGGCTACCGGTACTCCGAGCAGAGCTCCTGACAGGCCCGGACCAGCCTGTACCGCTGAGGTGCAAGAGATGCGGCCGGGCCACCTGCCCAGCCGCAGCTGGCTCGCATCGGCTACTCGCTCAAGGCGGGGCAGCGGGGCTGATGCCGAGGAGTCGTTCGAGGACGCCCCTGGCCATGCGGCCAGGGGTGCTTCATGTGACCCCGCAGGGAGGGATACCTCTGGCCTGCGGGTACGCCCGTGCTCAGACTGGCCAGCTATCGCGCTCACTGGCCAACTGCAACGCTCAGTCACAACACCCCTCAAGGACCACAAACCCCCACTCGCACAAACATTCGAACAGCTGGTTCAATGAGTAGATGCCGCACTTCCACTTCCCCGACGATCTGCTCCGGCTCCAGCACGACTGGACCCGGACCTACAACCGACTCGCCTACCGGCCCGCGACGGGAGCGGCGGAGCTGCGGGCCGACCTGTTCGCCCTGACCCTGCGGATCGACTCCCACCCCCACTGGCGTACCGCCGACTGGAGCCGGGGGGGGCAGGACCCGGTTGTGGACGGCCGCCCAGGAAGGACCCGGTGGGGTGCGCGAGGTGAGCGGGCGGCGAGTTCGTGGTCACCGAGCCGGAGTGTGGTCCTGATGAGTGAGCTGGAGACGCGCCTGGAGAGCTGGCGGGCGGTACGGGCGTGGCTGACCTGGCAGCAACGGCAGGCCGCGCAGGCCATCGCGTCGCTGGAGGCGGAACTCGCCACCGTCCAGGCGCGCAGGCCGCAGCCACCCCCGCCGGAGTGGAAGGTGGAGTCCATCCGGACCGCGAGCGGGCCCAAGGCACTGCCTTTCTCTCGGGGTTGCCCGGAGTGTGAGCTCGGGAAGCCTGACGATCGCCCAGTTCAGCGGCATACACCCGTGGGTGGTGGGTGCGCGACAGGTGTTGCGGACCGAGGCGGTGGCTGCCTGATGCTGACGGTGCACCTGGCGATCAACACAGCCGCCCTAGCGTGGTGGGGGTGACGGTGATGGAGCGAACCGGGAGCGAAAATTGAGGGGAGGGGCCTACGTTCGGATCGACTCTGATCAACATCTCGTCGTGCTCTAGACGGCCTGTGTGCAGTGATGGATCCTGCGTGAATGTGGAGACGTCAGAGGGATGTAAGGGTTCAGAGCCCTGAAGTCGCGAAGCAGATGAGGAAGTTCTTCAGGAAACGCGGTATCACTCGCCTTGATCCTGAGAGCGTAGCCCGCAAGTACGGGATGTTCTTTACGCGGGGAGACGGTCTATGGGGGCCGTGGCAGCCACCAGGCGGAGGGGAGCGGTATTCCGTACACGTCTCCTCCCGGCAAGGAGAAGACCTTGCTGCTGTTACTAAGCGAGTGACGCTGATATCCGACACGTTGCTCATGTCCCATAGCCCCGGTGCTGGTCTTCATGAGATCGGAACAAGGAACTTTGTGGCCATGAGTGATGTTGACAGTGCTGAGAACTATCGCTCCATTACGTACGGGATGCACTGCCCGGATCTCGCGTCCCTGGGACGGTGGATTCTTGACGCGGAGGGGCTGCTTCGCATGGGCCTTACGGCGTACCTACCTACAATTTCCACTCTTTCGATCGTCGACGGTGAGTGGATAGAGCCTCCACACGTGCAGTCGTCGGCGGTCGATTACCTTTTGCGGGATGGTCGATTGGTCGAGGTTTCACAGACACGGCCAGAGATGAACCGGATGGTCCGCCCAATTGTCGCCATGGACATCCCCTTCATTGAAGGGGTTTCTCTGGGGGAATTTAGTAAGATTACGGAGGGTGAGTTCAACTCATTTCGCGGGTTTCGTACGTTTCTGCGTCGCGAGTTCAATGCCCTGGATGAGGCTGTGGATGCGGAGCAGATGGACCGCGCTATGCGGGATGTGGGTTTTGAGATTGAGGAGGGGGTCCGCGAGCTGGAATCCACCATGCGCGTGTTGAGTCGACAACGCGCCTTTGCAACAACGGGGGCCGTGGTGGCAGGTGTGACGGTGGTCCTGGCCGCGGTGTACGGGGCCGTCTTCAAAGAGTATGTGACTGGACTTGTGGGTGGGGCTGGTGGAGGTGCCGTGGGCTGGGCGCAGGCAATGCTTGCCGACAAGTCAAAGGGCCCGGTGGAAGACAACAAGTGGTACTACGTGTGGTGCCTACAGCGGCAGAGTGAACGGCGGCTCTGACCGAAATCACGTGCACACGCTTTGTCAGTTTAGGGAATCAGCGGTTGATCTGGTTCATCAGTTCGCGGTTGGCCGCCCGTGCCGCGGTGAGGTCCTCGTCGCGTTCGGCAAGTTCCGTGCGGAGGTCGAGGCTCTGCTGTTCCAGCTCGGTGACCCGGCGGGTGAGCGTTTCGACGTCTGCCGGGGCGCCGAGGCCGGAGGCTTCCCAGGCCGCCTGCCCCAGGGCCTCGGAGAGGCATCGTTCGAGCCGGGTGATGTGTGCGGATAGGCGGCTGTTGCGGGCCGTGAGGTTCGCGACGTCGGCCAGCAGTGACTGGCGGCTGACCTGCGTGCCCGCCGTTGTGCCGGGCGGGGGCTCGGCCACGTGGGCGAGAACGGCCGCGTGCAGGTCGCCGTGACGGTGGATCAGGCTGCGGTGAACGCCGGCCGCGCGGGCGACCGCGGAGACGCTGATCTCCTCGCCGTTGGCGGCGAGTCGGTCGAGGGCCTTGAGGACGCGGGACCGACGGCGTTCGGAGTCCGCGGCCCGCGCCTTGGCCAGGTGGTCCGGTGGTGTGGTCACGCTTCGCGCTCCAGCCGCAGGTTCGGCTCCGGGGCCCGGACGCCGGGCATGCCGAGGGAGACTGTGCGGGTCTTGCGCAGGGTCCGGGTGGCTTCCTTGATCTGCTCACGTTAGTCGTCGGTGAGTCCTTCGAGATCGGTCTCGACGCGTCGGATCAGGGTGCGGATGCGCTTGATCTCCTCTTCGGACGGGGTCGATTCGGTGCGGGCTCAGTCGTCCAGTTCGGTCGCCGCGGCGAGACGTTCGCGGTCTCTCAGCAGCGTGTCGAGGTAGGCCCTCAGCTCCGGCAAGTACGACGGGGCGGCGTGTGAACGACGGCGATATTCCCCACCCCCAGCGTCACGGAATGGGCCATGGGGACGGCGGAGTTGCACCTTCGTCCCCATGGGGATGCCACACCTCCCCGGGCCGCCCGATAGCCAGCCGAGGTTCAGGGTCGGGGCGGGCCGTCAAGGATGAGCGCAGCTCATCGCCTTGGCGACGCCGAAGGCGTCCTTGACGGCCCGGCTCGGCCCGCACACTTCGAGATCGGGCGGCCCCCTCAGTCAGCACCGCCACTTCGAGGCCGGCGGGTGGGGACGAAGGAGGCCGGGATGAGGAATTACGTGAACGCTGACAGGGATGGACGCCCTTGGGCAGCCCTGCCCGGCGCGACAGCCGGCCGAACAGGTCGTTCAAGGCCGCGGGCGGTATGGGCGCCCCGAGCGGCTGCCGGAACAGGTTCACCATGACGAAGTCGCTGTCGCGTGCCTCGCGGCAGGTGTCCCGTTCGACGGCGTACTGGTCGTAAGCCTGGACCAGCAGGAAGTCGACAGGGACCGTGCTCGAGCGCCTCGACTTCGCCCAGGCGCCGTTGTCGTTGTTGCGGCGTACCACGTGCAGGTGGGAGCCGGGAATCCGGCAGCCCAGCCCGCTGGCGTCCAGGACGAAGTGGATGTCTTCCCGGCGCAGGCCCACGGCCTCGCTTCGGCGCAGTCCGGCCCTGGCCAGCAGCAGCACGATGAACCGGTCCCGGGCGCTGCGGCAGGCTCGCAGCAGGGCCAGGGCCTCCTCGTCCGTGGCGCGGCCGACCGGCTCGTTCGGCTCGGCGGCCCGGTGCCTGGCCTTGGCGAAGTAGCGCAGCCCGCTGCCCTCGCTGCGGGCCTCGGGCGGCAGGTCCCGGTCGTCGGCGATCTCGTAGAGCTGGGACAGCGCGAACATCGGCACCGTGCCCAATGTCGTGCCGTGTGCGAGGAACTCGCGTACCCCGGCGAGCACGGTGTTGATCCGGCGCGGCCCGCGGACCGGCGGAAGGCAGCGGCAGCGGCAGCGGCAGCGGCCAGCACACCCAGGCCCCGCCGGGGAGACTCCAAGGCGTCCTCCACTCCTGGCCCGGAACCAAGGACGTGAGGGCGGAGGCCCGCGACTCCTTGCCGGGATAGCCGGGCGCAGGCCACACCCCCCGTACTGCCGGATGGCCCGCCCGTGCCCCGAGGAAGGGAGCCCAATTGGCCGCGCAGGCAAATCTCCGGAGGGCGGCGGGGCCCGTGCTCGGTGCTCCGGCGGCATTGGCGCTCGTCGGGGTGGAGCTGCGAAACCTGCCCTCCTGGTTTCGCGTTCCCGGAAGTATGGAGCGATGACAGCGCGATCACGATCGGGGTCCGGGGACACGAGAGAGCCCAGCAGGCCGGAGGCCCACAGGCGCTGAGGCCGGTGGGCTTCCGCATTCAGTGGCACGCATCAGACCTTGGAGACGATCCAGGGCAGGCCCATAGTGACGACCAGACCGCCGAGGCCAGTTGCTGCACCAAGCACCACCCGCCAGACCACCTGCTCGACCCGGCGGCGGCTCCGGGCTAACCCCACAGAGGTAACCGGCAGCTCCTGCCGCCCAGGACGGGGCTTTACAGTGTTGGACATGTCGTCTCTCCCCTTACGGTGACTCGACTGCACCAGAGCCACCGCTCAACCCTTCAGCGTTCAACTCCAGGGAGGAGCGGTGGCTTTCACATGAAGGCTACACCTTGGTTTCAAAGGCCATGCGCTCATGAGACATGCAACCTTCGGACAGAATCATCCGTTACCTTGATTTCCAAGGATCTTGGGTTGTCTGTGGTCCACGTTCAACGGCAGTCGCCCATGAACTTCCCAGACAAAAAATTCTGACCAAGAACCAGACGGCCACGTCCAGGGGAAGGCCGACGCCGCCCGGGATATTCAAGACCGTGCACCCTCCTCGCCGCCCCCGGTACTCCCCGAGGCCGACCACACCCAGGACCGCCAGCTCCGCCCCCACCGCCGCAGTCATATGAGCACAGGGCCATCACGGTCAGTAGCAGTTCGAGAGCTGGACGGACCAACACGAGACAGTTGAATAGGCGAGCCCACCAGTATCAGCCCCCGGATCGTCCTGCTGGCGACGCCGGAGGGCTGGCGCTTCATGATCCAACCCGTGGACGGCGGAATGCTCTGCGGGCGCACGCACGCGATGAGGTCCACCCCGCGGTGATGAACCGCAACTGGTCCAGTTGAATGGATGCATGAGAGAAAACCCGGGACTGAAGAGGGGTCCGTACGGCATACCGAAGGACATCGTCCTCCTGGCAATACCGAGCGGCTGGCGCCACAGCACCGCCACCGTAAGCGGCACGCTCATTTGTGGGCGGCTGACCAGGGTGCCCGTCACGGCTACCGCCGAGCAGGCCAAGGATGGCGCCGCCGCGATGCTCATGGAACTCGGACGCGAGTTCCACGGGACTGCCCTCGAAGTCACCTGGGAACCCGATCAGGTGCCCGGATCTTGCAGCGGCCGCATCCGCCCAAGCCCTGAATCGGAGCACGCGGAAGGCGACCAACTCATGACCGAAAGTTAAACGTCAAGGTTTCGTTCACGCGACACCACGTCCGCACCGCCTCATGCGGCGACGCGCCGAGGGGTCGCGTCACCGCGTACAACGGCGACCTTCGGCAACGGACACGGGTGTGACTGAGCGCTTCAGTTGGCGGGATTCGCCATGTACGGCGCTCACTACAGGCGGATCTGGGACCAGCGGTGATGCGATGACCTGTCCGGCGCATCATGGCGGGGGCCGCGGCGTCTGGCGCGGCACCTCGCCGCGTTGCCGAAACGTCCCGACAGCCACGTTCTCGCGGATGCCGCGGGGGCCCGGGCCGAGAATGACGCGGTCGGCGACATCGACTGGCTGGTGTCGGTCGACTCGACCTTCGTGCGAGCCCACCAGCACGCCATGGAGGGCTTCCGACCGTGCTTCGGATCGGTCACCATGGAGGTCCGTCGGCGATCCGAGGGTGGGAATGAGCGAGGGTGGGGACGTTCTGGACGGGCAACCGCAGCAGGTCGGACCCGCGCCGTGGCTGGCGCTGGCCTGTCTGGTCGGGTTGTTTCTGGCCTACGTCGTGCTGACGATCTTCACCGGGGAGTTGCGGGCGGCGCTGTGGGGCGAGCCCGGGACGGTGACCGAAGCCGGCTGCCGGACGTACGACAACACCGTGGCCAATGCGGGAACGTCGACGTCCTGCTCGGGCGCCTTCACCCCGGACGACGGCGGCTCATCGTTCGACGTCCCCGTCGAGGGCGACATCGATTCGCAACCGGTCCGTGCGTGGCTGGTGGACGGTACGTCCGGCACCGCGTACGTCTCACCGACGGTGTGGGCGGGGGTGCTCCCGGTGGGGCTGTCCCTCCTCCTGGCCGGTCTCCCGGCGGCGGTGACGGTGAAGCATGTGCGCCGCGTCCACGCGCAGCGCCCTAGTGAGCCTCTTCAAGGATCAGACCCAGAGTCGAGTGCGTGATCGACAACGAGCACGACGGGTACAGCGAGCACGTCACCTGGCTCGACATCGACAAGCCGTGCCTCTGGCTAGGGGAGCGGCCCGCGGCTGAGGGCCCGGTTCCCTCCGCGCGCTCCGTAGCGGCGCCGGCCTGCGACGAGTCGTCCGCCATCTACGCTGCTCAGCCCGCCAAGTAGCAGGCTCATCCGCCAACTGAAGCACTCAGTCACAACGGGCGCGCGGCCGGAAGAACAGCCGCCTCGGCTCGCACCGCCGGGGCGAAGAACCTCGCACACCGGCGCGGGGGTCAGTAGCCGACGTCGAGGTAGTCGATGTCGGTGAACTCGACGACGAGGTCGCCCGCGCGGCGGCCGCTGTCCTTGAAGTACGCCTCCTGCAGCGCTTCGGCCGCGATCCGCTGGAGCGCGGCCTCCGCTGCTCCGGATTCCTGGGCAGCGAGCAGGCGGGACGCGTACTCGGGCGGGACATGCTGGGTGATCCGCCGCATCCGCCCGTCGTCGGTCGTGCCCGGCGCCGCGGTGAAGCCGAACCGGGCTCGGGTCTCGATGACGAGGCCGGTGCGCTTGGCCGCCTGCTCGCGGGCGCGCTTCTTCACCAGGGGCTGCCAACGCCGGGTCACCTCCGCGGCCAGGCGTTCGGCGAGTTCGGGGCGCGGGGTTTTGATCTGGTCCTTCACGTACCGCTCGACGGTGCGCTGAGAGATGGCCAGGAGCGTGGCGACGGCTTTGGTGGAGCCCTTGTGCTGCTTGACGAGGTAGCGGATCTGGGCTCCGGCGGACTTCGGGATGGGGCGGGTGCCCGTCTTTGCGGCGGCCCGGTCCAGACTGTCCCCGACGATGCCCACCGTTGCTACCCCCGTTGTGTGCGTGAGGAGTCACGCTAGCCGTCGGACTGTGCAGCACAGCGAAAGGTGCTGGCCCGTAGGCCGACATGCCCGGGGTGTGTCCGTCCTGTGGGCGTTCGCTTCGGTGGGCCTGGTGCAGAACCCGACTGCGGGTCCGGCGGAGTTGGGGACGGGTGGGCGGTGAGCGTCTAGCCTGCGGGCAGGAGACAGCGAAGGGCCGTCGTACTCGCGGCGGCGGGGAGATCTGGGGGATGCGATGGCTGGGCTTTCAGTGGGGGCGCGGTGGATGGTACGGGGGGTGGGGGTGGTCGCCGCTCTGGTCGCGGTGGGTCTGCTGGTGGTGCTGGTCGTGGCCGATCTTGATACTGGGGACAAGGTCGCCAGCATCGTGGGTGCCGTTCTCGCGGGTGCGGGGCTGGTGGTGGCGGTCCTCGCGCTGCTCCGGGAGAACACCTCTCCGGTTGGGCAGGAGGTGCGGGCCGGACAGGACGGCGTGGCCTCTGGCGGGAGCATCATTGGCAGCGCTCTGGGCGTGAACGCCCGCGCGAGCGCGTCGCCTGCGGTGTCGTCCGCACCAGCGGGCGGGGAGACCGTTGGTCCGCCGGTCATCGGGAGTGTGGTGGCCGAGCCCGGCGGGATCGCGGCAGGAGGCGACATCAGGGACAGCGCTCTCGGTGACGGCAGCCAGGTTCAATGACACCGCGGTGGCCGTGGAAGAGGCGCAAGAGGGTTCCCGCGGAAGAGGGCACTGCGGGCCCGGACGCTGGTTCTGTCAGTGAGCAGCTGCCGCCTGAGCGGGTGTCCACGCTCGGGTCGGTGAGCGCGGGCCCCTACGCGACGGCTGCCGGGCGCGACATCATCAACAGCGCCATAGGGACGGGAGCCACCGTCACCAACATCAACATTGCGCATTCGGCGGTGAGGGTGTCATGGCCTGTGCGCGTGGGGACGCCGCCTCCGTGCGCCTCGGCCTTCCAGCCCCGACTTGCGCTGCGCGCGGCCATCGATGAGGCGCGGCGTGCGGGGGACGACGTGGTGCTCGCACAGGTCCTGTCCGGGGGCGGGGGCGTGGGCAAGTCCCAGCTCGCCGCCGCCTACGCCCATGAAGCGGCCCGCGTTGGCAGCGGCATCGATCTGGTCATGTGGGTGAGCGCAGCGGATGTCCAGCAGGTCATCGCTCTGTACGCCCACACAGCCAGGCTCGTTCAGGCCCCCGGAGCCTTGAGCCAGGATGTTGAGGCCGATGCGCGGGCGTTCCTCGGGTGGCTGGCCGCGACCTCGCGCAAGTGGCTGGTGATCCTGGACGATGTCACCGACCCGGCGGCGCTGGCGCCGTGGTGGCCTGCGGTGCACTCCGGAACGGGGTGGGTCCTGGCCACCACCCGCCTGAAGGACAGCCGGCTCACGGGTCAGGGGCGCAGCAGAGTCAACATTGACGTCTACACGTCAGCCGAGGCTGCGGCCTACGTTGAGCACCGGCTCACCAGGGATGCTCTCGCGTATCTCCTCGATGGGTCTCAGGAGCAGCTGGCCCTGGAACTGGGCTTTCTGCCGCTTGCGCTCGGGCACGCGGTGGCCTACCTGATCAACCAGCAGATGGCGTGCTCGGACTATCTCGAGCTGTTCCGGGGCCGGGAGCGGAGTTTGGAGGAGATGCTGCCCGGCTGGGCGGATGCCGAGAACTACGGCCGCCAGGTCACCGCTGCTCTGCTGCTCTCCCGTGCCGCGGCCGAGGCCGCCTCACCGCGCGGGCTCGCCCTTCCAGTGCTGCAACTCGCCGCGTTCCTCGACCCCGCCGGCCACCCCGCCGCCCTGTGGGACAGCTATCCGGTGCTGAGCTACCTCGCCGGGCTCGACGTCGACGAACATGGTCTCTCCGTTCCCGTATCCAGAGATCAGGTACAGGAGAGCCTCCGGGTTTTGAACCGGTACGCGCTCATCACCTACGACCCTCAGAGCACGGGGCAGGAGGTCCGGATGCATGCGCTGACCGCCCGCGCAGTCCAGGAGACAACTCCCCACGTCGTACGGTCCCGCCTGGTGCGGACCGCCGGTGATGCTCTTCACGCCATCTGGCCCGACGGACCTGGACCTGGACCTGGCCGCGAAATCTCCGAGATTCTGTGCGCCAACACCATCACGCTCACCCGCCACATTGGCCGCGCCCTTTGGGAAAAAGGGACCCACAAGGTGCTCTTCCAAGCCGGCGAAAGCATGCTCTCCAACGGGCTGCTCCATTCCGCCCTCACCCACTTTGAGGAACTGCTCGCTGTCACCGAGGAGAAGTACGGGGCGGAGCACGCCGATGCGTTCAGGGCACGCACCTACCTCGCTTCCACGTACAACCTGCTCGGCCATTACGACAAGGCACAGGCACTTTACGAGCGGCTCCTCGCCGACACCATCCGTCTCCACGATGGAGATCACCCCAGCGCTCATACAGCCCGTGCCTTCCTCGCTGCTACGTATAGCCACCTCGGCCGCTACGACGAAGCCCTCCGGCTGGAGGAGAAGATCCTGGCGGCGTGTATCCGTATTTTCGGTGACGACTACGTCGACACGGATTGGGCCCGCGCCAACCTCGCCGTCACCTACAACCAGCTCGGCCGGCACACCGATGCCCTCCTCCTGTGCGAACACGTTCTCGTCGAACGCATCCACGCCCATGGCTCCGACCACCCCGATACCCACCTGGCCCGCAGCAACCTCGCTGCCACGTACGGAAGTCTCGGCCGCGACGACGATGCGCTAGCGCTGTGCGAACGAGTACTGGCCGGGTACGCCCACTTCTACGGCGAGGACCACCCCGACACGCAGCTGGCACGCGCCAACCTGGCTGGCGCCCACAGCCGCCTCGGCCACCACCATCACGCGCTGCTCCTGGAAGAACAGGTCCTCGCAGCACGCATCCACCTTCTCGGTGACGACCACCCCGACACCCACCGAGCCCGGTCCAACCTGGCCGTCACCTACAACCAACTCGGCCGCCATGGCGATGCCCTCCCCCTGGCCAAGCAAGCTCTCGCCGCACGAGTCCGTCTCCTCGGCGACGGCCATCCCCACACCATCCGCTCCCTCGCCATCCTTGCCACCACTCGTCGCTTTCTCAGCCCTTCCGATGCACCGGAGTAGGACCTCCCCCTCCAAGAAGCCGTCCACGCCGACTGCGAACGCCTCCTCGGACCCGACCACCCCAACACCCTCCACGCCCGCGGCAACCTCGCCGCCACCTACCACCAGCTCGGGCGCCACCACGACGCTGCCCGCCTGCGGAACGAGCCGGCTCCGTAGCACCAGTGAGGACGACGTACAGATCCTCGACCACACGGGCGTCAGCACGGGTTCTGGAGAAGGTGGCTCTCACGGCCCTGAAGAGGCAGGGGGCGCAGGGGCGTTTCTGCGGTGAATTCGGCCACCCGCGCGGGTGAGGTGGCTGCGCGGGGGCTGTCGCAGCTGGTCTCCAGGCAGCTACACCCACCTATGTGATCAAGAACCTGATGCGCCGTGGTCTGCCCACGCTCGCCTTCTGCGCCCTCCCCCTCCTTGCCTCCGCGCCCGCCGCGCACTCCGCCCCCGCGCCGCTCCCCGCCTCCGCCGGGGCCGCCGGCACGGCGTCCGGGGCGCGGGCACCGCTGTCGTTGTTCGAGGCGATCGATCGGCTTCCGGTGGCCGTCGAGCACCGCGAGGGCTACAAGCGGGACCTGTACAAGCACTGGAACCGCGGGCTCAACGCCACGGACGGGTGCGACACCCGGCGGGAAGTCATCCTGTCCGAGGCGGTGGTGGCGCCGCAGGTATCGGCTGGCTGCAAGCTGACCGGCGGGTCCTGGCGAAGCCCCTACGACAACCTGGTCATCACCGACGCGGGCCGTCTTGACGTAGATCATTTTGTACCGCTCGCAGAAGTTTTCGACTCCGAACGGGCGCCCTGGTCAGCAGCCCGCCGGGAGGCGTACGCAAACGACCAGGACAGCCCCGACACCCTGATCGCGGTCTCCGCCGCCTCCAACAGGAGCAAAAGCGACAAGGACCCGGCCGAGTGGCTGCCCTCGGACGGCGCCTATCACTGCACGTACGCCGCGAGCTGGGTAGGTACGAAGCTCCGCTGGGATCTGGCCGCCGACGAGGCGGAGGTCCAGGCGCTCCTCGGGCTTGCCAAGGACTGCCCGAACACAACCGTCGTCTACGAACCCGCCCCTTAGCCAGCCCGGTCAGGCCCGAGACACGCTCGGGCCTGACCGGCGTCTCGGCACAGACGAGAACGCCCCCCAGGCTCGGGCCGCGCTCGCGTACGGCTAGCCACCCGCGCCTGCAGGAGCGGGTGGTCAGCCGTAGTGGCTCCAACCGCCGTAGCGGGCCAGGAGCGCCTGGGAGTCGCCGAGGCCCAGTCCCAAGGCAGCGGCCACGTTCTCCTGGTCTTCGCCTCGGGCGTCGTGGGCGGCCCCGTGCGCGGTGCGCGCGGGGAGCAGCTCCAGGGAGCGGGCGGCTTTCAGGGCGGCGGTCGGTGCGTCCTGGCCGAGTCGCTCGATCGCTGCGGCAACATCCTGGAGGCGCGTCTCCAGTTCGGCGGGCAGGGGGACAGTGGTGGCTCCGACGGCTGTGATGTGCCGGTCCCAGTCGTTCTGGCACTCCCCGGCTGTCTCCCAGCCGTACTCGCGGAACGGCAGGTCGCCGACCGTTGTCCGGTCCACGATGCGGGGATCGCCCCGCCAGCCACACGAGCACTCCCCCTGCAGAGCGTTCGTCTGGGGGCGCTGCGGGTGGGTACCGCCGTCGTAGACGGACCAGTGGCTGACCTCCCAGCCGAAGCCGCCAGAGTTCGAAGCGAAGTACACCGGCTTGGGACTGCTTCCGTCTTCCAGGAGCGCCCCCACCCGGCCCTCGTGCGACTTGCCGTACTCCTCGGACGTCCAGATCTCGTCCTTCTCCACCAGTACCTCCCACACCACATCATGAGCGGGATCCCGCCCCTGGAGAGACGATCTCGCACCCGCGAGGCGGCTGTGGGGAATCGGCCGAATCTGCCTCACCCGAGGGGTTGCTTCGATACGACGACGCGGGCACCGCGCATGCGAGCACCCCGGATCGGCACTGCTCCCTGCAGTCAGCCACCCCACCGCTGCGGAACCCGGCAGGGCCGGGCGCCGGTCAGCGCCAAACCGTCCAGAGGCGCAGGAGCCGATCGAGGTCTCCGGCCAGAGCGTTCTGGAAGGCCAGGGCGTAGATCCGGGCCCGGTACTCGTCGGGTACCCCTGTCACGGCCGTCGCGGCCGTGGTGCTTCCTCCCCCGAGCCCGTCGCCCTCGCGAACCAGCCGTGCAACGGCTTGTCCCAGGATCCGCGTGACGGCGAGATGGGGTCGGAATCCGGGGTCGGTGTCGGGCTGCGCGTATACGCACCAGCCACGGTCAGTTCGGCTGATGCCGACGTAGACCCGCCCGGCGGCCCGCGCTGCCTCCACGGCCGCTGAATGGGCTGCCGCATCGGTCGTGTCCGGTACCTGTTCCAGTTGGTTGAGCAGGCCCCGTGCCCGGGGAAGCGGCGGCGTATACACCGGGAGCAGGGGTGCAGGGGGCGCGGCGAGGGGCGCGGCCATGGTGCGTTCTCGGTGCTGTGCGACGGTCAGCACGGGCGGTCGCTGCTCGGGCGGCAGCGCGTCGCGCATTTCGTTCCATGCGCGGTGGGCTGCCTGCTCGGCTGGCGGGAGGTTTACGAACTCCTCCGCGGTCATAATGTAGGGCTGCCGGTCGTCGCATTCCCGGGCATGCGCCTTCGATTCCGCCCGCAGCTTGACGTGCGAAGGAGACTCGCCCTCCCACGTGCAGAGGCGGCAGGTCGCTACGTATTTCGCGCGTCCTGGACATCGCGGGTCGCGCGGACGCTGGGTGTGGCGGCCCTTGCCGCTGCGGGGGCAGCGGGTTCCGTCGGCGTGTACCGCCCGGATGACACCATCGAAGTAGGTGTACGTCTCCTCTGTCCCGTCGGCGCGGCACAGGATGCTGGTGGGCATGGTCGTGACCTCGTTGTCGCAGTTGACCTGCCTAACGGCCCGGAGGGCCCGCTGTCACCAGCGGGTATCAGCGGCTGATCGCTCGGGGCTTCCGCTCCGTGATGTCGCGGTCAGGGCAGTTGGTCGAGGGTGTCGAGGGCGAGTGCCCAGGGGTAGGTGTCGACGTTGCCGTGCTTGGGCTGGTGGGGGCGGAAGCCGGGGCCGTTGCCGTCGTCGAGGAGGTAGTGGACTCCCGCGCCGCGGAGGGTGGCGATCGCGGGGGCGAGGGCGGGGTGCCGGGCCTGGGCAGCGTTGATGTACGGGAGGGCGACGACCGGCCGGTCGGGCATGCCGAGGGCTTCGGTGATCAGGCCGAGGGCGAGGGTGTCGGCGTGGCCGGCGGCCCACTTCGTGGTCGTGTTCAGGGTGACGGGGGCGACGAGGAGAGCATCGGGGTCGGGGAGGACGTCGCTCTGGGAGGGCAGTTTGTAGGTGTGGCGGACCGGGTGTCCGGTCAGCTCCCGCCAGGCGTCGAGTTCCGCCTCGCCTCCGGCTTCTTCGACGGACCAGCGATGGGCGGCGGGGGTCAGGACGAGCGCGACGTCCCACCCGCGGGCCTGGGCGGCTTTGATGCCGGTGGTGACGTGGCGGGCGGGCGGCGCGGCGCAGGAGATGACATACAGGGTTCGGGTCACGCGGGTAGTCCACAGCGCTCGGCGAGCGCGCGCAAGCGCCCCTCGGCGGATCCGGTCCCCAGGAGCCGGAGGTCTTGGACGAGTTGGTGGGTGCGGGGGCGTCCGAGGACTTCCTCGGGGGCTTCGCGTTCCGCGTCCAGGAGGGTGTCGACGGCCTTCTCGCGTTGTCCGGCCTGGGTGTAGGCGTGGGCGAGATCTGTGAGCAGGTGGGCGCGGCGTTCGCGGGGCAGGGCGGCGCGTTCGTCGGCGGTGATGGCCTGGGCGACGGCGGCTCCGGCGGCGCCCTCGTACAGCCTGACGTGCGTGGCGACACGGTAGAGGGCGACGTTCGTGCTGCTGAAGGCGGTGAACAAAGCGTTGCCGTCGGCGTCGGGCGGGAGCTGTGCGGCGTGTTCGTCGGCCTGGTCGAGGAGGTCGGGCACTGCGCGGGCGGCGGCGGGTGCGCGGCGGTCGGTGAGGGTGGCGGCGGTGGCCTGGGCGATGGCGGCTTTGAGGTAGAGCATGCCGAGGGTGGAGAGTCCGGCCGGGCCGCGGGTGGTGAGGTCGTCGGCGAGGCGGGTGGCGGCGGTTTGGGCGAAGGCGGCTGCGGCGTGGGGTTGTCCGTCGGCGGTCAGGGCGTCGGCAAGGTGGCGGGCCGCGCTGGCTTGGATGACGGGGTCGCCGGAACGCTCGGCCGCCAGGACCGCGCGGTGGCCGGCCAGGGCGGCGACGTCGGGGGCTCCCGCCTTGATGGCGAGGGCTTCGGTCAGTTGGAGGGACATCGACAGGGCACGGTAGGCAGCGAGCTGGTCGTCGCCCCGGTGGAGGGCGGCGGCCTGGGTCGCGTCGGTGAGCAGGCCCGGCATGCGGCCGCCGAGGCTGGTGAACGCGGCGCTCGACTGGAAGAGGCGCCAGGCATGGTGGACGGCGCGGCGCAGGGTCTCCACGTCGAGCGGGTCAGCTGGATTGGTGTCGGGGGTGCCGGTGACGATGTCGTGGCGGGCAAGTACGGCCCGGATCGCTTCCATCTCGTTGGCCTGGTCCTCGGGTTCGTCGGGGGTGTCGGCGAGGAGGACGGCGAGCGGGATCGTGAGGACGCGGGCGGCGGCTTCCAGGACGGATAGGCGGGGGTCGGCCTGGCGGGACCCGGCTTCGAGGTCCTGGACCCATCGTTTGCTTTTCCCCATCAGCGCGCCGAACGCGTTCTGGGTCAGGCGGCGCCTCCCGCGCCAGCACGCGATGTTTGCTCCGATGCGTCGGCTGTCCATGAGCGCGGCTCCCAGGCCCGAGAATATGGCACGCACACTGCGTGCCTACTTACCGTTGTACTCCCCTTACGGTCCGTCCATGGCCAACTCCATCAATGGTGCCCGGACATGGGCCGCCCTCCTAAACCCCGCCCCCGAAGTCCTTCACGGCCTCCGCACCGGCCGCTGTGTGTGGGCGGCGTGCGGATGGTCCTGGGACGCCGTCGCCATCGCGCCCCTCCAGCGAGGTCTCGAAGCCCTCGACGCCCTCCCCCTCCCGCTCGACGCCGGGTACACGGTGATCGCCGACCACGCCCGTCAGGAACTCATCGTCTACATCCCGTGCGGCACCGGCGGCGCACTGGACGCTCTCCAGGGTGTCCGGGTCCTCGGCCGGGGAACCGAACTCCTGGTCCCGGCCAGCCGGTATGGCACCTTCACCGCGGCCTGGCTCAGCTGCACCCACGACGACGAAGAAGACCACCTCATCGACCCGGCCCAGCTCCAGACCGCCCTCCTGGCCGTCGACACCAGGCACCTCACCCAGACGGATACCGCCGAGCACGCCTTCGCCGAGTGACAGACCCGCCCTTCCCTAGCCGCCTCCAGGCCCCCGTGCGCTGCCCTCACGAGCAGCAGGCGGGGGTCTCTTCTGTTCAAGCCAGGCACGCACACTGCGTGCCCACCGCCGCGGCTGTGCGGTCCGGGCATGACGAGCCTGATCATCGTCCACTGCGCGCACAATCTGGACGGATGGGAAGAGAACTGGAGCGTCTCGCTCGAAGAGCTCAACCGAGAAGCAGTCGAGGCGCCAACCATTCCTGAGCAACCCGTGTGGGCGGTCACGTAATTCCCCAGCCTGAGCTCCTTCGTCCTCGAACACCCCGCCTGCCGTCGCCCCGCCACCTCGTGTCGGGCAGATCCGGCCAACTTCGGCCCGCAGGAAGCCGGTTCATCCGATCAACCCCGGCCGATGTACGCACCGTGCCACCGTGAACGCGGAGGGTCCTCTCCGCGCGGGTGCCGGTGACGCGTGATCCCCACCGCCGCATCCCGCGAAGAGGTCTGTCCGGTTCGGTAAGGCCGCGCTTTCCGACGGGCGCGGGATCCGTCCGGATCCCGGCCGCGGCGGCGCGTTCCCTGGAAGGAACGACGCTCGCATGAGATCAACCGCACCTGCCCGGCCACGCTCCACCGCGCTCCACCGCAGGGCCACCGCGGTGATCGGCTCCTGTGCCCTGGCCCTGACCGGTCTGCTGGCCGTCACCGCCCCGGCCGCGCAGGCGGTCCAGCCGGGTCACACCACCGCCTACGTCACCAACTTCGCCGGCAAGGCGGTCTCGGTGGTCGACACCACCACCGGCGCGACCACCGCCTCGGTCCCGGTCGCCGGCTACGCCCAGGACGTCGAGGTCAACCCGGCGGGCACCGTCGCGTACGCCGCGACCGCGATCGCCAACACCGTCGCGGTCATCGACACCGCCACCGCCACCGTCACCGCGACGATCCCGCTGGCCGGGATCCCCAACGCGGTCACCGTGAACGCCTCCGGCAGCAGGGTCTACGTCGCCGACAGCTCCGCCCACAGGGTCGACGTCATCGACACCGCGACCAACACGGTGACCGCCACCGTCCCGGTGCCGGGCAACCTCCAGAGCATCGACGTCAACCCGGCCGGCACGACCGTCTACGTCACCACGTTCTCGCCCGGCGCCCTTGTGGCCATCGACACGGCCACCAACACGGTCGCCTCCAGCCTGCCCGTAGCCACCCCCACGTACGGGCTGGTCATCAACCCCGCGGGAACCGCGGTCTACGTCGCGACCGGCGGCGGCAACGCGCTGCTCAAGGTCGACACCGCCACCAACACCGTCACCGCCTCCATTCCCGTGACGGGAGCCGTCAGTCCGGCGATCACCCCTGACGGCAGCAAGATCTACGTGACGGCGGCCACGACAGGTGGCGTCACGGTCATCGACGCGGCCACCAGCACCGTCACAGCGTTCGTGGGCGGCCTCGGCAGCCCCTCCGATGTCCAGGTCAATTCCACCGGTACCACCGCCTACGTCGCCGACCAGGTCAACCCCAGCGGCACGGCGGGCAACATCTACGCCCTCGACACCACCACCAACGCCGTGACCACCGCCGCCACCGGCGTGACCGGCACCCGCTACCTGTCCCTGCACACCATCGCCGCCCCGGAGATCACCTCAGTGAGCCCGAACAACGGGCCCCTGGCCAGCGGCACCGTGGTCACGATCACCGGCACCGACCTGGCCGGACCCACCAGCGTCACCTTCGGCGGCGTCCCCGCCACCGGCGTGAGCTGCACCGCGACGTCCTGCACCGCCACCGCGCCGGCCGGCACGGCCGGAACCGTCGACGTACGGGTCACCACCCCCGGCGGCACCAGCACCATCACCCCCGCCGACCAGTACACCTACGTGAACCCGCCCGCCGATATCGACGTCAACCTCACCGCACAGCCGCACCTGGGCATCCTGCTGCCGTACCTCACCTACACACTGACCGCCCACAACACCGGCCCCAGCGCGGTGACGTCGGCGACGCTGACCGCAACCCTGCCGCCCGGAGCAGCCGCGACGAACCTGTCCACCGGATGCACCACCGCCGCCACCACGGTCACCTGCACCTACGGCGCGATCCCCAACGGGACCAGCGTCGACAAGACCTTCCGCGTCCCGCTGAGCCTGCTGACCCTGGGCCACGTGACGGTCACCGGTGTACGGACGACCTCCTCGCCGACCGATCCCAACCCGGCCAACGACAGCGCGAGCGTCACCTGCACCGCGATCTCCATCGTCCTAGTCACCTGCCCCTGACCTGAAGAAACCCGGCCGGCCCGAAATCAGGGCCGGCCGGGAGGGCACTCTGCTCAAGACGGCCGGCGACACCGGCCGTACGCACACCGCCCAGCCACTGTCGTGTGCTGGGCACCGGCCGCCTCCCTGTTCCGGCTTCGCCCTTGCCGTGTTCCGGCACGGGAGGCCGGACGGGGAGGTGTTCGAGGACGAAGAAGCTCAGGCTGGGGAATTACGTGACCGTCCACAACCCGGGCACGAAGACCAGCACTGACCTGCAGGTCACGCCGAGCCGAGCATCACCTCGAAGGGTCCGCACCCAATCAAGTTGGGTGCGGATCTGGCATGAAGGCTGATGCACTTGGCAGCCCCGTGTTTCGGCTGACGAGGCTGCGCCTTCCTCACAGTCGAGAGGCCCTGCGTACGACAGGGTCAGAGCGGTGAGGCGTGTTGGCCCAGGAGGACGTTGGCGATGTCCGCCAGCGCGGTGGCCTGGTACGTCAAGGTGAGAGCGGCCAACCACCGTTCCGGCTGTCGGGGCTCGGTGAGACTGCGGGCCAGCTGTTCGGCCGCTGCCGGGTCCACCTTGGCCATCGTCTTGGCGACGGCCGCCAGAGCTCTGGGCCGGGTGTAGGAGCCGGCAGGGATGGTGCGGGCGAGTCGTTCAGCGTCGGCGGGGGTGTGCTCAGCCAGGGCTTCGGCGACAAGCCCCAGCACTTCGCCCTGAGAGCGCGGGTCATCGATGCGGCGGGCCACCCGTTCGGCCTTGGCGAGCAACGTCTGGGCTTTGACCGGGTTCTGTCCCCCCACGATCTGGGCGATCTCCACCATGGCCTCGGCCTGGCGGCGCGAGGACTCGTACGCGGCGAGCAGCGTCTCGGCCAGGGCCGGGTCCCGCGCGAGCACCACCTCAGCGATCTGCGTCAACGCTTCGTCCCGGTCGGGTGGGCTGATGCTGAAGGCGAGGCGCAGGGCGGCAGAGGAATCGTGCCCGGCCATCACTCGGGCGATCCGCGTCAACGCTTGAGCCCGGCGGGGCGGATTGACGATCCTGCGGGCCATCGGTACGGCGCTGCGGGCGAGGCGCAGGGCGGCAGCCGGATCATGCTCGGCCACCACTTCGGCGATCTGCGTCAACGCTCCGGCGGTGGCGTGACCAGTGCGCTGGACAAGGTCTTCCGCGGCGGCGGGATCGTGCTTGGCCACCACTCGGGCGATGCGCACCAACTCGGTAGCCTGGTCGGGCGGATAGTCGATGCTGCGGGCCACAGGTACGGCGCTGTGGGCGAGGCGCAGGGCGGCAGCCGGATCATGCTCGGCCACCACTTCGGCGATCTGCGTCAACGCTCTGGCCTGATCGGTGGGGTAATCAATGCTGCGGACAAGGTCTTCCGCGGCGGCGGGATCGTGCTTGGCCACCACTCGGGCGATCTGCGTCAACACTTCGGCCTGGTGGGCGGGGTCGGTGATGGCACGGGCGAGGTCTTCTGCGGCGGCGGGATCGTGCTCGGCCATCAGCGGGGCGATGAGGCCCCGCACCCGCACCCATTCTTGGGATTCGGGGTCATCGACGCGGGTCAGACGTTCGGCGTCGGCCAGCAATTTCGCGGCCCGGGCGGGATTCCACACCGTCACGACCTTGGCGATCTCCACCAGTGTCATGGCCTCCTCGTAAGCGTGCGTACGGGCCAGTTCTTCCGCGTCGGCAAAGACCTCCACGGCGCGCGCGGGATTCCCTGCCCCGACCACCTTGGCAACTCTCTTCAGTTCCCTGAGCTGGGCCGAGCGGAGATGCTCATATTCCGTGAAAACGACGGTGCCCGGCTGCGTGGCGTGGGCAAGGCGCTGGGCGTCGGCCAGCAGTACCTCAGCGCCGGCGGGATTACCCAGCCGCACCACCTCGGCGATCTTCGTCAGGGCTTCGGCCTGGTAGAACGGATTGAGGATGGTGCGGGCCAGGCGTTCGGCGTCGGCGAGCAGCAGGGCGGCCCGGTTCGGGCGGATGGTGGGGAGGGCGCGGAGGCTGGTGGCAATGGTGTGGGCGGGGGGCCTGGCGGAGGGGTCTTTGGCCAGGAGGGTGAGGAGGTAGGTGTCGAGGGCTTCGGGGATGGCGGGTCGCAGGCTGCTGGCCGGGACCGGGGGCGTGAGTATGTGGTGGGCTATGACGGCGGGCAGGTTGTCGGCGGGGAACAGCAGCCGGCCGGTGAGCAGCTGGAAGAGGGTGGCGCCCAGGGCGTAGACATCCGCGGCGCCGGTGACGGGCTCGCCCCGCAGTTGCTCGGGGGGCATGTAGGCGACCGTGCCCATGCCGACGCCGGGGACGGACAAGCCGGCGGTGGCGTCTTGCAGGCGGGCGATCCCGAAGTCGCAGAGCTTCAGCATGCCGTCGCCGGTGAGCATCAAATTGGACGGTTTCACATCGCGGTGTACGACGCCGGCCTCGTGCGCGGCGGCCAGGCCCTCAGCGGCCTGCGCGCCGTACTCCAACGCCTTCTCGACCGGCAGCCCCTCGGGATGACGGTCCAGCAGGGTGGCCAGATCAGGGCCGGGCAGTAACTCCAGCACCAAGAACGGTTGGCTTTCGTGGGCGCCGGTGTCGTGAACGGCCGCGATCCTAGGGTGGTTGAGCCGGGCGCCAGCTCTGCCCTCGCGGCGGAACCGGGCCAGCATCTCCTCGGCCTGATCCTCAGAGACCTGGGTCAGCAGTACCTTCACCGCGACATCCCGATGCAGCTCCAGATCGAACGCCCGCCACACCTCACCCATCCCACCATGGCCCAGCCGTTCGGCCAGCCGATACCGGCCCGCCAACTCCTGCCTCGGCTTCATCCCCACCCTTCCCCCCGGACCGCCCGCCCTGCACGGCATGCGGCACGTATCCACCGCCGCGCCGCCAGCTTAAGGTGACACCAACGATCACACGCGCCGCATCAGCAACTCCACACGGACAGGTCCGAGGTCAACCAGCAGAACCAGGCTCTCACCGCCGGATCCCTGACCTTCACCCCGGAGGACCCACACCCTTCCGAGTTCGTGCCGCCGGGCCATCGGGTCGCTCACCTGCCACAGACCGGCAGCCGAGCCGCACCGGCCGATCTGGAAATACTGGGATGTGGGGCCAGACCTGCTCACCCTGGCTCCCGACCCCGCTCTCGCCGGGGCCACAGCGGGGTCGCTCCTCGTGGCAAGCGCGGCGTATCCGCGCTGCATGCTGAACAGGAGCCGGGGAACACCGTAGACCGCGTCGGGCGCTGGCTTGTGCCGCTGGACGGGAGACGCCTTCGCTGCGCCCAGAGGAGTGGCCTTGCCCGCAAGGTATTCGCGCGGCATTTTCCAGCTGTCTGGAACTAGATTTCCCAGTTTCCATCCATCTGATAATCAGATGGAAAAGTTGCCCCTTTAGAGGGACAGGAAGCTCTCGGGAGCGGCGCTACGCTCATCACCACACCCCGAACCGCGAGGACTTTTCCGTTTTTCCGTGTTTTCCCAACACCGGAACTAGGTGGGCGCTTCCGGGCGGACGGGGTGGGCTTGCAGGTGTCACTACAGCGCGAGGGAGCTGGCGTGGACGGGATGGACCAGGCGGGTGCAGCGGGAGTGGCGTGGCAGAAGTCGGCGGCGTGCAACGGGTACGAGGGCTGCGTGGAAGTCGCGCGGCTGAAGAATGGGAATGTGGGGTTCCGGAATTCGCGGTTACCGGACGGACCGATGGTGGAGTTCACCGGCGTCGAGCTGGCCGCGTTCCTGGATGGGCTGAGCAAGGGTGAGTTCGACTGGATGACCAGCTAATACGGCGATCCGGTTGCGGACGGCCGCGCGAGGAATCCAGACTGCGACGGTGGTGAGGGTTCACCACCATCCGCAAAGGAGACTCGCGTGGCCGATCAGCCTGCTCGCCCGCACCGGCGGCCGGCGCCCAGGGCTGGGACCGACAGGGACGAATCCGTATGGACCCTGGAACGGCGCCTGTGGGGCCACGAGTTGCGGGAGATCCGCGACAGCATGGGCTGGACCGGCGCTGAAGCCGTCGCGCGCGGCGCTGTGAGTTCCCAGGCCGTCCTGAGTCGCCTGGAGTCGGGGCTGACCCGGGCAAAGATCACTGATGAGGTGGTCGACGCTCTGGTGCGTGGCTACGGAGTCGATGACCGGACGGCCGCGTCCTGGCGGACCCAGGCCGCGGAGATCATGGTCCCGCGGGCGAGGCCCGGAGGGGAGTCAGTAGGTCTGGGGGGCAGGGGCACGACATCCGAGGCGTTCGAGCACGTCCTGCGGCTGGAGCGGCAGGCATCGCAGATCGTGTCGTTCTCCGGCGTCTTCGTCCCCGGCCTGGTGCAGACCTGGCAGTACAGCAAGGTCGTGATGGAACGTGCTTGTGACGGGCGGCCTGAGCGGCTGGAGCAGGTTGTCGAGCAGCTGCGGCGGCGCCGTGGGCGTCACGAGCAGCTGGAGTGGGGCACCCTGACCGAGTATTCGATGATCATCTGCGAGCACGTGCTGGCGACCCCCATCCCGGGCCTGAAGCCGATGCTTGAGCAGCTGTACGAACTGCAGAAACTGGCCAAAGTCCGGGAGTGGATTCACCTGCGCGTGCTCCCTCGCAGCCAGTGGCAGCATGAGGTGCCGAAGGCCATGACCATGTCCCTCTTCCGGTTCCCGGCGCAGGAAGGAGAGGACCCGGAGGCGGTCGTGGCACCGCCAGCGATCCTGTACTTGGAGGGCAGCACCCCCGAGGTGAGCCGTCTGTACACGGATCAGGCCACGGTCGATCTGCACGACGCCAACCTCAACGAACTCTCCAATCTTTCCCTGCCAAGGGACGAGAGCCTGAACTTCCTCCAGGACCAGATCAGCCGGCTTGAGGCAGAGATCCGGGGCGGCGGCGGCCGGAGCTTCCGGCCGCCGCCGGGTCCGCCGATGTCACGGTACGCGGGCCACTCCTCCGAACTGGACCCAGCCGTCCCCGGTGTCCTGGGCGCAGGACGTGGAGGGATGACCCGGGTGCCAATGGGCCACGTCGCCGGGAGCGTCCTGTCCGACCATGTTGAGGCCGCTGAAGAAGCGGGCGACCTCATGCCGGGAGCGGACGTTGCCCCATTGCCGGCCCAGCGTCTGCCGCAGGAAACCACCGACCTCGGCACGGACGTTAGGGTCCTCGTGCGTGAGGTGGGAGATGACGAGGTAGCTGCCGCTGGGCAGTCGGCCGGTCACGCCGCGGACCAGGGCCCAGGGATCCTCGTCGTCGGGAATGCATTCCAGAACCCATCCGAACAGCGCGCCGACAGGCAGCGCCGCTTCGAATAGCCTGGTGACACGGGGGTGTCGCAGGATGCCCGGGGTGTCGCGGATATCGGCACTCAGGACGGTGGCGGCAGTGGGGTCCTCGGCCAGGATCAGGCGGCTCTGGCCCAGGGCGACGGGATCGTTGTCGATGTAGACGACGTGCGTGTCGGGACGGGCCTCGCGGGCGATCTCGTGGACGTGTGGCCGGTGCGGAATACCCGATCCGTGGTCGAGGTAGCGCCGGACCTCGTGCTGGCCAGTCAGGTGGCGGACCGCCCGGCCGAGGAAGTCCCGGTTGATGAGCGCGAGTTCACGCAGACGCGGCGCCAGGCCCAGCAGGTCCGCGCAGGCACGCCGGTCGGAGGCGTAGCCGCACTGTCCCCCGAGTAAGTGGTCGTACATGCGGGCCAGACTGGGCTTGGTCACGTCGATCGGCACAGGCTCACTCCCCTGAGGCACGGCGGCCGGGCCCGTTCTGCCTCGCGCTCTGCCTCGCGAGGTCGGCGGGGGCTCGGACGGAAAGGGATTGATGATAGGGGATTGGTCCCTAAGAAAATACCTGCCCGTGCCCCGCCCGGTCCCGTTCATCGGAAAACCGATGCGATCTCAAGGGGTTCGTGTTTGTACTGGTGGGGGCGCATACGAGTGCGCCGGTCCCGAAATTATCAGCCGAATATGCCGGAGGGATTTCCGTGGCCGGGGCGGGGTACGACGCACCGGTAGAGCGATTCGAACACAGCCACGTCGACGCCCATTGTCTCGGCCGCCCGATCCGGGTCAAGGCCCAAGCAGTGCCGCAGGAGGAACGTGTCCACAGCCGGACGCGGCAGCCGGTCCAGAGGGGACCGCGGCCGCACCGGGCAGTCCTCCACCGCCCGGGCGAGCAGCGCCCAGGCGCCTTCAGCCGGGGAGTGACACCGCAGCAGGCCGGACCAGCCACGCTCAATCTGCGCCCACACCGCCTCGGCGACCGCCTCGACCGCGTCCTGGCTTCCCAGTCGCACCGCCGCGTACTGACGGTAGGTGGACTCGAACCGGGCCCTGAACGCTGTGCGGGCGACCTGCTCGACGGCCCGGGCATCTGCGCACAGCATTTGGTCCGCCCCTGTGCCTGCGGCGACCACCCCCGGAGCGTTGTGACCGGGGGTCGGCCGAGATGGTGCCGTGGTCATGGAAAGTCCTCGCTGCGATGTCAGGGGGGCGGTCCGGACATCGATCACGAGGTGACCGCATCGCGTTGCGCAGATGCGGGGGCACAGCCCCAGTCACCGCAGGAGCCCAGACCGGATGAGAAGCCGGAAGAAGGAAAGAAGGCCGGGCCCGTTCCAGAGGCCCGGCTCTCCCATCGGGTCCGACCCCCGCACGGAGGCGGACCCGGACATCAGCGGCGCAGGAGCGCCGCGAAGACCAGCCCTGTCCGGTCACTGAAGACCAGCGGCGCGACGGCGAAGACCGTAGCCTCGTCCACCTCGCCGACAACCACACCGACGACGAGCAGCGTCGTCAGCACCGACGACCATCGGGCCACACCTGAAAGGATGGTGTGGAACCGTGTTTCGGGTGCGGGCGGGATCGGAATGATAATTTCCGGGGTCATCGGCCGCAAAGGCCGACCTACGCGTTCGATCATGCCGTGTCCTTCGGTCAGAAGAGGGCGAAATGGTCGGACCCCCGCGGGGCTCCGGGGCATGGCCGCCTCGGAGCCCCGCTCACCGGGGAACCGCACTCAGCGAAACACCCCTCCCCCACCCGTCCAAGCGCTGCCCCCGGTGGAATAGCCGACAGGCGGTCCAGCCGAGATGGCGTCGAAAGCCCCGAAGAACAGCAAGGGATGGACCAAATCGATCCAGTTCGGTCACGGTGCCCTCACATCCGCACTTCACCGCGCGGAAACCAGCCTCCAGGACAGGGAAAACGCTCACACCACCCGAGTGGCGGTCACTCTTTCGAGGGACGCGTTTCCCCGAGAGTTCACGTAGGTGCCAATTTCCGGCAAACGCCATCCTGAGATGAACTTTCCTGCGTCGGCACAGGCTCCGAGGGATTGCAGCTCCGGAATACGAGCGGCCGGTGGTGGCGGACGCTGCCCGCCTCGGCCCGGCCGACGACACCACCGCGGTGACCGCAGCGCAGCTCCGCGGCGTCATCGAGCGGCTCATCGCGGCAGGCCTGTGGGCACCGGGTGAGCCGGACATCATCATCGTGACGCCTGGCACCCCGCTATGACGTGGGCAAAATCGTCCGCCGCGAGAAAACACTCATCTCCCCGCAGCGACCGGGAGGAAGAAGTGGAGAGCGAGCATCGCGCTGATGCGGCCGACACTCCGCCGCAGCGTCTGTAGTCCCGATCAGCCATGCTCTCTGCCCGCAGGGACGTGCCGAAGCATTGGGTATGCGTGACAGCACCTGGACCATAGTGAGGTCCAAGGACATCCACCAGGTTAAGGACACGCTGAAACGGCGCGGCAACGCCACCACCCCGATGACCGCCGTGCCGACGGCAACACCCAGCACCGCGACGAGCAAACGCGGCTCGCGGCGCGGACGGCCCTGAACCTCGCCTACCGTCTCGCCCCCGGTCTCAGTACCCCAGCCGTGCCGCCGTCACGACAGTCTCCAACCGCCCACTCACGATTTACAGGTGTTCAGCATGCCCTCCAGGGCGAACTTCTCCCCTCGGTCACCGACAGCGGCCTAGCTGTGCAGAACTCCGGTGCGGGCGGCAATGCCTCGGAGTTCGGGTGTGGTGCGCCCGGAGAGCAGCAGGCCGGAGACGAGGGTTTTCACGGCGGGGCGGGCGTGGGTTTCCTGGGGGGCCCAGTACTCGGCCTGGAGGAGGGCGCGGATGCAGTCGTCGCGTCGGCCCCATTGAGCGTAGGCCTTCGCGCGGTCGGTGAAGTAGAGCGCGCGACGTTCCGTGGTGGGGAGCGCTTGGGGGGCGAGAGCGTCGGCGGCGGCGATGGCGGCCGAGGGATCTCCGGCGGTGTTCTCCGCCGAGATCAGGTGCAACTGGACGGTGGCCCAGCTGAACCCACCGTTCGTGTCCCGGAGGTGGGTGACGGATCCCAGAGTCTTGGCGATGGCGGTGGCCTCGCTGGTCAGCTCGCGCATACCGGCTTGATCGCGCAGGTGGGCGACGGTGTAGGCGGCGCACTGGACAAGCAAGCCGCGCTGGGCGGCCCCGGCATTGCCGAACTCCCGCAGAGCCGGGTCGTCGGCGGCGTTCAGGGCGAGGGCCAAGGCCTGGTCGTGCCACCCGGCCTTGCGGGCGAGGACAGCCTGCTGGCGGGCCGCTTCCGCGACGGCGACCGGGGCCCCGCCGACGGTGGCGAACTGCCGGGCGCGGTCGGCTGCCATCCAGCCGAGTTGCGGCTCGTCGAGCTTGATGAGGATGCGCGTCGCCAGGAGGTAGGCCTGTGCCAGCAGGGCGAAGTTGTCGCCGGTGGACTGGTGCCCAGCGAAGATCAGGCGCGGGAGCCGTAGGGCGAGGCTGGAGTACGCGCAGTCGTTGAAGTCCGCAGAGGCCCTATGCAGTTCCACCGAGAGGCGGTCCGGGGGAAGCGTGTCGGGGGCCACGCGGCCGAGTCCGAGCATCGCGTCGCGCAGCCCCGCGACGAGGGTCTCGCCGAGTCGCGCCTCCTCGGTCTTGGCCGGGGCGGCGCCGGCGAGGGGGGCTCCCATGGCAGCCGCCGCGGTGACCGCCAGGTTCGCGAGCAGCTGCCTTCGCGTGCGCACCGGGTCCTCTCCGTCGTCGCACCCTGAGGTTCCCAGAGTAGGGGCGGGCAGGCCGGGATACGGCCCGGTTCGCGGACTCAGCGGATCCGGATGGGCATCCGGAGCCGGGGCGAGGCCGAGCACCTGCGGCGGGATGTCGAGCGCCTGGGCGAACCTCTGGAGCACGGAGAGGTCCGTCATGTTCGACTTCCCGCGCTCCAGGCGGGATACCTGAGCCGCCGAGTAGCCGGTCAGCGATCCCAGCTTTCCCAGGGTCATGCCCTGGGCTCTGCGCGTTGCACGGACCACCTCGCCCGGCGTTGGCGCTGCGGGTGTCACCTGTGGCTTTCGAACTGCATCCATAACCCCGTCCCGGTGTCGCCGAGGCTGCGCGGTCCCCGTGGAGCAGGGGCTCGGACGCCGCCGTCCGTACTTGCACGAAGTGCAAACTCCTTGCAGCCCAATGGCTACTGACTGTTGTACCGCGTCCTGGTGCGGTGGTCTTGGAGTTGCGGCGGTTCACCAACGCCGCGCAATCCCACCCCTGTGAGCACTCCCCAGAAGGGACTTCTCCGTGGATCAGTACTTGCCGCAGCGCGACCGTCTCCTGACGTCGTCAAGGCCGCTGCCGGGCTTCGAGGCCGTGGGCGCGAACGGGCCCTGGCTGCACCGTGCCGACGGCTGCCGGATCCTCGACGGATCGAGCGGCCTGCTCTGCGCGAACGTCGGGCAGGGCAGCCCCGTGGTCTTCGCCCGCATCGAGAAGCAGTTTTCCCGCTACTCGTTCGGCGGTGCCGCCGTCGTCCAGCCCCACATCCAGATGGAACTGATGGACCGGCTGTGCCAGGCGGTGGGCCGGCCGGAGGACTCCGTCGCGCTGACCACGTGCGGGACGCTCGGCGTGGAGGTCGCGGTAGGCCTGGCGCGGAACATCGTGCGGGTCCGTGACGGGAAGCAGCGCGGGGACATCCTGGCGTCCAGCCTGTCGTACCACGGCAACAGCATGTTCACCCTTGGGATCGCGGGCAATCAGATCCGCAGCCCCCGGCCGGAAGACCGGTACGGCCTCGGCCCTGCCTTCCCCGCGCCCTACCCGCCGACGCACGGCCACGCCCATCAAGGCAACGAGTGCGACGCCTCGTGTGCTGAGGAGGTGGCGCGGGCGATCGACAGCCGGGGCTCGGAGAACGTCGCCGCGGTCCTGATCGAGCCCATCAACGGCACCACGGGCGGCGCCTTCGTTCCCCCGGCCGGCTACCTGCGGCGGGTGTCGGAGATCTGCCGCGAGCGGCACGTCCTGGTCATACACGACGAGGTGCTGACGGGGCTGTGGCGCACCGGCACGCCCCTGGCGAGCCATCACTGGGACGGGTGCGAGCCTAACCTGGTCATCCTGTCCAAGGGCCTGGGCGCCGGCTACACCGGTGTGGGCGCGGTTCTCGTGTCGCCGCAGCTCGCGTCACTGCTGCGGCACAAGGACGTGGACCCGCTGCCCGCGATGGGCACCATGGCCAACCACCCCCTCCAAGCGGCGGCCTGCCTCGGCGTCCTGGACGAACTGGAAGCGATGGACTTCGACGCCTTCACCGCACGTGGCGAGCGTCTCGGAATCGCACTGCGGTCCCTGACCGGCTGGGCGCCGGTGCGGGAGGTCCGGGGCATCGGCCACCTGTACGGGGTGGAGATCGCCCCTGGGCTGCTCTGGCCGCTGATGGAGGAGTGCGAGCGGCGCGGCGTCTTCTTCTACCCGTTCACCGGAGCTGGTGACCCGCGCAGCGAGGGCCTGGTCGTCGCGCCCCCGCTGAACGCCGACGACGAGGACATCGGCTTCCTGACCGCCGCGCTCACCGAAGCGGTCGCCGCCCTCAGCTGACCCGCCCCGCCGATCCCCTGCCGTGGGGACGGACCGTCTCGAAGCAGAATCCGAGGACACGTCATGCAGTTTCCCGTCACGGTCATCGACCAGCTCGATGAGGCTCAGATCCGTAGGTGGCACGACTTCTACGGGGTGAGCGCCGACCGGCCCCGTTTCGAGGAGGAGGGCATCTGGCGGCGCACCCAACAGGAGGAGACCGCCGCGAACTCCGGTTGGACGGGCGAGGGCGACGCTCGGCGCCGCATCGTGCACTACTGGCACCAGTACGGGCTCGTGGACACCACGGCTGCTCCGGCCCTCGCCATGACGCAGATGTACCTGTACCACTCGGTGGCCGCCCCGCTGGCTGAGATCGAGGAGGCGTGGGAGGAGAACCACGCGATGCTGACCGAGGGTGGTTGGAAGAAGGTGGGGCCGGGCCGGTTCGAGCTGGGTGACCTGCGCGTCCACATGATCCGCGTGGAGGAACACCCGGAGGATCTTCGGGCTGGCCGCCGGCTTCCGGCGGACTACGAGGTCATCGACACCGCGTTCACCTCCGTCAACACCTTCCCGTCGCGGGCGATCCGGCGTCGGCCATGGGAGGTTCTGACCCACGGGGTGCGGGTCAAGGACACCCCTGGGCAGCCGATCTACGTCGACGACCTGGCTCAGCTCACGGACTTCCTGCCGTTCCAGGTCGAGGTCGGGTGCGGCGTCTCCTACGAGGCCGGGATCCCGCCACTGCACCGGCTCCACGAGATGTACCACGTCAACGAGATCGAGGACGAGCAGCTGCGCAAGGGCTTCACGTTCATCCTCGCGCCGGGGCGGGATCCGCTGCTCGCGGAGATGTTCCTCGACACCGAGGACAAGGTCGGCGAGCTGTCCGGCATGTACCGGGCGTGCTTCGAGGCGGAGGTCACCCCGGCCCTGCACGCGCTCAAGCGGATGGAGGAGGCCGGACACCTGGTCGGCCCGTTCATCACGAACAACTTCGACGCGCTCGGCGCCCGCGCCGGGTTCGAGGAGCAGTTCATGCGCCGCTACGACCAGCGGATCCCTCCGGTCACCTTTCACCCCGACGCGAAGGCCCTGGTCGTGATCGGGTTGCATGCCGACCGGCGGTGGGTGGCCAAGCGGGCCCGCGCGGCTGGCCTGAAGGTGTTCCTCGTCGACCCAGAGGGATTCCCCCGTCCGGACGGTTCCTGGTTCGCCTACCCGCTGGAGGCACCGCAGACCGGCGACGTCGTCGTACGGCAGACGGCCGCCGACGCGATCAACGGTCTGGAGCGGCTGCTGAACCCCGCGTGACCAGCACGTGAAAGTCGGGGTCGGGGAACGGCGCTAGCCTCTGGGCTCGTTCCCCGGCCCCGCACGGGCCCCTCCCAGGATGAGAGTCAAGGAATGCGCGTTTCAGTAATCGGCTGCGGACATCTCGGCATCCCGCACGCGGCGGCGATGGCCGAACTGGGTCACGACGTCATCGGTGTGGACGTCGACCAGGCTAAGGTCGACCGGCTCAACGCCGGCCAGTGCCCCATCTACGAGACCGGGCTCCCCGAGCTCCTCGCCGCCCACACCACGAGCGGACGCCTGCGGTTCACCACCGACATCCGCGAGGCGGCCGAATTCGCCGAGCTGCACTTCATCGGTGTCGGCACGCCGATCGACGCGGACGGACGCTCCTACGACACCGGGCAGGTGTACGGCGCTATCCGCCAGCTCGCCCCGCACCTGACCCGGCCGTGCACGATCGTCGGTAAGAGCACGGTCACCGTCGGGACCACCGTCCAGGTCACCGCCCTCACTCAGCGCCTCGCCCCCGCCGGCACCGCGGTGGAAGTGGTCTGGAACCCGGAGTTCCTCCGCGAGGGACACGCGGTCGAGGACACGCTGCGCCCCGACCGGCTCATCGCAGGCCTCACCACCTCCGAAGCGGAGAAGGCGATCCGCGCCGTCTACGCCCCCATCCTGGACGCCGGGGTCCCGCTGTTCGTCACCGATCCGCAGACCGCCGAACTCGCCAAGGGTGCCGCGAACACCTTCCTCGGCCTGAAGATCAGCTACATCAACGCCGTCGCCGACATGTGCGACGCGGCGGACGGCGACATCTCCCAGATCGTGGAAATCCTCGGCATCGACCCTCGAATCGGGAGCGGCGGCATGCGGCCCGGCATCGGCTACGGCGGCGGCTGCCTGCCCAAGGACGTCCGCGCCTTCACCGCCTCCGCCCGCCAGCTCGGCGCCGACCGGGCCGCCACCCTCCTGCGCGCCGCCGAGGAGATCAACGAGTCCCGCACCGACGTCGCCATGGCCCTCATCCGCAACGCCCTCGGCGACCGCTCGGTCAAAAACACCAGGATCACCGTGTGGGGTGCCGCGTTCAAGCCCGGCACCAACGACGTCCGGGAAAGCCCCGCACTCGCGCTCGCCCACGCCCTCCAGCAGGTCGGCGCCACCGTCACCGTTCACGATCCGCAGGCCGTAGCCACCGCCATGACCCGCAACCCGGAACTGGACTACACCGACGACCTGCCCGCCTCCGTCAACGGAGCCGACCTCATCGTCCTGGCCACCGAATGGCCCGAATACGGCCAGGCGGACCCCCAGGACCTGGCAGGCCGCGCGGCTATCCCCCTGCTCGTCGACTGCCGCACCACCCTGGACCCCGAGCCCTGGCGCACGGCCGGCTGGACCGTCCGCCAGCTCGGACGCCCCGGAAAGTAGCGCCGCGGCCTTAGCGACAGCCCTGCACCACGTCACCATCCCGCCCCTGGATCGCCGGAGGTACCGCACGACACACAGCAACGACGTTGTTCTCCGCCGCGCAACCGGTACCGACGCCCACGCCGCGGCCAACGTGTGGCTGCGTTCCTTCGCCGCCGCGCTGCCGACCGTACGCTTCGCGCACGACGAAGTCGACGTACACGACTGGTTCGCACGCGTACTCGTCCCCCAGTACGAGACCGGGGTCGCGGTCACCGGGGGCCACGTCGTGGGGCTCATGGTCCTCAACGGAGAGGAGCTGAAACAGCTCTACCTCGACCCCACGTGGCGCGGACGCGGCCTCGGCGACCGGTTCATGTCCCTCGACAAGAAGCAGCGGCCAGACGGGCTGGCACTGTGGACGTTCCAGGTCAACGAACCGGCCCACCGGTTCTACGAACGGCACGGCTTCATCGCGGTCGAGGAGACGGGCGGGATGCGCAACGACGAGCGCGAGCCGGACATCCGATACATCTGGCAGCCCCTACCGGCACGCTGACGATGAAGGCGGTCACCCGAAGTCCCGGGTGACCGCCTTCATCGCTGTGGAGCCGGTCTACGGTGTCGCAATGACAGTTCTGATCGTCGGCGGCAGCGGCTTCCTCGGGACCGAGCTGGTCCGGCAGGCGAGCACAGCGGGGCACACGACCGTTGCGACGTACGCGACCAAGCCCGGCGCCGCCTTCCCCACCTCGTGGTGCCACCTCGATCTGCGGGACGCAGGAAGCCTGGACGCCCTAATGTCCGAGGTGCGTCCGCACCTCGTCCTCAACGCATCGAGCGGATCCGCCCACTGGCCGACCACAGCAGAGGGCCCCATCCGGCTCGCGATGGCCGCAGCGACGTACGGCACCCGCATCGTCCACGTATCCAGCGACGCCGTGTTCTCCGGTACGCACGTCCACTACGACGAGTCCAGCCTCCCGGACCCCATCACCCCCTACGGCGCGGCCAAAGCCACGGCGGAGACCGGCGTCCTCGCCGTGCACCCGAAGGCCGTGGTCGCCCGCACATCACTGATCATCGGTCACGGGCAGTCCGTACACGAGAGGATCGTGCACGAACTCGCCGACGGCACGCGCGCCGGCGTCCTGTTCACCGACGACATCCGCTGCCCCGTCCACGTCACAGACCTGGCCGCCGCCCTCCTGGAACTGGCCGACACCGACGCGACCGGAATCCACCACCTCGCCGGCCCCGACGCCGTGAGCCGTCACGAACTCGGCATCCTCATCGCCGAGCGGGACGGGCTCGACGCCTCCCAGCTCCCCACGGCCCTACGGGCCGAAAGCACGCTCCCCGGCGCCCTCGACGTACGCCTCGACAGCCGGACCACCCAGCGAGGTCTACGCACCACGCTGCGCGGAGCCCGGCAGTTCCTGCGGCCCGGCATCGCCATCTGACCCGACGGGTCCGTCAGCCCTCGGGGCGGATTCTGGCTGCGGCGAGCAGCCTCTGCGCCGTCCGTTGGCCGACCTGATAGCGCTCAGCGACGTGCTTGAGCCTGTCCTACCTTCTAAGCGTGGGTCTGAGGCGGTCATTCGTAAGATCGTCGGGCCCGGGGGTTCCGGGTATGGCTGTGAGCTTGTCGCCGTTGGATGGCTCAAAGAACTTGGCCGCCCGGAGCCCCGCGACGACTCGACCGCTAATTGGGATATGCGACTCGATCGCTGTGTAGGACAACGTCGGCGAGGTCGTCTGCTGGGCTGCTGTTGGACGACGAGCTGGCGGAGGTGACCGTGCCCCAGATCTGGGCCGGCGTGGACATCGGCAAGGAACACCACCACTGCGTGGTGATCGACGCGGAAGGCGAACGCCTGCTGTCACGGCGTGTCCTCAACGACGAGACAGCGCTGCTTGAGCTGATCAGCGACGTACTGGCTCTGTCCGAGGATGTGCTGTGGGCGGTCGACATCAACCACGGCGGGGCCGCCCTGCTGATCGGTCTCCTGCTCGGCCATGATCAGCCGATGGTCTATCTCACCGGTCTGGCCGTTCACCAGGCATCGGCCGCCTATCGAGGCCAGGGCAAGACGGACGCCAAGGACGCCTTTGTCATCGCCGACCAGGCCCGCATGCGCAAGGACCTCGGTGCACTCCGGCCAGGCGACGAGATAGCCGTCGACCTCAAGATCCTGGTCAGGCGCCGCACCGATCTCGTCAACGACCGAACCCGCCAGATCAACCGGCTCCGGGAACAACTCCTGGAAATCTTTCCGGCGTTGGAGCGGGCACTCAGCCTGACGAACAAGGGACCGGTCATGCTTCTGACCGGCTACCAGACCCCGGCCGCGATCCGCCGCAGCGGTGTCAAGCGGATCGAGACCTGGCTGAAGAACCGCAAGGTCCGCGGCGCCGAGACCATCGCTCGGGCCGTCGTCGAGGCGGCCCAGGCCCAGCACACCGCCTTGCCCGGAGAGAAGCTGGCCGCGTCCATGGTGGCCCGGCTCGCGAAGGGGGTGATGGCCCTCGAAGAGGAGATCGGTGAACTCGACGCACTCATCGAGGCCAGGTTTCACGAGCACTCGCATGCCGAGGTGATCCAGAGCATGCCCGGTATGGGGGCCACGCTCGGCGCCACATTCATCGCCGCCACCGGTGGGGACATGGAAGCCTTCGGCACCGCTGACCGCCTCGCTGCGTTTGCCGGCCTGTCCCCGGTGCCACGCGACTCCGGCCGCGTCAGCGGCAACATGCGCCGGCCCCGCCGCTACCACCGCGGCCTTCTGCGAGCCTTTTACCTATCCGCCATGGCCAGCCTGAGATCGTGCCCAGCGTCACGCGCGTACTACGAACGCAAACGCGCCGAGGGGAAGGGACACAAGCAGGCAGTGCTGTCTCTCGCCCGACGTCGAGCCAACGTTCTATGGGCAATGATCCGCGACGGAGCGTGCTACCAAGCCGCACCAACCGTCACCACGACGGCTTGACTTCCTCATTGGGAAGTTCCTTAACATCTGGCTTGATCATCAACATCCGCCAGGTCGCTCGTCCGGGTGATCGCCGGACATGGGTACGGCCAGAGCTTCGCCCGCGTGTCGAGCGCGTCGGCCCCGTCCCGGCGAGCGGCATGAGGGCACGCTCGAACGGGATGATCGGACGGCTCGTAGGGCTCGCCCCGTTCAAGCCTCGATCACGAATGGTTCAGAGGGGATCGTTGCCCTTCCCCCACATCATGCTGGCCAGGTCTTCACAGTCAGCCAGCCATTGCGATCACCGCGCTACGATCCCCGACCCAAGCCACCGCCCAGACCACCTGCACGCCACCACAACGTCCCTGAACGCCAAGCAACTCAAACCCAGGAAACCCCATCACCCATCACCCAAGCCCTCACACAGCCATACGACCGACCCCTCCCACCACCGAACCCCAACCACCTCAACACCCATCACCAAGCCCTACGCCACCACGGCCGAACCCTCGCCTCCTTACCCCTCTCCCCCCACCTCCATATATAAGTCTGGCTGGTCACCACCTCGAAAACCGGCACTGAGCAGCAAAAATGCAAGGCAGCGCCCAGAGGGGCCTCCCCCTCGGTTTCCCCCTCGCACTCCCCCTCATGTACCCCCGTGAGTTTCCCCCTCATAGTCCCCTCCAGTCATCCACCCCTCCTGGCCGAGCCAAGGCCGGGAGCTGCCCGCTCCGGCTCCCTCACGACGCCAGGCCCACCCACCCGGACGCTGTCGCAGGGGCGTGAAATCCTCTGCGAGGTACCGAGCAGTCGGTACCTGCACAGCAGGCGGCGCGGGGGCGCCGCCCTGTTCCAGATACAACCCAGGGGTGGGAATGAAGATGAACAGAATCGCCGCGGCCATCGTCACGGTGGGCCTCCTAGGGCCTGTGTGATGTCGTGATCAGCTGCTGGGTTTTGCCCTCTTCGTGGGGTGGAATCCGGTAGGACTGGGGTTGTGACACGTAGGCAACTCACCCATGCCCAGTGGAAGTTCATCGAGCCGTATCTGCCTATCGGCAGATACGGGCCGTACCCGGAGCGGCTGCGGGAGCAGTTCGAAGGTGTGATCTGGCGGTTCCGTTCCAGTGGGCAGTGGCGGAAGATGCCTGCCGAGTTCGGCCCGTGGGCCACCGTCTACGGCCGCTTCCGCGTTTGGCGGGACGCCGGTGTCTTCACGGCCCTGTTGGAGGGCCTGATCGCCGAGGGTGCCCGGGTGGGCAGGACGGATTTGTCGCTGGTCAGCGTGGACTCCACCACGGTCCGCGCTCACCACGACGCCGCAGGGATGCGGGTCAGCAAGCACCTCATGAAGGCCCTGGAAGAAGCCGTGCAGGAGCAGGAGACAGCCCGGCAAAAGGGGGCGGCACGGAGGAACAGAACGGACAGGAAGAACGCCGGCGCATCCGGCGCAGACGCAGGCTCCGCCTGAAGGAAGCTTTGCTCGGCAGGTCCCGGGGCGGACTCACCAGCAAGATTCATCTCGCCGCGGACCGCAGGTGCCGTCCACTCGCGCTGGTTTTGACCGCCGGGCAGGCCGGGGACAGCCCGCAGTTCATCCCGGTGCTCGCGAAGGTGAGGGTCCGCCTGCCGGTCGGCCGTCCCCGCACGACGCCCGGCGCGGTCGCCGCAGACAAGGCGTACTCGTCCCGCGGCAACCGCTCCTACCTGCGTAAACGCGGAATCAAGGCCGTCATCCCGGAGAAACGGGACCAGGCCGCCAACCGCAAGAAGAAGGGCGCAGGAGGCGGCCGGCCCCTCAGCCACGACGCCGACCTCTACAAGGAACGGAACACCGTCGAACGTCTGATCAACAAGCTGAAAGCCTGGCGAGGGATCGCCACCCGCTACGACAAAACCCCAGACAGCTACCTCGCCGGCCTCCACCTCCGCGCCGCGATGATCTGGATCGACGACCTCCTCAAAGCCGCCGACAGATCTCGACATCACACAGGCCCTAGCGGGAGGCACCGCCGGGTGCTCCACGGACACGACCGTCAAGGCCGCCAACGCGGCGGTGTCCGCCGCGCTGGCCCAGGCGTCCGCTACGACATCGAAGGCAGGATCCGCCGACATCAGCACGACCATGAAGAGTCCGAAGACAGGCGGCAAGACCCTGACGACGACCGGGCTCTATTCCTGGGGTGACGGCAAGGGCATGGCGATGCAGACCGAAATGCCGGCCGCGGACGTACGGATGGAGAAGTTCGTCGCGGACGGGACCGTCACCGTCCGGCTGGTCGACGCCGTCTACTCCTACCACATCGACCCCGTCACCGAGGGCCCGCTCATGGCCAAGAGCTGGGTACGGATCGACGCCTCAGCAATCCTCGGCGAGGCGGGCGCTGCCGCCATGAAGACCGGCAACGCCGACCCGATGGCAGGCCTCAAGACGCTCACGTACGCGAAGGGCGCCACGAAGGTTGGCACCGAAACCCTCCGCGGCAAGAAGACGACCCACTACCGGGCAACGGTCCGCACAGACAAACTGGGTCAGGCCGGCGACGCGTACACCAGCATGGGTATGACGGGTGATCTCGTCACGGACGTCTGGCTCGACGACAAGGGGCCCCGTCCCGCCTGAGCCAGTCCATAGGCGGCACCGACCTCAGCATCGACTTCCTGTCCTTCGGGAATAGCCAGCCCATCGAGGCCCCGCCCGCCGCCGACACTGTCGACCTGACGGAGAAAATCAGGAAGAAGCCGGCCGGGGCAGCCTGACACTCACACCCACAGTTCCCCTGACCGTCTGTCTCCAGTCGAAGCAGGCCGCGAAGGCAACTCAGGCTGGTGCATCCAACGTGTCCGTCACCCTTGGCCCAGCTGGTCGGCGGGTACGAAGGAGGCCGCCGGGGTGCAGTGTACGAGAATGGCCTGCGCCCCCCGGATACGAAGTGGGGGACACAGACCAACGCTCTACTGAAATCAGGCGGCCGTGGAGGTAAGCCTGGTGCTTCGGATGAACGCCGAGAAGGCGGGCGGCCCCACAAGCAGGGCTGGCCCGTTCAGGTGTTTCGAGTCTCGTACCGCGATCCCCGCGTGAACCGTCCGCCTGAGGTCGGCCACCTCCACGCACTGCTCGCCGCCGTCGCTGAATGACGACTTGAACCATGCCGCTTCGGTCAGCTCGAAAGCGTGGAGCGTCTTCTTGCTGGTCATGACGAGGTCTCCTCCATGATGGATCTGATCTTCTCCCGTGAGTCGTCTACGGGAAGGGCAGCGGCCTGAATGAGCCCGAAGGCCGCTTCGTAGACCTTCACGTCATCGGTCTTCTCAGTGAAGTTCCCGCCTCGAAGGTTCTCGAGGTTGATCACCGTGGGCCAGGGATGCGGGAACCTGACGACGTGGAAAGCCCCCACCATCCCGGGGTGTGGGTTGGCGAGTATCGGCATCACCTGGATGTGCACGTTCGGCAGGTTCGTCATGTCGATCAGGTGGCGGAGCTGTTCCCGCATGAGCGTGGTGTGAGTCGCCGATCTGTAGTGCAAGGTCGACTCGTGGATCACGGCCCACAACTCAAGCGGACCGCCAGGGCGGCTCGTATCGGTGAGGATCGCCTGCCGCTTCTTTCTCATCTCAACCAGGGCGTTGACCTCGCTCGCAGTTCGCGTGATCGCCGTCGCGGTGATGATCTCGCGGGCGTACTGCGGTACTTGCAGGAGGCCCGGGAGCAGACCTGGCGTGTAGACGCGGGTGGACTCTGCGTCCTCCTCCAAACCGATGAAGTCCCTGTATGCCGTCTCAGGCAGCTCACCGTAGCTGGCCCACCAGCCGACCTTGTTGGCGTCCCTTGCCAGCTCCTCCATCGCCGTAACCACCGTCGTGTCAGTGACTCCGTATGCCTTGAGTAGCGGGGACACGTCCTTGATCGGGAGGTGGGCTTTGGCGTTCTCGATCCGATTGATCTTGCCGCCGTCCCAGCCCGTGGCAGCGGCCGCCGCATCTGTCTTCATGCCGGCCTGGACTCGGAATTCTCTGAGAGCGCTACCGAGGCGTCGTCTGCGGACGGTCTGCACGAGCGGAGGTGTGGGCACGGGAAGTTGAGCCTTTCTGTGGGCGGGCGGGGGTAATTCGGGTTGGGCTTCCCTCTCCTCGGGGTGTGACGACCTCGCTCCGGGCCAGTGTGCCCGGATCTGGGGTCTGAAGTCGACAGAACATCAGTACACCCATTGGGAGTTCAGTCGCAATGGTTGTAGGCATCGATACAACGGGTGCATCCTTCCAGGAGCGGCCATACATGACTGCAAGTCAGCTCACGCCCCTTCGTCACTTTGAGTGAACTGGCCAACCTTGTACGAACAGCACCGCCTGCCGCTGCGCCCTGCCCACTCCCCCGCTTCACGGAGGACTGCGCCATGCCGATCGCTGCACCCCCGCTTGATACCGCCTTACGTCTCGTCGGAGTACCGCACCCGGCGCCGGTCCTGGACCGCGCGGAGGCCGTCTTCGAGCGGACAGGTATGCCGGATACCGACAACCGGCGCATCGGTGAGGTACGCCGACTCGTGAGCGCCCGGCTGGGCCTCTGGGGTCTGCACGAGTTCACCGACGCCGCCACGCTCCTGTCGTCGGAGTTGGTCACCAACGCCCTGACGCACGCGGACGGTGAGATGATCCGTGTCCGCCTGTACTGGACTGAGCTGTACCTCTGCCTAGAAGTTCACGACGGGGGCGACGGTGACCTCCTCCTGCGGCCCGCCGCGCTCCTCGATGAGAGCGGCCGCGGTCTGGGCATCGTGGACAGCATCGCGACCGGCTGGGGCAGGACCCAGGACCACGCAGGTGTCTGGTGCACCCTCTCCCTCTGCGACGAGGAGGCGATGTGAGCGGGATCGCCCAGGATCCGTCGTCCCTCAAGGGCGGCTTCGATGCGAGCGTGGAGACCCTCCAGCGGGTCCTCGCAGCGCTGGACCACCCGATACACGCGTCGACGCTGAACGGGATCCTTGACGACGTTGACGCTGCGCTCGGGGACGGCCCCGTCCCGGACGACCAGGAGATCCACGCCCTGGCCCTGCGACTGCGCGGGCACCTGATGCGGCTCCTGGCCGTGATCCCTGAGCACGAGCAGGATCCGGATCAGATCGCTGCACTGGCGGGCCCCGGGCAGCGCCTGCTGAACCGGGAAGTCCCCGGTGACTGCATGGGCACCCGGAAGCTTCTTCGGGCAATGGCCCTGGCCGCTCTCGCACTCCTCGACTTGTTCAGCCCCCTCCCTGTACCGGCCAACTGACTGCCCCGCGCCTCCGCGCGGTGAACTCAGCAGGCGGCCGGGCGCAGGGAGCACCCCATTCGGATGCCCGTGAGGAAAGGAACCTCCATCGTGACCACCCCTGAATCCGAGGCCAGCCCGTATCAGCAGGTGCTGGCCCGGGCCCTCCTTGCGGATGGCGGCGGAGCCGTCAGGACCGCCTTCGAGGAGGAGTCGCTGCTCCTGCGGTGCCGGGCTGCCGCCGGCCGTCTTCGGCTCGTGCTCACCACGCGGCAGGTGGAGGCCGACGTGCGCGGTGACGCTGCGGGACAGGTCACGGTGGAGATCACGGACGTCGCTGACCTGCCGTCGGCCGTCAACTTCGCCCGGGCCTTCGGCACTCCCGTCCCGGCTGCGTTCCTGAGCCTCGACCTCGTCGAGGACCTGTACGCATTTGGAGACCGCCTGCAGCTGTTACTGACTGGCGCACTGGGTCCCGGCGTGAGGGTGGTCTCGGTCCCCGGCAGCGAGGACAGCTCGAGCCGGATCGAGGTAGGGCTCACTGTTCCTCAGGCGCTGATCCTCGCCGGGAGGCTCACGTGAACGCGCTGGCCGCTATCACGCTCCGGCCATCCCAGGAGGCCGTCGGCTGCGAGTGGTACCGCAGTCGCCTCGCGGGAGCCGGCCTGGCCGATCCCGGTGTTTCCCTGCCCGCCTTCCGTCTTCCCATCCTGGCCGTGCCCGTCGGCGGACGGCGCCTGGGCGGCTCCTGTTCCGCGGCCGAGCCGTTCGTCACCGCTCACGTACACCGCACGCTCGAACGGCTTCCGGGCTTTCCCGATGTCCGGACCGGCCCGCATCGCGACACGAGACACACCGGGGAGTGGGGTGCCACCCCGTCCGGCGGCGACGTCGCCCGCGGCCACTTCCACGGCGACAGCGACAGCGACAAGGCGATCAGCGCGTTGCGGACCGTCGTCGCGCGGCACCCGCTCTGCGGAACCGGAGGAACCCGGTGAAACCCGTCCCCCAGCTCCTCTCGAACGGCCTGCCGGTGCCCTTCATCGCCCCCTGGTCGGGAGAGCGGTCCCTGCCCGGCGAGATCGTGCACCGCCGGGGCCCGGGCCGCGGGATCGGATACGCGGACGAACAGATCGCCGGCGACCGCTGGAACGACGTGCTGTGGATCAGGTACTCCTTCACGCCCGGTCGCGGGCGTCCCGAGCTGGGCGGGACGCATCCGATGCGGCAGCGGCAGGCGATCAGCCACATGCTGTGCCAGGTCTGCGGCACGTCGACCATCAGTACCAGCGGCGGTGACGAGCGGCACCTGTTCCTGGTCGCCGCCCCCGACGGCGAACCCATCACCGAGGGAGAGAGGACCACCAGCCCGCCGATCCACGCCGCGTGCGCGGTGAAGTCCCTGCGGCACTGCCCGCACCTCAAGCGGGGACACACCGCCGCGCTCGTCGAGTACTGCCCACTCTGGGGCGTGGCCGGCATCACGCACGACCCCCGAACTCTCCTCCCTCTACCAAGTGGAGGGGACGGAGAGGGACTTGACTTCGTCTCCTACACCGACCCCCTCCTGCCCTGGACCCTCGCAGCCCGCCTCGTCATCACTCTGCACGGCTGCACCACGGTCGACCTGGCCGACCTCGCCGCCCAGACGGCTGTCGCCTAGGCCCGGGTGACACCGGTCAGACGCTGGTAGGGCTGGGACCGTATGCGCGGGCCTGGGTGGTCCACATGTCGCTGTACTCGCCGTTTGCGGCCAGGAGGCTGCTGTGGGTGCCTTCTTCGAGGATGCGGCCGTGGTCAAGGACGATGATGCGGTCCGCGTGCTGGGTGGAGCCGAGTCGGTGGGTGATGAGGATGACGGTCCGGTCGACGGCGAGTTCGCGGATGCGGTCGTACGCGGCCTGCTCGGCTCGGGGGTCGAGCGCACTGGTCGGCTCGTCGCAGATCAGAAGGGGCGCCTCCTTGCGGGCGTACGCGCGGGCGGCGGCAATCCGCTGCCACTGGCCGCCGGAGAGGTCCCGGCCGCCGGACTGGGAGGGCCGGATGTGGGTGTCGAGGCCGTCGGGGAGTGAGTCGATGACCTCGGTGGCACCGCTGGCGCGGGCGGCGGCGAGAACGGCGGCGTCGCTCTGATCGCCCTGACCGAGGGTGATGTTCTCCCTGACTGTGGCCTGCCAGCGGGCGATGTCCTGGGGCAGCATCGCGAGGCGGGAGAAGAGTTCGTCGGGGTCGACGGTGGTGAGGTCGGTGGTGTCCCAGGTGACGGTGCCGCTCGTGGGGGCGTAGAGGCCTGCGAGGAGCTTGGCCAGGGTGGATTTTCCGGCGCCGTTGTGGCCGACGATGGCGAGGATCTCCCCGCGGCGGACGGTCAGGGAGATGTCGGTGAGGACCGGGGTGGATGCTCCCTCGTACGTGAAGCTGACACGGTCGGCGCAGATGACCGAGGGGTTCGCGGGAACCGCTGCGGGGGCGGCCGGGAGGGTCGTGCGGGCCTTGGCGTCGGTGAGGAAGTTGGCCCAGTCCTCCAGGTAGAGGCCCATGCGGTAGGTGGTGGTCAGGCCGGTGGCCATGCCGTTCAGCAGTGCGCGGCTGGTCTGGACGGCGATGAGGGCGGTCGCGGCGTCCGCGGTGGGAATCCGTCCGTGGACGGCCAGCCACAGCAGGGCACCGTAGACGAGGAGGGTGGCAGCGCCGGCGAGGGCGTCGCCTGCAAGTTGACGGCGGGCGGTGTCGGCGCCGATGCGGGCGGTGTGGTTCTCCAGGCGGCCGCTGACGGTCTGGTACTGGTCGAGGAGCCACGGCCGCATGGTGCCGGCGCGGACATCGAGGGCGGTGCTGCGTCCGGCGGCGAGGTACATGAGGATGTGGCGGGTTCGGCGGTCGCCGACGGCGTGCCGGTCGGCGCGGTGGGCGGCCTGGGCGGCGCGGGCGGCGGCCCAGGCGCGGGGCAGGACAGCGAGGAGCAGCAGGGGCAGCAGCAGCGGGTCGAGGGCGGCCAGGATTCCGGCGGCGGCGGTGATTCCGAGCGCGGCTCCGGTGAGTGCGACGAGGGATTCGACGAGGGTGTGGGCGTCCTTGGCGGCGCGGTTGGCGGCTTCGCCGTGGTCGCACCAGGTGGTGTCGTCGTAGGCGGCGAGGGGGACGCGGGTGGCGGCGTCGAGATAGGCGAGTTCGGCGTGGCCGTCGACGCGGGGGCCCAGACGGGCGGTCGTCGCGACGGTTGCGGCGGAGGCCAGGGAGCGGGCGGCGGCGACGGCGGCCAGGGTCAGCAGGGCGAGTTCGGCGCGGTCGAGGCGTTCCAGGGGGGCGCCGGCGGCGAACAGCGCGGCGAGTGCGGTCCGGGTGAGGTGCAGGGCCGCGGCGGTGAGCGCGCCGGCGGCGAGTTGGAGTCCGAGCAGGCGCAGCAGTGCGGTGCGGTCGGCCTGCCAGGCCAGGGAGAGCGTGATCCGCATCAGGCGGGGCAGGGTGCGGACCATCGTGAGCAGGCCGTCGGTGCGGTCCTCGTGGCGTTCGCTGCCGAGCGTCCAGGCGGGGAGCGGTTCGGAGACCGGTCGCCGTCGACGGCGGAGGCGGTTGCCGAGCCGCTCCCCGAAGGGGGTGCGGGGGTGCGGGGTGGCCGGGGTGCGGGGTTGTGTGTCTGTCACATCTGGCGCAACGCGTCACCCATACGGGTGGACACGCAAACACCCCCGGTCCATCACGCGTTCGAATTGCTGACCAGGAGGACGGACAGGTACGGCCAGAGGCGGTCGTGTTCGTCCTGCCCGATCACGTGGCGGTCGGCCTCTACCCACGCGTGGGCGCCGCGCGGGGTGAACCGGGCTCCCAGCGCCCAGTGGACACGGTGGCCGGTGAGGGCGGCGGCCAGGTGGCAGGCCAGGGACTCCTCCAGGCAGGCGACGCGGCCCGGCCACCAGGCGCCGGCGGAGCGGACGGCGGAGAGGATGGCTTCGGCTTCGTGGACGCGGGCGGGGCGGCCGGGCAGGCGGGTTGCGGCGCGGGCGATGGTGACAACGTGCCGGGTCGGCAGGGCCCGCAGGAGCAGCAGGGCGCAGGCGAGGCCGATGCCTGCGGCGGCACGGTCCCGGAAGGTGGGCCGGGTGGTGGGGGCGAAGCGGACCGTCGGGGGCGGGCCGGGCGGGATGTACTGGACGGTGCGCCCGGCGCGGAGGTGGTCGAGGTCGGCGGCCGCGCGGGTGAGGTCGGCCCGGACCCGGTCGGGGTCGGCGCCGGTGGCGGCCCACCGTGTGGTGGCGCCCTCGATGGCGGCGGCCCGGTCGGGTGCGGCGGCCGGCAGGTCGAGGAGGGTGGCGGCGATGGGGTCCAGGACGGTCCACCGGCCGGTCGCGAGGTCGAGGATTGCCGCTCCGGCGGGACCGCGGGCGGCGTGGAAGCCGGGCTGGGTCATCGGCTGGTCTCCCGGGCCGGTGCCGACTCCCACCAGGTGGTGAACGCTGTCGGGAAGTTGAGCAGCCACACCTCGATGGCGACCAGGGCGTGCAGGCTCACCAGGTCGGCCGGAGAGCCGTGGATCGTCCGGTCCAGGGAGGCCAGGACGGCAGCGGTGTCGATGAGGGCCGCCTCGGCCAGCGCCGATCCGGTGAGCAGTGCGCGCAGGGCGGGGGCGTTGACGCGAAGGCCGTCGTAGATGCCGGTGAACGATGTCTTCGTACGGCGGGCCAGGACCGGAGCGTGGACAAGGCCGGTGAGGGCGGCGCGGGCCAGCGGTTTGAAGTCGGCCGGACGCCTTCGTTCCCAGGCGGGGACGGCATGGCAGATGTCGACGACCCGGGTGTCGAGGAACGGGGCGTGCAGCGGCAAGTCCCACAGGGTGCGGGTGAGGGTGTCGAAGTTGGCGTGCTCGGTGCCCGTGGCCTCCAGGGCGAGCCGCTCGCGGTGGGCTCCGGGGCCGATGGTGGGATCGGCGCTGTGCCCGCGGGCGCCGATGAGGTCGGCCAGGGCAGTGCGGCCGGCCGGGGTGAGCCAGCGGGCGGCGGTCAGCCGCCCGCACCAGCGGGCCACGTCGGCGGCGTCGGGAAGCCCCTGCGGGGCGGGGCCGCCGAGGACGGTGTCGGCGAGGCGGACCAGCGCCTTGGGGTAGGTGCCGTGTGCGGCGGCTGTGACGGCTCGCAGGACGGGGAGGGCGGAGCTGCGGCGGGTCCGGGCGAGCCTGCCCGCATCGCGCAGGGCCGCAGCGCGGGCGCCGGAGCGGTAGCGGTCCACTGGGGCGGCGAACGCATCGAGGACGTTGTCGCCGCCCCAGCCGTTGAGGTGCCCGCGGCTGCCGGCGGCGACCGCGGGCGCGAGCTGGGCCTCAAGGATGCCGAGCATCGCGACGCTGAGGGCGGGCATGTCGGTGATGGGGACACGGGTGGGGTCGGTGAGCCGGTCGAAGTGGCGGCTGCCGGTATGGCGGCCGTCGACCAGGTGCCGGGTGATGGCCGGGTAGGCGGCCGCGACCTCGGCCGCGTACCGGGTGTCGTCCTGGCCGGCCATCGCCGCGTCGGTGTAGGTGATCGCGGCCAGGTCCGCGTGGGCGGCGGCCAGGCAGGCGATGGAGCTGGAGTCGACGCCGCCGGACAAGTCGGCTGACAGCGGTCGGTCCATCAGGGCGCGGCGGCCAACCGCGAGGGGAAGTTCGTGGCGCAGCGCTTCGGCGGCCGTGTCGAAGGTGAGCACGGCCGGGCGCGGCAGCGGCTGGATCGCGGGCGCGACGTCGGGGGCGAGGGTCAGCGCGGCTCCCGGCGGGACACGGTCGATGCGCTCGAACCAGCCGGTCAGGCCTGGCTCCACGCCCCAGGTGGTGATCTCGGCCAGCAGCCGCACGGGGTCCGGGGCGGCCCCGGTGAGGGCGGCCAGGGCGGTGGCCGACGTCGACCAGGTCACCCTAGATTCGGCGGCGATCCAGTAGACCTGGACGGCGGCGGCACGGTCCCCGATGATCCGCAGAGTGCGGTCGACCCTGACGATCCCCAGGTACGAGCCGGGCAGACGGCCGACCTCGTGCCAGCGGCCCCGGCTGGCGGCTTCTGCGGCGTCCTGGACTTCCTTGGAGGTGGCCAGGCAGTCACCGACGAGGAGCACCTGCGCGGTGCCGTCCCGAGACGTCGCGCGCCGCAGTGCGTGGGAGTCATGGCCGACAGCCCAGGCGCGTAGGGTGCCGTCGTCGTGGATCTCGTGTCCGCCGCGCGGACGCAGATCCGCAGAGGGCGAGGGCGTACGGGTGACCATGCCTGCGACGTACCGCATATCAAGGGCTCCCTGCTGATGAGACATTCCGGAAGCGGCGACGCGCGCCCGGAACTGGCCAGCCTGTGAGGACCGGCCCGTTCCGGGCGCGCGTTCACCCAAGGTGGCGCCAGGCGGCACCGAGCGGTGGTCAGCCCTGGAAGTACATGGTGCTGTCGGGGTTGTTGAAGCCGCCGCTGCCCAGGGTGACCTCGGAGACGGCGCCGAGGTCGGTGACCTCGGGGGTGGTGAAGACCTCGGAGACGGCGAGGCTCTGGGCGGTCTGGATCTCGATGTTCTTCTCCATGACGGACTCCTTCGTGTAGGGCTGTCGGATCGGGTCCTCCAAGGCCAGTGCGACACGCTGCTGATCCTTGAAGCAGATCGGGAGGCCAGGTGTCGCGCCTCCCCCTTGCACTCGGCGTCGTGCTGCCGGGCTGGGAACAGTTGACCCCCTGCACCAGCTGCGTCGCCACGGCGAACCCCCTTGCGCTTGCCTGCGTCCGAGAGAGCGGCAGTGCTGCGTTGTCACTGCGAATCGCTGCGAACAGCGGTAGACCAGGACGGAGTTCACGCCCTCGGCGTAACCTTGAATCGCACCTCTGACCCGCAGTACTCACTCGCTCGGACCAGGTGGACACGGTGGCGCAGCCGGCAGCACGGCCCAACGAGGCCCTCGCACACTGGGTACGGATCTCCGGAGCCAGCTACAGCCGGATCGCGGCGGAAGTCGGCCGCGTCGCGGCCCGGCACGGACGCCACGACATCCAACCGGACAGCTCTCGCGTCTCTCGATGGATCAACAGGGGGGAACGGCCCCGCCACCCCGCCCCCGAATTCCTTGCCGAGGCGATGAGCAGCCTGTGCCGCGGACGCACGCTCACGCCGGCTGATCTGGGCCTGGCCTCCGCCGGACCGCCGCCCTGGGGAGGAGACGGGTGGTCCGCGCGCACGGTGGTGGCCGCCATACTCGACACCACCCGGAGCGATGCCGTGACCGACGACCGCACCCCGTCCCGCGCGCGCCCCCTATCCGGCGCCGCCCTGGTCAAAGCCGTCCAGCCCTGGCTACATCTCCACGACCTCGAACCTCTGCCCGCCCCCGAACGGCCCGGACCCCGTCTCGGACGGTCGGACGTGGCACGGATCGAGGCGACCACCGAAGCGTTCCGCGAACTGGACAACGCACACGGTGGCGGCCTGTCCCGCCTCGCGGTCGTCGGCCAGCTCCAGCACGTCACCCACCTGACCCGCACCGGCACCTACACCGAGGAAACAGGCCGTGCCCTGTTCGTCGCAGTCGCGGAACTCGCCTCCGTCGCCGGATGGATGACCCACGACGCCGGCGCCCACGCAGACGCCCAGAATTACCTCCTCCTCGGACTCCAGGCCGCCAAGCAGGCCGGCCGCGACGGCGCCGGGATCGGCGGCCACCTGATGAACTGCCTCGCCCGGCAGGCCAACCACCTCGGGCGCACGGACGACGCCCTCGACCTCGTCCAAGCCGCCCAGTACGGCACCCGCAAACTCCGCTCAGGCCGGCTGCGGGCCCTGCTGTGCTCGCTCGAAGCGCGCTCCCACGCGGCACTCGGTCACATCGACGAGATGACCCGCGCCAACGGAGCCGCCGAACAGGCCCTCGCCGACGAGGACACCGCAACGACTCCCGGCTGGGCCGCCTGGTTCGACCTTGCCGAATTCCGCGTCACCGCCGGCGTATGCGAATTCGAAGCAGCCGAGTACGCCCCCGACCGAGTCGGCAACGCCATCACCCTGATCGAGCGGGGCACCGCCGAACGGCCCGCCGAACGGGTCCGCAGCCGGGCCTTCGACCAGATAGCCCTGGCCCGCGCCCACGTCCGCGCCGACGAGCCCGAAGCCGCCGACACCGCCACCGCCGCGGCCCTGAATCTGATGGGCACCATCACCTCCACCCGCGTCAGCGACCGCCTGCGGGAGCTGGACACCGAACTCGGGACCGCCCCGGGAGGGACGGTCACGGCTGACAGCCGCGCACGCATCCGCGCCGCTCTTCAACCCCTCTGACTCCCACGCTTCCCCCGCTACCCCGACGCCGCGCACAAGTGCGGGCCGGATGCGAACAGCTCGCACCCGGGCCGCACCTGTATGCCAAGCCGACGGGGTCTTGATCAGCCCAGCACACGCCAGGGTTCCCGGCCATGCTCGTCGGGGCCGGGCTGGGCCCACATCCCCTGAACCAGCGCGCCGGACGGCGTACTCCCTCGCGTGGCACCAGAGCGCCCCCGTGCGGCACAAGGAGATCCTCGCCCTCCTGGCCGAAGGCGTCACCGTGGTCGGCGCCGCCGGCATGGGAGCCCTTCGTGCCGCCGAACTCGCCCCGTACAGGATGGTCGGCGTCGGCCGGATCTTCGAGGACTTCCGCAGCGGCGTCCTCGACGCGGACGACGAGGTCGCCGTTCTGCACACCGACGACGGCATCGCCCTGTCCGAGGCCCCGATGAACTTGCGGGCCGCCCTGATGCGGGCCGCCGCGGACGGCGAACTCAGTGACGCCGAGGCCGGCCGGCTCTCGGACCTGGCCCGGTCCCTTCCGTACACGTCCCAATCGTGGACCGCTCTGGGCCGCCTCGCGGCTGGGGAGGGGCTCGGGCCCGCGTTCGGCCGGGCCGACGCCTGGCGGTGCACCCACGCCTACGACGTGAAACGGGAGGACGCCGAACGCGCCCTCGCCTTGGTCGCCGCCGGGCTGCCCCCGGGCCACGGCCCAGGGTCGTGGGTGCCTGCGAGCCGTGGCAGACGAGCTTCGTCCGGTACTGGCAGGCCGCATTCAAGCCGGGGCGGTGAGCAGTGGAAGGCCCGTCTGCTTCCTCGCCCTGCTCCATCACCAGCAGTTGTACGACCCGGGCTTCGCGGGCCGTTGGCGGACACGAGTCCTGGCCGCGCTCATTCAGCACGGCGGTTCACAGGAGCCGTGGACTGCTCGGCGCCCCGACGACTCGCTAGCCGAAGGAACCGGTGAGTCTGGTGGTCAACTCCCGCCGGTCCAGCCGCAGAAGCCGGTGAGTTTCCCGCCTGCACCGCTGTGACCTGCACTGGGGAGGTTCACCGGGGTGGTGGTGAGTTCACCGGTGAACTCACCACGTGCCCTGTTGTCAGTCCGTGACCCCGGAGGACTGGTGATGGTGAGTCAGTAGGTGAGGACCGCGCCGTTTCGTGGAGTGCAGGCAGATCCAGCACTTCACGGAAGGCACTTCGATGACTCCAGATCCCCGCAGCAGTCTGCGGCCGGTCCCCCGTGCGGCGGCCGCGCCGCCCCTGCGCCGCTCCCATCCTGAGACCGTCCCGGTCCATGGTTCCGTCCCACGCGGTTTGCGGCTGGCCCGGATCGGGGTGTGGACCGCCCTGGCCGCGGGCCCCCTTGCCCTGGCCGGCGTCCTCACCGTCATGGCCACCCCGGGCAGCACCGCCCAGGCCGCACCCACCCCGCACACCACCACCAGCGCCCCGAGCCCGGCGGTCGACCCGGCCGGTACCGCCGCGCTGTTCGTGGAGCTGTGGCTGCGCGCCGACTCCGCCGCGCCCGATAGCCCCACAGCTGCGGCCGTCCACTCCATGGCCCCCGCCGCGGACCTGCCCACGCGCTCGCGCAGCGAGGCGGCGCAGCCGGGTGCGGTCAGCGTCGTCGCCCTGCGGACCGCTTCCACGCGCGACGGGTGGACGGTCCTGGTCGCCGCCCTCGCCGATACCCCGCGTGCCGCCCTCTCATCCCCTGTCCCGGCGTCGCCTGCCGCGGACGGCGCTCCGGCGGCGCGGTACTTCGCCGTGTCCGGCACCGGCGGCACCAACGACGGGCCGCTGACCGTGACCGGGCCGCCGGCCGAAGTCGCCGGGCCCGCCTCGGCGCCCGCTCCCGCCACGCCCTACACCAGGGCAGTTCCCACCGGCCAGGTGCTGGCCACAACGGTGGGTGAGTTCCTGCGGACATACCTCACCAGCGGACAGGGCGCAGGAGTGGAGCGCTACCTGTCGCCCGGTGTGCACCTGTCCGTGCCGGTGGGCGGGGCGTATGTGCGCGCGGACGTCGAGGAGGTCGCCGCCGACACCGAGCAGGCCGCCGCCAAGGACGTTCCCGGGGACGGAGTCCGTACGCGGGTGAGGGTCCGGGTGACGGGTGAGGACCGGGCCGGGACGCGGTGGCCGCTGGTCTACCGGCTGGAGATGACCGCGCGCGCCGGACGCTGGGAAGTCAGCGCCCTGGACACCGCCGCCCCCGCCGCTTCTCCGGCCCCCTCCACGCAGGCAGGTACACGATGAACCCGACGACGACGCTCCTGGCCGGGAAGCTCGACACCCTGGGTGATTCCCTGATCAAGACGGTCACGGACTGGGGCGGGGGTGCGCTGGTCGCGGCGCTGATCGTCCTCGTGCTCGTCACGATCGCCCGTCAGATGTCGATGAAGGCAGCGATCGGCGCGGTCATCGCGATGGTCATCGCGCTCGGGATCTACAAGGCGCGGGACGGGCTGGCGGATTCGGTGTCCGACGAGATCAACCATCCGGCGAACGGCGCCGGGGCCGTGGTCGTTGTCATCGACGAGCCCCGTCCGGGCAGCGGAGCCGTGCTGTGAGCGGGCAGCCGGGCGGGATCGTCCGCTCGTACACCGGTGCGCGGCGCCACCCGTGGGTGCTGGGCAAGCTCGGTGACTGGGTCATGTGGTTCGGCCCGTACACGCCCGCGCAGCTGGTGGTCCTGGGCGGCGGTGCGCTGCTGCTGATCCGGACGTTTTCGTGGTGGTCGTGGGCGGGGCCGGTACCGGTCGTGCTGTGGCTGGTGTCGGTGTGGGCGGTGCGCGGTGCGCAGATCGCCGGGCAGAACCCGTTCACCGCGCTGCTGGGTGCGGTGCTGGTGCTGACCCGGCATCCGGCGGGCCGGATCCGCGGGCGGGTGGCCCGGGACCGGGCGCCGTCCTACTGGGGCGGGCGGTTCGTCATCGAGCCCGCCCCCGCCCTCGCCGCGGCGCCGTCCGCCGTCCCCGTCCGCGAAGCCGTGGCCGCGGCGACGCAGGCGCGGGCCGTTGCAGGGGTGCGGGTGGCCGGGTCCGGTCTGGACCGGCTCCTCGCCGGTGCGGCCGGTGGAGGGAGGGCGGCGGCGTGATGCGGACACCTTTGCGGCATGTCGCCGGGCATCTGCTGTGGTCGCCGTCCGGCGGGGTGTGGGCGGTGTGGCGGGTGGAGCCGCTGGCCGGCGGATACCTCCCCGCCCAGGTGCGCCGGGAACTTCTGGGCCGTATCACCTCTTTGGTGCGGTCGATGCCCGGCCTGCAGCCGCGGGTGTTCGCGTTGGCCGCGCGGATCGACCCGGGTGAGGTCGCCGAGCGGATGGTGGACGGGCTCGACTGGGAGCGCCTGCCTGAGTGGGCGGAGGTCTGCGCGGCCGGTGTCGATCTGCTGGACGGCCGGGAGATCCACGAGCGGACGGTGTGGCTGGCCGTCCCGTTGCCCGGCAGGGCAGGCGCGGCCGCCACGGTCCTGGGCGCCATGTACGCGGAAGCAGCCGCGGCGTTGGGTCTCGCTCCTGTGGCCGTGCCGGTGGGTGAGGTGCGGGCGGCGCGTGGGGAGGCCGCGCGGCTGCAGGCGTCGCTGGGCGGTGGTATGTGCCTGCGCCCGGCCTCGCCCGCGGAGATCGTGTGGATGGTCCAGCATGCCGTGCACCGGGGCCTGGCCGAGGAGCCTTTGCTGTCGGATGCGCAGGCCAGCCCCCTGTACGGGAGCAGGGTCCACGACGGACAGCTCCTGTCCCCCTCCTACGCGGACCTTGGGCAGGTACGGCTGGCCGAGGGCGGCCAGGACCAGCAGACGGCCGGGACCAGCGGGCGGGGCAGGGGGCCGTGGTGGCGGTCGGCCGCGGCCGTCTCGCCGCTGGGCCGGCTGTGGCTGCAGACCGAATCCGAGGCCGGGACCGGCTACCAGGCCCAACTGGTCCTCGCCGAACTCCCGCCCGCCGTCGCCACCGAGGCCGCCGACGTCCTGGCCCAGCTCGAAGGCCTGCCCTTCCCCGTCGATGTCACCGTCGACCTGCGGATCGTGCCCGCGAAGAAGGCCAGGGCCCAGGTACAGCGCAAGAAGCGTGAACTCCTGGACCAGGCCGGGCAGTACGGGGCGCAGCCCACCGGGATGCCGTACTCGCTGCCGGAGGCGGCTGGGGACCTGGAGGAGCAGGACGCCCGGATGGCGCAGACATCGGTCGAGGTGGAAGTCCAGTCGGTGACGGTGCTCACCGTGTGGGGTCCGGACGCGGTCACGTGCGACGCCCGGGCGCGGGAGTTGTCGTCCGCGCTGGCGGCCGGGGATTACCGGGCGGTGCGTCCGATCGGTATGCAGGAGGACCTTTTCACGCTCGGTCTGCCGGGCGGGGTGCGGGCGCCGAAGCTGACCCAGTTCACGCAGCATCAGCTGTCGCAGGACTGGGCGGCGTGCGGGGCGCTGACGCTGCCGCGGGTCGGTGACCCGTCCGGGATCCTGATCGGCCGTGACCTGGACAGTGGCACCCTGCGCCCGGTACTCCTCAACCCGGCTGACGCTCCCCAGGTCAACGCCTCTGCGTCCAGCGCGGTGATCGGTGACCTCGGCGCGGGAAAGAGCGTGCTCCAGAAGCTGGTTACCGGGGCGGTGGTGGACCAGGGCGGGCAGGCCATCGTCATCGACCGCACCCCCGTCCGCGAATGGGCGAATTTCGCGCGGACGGCGATGGGGCAGCGGTGCCAGATCATCGATGCCGCCCAGGCGCAGGTGTCGGTGGATCCGCTGCGCGCGTTCGGCGGTGCGGTCGGCGCCCACTACGCCCTGTCCTACCTCACCCTGCAGCTGGGCGTGGGGCCGATGACAGCCGCCGGTGCCGTCCTCCACCACGCCGTCGAAGAAGTCAGCGCCGGACCTGACCCGTCCATGGGCAAGGTCCTGGACGCTCTGGTACGCATCGCGGCAGGGGAGGGGGCCCGCGCGGATGTGGCGGCCACCATGGCCGACCTGCTGCGCATCGTCGCGTCCAACCCACTCGCCGCGATGGTGTTCGACCCCGATCTGCCGGTGGTCAGCCTGGCGGGCGACCTCGGCGCGGACATGGTCGTGGTCACCACCGCCGGTCTGACCCTCCCCCCGCGCGAGGCCTTCGCCGACATGGAAGTGCTGCGCCAGCAGCCCCTGGAATCGCTGATCGGGCGTGCGGTGCTCTACCTTCTGGCGGCCATCGCCCGCCAGGCCGCCTTCACTGATCCCGAACGGTTCTGTCTGGTCTCGCTCGATGAGGTGTACTGGCTGACGTCGTCGGCGGAGGGGTCGGCGCTGGTCCACGAGATCCTGCACGACGGCCGCAAGCACGGCGCGGGGGTGTTCCTCGGCGCCCACAACCGGCGTGAACTCGGCCAGGACGCGGGCCTGATCGCCTACCGCTACCTCGCCCGCACCAGCGACCGCACCAGCGCCATCGAAGGACTGCGATTCCTCGGCCTGGATGGCGACGACGAAGACCTGCTGCGGCTGGTGACCACCGGACTGTCGCCCGTCGGCCAGGCGGGACGCGAGGGGGAGATGCTGCTGCGCGACCCGCGCATGCAGGTCGGCCGGATCCAGGTCATCGTGCCCGACGTGCAGCGGCTGCGCGCAGGGCTGTTCACCACCCCGGGCCGTGGCCGTACTGGTGTCACAACCGGGGCCGGGGGTGCCCAGTGACCGCCTGGATCCGGCGTCTTGACCGTGGCACCGTGCGTGCCGTCGCGTTCGTCCTGTTGTTCACCGTGGTGTTCCTGGTGACCAACACAGTGGTCGCGGCGGCCGCGGACGGCAACGCGGACAACAGCGGCGGTGGGCTGCTTGCCCCGTTCAACGTGGTGACGGCCGAAGGCGCACGGCTGGATGCCTACCAGGTCCAGGCCGACGACGGCGGCATGTTCGATGTCCTGTCGCAGCTCCAGGTCCTGGTGATGTCCGGGCTGTTCACGCTGGCGCGGCTGCTGGTCGGCATGTGCTGCTGGATGATCGGATTCGTCTTCCGCTTCCCGGTCCTGGCCCTGCTCACAGGCCCCTCCCAGCACCTCGCCGACGCCTACCAGACCCACGTGGTAGACGCGCTGGGGCTCAAGGGCATGGCCCTGGAATGGGGGTTCATCTTCGGTCTCGTCACGTTCATGCGGGGCAAGTCGGGCAGCGGGTTCGGACAGATCGCCGCGACGCTGCTGATCGGGGCGCTGGCCGCGAGCGCGTTCGTCCGCCCGGACTACCTGCTGGGCCGCGGCGGACCTCTCGATGCCATCCATCAGGCCGCGATCGAAGTCGCCTCCATCACGACAAACAGTTACTTCGGCACGTCCTCCGATCCGTGCGACCTGGTCACCGGGCCCGGACGCGAGGCCTGCACCTCCTCCGGCGTTCAGATCGCGCGGCCGGTCCAGGGCGCCCTGACCGACGCTTTGGTCGTCAAGCCCTTCATGCTCCTGCAGTACGGGCAGATCCTCGACCCGAAGAAGGACCCGGAGGCCTACCAGGCACACCTGAAATGGATCAAAGACGTCCGTGACCGGCGGCCCGACGCGGGCAAGAAGTGCGACAGCCTGCCCGATCCGGCCAAGGACTACTGCCATGGCAAGGAGGACGAGCGCTTCCAGCAGTCCCACGATCTGAACACTCTGCTGGCCGGCCTCGATGGGGCCGGGCCCACCGGCAAAGCCGCCGCCGCATACGCGAAGCAAGCAAGCTGGGACCGGAGTTTCGCAGCGCTGGCCCTGCTGGTCGCCTGCCTGGTCGTCGCCTCCATGGTCGTCTCGATGGCGACCCTCATGCTCGGCGCGCAGGGCGCGGACGCCGCCGCGGGCGGGGCGGGACCGGTGGTGTGGGTGCTGGCGATGCTGCCCGGCGCCACCCGGACCCTGCTGTGGCGGTGGACCGGTGTCCTGGTCAGCAGCGCGCTGATCACCTTCGCCACCGCCATAGGACTGCCGCTTTTCGGTATCGCGGCCGGTGCGCTGCTCTCGGACACCGGCCCCGACGTGATGGTCGAACACCTCTTGCTCCTCGATGCCCTGGCCGTCGCCTTCTTCGTCCTGCACAAGCGGATCGCCGGGGCAGCGACCTCGCTCGGGCAGCGCATGGCGCTGCGCATGCAGTACGCCCGCCTCTCCGGCATGGGCTTCCGCGGTGCCGGGCTCGCCCTCGGCATGGCCGGCCACCACGCAGGCCCGCCCTTCTCGCCCGGCGGCCGGGCCCTGGGCGAAGCACGCGGCGCGCTGCGGGCCGGACTCGCTCCGGCCGCTCTGGCGCTGCGCGGTGCCCACGCCGCGCTGGTCGGGCCCAAGCCCGGACCCCGCCACCCGGCCGCCCAGGCACTGCACGCAGTGCTGGGGGGAAGGGCCGGTGTTCCGGGGGCGCCGCAGGGTGAGATGCAGGTGGACCAGTGGACCGGCGAGATCCTGCACGACCCGGCCACCGACCGGCCCCTGCTCGCCTCCCGCATCCACGGCAAGGCATCACGGCTGCGCGGATACCGCATCGCCCATCGCATCGGGAAGACCGCGTACGGAGCGACCGTCGCTCTGCCCCGGACCCTGCACAACGCCCAAGTCAGGGGGAGCGAGGTCACCGAGGACGCCCGTACGCAGCTGCGGGTGAGCGCGAACAGGATCCGAGAGGACATCGAGGGGTGGGAACCCATGGTCGCCGGCACAGTGCGCGCGGGCCGGGCCGTGGGCCAGGGCGCGGCCGCCACCGGCCGCACCGTCCGTGACGCCGCGATCGGCGCCACCATCTACACCTCCACCGGCACCACAGGGCGCGCACCCGGCCCCCGCACCACCACCAGCCGGCCCTTCCATCCCACCGCGACGTCCGCTCCTGCGTCTCCCGCCATGCCGGCCACCCCCAACACCACTCACAGCCGGACGCGCACCCCGAACCCGGGCCCTGGTATCAGGCCTACGCCCCGGCGCACCACCACAGCCCGGCCCGGGTCCGCTGCCGGATCTGGCAGCGGACCGGGATCCGATGGCGGGCGCCCGACAGGGAACCGGACCGGCTCGAACCGCAACCCCGGCAGCGGCAGCACGCCTGCGGCTCCCGCCGCCGACCAGGGCGCCGCGAACACGGAGCGGCTGCGCGAGGCGATGAACCGGCGCCGGACCGTACGACGCAATCAGGAAGGAGAGAGCCCGTGAGAAAGCGGAAAGTCGGATGTCTGGCCATCCTGCTGATGGCGCTGGCGGCATGCTGCACGGCCCCGGTCCTGCTGATGTCCGCCGCTGCTGCCAGGCAGTCCACCGGGCAGGACCAGGTAGACGCGGCCGCGGCCGGAATCCCCGAGCGGATGCTGGCCGCGTACCTCACCGGGGCCTCCCGGGCCACCACGTACTCCCCTGACTGCAAGGGGATGCGGTGGCAGATCCTCGCCGGAATCGCCCGCGTCGAGTCCGACCACGCCGCCGGACACCAGATCGCCGACAGCGGGGACATCACCCCGCCGATCACCGGCCCACGCCTGGACGGCTCCGGCGCTGGAGGCAACACCACCGCCATCCCCGACACCGACCACGGCAAATGGGACGGCGACACCGCCTACGACCGGGCCGTCGGCCCCTTCCAGTTCCTCCCCGAAACCTTCCGCACCTACGGCAGGGACGGAAACGGCGACGGCGCGATCTCCCCCCACAACGCGGACGACGCCGCCCTGGCAGCCGCCATCTACCTCTGCGGTGATGGCCGCGACCTCACCAACCGCGAGCAACTGCGCGCAGCCATCCACACCTACAACTTGTCCTGGGCCTACGTGGACGACGTGACCAGCGGCATCTACCGCTACGACGCCCTCGGCAACACCCCCTCCACCGCCACCGGCACCGCGGGCACAGTCATCCAGGCCGCACTGGCCCAGACCGGCATCCCCTACTCCTGGGGCGGCGGCGGCCCCGAAGGCCCCAGCACCGGGGTCTGCTGCTCACCCGGAGGACAGGACGGACGCACCGTCACCGGGTTCGACTGCTCGGGCCTGACCCAGTACGCCTACGCCCAGGCCGGAATCAACCTGCCACGCACCGCCGCCGAACAAGCGGGCGCCGGTCGGCGGATTCCCGCATCAGCCGGATTCGGGGCGCTGCAGCCCGGCGACCTCATCTTCTACGGATACAGCCCCACCGCCGACTCCACCATCCACCACGTCGGGATCTACCTCGGCGACGGACAGATGATCAACGCCCCCAGACCCGGTCGGCCGGTCAGCATCGACCCCGTCAACGCGATGCCCGACTACGCCGGTGGAACGAGGCTGCTGTGAGCAGGCCTTGGTGGAGCGGTGGCCGTCTGATCGCCGCCGCGCTCGCCCTCGCCACCACCGGAGCGTTCCTCTCGTACACGGGCCTGCACCGCGGCCATCCCGGCCCGCAGGCCATCCCGGACCGGGCGACCGCGCCACGAGCGGCTGCGTCACAGGAGGCGACGGCCCATCCGGGCGCGCCGTCGGCCCCACCCGCCACGACGACGCAGACCGTCCGCCCGTCAGCCACGGCGGAGACCAGCCCGCGGTCGCAGCGCCCAACGCCCGTGCTGGGCAACGCGCGCGGTGAACTCCCGCCGCCGGACTCCGGGCCCGAGGCCGACCCCCTCATCCAGCAGGCCCTGGACCGGGCCAGCCTCCCTGATCTCCCGTCCCAGGACGAGCTCGCGCTGGTGGAAGCGGGGCGCAGCGCGTGGCAGGCGGAGACGGCCCGGTACACCCGCATGCGGATCCAGGCCGTCACCGCCCGCCGCGAACCCGGCACGACAGACGGCCAGGTGCGGGCGGTGGTGCGGCTGGTGTGGGCCGGAGCCGACCCCGCCGGAACATACCTCGACAACCGCCCGGCCGCCCTCTCCTACGTACAGAACGGACATCAATGGAACCGCACCTGAACCGGATGACCAGTGCGCACGCCCCCGTCACCGCGGTCCTGGACACCCTCACCGCACTGGCTGACTGGATCGCGGTGAACTCCTGGTGGCTGGTCCTGCTGGCCGTCGCCGTGTGGACGGGCTGGGAGTGCCTGCTGCGATGGGCTGCCCGCCGGGCCCTGGCGCGGCGTACGCACCTGGAGCTGGTGCCCGCGGCCGGGTTCGAGCCGGACAGTGAGCAGATCTGGCGCCAGGGCATGCAGCTGGTGCGGGCGGCCGGCTCGGGTCCGTGGTGGACACCGCGACGGGCCCGGTCGGTGCGGGTGCGGCTGCGCGCCGACGGGGTGAGCGCGCTGGTGTACCGGATCGAGGCTCCCGCCAGCGCACACGTGCTGCTGGCCCAGACGCCGTTCGGGCCGCGGGTCGCCGTACGGGAGGTGCCGCCGGTCCCGGTCACGGACCGCCCCCACGTTGTACGGGCGGTGCTGACCCTGCACGGCGAGCCCGGATCCCGGCTCCGGGAAGTACCCCTGGACCCGGATCCGCTGCAGCCGCTGCTGGACGCGGTCAGTGATGTGCGGGCCGACCTCGGCGACGTCGCCGAGGTCTGCGTAGACCTCTCCCCCGCCTCCCGCTGGCACCTCGCCGTGCGCCGCATGACGGCCATGCGCCGCGACCGGGAGAAGGCCCGGCGCGAGGCGCAGCGTGACGCCAGGTGGCTGACCCGCGCGAGCGAGGACAGTTTCACCTCGGCCATGGGCCGGCTGCTGGATCCGCAGGGCAGCCGGGGGCGCATGGTCATGTCGCCGCAGCCGCGCCGTACCGGCCGGGAAAAGGTCCTCGGAAAGCTCGTCCACACGCCCGGGCTGGTGCGGGTGCAGATCCTCATCCGGTGCGCCTCACAGGACGCCGACCGTGCGCAGCAACGCCTGGCCCGGGTCGGGGCGGCCATGGACGTCTACGCCGGCCCTTCACGGATGACGTCCATCGGCTGGTCCCTGGGACCTGTGCGCGTCGGGCCGGACCGGCGGCCGTGGCGTGGCCGGTTCGATGAGCAGTGGGAGCGCGCCCTCATACAGCCCGCCCGCGGCGGGTGGGCCCATATTGACGAACTCGCCGGATTCCTCAAGCCCGTGACCGCCGCCGCGCGGGTGCCGCTGATGGAGAGTGAGGTGCCCACGTACCAGCACGGGGCGGATCTGCTGCCCCAGGGCTGGTACCGGGGCCCGGACGGCCGTGAGCGTCTGCTGGCCACCCCCGAGGACGACACGTTGTTTGAAGTGCAGTCCGGGAAAGCGGGGTGGGGTAAGACCACCAAAGCCCAGGTCCAGGCGGTGGCCAGTGCCCACAACAGGCGCGGGCTGGCGTTCGTGGACCCGCACGGCGACTCCTTCGCCGACGTCGCCCCCTACCTCGCCCACGAAGACCTCATCGACCGCGTCGCCTTGTTCGACCTGACCGTCCATACCGCTACCGACCGGCTTGGCTGCTGGAACCTCCTGGACATGAGCCAGGACCACCGCGTGCCGCACGAGGTGTGCGCGGCAGTGGTCGAGGCCTTCGCCGGGGCCCTGGGGTGGGGGGACGTCACCTCGCCGCGTGCGCTGACCATCCTGACCAAGGCCGTCGAGGCCCTGGTGGCCGTCAACGTCCGCGCGGTCGCCGCTCAGCAGCCGAAAGCGCAGGCGACCGTCTTCCAGATCCGCGCCCTGCTCACCGGCCCCCAGTTCCGGAAGGCCGTGGTCGCGGTACTGGACGAGGAGGCACAGGGATGGTGGACAGAGCAGTTCCCCGATCTTCCGCGTGAGGGACTGATGACGGTCCTCAACCCCCTGGAACGGCTGGCAGCGTCCCCGGTCGTCCGCGCGTTCCTGGGGTGCCCCGTCAGCGGGTACGACATCAGGCGCGCGATGGACGACGGCCAGATCCTGTGGATCTGCCCGCCCGGCACCGGACCCACCGACCGGCTGCTGATCTCCCTGATCGTCCACGACTTCCTGCGCGCCGGTCTCTCCCGCCGCAATCTGCACGAGACTCAGCGACGGCCGTTCCGGTTCTACCTGGACGAGATGATCAGCCTCGACCAGGGCACGGTGCTCGCTGAGATCACCGAGCAGCTCAGGAAGTTCGGGTGCCGGCTGCACGGGATGACCCAGCTCCTGCACCGCCTCAACCCCGCAACGCGCGCCGCCCTCATGCAGAACGCATCGTGCTTGTCGACCACAGCGGGATCCGTCGAGGCGATTGCCCAGATCACCGCGCAGTGGCCCGGCACCACCGTCACCCCGGCCGACATTGCAGCACTGCCCCGCTGGCAGCACTACGCCAGCTTCACCATCGACGGCAGCCGCATCGGCCCACTCCCCCTCCGCGGGCCCACGCTGGAAGAGGTCTTCGGCCATCTCGCCCGGCCCCGCGAGGTCAAGGCCCTGTACAAGGCCGCGCACCGCGCCACTGGCGCTCTGTCCCTGGCACAGCGGACCAAGACCGCGGCAGCCCAGCAGGGGAAGGTCCTCGACTTTCTCACCGCCTCCCGCTCCGCAGCGGGCGCCAGGACAGGAGAGCAGTACGCATGACCACCACCATCACCACCCCCGCCAGCAACACCGCGGGCAGCATCGACGCCCAGCCAGCGACCGGCGACAGCCAAGCCCACCAGGCCGTGGCTTTGATCGCCCAGCACCGGCTCCTGACCAGCGCCCAGATCCGCACGCTGGTCGCCCCGCACCTGCCACCCCGCAAAATCCACAAGGTCCTGGTGCCACTGCGCGAGGACGGGCTGATCACCCACACCACCCTCCCCCACGGCATGCAAGCGCACTTTCTCACCCCGGCCGGGCACCAGACCGTCGCCGACTGGCCCGAGCTGCGTGGCCGGACAGCCACCCCCATCCACTCTCCGGCCGCGGCCCGGCTGCGCGCGGGGCACATCCTCACCGGAGCCCGCGCCCACCTCGCCTTCCTCACCGACGCACGCGCCCGCGGTGACGAGTACCAGCCGCTGGACTGGGTCCCCGAGGTCACCCACCGCCTCCCCGACACCGCGGGCGCGGACCGGCTGATCGCCGACGCCGTCTTCCACTACACCGCCACCAGCCCCCGCCGGCTCCAGTACCGGGCCTTCGTGGAAATCGACCGGGCCACAATGAGCAGCGAGCGCCTGGCCCGCAAGCTCATCACCTACGCACGCTTCCACAGCTACACCCCCCAGCCCACCGGACGCCGCGGCACCGTCGCGGACCAGGGAGCCATGCTCGCCTGGCAGCGCGTCTATCCCCGCTTCCCGCGGATCCTGTTCATCCTCACCGGCGCCTCCCGACCCTCCCTGGCCCACCGGATTGCCGACCTGCGCAGCATGGCCGCCGACCACGAACTCGTCGCCCGCGTGGCCACCCGCGTCCCACTCGGCGCCGCCGTCCTCGAAGACATCGAAGAACAGGGGCCACAGGCACCGGTCTGGACACCGCTGACCGGGAGCGCAGAGCCGCGTGGCTGGACCGAACTGTGAACGGCCGCCCGCCCGCGGGTCTCTCCCCTGCCGACCTCGCCGACTACCACGCGGCCCAGGCCGACCACGACGACCTGCTGCGCCAGGTCCACGACCGCGAAGCCCAGTACGAGACCGGTCTCCTGACCAGTTGGACCGCCTACCACTTCACCTGGGACCGGCACGAGACCACACCCGCCACCCAACCCGCGCCCTGTTCCAGAACCTCTCCGGCGCCAACCGCCGATGCCTCCGCCCGAACAGCAGACGCCCGCCTCCCACCAGGCACCGACGGGGCAGACGAATCACCGTTCTAAGCACGAGACGGTCACAGCCAGGGCCCCAGCCGGGGCCCGGACGGCGGAGCCGACGCCACCAGCGGCGGGCACCACCAGGAATCATTACCACTAGCAAAGAATCAGCCATAAGCGGAAGTTCCAGCCACACCTGGCCTCATCCCGTCAACACCACGCACCCGTCGCCCCTCTCAGCGATTGCCGCACCTCACAGCCCCGCCATCACATTCCAGGGCAGCAATCCCGGGCAAAATCAACCACGTTCGATCGACGACACCCCCAAGAACCCGATAGAGCCTGGACCGTTGACCTCGTATGGTGCCCTCTACGACACAGGCCAACAGGCATTGCACCAGCGATTTCCATCCTGGAGAACACACAGTCCATCCGTCCAACGCACCCCGGGGATATCCGTGACACCAGCACGACAGCACCACACCCGCACCACCCGGCTGCTCACCATGGCCGCCACCGTGGCCGCCATCGTGCTGACAGGCGGATGCACCACCGAAGCCAAGGACAGCAAAAACGCGACGACAACACCCAGCCCTTCCGCCAGCCCGTCGGCGTCGCCGACACCTTCCGCCGACCCGCTGGCCACCGATAAGGCTGACGTCCAGACCGCCTATGACCGCTACTGGGGCGTACTCACCGCTGCCTACGCGAAAGCGGACTCTTCGGGTACGGACTTGAAGATCGTGGCTTCCGGTTCCGCGTACGCACAGACGGAGAGCGGCCTGGCAAACCTGAGGAAGGCAGGCCAGGTCATCACCGGCAAGACGCAGCACTCGGGCACTGCCGTGGACTTCAAAGACGGACAGAAGTTGAAGACGGCAGTCATCACGGACTGTGTTGATGTCTCCCAGTGGAAGCCAGTTGACAAGAAGACCGGCCAGGAGGTCGTTCTGCCGTCCCAGCGGCTTTTGCGGTACATCACCACGTTGACTGCCGAGAAGTGGCCGAGCGGCTGGGTGGTCATCGAGGAAAAGTTCCAGGACCAGACATGCTGAGACGAAACGCTGCCGTCGCAGTGTGCAGCCTCGCGCTCCTCAGCGCAGTGTTACCCGTTGCCTGGGCCGACGGCCACGTCGGAGGCTGCGCGGATCAGCGCGTGTGCGTGGGCATTGAGATTCCCGCAGACCCGGGGCGGGGAGGTTCTACGCCCAGCAGGCCGGGAACAGGCAGCGGCACCAGTGAGCCGGGGCCTGACGAATCCAAGTGCGCTGTTCGTCTGCTTGAACCGCAGCCCCCCGCTGGCAGCGCACTGTGGGAGGGACATGCTCCTGGTGACGGTGCCATCTACGTCAACCCGTGCGTCTCGGGCGGCGCTGGATCGTCCAATACCGATATTCTGGGCTTGGCCTTCTGGGCGAAGGACGCTCCGGCGCAGGCCGTTGACCCGGCCGTTCTTGCTCAGCAGGCGGTGGACAGCATGCTGCTGACCGGGCCCTCAATCGCCAGTCCGCGGGCGGACGGCCTGTACACGGTCGGCGTGCCGATGTGGCTGTGGGTGAACCAGAGTCCCACCACGTGGGGCCCGAACACCGCGTCGGCGTCGGCGGGCGGGATTACGGTGACTGCCACCGCGAGGGTGTCGTCCGTGGTGTGGGCCATGGGTGACGGGTCCAGCGTCAGCTGCACCGGCCCCGGCACTCCGTACACCGCGGCGCGGGGTATGACGCCCTCGCCGGACTGCGGGCACCTGTACCAAACTACGTCGGCCAAGCAGCCGGGCAGCTCCTTCAAGGGCACGGCGACGTCCACCTGGAGCGTGGACTGGGCAGTGACCGGCGGTGGCCGGACCGGCCAGCTGGCCGAGGTCCGCCAGTCCGCCTTCACCGTGACCGTGGGCGAAGTCCAGGTCGTCGGCCAGTAGCAGCCGCGGCCCTTCACCTCCTGCTCTTTCTCTCCTGCTCATCCCCTTTTCTGGAGGCACAGCACGTGAGCACGTCCACCCCGTCGTCGCCGGCCCGTACGGCGCTGCCCGGGCCCGCCGGTCCCCCGGACGGTCCGGCCGCCGCTCCTCGCGTGGTGCGCCAGCGGCGCCGCCGCCCCGGTCTGATCGCCCTGTCCATCGCGCTGATGGCGGCCGGAGGCCTGTCGGGCGCCTTGTTGTTCACGGTGTCGGGGCAGCGCTCCAGCGTGCTGGTGGTCGCCCGCGACATCCCCGTCGGCAACGCGATTACGGACGCCGATCTGGCACCGGCCTCGCTGGCCCTGGACCCGGCGGTCAAGGTGGTTCCCACGGCGAAGAAGAGCGCCATGGTCGGCCAGCGGGCCGCCGTCACCCTGAAGGCGGGGGCGCTCCTCTCTCCTGGACAGGTCACATCCGCGTCGCTGGTGAAGGCTGGTGAGCAGTTGGTGGGTGTGGCGTTGAAGCCTTCGCAGCTTCCGGCGTCGAGGTTGTCGCCGGGGCAGAAGGTGCTGATCGTCTCGACGCCGGATCCGGCTCAGGCCAGTGCGGGCGCGGCGAAGCAGGCGGATCCGGCAGCGGCGCCGCAGACGCTGGCGGCGACCGTCGTTGCGGTCGGTGTGGCCGCGCCTGCCACCGGAGTTGTGGTGGTGGACGTGGCGGTGCCCTCCGCGAGCGGTCCGACGCTCGCCGCCCGGGTGGCGACCGGGGCGGTTGCACTGATCGTGGCCGCGCAGGATGGGGGTAGCTGATGGCGGTCATCGCGTTGGCGGGCGGGCTGGGTGCGCCGGGGGTGACGACGTCGGCGATGGCGTTGCTGATGACGTGGCCGATGCCGCCAGGGCACCGGGTGGTGCTGGCCGAGGCCGACCCGGACGGCGGGGCGATCCTGCCCGGCGCCTTGCAGGGCACCCTCGACAACTCGCGGGGGCTGCGCAATCTGGCGGTGGCGAGCCGTCAGGGGCAGCTGACCGAGGCGTTCTGGCGGCAGCTGGTGGACATCACCGATGCCGGGACCCGCGACCGGCTGGTACTGCCCGGACTGTATGACCCGGCGCACGCTTCGGCGATGGAACCAGTGTGGAGGCCGCTGGCCAGGCTGTTCGCGGGAATTGAGGCGCACCAGCACGACGTCATCGTGGACCTCGGGCGCCGTGGCGCCTTCGGCCCCTCCGCCGTTTTGGCTCAGAAAGCAGACGCCGTACTGGTCGTGGCCCGCGGCACCCTGCGCTCCCTGCAGAGCGCCCAGGTACGTCTGGAGGTGCTGCGCGAGGCGCTGGGCGGGACCACTGAGCTGGGCATCCTGCTGATCGGTGACGGGCCGTTCTCCAAGGAGGAGGTCCGCAAGAACTTGGGGTGCCAGGTGACGGCGGTGCTGCCGTGGCGGCCGAAGGAGGCTGCGGTGCTGTCGGACGGGGCCGAGCAGCCGCGCCGGTTCGAGTCCGGGGAGCTGATGCGTTCGGCGCGGTCTGCTGCGGTGCGGATCCAGGAGCTGGTGGCCATCCGCCGCTCGCGCCTGGCCCCGCCCACCTCCGGCCCGGGCGGAGCACCGGTGGTGGCCGGTGCGCGCTAACCCCCTGCACGACAACCCCCAGATGCCCGCCTCCTCGCTCCAGGCGCGGCTGGCTGACCCCCGCACCGCTCCCGTTCCCACGCCTGCGGTTCCGCAGGGGCATCGTGGGGCGCGACCGGTGAATCCGTGGGCGGCGGTGCCGGCCGCCGCGCCGGTTGCTGTGCCGGTGCCTGCGCTGGTCATCGACTACCGGGCCGTACGCCTGATCAAGAAGGAGGTCGGGGAGCGGCTGACCGATCTGTTGCGGGCCCGGCCGGGTATGAGCGGGGCGGCGCAGGAGCAGCAGGGCCGTCATCTGATCAATGAGCAGGTGGCGGTGTGGTCGGATGCCGAGGCCGTCAAGCGCGGCGCCGCGACTTCTGCCGCTGAGGATGCGGCCATCGCGCAGGCCGTGTTCGACCTGCAGTTCCGGGCGGGCCGCCTGCAACAGCACCTGGATAACCAGTTGGTCGAGAACATCTTCATCAACGGCTTCCAGCAGGTGTGGCTCGACTTCACCGACGGACGTCGGGTGCAGGTGGCTCCGGTCGCGGACTCTGACGAGGAGCTGCGCGAGCTGCTGCGGGATCTGGCCCGGCGGACGACCGGGCAGGCTGAGCGGAGCCTGTCCACCGCCGCGCCGTTCCTCGCGCTGCGCCTGGCGGACGGGTCACGTCTGCAGGCGGTCATCGACGTCACCCCGGGCACGTATGTGACGATCCGCCGTCACAGCATGCGCCACGCGGACCTGCCCGAACTGGTCGGCCGGGGCATGCTCGACACCACGCTTGAGCAGTTCCTGCGGGCGTGTGTCCGCGCGGAAAAGAACATCATGATCGTGGGAGGTCAGGCGGCGGGAAAGACGACGCTGCTGCGCGCGCTCCTCAAGGAGATCGATCCGGACGAGCGGTTCGCGACGCTGGAAACCGAGTACGAACTCTTCGCGCACGAGAACGGGCACCACCGCCAGGTGGTGCCGATGGAGGCCCGGGAGTCCAACGGCGAGATCGTCGCCGGGGCGGCGGCCGGTGAGATCACGCTCATGGACCTGATGTACCGGGCGCTGCGGATGACGCTGACCCGGATCGTGGTCGGTGAGGTCCGTGGCCCCGAGATCGTCGCGATGCTGCAGGCCATGACGAACGGCGCGGGGGGCAACCTGTGCACCCTGCACGCCATCCACCCCAGCGTCGTATTCGACCGGATCGCCGAGCTGTACCTCCTGGCTCAGGCCAACATGTCGGAGGCTCTGGCCTACCGGCAGGCCGCCAACGGACTGCACTTCATCGTGTTCGTGTCGTCCGTGGACGAGACGAAGATCGGCGGCCACCGTCACCGGTTCGTCTCCCACGTCCTGGAAGTCACCGGCATCGGCGAGGGCGGACGCCCCGAGACCAACACCGTCTTCGGGCCGCGTCCGGAGTGGGGCGAGTACCGGGCCCTGCCTCTGATGCATCCCCGCTGCATTCCCGACCTGCGCCGGGCCGGGTTCGACGCCAACCTGCTCAACGACCCGTCCGGCACGTGGGGCGAACCACTGGCGCTGCTGGTCCAAGGGGAGGCGCTGTGACGGTCCTTCTGTGGGTACTGGCCGGCCTGGCTGTCGCGGGCGGGCTGGTCGCATTGGTCGTCGGGGTGGTCGGGACGACCGCGCCGAAGGGGCCGACGCTGTCCGCGAGGCTGCGGGCCGGGCGTCAGCTGGCGACCCGGGATGAGCGGATGGCCCGCCGGACGCGCCTGATCGGCGGTGCGCTGGCCGGGGTGCTGTTGTGGCTGGTCAGCGGGGTGTTCATCGCGGGCGTGATGGTGTTCCTGGCGGTCATCGGGGTGCCGTGGCTGCTGTCCCCGACGAAGTCGGCCACGGCCCGGATCGCGAAGCTGGAATCGCTGGGCGACTGGACCCAGCGCCTGGCCAACGTCCTGCGACTGGGACGTGGCCTGGACGAAGCGCTGCAGGTGTCGCGCAGGGGCTGTCCCGAGGCCATCGCCGGTGAGGTCGCCGACCTGGTGGACCGCCTCCAGGTCGGATGGCGGCCCACGGACGCATTGCGCGAGTTCGGTGACGCGCTGAACGATGTGACCGCGGACAAGGTGGTCGCCGCGCTCGTACTCTCGGCCGCCGATCGCGGCCCGGGCCTCGCCCAGGCCCTTGAGGACCTCGCGGAGTCCGTCCACGAGGAAGTCGCCCGGCGCCGGGCGATCGAGTCGGACCGCGCGAAGCCCCGCACCACGATGCGGTGGATGACGATCATCACCCTCGGCGTCATCGGCTGCGGATTCCTCATCCCCTCCTACACCGCCCCCTACGGCACCCTCCTCGGACAGCTGGTCCTGGCCGTCCTACTGACCGGCTTCGTCGGAGTCCTCGCGCTGATGCGGCAGATCGCCGACATCAAGCCGGTCCCCCGTTTCCTGATCGCCGATCCCCGCAGCGCCGTCGCTCCCGCTCCCGCGCCCGACACCGAGGAATCCACGATGGAGGTGAGCGCATGATCCCCGTCGCCGCGATCCTGTCCGGCGCAGCCATCGGAGCGGGCGGCGCCCTGCTGGTCCGCGAGATCCTGCGCCCGGCGCCCGCGCTCGGACCCGCGCTGCGCCGGCTCAACCACCCCGCACCCGCCCCGGCCGCTCCGGCGACCGGCGACGGCGGGGCCGACCGCGACGAACAGTGGGGGCAGTGGCTGCTGGAGCGCCTCGCCGGCGTCCCCGGTGTCCGCATCCCCTACAAGGACCTTGCCCTGACCGCAGCCACCCCGTCCCGGTTCATCCTGACGAAGGTGGCCCTGGCTGGGGCCGGACTGCTGCTGCCACCACTGTCCACGATCCCGCTGCTGCTCCTCGGCCTGCCCCTCTACCTGCCCGCGATCGTGGGCATCCTCGCCGCCGCAGTGCTGTGGTTCGCTCCCGACCTCGCGCTGCGCGACAAGGCCAGGCGGGCACGGGCGGAGTTCGCCCACGCCATGGCTGCCTACCTCGATTTGGTCGCGCTGCGCCGCGCGGGGAACGTGTCGGCCGAGCAGGCCATGGAACAGGCCGCGATGGTAGGCCGCGGCTGGGCGTTCGGGCGGATCCAGACGGCCCTGGCCCAGTCCCGGGTGGACAAAGTCCCCCACTGGGAATCCCTGGCCCGCCTCACCGCCGAACTCGACCTTCCGGTCATGGACGATCTCGCCGCCATCATGCGCCAGTCCGCCGACGACGGCGCCAGCGTCTACACCACCTTGCGCTCCCGAGCCCGCAACCTGCGCACCGAACTCCTCTCGCAGCAGGCCGCCGAAGCCAACGCCGACAGCGAGAAGATGACCGCCCCCGGGGCGCTCCTCGCCGTCCTGGTCATGCTGCTGATCGCCTTCCCGGCCATCATCCGCATGCTCACCACCTAGACCCGACCGATCAGAAGGAGACCCTCTCGTGAGGACCTACGTTCACCTGACCGCCGCGCTGCGTGCCCACTGGGAGAAGATCCAGGACCACGCTGCGCAGGACCGCGGTGACATCTCCATCACCACCATCATCATCTGGGTCGCCGCCGTCGCCGGGGCCCTGCTCATCGCCGGGACCATCGGCGTGGTCATCACCAAGTACAACGGCAAACTGTCCGGAATCTGACCGAGCCTCACCACGCACCACAGGAAGGAAGGGGGGACGGGTGTCATCAAGAGCAGGGCAACGGCTGCGCGCCAGGGTACTCGCGGCGCTGCGGCGACGGTGGGGCGGGGACCGGGGTGAGGCGTCCCTGCAGATGGCCATCGTCTTCCCCGTCGTCATCCTGGTGACGATCGCGGTGGTCCAGGCCGCGATGTGGGTGCACGCCCGGAACATCGCCCTGACCGCCGCCCGCGAAGGCGTCGCGGCCGCCCGCGTCTACCAGGCCCCAGACAGCGCGGGCACCGCCCGCGCCCGCGAGACCCTGCAGCGGATCGCGGGCGACAGCCTCACCGCCACCGCCGTCACCTCAGGGGGTTCTACGACCGAGGTACGGGTCACTGTCACCGGCAGCGCACCGTCCCTGATTCCTGGGGTGTCCGGGCTGAGCGTGTCGCAGTCAGCTGGTGCTCCGAGGGAACGGTGGACCAGCCCGTGAGCGGCAGTTCGGGATTTCTGGGTTGGGCGCGGCGCCGGTACGTGGGGGGTGACCGGGGCAGCGAAACGATCGCGGCCGCGATCGTCACCCCGCTGCTCCTGGTGCTGCTGTGTCTGGCCATCGCGGGCGGACGGATCGTCACCTCAGGGGCGAAGATCGACGCGGCCGCCGAGGACGCCGCCCGCGCCGCTTCGATCTCCCGTACATACGAAGGTGCGCAGGCCGAAGCGGCGGCCGCGGCCGCGCGCTCGCTTAACGACCAGGGCATCCACTGCGCTTCGACGAGCACGAGCGTGGACGCTTCCGGGCTGGCGGTGCCCGTCGGGCAGGTCGGCACCGTGACCGTGACGATCTCCTGCACCGTCGCCATGGGCGACCTTCTGCTGCCAGGGGTTCCGGGGTCCAAGACGATGACCAGCCGGTTCACGTCCGTTGTGGACGCCTACCGCTCGAAGGAGGGCTGACCATGACCGTGCAGCACGTGCGTGCGTGGTGGCTGGGCCGACTGCGGCAAGACCAGGGTGGGATCGCCGTCTACACGGCGATCGTGACCGTGGCCCTGCTGGGGATCATCGGGCTGGCCATCGACGGCGGCGGGAAACTCCGCGCCACCGAACGCGCCGACGCCGTCGCGATGGAGGCAGCCCGCGCGGCCGGGCAGGCCATCGATCCCGCGGCCGCCATCACCGGCGCCCCGGTCCGCGCCGACCCCACAGCCGCGCAGGTTGCCGCCCAGGCATACCTGGGGCGCGCAGGCGCCCAGGGCAGCGCGACTGTTTCCGCCGACGGCACCCAGCTGACCATCACCGTCCACGGCAGCTACCAGACCAAGTTCCTCGGCATCGTCGGTATCGGGTCCATGGACGTCACCGGACACGGATCCGCCCGCCTCCTCTACGGCACGACCCAGCCCCAGTAACCCCCGTCACCGCGAGAAGGAACCGGCCGATGCCGAACCCCACTGCCCCTACCCCGCCCCGGCGGCGCGGCCGGGCCCAGACCGCAGGCGCGCTCCTGCGCGGGCTGCTGGCCCTGACCGTGCTGGCCGCGCTCCTGGCCGGTCTGCCCGTCCTGCTGTGGTGGGCCACCTCCATCGTCGGACCGCCCGGATTCACCACTCTCTCCAGCCTCTTCTCCACCCAGGACTCCGGCCAGGTCTTCCTCCTCGCCCTGGCCACCGCCGGATGGGCCGGATGGGCATGCTTCGCGTTCGCGGCGCTCCTGGAGATCCCCGCGCAGCTCCGCGGCCGCGCCGCACCCCAGATCCGCGGCCTGGTCGGACAGCGGGCCGCCGCCGCGCTCGTGGGGGCCGTCATGCTCGCCCTGCCTGCCGGAACCGCGCTCGCCGCCCCCGCCACCGCCGCCGGTCCCCCGGCCAGCGTGAGCGCCTCCCCCGTCCCCGGCACCCCCCAGACCGCTGAGACCCATGCCGGCAGCACACCGGCCACTGCCGCTACCGCTACCGCCACGACCCACACGGTGCGGGACACACGACCGGCCGAGAGTCTGTGGTCCATCGCCGCGCAACGCCTCGGCGACGGCGAGCGGTGGGGCGACATCGCAGCCCTCAACCAGGGGCAGAGCATGACCGACGGCACCGTCTTCCACGCTGACCAGCCGATCCAGCCTGGATGGACCCTGCTTCTGCCTGCCGACGCCCGCCCCGCCGCCACGACCGCCAGCACCCCGCAGCAGAGCGCAGCAGAACCCACGACCTACACCGTTCAGCAGGGCGACAGCCTTACCGGGATTGCCCAGGCCATGCTGGGCAGCGCCGACCGGTTCCAGGAGATCTACGACGCGAACCAGGGCCAGGCCCTGCCCGGCGGCGGGACCTTCAACGACCCCGACCTCATCCGCCCCGGACAGCAACTCACCCTCCCCCAGACCCCACACACCACCCCCGCGCCCGCGCCCACCCAGCAGAAACTAGCTCCCACCCCGGCCCCATCCGCCCCGACGACACCTTCACCGACCACTCCGGCTCCCTCCGCGTCTTCACCCACGACCCCGGCACCCGCCGCATCCGCTACAGCCCCCACAGCCCAGGTACCGCAGCAGAGCACCCCCGCTCCTGCCACCCCCTCCCCCAGCACTCCCGCCAGGGCCAGCTCACACAGCACCGCAAGCATCAACTGGGCCCTGGTCGCGGGGCTGGGCACCCTGCTGGCCGCGTCCCTCGCCGGAGCCCTCGGCGTCCGCCGGATCCTGCAGCAACGCCAGCGCCGCGCCGGCCAGACCATCGCCCAGGACACCGACCCCACCACCCTGGAACAAGTCCTCGGCGCGGCCGCCGAGCCCGACGGAGTCGCCCTCCTGGACCAGGTCCTGCGCACCATGGCCCAGCACGCGGACACCAACAGCCACCCCGTGCCCGTACTACGCGGCGCGCTGCTGAACGGGCGGACTGTGCGGCTGCTGCTGGACGAGGCGGCCGACCCGATCTCCCCGTTCACTGCCCCGGACGATGCCCGGACGTGGGTCCTGGACCCCGGCGCCATCCTCGCTAACGCCGTAGACCTGCACGAGGTGCCGGCGCCCTACCCGCACCTCGTGACGCTCGGCGCCCACCAGGACGGGCTGCTCATGGCCGACCTGTCCACCTGCGGTGTCCTGCTCCTGGACGGCACCCCCGACGACATCCTCGAAGTCACCCGCGCCCTGGCCCTGGAGCTGGGAACGTGCGGGTGGGGCGGTTACAGCGAAATCCTGACCGCGGGTCTCGGTACCCGCCTGGCCCAGCTCCTGCCCCAGGGCCGCGTCCGGACGATGCCGCACCTACCCGCCGTCGCCGCCGACCTCGGCGAACTGCTGCTGGAAACCCATCAGAGCGGTGAACAGGCCCTGCCCTGGATGCTGATCGCCGCAGGCGAACACGACAGCGAGCACCTGATGCAGCTTGCCGACGCCCTGGCCGCCGCCCGCACCCTGACCACGGCGGTTGTCCTGCCCGCCAGCGACACCGCCCGGCAGGCCTTCCCACACGCCGAAATCCTGGACGTCACCACCAGTGCGGAGCCCACGCTGGAGCCGATCGGCCTGCCGGTCACCCTGCAGCGGATCACGGACGAGCAGTACCAGCAGTACCTCCACGCTCTGCAGGTCTCCACCCAGGAAGCACAGCCGGCCACCGGCGCATGGGGGTTCGCGGAAGGCCACGACCAGACGGCCGCGGCCGGGCATCCCCTAACGGTCCATGCCACCACCGCCGAAGCCCAGGACCCGGGCAACCCCTTCCCCGCACTCCTCACAGGAACCGGGCACGGGCCTGCCACCACCCCCCAGCCCGAGCCCGAGCCCGAGCCCGAGACCAAAACTGGTCAGGAGGTGCCTCAAGAGGAGGAGTCGGAGGGCGAGTCCGGCGCTGACGCCCCGGCCACCGCACAGGCCCGAACCCCGGAGCGCGCCCCCGCTGTTCTTCCGCGTCCTGCTGCCGAAGGCCCCGGGGTGCGCATCGACGTCTTGGGGCCCCTGCAGATCACCGGTACCGCGACGACCGCTCACAGCCCCCGCACCGCCGCCATCGCCGCGCTCCTGTGTCAGCGGCCCGGACGGGGGATCGAGTACCTGTGCCAGGCCATGGACCCGGTCACGCCCTGGTCCCCGCGCACCATGCACTCCCGCCTGTCAGAGCTGCGCTCGGCCCTGGGCCTCACCAGCGACGGCCGCCCGCTCCTGCCCCGCCCGAAAAACGGCGCCGGGTACACCCTGGACCCCTCAGTCAGTTCGGACTGGCGTGTCTTCAAAGACCTCGCCTCGCGTGGTCTTGCGGCCGGAGCGGGAGCCGGGACCGCCGACCTTGAGGCCGCGCTGGCCCTGGTCCGCGGCCGCCCCTTCGAAGGGCGCACGCTGCCCTGGGCCGAGCCCGACATCCAGGTGATGCTGTCCAGGATCACCGACATCGCACACACCCTCGCCCGCTGGCACGCCGACAGCAGCACACCCGACCTCGACGCCGCCCGCCGCACCGTCCACAAAGCCCTCACCGTCGAGGAGACCTCGGAAGTCCTCTACCAGGACCTGCTCCGGATCGAAGCCGCCACCGACGACCAGGCAGCCATCCGCCGGACAGTGGCCCGGCTCCAGCAGATGGCCCGGACCTACGACATCACCCTCACCGACACCACCGAAACCGCAATCAGCCACGCCCTCACCGGCACACCACCGCGTACAGCAGCAGGCACCACACACACCTGACCTCCCCCGCGCCTCAACGGACTTCGACGCTGCTGGCGCCAAAGGACTGCGTAGACGGAGCCGATATCGTCCTTCCATGACACATGAGTTCGATATGAAGCGGTCGCTCGCTGCGGGTATTGAAGGCAGCAGGGATGCCTGGGAGTTCATCCGAGGGTTCGTTGCGAACTGGTCGGAGGCGCTCGGCGATGACGACGGCTGGAGCGAGGCAGACCTCGTGGCCGCGGAGGAGAGACTCGGTATCCGGCTGCCACTGGCGCTTCGAGAGGCGTATGTGCTGTTCGGCCGTCGCCGGGACCTGACCAGCAACCATGACGACCTGCTCAGCCCGTCCGAGCTGTATGTCGACGAGGCCAAGGAAGCGCTCGTCTTCCGGCATGAGAACCAGGGGGCCGCCTCCTGGGGAATCCTCCTCGACACCCTCGTGGACGAAGACCCCGCCGTCTTCATCAGGGCCGACTTGGCCGACAAGGCTGCCGAACGCTGGGAAATCTGGCTGGAGCGGCTATCCCTGTGCTTCATCGAAATCGTGCTGTCGGAATCCCTGCAGACCAATGGCGAGCGCTGCGACTTCCTGATCGACTTCGACGACCATGGCATCGAAGTGCTGGAACAAAACTGTACTCAGCTGCCGTTCCCCGCCTATCCGATGGGCGAGGAAGAACACAGCACCCGCTGGTTCCTCGGCCATGACGTTCTCCTGCGTGACGACGACGGCATGGCTCTCCTGGCCCGTGCCCGCACCGAAGCAGCCCTCGACGCACTACGCGACCTGCTCCCAGGCGACTGGCTGAACGACTTCCGATAACAGGGCCGTGGCGACTGCGGGGACATACGGCTCCCGGCTACCCCGGGGCACCCGCCGCTACCTGGCCCGGATCACCCCCGCGTCGGCGGGGAACACCGCGCCGGCCCCACCCCGACACCGACCGCATGCGGATCACCCCCGCGTCGGCGGGGAACACTGCCGGGCGCGGTACTGCTCCCACTCGTACTCCGGATCACCCCCGCGTCGGCGGGGAGCACGGGGTGCACGGCCCGGACTTGTGGGCGGAGACCGGATCACCCCCGCGTCGGCGGGGAGCACTCCACCAGGGTGTTGGGCGAAACGCCCCACGCCGGATCACCCCCGCGTCGGCGGGGAGCACGTGCTGGGCGCCGTTTTCCTCCTCATCGGCATCGGATCACCCCCGCGTCGGCGGGGAGCACGGGTCTCGCGCCGTATTGTCAACAGGGCTAGCCGGATCACCCCCGCGTCGGCGGGGAGCACATTACAGCGAACGACTCCACCAACCTGCCCGCCGGATCACCCCCGCGTCGGCGGGGAGCACCCTCGGCGGGGAACCCCAGGACGACGGGCAGACGGATCACCCCCGCGTCGGCGGGGAGCACCCTGGCAGATGTGGAAGCAGTGGCGCGCAGACCGGATCACCCCCGCGTCGGCGGGGAGCACGGCCCGCCGCTCCTCGTCGCTCACTGCCACCACGGATCACCCCCGCGTCGGCGGGGAGCACGCGGCGGTGTCCCAGGCCTTCCGGCCCGCTGCCGGATCACCCCCGCGTCGGCGGGGAGCACGGGCCGATCCAGAGGGAACAGCTCCGTGAGGACGGATCACCCCCGCGTCGGCGGGGAGCACACTTCGCCACCTGCACCTTTCTAGCCGGTTTGCAATTGCTTTGCCAGATAAGGATCAGCAGGGATGACTGTCATGAAGGAAGCGTAAGGCTGTACCGCGACAGGTGTTGTCAGTTACCTCTGATTGAGTCCGTGTCAGGCAGTCGGTCTGCTGGAAGAGTCCAGCCGTGATGAAGAAACCGGGATATGAGCCGGACCAGACCCTGTGGGAGAAGGCGCGCAGGTTGGCGGAGGTGCTGCCGCCGTATCCGGTGGTGAGGCATCTCCTCGACGCCGCTGCTATGACCCTATTCCTCTGGGACCGCGGTCTCTCCGGGAATCAACGGAGGTGCATCGCTGTCGCGTTCGATCTCGGAGACGAGCCGGAGCGGGCCCGGACGCTAGGTGTGCATTTGCCGGAGCTTGATTACAGCGGGTCTGGGTCTTCTGCTTGAGTCGTTCGTATGGCGTTTGGCCGCCGAGGGCGCCGTGGGGGCGGTGATAGTTGTAGTAGTCCTCCCACTCGCGGAGCTTGTCGTTGAAGACGCCGGTGTCATCGATGACGACGCCGTCGAGCATGCGGTAGAGTTCCTCGGCGTCGATGCGGTGGGACCGTTCAACCTTGCCATTGAGGTGCGGGGATGCCGGTTTGATGTAGGTGTGGGCGATGCCCTTGTCGAGGACGTTCCAGTGGAAGGCGGACTGGAACTCGGCTCCGTTGTCTGTCTGGATCACCTCGACGCGAAAGGGCAGACTCTCCAGGACGTAGTCGAGGAACTGCACAGCGGTCTTCTGGACGCACCGCGGGTAGATCCGCAGGTCCCGCAGCCGGGTGCAGTCGTCGGTGGCGGTGAACTGGTAGCACTTCGCCCGCCGCCGTCGCTTGGGCAGGGTGGCGGTGACTGGCGCTGCGGCTGGGTTCTGGGCTGGGAGGCCGATCGGTTCGGAGAATTTTACGTCGATCTGGACTCGGTTGCCGGGCTGCTGCTTCTCATAGCGGGTGTAGCGCTTGTCGTGCCGTTTGTAGCGCTGGGAGGCCGGCAGACGGTTCATCCCGAGCCTCTTGAGGATGTAGTAGACGGCGGAGCAGGCGATGTCGATGTCGTGGTACCGCTTCAGGTACATCTTGATCTTCATCGGACCGAAGTGGTAGTGCTGCCAGAGGTAGACGATCTTGTTGACGACGTCGTCCTCGGTGGCGTGCGGGCAATGATGCGGCTTGCTGGAGCGACCCCGCAGGCCGTCGAGGCCCTCGTCTTGGTACCGGCGCAACCACTTGTAGAAGCACGTGCGGCTGATGCCGTAGTAGCGACAGGTCAGCGCGACGTTCCCGTGACTTCCTCGGCATGGCGCAGGACCGCCAGGCGATGCTGGGCCTGGCGGTCCTGCTGCTGTTGCAGCGAAGGGGGCATGGCAGATCTCCGTTTATTCGGAGACCCATGTGTAACCAACATCCGGCAGTTTTATAGCTAGGCAGTGTCTGATGGCTCTTTGATGAGGTCGCGGAGCCGGGCACCTACAGGTGCTCTGGCCCCGGCTTCTGCTGGGTCGCTGCCCCCGTCATTCGAATCAAGGTGAGCCCGTCGAAGTCCGTTGGGACCCGACGCCGGGTTCCAGCGGTGCGGAGGGCGTAGCCCTGTTCTGTGGGGGCGGTGTGGACAAGGACCGCCTGGCCGTCGCCGACCACAGCTGAGACTGCGGTCCACAGCTCGTCGCGGACGCGGGCGGAGATGGTGCCGACGAAGATCCCGGGGACGACTTCTGCTGTCCACCGGCTCAGGGCACCCCGAAGGTGATCGGGGACTGCGGTGGTCGCGATGACAGCCATTGATGGCATGTCAGCCTGATTCCGAGCCGTAGTTGACGCCTGCGGGCAGAATGCCGCCCTTGGGGTCCCACAGGTGGACCATGTCGACGTGGTGGCGCTCGGACGGGTCCTCGTCCGGGAGTATCGAGTCCGGTTTCAGAAGGGACTGCACGTCGTGCACGATGCGGGGCAGCAGCCGAAGGAGCCGGAGGTCCTCACGGAATTTACGGCGAGCCCCCCGTTCCGGATCCGGGGAGTCATGCAGGGAGAAGGCCAGCGGGAGGGTCGTCTGCGCCTTGTAGAGATCGGCGACGTCGTAGACGAAGGCGTGCTGCGTTCCACTGTGGACGAAGCCGAGTGCAGGTGAGCAGCCCAGCGCGAGGAGGGCCGCGTGCACGATCCCGTACAGGCACGTATTGGCGGCTGACAGTGCGAGGTTGACCGGGTCCTGTTCGTGCCACTGGTCGGGGTGGTAGTTGCGGCGGAATCGGCCGATGCCGTGCTTCTGTGCCAGGAGGCGGTACAGGGCCTTCATCCGCTGCCCTTCCATACCGCGGAGCTTGTCCAGGTCCACGCCCGCGGGTACTTCGTTGTCGAAGCGCATCTTGTACATGCGTACCGCGACCGCAAGACGGCGGTCGGTGTCTGAGACGGCGTGGACCTGGTGCTCGAGCCAGGTGGTGGTGAGGGAGTCCGGCAGCACTGCCGCGTAGGCGCGGACGCCTCCGGCTCCGGTCACCACGACGCTGGTGCCATGGCGGGCGAGCGTTGCCATCGCGCGGGTGGTGATGGAGACTCCAGGGCCCAGCAGGAGGCAGGACAGTGCGGCGGTCGGGAGGTAGACGAGGTCGGTGCGGTTGTCGTCTACTCGGATCTGCGCGCATACCCCGGTGTCGTCCTGTACGACGCGGACCATGTCGAGGTAGAGGAATGACAGGGAGTCGGCTACGCGCGGGAGCATGGCTAGGGTGGGGGCGGCCAGGCGCCGTCGTGCCTGGCCGCCCTTGCCGGAGGCTCCTGTCATGCCGCGGCCGGGGCAAGGGTCAGCAGCCCGGCACCGTACGGTTTGCCGCGTCCGATCCCGGACAGCAGCGCGGCCGTCAGGGTCTCCGGGTCGGTGACAGTGGCGGTGCCGTCGTAGCGGACCAGGCTGTGGCGTAGAGGCGCGGCGTCCTTGCCCCGTCGGCGGGCCGGCTCCATGGGTGTGGGCAGAAGCGAGTTGAGGTGCAGTCCGGCCTCGGTGGCGCGGCGCGTCCACCACTGGTCGGCCTCCGGCCCCGCGAGCGGTATCACCTTGCCCCGCTGGCTCTTCTGCTCCAGCGGCAGCCGCTCACGTTTGACGGGGTTGACGGCGATCCGGTAGCGGACACCCAGGCCCGGCCGGAGCGCGGCGAACATCGGGCTGAGGTCTTTGACCTCCATCTGCCCGTACCCGGCGGGCAGGCCCCGCCCGTCGAGCACCGAGTGAGCCTGCACGAGAAGCGTGGTGGCGTCCTCGGTGATCTCCACCCGGTAGAGCAGCCCGCTGCGCAGCCGAGGGCTGTCCCCCAGGCCGTCCGGGACCAGACGCATCAGGGTCCGGTGCATCTGGGTGGCATCACGCAAGTCCCTTTCCGCAGCGCGGTTGTCCGGGTTGAGGCGGATGCGGGCGAGGGCGACGCGCTGGTTCATGCGGGGATCTCCGTGCTCTCCGTGTTCGGTGCACTGCCGGTGGCGTAGTCGATGAGGCGCTGGTGCAGGGTGCGCTGGTTCGTCTCCAGGAGCTGGACGGGCAGCTCCTCCACCGTCCGGTACAGGTGACGCTTCGCGTGGCTGCGGGCATGCGGGGCGAAGGTGACCGGGTGGTCGTTGATGGTGAGGCGGACCGCTTCTCTCTCATCCGTGGGGGGCTGCTCCCACAGGAATTCCACCCGCGGCGCGTGCTGCGAGGCTCGGCTGGGGCGGCGTTCGTCGGTGTACGGGCTGCTCAGCGGGACGGCGGTCAGCAGCTCTGCGACCGGATCTGCGACGGCGGACCGCAGCAGGAACGGCTCGTCCGGAAGGCAGGACCGGCGCCCCAGGTAGGGCGCCCAGTGCGGGTACTGAAGGGCTCGGGCGAGCTGTTCGATCTGGTCTTCGTGGCCGCTGACGGCGGCCACGAAGACGGCGTCGGCAAGGTAGTGGCGCCGGGTGATCACGGCGTCGCCCTTGTTCTTCCCTCCGCTGGTGGCGGCGGTGAGATGTGTGGGCAGACCCCCGCCGACGGTGTGGAAGTCGCTGAGCAGGATGCCCGGCCGGTCGATGCGGATCGTGAATTCGAGGTCGTCGTATCGGGCGAGGGAATCACCGCGGGCCAGCCCCTGGGCGGCGGCGAGGATCCCGATGATCCCTGAACGGGTGGGGAAACGCGCGGTGTCCCGTACAGCGGAGAACACCGAGCGCTCCCCCCAGGACTGCAGTGGCCCCGCCAGGCGCAGCAGCAGCCCCGTCACTGGCCGCCGTCCCCGGTCTCGGGCAGCGCCGTGTCCACGGCGGCGCTGATCAGCTCGCTGTAGGACTGGTGCATCCCGCCCAGGTTTTCGTACGCGTCAGCGTTCACTCCGGCGTGCCCGTGGAAGGACCGGTTGCGGTCCCCGGTCAGCCGGTGCACCTGGCCCGCGTAGGCGGCCAGTGCGTCACGGGAGGGCCCGGAGAACCCGCCGCCTCGGTTCGCACTGACCGGGGTCTCGAACGCCGCGGCCAGCGAGAGCGGACGGTGTGAGCGGACTGCGAGGTAGGCGAGGTCGGGGATCGTGTGCGGGGCGGTGCTGTTGCGCTTGGCCTGAGGCAGCGACATTACGAAGTGCTCGGCGAACGACCCGAGGACGGTCCTCGCGGCCTTTGCGTCTCCTTCAAGGTTCTTCAGGAGGTCGGTGACGTTGACCGTCGCGAAACGGTAGAAGACCCCGGCGCTGAACTCGGCGGTGCTCAGGTGACCGCTGCCGGTGTCCGAATCGCCCAGCCAGTCGTCGACTGCGGTGAAGTAATCCCGCTGCGGCTCACTGGCATGCGTGGTGAACGCGTGTGCGACCTGCGCCGCACCGTCCACGTTCGCGCCGGGTAGCTCGGCCAGCATCCGGCCGAGGAGACTAATGGAGGCCGTGCGCCGCTTGAGGATCGCCTCGATCCGGTCGGTGGGCAGCACCGCCGCGGGCTTTGCCTTGCCTAGAGCCGCCTCCAGCTCCGCGCGCAGCTCGGTGCACACAGCTGCGAGTTCGTCGATTCCGGTTTCGGGAAGGAACAGGAGCACGGAGGTGTGTCCTGCCTTCTCAAGGGCCAGGCCCTTCTTGTTGGCGCTGGCGGCGACCTGGGCTCCGGCGAACGCCGCGAGGTCTTCGGGCCAGCCGGCCCGCATGAGGGTTTCCTTCACCTTGATGGGCACCTGGCGGGTCCGGGCGGCCTTCTCTCCGAGGTCCTGCTCCACGCCGTGGCGCATCACGCGCTTCCAGGACTGGCTGGAGACGCGGATACGGTTGACGTTGCCGTACCGGACGCTCTTGGGCGATCCAAGATCATCCCGGTTCAGGTTCGCTGCGGGAACCGACTGGATGGCGTTCATGTCCAGGAACAGGGAGGTCACTGATTCTCCTCAAGAACTTCGGTGGTCAGCTCGTCAGCGCCGCTGTCCGGGGCGCGGTCTTCGAGGCTGCGCAGGCGGAAGTAGCTCTCCAGCCAGCGCGTCGCGATGCGGTCCTGGTCGTTGTCCCACCAGGAGAGGTCTTCCAGGAGCACGGCCCAGTCGAGGTGCACGCCGGCGCCGGTGAGCTGGCGGGTGAGGGCCGGAAGCCGGGTGTGCAGGGCATCGCTGCCGACCCGTGCCATCAGGTGGAGTTCCGACTCGGCCGAGTTCGGTTTCAGCACACCCTTGTTGACGGCTTCGGCCAGCGCGGCCCCCAGATTGGGCCGATCCCACCACGCCCGTACCGGTGCGCTTGCTGCAACATCCGGGGCGGTATCCGTCGCGCGTACCTCGTCCCGGTCCTGATCGCTCTGGCGGGCGGTGCGGGAGCGGGCGGCGATCAGCGCGGCGAGAGCGTAGTACGGCCGGCGTGCATCCGGGTGGCGGCCCACCTCGCGCGGGACCAGACGCGTGAGATGGCGGTGCAGCCGGTGGCAGCGGTCATACGGCAGCGCGAGCCCGCTGCGCAGATCGGCCTGAGCGCCCTTGTCCCGCGCGCACAAGGACAGCACCCCGGCGACGAACTCCTCTGAGGGCCGGGGCTTGGACTGGCCCGCAGAGTCTGTCCTGGCGACGCCCGACGATTCGATGGTGGTCATGTGTTCCTCCCTGAGGACGCCTCGGCAGGCTGCGGTACTGTGCCCGCCCGGCGAAGCAGAGCCCGGAGCGTGCCGCGGGCCCTCACCCGCGCCCGGGCGACCCGGATATCGGCACTCCTGGCCCCTATCGCCGCATCCAACGCTTCGAGAGCCGCCTCCACGAACGGCAGCCGCAACGGATCACCGCTCTTTTCCGGGGTGAGCAGCATCCAGAACTCCCGCTCCGCCGCCGCCCAGTAACCGGCCTGGGCCACCTGTGCCCAGGGCCCGGGCTTCTTGAGATCCAGCTTGACCTTCGCCGTCGAGTCGATCCCGGCATCCGTAGCCAGCCTCCACGCCAGCCGCGCCGCGTAATACAGCCTGTCGCCGACCTGCTCCGCGAACTCCCGGCACTGCCCCACCCGTATGGCCATGCGGGGCTGGGGCCCGTCCTCCCGCCACTGCAGCACGGGGGGAGTCGTCGCCTCGAACCAGGAACTGTCCCGCTGCTGCCCGTCCTGATCAAAGCCGTACGCACGCACCCGCAGCCCGGTTCGCACCGTGCGCGGCAGACTCTCGAAAGCCGGCGGCCGTTGACTCTGCCCCCCGCCTTTGAGAAGCAGGGCATCCAAGTCGCGCCACAATGCCCGGTTGCCGTCGGCGGGGCGGGCGAAGGGCAGCCCTCCACCCGCCTTGGGCATGTCGAGAATGACGTACGGGTCCCGGGCCGCCGCGGCCGGCTGATGCGTGGACCAGGTGAGGTAGGCGTCGGTGACCATCGTGCCGTCCGCCGAAGGCTCCAGGAGGGCCGCGTGGCGGGCCCGGCCGGTCAGCAGGCGCCCCGGCCAGCTCGGCGGCGCAGCTGGCCCCAGCGGGTCGGGCAGAGCCTCCGCTTCCCAGGGGCACGCGTCGTCGACGTCGGGGTCCCCGCAGATACCGGGCTGCGGGACACCGAGCACCAGCGTGGTGAACAGGTCGTCCGCCCACGGGTGGTAGGACACCGATTTACGCAGCGGACCCGCATCGCCGTTGCCGGGCTTGACGGACGTGATCTTGCGCGGGGTGCACTGCCCGGCGGGCCCGTAGTACAACTGCGCGATCAGATGCCAGGCCGCCACCGCCGCAGGCACCGGAACCGGTTCGGTGTCGGTGAAATGCCCGAAGAGAACCGCTCCGTTGACGCCCGTCGGCCGGCCGAGAACTAGCTTGTTCACACCGGAAGGGTTCGGCCGGCCCTTCGGGTCTACACACTCTGTGCGCAGCCGCGGGTCCTGCAGAAAAGGACGCGTGGGATGGAACAGGTCGAGGTGGCCGTCGGGCACTTCCTCGTCCAGGTACGCATCCACCAACCGAGGATCGAAACGACCCTGCTCCAGCACCTGGTCTCGCTGGTTGAGCCAGTCTCGCGCGTCTTCAGCAAGGTCCTCGTCATCAAGCCGGACCCCATCACGGCCCACTGCAATCCTGGCCGTCATCGAGGCGAGAATCCGCAGCAGCCCGGACGCCGCCGGCGGTACCGGTAACTCCAGGTCCTCGATCTCATGAGCCCGGTGGAACAGATCCCGTAGCCCAACCGAAGCCGAACTCCCGCCTTTCAGCGCCACCGGGATCCACGGCATATCCCGTAAATCGAACCCGTCGGCCATGGCCTCCCCTCCTCTCTCTTTTTGGCCTGCACAGCCCCCAGGGCACAGCTCCGCCCCATCACAAGCAGGCTTCGCTTGTTCGCACCGATAGTGACAGCCACCACTGACAACGAGCCTGCCCTCGTGTGCGCAGCCACCTCAGCAGTGCTCCAGCCTTTCCGTCTTCATGTTGTGAGAAGTGGAGAAGATTTATGGCGAACGCCCTGAGCCAGGGCCTAGGTTCGTGTAGCCTGCCGCGGCGTGGCCCCAGCCCAACCGGCGACCCGCGCCAGTGGCACCTCGGGAAAGCGGTTCGGAGCGTTCCTCGCTGATGTGAGGGTGTGCCGTGGAGCAGATTGAGGTGGCTCAACCTGCCTCAAGACTCCCCGCCGACGCGGGGGCGCGGCCGGTGAACTCGCCCACTGGATGGAGATACCCGAACTCTCTGCCGGTACAGGGCCCGCTACCGGGCTGTGGGGCACTCACTCGCGCCGCAGGCCCAGTTCTTCGTCCAGCCAGATACGGTGCTTGCCGATGGCAACGCTCCCTGTCTGGCCATCGAGTGCCGGCTGCCGCAGCACAACGAGATCACCAAGCAGTGGATGATCAGCCCAGCTGGCAGGCGGGTCCAGATCAGCCCTGTCCGCATCCCGGAACCAGTCCTCGCTCACCGGAACGGTGCGCCCCATCACCTGTCGTACATCGGAGACCGCCAGCTTGCCGCCGACCGCCGCGGTGGGCAGCGGCCAACGGCCCTCCACATCCAGGGTCTCCTGGCCATCTTCCTGCCTGTACACGCACAAAAGCCGTACAGAGTCCGCTCCCAGCCGGGTCGCCGCCTCCCACTCATCCTCCGTACCGGGCTGCTGGTGAAGCAGGTGCAGCTGGGCCACACTCCTGGCTTTGGGGATGACGCTCATGTGCCCGGCACCGCGCTGCGCCGCCTCGTCTCCCAAGAACGCCGTCCACACCGCGGACTTATTAGGGTTCTGCCAGTCAAAACGGTCAGGACGGTCCCCGTGCACACGCTCCACCAGGCCCTGAACATCATCCGGAACCACCACGGGATCCCCGCCACGCTCAGCCAACACCTCGGAGGTCTCCCGCAGCAGCGCCTCGTGATACACCGTCCCCCACTGCTGTGGAACCGACCCTCCATCAGCCAGCGGGTCCAGGACAACCAGCCGCGGGCCCGCCTCCCGCGCCCACGCGGGCCGCTCCCGCCCGCCCGGCCTCCCCCGCTCTGCCCACCAGTTCTCGTGCCGCCAGCAGCGGCCCGCTCGCTGCAACAACAACGCCAACGGCGCGAGATCACTGATGACCAGATCCGCATCAAGATCGAGAGACTGCTCGACTACCTGCGTCGCGACAATGACACGACGCACCGGCCGCGGCCCCGAACGCCCCATCCCGGACGTCACACGCCCCGTCCGTTCCTCCCGGACATCAGCCGGGAACCGCGCATGCAGCAGCTCCAGATCCCCACCGCTACCCTGCTCCGCCATCAGGGCGCGCACGTACGTGTAGGTGTCCTGCGCCTCACCGACGGTGTTGCACACGACGAGAACACAACCCTCACCCCCCTCGAGCACCGGCTGCAGGAGCCTTCCGATCACTGCGAGACGTGACCGGTCGCCCTCCATCTCGCCGTGGACCACGGGCTCCACCTGCACCGTCAGCTCCATCCGGCGCTGACGAGCCTGCTCTTCCCTGTCGGCCTCACCGATCTGCGCGCACTCCCCGCTGCCCGCGTCCACGTACAGCCAACCCGGATACGGCACCGGGAACGTCATGCCCCGCAAAGCGCTCTTCTTGTGCCCCGCCCCCTGGAGATACTCCCTGACCAGCCGGTCACTGACGGAAGCGGGCAACGTCGCCGAAAGCAGAACCACAGGAACCCCATACGCCCCGAGCCAATTCAGCAGACGGCCCAGCAACACCTGCATATACGGGTCATAGGCATGCGCCTCATCGACAATGAACGTCTTGCCCGAAAGGGCGAGAAGCCGCAGCGCATTGTGGCGCACCGGGAGCACTGCCATCAGCGCTTGGTCGATGGTCCCCACCGCATACTGGGCCAGGAGCGGCCGCTTGGCACCCCTCAGCCAGCGCGTAGGGCGCATATCCGCCCGATGACGCGCAGCGCTTGGGCCTCCCGCCGCCTCATCGCCGTCACAGACCAGCACCCGCTCACCCTCCGAGAGCTCGTCCTCTCCATAGGCACGGCTGAGCCAGGCCATGCTGTGGGTAAGGGTCAGGCTGGCCCCGACACCGCTCTGGCGGGCAAGGACACCCGCGACACGGCCATGCATCTGGTCGCTGGTGGCCATCGTCGGCAGCAGAAAAGCGAACCCACCCGTGCCGAACGCCTCCGAGAACACACGCTCGGCTTCCAGAGCAGCCTCGGTCTTCCCGTCACCGGGAGCCGCGGTGACCACCAAGATCCCCGCCCCGCCATCCCTGTACCCACCCTCCGGCCGGCACTTCGCGAGCGCGGCCCTCAGCCCGGACGCGAGCGACCGCTGCAAGGCATTCGGTTCCCCATCGATGCCATAGGCCTTCGAAAACCCCCCGCGCACCAACTCCACCGGCAACAGACCGGCCTCCCGCACCAGCGCCTCCGCATCGGCACACGACCGCGTGAAGTGGTCATCCAGGCTCGTCCCGGGCGAGCAGCGCTGGCGCAGCCTGACGTACCCCTCCTGGCTGACCAGCCAGTCGGCAAGGATCACCACACCTGTTACCAAGACCGCAGCGTCAGCCCTGAATTCCCCCGGCGGCAGCGGCCCGCCCACAGCAGCGAAAACAGCCGCGGCGTGCACGGCACGCTGCTCGGCCCACGCCGCCCCGCCCAGCAAGTCCCGGTACTCCGCCCCCGCGTACAGATCCTCGTGACGGTGGAAGCGCCCATGATGGCCGCCGATCACCTCGGCAATCCGATCGATGGCCTCGGCAGCACCGTCCTGGCCGGGCCCCTCACCGAACCCCAGCGCGGCGAGAACAGCCGACGCTGCCCGCATCCCGGCCACATCATGCCCCACACGCTCGGCCCCGATCGCACCCAGGTCACCGACGAGTTCCCCACTCAGGTAACCGGCAGCACGACGGTCACAGAACTGAAACCCGGAAATCTTACCAATGTCATGCAAACCAGCACACAGACCCACCAGCACCCGCGCCCGCTCCTGCTCGGCACCAAGGCCGAACCCGACAGCGATGCAACACCGTTGATTCACGGACAGATACCGGTCCCAGAGAAACAGGGCCATAGCAGCAGCGTCGAGAAGATGCCGCACCACCGGGTACGGCGGCAGCGCTTCCTCCAACCCACGCGCCTTCCCCCACAAAGTCTGGTCCGGCTCACATCCCGGTTCCCGCACCACAGCTGAACTCCTCCGACACAGCGACCGCCCAACTGGCACCGACTCAATCAGAGACCACTGACAACACTCCCCGCAGCCAGACCGCTAGGATTCGCCCATGTCCTTCACCCCTGCCGACCCGTACCTGGTAAAGCAACGGCAAACCAGCTAGAAAGACGCAGGTGACGAAGGGTCCTCCCCGCCGACGCGGGGGTGTTCCGGCCCTCACCCTCGACGCCATGGCCACGCTCGCGTCCTCCCCGCCGACGCGGGGGTGTTCCGGCCCGCATGAACGGGCGCAGCGAGGCGAACAGGTCCTCCCCGCCGACGCGGGGGTGTTCCGCCACCCGCCGCGGAACGCGCCCCCGTGCCCGAGTCCTCCCCGCCGACGCGGGGGTGTTCCGGCCCTGTACGACCTGGTCGCTCTGGCACTGGCGTCCTCCCCGCCGACGCGGGGGTGTTCCGCCGTCAGCCTCGCGAGGCCGGTCGGAGGGGTTGTCCTCCCCGCCGACGCGGGGGTGTTCCGTCGCGCAAGAACCGTGCGTTCCGCCCCGGTTCGTCCTCCCCGCCGACGCGGGGGTGTTCCGATGTAGTGGAGCGTCTTGCTGGGCTCACGGACGTCCTCCCCGCCGACGCGGGGGTGTTCCGTCGACACCCGTGACCATCACCCGGCGTCCGAGGTCCTCCCCGCCGACGCGGGGGTGTTCCGAATCAGGATGAGCATGTCGGACAGGGCTTCCTGTCCTCCCCGCCGACGCGGGGGTGTTCCGATCCACAATGATCGGATGAGGGCGCTCTTCGCGTCCTCCCCGCCGACGCGGGGGTGTTCCGGCGCTTCTACCCGGTCCACCCCCGACAGGTCGGTCCTCCCCGCCGACGCGGGGGTGTTCCGTCGAGTCCGCCAAAGGTTCCAAGCTTCGTCCAGTCCTCCCCGCCGACGCGGGGGTGTTCCGGCGCTGCCGCCGTACGGCCTGCCGTGCCGCGCGTCCTCCCCGCCGACGCGGGGGTGTTCCGGATGCGCTGGACAGCGCGCGGGACACCCTGGAGTCCTCCCCGCCGACGCGGGGGTGTTCCGTCGGAGGCGCCCATCTTGTAGCCCGGGGGCACGTCCTCCCCGCCGACGCGGGGGTGTTCCGGACGGCCTGGGCAACGGGCTGGACTGGATTCCGTCCTCCCCGCCGACGCGGGGGTGTTCCGACGAACTCCCAGTGGACCCAGTACGCCTCGAAGTCCTCCCCGCCGACGCGGGGGTGTTCCGGTCGGGGCGGGTGACCGCGGTCAGCGGGGGCCGTCCTCCCCGCCGACGCGGGGGTGTTCCGGTGGAGATCGCCGCGGCGGACAGCTGTGGGTTGTCCTCCCCGCCGACGCGGGGGTGTTCCGGCGCGGCAGGCAAGTACGTCGATCTCGCCGACGTCCTCCCCGCCGACGCGGGGGTGTTCCGGCCTACGCGATCGCACAGGCCGCGGTGAACGTGTCCTCCCCGCCGACGCGGGGGTGTTCCGGCGTTGAGGAGGTGCGGGTTGAGGGAGGACGAGTCCTCCCCGCCGACGCGGGGGTGTTCCGGCGTTGAGGAGGTGCGGGTTGAGGGAGGACGAGTCCTCCCCGCCGACGCGGGGGTGTTCCGCCAGTGATGTCCCCCCTCGTGACTGAACGGATGTCCTCCCCGCCGACGCGGGGGTGTTCCGATCCGCGAGTTCGCGGTGACCTTCGTGGTGCTGTCCTCCCCGCCGACGCGGGGGTGTTCCGATCGCTGCGTCGCCCGCGACGCCGGAGGTAACGTCCTCCCCGCCGACGCGGGGGTGTTCCGAAGAAGCCTCCGTCTACTCTTCGCGGCTGACCGTCCTCCCCGCCGACGCGGGGGTGTTCCGTCGGATGACGCAACGGGCCTCGTCGCCTGCCGGTCCTCCCCGCCGACGCGGGGGTGTTCCGCAGCTGGCGGACGAGTACGACGCGGGGACGTCGTCCTCCCCGCCGACGCGGGGGTGTTCCGCAGCCCGAGTCGGCAGCCCGCCTCAGGATGTCGTCCTCCCCGCCGACGCGAGGGTGTTCCGGTCCGGCTGACCTACTCCCATGGCTACGTCGAGTCCTCCCCGCCGACGCGGGGGTGTTCCCTGCGGTACTCCGGTGGTATGCGCTATCCGGAGGGTGGGGGCCTGACTGCTGAGCATCGGGCGTCTCGGGAGAGGATCCGGCTCCAGGCCGGGGAACGGTTCGCGGTGGGTGAGAAGTCCGCGGTGATCGCGAAGGATCTGCGGGTGAGTGTGCGGTCGGTGGAACGCTGGCGCCGTGCCTGGCGCGACGGTGGCATGGAGGCCCTGCGCTCCGCGGGCCCGGCCAACTCCCCGACCGTCACCGAGGCCCAGTTCGCCGCGCTTGAGGAGGAACTCGGCAAGGGGCCGTCAGCGCACGGCTTCGACGATCAGCGGTGGACCCTGGCCCGGGTCCAGACGGTGATCCGCCGCCGTCTGCGGATGAGCCTGTCATTGGCGACGGTGTGGCGGCTACTGAAACGGCACGGCTGGTCCTGGCAGGCACCCGCCCGCAGAGCACTCGAACGCGACGAGCACGCGGTGGAGCTGTGGAAGAAGGAGACATCCCACGCGGACAAGGAGTCAAGCCGCTTCGGTGCAGACCTCTCCCGAGGGCTGGTGGGGGAAGGCCTTCGTCTCGTCGTAGGTCGTTCCGTTCTGGAGGCAGTGGAAGAGCATTCCCATGAAGCGGTTGAAGCAATGCCACGAAGTTAGCGCTGCGGCCGCCGCGTCAAGGGCGGTGTCTGTCGGTCGGGGAAGGCTGAGGGGGTAGGCAAGCGGGGGCGATCTTGTAGGTCGCGTTCGAGACCTTTTCGAGGAGACCTTCCTTCGTCCAGCGGCTCAGCTGGACGCAGAAGCTGTCGTAGTGGGTGAAGTCGAGGACTGTGGCCAGCTCGCGCGCATGCCAAGACCGGTGGGGTGCGGTTCGCATGTGCTGGAGGACTTGATTGCGTTGACCGCTGCGGCCGGGTGCTGCGGATGACGGGGGCTGGGTGTGGATCTCGATGGCGAGGATGGTGATGTTTTGGCTGGTCAGGGGATGCTCACTGGTTGGATTCGCCGGATATCGGGAGGTCGGACATTTGACCTTCCGGGCGCTGGTGCGTGAGCGCCTGGGTGGCAGCAGAGCGGACAAGACGGCAGTGGAAATGCCGCTGGCGGTGTGGTTCGACGGGGCCGGCAGGACGTGGTCTGCGCGGATCACCTGGTCGCGGACGGCCTGAAGGGCGACGGTGAAGCTTGCCCGGTCCGGGTCGGCCCCGGGCACGGACTCGACGGCCTCGGCCATCGCCATGCGGAGCGCTTGATAGAGAGTGAGCAGAGCCCATACTTCCTGCTCGAGTCCGCGCGGTTCTTGGGAACGCAGGACCCGTCCGGTCAGCAGCGTGTGTCGCAGTGAATAGAAGGCGGACTCGATCTCCCAGCGCTCGTGGTAGAGACGGACCAGGACCTCGGCCGGGTCGTGGCGGTGGTCCAAGAGGGTTGTCGCGAGCCCGTAGCGACCCGTGATGCGCTGTCCGCTGCTGGTGGTGAGGGTGATGTCGGCATCGATGACGCGGACACGCAGACCGTGGAAGAGGGTGAGGTAGGACCCATCGGGAAGGACCGCCAGAACCGCAGGGCGTCGATGAGCACACAGTCGGACCAGGAACTGAGAGCCGGTGCCGGCGACGCCGCGAAGGAAGTCGTCGCCGTCGAAGGCCCGGTCTGCCAGGAGGAGCATCTGTGGGGTCAGCCTGGGCAGCAGCTGGGTTGCCTGGACGGTTTCCCCGTTCTCGGACGGGCCGAAGACCGCACCGAGCAGCCCGCGGGTCCCGGTCTCGCACAGGACGGTCAGCCTCAAGGACGGGTAGCCGGACATGCCCCAGTGGTGTCGGACCTTGCCCAGCAGAGCCCGGACGCGTGGCAGGTCAGGAGCCTTGAGGGAACTGCAGCCATCAAACGCCACTGTCCGCCAGCGCCGGTAGCTGACGCCGGGCGTTGACGGCCGCGCCAGCGGCACCGCCAGAACGTCGAACAGAGCTTTCATCGGCTCGGGCCCGAGACGTCGGCGCAGCTGTCGCAGGGCGGCTTCCGAGGGAGTGCACAGGTTCAGGTCCGACAGGCCGGCTACGAGCTTGTCCCACACACGCCGGTATCCCAGGGTGGGGAACAGTCCCAGGGCCAGGACGAAGTAGATGCCGACTCGCGACGGAAGCGTACGCACGCGAGCCTGAACGGTTCTGGTCTCATCGAGAACGTCATCGACGAGCTCGAACGGTATGTGCTGAGTCAGCCCACCGAGGTGGCCCGGCGCGAAGGCGCCCGCGGCAACTGTCGTAGTGCGTGTCATGGTGCACGTGGAGAACTGACTCGGCAACGGATCCCCTGGCCAGGAATGTCTTGGTCAACTTCCTCCTACCCGGGGATCACGCTCTGCACTGCCAGAACCACCCATCTCGGACCCGCCCTTGACGCGGCGGCCGCAGCGCTAACTTCGTGGCATTGGCGGTTGAAGAGGTTCCGCTGGGCGGCGACGTGGCGGTCTCCGGCTTCTTTGCGGCGGTCGTAGTGGGCCCGGGCCCCTGGTGACCTTGTGAGGGAGACGAAGGCCCACACGTAGCCGACTGCTGCTAGTCGCTGGTTCTTGACCCTGCGGCTCATGACAACGCAGCTCTTGCCGCTGGCACGGGTGACGGGTGCGCTTCCGGCGTAGGCCTTGAGTGAGCCAGCGTTCGCGAAACGGGTCCGGTCGTCGCCGATCTCCGCGAGGACCCGGGCACCGGTGAGGGATCCGAGGCCGGGAAAACTGCGGATGATCGGCGCGTCCGGATGCTGCTCGAAGGCCTCGGCCGCGGCTTCTTCCAGCTGGTCGGCGTTGCGGCAGGTGGTGTCGAGCTGTCGCAGCAGCGCCGACGTCTGCTGGCCGAGGGCGGCTTCGACCTGCGGGAGCTGGTGGAGGTACTCGCGTTGGAAGACCTCGTGGAGTCGGCCAGCTTCCGCTTCGATCCCGCGGAGCCGGCCGGCTTGCCGTAGGAGGGACTGGAGCCGTCGGCGCGTGAGTTTCGCTGCCGCGGTGGGTGTGGGAGCCGCGGCGAGGATGGTGCGGGCTTCGCGCGAACACAACCCGTCGCGCTTGTCGGCGAATGCTGCGAGGACGCTCGGGTAGAACTCCCGAAGCTGGGAGCGGAGTTTGTTGTGGGCCTGGCCGCGGTCCCAGACCGCGTCCTGCTGAGCCCGGGCGAGCACCGCAACTGCCTGGGCCAGCTCAGAATCCGCAGGCAGTGTGCGGTGGGCGGCCATGTCGACTCGCAGAATGTTGGCCAGGGCCGCGGCATCGACGGCGTCGGACTTCTTCCGGGCGACGGAATGCCGGTCGCGGTAGCGGGCGACCGCCAGGGGGTTGATCGCGAAGACCCGTCGGCCGGTGGCCCGCAAGCGGGCGACGAGCAGTCCGCGGGAGGTCTCGATCGCGACAGGGATTGGATCCTTCTCCGTGTCGCCGTGCTCGGCCAGCAGCCCGGTGAGCTGGGTGAACCCGGCAGCGTCGTCACTGATCCGCAGTTTGGCCAGTTGCTTGCCGCCTGAGTCGACCAGGGCGATGTCGTGGTGGTCTTCGGCCCAGTCGATGCCGCAGAACACGGGTGTCGGCAGCCCGACGATCTCCATCCAGCACTCCTTCCATCACAACGTTTGTGCAGGCCAGAGCCTGTGCAGGGTGCGCGTGCTCCCTAATGGAAGTGCTCAAGGCACGACATCCCACCAGCCGTTCGCAACCCCAGCGAGCTGCACGGCCCTCGGTCTTCCCAAGGGCTGGTGGGCCCGCGATGGGATGAGAGGTGATCCGTGCAGATGGCTCAGGCCACGGACATCGAATCCGTGCAGGTCAGCAGCAAGTGAGCGACGGTCGGAACTGCCCCCTCTGGGATCACAGCAGGACATTCCTGTCGTCCGGAGGGGAGATTCTGCCCGGACAGGGACCGGATCCGTCTCAGTACAGGACCGAAGACCTGGGTGCGGTGGCGGAGAGATCTGATCCCCGACCGGAAGCACCCCCCGGGAGCGGACCGGCTCCCGCTCTATTGCTAGCGCTCAAGGCGCCGGGTGGAGCCAGGGCTACCAGCCCGCTCCCGAGGTGAAGCGGGACCCGCTGTCTCCTTCAAGGCTTCGAGGAGCCTGGTATGGCCTGGCGGTGCCTCACTTCGCTGCCCATTAGGTGTGGCCCCAGGTAAGGCTCGCGGCGGCGTGTGACGGCTGGATCGTCTTCGAGGACGAAGCCGGATTCTCGATGACGCCGCCCCGCGCCCGCACCTGGGGCCAGCGCGGACACACCCCCGTCATCCGGGTGAGAGGCAGGTCCCGCCGCCGGACCTCGGTCGCCGCCCTGTGCTGCTACAAACCCGGCGAGCCGAGCCGTCTCATCCACCGGCCCCGCACCCACCTCCTGCTCAAGGGCGCCCGCAAGAGCTTCTCCTGGCCGGACTACCGCGACCTGCTGGTGAGGGCACACACCCAGCTCGGCGGCCCCATCGTGGTCGTCTGGGACAACCTCAACACCCACCTGGCCGCCGGGCTGAAGCAGTATGAGGCCGAGCACGACTGGCTCACTACCGTCCGGCTCCCGCCGTATGCACCCGACCTGAATCCCGTCGAGGCCGTCTGGTCACTCGTGCGCAGAGCGATGGCCAACACCGCTTTCGACACACCCGACGACCTCGACCGCACACTCCGCCGCGAGTTACGCAGGATCCAGCTCCGGCCCCACCTGATCGACGGCTGCCTCACCGCCACAGACCTGACCATCGACCCACCGACCACACCCTGAAAACCTCAGTAGCTGCGGAGGGGCTTGCGCTGACGGGCTTCGGCTGCCTGGTCGCGAACGTACGGGTCGGCGTCTGCTGCCAGTTGGTCGAGCACAGCTGAAGTCGCGGCGTCTACGGGCTCTGGGGTGGGAAAGCGGCCCAAGGCGATTGCGACCCAGGCTCGAACGCGGGGGTTGTCGTCGTTCGCGAGCAAGCGGATCTTCGGCAGGGTTCTGGGTTGCTGAAGGAAGCCGAGGGAGCTGAGGGCGGAGATGCGCACCTGCGGGGAAGGGTCGTCCAGCAGGTTCAATAGCAGGTCGATGGCCGCCGGCTCTGTCCCGTGGCTACCGAGCGTGCCCACGACCGCGCTGCGGACTCCTTCGTCCGAGTCCTGCGCAGCGTGGGCCAGCAGGTTGAGATCGGCTGCTTCGGGGACGAAGCCGAGCAGCCAGATTGCCGCCCTGCGAAGGTCCTCATCGTTGCCAACGGCGCACGGCAGGAGGATTTCGCGCGCGGCGGCGGGGTCCTCCTGCGCGAGTACATGGAGCCTCGTCGAGAGGGAGTCCTGGTCGTCACCCAGATTGCGGGAGTAGGCCCGCAACAGGGCGGCAAGGGACGTGTGGCTGGCGGTCTCGGCCAGAAGCCGGGCGAGCACATGACGGGCGTACCAGTTGCCCGCTTCCACGGCTGCCGCGAGATGCCGTTCGAGGTGCGGAATCAGCTCCCGCCGCCGGGCGGCTACGAGCTCCTCTTCGATTTCTGCAAGGTCGTCGAGGTCGCAGTCCGGATCCGTGAGTCCGGCCGCCAGCTCATCAAGGCGCAGGGTGAGATCATCCCCTGCCCGTTGATCTTCCAATCCATCCTCCTTGTGATCCTTCAGACCGCACCGAACCTGCCACTGCGGGTCCCCCTGCTGCGGTCACGGACCGGATTGTCCAACAGGCCTCTGACAACGGCGTTCGTGGCAGCCAGCGCACTCAGCGGCTCAGACCTCTCAACGTCCGCGCAGGGCCGGTCCGATGTCGGTGGCTCCCCGTACGGTCTGCGCATGGTTGATCAGCAGTGGAATGGTGTCCGTCAGCGTGTGGTCGCGTTGGGTGCACAGCCGCCGAGCGGCGAGGTGTTCGGCTCTCACGGGCATCAGTGGGTCCTGGAAGACCCACTGCCCGATGACGGGCTCGCCGACCTCGAAGCGCAGGTAGGAGTGCGGTTGCCGGATGACTACCGGAGCTTCCTCACCTGCGTGGGCGCCGGCGGCGCGGGTCCCGCATACGGCCTCTTTCCCGTTCGACGCGTGCAGGGCCGCTGGCGCTGGGAAGGGGACAGCGCCGACCTGGCCGACCTGGCCATGCTCGCTCAGCCCTTTCCTCAACACGGCCCGGACCCCGAAGCCCTCGACGCACTTCTCGCCGCGCGTCCAGAAGAGGGAGACTTCGAGGAGATCGAGGACTTCGACGACGCCATCGAGGCGTGGGACGAACGCTGGGAACCTCTGATGTTCGCCCCCGAGCGCACCGCTGGCGCCATCGTGATCTCCCACCTCGGCTGCGCCCAGTGGGAGTGGCTGATCATCAGCGGCGCCCACCGCGGCACTATCTGGTCCGACCGCCGGGCAGACGACGTAGACCTCGTCCCGCTCCTCGACCAGGGCGGGAAGCCGGTCACCTTCACCCGCTGGTACACCGACTGGCTGCAGGAAGCGGAGCTCACCGCACACCAACGAGATCCGAACGCCTGACGCCCGATGGCGGGCACGGCACTTCGCCGTCGACACGATGAGTGCCGTAGTTGGCCTTGAGCGCCATGGTTGGCCCGACGTATGCACGCTCGCTGGCACGTACTGTTCAGTGGCCTGCCCGCGGCATGTGGGGCCGGTGCCTTCTGATGTCAGCGGCCCCGCGTACGGTCTGCGCATGGTTGATCAGAGGCTCTCCACTGCATCGATAGGCGACTTCGCGACATGGGAGCCGGTGCTGCGGCTCCTTCTGGCCGAACAGGCGCGGGGGCACGTTGCCAGGCCCGTTCGAGTGGCCGGGCGTATAGGGCGAGGGGGCTGGAGTCTGGCTCTGACGCGACGGATGCCGCCGCCCGGTCGGGCCGCTCAGGTAGAGGACATGCGGGAGGAGCTCGACGCGGTGGAGCGGGTGCAGGGCGCGCTTGCGGCCACTGGAGTCGACGACGTCTCGTTCACGGCGGAGATACACCCGACCGGGAAGACCATGCTCCGCCTGCTGGGTCCCAGCCCCGCCGTCGAACCCGGCATAGGTACCCCGCACCCGGGGGCGCTCATCCTGGTCGACGGTGCTCTCCCCGAGCCCTGGCGCCGTCTCCCTGAACCGGCTCCTGGGGCAGCGCCTGCCCCTTCGGCGGACCTGGCGTTGCTGGAGCGGACACTGCGTGAACGCTTGCCGCACGCCATCGGCGCGACGGAGGAAGAGATATCCGCCGCCGAATCACGCCTGGGCGTCGCGCTCCCCGACGAGCTCAAGACCCTCTACCGGGTGACGCGGGCACGGTGGGAGGACCTGGGTGACGACTACGAAGCAGCGATAAGCGAGTGCGAAGCGGTCGGATGCGAACTGTTCGATCTCGACAGCTTGTACGTCGCCGACGCGGCGTCGCGTGACTGTCGCTGGGAGTTCGCGGCGACGAAGGCGGTCGTCACTCGGCCCGACGCCATGGTGCAGGGCCTCGTCGGCTCACCGGGCTGGATCGCCTTCGGCGACAACGGGGGCGGAGACCGGCTGGCCGTGGATCTGACGCCCGGCCCCCGCGGACACACGGGCCAAGTCATCATGCTCTCCCACGAGGAAAGTATCGGCGCCGAACTCGTTGCCCACTCCCTCACTGACCTGGTGCTGGGCCGACTCGGCGCGGAGCCCAGACCCCGAGAGAAGCGGCCTCCTGCCGTTGCCAGGGTCAACATCGCAAGCCTGACCAGCATCCAGGCCGCCGCGCACCCTGGCCTGGAGGCCCTGTCCATAGGCGTGTGGGACGATGCGCCGCTCAGTCTCGCCCTCGTCGCCGGGCTGCCCCGCCTACGCACCCTCACCGCTTACCCCGGCACCCTGGCCGACCCGTTGGAGATCGCCGAGCTCACGGGGCTGGAGTTCCTGGAGCTCGGCCCAGAGGAGTGGAGGGTTCTCCTGGACGCTGGAGCCGTACCGCGCAGCCTGTCGGCCGCAGCCATCGAGGTGCACGGCGACCAGGCCCCCGTGCCGATCGTGGCCATCGCGAACGAGATCCTGGCCCTTTGGGACCGGCCCCAGATCATCCAGACGGTCCTCGAAGGAGATCTCGGACCGCTGGCGTAGCCAGGAGGGCAAGCAACTGGTCGCAAGAACGTACCCCGGCCGCCGACCATCCGACCAGGGGACCGCTGCCAGCCCCGAACCGGTCTTCCCGCTGTGCGCCGTAGTTGGCCGGAGGGGCCAACTACGGCGCTGAGTCACAGCACGTGCGGTCGGTGGTGAAGTCGGCCCGGGGCGCGGTTCCGGTCTTTCGACCGGCCCGTTTCCCCGGAGCCGCTTCCCGAACCGGGCATGCGACTTGGCACCGCACCCGGCTCTCCACAAGCCCCGAGGGCTTCGTGGTGGTTGTTCTCATCCCGTGGCGTCCCAGGGAGTGGGAATCGTCAGTCCCCGGTAGCGGTAGCGAGTGGTGCCTACCGTGATCGGGTTGAACAACTCCCGGGTCTCCCCGGTCCACCATGATCTGCGACCGCAGTAGCGGCGGAAGATCTTCTTCCGGCCCGTCTTGGGGTGCTTGCGCTGGGCCCATCTCCAAACCGTGTGCCACATGTAGTTGCGCAGGTAGGAGAAGGTCGCGAAGGACACCCCGGGCCGGAAGTAGGCGCACCAGCCCCGTACTGCCGGCTTGATCCGGACAAGCAGGGCGTCGAGCGGCTGGTTCGTGCCGACCTCCCGGCACAGTGTCTTGACCTTGGCCATGACGGCCCGCAGGGCCTTCTTGGCCGGGTAGGTATAGACGTAGTGCCGGTTGGTGCCTGGTTTCCGGTGGCGCTGGATGTGCCAGCCGAGGAAGTCCAGGCCCTGCTCGATATGGGTGATCAGAGTCTTCTCCGGCGACAGGCGCAAGCCCATCGTGGTGAGGACTTCCGCGATCTCTTCGCGAAGCGTTTCGGCGTCTGCCTTGGTGCCGTGAACCATCAGGCACCAGTCGTCCGCGTACCGGACCAGCCGGTAGTTGGGCAGACCTCGGCGTCGACGCCTGCGGCGCTCGTTGAGGTCAGTTCCGGCGCCTCCCGACGCCTGGGCGATGTGCTCGTCCAGGACCGAGAGAGCGACGTTGCTGAGCAACGGCGAGAGGATCGAGCCCTGCGGGGTGCCGGTGTCGTTGTCCCGCAGCTGGCCGTCCTCGCTGAGGATGCCCGCCTTGAGGAACGCCTTCACCAGGGCCAGGACGCGTTTGTCCCCGACTCGTGCCCGCACCCGCTCCATGAGAGCGGTGTGTGAGATCTCGTCGAAGCAGGCTTTGATGTCGCCTTCCACGATCCACTCGTACTTCTTGGACGTGAGCAGACGCACCTCGGCCACCGCGTCATGAGCCCGGCGGTTCGGGCGGAACCCGTAGGAACACGGGAGGAAGTCCGCCTCGAAGATCGGCTCCAGCACCAGCTTCAAGGACGCCTGCACCACCCGGTCGGTGATCGTCGCGATCCCCAGACGGCGGAGCTTGCCGCCCGCCTTGGGGATCATCCGCTCCCGCACCGGCATGGGCTGGAAACTGCGGTCCTTGATCTGCGACCGCAGTACGTCGAGGAACTCCTCGACGCCGACCCACAGCGCGATGGACGACGCCGTGCGTCCGTCCACCCCGGCCGTGCGTGCACCCTTGTTACCCCGCACCCGATCCCAGGCCACCAGCAGGAAGCCGGGATCGGCAACGAGATTGAACAGGTCGTCGAACCTGCGATGAGGATCATCACGAGCCCAACGGTGCAGCTTGGTCTGGATCTTCAGTACCTGACGCTCCGCCTCATACAAGGCGCGCTCCAGCTCGTCGGTATTCACCGGCGCCCCTCCCGACATTCCAGTGCTTCGGCCACTGACTTGCTGGCCCCCTTTGCCCTGCGACCGGCGTTCCCGGTCTCCACGACGGGTCGTTACTCCCGCGACTACTACGGGGCCTCCGCCCCACCCACGGCCATCAGTCGGCAACGGACCTGCCCACCACCGAACCGGCTGTCCGGCGGCTCGGGCGACCGCGGATGGTTCCCACGTTCACCACACAATCGATCGGTCAGGGAGACGCCCAGCTCTACTCCGGCAACATCGCCACGCCTACGCCGCAGGCTTTCAACATGGCCTCCCCACCGGAACAGGAAATCCGGCTTCGGAGTTGACCCACCCGTCCGAGGACAAGCAGGTCACGCGCTGCATACCGGCCCGTATCCACCAGGTTTGAGCCGGCTCGCTGCTTACGGAGCTTCAACCACTGGTTCGCTTTCGCTACACCTTCTGACCTCGCTAGACGGGCCCGCACCGTCCGGTAGTCCCGGCACGTCCCGCCGTTGTCGGGGGCTGCTTGCCACCCTCCCCGGCGTTCCCCGGATCAGGCTGCCCCCTGCTTCACCAGACCGCTGCGACGGCCCGGCAGAGAAGGTCTTCCACCTCCACTCGATTGCGTAGCGCCTCGTGGCGCACTCCCGTGACAGCGAAGATCGATCTTTGCCATCGAAGCTTGATGATCAGTAGGTTCGTGCCATCGAAGTTTGAGCGGCATGGGTGCTGCGGGGGTGCGACCTCCGGCCTGCCTCTCCGACAACCAGGAGCCTGCATGTCAATCGAACTCGACTTCCCGGAGTTCCCCTTTGAGGAGCCCCCCGGCTGGATCGGCTGTCTGCAGAAGCCTTGGAATGGCGTCCTCGTCGTGGTGGACCACATACCGTTCACGACCGGCGACCAAGTCACTTTTGAAGTCACGGTCTGCAGCGACACCGCCGGGCAGACCTTGGTCGCGCAGACCCAGGGCGCCGTGACCGTCACCGCCGACACCACCTCTGTCAGCTACACCATCCCCTGGGACGGGGTCCTGGATGCCGTCACCGAGGGCTCCATCATCGCCTTCTACACCCTCACCCCCGCCGATGGCAGCGCATCTTCGAGCTCGCAGGAAGCCATCGTCCGGTACTCCCGCCAACAGCCCGGTGGCACCGTCTGCGGTCCGGACAGCTGAGCCGCATCGCCATCTGCGCGAGCGCCGGCGCAGCACCTGCGTCGCTCAGACTTCCCTACGTTGTTCTGCGGGACCGGGCGAGCCCTTCGTATGGTTCTCCCACCCAGGGGCGTCGGGTGTGGCTTTCAGACTTCTGCCGCTTGTGGCTACCAACGATTGGCCGCCCGACGCCCCACGACGACTCGGCTGCCAATTAGGAATTGCGACTCGATCGCTCGGTAGGGAATCGACAGCGACGTCGTCCGTGGTACGTCCGCACAGTCCGACGCACGGAGGAACCAAGTGGCCGCCATCTGGGCCGGTATCGACGCAGGCCAGACCCACCACCACTGCGTGGTCATCGACGAGAACGGCCGCCGGCTGCTCTCGCGACGAGTCGCCAACGACGAGCCGGAGCTCCTCCAACTCCTCGCCGACGTCCTGGACCTGGGCGACGAGGTGACCTGGGGCATCGACCTGGCCGACGGCGGAGCCGCCCTGGTGATCGCAGTGCTCATGGGCCACGGCCAGCGCGCCTTCTACATCTCCGGACGGGCCATCAACCGCGCCTCCGAGGGCTACCGCGGCGAGGGCAAGACCAACGCCAACGACGCGGCGGTGATCGCCGACCAGACCCGCATCCGCCGCGACCTGCAGCTCCTGCGGACCGGCGACGAGGTCGCCACTGACCTCAAGATCCTCACCGCCCACCGCTCGGACCTGGTCACCGACCGCACCCGCACCGTCAACCGCCTCCACGCCCTCCTGACCGGCATCTTCCCCGCGCTGGACCGGGCCCTGGACCTCACCAATGCCGGGCCGCTGACGCTGCTGACCGGCTATCAGACCCCGGCCGCCCTGCGGCGCCTGGGCACCAAGCGGCTGGAGAGCTGGCTGCGGAACCGCGGCGTTCGTGGCGCCGGCCAGATCGCCGAGGCTGCGCTGGAGGCCACCGGCAGCCAGCACACGAGCGTCCCGGGCGAGAGGACGGCAGCCTGGATGGTCCACACCTTGGCCGCCCAGGCGATAGCCCTCAAGCAGCAGGTAGCCGAGATGGACAAGCTCATCGCGGCCCGGTTCCGCGAGCACCGCGATGCAGAGATCCTCGCCAGCCTGCCGGGCCTGGGTCCCATCCTCGGGGCCGAGTTCCTGGCCGCCACCGGCGGGAACATGGACGCCTTCGCCACTCCCGATCGCCTCACCGGCTTCGGTGGAGTCGCGCCCGCACCCCGTGACTCCGGCAAGATCAGCGGCAACCTCCGCCGCCCGCAACGCTACAACCGCAAGCTCCAGCGCGTCTTCTACACCTCCGCGTTGATCAGCATCCGCTGTTGCGAGGAATCGCGGCGCCTCTACGACCGCAAGCGCGCCGAGGGCAAACGCCATACCCAGGCCGTCCTCGCCCTGGCCCGGCGTCGCGTCAACGTCATCTGGGCGCTTCTGCGCGACGGACGGCGCTACGAGCCAGCTCCGCCGGCAAGGGCTGCCGCATAGGAAGGGACGCGACACACTGCGCGCGGCCAGTTGGTCCGACCGACCCCGTCAGACCAGGCAAAACTCGTTACCTTCCGGGTCTGCCATCACCACGTGATCCGGCCTGCCCTGCAACTCGTCCTCGCGGACCACGGTCGCGCCCGCAACGGTCAACCGCTCCACCGCCTCGACCACGCGCGGCCAGCGCACCTCCCACGGGGTTTCACGGCCGCCACCAACTTGCACGTCGATATGCAGCCGGTTCTTCGCCACCTTCGGCTCCGGCACCTTCAGGAAGGACAAGGTGGGGCCCACGCCGTCCGGATCTGAGAGGTACGCCCCGTCATCCCACTCGTCCTCCGGAACCTCATGATGCGAGAACCACTCCTCCCAGCTCCCGAACCCCGCGGGCGCGGGCTTCTCCTCGTAGCCCAACGCCAGCGCCCAGAACGCGGCCAGTTTCGCCGGGTACGCGCAGTCGATCGTCAAGCTCCACTTGGTCCCCATGAGCCCTCCCCAGTCGGATGAACGGACTGTACCGCGCACCTCCGACACATCCTGCCCGCTACCTCAAGCGTGCGCCGCGGCTTGACGAACAGCATCAGGAATCTTTGAAACTCGTCAAAGTTGAGACGGGTCAGCCGCGACGCCAATGGCGGCCGCGAGCGCAATGCGCGGGGTACGGATCACGCCGGGTCAACGACGTCCCCCCGCGAACCGGAACGCCCGGCCGACAACGTGGGTGCTCAGGCGACCGGCCGCCCTCGGAGTGCTGGAATGAGCGAGTAGCGGCAGGGTGGAGGGATGAGCCCTGCTCTACGCGTGGTCATCTATCCGCCGGACGCCGAGGGCGGGCGCCGGGTGCGCTGCGACGGCGAGATACTCGGCCGCGCCCTCGGCCCCGCCGATCTCCTGGAGTTCCTGCGGCGGGCCGGCCTGGACCCGGACAACGTCCGCCTGGACGATCCCCTGCTGATCGAGTGGCGCGGCGGCGGGCCGGCCGTCTGGAGTCCGGGCGGCGACGAGGAGTGAACACAGGCCACTGCGGCGCTGCTGACGACGGGGCCCAAGGAACGTCAGGGCCGGCCGACGCCACTGACAGGAGCCACCGTCATCCGGAACGGTGGCACCACCAGGAGTGGACTCCGTCCTCCAGGTCGATCATGTTCGCCGGTTCCCGGTCGTAATCGTCCACGCCGTCGCACGTGCAGGTGCCGCCCTCGTAGACGACGCGTTCGCAGTGGTCGCCGTGGTGGGGAGCGCGGGCCGCCTCCAGCGCAGGAGAGTCCCTGCGCGAGGCGGGCACGGTAGCCGCCGCTGGAGTGCCGGCGAGTTCGGCCCGGATGTCCGCGAAGGTGCGGCCCTCCCAGCCCTTGCACTCCTCGCAGCCGCCTCCGGGCAGGGTCCCCGGGCAGTCGTACATGTGGATCTCGGGGTCCTCGATGTACATCTCAGCTCTCCAAAGCGGTGGTCGGGATGGTGAGTTTGCCGTGGCCAGGAGCCACGCCGCGACCGCGCCGCGACCGAACAGCGGGCGCGTGGAGGTGCCGGCGGTCAGGGGCGGGGCGCCGGGCAAGGTACGGCGCCAGGAGACGACTGACGCGCGCCGCACTCCGGCGATCCGGGCGACGTCGTCCAGGGACACCACGTCCTGCCCCGGGGCGGCCGGGGTCAGGGCGGCGAGGAGGGAACGCCGGCCCGGGGCGGTGCGGCGGATTGCTGCCCAGTCCACCTCGGGCCGCACCACCGGGAGTAGGGCTACCTGGCGGGCCGAGTAGAGCGGGACTTCCACGGCACCGCCGTTCGCCTTCCCCCAGTCCACCCACACCCTGGCAACCTCAAAGATCCAGCCGAGGCGAACCACATGGGCGAAATCCGCCCGGCGCAACCAGGTCTTCAACACCGAGCGCCAGGACTGGCGCCGGGGCATCGAGGCAGCCTTCCGGTACCGGGAACGCGAGGGCGACCTCGACGTGCCGTACGGGCACGCCGAGGGCCCGTACCCGCTCGGCCGGTGGCTGTCCGACCAGCGGCGCGCCTTCCGGGCCGGGACCATGACCGGCGAGCACGCGGGCGAGCTGGAGGAACTGGGCATCGTCTGGGATACCGCCGACCAGGCCTTCGCCGAGAACCTCGCCGCCCGCGCCTACTACGAGCTGCACGGGACCCTGGCGGCCCCGCGGCACGCCACCGCCCTCGACCGCCCGGTCGGACAATGGCTCACCAACGTGCGCCGCCCCGGCGGACTCGGCACCGACCCCGGACGCGCCCGCCGGCGGGCCGAAGCGCTCGCGGCGATCGACGAGGACTGGAACCCCGGCGCGCGCGGCTGGACGGTGGACTGGCAACGCCACCTCGTCTACTTCGCCAAGCTCCTCGTCGACGGCGCCGCCTCAGCGCGATCGTCCCCGGGGTGACCCGCACGGAGAGGACATCGGACGGTGGCTCACCACCCAGCGCCGGGACTTCAGCGGGCTCGGCAACGAGCAGCGCGAACGGCCCGGCGCGCTCGGCGTCAAGGCTGCCGTACGGGCCCGCAAGACCGCCCCGGAGGCGCCTGCGGCCTTCCACGTCCGGGCGGGGTGCAGCGGCCTTCCAGGCGGGCGTTGAGGCCCTTGCGCAGTACGTGGAGCGGGAGGGCGGAGGTCTGCCGGGGCGCGGGCACGTCGAGCTGCTCCCAGACGGCAGTGAACACCGCACGGGGGTGTGGATCGTCAACCAGAAGCAGCGCCGCGACCGGCTCGACCCCTCGCAGCTCGCCGCGCTCGCCGAGCTGGGCGTGGACTGGGCCCGGTAACCGGGCCGGCCGGGCACCGCAGCCTGCCGCAGCCAAACGGTCTAGCTTCCCGTGCGGGGCAAGGGGTGCCCGTCGAAGGTGGGGACAGGCCGACACGGGGTCTGCCGTCACATCGCCGAAGGAAAGCCATCCATGCGCGCCTTGAAAACCACCACCCTGACCCAGGGACTACTTCTTGCCGTAGCCGCCACAGCGGCCATGATCAGCCCCGCAGCCGCCTCCCCGGCGCCTGCCGCCGCACCATGCCGCACGGACACCGCGATCCCCTGCGTTCCCCGTGCGCAGTGCACGCGGTATTACGGCGAGTACCCCACCGACATCGCCGAATACGGCATCGTTCTCCCCTGCCTGAGGCTCGGCTACGTCCGCTGCCTGGACTCCCTCCTAGGCCCCCGCCCTTCCGAAGAGCACGCATAGGGCCCCTCAGCCCGAGGGCCGATACAGCCCGGACCATCACCCGCCTCCGGACAACCCTCCACGAGGCGGGTGAACCAGCGAGAGCCCCCACCGGCACCCCACCCCGCAACAGCCGGTCACCCGGCGGACAGGACGCCCCCCGCCCGAGCCGCGGTACGTCCTCGACACCTGCATCGACGCACAGCTGCAGACAGGCAGCCCCGAGAAGGCGTCCGGTTCACACACGCGGGTATTCGTGGCCGGGCGGCGGGTACTCCTGGCCGGGGAGTTCGGCGACGCCGTAGAGGACGATCCACTCGAACTCCGACAGCTCCCCGCCCCGCCCGAGGCCGTCGTCGGCGGCTTCGTCGATCGCCTTCAACAGCCGCATCGACCGGCTCCCGGTCCGCCATGGTCCGCGCCAAGGACGGCCGGGGCAGACCGGCCGTGGTCTGCGGGCATTCGGACCGGATGCCGGGACTGCCCGCAGACAGCCCCAACCGCCCACCACAATTCTCAATACGCCTGCGGGACTCTCATCCAACTTGCGGCACCGCAGGTCAAGACCCCTCCGACACCGGAAACAACCATCACCGACCGCCTCATCGCCCCGCAGCACCACAGGCCAAAGAGACAACCTTTCAACGGCCACACCGCAACATGAACGAGAACGCACACGCGGGTGCTCCGAGTGACACTGGCTACCTCCGGTTCGCGGCGGCGACGTCGCGGTCCAGTTCCCGGGTGAGCACCTCGTCGTGGATCTCCTCGGCGATCCCCCGAGCCTGTGCGAACCGTCGCAGTGCCACCGCCGTGGCACCGGATTCGGCGCTCACTCGCCCCAGCCCTTGCAGCGCTCTGCCCTCGCCCCTGCGGTCCCGCAGCTGCCTCGTCATGTCGAGGCTCCTGCCGAACGAACGGCCCGCGGCGTCCGTGTCCCCGTTGTCCAGCTCGGCCTGAGCGAGGCCGCGCCAGGCGTACGCCTCGGCCCGCCGGTCCCCGAGGTTCTGGAACTCGGCCAGCGCCTCCTGGAACAAAGGGATGGCCTCGCCGACCCGCCGCTGGCCGCCCCGGACTACCGCGAGGCTCCGCAGGGCCTGAGCGGTGAGTCGACGGTCCCCGGCGTTCCTCAGATGCTCGGCCGCCTCTATCAGCCGCTCCGCGGCCGGCTCCCAATCCCGCCGGTTGCGGTGGATGATGCCTTGGAGCAGCATGACGGCGCCCGTGCCGTGCTGGTCGCCGGACGCTTCGTAGCCGGTCAGCGCTTCGCCGTACAGAACCATTGCATCGTCGAGGCGGCCCAGGTCTCGCCGGAGCGCACCGGTATCGAAACGCGTGATGGCCTCAGCCCAGCGATTGTTGGAGCGTCGAGCCGCGTCCAGCGCCAATTCGACCGCGGTCCCCCAGTCATCCCAGGTGGCCAACATCTCGAAGAACGGCGCGCCGATGTGGGTGAGTTCCCAGGAGGCGTCCCAGAATTCCCGCGCGTTCGCGAGCCGCACGCACGCCACGACGTTGTGCTGCTCGGTGATGAACCAGGTGACCGGGTCGCGCAGGAGCGCGTCGAGATGGACGTCATCGACCTCGTGCCGCGGGTGGGTGCTGATCTTGCGCACCTCGCCGGGCTGGAACCGGTCTTCCGCCGTGGCCGCGAGGGTGAGGTACGCGCCCAGGAGCCGACCCGTCGCCGTCGCGGACTCGGGTTCCGGCTGCTCGCGGGCGAGCGCGCGGAGCAGGTCGTGGAAACGGTAGCGGGCGGTGCCTGTCTCGTCGGGCCCGATGGCGTCGAGCATCTGGGCCGACACCAGCGCGCCGATGTGGCGCTCGGCGACGCGTAGGGACACATCCATCAGCGCGGCGAGCGGCCAGGCCGCGAAGTCGGCGCCGGGAAAGAGCCCGAGTAGTCGGAAGGCCCGCTGCTCCGCCTCCGGCAGCCCTCGGTAGCTGATCATGAAGGTGGACCGGACATCGAGGTCTCCGATTTCGAGGTGATCCAGCCGTTCACGCTCGTCTGCGAGTCGGTCGGCGAGGTCCGCCACTGGAATGTCCGGACGCTCGGCCAACCTGGCCCCGGCGATGCGTACGGAGAGCGGCAGGTGCCCGCACAGCGCCACCAGCCGCAATGCGGCGGCGGGGTCGCCAGCCACCCGGTCCGCGCCGGCAACCCGGCCCAGCAACTCGATCGCTTCTTCGGGCTCCAAGAGGTCGAGCACAATCGTCTGGGCTCCTTCGAGGGTACTCAACGGACTGCGGCTGGTGACGATTACCGCGACGTCCGAGGCGCCTGGCAGGAGCGGACGTACTTGCCCGGGCCCGTTGGCGTTGTCCAGGACGATGAGCAGGCGTCGCCCAGCTGTCAGGGTACGCAGCATCTGCTCGCGGTCGGGGCCGGCGTCCGGAATCGTCCGCGGGTCGGCGCCCAGGGACCGCAGGAAGGTGGCAAGGACCTCGTTCGGGTCGGCGGGCAGGGGGTCGTACCCCCGTAAGTTCGCGAAGAGCTGCCCGTCGGGGAACTCGGACGCCGAGCGCTGGGCCGCCCGCACCGCGAGGGTCGTCTTTCCCAGGCCTCCCTTGCCTGCGATGGCCACGAGCGGACCGGTCACCCGGTCTGGCGGGCCCAGTAGGGCTTGTATCCGGACGAGTTCCTCGCTGCGGCCGGTGAAATCGGCTATGTCGCGGGGCAGTTCACGCGGCACCGGATGGTGCGGCAACTCCGGGGCTTGCGGGGGGCGGCCGGCTTGCATCCAGGCGAGTGATCCGCCCACGAGCGCGGTCACCCCGGCGAACGCATACTGCGCCGGTCCGACCTCCCCGAACGCCTGCCATCCGGCGGCGGCCGCCGCGAACGCGCCGACGGTACTTGCCAGACCCACGAGCCATCGCGCCGCAGTTGGATTCACGACGCGGATGATAGCGAGCACGGAACATCCTTGCAGGGCTTATCACTTGGTCACTTGGAGGACGGTCACCGAAGAAACTCACCGTCGGTGCGGTGGGCGCGCTCACCACACCGCGACGCCCGGTCAATGTCGCTCCGTCGGAAGCCACTCGTTTCCGTCCAGCCCCGGGAACCTGATGCCCGGGCGCCGATGTGGCCTTCGACCTTGACGAGCAGCATCTGCCAACGAGCGGAAGAGCACGTGGAGCCCAGGCGGTCGAGCCAGATGTGGATCGCGGTCGAGAACTGCGGGTGGTCGAGGTTCCATCTGTCCTCCTCCGTCCACGTACCTGACCTCAGGGCTCGTCGTCAAAGGCGGCGACGAGGTCCACCATCAGGCGCGCCCGTACAGTTCGGACGCCCGGCCACTCACCGAGAAGGACGGCACCGCGCTGGCCGACAGGCTGCTGTCCGCCATGACGTCGACAGCGGCTCTTCCCGGCAGTCATCTCCTGGTGCTCCACGAGGTGGGCGACATCTCGCCGAACGGAACTGGACTCCAGTGGGCCCGTGCCGCGATGAACAGCACCGGTGAGAGCTCCCGCTCCATGAAAGCCCCCGCGCAGCGCTAGGGCTGTCCCGTAAGTGATCTTGCCGTGGAATGATCTCGGCCGTGGCTGGTGTGATCACGGCGTCTGAGCCGTCCTGGATAGCCCCGTTCGCCGGACTGAGCCCGCGCGCCTTCGGCAAGTTGATGAGGCAGCTGCGCCGCGAGGGCGGCTACGCGCCGGGCCGTGGCCGACCGTGGAAGCTGTCCCTGGAAGACCGGGTGCTACTGGTGGCCGCTTACTGGCACACCAACTTGACTCTGCGCCAACTCGCACCACTCTTCGGAGTGTCGAAGTCCACCGCCGATCGCGTCATCGACCATCTCGGCCCCAGGCTCGCGCTTGCCCCCCGTAGGCGATTCGCCAAGGACGCGGTGCTGATCGTGGACGGGACACTGGTACCCACTCGCGACCACCAGGTCGCCGAGCAGTCGAAGAACTATCGCTACTCGACGAACCATCAGGTGGTCATCGACGCCGACACTCGCCTGGTTGTGGTGGTGGGCCGGCCCCTGCCCCGGCAACCGCAACGACTGCACGGCATGGGAGGAATCCGGGGCCAAGGCCGCCGTCGGCCGGACAGCCACGATCGCCGACGGCGGCTCTCCTGGAACCGGCCTTGTCATCCCGCACCGCCGACCCCGAGGCGGCGAACTGACTGATTGGCAGGCCGAACACAACCACGACCACAAACGGGTTCGCGCCCGCGTCGAACACGCCTTCGCCCGGATGAAGACCTGGAAGATCCCGCGCGACTGCCGCCTGAGAGGCGACGGTGTGCGCCACGCGATGCACGGCGTTGCCCGTCTGTACAACCTCGCTCTCACGGGATGACTCCCGCCACGTGCGGGACCTGAAAGGTTCCCGGGAGAGGGCTCCCCACCTCGCAGTCTCGGAGGGGAAATCAGGCGAGGCAGAACTCGTTGCCCTCGATGTCCTGCATCGTGATGCACGACTCGTTGACGCCGTCGGCGCGCTGCGTCAGCACGTGTTTTGCGCCGAGCTCCGTCAGCCGTGCGCATTCGGCCTCGAGTGTGGCCAGGCGCTCGTCACCCACGAGCCCGACGCCGGCCCGCACATCGAGATGCACTCGGTTCTTGACGACCTTGCCTTCGGGAACTCGCTGGAAGAGCAGGCGCGGGGCCACACCCGAGGGATCAGTGCACGCGAAGTAGATCGCATCCTCGGGCGGCAGTGAGCGGTAGCACTCCTCCCACGTGGCGAAGCCCTCTGGGACCGCCGGCATGACGTACCCGAGCACCTCGCACCAGAAGGCGGCGAGGCGCACGGGCTCCGCGCAGTCGAAGGCCACTTGGAACTGTTTGATCGTTGACATTGGCGCACGATAACAGGGGACCTGCTCATCTCCCCAGGTCAGGAGGTCCGCACGTTGTCGGGAGGAGGGCTGCTACCCGCTGTCGTGTCGTGCGGTCGCAAGGGTGGACCGAGGTCAGCGCCTCCCCAGCGGGAACCTGGCCGGCCACTCCCGTGCTGTCGAAGAACAGTTACGGGACAACCCGTAGGCGCGGGTGAGCTTGCCGGCCGCGCCGAGGTCGGCAAGGACGGCCTTCCAGGCGAGGCCCTTGCGATAGGCCCAGGCGTTGTCCGTCAGGACCCGTTCGATGCGGGTGATGCCCTGGCTGTGGAAGAACGCGGCCGCGCGGCCGAGGAGGCCCGAGAAGGTCGCGACCTTCTCGTCCGCGTGAATCTCGCTGTAGGCGAGGCGGGAGTGGTCATCCACGGCGGAGTGAACGTAGTCGAATCCCATGGCGGAGCGGGTGGCCCGGCCGGCCTGGCGGCCCAGAGCCTTGTGGCCGCCGCCGTCGGGGATCCGGCCGAGTTTCTTCACGTCGACGTGGATCAGTTCGCCGGGACGTTCGCGTTCGTAGCGGCGGATTACGGTGCCGGTCGGACGGTCGAGCCAGGCGAGGCGGTTGAGGCCGTGCCTGGTCAGGATGCGGTGGACGGTCGAGGCGGGCAGTCCCAGGATCGGGCCGATGCGGGCCGGGCCGAGCTTGCGGGCCCGCCGCAGTTCGCAGACCCTCGCCTCCATCGCGGCCGGAGTGCGATGGGGTGTGCTGCAGGGTCGGCTGGATCGGTCATGGAGGCCCGTCTCGCCCTCGGCCCGCCACCGGCGGACCCGCTTATGGGCAGTGGCCCGCGATATGCCCATCTCAGCAGCCACGTGAGCGACCGGACGTCCCGATGCGACCCGTTCGACGAGCAGCCGCTTACCGAAGACCGTCAGCCGGGCATTACGGTGGGTCACGAAGACCTCCGTGCGGTGAGTTCCTAGACAGCTCCCACCACACCGGAGGTCTTCGCCATGTTCAAGACCTGCCCAGTGTCAACAACGCTCGTGACCAATACACCTAGCGCCAGACCACCACCCTCTAGTTCGCCCTTGTTGACACCGAGGGGAAGACCCTGCCTCTCTCCCCGGTCGGCCGGCTGCGCGCCGGTCCGCTCGTACGCCAGGTGCGGGCGATCCGCTGGAACCCCGCGGCGTTCGCGAGGCACAAGACCAGCGGTGATGGGCCGACGTCGACGACGACGTCGTGGCGGCCACGCGGTCGAACACGGAACGGGTCCCACTGCCCAGTACGAACGGAGCTGCCAGGCACCGGCCGGCGCCTGGCAGCTCCGCTGCGGGGCGGGCGAGCATCGTCCCGGTGTCAGCCGAGGAGGCCGGCGATGGGTCCGAACAGGCCGGTGAGCGCGACGGCCTTCACCGGGTCGGGCTGGGCCTGGCTGGGCTTCCAAGCGGCGAGGGTCCAGGTCTGGCCGGGGCCGCCCTTGCTCCTGCCGATCAGGGAGCCGCCCTCGTCGGTCCAGTAGGTCCGCTCGGCCGGCACCGTCTTGCTGTCCGCGCCGTAGATGTGGGTGCCGTCGTACGCCCACCGGTAGGTGCTGTCCTTCTCACGGCGCGCGCCGCAGCCGTACATCCTCGTCGACGTCCTGCCCGCCTCAACCTGCGGCCGGTGAAACCCTGCCTCGGCGGCCGCGTCCATGTAGGACTGCGCGGCCTCGACCCCGTCGTGATCCTCCTCGACATGGTGCTCGGGGAAGGTGACGGAGGCGCAGTAGACGTGCCAGAGTTCCAGCTTCTTCGACAAGCTCGCGCCAGCTCCCAGCTGGGCGTTCGCCTCCTCCCAGAATGCTTCGGGCGGCAGTACGGCGAGCTTCTCCTTGAGGTCCGGGGGCATGTCGTCCAGCGTGCGTCGGAACTCGTCGGCTGCGCGGTTGCGGTCCTCGGCCGTGGGGAACCAGTTGATGTCCAGCCACACGCAGTAGTCGCCGATGTTCTGGTACTCGCCGACGGCGTGGCTGACGATCTGGTTGAACGACCGGCGCTCAACGCCGTCGTGGATGGTGCTGAACCACCAGGCGGTCGCCGCACTGCCATCCGGCTCACCCAGCTCCAGATCCGGCTCACCAGTGACGGACTGAAGGTATTTGGTGCCCGCCTTCCACTTACTGACGTCCTCCGTCCAACCCAGCCGTACGCGGATACAGCGGCCGGTCTCGTTGTTGACGATCGTGAAGTTACCGTCGGGAAACGTTGCCATGACCGCAGTATCGGTGCCCGGGCCTGATGGATCAGGCGTCCTCCGTGATCTTCAGCCGAAAGAGGCGATCGCAGAGTCACCACCCCAGACATGGACGGCTCCCGCTCCGGAAGGGGCCGCACCGCGCGCGCGGCCAGCCGGCCGGCCAGGGGTCCGGGGACCAGACATGGAGCTTGCCCGGACGGGAGCGGGAGAGCCCGCCGCGCGCTTCCTTGTCGGTCTCGGCGGCCCCACGCCAGGTCAAGCCCAGTGCTCTGCCACCGGTCGTTGCCGGACTCCCACAGCGGGGAGCCGAGGAAGCGGCTGGCCTCGCACTCGGCCTACTTCGTATCGCCGGCCAAGGAGGCGCCGGTGGGCGGTAGTCGCGCGCCTCGGCGCCGAATTCCCAGCGGGTCGGGTGACCTGCTTTCATCCGGGCGCTGCCGTCCTCACAGACCGGCCATGCCCGGAGCATCGGCCAAGGCGATGTTCTTTGCCTGAAGCGAACCCTTGGACTCCACCACGTGGTACCGAACCCTGTCGCCCTCCTTGAGCTTGTCGGCGACCTGCGGCTCATCGGCAAAGCGAAACACCGCGTGCAGCTCGGTGTCGTCCTCCTCGATGATGCCGAACCCCGTCTTGAGCACGTACACCCTGCCAGCCTTCATGACGCTCCCTCCAACGACACGGACAGCCCCACCACACGGCACGGACCGATACCGGTCACCCTGCCCCCAGGCGACGCTCCAAGCCCCCACAGGACACAAGATCACCCGATTGGGTGGAACGGGAGGATGCCACCGCCGGCGTACTGGTGCCCCCCTCCAGGCCGGAGCGCACAACCTCGTGGCGGATCAGCCCCGGCGGGGCGTCGGCCGCGCCCCGGCCCACCTCGAACGGGAGTGAGTAGTGGAGCCTCAGGGAACCCGGGGAGAGCAAGCCCCGTGTACGACGGCGTTTACGCCCTGCACTTCCAGGCGACGCTCTGACACGCGGTGCCAGCTCAATCCAGGCCAAGCGGATCCTGCGGGGGTTCGGCGAACACCCCACTCCTCCGCCGGGTGCGCGCTGACCTCCGCTTGCTCGGGCGTGCGGGACCTCTTCGCCAAGAAGGCGGGGACCAGCGCCCGCCGCGACGGCTCGGCGGGCGAGGCGGTACGGACGCCCCGTACGGCCCTCGGACCCGCACCGCCCATCGCGTGCGCTCGCGGGTTCCCGGGCCGGCGACGCGGTCCGCGGTGGGAACTCTGGCTCCGCTTCGGTAGGCGAAGCACACGGCGTCCAGATGGTCGAGGCCGGGTTTGTCCCCCCGGACCAGAGGGATGCATCGGCCGTGTTCTCGTTGCCCACGTCCCCAGGCTGGGAATCCCTGCGCCGGCAGTTCACCGCCGACGGCTACCTCCCCCTGCCCTCGCTCATCAGCCCCGCCGGGCTCGCCGACCTCGGAAGCGAAGCACGCCGACTCCAGGCCGACGCCGTGCGGCGGGACTTCCGCATGCCGTGCATGGACGACAGCCCCCGCCACATGACCACCCTCGGCGGAGACCACATCGCCCGCACCTCACCCCTCATCACACAGGCGTACCAGGACCTGAACCTGATGCGGCTGCTCTCCTCGCTGTTGGACGAAACGGTCGTCGCCGTGCACGACCCCGTTGAACGGCACGTCCTGAACGTCCTGCACCGGCCCGGCGACACCCATGGCGCACACACCGACGACTACCCCCTCGCCCTGGTCCTCTTCCTCGAAGCCCCGCCCCGCCCCACCGACGGCGGACTCCTCGAATTCCACCCAGGCCGCAGTGATCTCGCCGCCCTCGACGCACCCGGCACCCGGCGTGTGCACCACCGGCCGGCCGACGGATATCTCCTGCGCAGCGACCTCACCGCCCACCGCGTCACCCCACTGGAGCGTCCCGGGGTACGGCGCACCGTACTCAACTTCGCGTACACCACACCCGACCGCCAGGGAGCGACCACGTCCTCCGCCTTCCTCCTCTACGACTGAGGCCCAGGAGGCGGCACGACGGACCCGCCGAGTGGCTCGCCGCCATCCCTCCGACCGGCGACCGGCGCGGCTCGGCACGTGGCCGGGGCAGCCGGCGCGGTCCCGCCGTGTTCGGTCGCGTGGGCTTGGGCAAGCGGGGCTGCGTGGGCGGCCGGGGGCCGGCGGCCATTGGGGTGTGGGGCCTTCTGGCACACGGGGCGTCACTCGTTCGGGGGCGAGGGGACGTTTCCTCTGTTCGGGGCGGTGCGCAGCGCGGGACATGACCCCGGCGCCCCGTACCCCGGGGTCTTCCCCTGTGTCTCCCCCGGAGGTGTCCCGCCGTGGTCCTCGTCATCGTCGTCGCCGTACTCGCCCTGCTCGTCGGCCTCGCCGCGAACCGCTTCCTCCGTCCCCGTCTCCTCAACGAGGACGACGACACGGGCATGGCCGTCAAAGACCTGGTCGGCCCCCTGCTCACGCTGACCGTGCTACTGCTCGCTTTCGTCCTGGTCACCGCCAACGGCTCCTACGGCAAAGCCGAAGTCTCCGCGCGCGGTGAGGCACGCGCCCTGGACCAGCTCGTGGAGACCGCCGAGTACGCGCCCGCAGCCGAGCGTGGCCGCATCCAGGCCGACGCCGTCTGCTACGCACGCGCCGTCCGCACGCAGGAATGGCCGGCCATGGTCGACGGCAAGGGCTCTGCCGCGCCGAGTGTGTGGTCGACGGACTTCCGGCACACGTTCCGCGATCTGGAGGGCAAGCCGGTCTTCGGCATGCTGATCGCCGCCGACAACAAGCGCTCCGACGAGCGGGAGGAACGGCTCACCCAGGCCACCGCCAGCATCCCGAGCACCATCTTCTGGTTCCTCCTCGCCACCCTTGCCATCACCGTGATCGCCCTCGGTATCTGCCTGCCCCGCCGCAACAACCGCGGGCAGCTGCTGACGCTCGTCGTGATCACCGCGTTGCTGACGACGACGCTGTGCATCATCCGGGACGTCGACCGCCCGTTCAACGGCCTCATCAGCGTGCAGCCCACAGCCATCGCGGAGACCGAACGCCAGGCAATCCGTGACTACACCGTGAACCATCCGGCCTCCGAGGTGCCCTGCGACGACCAGGGCAACCGCAAAAACGCCTGACCACAACCCGCCCGACGCGGCGATCAACTCGGCGCCGAGGACGGCGCCTGCCGGGAAGGTCGGGGCCACTCCGCGTCCCGGTGCCTGCGGAACCGCGATTCAATCCGTGCGCCGAGCCCGGATTTCACTGTTGGCCTCCGCGACGACGTACGCCAACCGGGCGACCAGTCCGGACGGCCAGGGGAAAACCCCATTCCGGTGGACAGCCCCTGCCGCCCGGTGACCGCAGGAGTGGTAGAGGCGACACGCCCTTCTCCAACATCATGCGAAGAGGTACCACTCCTAAGCTTGAAATTCAATCTCTGCGGGCTTGGTGTTCCTTGATCGATTTGGCTCGTTTGACGGTTTTGCCGACGTTGTGGTGCTCGGCTCGGTGCTTGTTCTTCGTGCCCGGGGGTCGTCGTCCGGGCTCGGGTCGCGACGGTTTCGGTGCGGCTGCCGGGCGGTCCGGAGGCTGTCGCACAACTGCCGCCCACTGGTGGTCAAGTGCGAGCCGATGTTCGGTTCCGGTCTTCTGTGGGGCGTCTGAGCCTGGATCTGTGGGGCGGAACTTTCTCCTGTGTGACCGTAACCGTGTGCTTGAGATGCCGCAGGACGTGCGGGAGTGGCTGCCACCCGACCACCTGTGCTGGAAGGTGCTCGACGTCGTTGATCACCTTGATTTGTCGGAGTTCGTGGACAGCTACCGCGATGACCGTCAGGGACGAGCGGCCTATCCTCCGCAGGCTCTGATCGCGCTGCTTCTGTACTGCTACAGCAAGGGAATCCGCTCTTCCCGCAAGATCGAACAGGCCTGCTTCGATGACGTGGGATGCCGAATCATCACCGCGAACCGAAGAGTCGACCACTCCACCCTCGCTCGCTTCGTCCGACGTCATCGGGAGGCTTTAAAGCTGTTGTTTGTGCAGGTCCTGGCGATGTGCAGTCGTCAAAAAGGACTGCTTAACCTCGCGGCCGTTGCAGTGGACGGCTCTCCGATGGAGGCGAATGCCTCACGTGATTCGAACCAGCGCCTGCAGCGGATTGACCGTGTGATCTCGGAGTGTGAAGCCGAGATCGACAACATGGTGGCCGGATCCCTGCAACCTGACGTGGGCCGGGACGGGGGGCAAAGGGAACAGGCTCGGACAGCGACGTGGTGCCGAATGAGTGGCCGCGGTTTTCGCGTTTGTTGGACCGGTTCAACCGGGCGGTCGCGGCCAGACAGAAGCTCTTCGAGCGTGTTCTTCCCTCGGCTGGGGAGATTCGGCTCAAGGTGGAGGCGGCCGAGCGCATGGTGGCTCGGGCGGAGAGGCGACTGAACTCAGAATCTGAGGCCCACAGGAAGAAGCTGGAGAAGTACGCCGAACGGACCCGTGCGGACCTGGCGGCGGGGCTTCGCGGGGCCAACGGCCGGCCACCGGTGCCGATGGAGCACAAGACTGTACTGATCCGGCAACGGAAACGGCTGGTCAACGCCCAGGCATGGCTTGAGCGGGCCCGCAGCCCGAGGCCGGGGGGCCTCCCCCTGAGTGGTGGACACGCTGATACTGGATCTGCTTGATCCGGAGGAAGCGAGAAGACCGCCGATGGCGCTGAAGGACTATTCGGACGAGTTCAAGGCCGATGCTGTGGCCCTGTACGAGTCCACACCCGGGGCGACGTACAAGAGCATCGCCGCTGACCTGGGCATCAACCGGGCGACTCTGCGGGAGTGGGTGCTGCGGGACCGCGAACGCCGTGGCGTCAGCGCCTCGGGTACGAAGCCGGCTGCCGTCCACCGGGCGGCGGCGCCGTCCGAAGATCCGGACGAGCGGGTCCGGCGGCTGGAGGCGAGGGTGGCGGAACTCGAGGCCAGTGAGCGCAAGCTCGCCACCGAGCGGGACATTCTCCGCAAGGCGGCCAAGTATTTCGCGGGAGAGACGAACTGGTGACCAGCCGCTTCCAGTTCGTTGACGACCACCGGGCCACCTACGAGGTGAAGCGGCTCTGCCAGGTCATGGACGTCAACCGGTCCAGTTACTACAAGTGGCTCGCCGGCGCCGAGGCCCGGGCCGCCCGGAAGCGCCAGGACCGAGTCCTGGCCGACGAGATCCGCCGGGTCCACGGCGAGTCCGGCGGCGCCTACGGCTCCCCGCGGGTGACCGCAGAGCTCCGCGAGATGGGACACCGGGTCAACGAGAAGCGGGTCGCACGGATCATGCGGACGTTCTCCATCACGGGTATCCGTCTGCGCAGACGCGTCCGAACGACTGTCCCCGATCCGGCATCGGGGCAGGTCGCGGACCTGTTCGGCCGGGACTTCACCGCCACCGAACCCGGGCGCAAGCTCATGGGCGACATCACGTATCTCCCGCTCCAGGACGGGACGTTCCTCTATCTCGCGACGGTACTGGACTGCTTCAGCCGCAAGATCGTCGGCTGGTCCATCGCCGGCCACATGCGCACTGATCTGGTCGCCGACGCCCTGCGGATGGCCGCCCGCACCCGCGGCTCGCTGGCAGGAGCGGTGTTCCACTCCGACCACGGAGCCCAGTACGGATCACGGGCCTACGCCAGCATCTGCGACCAGCTCAAGGTCACCCGGTCGATGGGCGCGGTCGGCACCAGCGCCGACAACGCCGCCTGCGAAAGCTTCCACGCCTCCCTGAAACGCGAGACCCTCCAAGGAGGCCCCGACTACGGCGACGCCGACAGGTGCCGCCGGACCGTCTTCGCCTGGCTGACCCGCTACAACACCCGCCGCCGACACTCCACCAACGGCCACCTCAGCCCCGACGAATACGAACGCCGACACCACGCCGCTAAACTCACACTCGCCGCGTGATCAATAACCGCGTGCCCACCTTCACGGGGGAAGGCCCCGGCTCCTTCCTCAACTGCTCAGGCCTCGCTCAGCGATCCTGATTCTCGGATGATGCTTTGCAAGCGCGGCGGGTTCGTCCAGGGCTACAACATCCAGATCGCCTGCGCCCGCCGCCAGCTTCTCCTGGCGATCGAGGTTCAAGACAACCCGTCCGACATGACCGCCCTCGTCCCCATGGTGAACAAGACGCAGGTCAACTGCCTTGCCGCCGGGATAGAGCAGCCGATCCAGCTCTGGCTCGCCGACAGTGGATATGCCTCGACCTCAGCCTTCGAGGCACTCTCTGACTTTCCACTCCTTGTCTCGGTGACCAGTGAGGCCCACCAGGCAGGCTTCGAGGCGAAACTCGAAGGTCCACGGGGTGGCCAGCACGAGATGGCAGCCCGCCTCGCCACACCACTGGGCAAGGAGCAGTACAGACAACGGGGTGCCCTGATCGAGCCCGGGTTCGCCCAACTCTTCCAGAGGTTCGGACGTCGGCTGAACTACCGCGGCCACGACGGCGTGGACACCGAGATCAAACTCCTCGGTGCGGTCCACAACCTCAACAAACTCTTCGATCACAAGGCCAGAACAAGGTCTTGAACGCTGCCGGGCGGCAGTTGTGCGACAGCCTCCCCGTCTTCACGCGGAGATTCCTAAACCCCCGGCGGACTCGGGCGGGGGTGAGTCTGTTCGGTTCTGCTGGCCGTTCCCACGGCCGACGGAGGTCGCGCGCGAGTGGCCGGGCGAGCCGGAGTTGGGCGTGGGCGGCCAGGATGAGCCAGGTCCAGCGGTCGGCCGCGGCGGAGTTCCGGAGCTTGGGTCGGGTCCAGCCGAGCGTCTGCTTGAGCGGGCGGAAGGTGTGCTCCACGTCGAACCTTCGCAGGAAGGCCTGCCAGCATCGGTCGACGTCCTCGGGGCGGGCTCTGGTGCCGGACCACCAGAGCCAGACGGGCTTGTTCACCCCGGCGCCGGGAAGTTTCGCGACCGTCAACCTGATCACGGTGCCCACGATGATGGGCAAGGGACCGTCGTGATCACCCCATGCCGCCCGGCGGGTCAGCCGGGGGTGTAGCCGGTCCCAGGCCTGCGCGGTCGCCGTCCCGTACCGCTCGGTGTCGGTCACGTTCACTACCGCCACCTCTCCCCACGTCTGATCGCCTGCTTCTTCCTCCAGGGCTTCGCCTGGCAAATGTTGGCGACCCCACCGGCTACCAGTTCTTCACCGACCTCGGCCTCTGAGGTCCTGCGCCGCCGCCCCCCGGCCAGCGCGACACGCGAAGGCCCCGCCTGCAACCCAACCGCAGGCGGGGCCTTCGTCATGCCGTGCTCGCGGACCGGGCCCCGGCCGCGGGGGCTGCGGACCGGCGCGCGGGGCCGTCAGGGAGCGGCGACGTACACGACCTGGCTCACGGCGTTCTCGAACTGCGGCGCGCCGGTGTAGGTCGCACGCCAGTAACCCGCCCCTGCCTGCGGGGCGGTGGTGGAGAAGGCGTAGCCCTCACCGTTCCACCTGGCGTCCGGCACGGTGGCAACGGTGGTCCAGCTGCCCTTGCCTGTGGCGGAGTACTGGATGTTCACTGGGATCGTGCCCGGCGTCGAGTTGCCTTCGAACCTCACGCTGCCGCCGACCTCCACGGTCGCGGCATCGGAGCGGGTCGCGGTGAGAGACCGGAACACGGCGGGCTGCACGACCATGATGTCGACGCTCGCCTGGGCGTCGGCCAGGAACAGGTCGTCGCTGTGCCAGCCGACCGCGATCGAGGAGTTGCTCCAGAGCGGCTGGGTCGCCGGGAAGAGCGCGTTGCCGCCGGCGTCCGTGGTGCGCTGGACGAAGTCGCCGAAGGAGTTGGAGCCCATCGTCTTGCCGGCCAGCGGCTGCCAGCCGGTGGGCGAGTTCCAGAGCAGGGTGGCGCTGGTCGAGTTCACCGTGCCCTTGAACGGGACCTTCCGCTCGCTCGGGGTCTCGACGATCTTGGTGGCGGTCTTCTTCACAGTGATCGGGAAGGTCTTCGAGGAGGACTGGTTGTAGAAGACGTGGTTCGGGTCGTACTGGAAGGCCGCCTCGATGCGGTTCTGGTATTGGTCGGTGACCGGGAGCGTGGCGGAGAAGCTGCCGTCCGCCGCGGTCGTCACCTCCGCGTACTCCATGTACGAGTTGACCGCCACGGTCAGCCCGCCCATCGGGGTGATGGCGCCGGAACCCGGCCACTGGCCCATCAGGTGACCGCTGATGGTGACGCTGCGGTGCTGGTAGTCGACCGTGGTGCGGTCGACCTTCGTGTCCTTCATGTTCGTCTGCACGGCGTAGTAGAAATAGCCCACGCCGGCGGCGGAAAGCGTGTCGCCGCCCTCGTCGGAGGCCGACACGTCGATGCGGTAGCTGCCCAGGTCCGGCAACTGGATGCGCCCGCGGTTCTTCCACGTACCGTTCTCGGCAGTGCCGGAGGTCAGATCGAAGTTCCCCACCGTGGCCACGGTCTGCTGGGTTTCCATCGAGTACAGGCTGACCTTGACGTTCTTGACGGCGCTCGGCGCGGTCAAGGACAGGACGATCTTGCCGTTGTTGGTCCAGTCGTTGTGAGCTTCCTGGACCGTGATGCCGGTGACTCCGCTGTCCGCGTGCGCGGCCGTGGTGCCGCCCAGTACGAGCCTCCCGGCGGCCAGCGCTGCGGCACAGGCCAGCAGGGCACGACGAGTTGCCATTGTTCCCCCCTTGTACACTGCTGTGTCGCCGACTGGCGATCAGCAGACGGACGCTACCAGCACCCCCGCCCCGTCCTCCAACGGGATATGCGGGACGTGGCGGGGCCGCGGTCACGACCCCGCAGGGCCGGTGCGGCGCCGGTGCCCGGGCGCTGGGAGGGCTTCGGGTGGCTCAGGCGGGTACGGCTCCGGTACGCAGGGCGAACTCCCGAAGGCCTGGCAGGCGTGCCGGACTGTAGAGCAGGCTCGACGTCAGCGCCCGCAGCGCCGGGCGCCGGACTTCTTGAGCAGCCTCTTGCTCGACGCGGCGCACTCCTGCGCACTGACGGGGACGCGCGACACTACTGCCTGTCGTCGCACGGCGACAGGGCGTGCGAGCAGGGCCGAACCCACTCCCGCACGGGGGCGCCGTGCGGGACGGTGACGGCAGCAGGCGGACGGCACAGGGCCGTTACGCTGCCCGCACCTCCCCGGAGGCACCCTTGAAGATCGTGATCACCGGCGGCGCCGGCTTCATCGGGTCAGCCCTCAGCCAGGCCCTGCGCATCGCCGGGCACACGGTCAGCCCGCTCGACAACCTGTCAGTTACCTCCACGCGCCCGCGCCCACAAGACCTCCAGGTCCGCGACGTCCGTTCGCTGACCGCACGGGACCTGGACGGCGTGGACACGGTCGTTCCCCTGGCCGCGCTCAAGTCCGTCCCCGCCTCGTTCGAGGTCGGCGGGTTCGAACACAACGTCAAAACTTGTTGGCTGGAGGGCCGGGGCGGACAGCCGGAGGGCTACTGCCACCGTCAGATGGTCGGCGCGGTCCGCTACCTGGTCGCGGGCGGTATCACGTGGCGGTCGATGCCCGCGGACTTCCCCGCCTGGGACCGCATCTACGCCTTCTTCCGACGCTGGTGCGACAAAGGCTGGACGGCCGAGTTCCACGACCGGCTACGGGACCGGGTCCGTGAAGCAGCCGGCCGCGACCGGGAGCCGACCGCGGGCGTCATCGACGCCCAGTCGGTGAAGGCGACTGCGTCGGTGCCAGCCGCGACCAGGGGCTTCGACGGCGGCAAGAAGGTCAACGGACGAAAGCGCCACATCGTGGTGGACACCCTCGGTTTGCTGCTGGCTGCCGTGGTCACGGCAGCGTCCGTAACCGCCCCTCCGTGGCGGGCTGAGCTTGGATACGCCTGCCCACCAGCCGCCTGCCCGTGATCAGCCCTAGTAGATCCAGCCGCCGTAGCGGGCCAGGAGAGCCCGGGAGTCGTCGATGTTCAGCCCCAAGGCAGCGGCCACCTTCTCCGGATCCTGCCCACGGGCGTCGTGGGCGGGCCCGTGCGCGGTGCGGGCGGCGATGAGTTCCAGGGAGCGGGCGGCTTTCAGGGCGGCTGTCGGTGCGTCCTGGCCGAGTCGCTCGATCGCCTCGCCGACGTCATGGAGGAGGGTCTCCAGTTCGGCGGGCAGGGGGACAGTGGTGTCGGCGACGGCTTGGATGTGCTCGTCCCAGCCGTCCTGGCACTCCCCGGCTGTCTCCCAGCCGTACTCGCGGAAGGGCAGATCGTCGGCCGTAGTCCGGTCCACGATGCGGGGCTCGCCCCGCCAGCCGCACGAGCACTCCCCCTGCAGAGCGTGCGCCTGGGGACGCTGCGGGTAGGTGCCGCCGTCGTAGACGGACCAGTGGCTGACCTCCCACCCGAAGCCGCCGGAGTTCGAGTCGAAGTACACCGCCTTGGGGCTGCTTCCGTCTTCCAGGAGCGTCCCGACCCGGCCCTCGTGCGACTTGCCGTACTCCTCAGACGTCCAGGTCTCGTCTTCCTTCACCAGCACCTCCCACACCGCACCATGGGCGGGATCCCCGCCCATGGTTAGACGATCTCGCACCCGAGCGACGTCTGTGGGCAATCGACTGAATCGGCTTCACAGCAGGGGCGATTCTCGTTGACGGTGGCCTTTTTCTGGCCCGAGGGACAGGGCAGTGAGACGAACTCCTGTCTGATGGTTCGCCCGTAGTAGTGCTGATCCCGGTCGCGATCTATGCGCGAGGTACGCGGAAACAGGGGGAAACGCTCGAGAGGTCGGGTAGCCGGAGCCCATCGCTGGGCCCCGGCCCCCTCAGAACCGGACGTGCGCCTTTCAACGCATCCGGCTCAAGCAAGCCACGAGGGCATCACCCGGACGGACTACCCCGGGGTCCGCTTGCTGTCACCCGCATGATGCTGGCGGTGGCACTCGGCGTGTACCAGGCGAAGGTTGGTTCGTTGATCCGTGCCGCCGTCTCTGCGGTAAACGAAGTGATGCTTGTTCAGCATCTTCTTCGACGCTGCGAACCACTCGATCCACTCGCGTGGACTGTCGGGCTCGTATTCGGCTCCGCTGATGAGCGCCTGTCGACAAAGAGGGCACAAGCCCCTTTGCCGGGCCGCCAGGTACAAGCTGGTCTTGTCCATCGGCGGTGGCGTTTTCCGGCGGCGGCGGCCGCGCCAGTACCCCGTGAGGGCCGGATCGTCGGGCGACGCAGCACCCTTGACCGGAATGTATCTGGCGTGTCGGACCCAGGCGAACTTCGGGAGATAGGCGCCCGAATGACGGTCGCCGAAAACCCAGTTGTCCTGTCGGGCCTTGTTGAACCTGCCGAAATAGAGGTTCTTGATCCACAGCCCCGAGCGGTTCTCGTGGCCACGTTTCGCCCACTTGTACAGGAGCTTGAACAGATAGTGATCCATCGAGCAGAACGCCCGATTGCACGCCGCACCCCGGTAATAGGCTGTCCAACCCCTCACAATCGGGGAGAACTTCACCAGCACGGCAACGGTGCTGGTGCCCCGATGTCGGAGCATCTCCTCTCGGAGCCGTTTCCGGAGTCTGTTGCACGCTTCCCTGCTCGGCCTGATGGTCAGACTGTCGCCGTGCCGCTGCACAGTGAATCCCAGAAAGTCGAACCCCTCGTCGAGGTGGACAACTCGGGTCTTTGCCTCATTGAAGCGAAGACCTCTGGGTTCCAGCCAGCCCATCAGCTTCTCTTTGACCTGGTATGCCTCTCCTTCACTGCGGCACAAGACCACGAAGTCGTCGGCATATCGGATCAACACGGGAGTTCCGGGCACAGTCTTGTTCTCGTGCCCCTTCCGCCCGTCGAGGCGGAATCCCGCGGCCTGTTCCATCCCGTGAAGGGCAATGTTCAGCAGCAAGGGGCTGATGACGCCGCCCTGGGGAGTTCCCTCCTCGGTCGGCGTCCATCGGCCGCGTTCCATCACGCCGGCCCGCAGCCATTGCCGGATCAGGTCCCTGGCGGGGAACTGCCCGATCATGGCGTTCAGGTGGTCGTGACTGATGCGGTCGAAGGCCCCTTCCAGGTCCGCATCCAGCGCCCAGCGGCGCTTGGCCAGCCGTCCCCGGGCCGTGACCCGGATGGCTGCGATGGCGTCCTGGCAGCTTCGTCCGGGCCTGAATCCGTAGGATTTCGACTCGAACCGGGCCTCCCATTCGGGCTCCAGCGCGTTTTTCACGCGGGCCTGGAGCACCCGGTCACGGATGACCGGGATGCCGAGCGGGCGCTGCTTCCCGTTGGCCTTGGGGATGTACACGCGCTTGACCGGCTGGGCCGTCCGGGGACCTGGCGAGCGATGGATATCGTCCGCCAGCCGGGCCCTCGCCACAGGGGTGAGGGCTCGTTCCCCGTCGATTCCAGCGGTCTTGCGGCCACTGCTCTGCTGTGTCACCCGCTTCACGCTGGCAAGCGTGTTGCTGCGGCTGCGCAGCATGAGCTTCTGCAAGTTACGGACCCTTTTGTGGCCTTTTTCCTGCGATGCCTTGAAGATCCGCTGCCTCAGCTGCCGTACGTTCTCCTCACACGTGGCCCAGTCGATGCTGTGCCAGTCGAGTTTCCCGCCCTCCGGTCCGTTCACCTCGGGCGCACGGGCAGTGGCTGCTGCCGCTGTGGTACTCATACGCGCCTCCGGCGTCCAACTTGTCCTTCGGTTCCGGTGTCTTTGCTTTGGGGCTTCAAAGGCTCACCTGGTCCACGTGGGCGCCCTTTCGGGCCAGGCCACGAGAGCCCGTATCCGGCGGGTTATACGCGAGAGCGGGCGGAGAGGGCCGCCCTCTCGTTTTCCCCTGGCCTTTCGGCCTACCGGCATTCGCTTCTTGGACCATCCTGTTCCTGCCGGGGACTTGGGCCTCCCTTACGGTCGACTTACCGGACGATTCCGGACCCCGACAGGGTTTCCGTGTTCCACACGCTGAAGATGCGGCCGGGGTGGGCGCCCCCTCTGTCCCGTGACCGACGGTGTCCCACAACCGATGTTGCTTGCACCGGATGCCGTCTGCGCCTCGCAGCACGGGCCACTCCCTGTCGAGTACGGACCATCTACAGGGTTGATATGACGAGACATTGACCAGGGGTTCACACGCGTTCGCCCGTCCGGCCTTCCCCTTGCCTGTGACGTCTCGATGGCCGAGATGCCCTTGGGCGTGAACGCTCAGCTCCACACCCCGCCGTTGCCAGCGACGCATGTGAGCGCGGGGACGAATTCGAGACACTAATCCGGAGGAATTGTCATGCCTGAACCTCTCCACAAGACGGACCTCACTTCAGAGCGTGCGCCCTCACGTCGCACAGCAATGTATGGCTGGGCTTCGTCCGAACTCCTCGCTCGCGCTTCCGAGTCCGACACGGCCCGTTCAGCCTGAGGGGCTTCGACATGCTCGCGGGCTACAGTTCTTGAACACAGCCCGTGGCCCAGGAAGGGAGTCCGATGCAGAGTGCGGCGTCCAAGGACGTGGTTGAGTTCATCGGGCGGAACCTCGTTGGCAGAACTCTGACCTCCGAGCCGATCAGCACGCGCACCCACGAGGGCCGTGTGGAGACGACATACGCAGACCAGACCTTTTTCAGCAACTTCGTCCAACGTACGAACGGATTCGACTTCGACTTGACGGTGATCACGCGCGGTCGCCGGTTCGACCTCGACGCTAACGACCACCCCGGTGAGCCTGCTGGAACCTTGGACGCGGTCCGGGTGTACCGGTATGAGATGACCGAGCGCCTGAGCACTGGCCGGCTCCTGGGCTTCGCCCGGTACATCAGCTCAACGAACACACACTTCGACCCGCTCGCGGGGACCATCTTCCTGGTCCAGATGCGGGTTGACGGTGGCGCCTTGCTCGTCACTGAACGCCAGGTCGGATACGGCGACTTCCCGGCGCCTGGCGGCGGCCGCAAGCCGCAGGCGCTGGACTGCCGCTACCGCTACCGCCTCGACGACAGGGGGGGCCTCTCGGTCGAGTTCGACCAGGAGTCCTTCGAAGTCGACGCGGAGTCGTTCGAGCGGCGGCCGAGCAACGATCATTTCCCCACCCAGGTCAGTCGCGAGTTGTTCGACCTGGAGGGCGCGCCCGTGGTGGGCTAGCCGGCCCGACGACCAGCTCTCCGACCACGGGCTCGATCAGGTCGTCCGCTCCGATCACCTCGGCGAACAGATGATCCGGGCAGCCGCCGCCGAGCGCGCACATCGCTAGGCCCAGGTACTCGGCCACCAGGTAGAACGTCTGGAACAGCCCGCCTACTTCCTTGAGTACCAGGCTGTAGGCGAGTTCGCCGTACGTACTGCTCGCCCGCTCGAAGCGGCTGGTGACCACGATCGCGACGGGTGCCCGCTCGGCACCCGCAGCCGCCGCTGCCCTGGCGAGCACCGGCTTGTGCGCGTCCGGTGAGATGAGTTCGAGTGCGTGCGTGTCCGGCAGGTACCGGTAGATCCCAGCCGGCACGCCAGCCACCGTGTCCGGCGCGACGACGGGATATAGCTCGAGGCTGTAGGCGGCGCCGCCGGAGGGGTACGGGCGGGAGACCACATCGGGTCCAGCAGCACGGTTGCGGGCGGTGAGCCACAGGAGGCGGCCGAGATCGTGCATGAGCCCGTCCGGCCACGACCGCCGGGACCTGCGGGCGTTCAGGAGGCACGGCAAGTTCTGCGACATCGGCTCCGTGGGCCGTTCGAGCCGCAACACCGCGCTCTCCGGCCGGGCCGGTACGACAGGTGGTGACACCGGCGGTGCTCCGCTGCGGACCACTGCTCGGGAGCGGCGGTGGAACGTGAACGAGTCGACGTCCCACCGTGCGGACTCGATCGCGGCGACCTGTGCGGGCGCCACCAGGACGGCGGCCGACCGTAGTTGCGAGACCAGCGGATCCACGTCGATCAGGGGGAACTGCGCCCGTACCTCAGATGCGGTGCTGGGTCGGGCGAAGGCGTGCATCAACGCGAGGACTTCGGCTTCCGAGGTGGATAGCGTCACGACGTGGCCAGCGGCCGAGATCTCCAGCCGCCCGCTCACCCAGCGAACCCTCGCCAGCGGCGAAATGACCAGCGGAGTGCTCACGGGAAGGCTGGTCGGCGCTCGATGCGCCGCTGGTCGTCCGCATCGCCGAACATCAGGTCGAGCTGTCGGGTGGCGTCCGCCCATGCCTCCATCGTCCGTGCAGGCCCGAGCAGGCCAGTGACGCGCGGGTCGGTCCAGCGGGCCATCGCCCGCCGCCACAGCGTAGTGCCGGGCTCGTCCAACAGGCTGCCCACGGTACCCTCGTACACCGGCATCGCCCGCACCCGCCCGTCGGGCTCCACCTGCATCGCCGGGATCTCGCCCCGGACGAGCCGGTCTGGGCGCATCTGGAACATCTCGTTGTCGCTCACCACGAGGTCGGCCGGTCCGTGGGCTCGCAGCATGTCTGCGTAGGACTCATCCCGGAGCAGCATGAGTTGCCGGGATGTCACGATCTCATGGGCGACGAAGCCTTCGCGGCTGGCGAGTCCGATCGGCATCGCCGCGCCGAAGAACACGTAGTCCAGGGACGGAAGTCGCATGGCCACCAGGCGGCAGAAATCCGGCATCTCGTCGAAGTTCGACCGCGTCACCGTGTAGTCCACGCCGACCGCCAGCTCAGGCTGCCCGGCCGCCGCGGCGGACAGGCGCGCGGCGGCGTCCACGGCACGGTCGAACGATCCGGCCCGGCCGCGCAGCCGGTCGTGCGTCGCGGCGATCGCCCCGTCGATGCTGACTGTGACGTTGGACATCACCTCCACAACCGCGGCCACGCTCCGGTCGGGGAGATGCCAGCCGGACGTGTACAGATGAACCGACACGCCGCCGCTCCGCAGCCGCTCAGCCACTTGGAAGATCTCCGGCACCACCAGCGGCTCACCGCCCGACAGCACTACGGTGCGCGGGTTCAGTTCGACCAGGGCGTCGACCACCCGGGCGAGGTCGGGCCAGCTCAACTGTCGCGAGGGGCGACGGCCGGACTCGGAGTAACAGTGCTCGCAGCGCAGCGGGCATGCGTAGGTCATGTCCCAGACCACCGCCGCCGGAGCGGTCATCGTCTCCCCCTGGGCAACAGGTCCCGGATACAGGTGACGCGCCCGCGGTCGCCGGTGCAGAGCGGGTTCGTCGTCTCCGAGCCAGGGATCACGGCCCGTACGGCGTACGCCGGTGCGATCTTGTCGACCGTGAGGTCCACGAGGAGGACCTGGCCAAAGCCAGCGGCCTCGATGGCGCCCACCATCCATCGCAGCTCGTCGAGAATGTCGTCCACCACGTACCCAGTGACTGCGTCGAAGCCCTGGGTCGGCCGGTCGTTGCCGAACCAGAACGCATGCGCGGCAAGACGCCCGGTTCGCGGCCGCTCGTGGCGGCCGAGGCTCCGCGCCTGCAGCGAGTAGTCCTCCCGACCTCCGGCGATGTATCCGGCCTTGGTTTGCGCGGCCTCCAGAAGCGCCATCGTCGCTGCGACCTCGGGGTCCGGATGAGTCGCGAACCCGTCGGACACCGTGCTGCGCCCACCCGAGAAGGGGTCCTCGAACACCCGGGCGTAGAACGTCGGCACCCGAACCTCGGAGGTGATATCGAGCAGGCGCACACTCATCCCGCCACGCTCGTACTTGGTCACGATCCGGCGCGGAACATCCGGCAGGGACTCAAGGTCAAGGAACCGGAACTCCCGGCAGCCGACTCCGCCCGGGTTGTCGATCTCCAGCTCGGCGAGGCGGGTGGCGTGCCGCTCAACCAACTCGGCGACCGCGTGGGTGGCCGCCTCCGCCAGGCTAAAGCCGGATCCCAGACCATTGGAGGAAAAGACCTTTCCTCCCAGCCGCGGCGAGTAGAGGATGTCCCCCGGCAGCCTGCCACCGACCAGGACAGCGGTCGGGACCAGCACCGTCCGCCCGCTGACCAAATCGACCGTCTCCGCCCACTCCAGCTCAGCCTGAGAGGTCCACCGGCTGTCGAAAGGCAGCCCCAGCTGGTCCGGCGCCACGACTGTGGCGCCTTCTGCCACCGCGCGCTCATAAGAGGCCCGTAGCGCCGTCGGCGGACGGAAAGCGTCCTGCGCCTGAATCTCCGCTTCCTCCATGATGGCGCCCGTCTTCGCGGCGTCGACCGTCTCCGCCTTACCGCTCGCGAAGCTCGCCGACCAGCCGCTGCGCTGCGCGAACGCCTGGGCGATATGTACGCCCAGCGTGGTCAGCTCTCCGACCATGCCGACGCGCACCACGCCCAACTGCCGGGCAATATCGTCAGCGATGACGCGGACTTTGTCCGGGTCGCAGGAGAACCGGCGAGATCCACTCGCCTTCGGGGTCGGCACCAGCCCGATCCCCAGACCGCTCCACGGCCCCGCCAGGCAGACCGGGACTTCCGGGCGTTCCAAGACCTCGACCAGCGGTGCGGTCGCACGCCGAGCCAGCGCGAGCTCTCGTGCAGCACCGTCGAGCGCGGTGCGGGAAACGCCGAGCACACCGAGGTCCGAGCTCGCCTGCGGCCAGGACACTGCCGGACGCAACCGGGTGATGCACCGCCGCGCCTCTTCGTACTCCGCGGCGGTCGGCTCGCCGTGAGCGGCCGCCTGGCGGGCGAAGTGGCGGACCGCACCCAGCCGGAGGACCTCCCGCTTGAGCGCGAGGTCGTCAATCCACAGACCAGTCCGCAGCGCCTTACTCATCGCTGCCGTGGGGTGCCTGCCGACCGCCGCCACCAGCCGGGCCACCGTGACTTCGGCGTGCAGCGAGTCCGACACGTCCTCCAGCCCCAGCCCGAGGTCGCCCATGGTCACGTGCGTCTCCTCGGGCGATTCCCAGCCCCACTGCAGCCGCACGAAATCGAGCAGCGACTGCGCCGGATCCCGCGCGCCGTCGGCCAGCGCGTCCGGCGAAAGCGACAGCGACAGCCGTCCGCCGCCCGCCGTCAGACGCAGCAGCGCAGCACGGGCCATGGCGTCGAACCGCCCGGTCACCTTCAGGAACTGCACGAGGTCGGCGAAGGACACTGCGTCGCCGCTCTCCCACACGTGCAGGCGCGCGTCGGCGGCTTCGCGGTCCCGTACCCTCGTCGTCTCGTACGTGGGCGCGTCGGCGACGACGAGCTCGCCGGTCTCGGCGCGGACGGCCCGCGGCACCTGCCCGGCGGCCACATACTCAAGCAGCAGCTGGGCGTCTTCCCGCTTGAGGTCGAACCGCCGCAGCAAAGCGATGGTCTCGCCCGCGTCGGCCTTGGCGGCCAGCGACGGAGCATCGAAGATCGCCTCGTATGTCCGGTCCGTAAAGTGCAACATCTGGGCCGCCGCCACGATGTCGTCGCCGGCACGAGGGGCGAGGGTGCCGGTGCGCACCAGGCGTCCGACCGCGTACCGGACATTGACCAGCGGCACGGTCAGCGCCCGGTACGTTTCCTCCTCGAACAGGACCGCGACCTCGTCGTCCCGTTCGATCACCCCGTCGCGGTACATCTCGTGGATCCGGCCGATGCCTACCACCGCCGGGATCTCGGTGGCGCGCAGCGCGCCCATGCTGGCCGCTCCCAAGACCACCACCCCGCGGGAGAGGGCGGCACGGATCTCGCCCGGGCTGATCGCCAGCACGTCGGCGAAAACGCCGTCGATGATGCCGACAAGCGTCCCCGACGCGACAGCATCCAGGTCACCGCGCCGGATCGGCGGTCGGTAGTCGGCCTCTGAGAGCACCTGCTCGGCTACCGAGCGGGGCAACGAGGGACCAAGGAAGATGACAGGTCGGCGGTCCAGCGTCTTTTCCTTCCAAGCTCGTGGCCGGTCTACTCGCCCGGCTCCTCGAGCGACAGGGGCGTGATCGGCTTCCGCGGCAGGTCCGGGATGTCCGGGTCGAAGCTTTCCGGACTGATGATCTTGTTGCAGTGCTGCCCGCTTTTACATGCCTGCGGAAACGCGTAAACCCGCCCCGGATCGACGGTGGATCCGGCGCCGCCGACCGCCTTGTCGATGGTGAGCCGCTTCTTCGTCGAGTACGGCTCCCCGAATGCTTCCTCGTAGAGGTCCTGTGTTGCCGAGAACATCGCAACGTTCTCCAGCCACTCGTCGCCATCCTTGTCGAGACCGAAGTACGGGTCGTGGTGAAGGAAGTAACCGAAGAGGAGCTGGCAGTCCTCGGCGTATTTGCGCGTGTCCAGGATGTGCTGGTGCCAGTATTCGTCGAGCGCGTGGTCGACGGAGAGCGTGGTGTGCGGGTGCAGCAGGTTCAGCACCAGGAACCGGCGGTACCTCTGCTCGGCCTCGGCGAGGGCCTCCACGGTCCATGTTTCCGGGTCGTCATCCTGCAGCTTGCGGTTGATCGGCTTGAGGTCAACCTGGTCCACCAGGGCAACCGCCGCGGCAACGTCCTCCCGCGAGGGCGTGACCGTGCCCATCCCATCACCCTCTCTCCACAGTCTGCCGACACAACGAAACTGTCCTACGCGCATGGTCGGGTATCAGTGCGACGCTGAGCCCAATCATATACCAAGTGTAGTCGAACCGTCGCTTTCCGTGACACTAGCGGGGGTGGCGGTGCATACCCACGGTGGCGTCGCGCGCTTGCGACAGCCCGATGTGTTTGGGTGCTCTGGGTCGGCACGCACGTCCGGCGGCCGAGCTGGGTGGTACCCGCCACGCACTCCTGACCGCAGGCGACTGCTACACACATCGGCCCCGGACTCCTGACCTTGCTCCAGAGGCTGCAACGCAGGCGTTCCCTCCTTGGTTGCGAGTCCGGTGACCAGCACGGCCCTCGCCAGCACGGTCGCCCACGTCGGGTCGGTGCACACTTGCCGGGGACGTGCCAGTTCTTCAGGTGGGCAACCCCGTGCCCGACCGGTGCCCGGACGGCCGCCAATGCCTTGTTGGACAGCTTCTGCCCTCGCGCCAGAGGCCGGTTCCGGGCGGCCTTGTAGCCTATGTTCACCGCCGGGTCGATGCCGGGCCGCTGTCGCCAAGTCCGACGAATCCCAGGTCGGCGATCGCTCCGAGGCCGGCCGCCCGCAACTTCTGCGTGAGCTTGTCGTGACGGCAGGCGGTGATCTCCGAGGTCCGCCCGGGTCTGACCGCGGAGACGTATACCAGCCGGCCCCCTCTCGGCGACCACCAGTTCCTCCCGCTCGGCCTGGATTTCGCTGAGCTGCTTGGCCAGCTCCTCGGTGAGCGCGTCCAGTTCACTCCGGCGAGCTGTGATCCGTTCCAGCTCCTACTCTCCCGGCGTGCCGGCCCGGTCACGGACCGTAAGAGCGACACGGCGGTCGGCGCAGCAGAACCCGCCAAAGCTTCCAGCCAACAAGCCAGACGATCTTCACCGTGGACACCGGCCAACGACCAGCGCGAGTATCTCGCCCGCCCCTCACGCCACACCCGTGACGCAACTTCACGATGCACACCACTCTGTGAGCCGGACAGTACAAAGGACAAGATCGTGAGACAGAAATGCCGCGTCCCTCGAATGAGACGGCGGATAAAGCCCAGGTCACCGCAGCGGAGCGGGCCATTCCGAATGCGGGCCTACACCGTATCGGGAGCTCGTCACGATGCCCGGCCTGGAGCCGGTACCCGCAGCGTGGGCGCACCTTACGCTCCTTCACGCCGGCCCCGACGATCAGTACACGCCCGAGGAGATCGCCAGGGTCATCGAGCTGTTACGGGCCGGGGCCGCCTCGGTACCTCCGTTCGATATCGAGCTTTCCCGCCCGTCCGTGGGCAAAGTCGCCCTGGAGATGGCGGGACGGCCCGGCGCGCCATCGCGACGCCTCTGGGAGATTGCCACGGCGGCATTCGAGGCGGTGGCCCCGAAGCGGTGGCCGCTCATCCCCGAACAGCACGCCCCTCACATGTCGATCGCATACGGCCCCAGTTCGGCCGCTAAGGCCAACCCCACTCTAATGAAAGTGTGGTTGAGCGATCACGGACCGGGACCGGTGACCCTGCGCGCGGAGAAGGCAGTGCTGGTGTCCGAGCGACACGACGGCGCGCGCATCACGTGGACTCACATCGCTGAGGTTCCTCTCGGGGCCGCCTCGTGATCCCGCAGACGCATGCGGACGCCCCGCTCGCCTGCGCGATGTGCGATCTCCTCCCGGCAGGGAGCAGCGTGTGGTGGCGGGCGGCCGCCACCCTCTACCGGGTGGCGGCCCGCGATTCTGCTGTGGGTCAGGCGCCTTCCGGCAGGGACGGGCGGACCATCTCCTCGATCTTGGTCTTGATCAGGAGACGTTCCCTGCGAAGCCTGGCGACCTCGCCGTCGGCCGCTCCGTTGCTCTCGGCCGCGCTCACCTCACGCTCCTTGGCCCGGTACTCCTTGTAGAGCTGGTTGAGGTCTCGGTCCCTGTCCACCATGGCAGCGAACGCATCCTCCGGTACGTTCAGTTCCGTCAGGAGATCCTGGGAGTAGGCCACGCTGACACTCCATTCAATCTGAGAGGGCTACCGCAGGCGCGGAACGATCAGCGTATGCCCCGGTCCGGCACAGTCGCGCTCCGTTCACTCCAAAGATCCCCAGGGCGACAAGGAACGGTTCCCTAGCGGTGGATGACCGCGCACGGCTCCCCCTGCACGACGTTGAACTCGACGCACAGCTTCGTGCCGTGGGCGAACTTCTTGCCGCCCCTCCACGTCCAGCCGACGAGGGACGCTTTGGTCAGGGCTGCGCCCACCGGGGTGGCGTCCTTCCACCCGGTGAGCTTCGAGCGGTACCCGTCCGGGTCGTACGTGATCAGGCGGGCGCGTACCCCGGTCCCGTGGCCCTCCATGAAGGCGGCTACGTCATCGCCCCGCAGGCCCTTGCCTCGGACCGACAGCAAGCTGATCGCTGCACCTGGCCGGACCCGACCACTCCAGGAGTGCTCGCCGGAGCAATCCGATCTCATCTCCAGAGAGCAGTTCACTCGCCGCAACTTCCACAAGCTCATAGCCATACCCAGAACCCCCGGGCCCGACGATCTTACGAATGACCGCCTCAGACCCACGCTTGGAAGGTAGGACAAGCTCAGTAGATGTCGTACTACCTGAGCGACTTCAGCCGGCCGAGGGTCTCGTGGAAGTCCTTCAGTGCTGCGGAGAGTTGGGCAGCGTCAGCGATGACGTCAGGGTGGAGGAGGCCACCGACCCTCCCGTCTTGGCGCAGCACAAGTGCTCCGGATTCCCAGTGACGCACTGGTCGTACGAGCTCCGAGAGGAGGGGTGCGGCGAGTGCGTCACGGGCGTTCTTGTCCATGTCGTCAAGCAGGCCCCACAGCCAGACACGCTCGTTCGGCTGGGGGTCGAAGAAGATGTCACCGACGTCGTCGAAGCTCAGAGCGATGCTGCTCCGGTCGTCGAGCTGGTAGCTGGACGTGTCCGCGCCGAGCTGGTCGAGTGCCGCGAGCAGGGTCTCTTTGAGGGAGGTGCTCAAGGTAGGCCTTCCGGTGAAGGGGAACAGCTCGTTCGAGCCGCCGGCCCATCCTGGCAAACGATCTTGCCGTGCGTCTCGGAAGTGATCAATTCGGCCGATGACGCACACCGAGCGGACCGCACCGGACTGGGGTGTGGGTCGTGAACCAGAAGCAACGCCGCGACCGCCTCGACCAGGCGCAGCCGCTCCACCCGAGCGCCGCCCATCACCGCCACCAGCACCACCCCCCGCCCCGGTATCGTCAGCCCGACCAGCCGGACGCCGATGGCCGGGGGTTTAGCAGTTGCTGATCAGCTGGGCGCTGCCGGAGCCAAGCTGAAGTGTCCCTGAGGAAGGCGTTTTCTCGTGATAGACGGCTGCCGGGATGCGGGCCGCGGAACGCGTCAGCAGCTCGACCACCTGATCGTGTTCAGTGTCGGAGCGGGCGTCCCAGACGAGCCGGTGCGGGCGGGTGGGGTGACCAGTGACCCAAGCAGGGCTGAGGTCGAAGCGGTACCACAGTGGCATGGAGCGCATCAGGAGTGCGCTGCGCAGCGGGGTGCTTGCGGTGTACCCCCAGCATTCACAGTGCGCGGCTTCTTCGTTGGTCAGAGCGTCGTGCCGCCACAGCGGGGAACGCCCTTCTTCCTGATGCCAGCTGGTCTCCTGCCGGAAGATCATGCGGGCGATATCCATGCCGCGCCATCGGTGCGCGTCTACAAGGTCGAGGCGTCCGCCTGTGGAGAGGTGGATCAGGCGTACCCGTCGGCAGTTGTAGTCGATCATTCGGAGGCCGGGGATCCCGCACACTCCGTGGTCTTCGTGGAGGAAGGGCAGGATTCGGCTCGCGATGCGGCAGGCGGTGTTGGTGTGGATCTCCAGGTGGCCGGGCTGGTGGCAGATGGCGTTCAGATATCCGCTGATGCTGGCCATCGCGCTCTTACCCGGCTGCTCGAATAGGTGCGGGTGCTCACGGGTGCTCATCAGACACTCGAAGAGGATGGCCTGGAAGGCGAGTTGTCCGCAGTCGGTGGGATCTAGAGTCGGACGGCTGCTCTTTGTCTGGATTCGTCCCAGGTACAGAAGGCGCGCGAGTTCCTTGCTGATCCGCTGGTCGGTCGTGTGCGGCATAGGGTTCCTGCTCCGGCTGCCCCCCGGGCGGCAGCCGTGGAGGAAGTTACGCACGGACGCCGAGAAACGCTTGTTGCGGGACTGGGCATCACACCCTTGAGACATCTGCGCCTCCGCCCGGGCGGATCGCTCGCCTCCAGGCCGTCCCTGGCCTGGAGGGTCCAGAGTACTGAACTCGACGCGGCAGATCAGGCGACGCGCCGCACACGGCGCCACGTCCCCCAGCGGCACGACAATTGGTCCGTCGCGCTCGTTCACCGGGAGACCGTCGCTTTGACGCGCGTGGTCTGCCGAGCTGTCGCAACCAAGCGCACTCGAACGGCACTTCGCACCCCGCTCGCGGAACTCCTTGCCACCCGGATCCGCTCGCAGAGCGAGTTCGCCGAGACCGAAGTCCCGTACGGGAAGGCCTATGCCGTGGCGGCGGCAGGCTGCTCCCCTGCCGAGCTGACCGAGATCGGTGCCACCGAGCCGACGCCGCGGCCCCGCACCCGGCGGTCCAAGTCCATCGACAAGGCTGCCCCTGCCGCTGCGCGCAACTCAGACACCGAGATTCCCGTGCAGACTCCCGTCAACGCCTGACCTTGCTGTTCACCAGGGCAGGTACTGCTCGCCGGACAGCTGAGGTTCAGACCGGCATCCGCCACATGGCATGCGTGGCCAGCGCCGCCGCCGACCGCGGGCAGTCCGGGAGGTGAAAGACAGCCAGCAGCGGAGGAGGGCCGGTACGTGGCGGGCGACGGATGCCCCATTCCGGGCCCGCCATACGCGCGGACCGTACCCCCGCCGTCGATCCGGACCCTGCATGAGGCGAGCGCACCGCCCGGACGGGGCTGATGGGGGGCGGGCTGCTGCCGCGATGTGGCTGGCCACGTCGTGACCGCTCCGCGCCGACGCGGCAGCGGGGTTACCCCTTCGGGTCAGCGGTGCACCTCGCGAGCCATGTCCAATATCGTCACGCACCTTCCTTCGCTTCAGGTCGTCGGCTCTGCAGATCGGTCCCCACTTCTCGCGGGGGTGATGAGGTGGAACCGTCTTCGACTCTGCTGCGTCTGAAAAAACTATCCAGGGCGGCCCGAAAGCGAGTCCGACATGAATGACCTTTCTCACATTCCCGGCGGATGCGGCCTTGACTTACTACCTGACTGATCGCCATTTACTCGGACTTTATATCCCCATCATGGGTTCTGGGTGGTTGATCAGGCGTCAGCGCGCTCCTATGGGGATCCTGTGTAACTCTTGTGCAGCGATCCACTGCCTAGATAGGAATGTCCTCCTCTTGATCGTTCTTGGTGGGGGCTTTCCTTGCGTATCTTGCGTCCGCTCGTGTTCTTCGTGGCGTTCCTGGTGGCCGTCCTGGCCTGTACGGAGCAGGCCGCCCTGGCAGTGGCTCGCTGGGCCGAATCCAGACCCGGGCCTGGCCCTGGTGGCAGACCCGAGCAAGCTTGGGGCACGGCTCGGGGGCGCGGTCACGATGCCGCCGGGGGCGCGACCGAGGCTGCCGCGGCCGGTGGAGGCAGCGGTGCGTTGAAGGCACCCGGTGAGCTCACACTGGACGCGGCCGCGTCCCGGCTCAAGCTTGGCGTCGAACCTCATGTCCCTTCGGTGCCGACCAAACCGATCCCGGCGCCCGAAGCTCCCGCGCCGAAGGGATTCGACTCCAAGGCGAGCAAGGAGGTGCCCGAGAAGCGCTCGGAGCGTGCGCGCACGTTCGTCAATCAGGACGGCACGCTGACGACTCGCTTCTACAATGATCCCGTCAACTTCCTTTCCCGCGAAGGGAAATGGAACGAGATCGACACGCGGCTGGATAAGCCTGGTAAGCCCGCCAGTGGTACGCGGACGATGAGCGTCTCCGATTCGGGCTGGGAGCCCCAGTCCACGGCGGAAGCAGTGCACTTCTCCGAGTACGCAGATGCGGAGACGGTCGCCCGCCTCGGCGTGAGCGACACGGCGTCCCTCGGCTACGGGGTCGAAGGCGCCTCCCATTCTCTGGGAAGGGTCGACGGGAGCGTCATCACCTACCCGGAAGTGAGGCAGTCTTCCGACCTGGAGCTGATAGCGGGCAGTGACTCCATCAAGGAGACGCTGCTCCTCAAGGACAAGTCGGCTCCCACACAGTGGCGCTTCCCCCTGGCGCTGAACGGCCTGACCGCGAAGCTGGACGGGCTGGGCGGGATCGCGTTCACGGATGCTGCGGGCAAGCAGCAGGGCTGGATGCCCGCGGGCTGGATGGAGGACTCCCACCGCGGCGAGACCTCCAACGAGGGCGTCATCTCCTCCGGAGTGACGTACACGCTCGAGAACTCGGGCGGACGCCAGGTCCTGGTGGTCTCCCTGGACAAGGACTGGCTGTCCGCTCCTGAGCGTGTATTCCCCGTGAAGGTGGACCCCTCGGCGACCGGTGTGAAGAGTACGTCCGGCACCTACGTGGAGTACCCGTACAACCAGAACTTCGCCAGCGACACCGTCATCAAGGCCGGTACGTACGACGGCGGGTCCCACAAGGCCGCGGGCTTCTTGCGCTTCGACGGGATGAACACTGGCGACCTCAAGAACGGGTACGTGATCAGCGCGAACCTGGCGCTGTACAACTCTTGGTCAGGGTCGTGTACCCCGAACCCGGTGACGGTCCACGAGGTCACCTCGGACTGGTCGGAATCCACCACCTCCTCCTACCCCGGGCCGGCGACCGGGGCGGCTCTGGGTTCCAAGAGCTTCGCCCACGGCTGGCGCCCGGCCGGTACGAACACCTGGTCGTGCGCAGCAGCCTGGGAGGGTATCCCGCTCGGCTCCGCGGGCCGTCAGCTGGTCGATGACTGGACCCACGGCCGCAAGCCGAACTACGGCCTGGCCGTCAAGGCGTCGGTCACGGACTCGACGGGCTGGAAGCAGTTCGGCTCGGACGACTACCCCAATGGCGCCCCGAGCCTGGACGTGACGTGGACGAAGTACGGGGCGGCGTACCAGTTGGGCGGCTTCGTCCAGCCGATGACGGCCACCTCCGAAGGCACTTTCAAGGTCACGGTCACCAATCAGGGCCAGCAGACCTGGGCGAAGAACAGCAACTTCAAGCTGCGCTACGACCTCTACGACGCCAACAACAAACTGCTCAACGCCACCGAATGGAGCAAGGTCCGCTGGACGGACATGCCGAACGACGTACCCCCGGGCGGTTCCGTCACTCTTGACGCGAAGATCGCGCCGCTCGCCCCCGGGACGTACACGATCGCGTGGACGATGGATGAGTACGGGGTCAACTCTTTCGCCTCCCAGGGCGTCCCCGGAGCAGCCATCAAGGTCGAGGCGGTGAACATCCCGCCCTACCTGACCGGTGCGGTTCCGCCGAGCGGTTCCCTCAGCGACACCCTCACTCCCACGCTGTGGATCGCCGCGGCTGACAAGGACCGCTTCCCCGGTGCCCTGACATATCAGTTCGAGGTGTGCGAGGTCGAGGGCAAGGACACGCGCAAGAACTGCCGCCAGTCCTCTCCCGGCCCCTCGCAGAGCTGGGCGGTGCCCGCCGGGTGGCTGACCTGGTCCAAGACGTACGCATGGTACGGGTACGCCAACGACGGACAGGCGCAGTCGGCCCGCACTCAGCCGTCGCTGCTGACCACCCAGGTCCCGCAGCCGGTGATCACCTCGCACCTGGGAGGCACCGACAGCGGCCGTAGTTTCGGCGAGCGCGCCGGTAATTACGCTACCGCCGCGACCGACGCCGCTGTGCCCGTGGTCGGCCCTGAGCTCGCGGTCACGCGCACCTACAACTCTCAGGATCCCCGGCAGGCCAACGCCTTCGGCGCCGGCTGGGCCACCCGCTGGGACATGCGCGCCAAGGCCGAGGCCGATGGAAACGTGGTCATCACCCTCGCCAACGGCAGCCAGGTCCGCTTCGGGCGCAACACGGACGGCACCTACAGCGCCCCCTCCGGTTCGACGGGCACCCTGACCTCGATCGCGGGCGGCGGATGGACACTGCGGGATGCGAGCGCGTCCCTCTTCACCTTCGACAGCGCGGGCCTGCTGACGAAGATCAAGGACGGTCACGGCCGGGAACAGCTCCTCACCTACACCGGTGATCTGCTGACGAAGGCGACGGACGCGCTGTCGAAGCGGGCGCTCACCTTCACCTGGAGCGTCGGGCATGTCAGCTCCGTCTCCACCGATGCCATCGGCCCGCAGGCCCCGGCCCTCACCTGGACCTACGCCTACAACAATGGCCGGTTGACGAAGGTCTGCCCGCCCACGTCGACCACCGCGTGCTCGGTGTACGAGTACACCGCCGGTTCGCAGTACCGCAGCACGGTGCTCGACGCCAATCCGGTCTCTTACTGGCGGCTCAACGAGAGCGAGGGCGGGAGCGCTGAAAGCGAGGCGGTCTCACCTACCGGCCTGAACGCGGGCCGCTACCGTGACGTCGTACTCGGCAGTGCGGGTGTCCTGAACGGGACGGGCAACAAGGCCGCCTCGTTCAATGGTACGAACTCCCACGTGGAGATCCCGGAAGCCACCCTGTCCTCCTCCAAGGTCCTGACCGTAGAACTCTGGTTCAAGACGGCCAAGCCCGGCGTCCTCGTCGGATTCCAGGACAAGCGGATCACCGACGAACAACCGAACAAGTGGAATCCGGCCCTGCTCATCGACACGGCCGGCAAGCTCCGCGGCGGCTTCGAACTGGCCGGCGAATGGAAGAACCCGCTGACCTCGACGGCCGTCGTCACCGACGACGCGTGGCACCATGCGGTCCTCACGAGCAGTGGCACCAGCGAGACCCTCTACCTCGACGGCCAGAGCGTCGGCTCCCGCACCGGGACGGTCGACCACACCACGAAGACGTTCGCGTACCTGGGCGCCGGCTACTCCAGCGTGGCATGGGACGGCAACACCACCCAGGGGGTCCGCTACTTCAACGGCAGCATGGACGACGTCGCCGTCTACCACCAGGCCCTGGACGCCAGCACGGTCCGCGCTCACTACGACGCGCGTACCGGCACCTCCAAGCTCACCAAGTTCACCCTTCCCTCCGGACGCACCGGCGCCCAGATCACGTACGACAGTGACACCGAACGAGCCACCCAGGTCACCGACGCGTCGGGCGGCACCTGGCAGATCTCCGCACCCCGCTACTCCGCGGGCTCACAGGCCTACGCCTCGGCCGTACAGGCGAGCAGCCCCGTCAACTACTGGCGCCTCGGCGACAGCAGCGGCGCTGCGGCAGCCGATGAGATATCCAGCGGCGGCAACGGCTCCTACCATGACGGCGTCACCCTCGGTTCCGTCGGCACGTTCATGGACGGAGACGACGGCTCGGTCACCCTGGACGGTGCCAGGGGCGCGGTGGACGTGCCCGCTGAGACCATTGGCGGCGCGACGGCCCTGGCGGTCGAGCTGTGGTTCCGCACCGACAAGCCAGGCGGAGTGCTCCTCGGGCTGCAGAACGCGGACCTCGGCAACACCCCCACGCAGTGGAATCCCAGCCTGCTCATCGGCGCCGACGGCAAGCTCCGCGGTGAACTGTGGCGCGGCGTCAAGGGCAACTCGATCACCAGCAGTGCCCCGGTGACGGACAACACCTGGCACCACGTGGTGCTCACCGGCGCCGCCGCAGGCCAGACCATGTACCTGGACGGCGCGAAAGTCGGATTCCAGGCTGGCGCTGTCACACCGCAGACCGTGGTCCAGGCCTACCTCGGCGGCGGATACTCCAGTGCCGCCTGGGACGGTCAGCCGGAGGGCACACGGTACTTCGCCGGTCAGCTCGACGAAGCCGCCTTCTACAGCAAGGAACTGGACGCCGGAACGGTCGCCGACCACTACAAGGCCCGTACCCGCTTGGTCGCCGGAAGCGGCGGCGAGTATCAGGGCGCTGTGATGGCCGACGCCCCGGTCAGCTACTGGCAGCTTGACGAGACGGGCGGCACCGTCGTCCGCAACAAGATCGCGGCAACGGCGGGCGACGGCACCTACACCAAGGCTGCTCTCGCCACCACCGGCGCGTTCGGCATCGGGGACCGTACGGCAGCCGAATTCAAGGGGGACGGCTACGCCCAGCTCCCCGGCGCCGGGATCATTCCCGACACCGACCTCTCGGTCGAACTCTGGTTCAAGACCGCGAAGCCGGGTGTGCTCCTCAGCAACCAGGACCGGCCCCTGCCAGAAGCGTCGGGTACCTGGGCGCCCGTGCTCTACGTCGGGTCCGACAACAAACTCCACGGCCAATACTTCACCGCCGGGGTCACGCCCACCAACGCCTCGGCCGCCACAGTGACCGACGACCAGTGGCACCATGCGGCGATCACCGCCCAGGGATCGACGCAGACCCTCTACCTGGACGGCACCCAGGTCGCCCAGGCCTCCAATGCACCCGTCCAGCACCAGACCAGCAAGTACACCTACATAGGAGCCGGCTACACCAAGTTCTGGCCCGCCTCTCCCGGTGACCTCAGCTACTTCACCGGTCAGATGGACGAGGTCGCCGTCTACTCGACTCCCCTCACGGGTGAGCAGATCGCCAAGCACTACAACGCCCGCACCCGCGCGTCAGGCTCTTCCCTCGCCTCGACCGTGACCGTCACCGACCCCATGGGTGTCAAGACCAGCACCACCTACGACGCCGTGCGGGGGCAGCGTCGCACCGCCTCGACCAACGCCGACGGCGGTGTGACGACGTACGCCTACGACACCGGCGGCTTCCTCCACACGGTCACCGACCCCAACGGCCACTCCGCGGTCACCGGCCACGACGAGCGCGGCAACACCGTCTCGACGACCACCTGCCGGGACAGCAACTCCTGCTGGACCGCGTTCGCCGACTACTATTCCAACCCCGCCGACCCCCTGGACCCCAGGAACGGCAAGCCGACGGCCATCCGGGACGGGCGCTCCACCGGAGCGGGCGACAACCGCTTCCGGACCACCACGTCGTACACGGCGCTCGGCCTGCCCGACACCGTGACCCTCGCCGACGGCCGCACCTCCGGCACGACCTACACCACGGGTGCCGAAGCCGCAGTGGGCGGAGGCACGACGCCCGCAGGCCTGGTCGCGACGAAGAAGAGCACGGGTGGCGCGACCACCGTGTACGCCTACTTCGCCAACGGTGACCTGGCGAAGTCGACCGCCCCGTCCGGCCTCGTCACCATCTACACGTACGACGGCATGGGCCGCAAGCTGTCCGAGACCCAGACCTCCGACAGCACGCCCGCGGGTGTGACCACGACCTCCGTCTACAACGCCATGTCCCACATCTCCTCGCAGACCGGCCCCGGCATCAGGAACGAGGCCACCGGCGTCACCCACACCGCTCAGATCAACCGCACCTACGACGCGGACGGTCTGCTGCTCACCGAGTCCACCCAGGACACGACGGGCGGGGACGCGACGCGGACGACGACGTACCGGTACGACACGCACGGCCTCAATGAGAGCGTGATCGACCCGGCCGGCAACGAGAGCATCTTCACTCACGACCCGGTGGGCCGTGTCGTGGGGGAGACGGATGCCGCGGGCAACGTCGTCACCCACTCCTTCACCAAGCGCGGCAACCTGGCCGAGTCGGTCCTGAAGGACTGGACGGGCGATCCGTCCGGTCAGATCCACGACCTGGTGCTGGTCTCCCACGCCTACGACCCGGCGGGCCGCCTCGCCTCCACCACGGACGCCATGGGCGCGACCACCGCGTTCACTTACTTCGACGACGGCCTCAAGGCCACGGTGACGGCGAAGGGCCTCACCCAGGCCGACGGAACCAAGCGCGATGTCGTTCTGGAAAGCAACGGCTACGACGGCGCAGGCAACCTCAGCAGCCAGACGACCGGCGGCGGCCGTGCCACGGCGACCCACACGGTCGACGCCACGGGGCGCACCATACGCACGGTCTTCGACCCCAACGGCCTCAACCGGGTCACGACCGCGACCTACGACGGTGACGACCGGGTCATCGAAGCGACGCAGTCGATCGACGGCTCCGACAAGAAGCTGACCATCAGCACGGCGTACGACACGGCGGGCAATCCCACGAAGTCGACCACCACGGACGGCACCGATACGCGCACCACCACCACGACCTTCGACCAGCGCGGACTCCCGCTGACCGAGACCACCCCGCGCGGTAACACCAGCGCCAGCCGCTACGACGATCTCGGCCGTCTCGTCGAGCAGACCGCACCCCAGGTACAGGCCGAGGAGAACGGCGCGGCAGCAGGCACGGTCACGCCCAAGACCCTCACCGGCTACAACACCTTCGGCGAAGCCACCGAAGCGCGCGACGCACGCGGCATGACGACCCGTACCGAGACCGACAAGCTGGGACGTCCCACGGCCGTCACGCTTCCGGACTACACCCCCGCGGGCGGAGCGAAGATCACCGCCGTCGCTCGCACGACGTACGACCAGCTCGGTCGGCGGGCCTCGACCACGGACCCGCTGGGCCGTGCGACGTACTTCGCCTACGACCAACTGGGCAACCTCGTCCGCAAGACGGATCCCTCACTCGACGGCACCGGAACAGCGCTGCAGACCCCGGGAGCTACCACCTTCAACAACACCAACACGGCATTGTCGGGCGGCGGCGTCAGCACCTACACCTGGACCCCGACCGGCCTGCCCCTCTCGGCCACCGACCCGACCGGAGCCCGCACCGAATCCACCTACGACGAACTCGGCCGCCAACTGACCGCGACCACCGTCGAACGCAAGCCCCTCCTGCAGAACCTGGTCTCCCGCTACACCTGGGACGACGCGAACAACCAGGTCGCCTCCACCACTCCCGGCGGCCGCAAGACCTCGGTCACACACAACACCGCGGGCGAAGCCATAACGGTCACCAACCCCATGGGAGGCATCACCAAGTCGGCCTACGACGGCATCGGCCGCACGACCGAGACCACCGACGCCACCGGCCGCAAGACCACGACGGCGTACAACGCACTCGGCAAGCCCACCGCCATCACCGACTACGGCACCGGCAGCACCCCGCTGCGTACGGCCTCCTCCGAATACGACGCCGACGGCAACACGACGGCTTCGCTCTCGGCTACCGGCGCGCGGCGGACCTACGCCTACGACGCGCTCGGCCGGATGACCAGCCAGACCGAGCCCGTCAGCGCGTCGGACTCCATCACCACCACCTTCGGCTACGACGCAGCGGGCAACCGCACGCGTCTCACCGACGGCCGCGGCAAGGCGACGTACTACGCCTTCACCCCGTGGGGTCTGCCGGAGTCGACCATCGAACCCGCTACCACCCAGCACTGGACCACGGACGTCCGCACCTGGACCACGGTGTACGACGCCGCAGGGCAGGCGGTCACCGAACAGCTGCCCGGCGGGGTCAAGCGCCAACGCACCTACGATGCCCTCGGCCGCCTCACCAACGAGACCGGCACCGGCACGGCCGTGACCACGCGGCCCCGCACGCTCTCCTACGACCTGGCCGGACGCATGACCGGCTCCGGCGGAGGCGGCGTTCTCTCGGACAACACCTACACCTACAACGACCGCGGACAACTGCTGTCCTCCGGCGGCCCTTCGGGCAACTCCGTCTACGCCTACGACGCCGACGGATCAATGACCTCGCGCAAGGACGCGGCAGGCACCACGGTCTTCACCTATGACACGGCCGGCCGCCTCGACTCCACCATCGACCCGCTGACGGGTTCGGGAATCTGGAGCGACTTCGACGCGGCAGGCCGTCCCAGCCAGGAGCAGTACGCCCGTAAGAACGGCGACCAGTACCAGGTCACCGCCAAGCGGGCCTACACCTACGACAGCCTCGGACGCCTCACCAAGGACGCCGTCACCAACGCGTCCGGAGGCGACGTCCAAGGCCAGGCCTACGACTACGACCTCGCCGACCAGATGCTGAAGAAGACCACCACCGGCACGACCGGGGCAGCCGCAAACACCTACTCCTACGACCTCGCCGGCCGCCTGACCTCATGGAACGACGGCACCACCAACGTTCCCTACGAGTGGGACAAGGCCGGAAACCTCACCAAACGCGGCAGCATCACCGGCACCTACGACTCCCGAAACCGCTTGGAGACCTGGGGTACCGAGAACTACGCGTACAGCGCCAGCGGTACCGAGAAGACGATCACGGACACCGCTGACGCCAACAACACCCGCCAGACCCAGTCGGACGCCTTCGAGCGCACCGTCACCAACGGGACCAGCAACTTCACATACGACAGCCTCGACCGCGTCCTGACCCACAACGGAAACGCCTTCACCTACGACGGCGGATCCAACAACCTGGTCACCGACGCCACCACCACCTACACCCGCAGCACCGGCGGCGCCCTCCTGGCCACCGCCACCACAGGCCAGGCCGACACGGCCCGCCTCGCCGTCACCAACCAGCACTCCGACCTCGTCGCCAGCCTGGGCCCCGACGGGACCGCCGTCAGTGGCTCCCGCGCCTACGACCCCTTCGGCAAGACCACCTCAACCAGCGGAACCAACCCCAACGTCGGCTACCAGTCGGGCTGGACCGACCCCACCAGCGGCGAAGTGAACATGGCAGCCCGCTGGTACCAACCGGGCACCGGCAGCTTCACCAGCCGCGACACCTGGCAACTGGACCCGAACCCATCAGCCCAGGCAAACCGCTACACATACGCCAACGCCAGCCCCCTGAACGGCACGGACCCGTCGGGGCATCGCATGATTCTCGACCGCCCCAGCGATTCGTATGTAGAGCCCGTTCGACCGCCCGTTCGGCCGCCCATTCGACTCAGCCCGCCCGGCCGACCCGGCCCCGGCTTCCGTGGCGGCGGTCTCCTGGGTCTGCTCGGAATGATCTCGCGCCCCACGACGAGTTACTCCTACTGGGCCCAGCAGTATGCTCGAACTCAGGATGACGGCCGGTGGGGTTGGAGCCCTGGCCACTTCGGCGCCTCCTGTAACCACTGGTTGTGCGGAGTTGGCACAGCTCCCAGTCGCGGTGACAACTACGAGGCGATAGGAGAAGCGGCTAGTGGGTCCAGGGGAGGCGGAGGAGGAGGCGGAGGAGGCGGACGCTGCTACACCAGGTGCAACACGCGCACCCGCGAGTACCCGCGCCACGTCCTGCCTGCGCCTCCGATCATCCAGAACCCGAACAAGGGCTCGCACGCCGTTCCGGCACCGACGCACCAGGCCACAGTCGACGGAGCTGCGGTCGGCAATGCGACTTGGACGCTCGGCGGCGGGTGGGATTCCGTGTATGGAGCTGCGGATATTCTCCGAATTCTCCAAGGCAATAATCAGCTCACCCCTGACCAGGTGACCGCACTCCAGGGCAGCGTCAACGCAGGAACCGGGCTTACCGGAAACGGAAATGGCGACGATGACCCCTGCAGCCGACCCAGGAGCGAGCGCTACGATTATCAACCGCTCGTAGATGGAGCACCCACGGGTGCGCGAGCTCTAATGTGCCCAGGCGACCTTAAGCCACCCAACTCCCGCAGTCCTCGGAAGGGCAAGTGGAACCCGCCGGGATACCTCGGGGTGAAGGATCGGAACGGCGAATGGGTTTTCAATCGCTCCCACATCATTGGGGACCGATTCCATGGCGACTGGGTGAAGGAAAACATGTTCACCGGCGTTCGGGATATGAATTTTCCCGTCATGGAGAAATGTGAGTCCAGGATGGCGGATGAGCTGGCAGCCGGACGGAAGGTGCTGTATTCGGGGCAACTCGAGTACGCCGACGGCCGGAGTAACCTCCCAACAGCGATCCGCATGGATGCAGCGACCGAAGCCGGGCAGCTATTCTCTGTTAAGATCGGCAATCGACCTGGAAAGGCGGCGGTCTGTTGAGTTTGCAAAGGCTTGAGAGAGTGCTACCGGCACTATCTTTCATTCAGTCGTCCGGATCAATCGGCGAGATCGATTGGCAGCAAGTCTTCCGAGATCTTGACACGAGGCTACCTTCGGACTACTTGGATCTAGCTCGAAAGTATCCGCCATTCACGCTGGATGAATTTCTCGCTGTACTCATCCCGAAAGCTGGAGAGGAGCAGTACTTCATTAAGGGCGTCCGAAATGGTACGCGCGAAGTGGGTGAACTCCGGAACCAAGGAAGGGCGCGCGGGTACGTTCCACACCCGGAACAAGACGGTCTCATCTGCTGGGGAAGTTCATGCGATGGGGATGGCTTCTACTGGCGGACTTCAGGCGATGACCCTGACCAGTGGACCATCGTCGTAAGGGGGGCCAACGACGACTGGTGCGAGTTCAGCGGGAATCTGACCGACTACCTTTCCGGTTTGGTTTCAGGAGAGGTTGCCCCAGAGGGTCTCCCTCCCGACTTTCCTGGTTCCTCACCCACTGTGGAAGCAGACTGACTTAACCTCCTGACCCTAAGGAGGTTAAGAGGTTAAGCGAAAACTGCTGCTGAACGCCTGTCGCCAGCAGTTACTCATCGTATAGATGCAGGGGCTGAACCATTCGGTTCAGCCCCTGCATCTATATACGGGCAGACCGGGGTTACGTAGGATCCCCACCCAGGGGCGTTTTCAAAGTCCCGGTGATCGTGTAAGGCTTGTCCCGTAACTGATCTTGGAGCTGGCGAGGGCAAGGACGGCAGTCGTGCCGCTCGGTGGTCTATCCGGCGGCGAGGGTGAGGTTGTGCAGGCGGGCGATGCCGAGGATGGCGTCGTGGACGCCGTCGCCTTTGAGGCGGCAGTCGCGCAGGATCTTCCAGCCCTTCATGCGGGCGAAGGTGTGCTCGACGCGGGCCCTCACCTGTTTGTGCGAGCGGTTGTGCCTCTCCTTCCAATCCGGGAGTTCCTCGCCTTTGCGGCGGCGGTGCGGGATGACCAGCCCGGTGCCCTGGTAGCCGCCGTCGGCTATGGTCATCGTCTTGCCGACGGCGGCTTTGGCGCCGGATTCCTCCCAGCCGCGGGAGTCGTGACGGTTGCCCGGCAGGGGCCGGCCGACCACGACGACCAGGCGGGTGTCGGCGTCGATGACCACCTGATGGGCTGTGGAATAGCGGTAGTTCTTCGATTGCTCGGCGATCGCGTGGTCGCGGGTGGGCACCAGGGTTCCGTCGACGATGAGCACGGTGTCCTTCGCGAACCGCTTCCTTGGTCGGAGCGCGAGCAGCGGCCCGAGGTGTCCGATGATCCGGTCTGCCGTCGACTTCGAGATGCCGAACAGCGGGGCGATCTGGCGCATGGTCAGGTTTGTGCGCCAGTAGGCCGCCACCAGCAGAATGCAGTCCTCCAGCGGGAGCCCCCAGGGCCGTCCACGCTGGAGTTCGGCGGAGGTCTCGCGCCGTACGGCAGTCACCAACTTGCCGAAGCAGCGCGGGCTCAGCCCAGTGAAGGGACCTATCCAGGACGGCTCCAACGCCGTGATCACACCAGCCACTCCAAGATCACCTCATCCGTGACCTGCGGTTACGGGACAACCCTTAGACGGGCCGGTCAGGGGATGTTCAGTAGTCCAGCGGTTGGTTGAATGGGGCGTAGTAGACGTTGCGGAGGCCGGTGGACTCCCCGTCCGACATACGGGCCTCTGTGGCCGGCCGGCTCCCCGGAGGAAGAGGGCGACCTGCGCGGCCAGCGGTGCGGTCAGCTGCTGGGAGCGGGCCGTCCGGCCATCGAGCAGCTGGACCATAAGGTGACGGGGGCGTGCCGCCGCCCCGGTGAAGCCGGTGACATCCGCGTCGAGGGTCTCGGAGTGCCTCAGTGCCTGATCCATATCCCCGTTTTCGATGGGCCTGAGGCTTTAGCCTGTAGTGGTGTCCGAGGGGTCCGGGCGGCCCGGAGAGCGGGTGTGCGGGGGCTGCGGGGACCGGCTGAGGCCGGCTTCGCGGCCGAGCACACGGTTCTGCTAGACGGCATGTCGGGCCAGGTCATGGCGACGGGACCGTCGGTTGCGGTGCCGGGTCGCGGCGGAGCTGAACGGGGCGGGCCGGGTGGTGTGTCCTGAGTGCGGGACAGCCTGGGTGGCCGGGGTGGATCCGCGTTCGGATGCCGTCTACTGCTCACGGCGGTGTGTCATGAGGGCGTGGCGGTAACGGAACGATTCGTTCGGAGAGCGGTCACAGTGACTACTGGGCGAACGCATCTGAATCAGACTTCTGATCAGATTCAGGTCTCTTCCGGTCACTTGTTGTGATCTTCAGCAGGTGGGTTCGACTCTCGGTCACGACAGCGGGCCGCGTCTTGCCACGGCCGAGGGGCCGTGCCCCGGCCCGCTCAGGGTGGTGAACACCATGCCCGAGAAGATCGAGAGTGCCGACAAGGTCGGCAGCGTCAGCGTCCACCGTTACGAGCAGATCGTCGCGGAACTACGCAAGATCGTGGAGGCCCAGAGCCGGGGCCAGTTCGCGATCGGGGACTACGCCTTGGAGATCGAGCCCATGCGCGAGCAGGGGCCTCCGGAGCGAGGCGATGAGCTGTTCACAGTCAAGCACTCACTGTTCCGCCTGGCCTAGGACATCGGACTGTCGTACTCCCAGATCAAGAGCTTGCGGTGGACGGCCTCGCGTTTCCCCGAGGAACACCGCCAGCCCGGTGTGTCCTTCACGATTCACCGGATCTTGGCCAGCATCGAGGACGAGGAAGCGCGGTTCCTCGCGATCCGTACTCCGCCGGAGGGAAAGTCCCGGTGGACCGGTGATGACGCCTCACGCAGGGTCGGTCGGCAGGTCGCCAAGCCGATCACTCCGCAGGAGAAGGTCAGCGCGATCCACACCCTGGCAAGGGAGGACGCGGTCGCCGCGGTGGTTGCTGGCGACTTGCTCAGGCGCCCGGCAGTGGTTGCCCAGGTCCGCCAGGAGGATCGGATCAGTGCCGCCCACACCCTGGTCGAGGACGAGAGGGTCGCCGCGGTCGTCACCGGTGATCTACTGCGGCGGCCCACCGTCGTCGCCCAAGTCCGCCAGGAGGACCGGGTGAGGGCGGGTTGAGGAGCTGACCCGCGACGAGACCGTGGCGGCGACGGTGACCACCGGCCTGCTGCGCAGGCCAGACGTCGCCTTCCGGGCGATGTCGGACGACACCGCCCGGCACCAGGTCAACCATGCCCAGGTCGAGCTTGGCCGACAAGCCCGCGAGGAATTCGAGCGGACCAGTCCCGTCGCTCCGGCGATCAGGAGGATCGACCGCTCGGTGGAGTTCCTGGACTTGATCACCGCCTGCCACGCGTTCGTGGCGGCCTCCGGACGCGTCGTTCCGGGGATGCGCGACCGGCAGTTGTCGAACGATGAGAAAGTGATCGTCCACGAGAACGTCGCGCGAGTACGGGGCCCGTTGACTGAACTAACTCTAGCGTTCTAGCAGGTCAGGGCCGGTTTCTGCTAGCTTCCCCGCCATGGTTGATCCTCTGAGTTCCGGGCGGGATCTGTCGCGCTTAGTGCTGCCTGAGATCGGGCGGTTGGTCGAGACTGGCGAGCCGCATGAGCCGTACAGGCTGCTGGATCCGAGCGGCTTGCCGATCGTTCCGGTCGCGTCGTTCTTCGCTGAGTTGCAGGCGGCCAGTCGGCCGGTGACCACGATCCGGTCGTTCGGCATGGATCTGCTCCGGTGGTACCGGTTCCTTCTCTGCGCCAAGTCAAGCGGGAGCTGGTGGTTGATGAAGCGCTCGATTTCCGAGCGCTTCATCAACCACAGGTCAGCGACGAAGTGGTCGCTCCGCATCGAGCAGTCGCAGCTTGGATTCGAGCGGCGGGCGGCCCTTCACAGCCCTGTGATGCCGGCCCGCTGTGCCTGCAGCTCCGAGCGGACGAGTTCTAGGAGGCGGCCTGCCCAGTTGCGGCCGCGTCCGGCGTTGTCCCCCCAGAAGCCCGAGTCGGCGTCGTCGTAGATCACGGTTGCGTCGTTCGTTGTCAGCAGGATCTCGGCCAGGTCGGGGTGCTGGTCGTACTTTGCGCGCAGTAGGGCCGCCATCACCGCGGTGCGGGCGTGCTGCCAGCCCTCACGCTGTGCTGCCGCGGTCGCGGCCTTGCGTGCGGCGGCATGGGTCTCTGCCGTGGCGATTGCGGTCCTGACCTCGGGGTCAGCGACTGACAGGGCCCAGTACGCGTGAGCGGCAGATGGGTAGCTGACCTCGCCGACGACGATCGGGGCGGGGTAGTCGTTGCGCAGGCCCCGAAATCCCGGGGCATCGACCGGTTTGCTCGGATACGTGTGATACAGCTTGATCGCCGGGGCGAAGGAGGTCACTGGTCCGTCCGCCGGGACGCGCGTGGCCCGTTCAGCGGCCCATCGCGCCCGTTCCTCAAAGTAGGCGACGGCCCTGTCGTAGTCCTCCTGCATGATCGGCCCCTCGGCCGGGATGTACGTCTCCTCGCCGGGTCCCGCCACCAGCACCCGCAGCGGCCAGTCTTTGCTATCCATGTCCCCCAGTGCGTAACGGCGCTGCGAGAGCGGGATGGCCAGGAAGGCGTTGCGGGCTGCGGTGCGGTTCTCCTCGGTCCGGTCGGCGAGGAAGGTGTCGACGGCGGCGAGGCATCGGCCCGTCGAATCCGGGCGCCCGTTGAGCTGGTCGATGGTGTCTCGTATCTCGGCGACCAGCAGGTCGGGGGTGAGGTAGCTGTGGGGCTCGCTGAAGGTCCAGCTGGCCAGTTCGAACGCGGATGCCTTGGCGCCGTCCGGCAGGGTGGTGGCAACCCAGCCGCTGCGGAGCTTGTCCTGGAACTCGTCGAGGGTGACCAATTCCCAGCAGTCGATGAGCCCGTCGGCGTAGATGAACAGGTCGGTGAGGAAGTGCGTGCCGCCGTTGCGGATGAAGGCGTGGCGCCAGGTGCCGGGTATGCGAACGCCGTCCACCGTGCGGTGAGTGGTCTTGTTGCCGATCATCCGGCGATTGTGTCGCAGCTGCCGCTGCGGGGTCGGGGAATTTCCGCACGGTCGAAGTCCCTCACCCGATTGCCTGACGGGTAGTGGGCATGCCGAGACATGGCGGCTTCATCGGGCTGCAGCTCATCCCGCTTGGTCGCAGGACCTGCTGGCCTCACAGAGTGCCGAAGGCCGGTGCGTGACCATTGCGGGCAGAACAATTTTCACGAAGCCTCACCAGGTGGGAGCCAGTCGTCCGTGTCGCGGTGGCGGCCGAGTCCGACCGCGGCGAACTCGTCGACGTGATTGCCCTTGGCGGCGCCGAGTCGCCGAAGCGCCTGAGAGATCGGCGTGCCGGCCGTCGACGCTGGCTCCCCTTCGGCCAGGCGCAATGGTCCAAGGACTATCTTCCCTGCATCCCAGGTGAGAGCGTTCTGGGCCCCTGCCCCGCCGAAGTAGTCGGCTTCGACGTAGGCCACCGGACCTGCCTTCGAGCACGCGCTGAGCAGGCGATCGAAGCCCGCTGGAGCCTTCCAGAACCCGTCGAGTTCGGGTGCTTCGGCGACCGTGACCGCATCGAACAGCGCGTCGGTCATCGGGAAGAGCCAGAGATCCTGGCCGAGGGGAACGATGCGCGCCTCTGTGGTGGAGCCGGCCAACTCGCGGAGCACGGATTCGGTGGCGATGGCCGCCTGCAGGCAATACATCCCCTCATTGTCGCCTGGCCGCTGATCGCGGCGCGATGCCGGGTATGCCGAGGTCGACCGGCGCGACCCTGGCGAGTCGACGGGTCTGGTCCCGCTTCTGGCGCAGGAAGGACAGGGTGAGGTCGATCCCTTCGATCTCACCGAGCCACCCCTCTGCCTCGGCCCGGGCCCGGCGGGCCAGAAGGTCGACTTCGATCTCGTCGAGGCGGGGCAGCATATTCGGATTGATGGTGATCATGGGAAATCTCAGACAGGCGTGCTCGTGCTGGCGAGGTGTCGAGTAGGGGCGTGCGCATCCTCCCAGCTCGACTTTGCGCTGGTCGAAGTGCTCCTCGAAGCCGAGCCATTCGGGTTCGGTGACCGGCCGCTACTCGTCGGCTGGCCTGGCCTGGCGGCGCCGGTCGAGAAATCCCTGGTAGTGCCGGACGACGTCCTCGTTGAACACGGCGACGTAACCACGAGTTGTTTGAAGGTTCAAATGTCCGAGTAGGGATGCTCCGATGTGGATCGGGAGCCCGCTGTTGACCAGCTCCGTGGCGAGGAGTCGGCGAAAATCGTGCGGGGTGAAGCTGGTCCCAAGGAAGCCGGGGTGCTGTTCGGCGAGCTCGACGCAGTGGCGCTTCAGCATGTTCACCACGGTGGTGTCCGACATGACCTCGTGCTTGGTACCGATCTTGCGTTGGAACAAGAACGGCATGGGCGCGCTGCTCTGACGTTCCTTCGGGTCGTAGCGAGGCAGCAGCGGGATGGTCTGGCCGCCGATGGTGTGGCGGCGGACGATGGCCGCGATGACGGCGAACAACTCGGCGGACATGGGGATGACGCGTTCCCGGTCGCTCTTCGAGGGAGCAACGACGAGCAGGGCGATGACCTCGCCGTTGGGCCGTTGATACTGCCGGATGCTGAGATGGGTGAGTTCCAGGGCTTCCTCTCAGACGCACGTCGCAAAATCCCCATGGACCAGGCACGAACCCTCCGCCTGGCAGGGGCTGCTTCCGGCTAGCCCTCTGCCAGCTGGCCTCGACGATCGACGGCTGTCCGTCGCTCACCCATCAGAGTGAACCTGGTCGCTGACTCCTTCGGGTACTGCCTGTCTCAACGCCCACCGGAACGGGCCCCGCCAAGACATCCTCGAAGACCGCCATGGCCAGCGATCTGTAAAGGGCGCAAACCGTCTCATGAGACACGCAGTCCGGGAAGAAATCCCTCAGGCAGATCCTGTGCGAGCCCCGCTTCCAGGGCCGCATGCAGGCCGCGAGCACCACGGTGACCACCGGAGCCCGGCCCTCGCCGCCGCGGCCGCCGGAGCCCTAGTCCTCGTCCTCGGCGTCCGCGGCACCCTCACCGTCGGAGCGGTCCTCCAGATCGTCCCCGTGATCCTCCTGCTCGCCTCCCCTGTCCGCGCCCTGCGGGACATGCCCGTCCCGCCCGCGCGCACCGCCGTGCCGCCCGCCCGTGATGGAGCCTCATGACGACGACCGCGACCGCCACGTACTGGGAACCGCTCTGGGCAGGCGGTCGTCGCTACCGGCAACTCGACGGCCCCGAGAACCGGCTGATGGGCGAATACCTCGGCCCCGGCCGCGGACGCCCGGCCCTCGACATCGGCTGCGGAGACGGCACCCTGACCCGCCACCTCCACCACCAGCTGGGATACCGGGCCACAGGGATCGACTGCTCCCCCAGCGCCCTCGCCCTCGCCGCCGCCCAGGACTCCCCGGAGAAGCCCGGCCCGCTGTGGAGATGCGTCAATGTCGGGGCCAACGACCTGACCTGTCTGCCGGATTCCGCCTACGCGGTCATCACCTGCCGCCTGGTCTATCGGTGGATCGACGACAAGGCAGCCTTCGTCAACCGCGTCCGCCGCCTCCTGGTACCCGGCGGAACCTTCTGGGTCGTCGCCGAGGTCGCTGGCCGCAGGAGGAGCACCGACCCGCTCCAGAGCCTCGGGATCACCCCGGCCGACGCCGAGATCCTCACCGCGGGCTGGTCCGTCGTCCGCACCCACGACCTTGACGTACTCCGCATCCACACCCTGCACCCCTGACCCACCCCGACCTCCTGGAGGACACGTTGATGGACATCGAGAAGCAGACCGCCGAAACCTGGACCACCTACGGGGAACACCAGCTCACCACCCGCCCCGACCTGCCGGAGATCGAGCGGTGGGACTGGGGCGTCACCGACACCGGGCCTGGCATCGAGAGCCTCGGGGACGTGGAAGGGCTCCGCATCCTCGACCTCGGCAGCGGAGTGGGCCGACACGCCGCCCGCCTGGCCGGTCTGGGCACCGACGTCACCGGCGTGGACGCCTCCCCCACCCAGCACGAGCGCGCCGTCACCCGATACCCGAACACTCCCGGGCTCCGCTTCATCTGCGCCGACGCCGTCGCCCACCTGCAGGACGCAGCCCCCTACGACCTCATCTACTCCATCAACGGGCTGCCGTTCCTGGACCCCAACCGGCTCCTGCCCGCGCTGGCCAACGGCCTCAAGCCCGGCGGGCGCCTCCTGTTCTCCGCACTGCATACCAACTCAGCCGGCGCAGGACCCTCCACGGCCGCCACCCCACGCCCGGAGATCCTGCGGCTGCCCGGCACCGACCAGACCCACCCCGTCCACATGTGGGTCCTGACCACCCAGCTGTGGGAGGACCTCTTGGCCGAGCACGGCCTCACCCTGGAGAGGGACACGGCGATCGACGAGCCGCAGCCGGACAACCAGGCCTCCTACCGGCTGTACGAGGTCCGGCGTCCGCAGAGGGTGCCGAGCCGCCAGCGCACCGGTACTCCACCGCCTCCGCGCGCGTTCGTGGGGGTCGGCGTGATCATCCACGGACCGGACGGCGTCCTGCTGGGCCAACACCGTCGTGGAACCTTCGAATTGCCGGGCGGATCGGTCGAGCCCGGCGAGACCTTCGCCGAGGCCGCAGTACGCGAACTCCACGAGGAGGCCGGCATCGTGGCCGATGCCGCCGACACCGTCGTGCTGGGCACCCTCCTGGCCCGGGTGGGTGACATCGTCCGGGTGACGGTGCCCGTCCTGGTAACCCGGTGGTCCGGCGTACCGCGGCAGTGCGAAGAGACCATCGGAGCCTGGAAGTTCTGGCCCCGGGACGCGCTGCCCCAGCCTCTGTTCGTACCGAGCGCCCAGTGCCTGACCACGTGGGATCCGAGCCTCCCGCTCGACCATCCAGCCCCTGCGGCCTTCCACTCCTCCGGCCCCGGGACTGCCTAGCCGGATTCCTCCTACCCGTGCCAGCCCCGCGCCGAGTCACACGTCCCAGGAAGGTTCTACGCCCATGAACCCACCGCTCCCCCTGCAGCAGCCGTCCCTCCTCGGGGGCTTCGCGCACCCCGACGACGAAGTACTCCTCGCTGGCGGCGTCCTCGCACACCACGCCGCCGCGGGCGCGGCGACCGCCGTGGTCACCGCCACCTGGGCCGCCGAACTCGCCGATGCCCTCGCGATCCTGGGGGCCGGGAAACCCCGAATGCTAGGCTACGCCGACGCCCACGTTCCCGAGTCCGCGCCCGGCCGGACCCGCCTGTGCGAAGCACCCGTCGATGATGTGGTCGGGCGGATCGTCGGCCACATCCGTGAGCTGCGGCCGGACATCGTGATCTTCCCTGTCAAGTTCTTATGTTCAGTCTCGTGCGTGTCCGCGTGGAGACTGCGTCCTGCTTTCGGCGTGGACCGCGCAGGCGCGGTTGGGCGGCGCGAGCCGGTTGGGGTGTTCCGTTTCAGCAGCAGACCTCATAGGCGTTCCTTCAATTGACGATCAAGACCGGGCAAGGACATCTTTTGTTTGGAGAGGCAGCACTTTGGCCGTCTCGTTCGATCTGGTGGCATGAAGGTCACTTGGGGAAATTGGATGGGATGGCTGGGCTGGTTTTGGCCATTGGCCGTACAGCCCAGCTCTTGGGCTGGGCTGTGTCTGATTGCTGCTGTGGTGGCTGCCGTATCGGGCCTGGCTGAACGACAGCGCAGGGCTACGCTGTTGGCTCTCGTGGGCCATGCGCCTGCAGGCACGGTGGTCGTACAGGGAGAGGGGCGGGGTGGCCCATCCATGAGGGTTCAGATCGGCAGCCGATCACAGTCGATGCGGAACAGGGAGAGCGGGTGACACAGCCGCGCATCACGAAAGAAGCCGCAGACCAAGTGGAGGCCTTGTGGGACCAGGAAGCCGAAGGGCTTCTCCGATACGCCACTGTGCTCACCAACAGTGACGCGGAAGGGGGAGACCTGGTCAGCCGCACCTTTGAGGCGGCCGTCCTGGACTGGGCCACGGTCGGCCCACGCAATCCTGGCGCCCAGCGGGCGTGGCTACGCCGGGTGTGCAAGAACATGTGGATCGATGGCGTCCGGCGCTCCGCGAATCTCGACAGGCTTCGGCCCGAACTTGCCGAGCGCTATCAACGTGCTGAGCTCGACCCTGCGGATGTAGCGTTGTTGCGGCAGGCGGCGGATCACTGCGTACGCGTGATCAGTAGTCTTCCGACGGTACGGAGACAGGTTGCTGTGCTGTACTTCCTCGAAGAGCATCCCCCGCCGGTGATCGCGGAACTTCTTGAGATCGCGCCTTCCGGCGTCCGCAAGCACGTGGCCAAAGCCCGCCACACACTCCAAGAAGAGCTCGGCGCCTTCATCCATGACCGGCATGAAACACGCACTGCGCTGCGAGAGGAGGCAAGCTCATGAGCAACCAGTCTCAGCACGGCTACTCCGACGAGCGGGACGCGGTGACCAGCGACGCACTGCGGCAAGCCGAGTCCGCCATCGTAGTGAACGGAGCCGACCTCGCCCGGCGGCGTGAAGCGCTGCTTGGCTGGATGGCTGATCGCATTGAGACCAATCCCGATCGCGATTCACCCGTAGGCGACGCGAATACAGGGGCCAGCGCCTCCTACGGTGCAGGCTCGACAGAACTGGCGGCCGTTGCGGCCAACGTAGTGGTGGCTCTGCTTGTGACGGAGCAAGCAGAGAGGGTGCGTGCTGCGGTCATTAGGTTGTGGCGGCGTACGCATCAGGAGGAGGCGGAGGCGGTTTCCACTTGTTTGGATGAGTCCCTCATCGAGCTACTGGCAGGGCGTGATGCCGGAGATGTTGAAGTCAGGGGTGCCCTGGTCTCCGAGTGGACACGTCGGCTGAACCGCTTCCTGTCAACCTTCCCGGAAGCGGTTGACGAGCTGCTTCTGGTGGTTGAAGCGCTGGCTCCTACGGCCGGGAACGTGTCGCGTTCCGTGTCCGTCACCAGCGATTCCACCATCAGCACGTTGGATGGGGCTCACGCGCGCCAGGGCGAGTTCGGAACACGCCGTTACTGATCGGGAACTCGGAAGTTCTCGCGTACATTCAAGGTCCTGATTTTTGGTGGGCAACTGCGATGGGACATCGCAGGGCCTGTTCAGTTGAACTCGAAACAGGCCCTGCGGTGCCAGGCACTCTTCAGGTTATCGACCGGGGAACGGGATCACATTGCCCGTGTCCGGGGCGGGCCCCGGGGACACGCCTGTCCTCTGGGTGAGGACAGCGCCGGCGAGGGTCAGGCGGGTCACCAGTTGTTGGAACTCGTCGATCTCGGCTTTCTGGTTACTGAGGTTGTAGGCGTGGTGTCGTGAGTGTGAGTCCGGTCGCGGTGAGGCATCCGTCGATGATGTCGCTGCGGTACTGGATCTGGCGGAGGCCGTGTCGTAGTCGGCGGATGAGGTGGTCGGGGTCGGCGAAGGCCGTGTTGGCCTGACTGGTCCGGCGAAGTATCGACCAGATGCCTTCGACGGGGTTGAGGTTGGGTGCGTAGGGCGGCAGGTGGTAGGCGGTGATCCAGTCGTGTGCGTCAAGGAAGGCCCGCATGCGGCGGTCTTTGTGGACGTTCAAGTTGTCCCAGACGAGGACGATGGGTCCGCCGAGCTGTTGGTGGGTGGCGATGAGGAGGTCGCGGTACTCGGTCCAGGCGAAGCTCTTGCGGCCACCGCTCTTATGGTCGTTATGCCGTCTGGGACGGTAGATCAGGCGGGAGCGTTCGCCGGGCTTGTAGCAGCACATGGCCGCGAAGGAGAAGCGGCGCTGCGAACGGCCGCGAACCCGGATGACCGGGGTGGTTCCACGTCGGCCCCAGGTACGTGAGGTCGGCGGCGTCATCGAGAATCCGGCTTCGTCTTCGAAGAAGATCCAGGCCCCGAGCGCCGCCGCGGTGGTTCCAGGTGCGGCCACACGTCGTTCACCCAGCCGGCCACCGTTGTCTCGTCACGTTCGACAGCCCGGCGGACCGGAACCTGGTGACTCCAGCCGTGCCGCCGCAACATCTGCGAGACGCCCGACAACGTCATGCTCTTGTGGAACCGGCGGCCGATCAGCGTCTTGATCCTGGCCAGAGTCCATCGTTGATCAGGCCAGCCGTGAGCGACCGGACCTTTCGTCAACTCCTCCTCGAGCAGCGCGAACAGCCGGTCATCCAGCTTCGGCCGGGACACCGGGCCACGGGAACGTACGGCGTCCTGACCGGCCGCTTTCCATGCCTGCCGCCACCGCTGAACCGATCGGACGCTGACCCGTAACCCCTTCGCGACGTCCGTGCTGCCCCGCCCGGCGGCAAACATCGCGACCGCTTCCATCCGGACCCGCTCACGGAACGCTTGCCTCTCCGCGGTCAGACCCCCACCCTGCGGATACCTCATACAACCGGCATACCGCGACGATCACCAACCGTCAGCCCCTACGACAAGACGACTTCAAGGTCAGTAGTGATGGTCTTCTTCAGCTTGGTGACCGTCTCACGGAGCTTCCTCTCGGGCTCTGGCATCTGCTCTGCCTCGGTGCGGACGCGCTCGAAGAACTCGTTCTTCAGGTCGACGTGTCGTTTCAGGAGCGCCATGCGGTGGACGCTGGCCTCAGCGGCGAGGGCGACGACGGTGAGGCTGCCGTTGGAAACGGTGGCGTGTCCGGTCAGGAGTCGGTCCATCGCCTCGCGGATGCGGGCGCGCTCGTCCTGGTGCCGCTGGTTCATGTGAGGGCCTCGGCGGGGTGCGCGGTGCTTGAAGTGACCCCTCAGGTCCCGACACTTCCGATTTATGCCGCGAGGTCCAGCCGTTGATCGCAGCGGACCCTCGCCTGGTACGGCGTGATGTAGCCGATGGTCGAGTGGATCCGCTCCCGGTTGTAATGCTCCGCGATCCACAGGAAAACGTCCCGTCGAGCCTGCGCCCGGGACTCCCAGACGGTCGTGCCGATCTCTGCTTTCAGGACGGCGAAGAAGCTCTCCGCGGCGGCATTGTCGAAGCATGAACCGGTGCGTCCGGTGCTCTGCCGGATGTCCAACTCACCCAGCAGGGCACGGAATTGGTTGGAGGTACATTGCGACCCGCGATCCGAGTGAAAGATCGCATTACCCACCATATGCCCGCCTGCATGGGCCATCCGGATGGCGTCCGCGACCAGTTCGGTGCGCATGTGGTCGGCCATCGACCAGCCCACGACCTCCCGTGTGCACAGGTCGATAACCGTCGCCAGATACAGCCATCCCTCGGTCGTCGGCAGGCAGGTGATGTCCCCGACGAATTTCAAGCCGGGCAGCGGCACGGTGAAGTCGCGCAGGATGAGATCCGGTGCCGGCGGCGCCGTACGGTCCTGTCTCGTCAGCGACCGTGGTTTCCGTCGTGTTATCCCGACGATCTCACGCTCCCGCATGATCCGAGCTACACGTTTGCGGTTCACCATGCTGCCCTGGTCCCGGAGCTTCCGGGTGATCCGCAGGGCCCCGTAGGATCCCCGGGAATCGGTGTGGATCTCCCGGATGCGATGGGCCAGCACCTCTTCCTCATCGACCTTCTCCTGCCGCGCCTCCTTGTTCTGGTGCCAGGTGTAGTAGCCGAAGCGGTCCCATCCGAGAACGTCGCACATCCGCTTCACCCTGTGGGCGTTCCGGTGCTCGTCGACGAAACGGAAGCGGATCACCAGGGCTGATTCCTAGTTGTCGTGGCCACAGGTTGTTGCTGATCAGGGCAGCCTGAGTAGGTCGAGGGGCGGGTGTGGGGCGCGTAGGACCTCGCGCAGGCCAGCCGCGATGCTATGGTTCCCGGCCTGACGGGGGGTGTCGGTGCGCGAGCCGCGCGCGGTCTGCGGTGTCCCGGTGTGACCCGTGTCCGGTCGGCGTGCCTGCGGGCCTTCCGGCAAGCCGAGTGCCTGGTACAGGCCTACCTCGGAGGCGGATACTCCATCCCGGCTTGGGATGGCCAGCCCGAGGGCACCCGGTACTTCGCCGGTCAGCTCGACGAAGCCGCCTTCTACAGCAAGGAACTGGACTCCGGAACGGTCGCCGACCACTACAAGGCGCGTACCCGCTTGGTCGCCGGAAGCGGCGGCGAGTACCAGGGCGCTGTGATGGCCGACGCCCCGGTCAGCTACTGGCAGCTGGACGAGACGGGCGGCACCGTCGTCCGCAACAAGATCGCGGCAACGGCGGGCGACGGCACCTACACCAAGGCTACTCTCGCCACCACCGGCGCGTTCGGCATCGGGAAGCGGCCGAATTCAAGGGGGACGGCTACGCCCAGCTCCCCGGCGCCGGGATCATTCCCGACACCGACCTCTCGGTCGAAGATCAATGGCTAATCAGGCTTTCGGGCTGCGCCTCCCCAGTTCCCCGTCTGGAGCAGGCGCAGCCAAGAGGGCGATAGCCAGATCGAACAAAATGCCCATTCGGTTCAGGCGCTTGGCAGCCGCCACAACGGTTCAGCTGACCGGGCAGTGGCTGGCAAGTTGTTGCGGACCAGGTGATACAGGTTCTCGAAGTACACCTGTGGCCGGGAGATGTCTGCCATCTGAGCAGCTTCCCTTTGGGTTCGCTCGGCTTCGATGAATGGCGCGATGGACTCCCACACGTTGATCACCGATCCGCCCAGGTACCCGGAGACGGGACCCAAGTCCACCACTCCGTGTGCGACCAAGGCGCCGAGGTTGTCGTAGTACCAGGCCAGATCCCGCACCAGCTCTTGCTTGTCCTCGGGCAAGCCAGCCAGGCCACCTGAAGGATCGCAGTGGGGCAGGTCTCTGAACACGAACAGCCGTGCTGCGGCCAGGTGGTTACTGCGATGTTCACGGAAGAGATCAACCAACACCGGCAGGGTGTTGGCGTGACGAGCCAGCCTCAACTGTCGTACGGATGCGGCCCCTGAGACCAGCAAGGCCAAACCTGATAACACCAGAGCAATGATGCCCATCCCACCTCCATTCGCCTCCGAGCGGTCAACGGCTCGGCAAAGCCCCATCTGTTTTCTCTGAGCGTGGCTGACCCCGTAGCAGTCTGGCAACCAGCCAGCAGCCCCCGGGAGTTCCGGCTCCAGTCCGTGCGCATCATGTGTCCGAATTGGGTCAAATCACCTGGACGCCGCGTCCCCGGTGTCGCGCGGTGTGAGGGCTGCCGCGCTGGCTACCCAGGGACGACTTCGAAGGCGATGGTTTTGCTTCCCGTCTGGCTCCAGTCCGTTGTGATGTCGGCCGTCAGGGTGTACGAACCAACCTCCCTGAGGTTGTCCTCGAAGTTGAAGAGGGTGATGCCCGGCGGCCTGCACCGTCCGTTGCGAGCGAGGTGCACGACCTCGCTGCCGCGCTTGAGCGTCCATTCCACGTAGCAGCCCGTGTCCAGCTGGCCCCCAGCGTCCTCGACGACGGTATTCGCGCCGGGATTGGCCCTCGCCCGCCAAGTGTTCGGCCCGATCTTTCCGGTCGTGCCCATGTCGATGCGCACGATCAAGGGGCCCGTGTGGCTGGGGGGTGCGGGCTTGGAACTGGGCACCGTGGCGGCTCCGGGCAGCGGAACCCTGGACTCCGGCAGGGGCCCCTCGGGCTCGGAGGTCTCCGGGGTGGATTCGGCTTCGGGTGAGACCGTCCGTGTCCGGACCGGCGACGGCGTGGCCGTGGCACCACCGTCGCCGTCGGGCGGCGACACGGGCCGTGAGACGGCCGGAACCGACTCCGAAGCCCTAGGCGGAGGATCTTCCGAGGCGAACAGGTCTTTGCCGGCTGCCAGTGCGCCGATGATCACGGCGATGACGCCGATGACGACCACCACCGGGTGCTCGGCCAGTTTTGTCTGCGCACCACTCAACGCGGCCTCTTTCTCCCCGGACCCCGCCCATGACTGCCGGGGCAACGCTGTGCGCTGCCGACCTTAACGCTCCATGGTCCAACCCATGCGGCGAATGGGGAAAGGTGAAACTCCTCGACGGGGTGCCCCACTTCCCCGACGGATCGGACCGCGAAGGCGACGGTGGTGTGGTGGCGTCGGCTGCTGCCAGCCCGGCTGGTGGTGCACTTTCAACTCGCGATGGCGCTGTTCTCGTCCGCGCCGTATCTGGAGGTCATGCAGCACCTGCCGGAGGACGGGGCCTCCCCCTGAGTGGTGGACACGCTGATACTGGATCTGCTTGATCCGGAGGAAGCGAGAAGACCGCCGATGGCGCTGAAGGACTATTCGGACGAGTTCAAGGCCGATGCTGTGGCCCTGTACGAGTCCACACCCGGGGCGACGTACAAGAGCATCGCCGCTGACCTGGGCATCAACCGGGCGACTCTGCGGGAGTGGGTGCTGCGGGACCGCGAACGCCGTGGCGTCAGCGCCTCGGGTACGAAGCCGGCTGCCGTCCACCGGGCGGCGGCGCCGTCCGAAGATCCGGACGAGCGGGTCCGGCGGCTGGAGGCGAGGGTGGCGGAACTCGAGGCCAGTGAGCGCAAGCTCGCCACCGAGCGGGACATTCTCCGCAAGGCGGCCAAGTATTTCGCGGGAGAGACGAACTGGTGACCAGCCGCTTCCAGTTCGTTGACGACCACCGGGCCACCTACGAGGTGAAGCGGCTCTGCCAGGTCATGGACGTCAACCGGTCCAGTTACTACAAGTGGCTCGCCGGCGCCGAGGCCCGGGCCGCCCGGAAGCGCCAGGACCGAGTCCTGGCCGACGAGATCCGCCGGGTCCACGGCGAGTCCGGCGGCGCCTACGGCTCCCCGCGGGTGACCGCAGAGCTCCGCGAGATGGGACACCGGGTCAACGAGAAGCGGGTCGCACGGATCATGCGGACGTTCTCCATCACGGGTATCCGTCTGCGCAGACGCGTCCGAACGACTGTCCCCGATCCGGCATCGGGGCAGGTCGCGGACCTGTTCGGCCGGGACTTCACCGCCACCGAACCCGGGCGCAAGCTCATGGGCGACATCACGTATCTCCCGCTCCAGGACGGGACGTTCCTCTATCTCGCGACGGTACTGGACTGCTTCAGCCGCAAGATCGTCGGCTGGTCCATCGCCGGCCACATGCGCACTGATCTGGTCGCCGACGCCCTGCGGATGGCCGCCCGCACCCGCGGCTCGCTGGCAGGAGCGGTGTTCCACTCCGACCACGGAGCCCAGTACGGATCACGGGCCTACGCCAGCATCTGCGACCAGCTCAAGGTCACCCGGTCGATGGGCGCGGTCGGCACCAGCGCCGACAACGCCGCCTGCGAAAGCTTCCACGCCTCCCTGAAACGCGAGACCCTCCAAGGAGGCCCCGACTACGGCGACGCCGACAGGTGCCGCCGGACCGTCTTCGCCTGGCTGACCCGCTACAACACCCGCCGCCGACACTCCACCAACGGCCACCTCAGCCCCGACGAATACGAACGCCGACACCACGCCGCTAAACTCACACTCGCCGCGTGATCAATAACCGCGTGCCCACCTTCACGGGGGAAGGCCCGACCTGCGGTGGGCGTGTACAGATCATGCGGGTAAGGGGCACTTGGCGCGGGCGAGTGCGTCTGGCAGGCCGCCGCTGAGCGGCTGACCTGCGACTTCCGCCCACCTAACCGCGCCATTTGCGGTAGATGCGTACCTCTTGACTCATGGAGACCAAGTGCTCCAGCAGAGGCTCGCACTCAATCCCCTGCTCCTTGAGTGCCAAGTACTCCAGTCGCACTTCGTGATCTGACGGGTCGTCGGGGTGCGGGGTTCAGCCGAGGTCGGTGAGGCGCCGATTGTAGTGGTGCCAGCGGGCGCGGGCTTGGTGGCGTCGTCGCCAGGTGGACCATTGCAGGTGGAACCATGATGCTCAGCGAACCAGCCCTGACCGGCATGTCACGAACCGCTCTCGAGCACTTGGTGGCGGTCTCGGAACCTTTCTGGGACGCCATGGCCGAGGCGGCATTTCAGCGCCGCTTCCACCGTCCGCGCAGCTACCGCCACCCGCAGACCAGCAGCGTGGACCACACCCACCGGCTCCTGGCAGCCATCCTGCGCCGCCGCAGAGCGGTGACCATGACGTTCCTGGCCCAATTACTGGGCGTCAAACGCACCAACCTGTCCATCCAGTACCAGGACAGAAAACGACTCCTGGACCTGCGCCAGATCCTCATCACACCGATATCTGGATCGCCCGCCCGCACATTGGAACAGCTACGCGCCCGAACGACCCCAGCGGAACCCATCACTCAAAGCTATTGAAATACGGGCCCCGGCCGTGCCGGAGTACTGCCGCTGCACCCCGGCTGAGGTGATGCCCTTCTTGACGAACCCGGTGTCGTCGATGATCAGGACACCGTCGTCGGCGCCGAGGTGCTCGACGATGTATTCCTGCAGGTCGTCGCGGATCTCGTCGGCCTCCCACCGGCTTTTCGCCAGGAGGTGCTGCAGTCCGTCCGGCGTGGAGTGCCCGGCGAACTCGGCCAGTTGCCAGGAGTTCTTGCGGCCCACCGGGCCGAGCAGACCACGGACGTAGTCCCGCATCCGCCGCCGCGGCTCGACACGTGAGAAGCGATTCCCGACCTGCAGGAAGAGCTCTTCCAGTTCGTGTTCCCACTCGCTGGCGGGTACGTCGTCAATCACACCGACTGGCTGTCCAGCCCGATGTCACTACACACGCCGCGGGCACTCGTTCGCGGGACGGACCGGGCGAACCCGCCCCGCACCCGGCGCCACCCCGCTACACTCCCCACACTCAAGCCGTTGACCAGGCAAAACATCAAAATCCGGCTGGAGTACTAGGGCCTGTGTGGTCTCCGGCAGCGGTCGGACGTCGAACTGGTCGGTGACCTGTAACTTCGCGATGCACACCGCCAACTGAGCCAGCCCCGCACCTCACAGCCCTGGTAAAGATCGTTCCAATGGGGACCGGAATCGTTTCTTCTCATGTCGTGGCTCTGCCAAGATCCATGCCGGATCACCAGGTCCAGACCGCATCACCCATGGGGAGCACTTCGCATGCCCGTACGAGCTCGCCTGCGCGCGGCTGTTGCCGCGCTCGGCCTCACCGCCGCACTCGTCACCATTCCTGTGGAGGCGGCCCACGCCGACTCCTGCCCAAATCCGATCCCACTCAGCGTCAGCGACGTTGTGCTCCGGGTGAACACTGGCATGGGCCGACACGTCGACCACACCATCGGGAAGATCTACCTCAGCTACATCGGCGGTACGTGCCGCCAGCAGTTCGCCGAGATCCACTGGAACACCGGCGCAGAGCGCGCTTCCGGCACGCTCTACATCAACGACCCCTTCAACTCGGAAGTCGGCAGGGTCCCCTTCAACGTCCAGGCCAACTACACCGGCTACACCACATCTGGGGGGATCTCGATCGACCATGACCCGTGGGGAACCACCTACCCCCAACCGAAGGCATTCCAGGCCGCCGCACACATCAACATCGATGACAATTTCTGCAGCACAACAATCGCTACCGCCGCACACCTCTACTCCACCGGAGGGACCTCCGGCACGAGCAGCACCACCTGCGCAACAGGCATGTAGAACCACAACCGGGGTCCGCGCTGGTGAACTCCAGCGCGAGCTGGCCCATGGCGGGCGTCATTCCGCAAAAGCAGAGTCCCCGACAGCGAACCGACGAGGACTCATGAACGATCGAGTCTAGCCCTTCGCGTGTTCCAGCAGCGCGCCAACCGGGGCCATGGACCGATGGGGCTCCAGCCGCTTGGTCATGAGGCGGGCCTGCCCCATCGGTCTGATCGATGAGAGTCCCTCAGAGAGGCCGAACACCCGGGCCGTGATCGCGGTCGCGTGCTCGACCTCTCCCGCGTCCAGGTATGCCGACGCCAGCCACGACAGGTACAGCGCCCTGTCCCGGGGCCCGGGTGACGCGTTCCCCACCACACAAACATGATCAGGGATCAAGACGCAGCGTCGCACCGCCAACCATGCACGAGCTCGGAGGGGTGAATACCTCGCAGACCAGACCCGCTAAGAGGTCGTTTTCACCTGTAGTAGCCGAGTATCAACCGATTCTTAGGGTGTCGGGTCGTGGTGCAGGTGAGGTCGTGGATGAGGTGGATGCCTGCGGGGCAAGTGGGGTTATGGGTGGGGCGAAAGGCGACGTATTCCTGTCTCATCCCTGGATGCCCAGTCTTCGCCGGCGTGCGCTTCCACCGTCGCGGGAGCGCGCCTGGGCGCACTCGGTCCACGGCGGTACGCCGGAAGCATGGTGAAGCGGCTTCCGTATCCGAGTGATCTGTCCGATGCCCGCTGGGAGTTGATCGAGCCGGTCCTGGCCGCATGGCGCTTTGAGCGGCGCGGCCGGGCTCTGGACTTCGGCCGGCCGCCCGAGCATGACCTGCGGGACATCATGGACGCGATCTTGTATGTCGACCGGACGGGGGTCGAGTGGCGCTACCTCCCGCATGATTTCCCGCACTGGAACACGGTCTACGTCTACTTCGCCAAGTGGGCTGACGAGGGCGTGTTCGCCCAGCTCAACGGCTTGTTCCGGCGCTTCTGCGGGAGAAGGAAGGGCGGGACCCGGAGCCGACGGCGTGTGTGATCGACGCTCAGAGCGTCAAGACCTCCACCAGCGTTCCCGCCGCCGGGCAGGGCGTCGATGCGGCCAAGAAGATCGTCGGCAGGAAGCGGAGCATCGTCACCGACACACTCGGACTCCTCCTCGCGGTGCTGGTGACCGCGGCGAGCGTGCAGGACTCCGTGGCCGGCACCGCGCTGCTCGACCAGGTCGCCGCCGACCACCCCAGAATCCGCAAGGTGTGGGTCGACGGAGGCTACCGCCAGCACCTCGTCGAGCACGCCGCCACCCTCGGCATCGACATGGAAATCACCGCCCGCAAACCCGGGACCAAGGGCTTCACCCCCATACCCAAACGTTGGACGGTCGAGCGGACCCACGGATGGCTCATGCTCCACCGACGCCTCGCCCGCGATTACGAGACGTTGCCCACCCACTCCCGAGCCGTCATCCACATCGCCATGACCAACCTCATGAGCCGCCGCCTGACCGGCGAGAACACCATCTCCTGGCGCGACCCAAAGAAGACCACAGAACCCCCGATTCCGGGATGAAACATCGGACGAAAGCGACCTCTGAGGCCTGCGACGCGACGGGTAAGGGCACCAGGCCCCAGGGCGGGCTGTGCTGGAAGTGTCACGACAGGGCCGAGGCCGAGGCGATCGACCGGGCGACCGCCGGCCTGCGGGCCGAGCTGGAGGCTGAGTACGCGGCCCAGGCCGAGCGGGTCAAGGCGGCAGCCCGGTGGGACGTGATGCTGGACGGCGCCTATGCCGAGCATGCCGAGCGGGAGGCGGCCAAGGGCGCGGCCGTGGGGGCTCGGCGCGCCGCCGAGGCTGAGGAGACCCGCCGTCTGCGTACGCAGCTGGCTCGGGAGCACCCCGAGTTGGCAGCGTACGCACAGCAGCCGGAGGCTCAGGCCGCAACCGCCCCGCTCTAGCCCCTGTACGGCCCGCCGGGTGCCACTCGGGCGCTCCCGCACCTTTTTCCCGGTCCGGTGATCCCTGAAGGGTGCTCAGCAGCGCCCGTAGGGTCTCGGGTTGGTTGTGGGGCATTGGGTGACAGACGCAGCGACCTGCGGGGTGGGCCGCAGAGTTGTCCCCGACGACTCCTCGGGCAAGCGTGATCGTGGACGGCGCACTGGCGACCAGCGCGGACACCTAGATCAGTAAGTCCGATGTGTTCAGGGGTGAAGGGCCCCTTCCACGCCTGACGACTCCCGTGCCCGCGCCGGCCGCCAGGGCCCGCCGGGCGGCACGTCCGTCGTCCAGGGACCGCCTGCCGGGCGCCTGGCGTCGCCTGGAATGCTGACCCCGCAACTTCGGTGACTGTTGACGGGGGCGGACAGTTTGAGCACGTCGGAAACAACGGCAGGGACGACCGGGAACACGACCGAGAAGAAGGTCGACTGGGCGGAACTCTTCTTCGACCTGGTGGTCGTCTTCGCCGTCACGCAGGTCTCGGCCCTGCTGCACGACGACCACTCCTGGGCGGGCACGGGCAAGGCGCTCCTGGTCTTCGTCCCGGTCTACTGGACCTGGGGCGGCACGTCCGTCTATGCCAACACCCATGACCTCGGCCGCCCGCTCGACCGGCTGGGCATATTCACCCTCGGCCTGTGCGGCCTGCTCATGGCTCTGGCCGTCCCCGGGGCTTTCGGCGACCGCGGAGTGCTCTTCGGCGCCGCCTACCTCGTCGCACGCGTCACCCTCGCGGCCCTGGTCTTCCGTCGCGGGCCCCTTGCCGCCACCCCGGTAAGCGTGTCCGTGGTGGTCACCGGCCCACTGCTGCTGGCCGGCGGATTCCTCGATGGCCCGGCCCGCGTGGCGCTGTGGACGCTGGCCGCCGCCGTCGACCTCGCCTCGCCCCGGCTGACCCGCAAGGTGCTGATGCGCGTCGCATTCGACGTCGGACACCTGACCGAACGGTTCGGGCTGCTGGTGATCATCGCGCTCGGCGAGTCGGTCGTCGCGATCGGCGTCCCGGTCGCGACCGCCCCGCACCTCGCCGCCGGCCCGCTGACCGCCGTCATCGTCGCCTTCGTCCTGACCTGCGGCCTGTGGTGGGTCTACTTCCACTTCGCCGCAGGCGCGGTGCGCCACGGCATGGAGACGGCCGCGGTTCCGGTCGACGTCATGCGGCACGTCCTGTCCTACGGCCACCTCGCCTTCATCGGCGCGATCATCGCCGTGGCGGTCGGCATGGCCGAGGCCGTGGCCCACCCGGCGGACCACCTCCACCTGCCGGTGGCAGCCCTGCTGTACGGGGGCTGCGCGGCGTACCTGGCCGTCTTCGGCTACACCCGCTGGCGCATGTTCCACACCTGGTCCACCACTCGCCTCACCACCGCCGCCCTGGTCCTGGCCCTGCTCCCGGTCGCCACGACGATCCCGGCCCTGGCCGCCCTCACCGTCCTGGCGGCCGCCGTCCTCCTCCTGAACACGGTGGAGTACACCATGGCGGCCCGCCACGCGGCGGCGGCACCGTCCAGCGCCTGACGACCGGCTACGGGCCCGGCTGCTCGATCCGATCTCCTACGCGATCTCCCAGCACACGTCGGGCACCACGACGTCGGCGGTCTCCACGAGGCCGGACCCGTCGCCATGAGACGCCGGGCGCTTCCGCGCGCCCTACCAGCGACTAGGCAGTGACCACGGAGAGGTTGAAGTCCACCGGCCCGAGCACCCCGTAGAGGCGCAACCACAATGCCATCACGGCCTCGGTGGCGCGGGCGCTCGACAGGTCGCCGAGATCGGTGATCTGCTCGGGCTCCCAGCCGAAGGAACGCAGGAGCGCGGCGGTCTCTGCCTTGGCGTCGACGTCGTCGCCGCTGACGAACACGTTGTGGTGACCGGGGATGCGGCCGGGCTCGACCATGACGGCGTTGTTCATGGTGTTGAGGGTCTTGACGACCCGGGCCTCGGGGAACGCCTTCTGAAGCTGCTCGGCGACGCTGTGGCCTTCAGGGGTGACGACCCTGGGAGGAAACCCCTCGGAGAAGTCCAGCGCATTGGACACGTCGACGATCGTCTTCCCGCGCAGATTGCCGGCGCCGACGGCTTCAAGCACGGCGAGCGAGACCAGCCCGCCGGTCGCGTTCACGACGAGCTCGGCGCTGGTCGCGGCGTCGGCGAACGTGCCGTGGGCGCCGCCCGTTTCGAGGGCCCACTTCTTGGCATCGGCATTGTCCGCCGTGCGGGACCCCATCGTGACCTTGTGCCCGAGCGAAACGAGCTTCCCGGCCAGCCGCCGCCCGACTTCGCCGGTCCCCAGTACTGCGATCCTCATGTGTGTCCCCCTGTTTGACGTGTACGAGTCCCCGCGCGGCCGTGGCCGGTTGGTCCCCCGCGACCTCAGACGAATAACCGATGTCTGCCGGTGTATCCGGGAATGCGGACAAGGTGCTCAAGATCGTCGTGTGAATGACGAACTGAACACCCTGCTGACCGCACTCTATGTGAAGATCGACGACGAACTGGAGACAGAGCGATGGATGGGCCGTCCGCCGCAGTTGAGCGATGCCGAACTGGTCACGCTCGCGGTCACGCAGGCGCTGCTGGGGTTCCACTCCGAGGCACGCTGGCTACGGTACGCGCGCACGCATCTGGCCGGGATGTTTCCGTATCTGCCGCAGCAGTCCGGGTACAACAAGCGACTCAAAGCCGCGTTGTCGCTGGTCAAGAGGGCGATACGGATACTCGCCGCCGATACGGACTTCTGGTTCAACAACCACTGGATCGTCGACTCGACGCTGGTGCCGTGCGGAATGTCGCGGCCGACGGTGAAACGCTCGGATATGGCGGGCTGGGCCGGATACGGGTACTGCGCCTCCCACTCTTGCTTCTTTTGGGGCCTGCGCCCGTACCTGGTCTGCACCCCCACCGGGATGCCCATCATGTGGGCACTGGCGAATCCGAAGATGGACGAACGCGAAGTTCTGCAGGCCATGCTCGACATCGACGCCGGCCTCGTCGCCGACCGGCCCGGGCTCCTGCTGATGTCCGACAAGGGCTTCGCCTCCAAAGAGTTCGAGAACGACCTCACGGTGCGCGGCATCACGCTGCTGCGGCCCTCGTTCAAGCGGGAGAAGAAACGTCCCGGAGAGGGACTACTGAAGTCGGTGCGGCAGCTGATCGAGTCCGTGAACGACACGCTCAAGGGCCAGTTGGACCTGGAACCGGACGGCGGGCGTACCCACGAGGGCGTCGCCGTCCGTGTCGCGCAGCGCATCCTCGCCATGGCCTCAGCCATCTGGCGCAACCACAAGACCGGAGCCCCACCATGCGCTCCCTCATCGCATTCGACCACTGAACACATCGGACTCATTCGTCTAGTGCCCTGACCGCATAGGTCCGCCGGGTTGAGCCCTGCGGACCTATGCGGTCAGGGCACTAGACATACAAAAGGGCGGCGGTCTCCTCGCCGCCCTTCTGCCCGATCAGGTCAACATGCCCGCCCGGTCACAGGGTCCACCCCGGCCCCCAGTACCCCGCTCCGATCACCTCGGACTCCGTCCCGCCCCATGTGCACACGGTGCAGGCCGCCCACTGGCGGACCGTGTGCCGTACGTCGCCGCCGCATGCCGGGCACGACTCCCGAACCGCCCCGGCCGCCCCGCCACGACCCGCGGGGTGTTAACCAAGGGCAGAGCCGGCCTCCGGTCGGGCTGACGAAGTCACTCGGAGCGAACCTGGGCTGCCGGTATGCCGTGGCGTCCTCCTCCCCCGAAGAGGCGCTGTCTTCTCGGGGGTTGGAGGAGGTTCCCGGGCCAGTAGATGGTGCAGTGCCATCCGCGGCAAGCCGACGGGAGCGAACGGATGTGCCGTCGGTTCCCCCAAGTGAGTTCTGTCCCACCGCGTGACCAGACCTGTCACCCGAAGGTGCAACAGGCCCGTGCGTGCCGCCTGGCTTGCGACCCTCCCGTTCCGCTTGAGTGGAGGTATCACCGCCACGTGGTGACGTGCTGTGGTCCGGAAGGAGCGTGGGACACGGATGGGAACCGCCGAGGGAGTCCTCGAGACCGGCTTCGCCGCGGGGAACCGGCCGGTTCTGGCCGCGGCCGGCCTGAGTAAGAGCTTTCGGGGCCGGCGCGTGTTGGATGGTGTCGATCTAGCGCTGCCGGGGGGCTGTATCGCCGGTATCACGGGCGAGAACGGCAGCGGGAAGACCACGCTGCTGCGGGTCCTGCTGGGGGACCTCAGGCCCGATGCGGGCCGGGTTCTCTTCGGCGGCTCGTACGGCCACTGTCCGCAGGTCCCGGTGTTGAACCTCTCGCTCACCGTCGCGCAGCACCTCGTCCTGTTCCGGACGGCCTACCGCCTGACGAGCATGGAGCGGGCAGAGAGCCTCCTCGGCCGGCTGAATTTCGCTTCATGCCTCGCCCAGGAAGCGGGGACGCTGAGTGGGGGGACCCAGCAGAAGCTGAACCTGACGCTGGCTCTGATGCACGATCCGGACGTCCTGCTGCTGGACGAGCCGTACCAGGGGCTCGACCACGAGACGTACCAGGTGTTCTGGGAGCTGGCCGCAGAGCTGCGGGACCGCGGCAAGACGGTGCTCGTGGTGACGCACTTCGTTCCCGACAGCACACCATTCGATGTGCTGCTCACCCTTTCCGGCGGGCGTCTCGCGGTGGTTGGGGGAACTCGATGACGGCCATGACGGGCATGGCGGCGCCCGTGCTGGTGTCCGGACGCATGGCCTGCCTGGAGTACGCGCGCAACCGGTTGGCCATCGTGCTCGTTTTGGGGTTCGTTCCGCTGTGGCTGGTCCTGGAGAAGATCACCTTCCTGTCCTACCCGGTGACGTTTCATCCCGGCCCCCAGGCCGCCGTCCCCGTCGTGGTGCCGGGCAACGCCTTCAGCCTCATCTACGCCGCCGCGAACGCCATCACTTTGATCATCGGCTTCCTGGCGTTCACGGCAACCCACCGCGGTCGGGGCTTCGACCGCCGCCTGGTGCGGGCCGGGTTCAGCGCGCCGTCCTTGTTCGCCGGACGCCTGGCGGCCGTCGCGGTGGCGGCCGCTGCGACCGCCGGCTACACCCTGGTCGTGATCTTCGCCCTCATCGACGTACGCAGGCCCCTCTTCGTGGGTGTCGCCCTGCTGCTGGCCGCGCTGACCTACGCCAGCCTGGGAACCGCGCTGGCCGCCGTTCTGCCGGGGGAACTCGAGGGCATGTTCACCATCATCATGGTCAGTCTCCTCGACAGCGGCCTGCAGAACCCGATGCTGAACCCCCATGCGGATGAGGACCGGTTCCAGTTCCTGCCGACCTACGGGGCGGTCCACGCCGCTTCCGGCGCCGCCTTCAGCACCGCGGACGTTACCGGCCGCCTCACCGCGCAGGTCACCTGGTATGTGCTGCTGACCCTCCTGAGCCTGGCCTGCTTCCGTGCAGGAACTCGAGGAGCAGCACGCCATGGCTGAACGGTCCCGGTTCGCCAGAAAGGGCCGGTTCGCGCTCCGGGAACACCTGCTCGCCCTGGACCCGGAAGGTGACCATCTGGAGATCTACCGCATCAGCGCGGGCCTGGAGTTCCCCTTCGACTACCTGCGCGGCATGGAGCTCGCCCTCCTGCGCACCTTCGCCATCCCCTCCATTGCGGCTCTTCTCGACGCCACCGGGGAGTTCGCCTGCGCGGGCCAGCGCCGCTACGACGACACCTTCCTGCTGATGGGAGCCCTCGTACGCTTCGGTTGCGACTCCCCGGAAGGGCGCACCGCGCTGCGTATCGTCAATCGCGCGCACAGCTGGTACCGCATCAGCAACGGCGACATGCTCTACACCCTCGCCGCGTTCGTCCTCGAACCCGTCCGCTGGATCGACCGCTGCGGCTGGCGTCCCCTGACCAGTCACGAACGCCGCGCGGCCTTCCATCTCTACCGCGGCATCGGGCAGCGTCTCGCGATCAAGGATCTGCCTGCCACCTACGAGCAACTGGCTTCCTTCTACGACGAGTACGAGCACACCCACCAGCGGCCGACTCCAGCCGGCCACCGCGTCGCCGGAGCGGCCCTCAGCGTCATGGCGTGCTGGTTCCCCGCCCCGCTGCGCCACGCGGCCACGAAGACCGCCCTGGCAGCCCTTCCCCCGGCGGTGCGCACCGCGCTCGGCTACCAGCGGCCTCCGGCAGTCCTCGTCCACGCGACAGCCTTTGCACTGCGGGTCAGGGCGCGGTGGCTGCGCCACCTCTGCTCCCCCCGGACGGTATCCCTCTTCCACGTCCTGCCGCGCGTGCGCACGTACACGCTCGACGCCCCGGGCGCCGTCATGGAGCGGTTCGGCATCGCCGCGCCGGTGCGCACGGACCATCCGGGCATGGCTCGATGCCCCGGGCACGTCGACAGATCGTGAGAGCCGGCTCGCCACAGCCGTGCTGATGGGCGTTCGGTTTCTTCCGGCGGCCGGGAACGGCTGCCGGGGGCTCAGGCCGTGGCAACCACCGCGGCAGTACGCCGACAGGCGAAGCGGTCACTCAGACGTTCGGCGAGGGCCGACGATCCGATGGCGGCCTTCCGCCATGGCCCCAACCGCACCCTGCTGGTGAACACGTCGAAGTCCCGCATCTCCACCTCGCGGAGCAGGGCCCCGTAGATCGAGTGCACCGCCCGCACGGCGGGCCGGCTCGACGGGGGCAGCGCCCCCTCCTGTAGTTCCGCCGTCACCAGGAGCTCACGGGCCCGCCCCACCTGCTTGCGCACCACTGCCCGCATCTGCGGGGTCACCCGCGTGCCCGAGAGGTCTCGGGGGCTCACGCCGCAGGCGGACAGGTCCTCCTGCGGAAGGTAGACGCGCCCCAGTCGGTAGTCCTCTTGGACATCGCGCACGATGTTCGTGAGCTGCATCGCCTCGCTCATGGCATCGCCGCCCCTGCCCGCCAGGACACGGTCCAAAGGTTCGAGGACAGGCAGCATCTGCCGCCCGAACGACAATGACGCGCGCTCGATGAACCCGCGCAGATCGGCGTACGTGGCGTACTCCGTCACGCGCAGGTCCATCTCCTGGGAAACGAGGTACTCCCGCACATGGCAGGCAGGAATATCCCACCGGCCCAGAGTGCGCATCAACGCGTGCAGGACAGGGTGGCTGCTGTCCCCGCTCCGCAGGGCGGCTTCAACAGCGCCGTTCCAGGCTTCGAAGCGGGCGGTTCTGCGCTCAGGTGCATATCTCGTGGTGTCGACGATCTCGTCGGTGTAGCGCGCGAAGCCGTACAACGCCCACGTGTAGGGCCGCTTCCGCGTCGGCAGCAGGGCGGAAGCCAGATAGAACTCCAGGCCTTCCGCTCCGACCAGCACCCGCCGGCAGTAGGCGAACGCTTCGCGTGTCCGCGCCGCCTGGGCCTTGCGGGTACCGCACCCGGCTTCCCACGCCTCCATAACATCTCCGTCCTTGATGCATGGAACCTTACATATAGGGCAGAATGTGAGCGCAGTGGGCAGGGCCGGACACGGCGGGGCCCCCGGATGGGCCGAAGACGGGCCATGGCGTGGGCCATGGGGTGCCTTGGCCGGGGAACTTGGTGTGCCTGGCCTAATTCAGGACGGCCTGCATGACTGCTTTGGCGATGGGTGCGCCGAGGCGCCCGCCTCCTATGTCGGCGGGGGAGATGTTCATGTCTTTGGGGTCGATGAACACGGCTACCGCGACGGGTGAGGTTCCGTCCTTCTGCTTGGCGTAGGAGACGAACCAGGCGTAGGGACGTTCGTCGCGTACGTCGATGCCGTGTTCGGCTGTGCCGGGTTTCCCGCCGACGATGACTCCGGGCATGTGTGCTCCCTCGGCGCTTCCCTCGCGGACGGCGTGCTCCATCATCTCCTGCACCTTCTTCGCGGTGCGTTCGGAGACCGCCTGTCCGAGTGCCGTAGGGGCTGCCCTCTCGATCACGGACAGGTCGGGTCCCTGGATCTGCTCGACCAGGTAGGGCTTCATCACGGTGCCGTTGTTGGCGATGCCTGCGGCGACCATGGCCATCTGCACGGGTGTGCTGGTCAGGCTTCCCTGGCCCATGCCGGTCAGGGCGGTCTGGGGCTTGTCGAGCTTGTCGGGGTAGGTTGCGGCGGAGGTGCGGACAGGCAGGAAGTGTTCCTGGTTGAAGCCGAACTTCTCGGCGGTCTCCTGCATCTTGCTGCGGCCGGTCTTCAGCGCCACGTCCAGGAAGACGTTGTTGCAGGACCACTGCATGGCCGTCTTCATCGAAACCTTGTCGCACTGGGCGTCGGGCACCACGTTGCCGATCTTCCTCAAGCTGTCAGGAAGCTGGTAGGGGGAGGGAATGTGGGAGGGGGCGTTGATGTCGGTGACCGTACCGTGTTCGAGGGCGGCGGCCGCTGTGAGGATCTTGAAGGTTGAGCCGGGCGGATAGGCCTCGCGGATCGCCCGGTTGCTCAGCGGCTTGTCCTTGTCCTGATCGAGGCGGGTGAACTCCTCGCCTTCCTTGCGTGAGTTCCCGGCGAAGACGGACGGGTCGTAGGACGGGGTGCTGGCCATGGCGAGGATCCTTCCGCTGCTGGGGTCGAGAGCCACGACCGCGCCCTTCGCCCCCAGGTCGGTGAGCCCTTGGTAGGCAGCCTTCTGCGCGTCTGGGTCGATAGTGGTGACAATGTCGCCGCCGGCACTCTCCTTTCCGATCAGGGCGTCGAAGACACTGCCGTGCAGGCGTGAGTCCGTGCCGGCGAGCAGGTCACGGTGGACGCCTTCGAGCATGGTGGCGCCCTGGGCCTGGGAGAGATAGCCGGTGACCGGCGCGTACATCGGCCCGTCGGCGTAGGTGCGCTTGTACAGCAGCTCGGATCCGGGGGTCGGCGTGGAGCCGGTGATGGGGCGCCCACCGACGATGATGTCACCGCGCGGGCGGCTGAAGGCCTCGATCAGGTTTCTGCGGTTGTTGGGATCCTTGGCCAGGTTTTCGGCGGAGACGGTGTGGATCCAGGTCGCCCGGGCGAGCAGGGCGAAGAACAGCATCCCGAAGAAGACTGCTGCGTGTCGGAGGGTCTTGTTCATGTTCACTCTCGGGGAAGGCCGCGCCGCGGCCATGGGGGCGGGGCAGGGTCGGGTCAGGAGGGGTCGTGAGGGACGGCTTGCAGGAGGTGGCGTACGACGGGGACCGCGGACGATCCACCGGTGATGCCGCCTTCCACGACGACGGCGACGGCGACGTTGCCTCGGGTGGCGACGACCCAGCCGTTGTTCGGGGCGCTTTCGCCGACCTCGGCGGTGCCGGTCTTCGCGCCGACGTTCCCAGGCAGGTCGGCCAGGCCGCGGGCGGTGCCGTCGGTGACGGTGACACGCATCAGGGCGCGCAGTTGGGTGACTACTTTGGCGGGGAGCGCGGTGGTGGTGGTCTTGTCCTGGGCGTCGGGGGTGATGGTGGGCTGGTGGAAGGAACCGGAGGCTGCAGTCGCCGCGACGGAGGCCATGGTCAGTGGGTTTCCCAGCACGCGGCCCTGGCCGATCATCGAGGCGGCCTTCTCGGTCTGGCCACCGGGGACTGGTACGGATCCGTCGAAGGTGGGTAGGCCCACGTTCCACTTCTGTCCGATGCCGAAGTACTTGGCGGCGACGTCGCCGAGTTCGCTGTCGCCGATCTTGTCGCGCAGGCTGATGAATCCGGTGTTGCAGGACTCGGTGAAATTCTTGGTGAATGTCGCGCCGGGGAACTCGGAGGTCTCGACGTTGTGGAACTGCTTGCCGACCGTCAAATATTTGGGGCAGTCCACGATGTCGCCGGGCTTTACGGCGCCGCCGAGGAGCAGCGCGCTGGTGGTGACGATTTTCCAGGTCGAGCCGGGGGCGTAGGTTCCGGAGAGGGCGCGGTTGAACCCGGCAACCGGCGAGTTCGCCACGGCCAGGATCTCGCCGTTGTCGATGCGCAGGGCCACCAGCGCCGCGTCCCTGCCGCCGGCCGTCGCGGCCAGGGCCTGGTCGGCGGCGGCCTGCCACGTCGAGTCGAGCGTGCTGCGGATGCTCTGCCCTGCCGCGGCGCCTTCTTCCTTGCCGAACCGGGCCTCGACGCCGGTGACCTCTTCGCTTACCCGGTTGATCCGCTCGATCGCACCGCGCGGACCGGCGCCCGCCCGGTGCGCGATCTGGGTGAGCATCGGTTTCAGTGACGGGCCGGCGGTCGCGGACAGCGGCTTGCCGCTGCGGTCGGTGACCGGGGTGGCCTCGGTGCTCTGGCGTTGGAGGCGGAACTTCTCGGTGCTGCTCAGGTTCGGGTGGACCAGCGAAAGGTCCCAGGCGACTTTCCAGGCTCCGTCCTGCTGGCGGCGCACGGGAATCTGCGAGTCGTAGGACCAAGTCCCCAGACCCGTGACCGGCATCTGCGCGGAGAACGCGATGATGACGGTGCCGTCCTTCGCCACACTCGCCGCGCCTGCTGTCAGGGACGGCGCGGTGATGTCGAGCCCCGCGGTGAAGTTCCGCAAGGTCGTCTGTGCTCGGTCGGGGCTGGTGGTGCGGGCACCCGCGCCCTCAGCACGGCCGCCCGCCCAGTCCGCCAGGAACGCCTCGGCCTGGGCCACGGCATCCGGATGGACGGCCGGCCGGGCCGGCCCGAATGGCCGCCACTCCGCGGCGTATGCGCCGACTCCCGCGATGGTGGCTGCGGCGGCCGCCACAGCGGCAGCACGCAGAAGGCGCCAGTGTCGGCGACGGGCAGGGGCAGGGTGTTCCGATTCATGCATCAAAGGGGTCCTTCCGTCTCCAGCTGGGCTGGTGCATGACTTGGGGCATGGGCCTTACGTCAGGGGCGGTCATGCGGGGTTGCGGCCTCCGGACCCGAACCGGTGGCTTGCGGGGGGGATGGCCTGTGTTGCGTACAGCGAAGACGCGGACGCCGCGGGCCGTCGGCACCGCGAGGGCGCTCTGTCTCTGCCCAGCGTTCAGCCGGAGTCAGCTGCCTCCGGGGCCGAGGCTCAGAAGACGGCGATGCGCTTGCCAGGGTGCAGGCGCTCACGCCGACCGCGAGCAACAGGACGAGAAGGCCGAGGGTGTGAAGCGTGGGCGGGGGCATGTGTCGAGATCAGCACCATCCCCGGCACTATGTCCAATATCAGAATCAAATCCGGAATGATGCGATTCTGATATCGTTGCTGCTCGTGGACATAGTCGGACATGTGCGGTGCTTCGACGCTGTTGCAGAGGAGAGATATTTCGGTCGAGCCGCTGTCCGGTTGGGCATGGCCCAGCGGCCCCTCTCGCAGCGCATTCAGCGTCTGGCAAGGAGCTCGGCCTACGGCTCTTCGAGCGCACCAGCCGCAGTGTCGCCCTCACCCAGGGCGGCGCTCTCCTACTGGACGAGGCACGCGCTCTGCTCGCCTGTACTGACACGTTCCTGGCCGGCGCAGCCCGCATCCGCGACGGCCGCAGCGGTCTCCTGCAGGCCGCCCTCCCCTCCGGCATCGTCGGCGAGCCCGTCGCCTCGATCCTTGCCGGCCTGCGAAAGGACCAGCCCGGCCTGGAGGTGGAACTGCACGAGCTGTCCACGGCCGAACAGCTGGCCCGCATGGCCGCCCACGAACTTGACGCGGGAGTGATCCACCACCCCTGCGACACCACCGGACTCGAACTCGGCCCCGTCCTGCGCCGCGAACTCGGCGTCCTGTTGCCGCCGGCCTCGCCCCTGGCCGTGTGGGAGCGGTTCGTGATTGCCCGGGAGACAGTGGCCGAGGTCCTGGCGGAATCGCCCGGGAACGTGGAGGTGCCACCGGCCGTGGTGGTCGGCGGGGTGCCGGAGCCGGTTGTGGGTGGGGTGCCCGGCTCGGTGGTGCCGATGTGGCGCGAAGGCCTCGCTGCTGAGGTGCTGGCACCGGATTACCGGCAACTCGTGGACGTTCTGGCTGGTGGGAGCGTGTCGGTTGTCGGAGCGATGGACTGTCGGCAGCTCGCGGTGGCGGTCGGGCTGGAGCCGGTGCCCGCGAAAGTGGAGGGTCTGCGGTCGAAGGTGAAGCGCCTGGCCGCGCGGGGATGGCTCGCGGAGGAACGTCCGGGGATGTTCAGCGCCGTCGCCGGGCGAGGCGGCGGCTCATGACCATGTTCATCGACCACCTGATCATCGCCTCGGCGGTGTCGGTGCGGGTTTCGTAGTCGCGGGCAAGACGGCGTGAGTGCATCAGCCACGCAAACGTGCGCTCGACGAGCCATCTTTTCGGCAGTACGACGAAGCCGGTGGTGTCGTCGCTGCGTTTGACTACCGTCAGCGCGATCCGCGGTATGTTGCGGGCGAAGTCGATGAGTCGGCCGGTGTAGCCGCCGTCCGCCCAGACCAGCGTGATGCGCCAGTGCCGCTGACGCAGCCGGGTCAGCAGTGTCTGTCCCGCGTCCCGGTCGGTGACCGATGCCCCCGTGACCACGACGGCCAGTAACAAGCCGAGGGTGTCCACCACGATGTGGCGCTTTCGTCCGTTGACTTTCTTGCCGCCGTCGAAGCCCCTGGTCGCGGCCGGCACCGATGCGGCGCCTTTGACTGACTGGGCGTCGATGATGCCCGCGGTCGGCTCTCGGTCGCGTCCGGCCGCTTCACGGATCCGGTCCCGCAGCCGGTCGTGGAACTCGGCCGTCCAGCCCCTGTCGCGCCAGCGTCGAAAGAAGGTGTAGACGCGGTCCCACGCGGGGAAGTCCGCGGGCATCGCCCGCCAGGAGATACCGCCCGCGACCAGGTAACGGACCGCGTCGACCATCTGCCGGTGGCAGTAGCCCTCCGGCTGCCCGCCCCGGCCCTCCAGCCAGGCCGGCACCGGAAGCGCGGCACGGACCGCGGCCCATTCCGCGTCCGTTTGGACAGTGGTCGTAGCCGGCCCGGCTCCCGCCTCGGATACCGTGTTCCTCTACGGGGTGCCATAACGGATGTGACGCCCCCCACCGGAGGTAGTCAGCGTATGAGTTCAAAGCGCAGCAAGAATCCAGCCCTGCCCGTACTTGACGACGCATTCCGACTCGCGTCGGTCAAGGACGCCGAAGAGTCCACCCGTGACTTGGCCGCGCGGCTGGCCACCACCGAGCTGCGCCGCGTTTCCCACCCGGGCCGGGTCACCTGGGAGCCCACCGATCAGGCCGAGCCCGTACCGGTCCCGCCGACTGTGGTCGACGGTGACGGGGACCTGTGGCTGCGGGACCGGGGCACTGGCACCTGGACCATGCCCGAGTTCAACCCGAAGGAGTTCCCGGCCCGCTGTGGTGAGGTTCTGACGTGGAACCAGCTTGCCCGCGAGTTCGGCCCGCTTACCGCACTGGCCGACGACCGCCGCATCGGCGGCGGCCGGCGCTGACCGCGCAGCCTTCTGGGATGACCGCGCCCCTGAAGCGCCCGTTACGGATAGCTGGGAACTCCAGCTCACCGCCGAGCTCGACGATAGCGGCGAGCAGGTGAGCGTGGTCGTCGGTCACGATGTCTCCATGTTGCAGCCGGATACGTCGTCGCTGTCCGTGGGGTCGGGGTGGAAGAAGCGGGCCCATCTGCCGGGCCACCTCACCGATCGGTGTCCGCGTAGAGATGGTCACTGCCGGTGCGCTCATTCGATCGGAGACGTCCATCGTTCGGCTGCTCCCTGATTCCGGGCGCATGACTCGCACGGCCTGAGCCGCCGCGGCCTCGGGGGCCGCCGGTTTCCATGGTGACAGCTCTCGTCCGCAGCGGCTCCCCGGCCCCAACCGCGGCGGCCTCACCGGGATGACGTCCGCCTTCCGCCGTTGGGGGCACCTCGTGCCGGATCCAGCGCCTGCCCGAGCCCTGCGACACCGCGGTCCGCATGCGGCGCAGGAGGATTTGGGGTATTCCTCGAATGAGCTGCGGCCGCGTGCCCGGCGCGTCCGCTCAGGTGCCCCACCGAGTACCCCTCATGGTCGCCGCACGCGACCGGTGAGGCCCAGGGACGGCGGCAGTCGCCCGGCTGCTCGCCGCCCGTCACGCGGACGCGCCCCGCAACCCCGCCTTAGACGAGCAGGGCACGCGGGACGCCTTGACTGCGCGCTGGGAAGCGAGCTTCGCGCAAGTCCGCGCACTGGCTGACAACGGCCTCCCGTTCGATGGCGTGGAGGAGGTCGAGGGGTCGGTGCGCCGCTATCTCGCCGGCCGCGAAAAGCTGTTCGACACGCGCATCGAGCAGGGGCGAGTGGTCGACGGCCACGGCGACCTGCTCGCCGAGGACATCTTCTGTCTCGACGACGGACCACGCGTCCTGGACTGTCTGGAGTTCGACGACCGTCTTCGCCACGTCGACGGTCTCGACGACGCCGCCTTCCTCGCCATGGACCTGTATCAGCTCGGTGCACCAGAGGCCGGAGCCTTCTTCCTCGCCCAGTACACCGAGTATTCCGGCGACCCCGCGCCGCCGTCCCTGTGGCATCACTGCGTCGCCTACCGCGCGTTCATCCGTGCCAAGGTATCCCTGATCCAGGTACGCCAAGGCGCGCCCGGCGCGCGGGCGGCGTCGCGGCGACTGGTCACCACGACGGCAGCGGGAAGTCCACGCTCTCGGGCGCACTGGCCGACCGTCTGGGCGTCACGCTGCTCAGCAGCGACCGCCTCCGCAAGGAGCTGGCAGGCATCCCGGTGGAGAGATCCGCGGCCGCCGGCTATGGCGACGGCCTGTACACGCCCGAGTGGACCAACGTGACGTACGCGGCCCTGCTCGACCGCGCGGCCACTCTGCTGTCCTGCGGCGAGTCCGTCCTCCTGGACGCCACCTGGACGAACGCGGGCAGCGCGAAGCCGCGCGGCGCATGGCCGAACGCGCCGGCGCCGACCTGGTGGCCCTGCGCTGTCAGGCTCCGGGCGAACTGTCTCGGGGCCGACGGTCGACGTGTCGATCCAGTGGGTACCGGGGCGCAGCTCGGGCAGCAGTGGGGGCGGAGTTCATCGCCTGCACTGGGGGTGACATGGACGCCTTCGGCAGCGCGGGCCGGCTCGCTGGCGTCGCCGGTCTCGCTCCGGTCCCACGGGACTCCGGTCGCATCAGCGGCAACATGCGCCCGCCACACCGCCACCACCGCAGACTCCTGCGCGTCTTCTACCTCTCGGCCCAGATTGCCGCCCGCTTCTGCCCCACCTCGAAAGCCTTCTACGACCGCAAACGAGCCGAGGGCAAGAGCCACAAGCAGGCGATTCTCGCGCTCGCCCGCCGTCGCCTCGACGTCCTGTGGGCTCTCCTCCGCGACCAACGCCATTGGACGGCCCAACCACCCCAACCAGAAGCAGTGGCCGCATGAACATTCCGGCTCAGCACAAGTCTGCCGGGACGGCCTGCGGGTGACGGTCACTTCGCTGACTTTGGGGCCGGTCTGACGCCTAGCCTGAGGCCAGGCCCTCATCGGGCCATCCAACCCAGGGAGGGCAACCGAATGGCGCTGGAGATAATCCCCGATCGAGCAGGCCGGGAAGTCGCCTTTGAATCCATGCTGGATGAGCTCCTCACGGCGTTCTCCCCTGGCTGGGAGTTGCCACCGATCATGGAAGGCGAAGAACGATACCACTGCAACGAGGTCAAGCGTTTTCAGGTCGGCGAGGCCGCAACGCAAGATCTCGAAGCCACACGGCAATACGCAGACCTCCTCATACGGGCGGCCGTGCACGATCAGTGCCGGAGCGGTATTCGGCAACTGATCGAGCCCCTGGTGAAGGCGATCGGTCACCGACAGGTCCAGTCGGCGATCGTCGACTACATGAGGACCGGCTCCGACGTTGAGAAGGTCGGTGCCTCCATGGCCTGGTACTTCGCCCGGCCCGGTCTTCAGTACGCCTCCATGGAGGATCTCCGCCGAGGAGTCCCCACACAGGAGAGCAAATCGGAACTGGAGGCACTGGCCGACCTTCGCGACGACTACCGCGCGGCCTGCCTCTCCGCTTTCCTGACCTGCGAAATCCCGGAGACACGCCAGGACCTCTCCCTCGACCTCAGCCTCGACGCGACGAGCTACCCCGCAGCTCTCCAGGACAGCCACGAGAAGGCAAGGCGCATCATCCTGGCGGACCCCGAACGGTATCGCTTGCTCCTGGAACGCTGCACGCATGCGTCATCGCCCATCGAGAACCAACAAGATCGACCGACCGATCCGCACGCTTGACAACGATGATTGGAAATCAGTCACAGTGGCTGCGACTGAGCATCAGTTGGCGGATGAGTGACCTGGCTGACGAGTTGGTCCGCCAGAGACCAGCCACCGCCAGCGTCGGCGCTCCGCGACCAGAGTAGCGGTGGCCAGCAGGGTCACGGGGCCGGCCGCCCACACAGGCCAGGCCAGCCATGAGGACGTCACGGCCGCGGCGAGTTGGAGCAGCATCAGAAGGATCGTGACCCAGCCCGGCACCGCGATGATCACCTGCGCTTTGTCACCCGGCGTGGAGAAGCACGTGGGAAGGCCGACCAGGAGCACCACGGACAGAACGGCAAGCAGCCAGGAGTGGCCGACCAGCACCCAGGGCGTCGCAACCCATGCGACGAGTTCCACCGCGAAGCGCAGAACGGACGCGGCGCGGTCGTCCGGTCGGGCCGAAATCGGATCCCCCTCAGCATTGATCACCTGTGGACGGTTTCACCGCCCACACCCAACGGTCAAGTGTCTGAGCGCCGTTGCGCCGTCCGGCCCGCGCGTTTCTGACAGTGACACGGCGTGTTCGACTGTGGCCCCCGCTCGGGCCGGGGTGCAAGCGCGTCGAGTTCCGGCCGTCCGTCCGAATTCTGCGGTCTCGACTGCCAGTGGCTGACGTAACACTCTGAGCTGATTGTCGTATCGAGAGGGGCCCATGTCGTTTCGGGCTGTGCACGCGAACTGGGGAACCGTCTTCGTACATATGCCGGACCTCGGCTGCGGACAGGCGTGGGAGGCGGTCTGGAGGGTGAAGCCGCCCCCGCCGATCTCTTGCGCGCAGTACCGGCACCCGATGTACGCGAAGACCTCCCGGGCGGGGATGAGGTTCTTCGCCCACGCCCCGCACGCCCCCGACTGCGAAATAGCGCGCGAGGGGGAATCGGAGGCCCACCACCTCCTCACGCTCGAACTCGCCTGGGCCGCGCGCGATGCGGGCGCCCACGCCGAGCTGGAGGTACGGGCGCCGGACGGGTCCTGGCGTGCGGACGTGTTGGCCTCGGCCCCGGACGGCTCCTGGCGGATCGCGCTGGAGGCCCAGCTGTCGCCCATCACCGACACCGACATCACGGCCCGGACGGAGAGGATGCGCCAGCACGGCGTCGCCGCCTGCTGGTTCAGCGACCGCCCCGGCCCCCCGTGGCTGGGCGCGGCCCCCTCCGTACGCGTGGCCCGCGAACAGGACGGCGGCCCCCTGGCCGTCGCGGAGGGCCTGGTCCGCTTCGACGGCCGGTCCTGGCGCATGGTCCGGGCGGCCGCGCTGCCCGACCTCCTGCGCTGGGTCTTCTACGGGCAGGCCGTGCCGCATTCGGTGAAGAGCAGCTACGCGTACGAGGACGGGTTGCGCAGCCTGCCGGTGGCGTGGACGCACCCGCGGTACATCGCGGCCGAGGAAACACGCCTCAGGTCTGCGGCGGCGCGTACAAGCTGCCCTGGCGCCGGGTCGTTCCCGCGGCTCCGGACGGTACCGCGGCGTCACACCCTGAGCGGCCCGGCAGCCAATCGCCTTCCTCTTCCTCGGCTCCGAAGGGGAGACCGGGGTCCTCGCCCTCAACATGGGGGCCTTCCTGCGGGTGCCGGCCCACGGCTTTGGCCCACGGGAAGCAGCAATGGCACACGACCCGGAGTCCGACCATGCAGAACCGTTCCTGTCCCGGCTCGTTGAAAGAGCCGAGCTCACCCGGAGCGCCGCGTACGCCATCCCCCCGGCGTTCCCGCCGCGTTGTGATGAGCTCATGGCACACGGACCGCGGTGACAGGACCGCCCCTCGTGCCACGCGCCTGGCAGCCCACCCCCTCCCCGGACTGCCAGGCGCCCAACCGCCGAAGCCCCCCAGCAAGTACCGCAAAGGTTGTGCGGGGCCTGACCGCAGACGGCGGGAGCCGCGTTCGCCGGCACAGCGGCGGCGACGCCGTGGGCGCGGCGTTCAGCCACCCGGTTCCCCGGCGGCTCACTTCGCCAGGCGGTCCCACAAAGAGCAGCCGTGCGCGGCGAACGCGTCGACGGGGCGAATCCCACCCGGTCCCGAAGCCAGCGACTGCACCGACGGCCCCAGCGGGGACGGCACGCGGAAAGCGGGCCAGCGAGGTGCGCCGGCGGTGTTCGGGTTGCCTGTGCGCGCGAAGTTCGTCCAGTAGCCGACCATCCGGTCCGACAGGGCGGACTGCTCATCGGTCAGCGGTCGTTCGGTGGGGAAGGAGGGGAACAGGAACGGCATCTCGAAGCCGTGCGCGGCGCCGTAGGGGAAGTCGGGGTTCGCCGGCAGGCCGGCCAGAACGGGAGCCTCCGGGTCGCTGAACTCGTAGGCGTACAGCGGCAGGTCCGGGGCGCGGGCGGCGATGGCGCGGCCCGCTGCCAGAGTGGTGCACGTGAAGGACCGGTCGGTCAGCGCCGCGGCCCAGGCCAGCGCGGGAGAGCCATGGCGTGCTGCCGGGTATTGCGCCTCGACGGCCGCGGCCGCGGGCCCGAAGGCCTCCGCCAGTCGGGCGCGATAGTCGCTCTCGGTGCGGATGGGGAACGCGGCGAGCGACGCGCCGACGAACATCCGCATCTCGTCGTGGTTGGTGCCCAGGACGACCGGCACGCGGTGGAAGCGTCCCGATCGCAATGCCTCGCCCGGTGCAACCGGCAGCAGCCCGTTGCCGTAGACGGGACGGTTGAATGACTGCATCAGCTGCGCGGTGGCGAGGCGTCCGGTGCTCTGCCCGCGCAGGCACGCGAGCACCTCGTTGGCGCCGCCCTCCGTGCAGCCCAGGTGCCGGGCGGCTTCCGCGCCGGCCGTCTGGACCTCAGTCTGCGTGGCGAACGGCTCGTACGCCGGTGTTCCGGGCGCGAGGGCTCCCCGCGGGAAGGACGTCAGGCAGGAACCGCTCTGGAGGACGGCGCTCTGGAAGAGGCCCGCGGCCGTCGGTGAGGTGAGGTGCGCGCAGATGCCGAGGGCACCCGCGGACTCGCCGAACAGCGTGACCTTGCCCGGATCTCCGCTGAAGCGCGCGGCGTTGGAGCGGACCCAGCGCAGGGCGGCCTGCTGGTCGGCCAGGCCGAACGGCGGGGCGGTGCCCAGTGCGGCGTGTCCGAAGTAGCCGAAGATCCCCAGGCGGTAGTTGACCGTGACGACGACGGCGTCACCCTGGACCGCCAGGCGTTCCGCGCCGTAGTCGCTGCCGGAACCGCCCAGGAACGCGCCGCCGTGCATCCACACCAGCACGGGCCGCTTCTTCCCCGCTGGCTGCGTCGCGGGCACCGTGACGTTGAGGTAGAGGCAGTCCTCCGAACCGACGACAGCGCCCGCATCCGAGGGCCCGTCCGCCCCCGTACCCGGTGCCGGCATCTGCACACAGCGCTGCGCCGGCTGTGTCGCGTCCCGGACGCCCTGCCATGCGGCGGCGGGCACGGGTGCCTGCCAGCGCAGCGGTCCGGTCGGCGGCGCGGCGTAGGGCAGGCCTCCGAAGGTGGCGTACGCACCATGCGACACGCCACGCACCAGGCCCAGCTCGGTTCGGACGACGGGACCGCCCCGCCCCGCGGAGTCGAAGGGACCGGGACGTGCGTCGGCTGGTGTGACGGCGGCCGTGAGCAGGGCCGCCGCGCTCAGAAACGGGAGGAGCACCCTGCGAAGAGCGGCTCTCCGGCCGGAACTCGTTGCGGTCGTGGTCGGGGACATGCGCTCCCACCATTCTTGGGTCGGGGACGGCACGGGACAAGGGCGTACGGGGCCGCAATCGGTCGTACGCGGACACACCGGTCAGGCCCGGCCGCGTACATGCTCTGAACAGCGGCATCGGCGCGGACGGACGCCGCCGGTGATCAATACGCTAGAACCTCCCGCGCGCTGGAGGTTCAAGAGCTGTGACGCAAGACACGTGGAGCATCGGTGAGCTCGCGGCCGGAACGGGCCTCCCCGTCAAGACGGTCCGCTACTACTCCGACAGCGGCCTGCTGCCCGTGGCCTCCCGTAGCAGCGGTGGCCATCGCCGCTACGGCCCCGAGGCGTGGGAGCGGATCCGGCTCATCAGACGCCTGCGCGCGCTGGACACCCCCATCGCGACCATCACCCAAGTGGTCACAGGCGAGCGCACGCTCGACGAGCTGGTGTCGTCCGAGCTCGGAGCAGTGCGGGAACGCCTGGCCGAACTGCGGTGGCGCGAGGCGACGCTCAAGGCCCTGGACCACTGTGCGGGGGAGGAGCGTCTGCGGCGGCTGGAGATGCTCTCACTGGTGCAGAGGCTACCGGAGGCGCAGCACACGCTCACCGGGCACTGGTACCGGGAGCTGTCCGCAGCCATGCCCCGACGCCGACTCGACATCATGATCGCCATGTTGGCCCCGGAGCCACCACAGGACCCCACCCCCGTCACGGCCCTGGCCTACGCCGAGCTGCATCTGCTCATCGCCACGCCCGGCTTCACCCGCTGGACCCAGGACCACGGCGCGGAGATGCGCGACGGCCCGGCCTTCTACGCGGAGATCGACGAAGCCGCGGCCCTGACGGCCGCCGCCCTCGCCCGGGGGCTGCCGCCCGGGGCGGGACCCGTGGTGGACGCGTTCGTGTCGGCCCACGCCCGAGCCCGCCGGGAGTCGGACACCCCTGCCTTCCGCGCCTACCTGCACGGGCTGGTGTCACGGTCGTCGGCTTTCGATCCCCGCCTGGAACGGTACTGGTCCCTGGTCGGCACCGTCACGGGCGGCCGCGTGCTGAACATGACGGTGGCTCATCGATGGCTGACTGACGGCCTGTATCTCTCGATCACCGGCACCGGCACCGGCACCGGCACCGCCCCCGGCACCCCGCCGTCCCGGACGCCTCTTCACACGGCATGATGGCTCGCTGAACCGTGCGGACGCCGCCACGCTCGCCGGCGCATCGGAACCCGCCGAGGGCGTGATCGTCCGGTTCGTCCGAGCGATGCTCCCCCATTTCGGCCGGTGGCGGTGCGTGCTGGTCTGTTGCAGGCCCGGGCGAACACGCCGGCGATGGCATAGCGGCGGAGCGGAGCCAGCAACTCCCCCCTCCCTGGGCCAACCGATGAGCAGAACCAGTTGGCCGGACATCGCTGCACGCGCGGTGTCCGGCCAACTGATCTTCACTGTTACGGCGTCGGGCTCAGCCTTCTTCCAGGGCCGGCCGCCGTTGGCCTCCGCCGTGCCGGGGGCGGCGGCGGTGTACCACTGGGCGTACCAGTAGGAGCCCTGGTACTTCACGAACGCGGCCGTCGAGGCGGCCGGGTCGCCGGTGAGGAGGTGGGTTTCCCGGGCGGTGGCGCCGCCGCCGACCTCGATGTCGTTGCCCGCGGTGGAGCGGAGCTTGAACAGGCCGTTGTGCTTCGGCCCGCCGGGTGTTCCCTCGCTGCCGTTGTCGGCGATCGGGACGAGCTGCCACTTCTGCTCGTTCCGTCCGTCGCAGCCGAGGGAGGCGATGTCCTGGCGGGAGGCGGTGGCGGTCAGGCACCTGCCACCGCCGGCGATGGTGTAGAGGCCGCCTCCGGCCGACTGGATCTGCCAGTACTGGTTGGGGTTCTGTTCCGTCAGTTCCACGAGGTGGGCGCGGGACTGGTCGGGGTTGTTGTCGATCATCATGGGCTTTCCGGCGGGGCTGTCGCCGTACTCGAACATCCAGCCCTTGTCCCCCTTGTCGTACATCCGCCACAGCCGTCCGCCGTCGGGCCGGTAGACCTGGCCTTGCTTCCAGTCCGGCGCCTGGCAGGAGCTGCCCGCGGTGGGGGCGGGCGGTGTCACGGTCCGGACGTCGCGGCGCTGGTCGCCGGTCGAGCCGTACTCCCGGCCGCCGATCCTGAACGTCACGTTGGACGGCCCGGTGATCGGCAGGTAGTACTTCAGGTCGATGTCCCGGGACTTGCCCGGGGCCAGGTCCTCGCAGTAGCCGAGGGTGAGGGTCAGCCGGCGGAAGTCCCCCTTCAGCCCACCCGTGTTGGGGCCCGTATGGCCGGGGACGAGCCCCTTCATCTCCTTGTAGTCGTTGTCCTTGACAACCGGCGGCATCGAGGTGGGCAGATCGAGGGAGATTTCGGCGCCCTGGGCAAGCGTGACGCCGGAGTTGTTGGTGATCCGCAGCTTCGGCTGCACGGGGTAGAAGTCCTTCTCCCCCGTGGGGAAATCCACGAGTTCGGCCTTGACGCCAGTTCCCGCCGCCGAGCGCCCGCCCACAACCTCAACGCGCCTTCGCTCTCGTCGCTGTAGCTGCCAGTGAGCCAGAGGGCTGGCCACGGGTGTCAGCTCAGTGCGACCTCGCCTGCGTGGAGGGCACCCATCACGCGCCCGACAGTCTCATGGACTTCGCCGACCGGAGCCGCGTAGCCGATAGCGCCGCGCGCGGCATCCTCCCCGAGCGTCCGGGTGATCACCCACGCGGCAAGATACTGCGATGCCAGGCAGCCGCCCGCCGTAGCGATGTTCCCCTCCGCATGGAACGGTGCGTCCAGCACAGTGACATCGCAGGCCTCGACATAGGGCCGGCTCGTCATATCCGTACTGGCCGGCATCCCAGCCAGCAACCCGAGTCGCGCAAGTACCAGCGCGCCGGAGCACTGAGAACCGATCAGCTGCCGCGACGGCTCGAGCCGCAGCATGGCGAGCATACGGTCATCGGCGACCACGTCGCGCGTCTTCACCCCGCTGCCGATCAGCACAACGTCAGCCTCGGTGACGAACTCCATCGGACGCTGCCCGGTCACCTCGACTCCGTTCATCGACGTGATCACGGGCACGGGTGTGGTGATGAAGGCCTCCAGGCCGTCTTTGCGACACCGGTTGATCAACGCTGAGGCGATGAAACTGTCAAGCTCGTTGAACCCGTCGAAGGTGACCACGGCTACCTGCATCGCAACTCCCTGAGTATGACGTCCGGGCATCAAGCCTCTCGAATGCGCCAAGCCCGGGTCACGGGCCAATCGGCGGCTGGTGGCATACCTGCCAGAGCTCTCACAGTCCAAGACCTCCAGCACCCCGCGACCGACCGCCAGCTGAACGCCCCGAGCTCAATCGTGCTCGTCCTCGTTGGTGCCAGTCTCTTCTATCCCTCCGGCGGTGCGGTCAGCCGTGACCAGCTAGGGTCGCTCGCCAATCGGATCATCGGGCTGCCCCTCTCTCTCACCGAGGCCTGACGGTCCGACCCGTACGAGGCAGCTGGTGCTGCCCACCGAATAGAAGTAGCGGCATCACGTGGGCGCGTCCCGGCCTGGTCGGTATCTCACGAGCTGAGCATCCGAGTTGGCCGCACGAGCCAAGCCGGAGGTTCTGGCCGCGCTTCCGTGAAGGTTCCGCCATCCGCCGGCTCCGGGTCCCTTCCCGCGACAGAGCCCGACCGCTCAGGCGGTAGCCCGGCGGCTGCCGAGCCTGGACAACGCTCGCCCTTCTGGCGCAGCCATCACGGAAGAGCGGTCAGAACCCCACAATTGGCGGCACCGTGCCCTCGCGGGGCGGCCGCCTTGCTCAGCGTCTGTAGGGTGGTTCGACGGAGTGGATGCCTAGCGGTTTCAGGTGCGCCGGTCGGACGCGTTCCTGAAATCGAGCGTGGTCCTGGCTGCCTCGGACAGCTCTCCGACTCCATTCTGCGCGAACGTGCCGAGGGTGCTCGCGTCGCTCCAGGCGCAGATGGACATGGCGGGGTTGTTCTCGTGGTGCCCGCAGGCCAGACGGCCGCCAAGCGGGCCAGCAGGGTAATCCGCGGAGTCGCTGCTCCTGGCTCCTGCGAAGAAGTTCCGGAACTCCTGCGTGATCGAGTCCCTGCGCTTTTCCGCGGTCAGCTTCTGCGACCACTGGGTGGTGTCGATGTGGAGGATGCCATCGGCACGGCCGTCATCGTCCCGGTCGTAGTACCAGGTACGGCCACTGGGAAGGCGCGCGCCCCCGCCTCGCGGTAGGAAGCCGTCTCCTCCTCCGTCATCAACCGGTAGCCGTCCAGGGCCGCAGGCGGCGTGATCGTACGCGGACCGGTCGGAGCCCCGTCGGCCTCCACCAGGTCGCCTGCGGCCGCGGCGGTCTCCGCCGCGCGCGGCTCCGGCCCGTACTGGAATACGACATTCACCACCGCACCCGCCCCGAGCAGGCCCAGGATGATCAGAACCGTACGACGTCGGCGCACTCGCAGCGCCGCGGTGTGCCCATCGGCTGCCGCGCCGGGAGGCAGGGCACTGACCCGCCGCCAGGACGCGGTGGCGAACCAGAGCACGAGCATCAGCACGGCGGCGCCGAGGAGGAAGCCCAGGGCCCTCCCGCTCTCGTACGCCTCGGAGGTGGCGTCGATGGACAGATAGATCATCACCGGCGCATCGTACGTGTGTCCGAAAATCGCGCGGCGGCCGGTCCGGACCGAGCGATACGTACCTGGCCGGCACCGCGGGCAGATCTCCACGACGAGCCGGCACGGCCACCTAGCCGACCTTCAAGCGGCCTGGCCGCCCCGGTACAGCGTGCGGGCGCGGCCCAGGTCTACGGGCCAGCCCTCATCCAGGCGCAGGAAGTGGTCCAGCTGCCACTCCTGCGCCGTTCCGGCCTGCCGGTTGAGGTCGGTCACCCAGGGCGGGTACACGCGGAAGGCCCGCTTCCCGCCGTGCCCGTCGACCGCCACGACACCGTGCCGACGGAGCGCGTCCACGGGGAAGACGAACTGCCCGAAGTGGTGGCGATCGCGCGTGCTGATCACGAAGAGATCGATGCCGTCCGCGACGTCGAACGGCTGGATGGGCCCACCCGGGGCCGCCCGCTTCCACACGGTGACGAACTGCCCGACCTTGGTGGGCGTCACCTTGGCCACCCGGAACCGGACGGCCAGCCCGTCGACGCCGAACGCGTGGGCGGCGTACGCGGCGCTCTCGGCCTCGGGCACCGGCCGCGAGCAGGTGAACCCGCAGGGATCGAAGACGAGCGCCTTCGCCGCGAGCAGGTCGGGGTGGACGGTGTCCGCGCGGCGCGTCGTCATCCGCCCACTGTGTCATGGGCGAGTGCTTGGCTCTGATCCCGCCCCGGTGGCACCGGTTCCGTGGTGCCCGTCTCCATGCCCGTGTCCATGCCCGTGCCCGTACCCGTGTACGCCGCCCACAGCTCGGCGTACCGGCCACCGCGGGCGAGCAGTTCGTCGTGGCTGCCCGTCTCGGCGAGACGGCCCCGGTCCAGGACGGCGATGCGGTCGGCGCGCGCCGCGGTGCCCAGCTCGTGCACGATCAGAACGGTCGTGCGCGGCCGGGCGGCGCTCCGCGGACCGGCTCCCCGGGTGGTCGGCTCGTCGAGGAGGAGGATGTCCGGGTCCGCCAGCTCCGCGCGGGCCCGGGCGATGAGCCTGCGCTCGGTCACCGACAGCGTGCCACCGCGCCCGCTCGCGGGATGCTCGTACCCGTCGGCCAGCCGCTCGATCGCCGCGTGGGCGCCTACCGCCCGGGCCGCCCGCTCCACCTCGGCGTCACCGGCCCCCGGCCGCCCGTACCGGATGGCGTCCCGGACGGTGTCGGCGACGAGCCGCGACTCCTGCGGAACGATCCCGAGCCTGCGCCGGTACGAGGCCGGCTCGAAGGTCCGGATGTCGTGCCCGTCCACGCGGACGGCGCCGGTGGCCGGGTCGTGGAACCGGGCGATCAGCTTGGCCAGCGTGGACTTGCCCGCGCCGCTCGGTCCGACCAGGGCGAGGGTCTGACCGGCGGGTATGCGCAGGGTGACGTCCGTCAGCGCGTCCCGGTCGCTGCCCGGATAGCGGAACCCCACCCCGTCGAGGACGACCTCCCCGCGCAGCGGCGGGGCGGGCACGGCGTCCGGGGAGGTGTCGGGCAGGACCGGCACGTCACGCAGCTCCCGCAGGTGCCGCAGGCCAACGGACGCCTGCTGGTAGCTGTCGAACACCTGGGACAGCTGCTGCAAGGGGGCGAAAAACAGGTACACGTACAGCAGGCAGGCCACCAGCGCGCCCACGGACAGCGCGCCCGCGTGCACGGCGCCCGCACCCACGATCAGCACCACCGCCGCCGCGCCGGTGGAGCACAGTTCCGTCAGCGGGAAGAACAAGGCGCCGCAGTCCTGGGACCGTTGCTGCGCCCGGCGCTGCTCGGCGCAGCGCGTGCGATGGCGCTCGCGTGCCCGCTCCCACGCGCCGCAGGACTGGAGGGCGGTCAACCCGGCGGCCGACTCCCGGAGTTCGGAGTTCACGGCCCCGAGCCGGGTGCGCGCCGCGCCGTAGGCGGCGGCGGAGGCGCGCCGGAACAGCAGCGTCGCGACGGCCAGTACCGGCAAGAAGGCGAGGACCACGCCCGCGGTCCGCAGGTCGAGCGCGAGGAGGGCGACGGCCACGCCCAGGAACGAGACCACCTGAACCACCGCGACGGCCGCCCCGTTCTGCAGGAGGCCCGCCACCGCCTCGGCGTCGGAGGTGAGCAGGGTGAGGATCCGGCCGCTCGGCTCACGGTCGTAGTAGTCGAGACCGAGGCGCTGGAGCCGGGTGAACGCCTGGAGGCGCAGGCCCTGGAGCAGCCGGGCGCCGGTGCGTTCGGTGCTGCGGATGCGCCAGAACGCGGCCAGCCACTGCGCTCCCACGACCCCGAGCCCGGCCGCCGCGGCGACCAGCACCACCGAGGAGGACCCCGCGTCGATGCCCCCGTCGACGCTCTTGTGCACCACCAGGGGGAGCAGCAGGTCCGCCCCGGTGCAGAGCGCGACGAGGAGCAGCCCGAGGAGCAGGGGGCCGCGCAGCCGCCGGATGAGGTCACCCGGTCTGCCGCCGTCACCGGCTGAGTTGAGAACGTCCGGCGTGTCATCCTCGGTGTCCCGGGCATCCTTCGGCCGCGGGGCACTGTCGGGTACCTGCTCCGGCCCCGGCTCCTCCCGGAGCAGTTCGCGGTAGCGGGCGCAGCGGGCGGTCAGCTCCGCGTGCGTTCCCACGGCGACGACCCGCCCGCCGTCCACCACCGCGACGCGGTCGGCGATCAGTACGGCGGGACGCCGCCGGGAGACGAGCAGTACGGTCCGGCCGAGCAGCGCCGCGCGCAGCCCGTCCAGGATCCGCGTCTCCTGGACGGGATCGACCGCCGAGGTCGGATCGTCGAGGACCAGCACGGCTGCCGGAGTCACCAATGCCCGGGCCAGCGCTATGCGTTGACGCTGGCCCCCGGACAGCAGGCGGCCGCGCTCGCCGACCTCGGTGTCCAGGCCCCGCGGGAGGTCGCGGACCAGCTCCGCCAGCCCGGCCGCGCGCATCGCCGCGTCCAGCTCGGCGCCGGTGGCGCCGGGCCGACCCAGGGTCAGGTTGTCCCGTACGCTGCCCCGGAACAGGACCGGGTCGGCCGCGACCAGCCCGGCCGACGCCCGGAGCGGCGCGAGGGCGTAGGCGCGTACGTCGTGACCGCCGACCCGCACCTCCCCGCCGGCCGGGTCGCGGTAGCGAGCGAGCAGCCGGTGCAGGGCCCCGGCGGTGCCGGTGGCCGCGCCGACCACGGCCAGGACCTCGCCCGGGCGGACGGTGAGGGTGAAGTCGCGCAGGGCGGGCTCGCCCGGGGCGGCGCGGTCCACCTCGCGGAACGCGACCTCGGGCGCCCCGGCCGGGGGCGCGGTGGGGTGCGTGGGTTCGGTCACCGGCGCCGGGGCGTCGAGCAGCTCGAAGACGCGCAGCGCGCTGGTCCGGGACTGCCGGCCGGTGGCGAGCAGCGTGGTGAACACCCGGATCGGCGCGGAGGTCTGTTCGAGATAGGTGCAGAAGGCCAGGTAGGTGCCGAGGGTCAGCTGGCCGCGCAGGGCGAGCAGACCGCCCGCGCCCACCGCGCAGACCTGCGCGGCCGCCGTCAGCGCGCGCAGCGCGGGCCCCGAGCGCGCCCGCAACCGGGCCACGCGCAGCTGGGCGGTGAGCGTGCGGCGGGCCGCGGCGGCGAACGTACGGGTCTCGCGCCGCTCCTGCCCGAACCCCTTGACCGCCTCGACGTCCTCGATCACCCGGTCGGCGATCCGCACCAGGTCCGCGGTGCTGTCCTGCACCCCGCTGTTGGCCTCGTCGAGCCGGTGTCGCCACCGCCGCGACAACAGCGCCCACAGGGGCACCACGAGCAGCACGAACAGGCTCAACTGCCAGGACATGAGCGCCATGCACGTGATCGCGATCAGCAGGTAGAGCGCGTTGCCGACCAGGACCGGTACGAGCAGCAGCAGGCGCTGGACCGCGGCGAGGTCGGAACCGGACCGGCTGACCACGTCCGCGGTGTCCCAGCGGCCCGTCAGCCGGGGCAGCGCGGCGAACAGCTCGGTGCGCAGCCGGAATTGGATCTCCAGGGCCGCCCGGGAGCCCGCGCGCCGCCGCAGCAGCGTGGCGAGGAAGACCAGCAGGGCCGAGCCGAGCAGGTACGCCGTCAGCGCTCCGGCCGGACCGCCGCCGACCACCACCCGGTCCATGAACTCCCGCTCCAGGACCGGGACCAGGGCCGCCACGCTCAGTCCCACGGCGGCCGAGCCCACCGCGAGCGCCGCCCGCCCGCGGCAGTACCGCGTGTACCCGGCGAGACGGCGGGTCCAGTGACGCCCGGTCACCGGGCCCATGGTCAACGCGACGCCAGCGAGATGGAGTTGGCGAAGTGCGGCAGGATAGTGCGGAAGAGCAGCGAGTACCGCGGATGGCTCACCGGCTCCACGCCGTGCGCCGAGGCGGTGCGGAAGCGGACCACGTCCCCGTCGCGGAGCGGCGTCGAGGTGGCGGCCGCGCCGCGCCCCTCGATCCAGTGGGCCTCGCCGAGGTTGACGGTGACGCCCCACTCGTCGAAGCAGGCCGGGTCCACATGCGGCTTGATGCCGACACCGGGGCCGTATTCGAGGAGCAGCCCGGAGTTCCAGCGGGGGAGGTACCGCTTCCCCAGCTCCTGCACGAGCGGGTCGTCCAGGCCGGGTATCAGCACCGGTCCCGAGGTGTCGATGCCCAGCCCGTACCAGCACTCGCGCCGGCCGGCCGCGATCGGTACGTCGATGAGGTCGGCCAGCGGCTGGGCCTCGGCCCAGGCGCGCAGCCGGGGCAGGCGGTCGCCGAGGTTGTCGATGATTTCTGGCACGGGGGTCTCCGATCGGTTCACCTGACGGGGCCGGGGGCGCTCGCGCCACCGGCCCCGGGAGGACGGGGCACGGCGGGGCCGGGTCAGGCCCCGCGGTAGACGCACCCCGAGGTGGCGGTCTCGCGTACGGTCACCGAGGACAGCGGCAGGGTGCCGCTCAGCCGGTCCCAGATCCAGCGCGCGAGGACCTCGCTGGTGGGGTTCTCCAGGCCGGGCACCTCGTTGAGGTAGTGGTGGTCCAGCTCCTCGTGCAGCGGGCGGAAGGCCGCCTTGATCTCGCCGAAGTCCATCACCCAGCCGCTGTCGCCGGAGACCTCGCCGCTGACCGTGATGTCCACGCGGTACGAATGCCCGTGCAGGCGGGCGCACTTGTGGCCCTCGGGTACCAGCGGCAGCCGGTGCGCCGCCTCGAAGGTGAACTCGCGAAAGATTTCCATTTATCGGATCCCCAGGTACTTGTGACTCTGCAGGCTGAGCTGCCAGTGCGGGTGGGCCAGGCAGTACTCCACGGCCCGGCGGGTGTTGTCGTCGCGCTCGGGGCCGTCCATGGGCTGGAGCCGCAGCCGGTCGAAGGCCAGCCGCTCGAACCGCTCCGGCTGGGCCTCGGCCTCGGTCTGCGGGTAGACCAGCTTCAGCTCGTCACCGGCGGTGAGCACCAGCTCGGCGCCCGCCTTCGGGCTCACGCACAGCCAGTCGATGCCGTCCGGCGCCGGTTGGGTCCCGTTGGTCTCCACCGCGACCTCGAACCCCGCGGCGTGCAGGGCGTCCACCAGCGGCTGGTCGAGCTGGAGCAGCGGCTCGCCGCCGGTGCAGACCACCAGAGGGGCCGCGCGCGCATGGTCCGTACCGCCCCAGGCGGCGGCCACGGCCGCGGCGAGGGCGGCCGCGTACGCGAAGGAACCGCCGCCCGTTCCGTCGGTGCCGACGAAGTCGGTGTCGCAGAAGGTGCAGACGGCCCGGGCGCGCCCGGACTCGCGGCCGTTCCACAGGTTGCAGCCCGCGAACCGGCAGAAGACCGCGGGCCGGCCCGCCTGGCCGCCCTCGCCCTGCAACGTGTAGAAGATTTCCTTGATCTGATAGGCCATCAGGCGACCGGTTCGGCTTGGAACGCCCAGAGCGTGACGGTGATCTCGTCCAGCGGTACGGACTCCTTGCCGACCGGGGTGCGCACCGAGGTCCGGCGCCGGTCGCTGCTGGTCTCGTACACCGTCTCGGTCTCGCGCAGGTCGCCCGGCAGCCGCTCCAGGGCCGCGAGCCCGACCGTGTCGGCCAGGCCGAGCTCGTGCAGCCGACGCGCGAGATCGTCGAGGAACGCCGGGTTCGCCATCGCCCGTTCCGCGCGCCGGCCCAGCCGGTCCCCCTCCCCGGCCGTGTCCACGAACTCCAGCGGCCGGTAGCCCCAGGAGGCGTCGCCCCAGGACGTGTCGCCGCCGGAGAGGGTCTCGGCGCGCCAGACCGACGGAACGACCCCGGTCCAGTCCTCGCGCCGCGCGGCGCCGACGACGTAACTCCCCTCGCGGTACGAGCCGACCAGGCGCTCCCCGTCGGTGAGCTGGAAGTGCCGGTGCAGCAGGCACAGCCCGACGGACTCGTGCAGCCGGTGCCGGCAGATCACATCGCCCAGCTCCATGAGCCGGTCCATGTGCCGCTCGATCCTCTCCTTGGCCTCGTCGAACTCCCAGAGGGTGTTCACCACACCGTGGGTGTAGGCAAGTTGCATCAGCTGGGCCTTTCCATGGGTACGTTGTCGAACGGGCTCGGTCGCCCGGACTCAGTCGCGCAGCAGGAAGCGCCACACGGCGTCGGCCGACCGGGCGGCCGCGCCCGCGTACGCGGCGCGCCCCTCCTCGGTCGCCAGCTCCGGACTTCCGGAGCGGATGAGCGCCAGGTCCCGGACCCGGCAGGCACCGCACCTGCCGCACGGGCGCTCGCCGCCCTCGTAACAGGACCAGGTCCGCTTGACGGGAACCCCGAGCTCCAGGGCCTGCCGGACGATCTCCACCTTGTCCAGTTCGATCAGCGGGGCGTGGATCTCGACACCGCCGGGCCGGGCCTCGTTCGAGGTGGTCAGGAGCGCCAGCGAGCGCGTCAGCCGGAGGTACTCCGGCCCGGTGTCGGGGTAGTGGACGTCGGCGGCGGTGAACCCGAGGTGCACCGCGACCGCGCCGCGCGCCTCGGCGAGGGACAGCGCGATCGCGATGAACACGGTGTTGCGCCCCGGTACGTAGTAACTGGTCGGTGTGTCAGGGGAGTCGGCCGCGTCGTCGTCGCCATCACCATCGGCGCTGCGGGTGAGCCGGGAGCCACCCCAGGCTGACAGCGCGACGTCCACCACATGGTGCTCGACGGCTCCCACCCACTCGGCGATCGCCTCGGCGGCCAGGAGCTCCCGGGCGTGACGCTGTCCGTAGCGGTACGAGACGGCGATGACCTCGGCACCGGAATCGGCGGCCAAGGCCGCCACGACTGCGGAGTCGAGCCCTCCGGACAGCGGTACGACCACCCGCTCACCGGGGCCGGGCCGGCCGGGCGTACGCCCGGCCGGCCCGACCGAGCCGTTGTGCTCGCCCACTACTCCTCGTCGGAGTGGCCGCCGGGGCTGCACTTCAGCATGGCGTTCATGCCGGCGGCCCGCAGGGTCGACAGCTCGCCGTCGCTGAGCGCCTCGGCGCCGCCGACGATCTCCTTGACGCGGTCACGGTTCACGGGAAGGACGAGGTAGAGGACCTCTCCGTCCTCTTCCAGGACCCGCCACTGCGGGCTGTCGGGAAGCTGGGTGATCCCCAGCTCGTTGAGCACCGTGCCCTGCGGGTCGGCGATGAGCCGCTCCCTGAAGCCCGGGTCCTGCTCGGCTCGCGCGACGATCGTCTGCTCGAGTTCCTGTCGGTTGGCCACCGTGGTCTGCGACATGGGCACCTTCCTTCGCAATGAGTTCGCCACCGGAGTTTGTCCGGCGCGAAGATGCAGGCCACGGGCCTTTTGCCCGTGTCCCGCCCTGCTTGAGAAGCGTGCGCCGTGCCGCTAACAAGGCTCTAACGAACCACTAACGCGCCACCATGGACGGCCCTTAGGCCATTTCACTCCGCATGTCTTGACAACCTGTCATGTCCCTCACTGCATCAGCGCATGACCAAGCCTGAGAGCGCGGGATACGACTACGACGTCGTCATCAGCGGAGCCAGCCTCGCCGGCAGCGCCGCGGCGATCCTGCTGGCTCGACGCGGTGTCCGCGTCGCACTGCTGGAACGCCGCTCGGACCCCGCGGCGTACAAGGTGCTGTGCACCCACTCCACGAGGCACCTGGGAACGTACGGTGCCGCCGCCCTCGCCGTCACCGCCATGGTGAGCGTGCAGTCGGGGGCGGGGGTATCCACCTGGATGTTCCCCACCGCGGGTCCGCTCGGCACGGCATCGCTGCGGCTGGCCTGCGCGGCGGTCATCATGCTGGATCGACGTCATCTGGCCGCTCCTCGCGGTCCGTGGCGTCCTCGCGCTCACCCAGCCCTGGAACGGCTCGCTCGACCTGGTCGGCCTGGCATTCGGCGCCGCCTCCGGAGCGGCGCTCGGCGGCTATGTCGTCTTCACCCAGCGCGTGGGTGACCGCTTCTCCGGCGTCGACGGCGTGGCCATCTCGCTGACGGTCGCCGCGCTGTGCGCGTCGCCGTTCGCACTGGCCCGTGCCGTCCCGGTTTTCTTGCCGCCGCGTAGCCCCGCCGAAAGTACCCGGCCGCGGGCTCCAGGTCCCGCTCGGGCTGGAGCGTCAGCTCCAGGTCGTGGTGCCGTGATCACAAAGCCCCTTCACGTCTCGCGCGAAGCCGGACAAAAGGTCGACCGTCTGCTCGTCCAGGGCGGTGAAGATGCCTTCGACCAGCCGTTCAGCCATCCTCGGCGCCTCCGGCCGTAACAACGTGACCAGCACCGCCGACCTGCCTTGCAGATCCGGGATCGCTGCACCGCGGTAGCCGTACTGTGGCGTCGGCCCGGACAGCGCCTCCGCCCGTCAGCGCAGTTCGACGATGTCCGCTGCGAAGACGGTGGCCAGCGGCTCGGGCCCGACGTGCTGCCGGCAGTTGCACTGCCGGGGCTCGTACTGCAGGGGTTTGCGCTCGGCGTCCCAGGCGGTCGGCGCCTCGACCACCTCGTGGCACTTGCCCTGCAACAGGCAGGCACCGGGCTCACAGCGGGCGATGGTCCTCGGGGTGGCCCTCGATGTGCAGCTGCGGGAGGCGGCGCTCCAGCCAGGACGGCAGCCACCAGTTGCGGGTGCCCAGCAGGTGCATCAGGGCGGGCACCAGCAGCATCCGCACCAGGGTCGCGTCGATCAGGATGGCCGAGCCCATGCCGACACCGATGATCTTTATCGCGATGTCGGGTGCCGGCACGAAGGCCGCGAACACGGCGACCATGATGGCCGCCGCCGCGGTGATCACCCGGGCCGTGGTGGCAAGGCCCCGCACGATCGACTCGCCGTTGTCGCCCGAGCTCAGCCAGACCTCGCGCATCCGGCTGACCAGGAACACCTCGTAGTCCATGGAGAGGCCGAAGAGGACCGCGAAGGTGAGGACCGGCACGAAGGCCGGCAGCGGGGTGGGATTGTCGATCCCGATCGCCCGGCCGAACACCCCGCCCTGCAGGGCGAGCGCGACCACGCCGTACGCGGCGGCGACCGAGAGCAGGTTCATCACCGCCGCTTTGAAGGCCACCGCCACGCTGCGGAAGGCGACCAGGAGCAGCAGGATCGAGACCGTGACCACTCCGCCGACCAGCAGCGGGAGGCGGCCGACGATGTTCGCGGTGCTGTCGATGCTGCTGGCCGCGACGCCGCCGACGTGCACCCGCAGACCCGAGCCTGCCACCGAGGGGACGACCCGGTCGCGCAGGTCCCTGACCAGGCGGTCGGTGGCCGCGCTCTGCGGGCCGGTGGCGGGGATGACGCTGAGCACGGCGGCGCGCCCCGACGGGCTGAGCTGGGGCGGGGTCACCGCCTTGACACCGGGGGTGGCCGTCAACTTGGCGGCCAGCTCGGGCAGTTCACTCCCCTGCGCGTTGGCCGGCAGCTCGGCGACCAGCAGCAGCGGGCCGTTGGCACCCGGGCCGAAGCTGGTGGCGACGGTGTCGTAGGCGAGCCGGTTGGAGCGGCCGGCCGGGTCGTTGCCCGCGTCGGGGAAGCCGAACCGCACGCCCAGGAACGGTGCGGCAAGGGCCAGCAGGACGATCACGCTGCCGAGCGCGGCGAGGACCCGGTAGCGCTCGACGAGCTTGCTCCAGCGCAGCCAGCCAGGGCTCACCTCGTTGGCGGCCCGTCGCGCGGTGCGCCTGGGGAGCGGCAGCCGGAGCCGGTCGACGTGCCGGCCGAGGTAGCCGAGCAGCGCCGGGAAGAGGGTGCCGGCCGCCGCGAGGACGACCAGCACCGACAGGATCGCGGCGAAGGCCGCGCCGCGCATGAACGACAGGCCCATGGCGAAGAGTCCGAGCATGCTGGTGACCACGGTGATGCCCGCCACCAGGACCGAGCGTCCGGCGGTGTCCAGCGCGGCGACCGTCGCGGCCTCGGGTGCGAGCCCCTCGGCGCGCCACTCACGGAACCGGGTGACCAGCAGGAGCACGTAGTCGATGCCCACCCCGATGCCCATCATGGCGGCCAGCGAGGTGGACCAGTCGGGGACCGGCATGATGGCGGCGAGGACCGGGAGCAGGGCGCCGCTCACGGCAAGCCCGGCGAGCGCGGTGAGCAGCGGCAGGCCGGCCGCGACCACGGAGCCGAAGGTGAGCAGCAGGATGAGGGCGGCGGCGGCCATCCCGATGCCCTCGGAGCCGATGGCCCCCTGCTCGGCCTGCTGGACGGCCATGCCGCCGAGGTGGACCTGCAGCCCGTCGGTGGCGCGTGCGGCGATGTCGAGCAGCCGCTGGGTGTCCGCCTTGGGCATGTCGGGCGCGTTGGCCACGTCGAGGTGCAGCTTGCCGATGGCCGTCAATCCATCGGGCGCCACCGATCCCGACGGCGCGCCGGGGGCGGCGCCGGGCGCCGGGAAGGGGCTCTCGACCGAGCGGACGTGCGCGACCTTGGCCAGCTGCCCGAGTATCGACTCGGCCTGACTGCGGGCCTCCGGGCCGGTCAGCCCCGTACCGGAGTGCAGCACGACCGTGATCACGTCGCCGGACTGGGCGGGGAAGTCGCGGGTGATCAGTTCCTGGGCGGCCTTGGAGTCCGAGCCGGGCGCGGTGTAGTCGGCGCTGTACGTGCCGCCGAGCACCGCGGCGAGGCCGACCGCGACGCCGAGCGCCAGCAGCCACAGCAGGACGGTGCGTCCCTTGTTGCGGTAGCTCCAGCCCGCCACCCGGCCGACCGGCCCCGGGCGGCGGCGCCCCGCGGTGTCGGTGGGCACGCCCCGATCGTCGAGCAGAGCCTGGGACATGCGATCCTCCGGGCCGGGTGAGACGGTGAATGAAGCGAGTGAAGCTTCTTCAGAAAAGTTATGTCGCGTAACATTGGTGAGTCCGCGCAAAGCTTGTCAATGCCCTGTGGCTCGCGTCACAGCACCGAACGGAGGTGGTCCCGATGGGTCCCGCGAGTGCATCCAGCCGCCGCGAGCGCACCCGGGCGGCGACCGTCGAGGAGATCAAGCGGACGGCGCTGACGCTGATGCGCGAATCCGGCGCCGCCGACGTGCGCTTCACCGACATCGCCCGGGCGATGGGGCTCACCCCGCCCGCGCTCTACCGCTACTTCGCCGACCGCGACGAGCTACTCACCGCCCTGGTCGCCGACTCCTTCAACAGCCTCTCCGAGGCGCTGATCGCCACCCGGGACGCCGTCCCCGCGGACGACCTGGGCGCGCGCCTGCTGGCTACCTGTTCGGCGTACCGCAGCTGGGCACTGGGCGACCCGCAGCGGTTCGCGCTGATCTTCGGGGTGCCGGTGCCCGGGTACACCGCCCCGCCCGACGGGCCGACAGTCGAGGCCGGGCAGCGGGCGATATCTCATCTGGCCTCGCTCGTCCTGGACACCGAGCGGCTCGGCCGGCTCGGCGACCCGCTGGTGGCGCCGGCCACTTCACAGTTCTTGGAGTCGGCAGCCGAGCGGCTGGCGCCGTTCGAGGGAGCGGTGAGGCCTCAGACGTACCAGGCGCTCATGCTCAGCTGGTCGGCGGTGCACGGCTTCGTGTCGCTGGAGGCCTACGGGCACTTCGGCTGGGCGGACCAGGCAACGCGCGACCAACTCTTCACCGCCCAGGTACGAATGGCCGCGGGTGTCGCCGGGCTGGTACCGCCCGAAGCGTGATCATGCGCATGACTAATCACCGGCCGCTTCGGCGGGACCGGAGAAGTCGAGGGAACAACACTCTGCCGGACACCGGTCGGGCACGATGCGGGGGCGGGAAGCCAGCAATTTACCGAGCCCACCGGGACGCCGGTGCCGACCCACGCGACCGTCCAGTCCGCACCCGCGACAGCTGCCACAGCGGATCCTGATGTCGGAACCGATCACCGATTCGGGACGTCGGAGCTCCGGGTTCGCCGAAGAGGAGGCTGCCATGGCCGGTATGACGCGACGAAAGACCCGGCCGCCCCTGCCATGGGTGTTGCCTGTGCTGCCCGTGCTGGCCTTTCTGGCTTCCACCCTGGCAGCCTGTTCCAACGAGGGCGGCTCACCTGCGGATGCTCCACCACGAGGAGCGTCAGCTCCCGCTTCCGCCACGCACCCCACCGGTACCGAACCACCCGCCGCCACAGACTCGCCGACGCTCTCCGGCTGTGCCGCGGGTCCGGTCACGGTCACGCTGCGGCCCGGGGCATTCGCCGCGCAGCGGCTGTGTGTACGGGTCGGCACCACGGTGACGGCCGTCGTTCCGCCCGGCCCGGGCGGCCGCCGGCAAGGGCCTCGCACCAGCAACCCGGTGTTCGCGACGATCACCTCGTCGACGACCGATCCGGACGGCACCGCCCACGTCACGATCCGCGCCGCCCGCCCGGGTGCGGCCACCGTGACCTGGGGGACGGAGGGATCGAACATGCTCACACTCAGCCTCGACGTCGCCGCCTACCCCATCCCATGAACAACGGCCGGTGTGCGCCCCTTCGCAGGCCGGGGCGCACACCGGCCGTCAGGTCAGACTCAGGTCATTCGTCGCGGCCCCTCAGGCGCCGTACGTCGAAGGACCAGATGCCGCGCCCGTGCGTGGCGGCGTACAGATTGCCGTCCGGGCCGAGCTTCAGCTGCATGACGGCCGTGGTGGGCAGGTTCTTCCCGAGGACCTGCCACTGGCCGGAGCCGGCGGGCCGGTAGAAGGTGGCCAGGTCGGTGCCGAGGGCGAGGCCCCCGCCGGGCAGGAGCCTCACCGTGTCGGCGGGTACGTCCGGGAGGTTCGCCGAGATGTCGGTCCAGGCGGCGCCGCCGTTCCTCGATTCGAAGACGTGGCCGACGCCCGCGCCGGGGCCTTCGGTCCACTTGCGGGAGAAGCCGTTGACGGCGACGTACACGTGCTGGGCGTCGGCCGGGTCGATGTCAAAGCCGGAGATGTAGCGGTTGGGGACGGCGCCGTCAACGGGAAGGTCGAGCTGGTGCCAGCCGGTGCCGTCCGCGTTGCCGACGGCGATGCCGCGAGCGAAGCCCTGGTTGTTGCAGGGCCCGCACCACCCGACGTAGACCGTGCCACCGGACGAGGCAACGGCGGTGGCCACGTGGCCCGCGCCGAGGTCGAACGCGCTCTTCCACTCCGCGCCGGAGCGGATCGCGAAGCCCTTGTTCTGCACCCACACGTGCTGGCCGCCGGCCACCCAGGTGTTGAGGTCCTTGGTGTCGGAGGTGATGGGCGCGATGAAGCGGGCGCCCGCGCCGCCGAGGTCCTTGTCGGGCGGTGCGACCTCGTACTCGGTGGCCTTGGCCGGGTCGGTGGTCCAGGAGCCGTTGTTCACCCCGCAGTTCTGGGTGACCCACATGTCGAGGTAGACGTACTCCTGGGCGATGTTGCAGCCGTTGCCCGGGTCCGTGATGGTGTCGGCGCCGTCGCCGCCGAAGTTGGAGCCCATGACCTTGTCACGGCCTCGCAGGATCGACTGGCCATTGTCCTGCAGTCCGCCGGTGACCGAAACGCCGCCGTAGGTGAGGTCCTTGCCGACGCCCACCGAGTAGTACTGGAGGGTGTCGATGGTGCCGTCGTTCAGCGACTGCCAGTCCTTGGCGTGGCCGCCGGAGTCGATGGCCCCACTGACCGGGCGGCGGTAAATCCCGCCGTCATTGCCGACATAGGCGTAGGCCTTGCCCTGGTAGCTGCCGATCGCGACCGCGTGCTGGTCCGGATGTGTGGTCGAGGAGCAGTCGCCGGTCTGCTTGGCCGGGTCGATGCTCCAGCAGGGGAATCCGAAGTTCCAATACGGTCCCGGGGTGATCCAGTTCGCCCCGCCGTTCTTGGTCTCGAAGACCTCTTCCAGGCCCAGGTAGACATGGTCGGCGTTGTTCGGGTCGACCTGGAGGAACTGGTTGTACCAGGACTGGATGCCCGGCTGATAGCCATCGCCCTGGAGCGCCGAGCCGGATGCCTTCAGCTTGGTGTAGTCGGCGATCTGCGTCCACGGCCCGAACGGCGAGCCGCTCTTGGACACGTACACGCCCTTCAGCCCGCTGTTCGGGTCGGCGGCCATCTGCGCCGGGGACTGGTCAATGGCGTACATGCGCGAACCGTCCGCGGCGGACGCGAACGTCATGTTGCCGACGTCCTCGCTGTTCGACGGCAGGTCGCCTATACCGCCGACAGGCTTCCAACTGCCGTCGCCCTGCTTGGCGTACAGGCCGTTGTAGCTGTCCCCTCCGCGCCAGCCGACCGCGAGCAGCACCTTGGACGGGTCCTTCGGGTCCACCGCGATGTCATTGGCGATGTTCTTGTACGGCGCGCTGGGGTCGGACGCCTTGGAGCCACCCGGAAGATAGTCGGGGCTGGGCGCGAACTCCAGCTTCCACGGCCCCGAGAGAGTGGTGGTGGAGTGCGACCACACGCCCCGGCTGGTGGCCGCCCACACGGTGGTGCCGGCGAAGCGCAGGGCGTGGATGGTGGTGCTCTCCAGTTCCGCGCCGCCGACGCGGCCGCCGGGCTGGAACTGCCCGTGCTGCGGGTCGGCGAGCACGTACACGCCGGTCCCGACATACGAGGTGGCACCGGTGTTGGACTCTCCGGTGGCGTACCAGAGCCGCTTGGAGCCGTCCAGGGCCAGGGTGCCGGTGGAGAGCGAGGGCAGCCTGTCAGCGATCGGCTCCCAGTGCCCGCCGCCGGTCTTCGACCGGAACACCCCGCCGTTGGCGCCGCCCGCGTACACGTAGCCCTGGTCGTCGGCGGCGACCCCGGTGATGCGCCCGGTCACGTTGCCCGCGCCGCCGCTGGAGTTGGAGTTCTGGTCCCGGTAGCGGGGGTCGTCGGAGTTGTACGCCTTCTTGGTGACGTGGTCCCAGTCCCCGTTCGTGTGCCTCATGGACTGCAGCTGGTCCCAGGCCGCCCCGTAGGCGCCGGGGGCGACGACACCGGGGGCGGTGCGGGCCTCGGTGTACTGGGCGGTGCCTTCGGCGGAGTTCTCCGCCTCGTCGGAACCACCGTCCTCGCTCCCGGACGCCGCGAAGGCGGACCTGCCGTGCCCGCCGTTCACCGCCTTGACGTGCTGGCGGCCGATGTCGGCCTGGTGGCGCGCGTTCCAGGGCCGGGGCCTGGTGTCACCGGATGCCGCGAATGACTGGCTGCTCACCAGACCGAACGCGGCCGCCACGACGGTGCAGGTCATGAACCGCCGCCGATGCCGTTGGGGCATCATGCGCTCTCCTCCCTCGGGCGGGCACCGGATACGGCCCGCCCACTCAGGAGAGATCTTGGCGTGGACGCGACAGGAGCGGAAGGAAGGGTTCGATCAATTGGTAGTCAATTAAAGGTACTTGACGGTCACTCAAGGTCGGATGTCAGGCGTCGTAGCCCGTTCGTCTTGACGGCGTCCACTCGTGGTCGAGCAGCCGTGTCGCGTGGAACGTGCGGACCAGCCGACCGACGAGCAGCTCGCGCAGACCGGTGTCAGGTCTCCGAGTTCGCCGCCATCCAGCAGCTCCGCGTACGTCGTGGCGCCGCCTGCACTGTCGGCTGGAGGTGACCGGGTCCTCCTCGAAGACGACCGGATCCTCGATGCCAGCCTCGTCGAGGGCGAGGTTCTGCCGGGCGGTCGACTGCCGGGCGGTCGAGACCCGCTTGTAGACCAGGTTCGCCACCGAGGGCCCCTTCTTTCCCCACTCCACATTCACCCCTCCCCTATGCCTCGAAAGCGGCGAGCGGTGAGTCCTCCCCGAGCAGTCGTGTGCGGAACAGGTCGAGGACCGTGTCGAGTGCCTGCCGTGTAGGCTGTCCGGGCTCGTCGACGAGGTGCTCCGTCAGGACGGAGTGCGGCGGAAGGGGGCTCGCAGGATTCGCTGCGCTGTCGTCCAACTCGACGGCTACGAAGGCGTCGCCGAGCTCGCGGCGCAGGTACGCGAACCGGTCGCCGGGTACCAGCCGGTCGCCCGCGAACCGCAGCCCGAGGACCTGGAGCCCGTCGCGCTCGCAGCGCCCGCGGACGACCGCGAGCTCCCCGGCGCTGATGTCGATGGAGCGCGCGCGGCGCGAGGTGCAGGCAAGCGGTAGTGACGGCTGGGACAGCACGGGGGCGACGATCCGCGCGTCCACGGCCATGGCCAGGGCGAAGCCGCCGGTCAGGCACATGCCGACGGCGCCGACTCCGGGGCCGCCGCAGCGCTCGTGTTCAGCGGTGGCCAGGGCGCGCAGCCACCGTACGACCCGCGAACTCCGCCCCGTGGCCAACAGCGTGAACTCCCGGCTCACGCACACCTCCCACAGAGTCGAGGCCAAGGCACGGCCGGCCCTCGGCCTGCCCACGGCGCCGGGATCCGCATCCCGGCCGGGTGTACCGAAGAGCACCGGGAGTACGGCCGTGCAACCGGTCTCGGCCACGCGGTCGGCGAACTCGATGACCTTGGGGGTGATGCCGGGGATCTCCGCCATGACGATCACCGCCGGGCCTGTGCCCCGGCGCAGCACCCGGCGGGTGGCACCGTCATGCGTGAACGTGCTCTGCGTGAAGCCGGTCAGGTCGTGGTCTGGCACGCGCCTGCTCCCTTCCGTCGACTCTCCTGAGTGAAGGAAAATTACCGGTAAGTAGTCCTTCGTGATACGGCCCGCCCGGCTCGACCTCGGCGCCGCGAATTCGACCCGCCTGGACCCCACCCTCCGGTGCCGCTACACGCTGCGGACCGTCTCCGTCGAGACGCACGCCCTCGTGACGCCGCCGGGAGCCCTTCACCGCCTTCCGGTCGATTCCCTCCTTGCGGTGGAGCGACCGGAACTCCCGCTTCGTCGATCTCACCGCCGGCCGGCAGCGGTTCGATGACCTGGGTGTGGGCGAGGCGCTGAAGGCCTTGGGTGGCCACGGTGGTGGGCCGGCGACGGGTTTGGACGCGGCGGACGTCGCGGAGGCCTACGCTACCGTCGCGCAGGGGACAAACGAGGTGGCGGACCGCGGCCACCTCGTCCTGGACGGCGAGGTTGATGCCGATGCCGAAGACGGGTGATATCGCGTGGGCGGCGTCGCCGATGCAGAGCAGCCCGGGGCGGTGCCAGCGGCGCAGGCGTTCGAGCCGTACATCCAGCAGTTTCACCTCGTCCCAGGAGGTGACGGCGTGGCTCCGGTCGGCCGGCCGGCCGGCCAGGGGGCGGCGGCCGCGAACCGGGTCGTGAAGCGCTCCAGGCCTTCGGCGCGGCGTTCGGTGTCGGTTCCCTTGGGGATGAGCGTGGCGCACTGCCAGTAGTCGCCGCGGTCGATGAGCGCGGTGAAGAACCTGTCGCCCAGGCCGCCCACGAGTCCGCTGGGGTCGTCGTCGCGCCGCGGCAGGCGGAACCACCAGGCGTCCATGGGGCACGCGAAGCGTTCGGCGAGGCCGATGTCGTCCAGCAGGAACAGGGTGGAGGGGTGCACGGTGTCGCCGCGGAAGTCGCGTAGGAAGTCGCCGTGCTTGCTTCTCCAGCACCGTCACGTCCACACCGGCCCGGGCCGGCAGCAGGGCCAGCACCATTCCGGCCGGCCCGCCTCCCACCACGCAGCACGTCGTGCGCTCCACGGCAACCACTCCCTTCGGGGGGGAGCGGGTGAGCCCCACGGGACGTATACCGCACTGGGGCGGCGAGGCCCGTAGCGGTGGGGGCGGTAACGGTGGGGGCGGCCTGACGCGCCTTCAGGGGATCCTCATCCTCGGCGATTCCACCACGCTCGTGTCAGTGCCGAACGAGTTACCGTTCCGGCACTGGCGAGGTTCCCGAGTCGTGGTGCCAGCGCAGTCCGCCGGTGCCCAGGGTGATCGTGGCGCGGGGTTGCATGGGCTCGTCTCCGCCGCGACGGGAGAGCAGCACGATCTCCTGGACCTGCGCCGACATGCTGCCCAGGAGGGCGGCGCATTCCGCGGACAGGTGCCGCGGGTCACGGCTGTGCCCGAGTGACAGGTGTGGTGTGAAGTGCGGGAATCGGCTGCGGCACAGGGGAAACGGCTCCACCAGGGTGTCCTGGAGCGCTGTCCAGGGAGCCAGGCCGGCTGCGGCGGGGTCCAGCCACACGGTGGCGTACGCACGGTGCCGGAAGCTGCGCACACCGCTGAGGCGGATGGTGAAGGGCTCGATCTCGGTGGCCGCGGCTGCCAGCAGCGGGGCCGCCGAGTCGAAGTCGGCCTCCGGGACGAAGCCGAAGACCAGGTTGACGTGCGGTGGCCAGCGTCGGATTTGGGGGTCGTGTTCGACACGGATGATCTGGATGGGGGGCCACAGTGCGGCGGGAGGGAGCCATACGACGGCCGTCCGGGGTGTGGGAGCGACGTTGAGGGATCCTGGGACAGCGGCTCCGCCACCGGCGGTCGGGGACGCGTTCACATGGCCATGATGCCCTCGGCGGTACGGCGGAGCCGGAACCTGGAGTTCGGGTGTGGGGTCGTCGTGGTCCTTGTCTCCGACAGCACTGCCCCCCTCCCCCAGGAGAACGATCGGTTTGCCGTGGTCGTAGGCCCAGCCGATTTCAACGTGGGTGCCGGGGACACAGGGTTGTCGGGGGCAGCTCCGGCGCCCCCAGGGGCGTCCCGATGGCGCACGGCCTGGCCTTCGTCGTTCGTCATGGCCGTGTCACGGAACCGCCACGGTGCGGCGTCGTGGAGAACCGGGGTGGGGCGTGATGGTGTGTCCCTCCGCGAGTACCGGTGCGGGACCGGTCGTGAACCTCGGGGAGTGGTCATGCAGTACACAGCAGGTGTCGGCCGTACCGTGGCGGCGCTGGTGGCGGCGGTGGCGGTCACCGCTCTGGCGACGGGCTGCACGCCGGCCGGTGAGGACGGCGCGGTCGCCAAGCCGTCGACGCCGCCCGCGGGTTCGGCGTCGGCGAAGCCGGTTCCCCCGGGCGGTACCTCCTCTCCCGGGGGCGGCACGGGCGGCACGGGCGGCACGGGTGGCACGGGCAAACCCACCCCCTCGGAGCCCGGCCCGGGCGGCGGCGGGGCGAAGGCCTGCACGATCGACCAGCTCAAGGCCTCCGATGCCCACCAGGCCGATGTCCGGCCGTCGGGTACGGGAACGGGAGCCGCCATCGTTTCGGTGACCAACACCTCGAAGCATCCCTGCACGCTCCTCGGGTTCCCGACGGTCGCCGGAGCCGGCAACGGCTCGCCGGGCAAGAACCTCCCCCTCGCCACCACCCACAGCGGATCGGCATCCATGGTGTCCCTGGCCCCGGGCGCCCGGGCCTGGACGAAGCTCACCTTCGTCAACGTCCAGGGCGAAGCCGACGGCTACTGCGTGTCCGGCGCCACGCCCGCCAGCTTCCCCACCCTCGTCATCGGCGTCCCCGGCGCGGGCTCGCACCAGATCGCCATGGACGACGGCGTCTTCGCCGAATGCGACAACAAGGTGACCGTCACCGCCTTCTCCCCCACCAAGCCCTCCTGAGGACCGGCGACGGTCACGGCCGGACGGCGCCGACGCGGGCGACGTACTTGCCGGTGGCGCGCCCCTCGGCAAGGAGGTCGTGGGCCGCGGGGACCTCGGCGAGTGACGGCAGTTCGGTCAGGGGGAGCGTGAGGCGGCCTTCCGCCAGGAAGGCGAGGATGCGGGTGGTGGCTGCGGCGACCCGGGCGGGGGCCGCGGCGACCAGGCCGCGGTGGCTGAAACCTGTCACTGTGAGGTTGCCCGCGAGCAAGCGTCCGGCGGGCGGCAGAGCGTCCATGGAGCCGCCGCCGGCGTTGCCGAAGAGGACGATGCGGCCGCCGGGCGCGGCCACGTCGAGGTCGAGGGCGAGGGCCGTGGTGCCGAGCGGGTCCAGGACGAGGTCGACGCCGTGGCCGTCGGTCGCGGCGCGGATCGCCTCGGCGAGGCCGTCGCCGCGGGCGAGTCCGATGTCGTAGCCGCCCTTCTCGACGTCGGCGGCCTTCTCCGGCCGCCCCACGGTGCCGATCAGCCGGCCGCCGCCGAGCAGCGGTACGAGCTGGGCGATCGCGCTGCCGATGCCTCCGCCGGCCGAGTGCACCAGGACGCTGTCACCCGGCCTGAACCGGCCGGCGTCGGTGAGCAGGAGCAGCGCCGTCGCCAGCCCCAGTGGGGTGGCGACGGCCTGCCGCAGCGGCACCGCATCGGGCACCGCGACGACCAGCTCGGCCCGGGCGACCGCCACTTCGGCGAGGCCCCGGCCGGTGGGCACGGCGGCAACCCTGTCACCGACGGAGAAGCCGGTGACGCCCGGCCCGAGCTCGCGGACGGTGCCGGAGATCTCCAGGCCGGGCACGTGGGGCCAGTGTGCGGCGTAGCCGCTGTCGCCTCGCCGGGCCATCACGTCGACGAAGTTCAGCCCCGCGTACGCGACATCGACCGACACCTCTCCCGGACCGGGGTGGGGTACGTCGATCTCCCGTACCTCCGAGTTCTCCGATCCTCCAGGCGCGGTCATCACCAAGGCACGCATCTCCGGCTCCCCTTCCGACAGGTACGATGTGCGCTGTTCGATGTTCGATGTTTCACGAACATCGAACAATGAATTAGTACATCGTAATTCGATGATTGTCGAACATGGAGCCGCACGTGCCCCGTTCACGCCAACGCCGCGCGCCACTGGCCCACCCGGCCGCGGACGAGATCGACCTGCTCGATGTCCTGCACGCGCTCTCCGACCCCACCCGGATGACGATCGTCCGGACACTTCTGGCCGAATCGGAGCGGGCCTGTGGCACGTTCCCGGTCGACGTGGCGCCGTCCACCCTCAGCCACCACTTCAAGGTCCTGCGCGAGGCCGGTCTCATCCACCAGCGCGAGGAGGCCAACCGCCGCCTCACCGCACTTCGCCGCGACGACCTGGAGGCCCGCTTCCCGGGCGTGCTGGACGCGATCCTCGCCGCCGCCGCAAACTGAAGTGCCCGGAGCCTTGGGGGCTCCGGGCACTTTTAGGCCATGCAGGTCATGTAGGTCACGCAGGCCATGCGCGGACGGCTACTCGGAGGGCAGCATCGGGACACCGCAGCACAGCCTTCGCGACGTGCTCGACGCTGTGCTTCACGTGGCCCGCACCGGCATTCCGCGCACTCACGGATGTCCACGCACGTCGGAGACTCAACAGTTCGCTTCACGAGCGGGGGATGGATGCGGCGCTGCGCGATCGTGCCGAGGCTGGCGACAGTGGAGCCCCCTATCACCTTGTGAACTTGCTGTGCGAGAAGGGCCGACTCCAGGAGGCCTGCGAAGCGGTTCAGGAATTCGGTCCGGAGGATGAGTACGCGCACCAGCTCATGGCCGGCTTTCGAATGGCCTCGGGCGGTGCCCGGTAGGTCTCTGCATCTGCCGATCCCACCCGTCTACGTCCGTTCTACGTCCGTGAAATAACTTCCCAATGAGGAAGTCAAGCCGTCGTGGTGACGGTTGGTGCGGCTTGGTAGCACGCTCCGTCGCGGATCATTGCCCATAGAACGTTGGCTCGACGTCGGGCGAGAGACAGCACTGCCTGCTTGTGTCCCTTCCCCTCGGCGCGTTTGCGTTCGTAGTACGCGCGTGACGCTGGGCACGATCTCAGGCTGGCCATGGCGGATAGGTAAAAGGCTCGCAGAAGGCCGCGGTGGTAGCGGCGGGGCCGGCGCATGTTGCCGCTGACGCGGCCGGAGTCGCGTGGCACCGGGGACAGGCCGGCAAACGCAGCGAGGCGGTCAGCGGTGCCGAAGGCTTCCATGTCCCCACCGGTGGCGGCGATGAATGTGGCGCCGAGCGTGGCCCCCATACCGGGCATGCTCTGGATCACCTCGGCATGCGAGTGCTCGTGAAACCTGGCCTCGATGAGTGCGTCGAGTTCACCGATCTCCTCTTCGAGGGCCATCACCCCCTTCGCGAGCCGGGCCACCATGGACGCGGCCAGCTTCTCTCCGGGCAAGGCGGTGTGCTGGGCCTGGGCCGCCTCGACGACGGCCCGAGCGATGGTCTCGGCGCCGCGGACCTTGCGGTTCTTCAGCCAGGTCTCGATCCGCTTGACACCGCTGCGGCGGATCGCGGCCGGGGTCTGGTAGCCGGTCAGAAGCATGACCGGTCCCTTGTTCGTCAGGCTGAGTGCCCGCTCCAACGCCGGAAAGATTTCCAGGAGTTGTTCCCGGAGCCGGTTGATCTGGCGGGTTCGGTCGTTGACGAGATCGGTGCGGCGCCTGACCAGGATCTTGAGGTCGACGGCTATCTCGTCGCCTGGCCGGAGTGCACCGAGGTCCTTGCGCATGCGGGCCTGGTCGGCGATGACAAAGGCGTCCTTGGCGTCCGTCTTGCCCTGGCCTCGATAGGCGGCCGATGCCTGGTGAACGGCCAGACCGGTGAGATAGACCATCGGCTGATCATGGCCGAGCAGGAGACCGATCAGCAGGGCGGCCCCGCCGTGGTTGATGTCGACCGCCCACAGCACATCCTCGGACAGAGCCAGTACGTCGCTGATCAGCTCAAGCAGCGCTGTCTCGTCGTTGAGGACACGCCGTGACAGCAGGCGTTCGCCTTCCGCGTCGATCACCACGCAGTGGTGGTGTTCCTTGCCGATGTCCACGCCGGCCCAGATCTGGGGCACGGTCACCTCCGCCAGCTCGTCGTCCAACAGCAGCCCAGCAGACGACCTCGCCGACGTTGTCCTACACAGCGATCGAGTCGCATATCCCAATTAGCGGTCGAGTCGTCGCGGGGCTCCGGGCGGCCAAGTTCTTTGAGCCATCCAACGGCGACAAGCTCACAGCCATACCCGGAACCCCCGGGCCCGACGATCTTACGAATGACCGCCTCAGACCCACGCTTAGAAGGTAGGACAAGCTCAGCGGAAAGCGGCGATGTTGCGGGCGACCCAGTCGCTGAAGGGGCGTGGGGCCCGGCCGAGGACTCGTTCCACGTCCGGGCTGATCCGTAGTTCGGCCGGGTTCGGGGCGGCGATGATGTCCAGGGTGTCGTCGGCGAGCTCCGGCGGCACGAACTGGGCCATCGCGGCCTTGGCTTCGTCGCGGGTGAGTTCATGGAACCGCACCGGCGAGCCGAGCGCGGCGGCAATCGCCTCTGCCTGCTGACGTGGCGTGATCACCTCCGGCCCGGTCAGCTCGTACACCCCGCCGGAGTGCCGGTCGTCGAGCAGACAGGCCGCCGCGACCTCGGCGATGTCGGCGGGGTCGATGACCGGCACTCCGACGTCGCCGAAGGGTGCCGCGACCGCCCCTTGTATGCGGACGGATTCCGCCCAGGCCAAGGCGTTGGAGGCGAAGCCTCCCGGCCGCAGGACGGCCCACTCCAGGCCGGACTCGCGCAACGTGTCCTCCAGCGCGCGCATCGCGATCCGCGAGGGGCCGAGCGGCCTGGTCGCCACGCCCTGCGAGGACAGCAGGACGACCCGGCGGACCCCGCTGGCTGCGGCCAGGCCGATGAGGTCGGCCGGCCTGGCCTCGGGGGCGTGCAGGTCGCCGGACAGCAGGAGGAACAGCGCCTTCGCCCCGTCCAACGCGGGCGCAAGGCCCGCCGGTTCGGACAAATCGGCCGCCACATGCCGGACGCCGTCCGCCGCCGCTGCCGCGTGCCGCGACACCGCTGTCACCTGCTCGCCCGCCTCGGTCAGGGCCCGCGTCAAAGGCCGGCCCACATTCCCGGTAGCCCCGGTCACCACGATCATGTTCAGCTCCTAGTCCGTTGTGCACTGCGGTAATTGACGCTAGGCGCCGGGCTTACCTTCCGTAAGGACATACCCAGAGGTAAGCTCCTGACATGAAGGAAGGCGCGCAGTTGACACAGGCCGGGACGGGCAATCGGTATGACGTGTTTCACACTGACTGCCCCGCGCGCGAGGTGGTCGACCACGTGACCAGCAGGTGGGGCATCTGGGTGCTGATCTCCTTGCGGAGCAACGACCTTCGGTTCTACGAGCTGCGCGACAGCATCCAGGGCATCAGCGAGAAGATGCTTGCCCAGACCCTGCGCGCGCTGGTCCAGGACGGCCTGGTCTGGCGAGAGGTCGAACCGACGACGCCGCCCCAAGTCACCTACGGGCTGACCGAGTTCGGTCAGGAGATCGGCGAGCCGCTGACGGACTTGTTCGACCGGATCACACAGCGGCTGCCACCGCGCAGCGCGGGATAGTGCGGCAGTGGCTGACCGCGAAGGCGCGTCATCTTCCTGGACCACTCGCGGAACGAGCAGCCCAACTCGACCCGCGTGACCGCCCACGAGACGGGCCACGTACTGGGTCTGCCGGACCACTACTCGGGCCCGTCCAGCGAGCCGATGTCGGGCGGCGGCCCCGGGCCGTCGTGTACGAATCCCTACCCCGACAGCGCCGAGCGCTCACGCGTGAACCAGCTGTGGCGAAACGGCCTCGTCGTCGCCTCCGGTCTTGGCACCGAGGGCTGACGGAGCGAGCAGCTCCGGGAAGAGCCCCGGGCAGAGCTAGTCCCGTAGTTCGCATGTCCTGATTTCGGCTGGACTCGTTTTGGGGCTGTTTCTGTTGCGAGATCATGGTCGTTGGCCGGGTGTGTCGAAATCGAATTCGAAGTCGCCGAGGGCGCGGACGGTGCGCCCGGTCATGATCTCCGTGGTCGAGGCTGAGGTGAGGAAGCGGTTGGGCGGTCTGCCGGCGGCGGTGGAGATCCTGCGGCGGTTGGACGTGGCCGGGATCGTCGACGAGCGGTGCCCGGTGCGCAGCGACGCCGATCTCACGCACGGCCAGGTGATCGAAGTGCTCATCGCGAACCGCCTGACCAGCCCGATGCCGCTGCAGCGGGTTGGGGACTGGGCGTCGGCGTGGGCGGTGGAGGAGACGTTCGGCGTCGAGGCCGAACTGCTCAACGACGACCGGCTGGCCCGGGCGCTGGACGCGGTCGCCCCGCATCTGGCGGAGATATCCGGCACGGTGGCCGCCACCGCGATCAGCGGGTTCGGGATCGACGTGGCGAAGATCCACTGGGACATGACCAGCATGTCGATGTCCGGCGCCTACCCGGAGCCCGACCAGGACCCGGCGTTCCCGCAGATCAAGCACGGCCATCCGAAAGACCGCCGGTTCGACCTCAAGCAGGTCCAGGCCGGGATCGCGGTGGCCGGCGACGGCGGGATCCCGGTGTTCTCCAAGGTGTTCGACGGCGGCGCGGCCGAGGTGTCGCAGGTCGTGGACACGATGAAGGCGCTCAAGGAGATAGCCGGGCCGCGCAGGTTCCTGATGGTCGCCGACTCCAAGCTGGTGTCCTGGGCGAATGTGACCGCGCTGTGCGCCGCGGAGGTGGATTTCACCGCGCCGCTGCCGGCGGCCCGGGTCGCCGACGGCTTCTACGCCGGGCTCGACCTGGACGCGGCCCGGATCGTGGACCACGTCCCGGCCCGGGCCAAGAACAGTCCCGCCGACCGGCGGGACGTCTACCGGGTCCTGGAGGACACCGTCACCCTGGCCGGGCCGCGCAAGAAGGACACCCCGGTCACGCTGCGCCGGGTGCTGGTGCACTCCACCGGCAACGCCGCCGGCCAGCAGCAGGCCCGGGACAAGCACCTGGCCAAAGCCGCCGCCGAGTTGGACAAGCTGGCCGCCGGGGCCGGCGGCCGCTACTACAACACCAGCGAGAAGATCTCCGCCCGGGCCGGAGTGATCGCCAAGACCCGGCGTGTGGCCAAGGTGCTGCACACAATCACCGGCACTCATCCTGACACCGGAAAACCCACGTTCACCTGGTGGTTTGATACCGAAGCGCTGACGGCTGAGACCGCCGCCGACGGCTGGTACGCACTGGTCGCCCCGTTGCCGGCCCCCGGCGGCCAGACGCGCGCCGCCGAGCAGATCCTGCTGGACTACAAGTGCCAATCCGGTGTTGAACGCCGCTACGCCGACTTCAAAGGCCCCCTCGCGGTCACCCCGGTCTTCGTTCAGAAGAACAGCCGCGTCGCAGCGCTCATCCAAGTGATCTGCCTGGCGCTGCTGGTGTTCTGTCTGATCGAGCGCGAGGTCCGCCGGGCCCTGGGCGGCGACGGCAAGATGGCCGGGCTCTACCCCGACTCCCGCCGCGTCGCCCCGACCGCCCGCATCATCCTCTACACCCTGTCCATCCTGGAGTTGCGCATCGGCAACATCATGGACCCCCCGACCGTTGTGTTCGCCCGAGGAATCCACGTCCACCTACTCGAACTCCTCGGGATCGAAGTCATACAGCCCCGATGGACCCACACATGACAACCCGATGTGACTCTCAGCTTTAGTTGGCGAGTCCCAGCTTAAGTCGGCGGCCTCGCCCGAACGATGCTGAGTCCATAGCCGGCCCTACTCGGCATCCTGTGCCTCGATCAGGTCGAGGTCGCGGACGCAGAAGCCGTGGTGCTCGAAGGTCTCGTTGAGCACCGTGCCGAGGCACTGCCGCACCGAGCGACCCCGGGCGTACGGCGGCCAGACATCGTCGTCGGGCACCGGCGCTCGCGCCGCGAGCGCCGCATCGGTGGCCTCGTCGAGCCACGCCTCGAGCTCGGCGGCCTGTGCGTCACGCACGCTCACGATCTCGTCGAGGGCCGGATCGAGCGAGAGGTCAAGCCCGTGCGCTCCACGGTAGGGCTCGACGGTCGTCCCGATGCCCATCGGCGTGAACGGCTCCGTCGAGCCCAGGCAGCAGCGGCGGAACCACGAGTCGTAGACGAAGACCAGGTGGCGCATCGTCTGCACCGCCGACCACTCGTCGTTCACGCTGCGGTGTTCGATGCCGGGCGTACGCCGGATTCGCTCGATCGTGGCGGCCCAGCCGACATGGAGCCGACGCGATGCCTCTCGCAGGTCGGCAGGGTCCTCGGAGCGGATCAGCACCCGCACCGGATGACGCCGGTCGAGCTCTGCCTCGACGTACTCGGTGACCTCAACACCGTTCACCACAAGGTTGGTGATGAACCCGTCGATCACGGCATCCTGCATGACGACGCCGATCAAGCGTGCCCCGGTCAGATCGCACTCGCGGAACTCCGCACCGTGCAGATCCTCGTCAACATAACGTGTCATGCTCCGCATGTTAGGTCCGAGCACCGACAAGCCAGCCTCCCCGGCTTGATTCGGCCTCTTCCAGGTCCCGACCGAGCGCGAAGAATGATCCACACCGGGTTTCTGAGAGGCCCGGTTCCGGCGGCCTGGCCAACCACCGCGCGCCCTGCTCTCCCTCACGATCGATCGTGCTTCGTATGAATGGCTCTGGGATCTCGATCACGCAAGTGCCCTACGCACGCGGGCACCGCGTCGGGCGAGCCGCCAACTAGACTTGGGAACCGCCAACTAAAACTTGTGGTCACACCCGAACGAACTACATGCGAACTACGGGGCTAGTAACCGGCTGTCTCGGCTTCGTACTCTGAGCAGTCCGGGTTCCGGCAGGGACCCGGCACCCACTCCGGGATGAAGATCCCGAGCGCCTTGCGCCGCCTGACCACCGTGTCGACATGGCGCCCGCAGGCCGGGCAGTTCTCCTGTTCGCGCCCGGCCTGCGGGGCGACCGTCCCGCGCGCGTGCTGCTGCGGATGCCGCTGCTGTTGCTGTTGCTGTTGCTGTTGCTGTTGCTGTTGCTGTTGCTGTTGCTGTTCACCAGCCATACCTCCACGGTAGGCCGGTTTCGCGCGTCCGGCAGGGCCGGAACGGGGCCGATATACCGCGGGTGAAGTACTTCGGCACCCGGCTGCTTCGGCCTACGCTCCCCCGCGCCCGGACGGCGGCTCTGTCGGCGTCCGTCGCAATCAGGAGGCATCTCCCGACGCGCCGCGCCGGGCGGCCTGGACCTGGTGCCAGGGGTGCTGGGCTCGGGACTGCGCGTGGTCGAGGTACTCGCGTTTGACGGTCGAGGAGCCGGGTTTCCACCGGCCCCGCTGTGTCGGGTCGCGCCCGCGTCGGCGATCTCCTGGGCGCCGCCGCGCCGTAGGCCGCGGGAGGTGGCGCGGTGGCGGACCCAGTCGTTGAGGGCGTCGCCGCTCACGTGGGCGCCGCGCTTCATTGCCGTGGCCCGGTTCTGCAGCCGCCCCTGGGAGGTGAGGGCGCGTACGTATGGCCCCCTCGTGTACGCCCATCCGGTGCAGGCAGTTCAGCCGGTCCCGTACGGCGGCCACCGGATCGTACCGAGGGGTGCCCGTCTCCGCGGAGATGAAGGTGGACTCGCCGCCCGCCGCCTTGTAGGTCTTGGAGTAGGCGATCCACAGGTCGATCCCGCTGTCCTCGACGTCGACATCTGCGATGGTCAGATCGGCGAGTTCGATACGCCGGTCGAGCGCTCCGCGGCTGGGCGACTCGATCAGGCAGACGGTGGCAGACTGGCGGCACATCGAGGCTCCGGTGACGCAGGGCGACTTCGGTCGGTCACCCCGTCAACCCCGGACCATGAATCAGCCCTGACCCCGGACCGGGGCCGAACAGCCCCTCTGCGTATGCCTTCTGGGCTGGCGACCACAAGACCGGTACGCTGCCGTGGATGGCCTGTGCCGTCGTCGATGCGGGGGGTCGCACATGTCGAACACCGTTGTCCTGCTCCTCTCCATCGGCCCGCTCGCCATGGTCCTGGCGATGATCGCCTCGCAGCGGGTGGGCGAGGTCAAGGACGCCTACACCGGGGAGGTCACCGGCCGGTGGGTGAGCAGTTCGACCGGTACCTACGGCCCGACCGGCCACTGCATGATGGGGATCCGCACCGACGAGGGGCGGGAGCTCAGCATCGAGGTGAACAGCCGGACGTATCGGTCGCTCGGCGTCGGCGACCGGGTGGTCAAGGTGCCGGGTGCGCGCTGGCCGGTGCGGTCGGAGTAACGGAGCGAACAGCTCTGCCGCATCGTCCGGCACGCCCTCGCCACCCGCGACCACCTCACGGCCCTTTACCAGGCACTCGGCTTGCCCGAAGGCCCGCAGGCACGCCGACCGGACCCGGGTCGCACCGGGACACCGCAGACCGCGCGCGACTCGCGCACCGACACCCTCCGTCAGGTCGGCAACCGCAGCATCGCGGCTAGCCTGCACGAGATCTCCTACGCGCCCCACACCCGCCCCTCTAAGTCTCGGCTGTGGCTGAGCGCTTCAGTTGGCCCCATCGGCCATGTAGAGCCCTCAGGCCGCGAGGCTCTGCCCAGGGAAGCGTCCAGCGGCGCATCCGTATCCGTATCCGGAAGGTTGGTCTTTGTGGAGACTGCGGTCTGGGAGGGACGTACATGGGCTGACCTGCGACGGCTCGGGGTCAGGCAGACCGGGCGTCCTGACGTTGGCCGACCCCCGTTAGGTCTTGGTCCGCACCCGACGGCGCCCGGCCTGATGGCCGTCCAGACCGGCGGACAGGGCGACGTCACTCAGGGACGCCGAGCGGCGGGTGCTCGAGCACGCGGGGCTTGTACTCGACCAGCTGAATGCGGCCGTCGAAGGTGCGGTGCTCGATCATCTCGAGGGCAACGTCCGGGTAGCCGTCGTAGATGCGTTCTTCGCCCGTGGCCCCGGTGATCACCGGGAACATTACGACCCGGAAGCGGTCGACGAGTCCGGCTCGTAGCAGGGACCGGCACAGGCTGAGGCTGCCGATCGTGCTGAGGAGCCCCGAGCCACTCGACTTCATGGCGCGGACCGCCTCAACGGCGTCGTCGCGGACGAGCGTGGAGTTGGCCCACGTCAGCGGCTCCTCGAGTGAGGAGGAGAACACCACCTTGGACGCTTGCGTGAGCTCGTCGACGGACGCTTCTTCTTCGGGCCTGAACTCGTCTTGGCCCTTGGGGACCTCGCCCGCAGCGAAGCCCGACATGAGGCGGTAGGTGTTCGCTCCCATCAGGTAGGTGGCCTGGGGCTGCTCGCCGAGCCAGGCGAGGTACTCCGGGCCCTCAAGGCCCCAGAATCCGGGCCATCCCTCTCCCGATGCGTGTCCGTCGAGGGAGGTGATGAAGTCGACGAGTAGCTCCGACATGGCGGTGTCCTTTCCTCGGGTGTCACGAGCTTGGACCGGCCGGGAGCCACAAACTCATCGGCCGCGCTGTGGAGTAACGAGAAACCCATGACGCCGCAGCCGAACAGATCGCTGGACCCGCACCTACGAGGCGCTCTCCCAGCTCACCCCCACGCCGGGCGGCACCGACCCGCGTCGCCGGCTCATCGACCTCTCCAGGGCACTGGCTTCCCACCGCTACCGGGCCACCTCCGGATGCTCGCCCGCCATGCGCGCCGAGCCGGTGCGCATGGCGGGCGCGTACACCCGGGAGGCGGCGGCGTGATCCGGCTGAAGGCCCGCAGGATTCTGACCCTTCCACGGAACTCCAAGGGCAGCGCAGGAGCGTATGGAGGTTCGCCCGCGTCCGGGCCTTCGCCGCCAGTCGCGCCGCGCCGCGGTGCCCAGCAACGTGCGGCTCGCGGCCACCCCGGTGGTCTCCGCCCGGCCCACGGCGCCGTACCGCTGCACTACGCGCGCAGCGGCGCGAGGATGCACGGGTCAGAGACTCCCGCATCCAGGGTCGTCTGGAAGATCCACGGCGACGTCGAGCCGGTCGATACCGCCTGTGTTGCCTCGGCGATGGCTGCCGCGACCACGTCCGGAGGAACCCGCCCGGCCCCGGGCACTACGGCAGGAGCTCGAGACCGTATGACCAGCTGGCAGACCAAGGCCGTCAGCGCCGTGGTGCGCGTGTCGGGCGTGAAGAAGATGATGTCCTCCACGGACCGCGTACGGGCACGCGTAGAGGCAGTGTCACTGCGCCCGTCCTCCTTCGCGCCGCCGAAGCACCTTGACCGCGCGGTCACCCTCTCGGTGGGCCACCGAAACCACTGGCCCGTGTACGAGATCGCCCCAAAGGGCCCGGCAGCCGGGCGCCGGATCCTGTACCTGCACGGCGGCGCGTACATCGAGGAGATCCTCATCCACCACTGGCGGCTCGCCGCCCAGCTCGCCCGCCAAGTCCCGGCACGCGTCTGCGTACCCGTCTATCCGCTGGCACCCCACGGCCGGGCCACCACGGTAGTGCCCGCCGCCACGGACATCCTCGCCGACGTGATCGAGGAGTCAGGACCGGACAACGTCATCGTCATGGGCGACTCTGCCGGAGGCGGAATGGCGCTCGCCGTGGCGCAACAGCTGCGCGACCGGTACGGGGTACAGCCGGCCAGGATCGTGCTCATCTCGCCGTGGCTGGACGTCACCATGACCCATCCCGACCAGGCCCGCATCGAACGCCTCGACCCGATGCTCGCCCGCGCGGGACTGGCCGAAGCCGGACGCCTGTACGCCGACCCCCTCGACCCGGCAGACCCCCAGGTGAGCCCCCTGCACGGAACACTGGACGGCCTCGCGCCCCTCACGGTGTTCAGCGGCACCCACGACATCCTCCTCACCGACAGCGACTCCCTGGCCGCCAAGGCCACCAAAGCCGGCGTCCCCATCGACTACCACCGGGCCGATTGCCTGCCCCACGTGTACCCGCTCATGCCCGTCCCCGAAGGCCGCACCGCCCGTGACCTGATCGTCAAAGCCTGCCAACAGTGACCCGCAAGCCCTGGCCCGGGCACGCCCTCCACGCCGAACCGGTCCCTGCTGATGGGCGCCCAACGGCCCGCCCGCCCGGACACCGCGCCCGCCGCGTCCGCCGCGTCCGCCGCGTCCGCTTGAGGGGACTTGGGCCGGCGCCGTCTCGCTCACTGCAGATGGCCAGCAGCGGCCAGTACCTCGTCGAGGAGGGTATCCACGTCCGCGGTGGTCGTGAGGTGGTTGCAGACACAGGCGTGCAGGACCGTCTGCCCGTCGTGGCTGACCGTGGCCAGATAGGCGTGGCCACGGGCCTGGACGCGCGCGGCGAGGGGCACGCACACCCGCCCACCGCGCGGCAGGGTCGCCCACGGCCGATCGCACTTCCTCGGGCCGGCTCGCGGGGCTGCGCCAGGACCGCGCTCGGCGGTGAGGTGAAGCGGTGTCAGTGGAGGATGACACGATGGCCGGCATGTCTGATCCCACCGCTGCCATCACCGCGTACTGGGACGCCGCCGCGTCGGCGTTCGACGACGAGCCGGACCACGGGCTGCGCCGCGAGGACACCCGTACCGCCTGGGCCCGGCTCTTGAGTTCCTGGGTCCCCGCCGGTCCGTTGGATGTCCTCGATGTCGGCTGCGGTACCGGTTCGCTGGCTCTGCTACTCGCGGAAGCCGGGCATCGCGTCACCGGAGTGGACCTGGCGCCGCGGATGGTGGATCAGGCCGAGGCCAAGCTGGCGGCCGCGGGCCTTCCGGGCCGATTCCTCGTCGGTGACGCGGCCGTTCCCCCGACCGGGCCGGAACGATACGACGTCCTGCTGTCCCGGCACCTGTTGTGGACCCTGCCGAACCCCGAGGGCGCACTGCGCGAATGGGTCGCAAGGCTACGACCCGGTGGCCGTTTGGTACTGGTCGAGGGACGTTGGCGGGAGGCCGGGCAGAGTGGCGTTCCCTATGTCACCGGAGCCGAGTCACTACCTTGGCACGGCGGCGTCACCGCCTCGTTCTTGGCCGCAGCCGTCCGCCCCATGGTGTCCGACCTCCGCGTCGAGCCGCTCAGCAGTGACCCTGAGCTGTGGGGCGGACCCGTCACGGACGAGAGGTACGCGGTGATCGCCAGCCTCTGACCGGCCGCGGCGGGCCGTGCGGGCGGGGACGGCTGCGCGCGGACTTCTGTTCGAGTGAGCTGGCCGAGGCCCGGCTGGAAGGCCGGCGGCTGGGCCCCGTGGGGCCGCACCGACCCCTGCACCCGGTTGTGCGCCGTCTGCGGGCTCTGATGGTCCCGCTGGTCCCGCTGGTCCCGCTGCTGACGATCGCCTCGTTCGAATGGGACAGAGGCACCCAGGGCTGGGTCCCGTACGAGGATCAAGCCGCCGCGCCCGCCCGTGGGCACACCACCGGTGACAGCCCCGCGCAACCGACCGGAGCCGAAGTCGGCAGCACCGCCACCATGCAGCTCTACGTCTGCCCGGCGTCCCCGGACCATCCGCACACCGACCTCATTCAGTGAGCCGTCCGCGGCTGTGGCCGGTGGGCCCCGGAGAGCACCCTGCGTCCATGCCGATCCGGAGGGAGCCGTACGGAGCGTCGCCCAGGGTGGTGCCACAGGTCGCGATGCCGATCGCGCGCCGCAGCAGCCGCCTGCGGTCCGGTCCCTCCCCACACGCGCCGGGGCGCCCCGCGAGATGCGGGACGCCCCGGTCGGGTCGGATGCTCTGCCGCTCAGGCGGTGGCGGGTGCGGCAGTCTCTGAGTCTTCAGAGCGCTCAGAGGATTCAGGGGCCTGGGTGACGGGGTGGGGGATGCGGTGCAGTCCCCGGCGGTCGTAGAGGCGGGTGACGGCGAAGCCGAAGGCCAGGGCGGCGACGAGGGCGATGCCCATCGCGGCCCATGCCCGGGTGAGGCCCGCGTCGGCCTGGGCTCCGTAGTAGAGGAGCGAGCGCATCCCCTCGGTGATCTGGCGCAGCGGCTCGAACTCGGCGAGGGCGCGGAAGAAGCCGGGCAGCGCCTGGATCGGCACGGTCGCGCCGGAGGAGGGGACGGCCATCGCGACGAAGACGATGGTGGCCAGCAGCATGCCGGGCGTACCGAAGGCGGCGAACAGGGCCAGGCTGCCCACGCCGACGACCGCGATGGTGGCCACCGAGTAGAGCCACAGCAGGCCGAGGTGGGAGGCGTCCATGTCGAGGATGCCGACCGTGGCGACCTCGACCAGGGAGCCCATGACCAGCGACAGGCCGAGCATGAGCGCGATGCCGATGGCCAGGGTGCGGACGCGGCTGGTGTGCTGGACGGGTTCGCGCTTGCGGATGGGACCGAAGTCGGTGTGCAGGTAGCCGAGCGCGGTGTCGACCTGAGAGTTGACCAAGTTGGCGCCGAGCATGCCGCAGACCACCAGGACCAGCGCGTAGTAGAAGGCGCTGAGGCCCATGGCGCTGCGGGAGCCGATCGGGTGGCCGTCGGCGACGGTCACCGTCACCGGGTCGGCCAGCTTGAGCTGGGCCGCCGTCGGGAGCGGGGTCTTCTGGGCTCCGGCCTGCTTCAGGAGTTCCCGTCCGAGCTGGGCGGAGGCGGCGTGTGCGGCCTTCTGGGCGGCCTGGGACGACATGGAGGAGCCGATGCTTCCGGCGGCCTGGTTGGTCAGCACGGTCAGGGTCGGCGGAACCGCCTTGCCCTGGGGCGCGGGCTGCGGGGCGCCGAGCGCGGTCACCGTGGCGCTGAAGTCCTTGGGGATGACGAGGGCGCCGAAGAGCTTGCCGCGACCGAGGCGTTCGTCGGCCTCCGCGCGGGTGATCACCTGCCAGTCGATGCTCTTGTCGCCCTCGGCGGCCTTCTGTATGCCCGCGACGATCTGCTCGCCGAGGTTGACGTGGCGGCCGCCCGCATCGGCGCCGCTGTCGGAGTTGACCAGCGCGACGGGCAGGTCGCGCAGGTTGCCCCTCGGGTTGACGTTTCCGCCCACGTAGAGCAGGGCGAACAGCATCGAGACCACTGCGGCGATGAGTCCGGTCCCGATCCACAACTGAGGTCGGCGGAGCACGGAGGGGGGCGTGGGGTGAGGCATCGATTCTCCGGTGCGGCTGCGTTTCCGTACTGGATACTTCAGGTATCCAGCTGCTAGATACTGGCAGTACCTTGTTGTGGTGTCCAATCGCCGAAGCCGGGGTACGGGCGCATGAGCAGCAGGGAGGACGCATGAAGATTTCGGAACTCAGCCGACGGACCGGCGTGCCGGTTGCCAGCATCAAGTACTTCCGGCGCCAGGGTCTGCTGCCCGCCGGACGGGCGACGGCGGCGACCCTGGCCGAGTACGGGGAGGAGCACGCGGAACGGCTGCGGTTGATCAAGGCACTGACCACCCTCGGCGGCCTGTCCATCGCCGCCACGCGTGACGTGCTCGGAGCCGTCGACCAGGCCGACACCTCCGAAGGCGCCCTCGGAGCGATCAGCTACGCCTTGCCGGTGCCCGTCGCGTCCCAGGGCCCCGCGGGCGACGACGAGGAGGCGGCGGCCGACGCGGCGGCCGGCACGGAGGTCGCGGAGCTGCTCGCGACCCTGGACTGGCAGGCTCCCGGCACCTCACCCCACGTAGCGGGGCTGACCGCCGCACTGAAGGAGCTGCGGCGGCTGGACGCCCAGTACGCCCCGGGCGAGCTGGCCGCCTACGCGCGACTGGCCGAGTCGGTGGCCCGGCTGGACCTGGAACGCGCGGCCGGCCTCGACGACCCGGTCGCCCTGGCCGAACGGGCGGTCATCGTCTTCGCGATCTGCGCCCCGGTGTTCGAGCTGCTGCGACGCCTCGCCCAGGAGGACCAGGTTCGCCGCCGCGTAGCGGGCGGCGGAACCGCCTCCGCCGCCCCCTAGTGCTGTGACGGAGCCCGCACCCCGGGTACCGGGCACCGCCGGCCCATGGGAGCAGTCCCCCACGTGAGCGAGCAGCCCCCTGGGTCCCGCCCCGGTCCGCAGGGAGTCGAGCTTCGAGTCCGGGGGCCGCGGGCAGGGGGCAGGGGGCGACGTGCGGCTTCGGCGGCCAGTCCGGCCTCCAGAGTGGTGATCGCGCGCTCGGCGAGTTTCTGCTGCCGGCCCAGCCCCACGCCAGGACGGCCCGTCAGTTCTCCAGCCGGGTCTCCGCGCCGGGTTGACCACCTTTGGACCGTCGGTTGCGCGGCCGCCGAGCCACGCTGTGGGCAAGCCGCGCGGGTGGCGTGCCCAGGGTCGTCGCAGGCTTGCCCGGGTCGCATCGGTCTGCGCCGGGCAGTCAGTGGCGGCCGGGGAGCGCGCGGGGCAGATGGTGCCCGGGACGGGCGACCCCCAGTCGTCGGGGTAGACATCCTTCCCGCACACCGGGCTCGCCCAGCGGGACGCGGCCCGTGGCCTGCGCCCGTTCCGCTGCGCAGGGCCAGAGACGGCAGGCGCTGCGGCTTGTCAGCTCATCCGCTCGACAGCGTCCTTGGACTCTTTGAGCCCTTCACCGGTGAGCTGCCGATGCACCTTGATGGCCTCGATCTTCTTGCCCTGCCGAAGCAGTTCATGCACCCGCTCCATGCCGGGTATCGGCGGCTCCTCCACTCCGAAGTGGTCGAGCAGCAGATCCATTTTCCGCTCCAGACGGGCAAGCCGCCGCTCGACACTCGTGATCTTCCCCGACGGGGACGACACAAAGAGCAGGGCGACGAGCACGAGAACGGCGGACAGCAGTACGGATTCCATGATCGAATCCTATGGCTTCGCGACGACCGTCCTGTCTGCTGCGGTCCACAGCCCCCGGATCGAGCGCGTCGGCCCCATCCCGGCGCAGCGGCATCAGGGCGCGCTCGAACGGGGCGATCAGGCCGGCATCGCGCATGGAATCCTGGCTGCATGGATACGTTCGCGAACCGGCTCGACGGTGGGTGGAAGTGGTGGGAGGCCGCCATCGAAGAAGCGCAGGAAGGGCGCTGGGTCCGTGACGCCGTGGAACGGCAAGTGATTAAGGACATCGGGGCCGCCACAAACCCTCTCCATGGTGGGCGGGTGGCCCCGTTCACCGAGGACTCGTGGCACGTGCGCATCGGGCGGATCGCGAACTGGGCCGGGGTGCTGCGGCTCGCTGCCCGGTCAGGCGGGTGGGTACTCCAACCGGTCGCCGGAGTCCACCCACCGCACCCCGCGGGGATGGCCGAGCTGTTGTCTGGCATCTACACGGTCGGCGAGCAGGGAGAGATCTGGATGCAGCAGCTCTTGAAGGGCGAACTGCCACCAGAAGAGGAGATCGCGAAGGCCGAGGGCTTCCTCACCGGGCCGGGGTCCATCGAGGACCTCGAGCTCTTCTTTTACGACTGAATCACCGCTCAGTCGACGATCGATGTCCAGAACAGCCGAAATACTCGTCGCTCACGCGTCCAAGGTGGAGTCACTTCTCGGGTCTTACAAGATTTTCGTAGGCGTTGATCAGGTGCGGTCGGTAATGGTTCGAGGTGTCCGTGATCTCAGTCGTCGGCGGCGACGAGCAGGGTCAGGGACGACTCCTGGCGATCGATGACCACGAACTCGTGGAAGTCGATGTGCACGCCTCCCCAGTCGTGGAACGCCTCGGGCCCGAGATTCGAGAGTTCGTAGCAGCTGGTAGCCGCCCGGAGCGCGGGATGCACCTCGCGTGCCAGCGCCTCCTCCAGGGAGCTGGGAAGCGGGCCATGTTGGCCGGCCCAGCTCTGGAGGGCTCTGGCCGCGTCGTCCCGGGTGATCGCCCGGTAGGCGTCGGAGGTGACGTTCTGGGTCCAGTACGGGCCGTGCCGGGTGCCGGCCGGGTCGACGCCGCCCCCCGCGTAGTCGTCGCGGAACTGGACATTGACGATCAAGGCCACGATGAGGTCGAGATCGCTGGGCGCGTCAGCCGGCAGGCGGAACCTCTTGATGTCGATCCAGCGGTAGCCGTGCCCTCCGGAATCGCTGAAGACATGGTCACGGAAGTTGATGAAGATACTGTCCGAGTGAGTGAGTTCCTGCACGTCACCAGCCTATGGGCGGATCAGCCACGGGTCAGCGCTGGGATCCTCTGCGGTTGGTGGGGCAGTGCGGCGTGAGGCTGCGACGAGCAGGACGCGCTTGCGCAGCAGAGGGATCCGGGCCCGGCCTCCCATCTGGCGTTTGATCAGTTTCAGGTCGGTGACGCGGCCTTCATTGATGCCGGAGTTGTAGGTGAGGGTGAGTCCCGAGCGGACAGCATCAAGGTCCGCGGCCAGGCCCCGGGCGAAACTGTGCAGGGCGGGCAGACCGCTGGCGCGGACGGTGTCGATCCAGGTGTCCAGGCCGTTGTCGGTGCCTGAGGTGAGCAGAGTGCCGAAGGCCCGAACATGCTGATCAGTGGCTTCGAGTTCCGGGCAGCGGGCCAGGACCTTCTTGAGTTGGGTCCGCTGGTCCTCGGTGAGGTTCTCGGGGCGGCAGGTGAGCCAGCGCGTCATCTCCAGAACACCGGGTGCCGCGGGCTGGGGCACTGGCCCCGCCGGATGCCCGCGTTCGGCGGCGCGGTGCGGGGCGAGGAAGTCGCGGACGGTGCCGTAGCTGCCGGTGTAGCCGCGCGCGGTGATCTCGCGGTGCAGGGCGGTGCTGCTGTGTTCGCCTTCGTCCCATCGTCGCAGCAGGTAGTCGCGGTGCGGGTCCAGCAGGCTCGGTCTTCTGGGCCAGAGCGGGACCTTGTCCTGCCAGCGTTCCACCCGTGCGTAGCGTTGGACCGTCTTGCGGCCGATACCCAGTTGGCGGGCCACCGCCCGTAGGCCCATGCCCTGGGCGAGGAGGTCGTGGATGGCGGTGTGGGTGCCACGGGCCCGGTCAGCGGCCCGGCCGGTGGGCTCGGGCGGTACGGCATTGTGGGCGACGGTTTCCGGATCGGGTCCTGCCATCGGTACGGTGCCACGTGGCGGAGGCGTCAGGCAGGCGCGGTGGGCCGCGACCACGTCCCGGACCCGTCGGGTCAGCCCTTGCCACAGGTGGAAACGGTCACTGACCTGCACTGCTTCGGGCGCGCCCGCCGTGATGCCTGCACGATAGACCTCCGACCCGTCCCGACACACCACCTGCACACCAGGGTGCGCGCGCTGCCACTCGGACAGTGTCTCGGCGGTACGGCCTTCCCACACCTCGATCGGCAGCCGGGTCAGCGTGTCTACCAAAATCGTTCCATAGCTCTGCCCCCGGAGCAGGGCGAAGTCGTCGACACCCAGTACCTGGGGCACCGCTGCCGGAGGGTCCGGCAGCGCCATGACGCAGCGCAGCAGGGTGCTCCAACTGACCCTCTGATGAAGGTGGACCAGCAGGCGGGCTCCCGCGCTGCCGGCCAGGGCGACCGCGACGGTCTCAACCACGCGCTGCAGAGCCGGGGTCCGGCGCTGGTAGCGCACCGTCAACCCGCCGACCTGCTCCGCGAACGTCACCTTCGGACACGCAGCGTTTTCGCAGTACAGCCGACGCACCGATATATCGATCCGCACCGCCCGCCCGCCGACGGCCTCATCTCCGAGGTGACGCACGTAGCGACTGCGCTCCCATGCCGACCACTGCCCGCAGGCCGGACATTCCGCGGGCGCCGCACGAGTACGTGCGGTCACCACCAGCATGTCCCTCTCGACGTCCACCGACTCGACCACGACCGTGCCGAACTGCGGCAAGAGCGTCCTCAGCATCTCGTCACACCGTCGCAGCATCCCGCTGCAGGGAACGGATGTCACGCCCCGTCAGCGATCTCGATCAAGCCCTACGAAAATCTTGTAAGACCCCAGTTGTCACTGACGCAGGCGCCACGCCCGCGGAGTGCGCGTCGTCATCAGGATGGCTGCGAGGGAGCGGACGCCCGGGACCGGATCGGCGAGTGCCGTGGCGAGTAGGTCTCGGCCGTGTTCTCGCTGGGCGGCCAGGGCGCGGTACACGGCAGCAGGGTGCTCGCAGCAACCGGGCAGCTTCGGCTTCCATGTCGATGCCGCCGCCGAGCTGATGGGGCTCGAGAATCTGGCTCTGCCTGGAGTTGCGTGAAGTCCCAGGTCAGGAGCCGTGTGAGGGAAACGTTCTGGCAGGGCATGTCTCGCCGGTGGGGGTTTGCTCGCCAGACGATGCGCTGTTCACGGACGTCGATGTGCGGTTGGAGGCCCTGGCCCTGGAGTTCACGGCCGATGTGTTGGTGGTCGTAGCGGCTGCGTGCGGCGCGCCGCCGAGGTGCCCTGGGTGTCGTGCGCAGTCTCGTCGGGTGCATTCCTGCTATGAACGACGTCTTGCCGAGCGGCCTTTGCCTGGAAGGAAGTTACGCACACGACTGCTTGAACTGCCGGATCCCCCGCCAGTGCCGGAGCGAGCCCCGCGGGTTTCTCGGTGTCGACGGGTTCGCCTTCCGCAAAGGCCGCGCCTACGGAACCATCCTCGTCGACGTGGAGGTCGGCCACGTCGTGGACGTGCTGCCCACTTCGGAGCCCCCGCCCACGCCGTGACCGTCAGCCTCATCACCGTCCTGGCCAGCACCGCCATCTGCCTGCCTGCCCGCCGTACGCCTCGTCCCCGAGAGCACACCCGGGGAAGGCCTCGCGCACACCCCGGCCGGATGACGCTCACCGACCTGCCGGTCCCGGCTCTTGGCAACCTGCGAGGCGAGCGTCTTGAGGTTGCCGCCCCGCGGGCCTGGCCGGTGCACAAGCGGGTGGCAGCGTGCGACGGGGCTCGCGCTTTCAGCCGGTGGGTGTGCCGATCTGGTCGTGTTCAAGGGTGGCGCGCAGCCGGCGCAGTGCCCGTGCGGCATCGGCCGTCGCGGACGGGTCGAGGGCGCCTTCAACCAGCTCCTTCAAGCGTGCGGTGAAAGTGGTCTCGGCGGCACCCAGAAGCTGTGCGCCCTCATCGGTCAGTGCGAGGAGCGAGGACCTGCGGTCTGCCGGATTGCTCTGGCGGATGATCCACCCCCGCTTCTCCAAGCGGTCGACACCCTTGCTGGTCGCGCCGGCGCCGATGGCGAACTCCGCGGCGAGATCGGCCACCCGGGACCCCGGGTGCTCGCGCAGAAACCGCAGGAACTCGAACTGTGAGGTCACGATCCCGTGCGCCTCGCGCAGACCGTCGTTCAGTGTGTTGTAGAGGCGCGTCTCGCAGCGCACAAGGTCCGCGAAGAAGCCCTGCAGGTCAGCGACGTCGTCCGACGATTTATATGCCACGACATATAGTGTAGAGGAAGGTATTTCAGAGGAGAAAACAAGATGAGCAAGCAGCAGCTCGCCAAGGTCGACGCGATGCTCCGCCAGCCCCGCCCGGAAGGTCAACGCTCCGTCGAGCAGCTGCGCGCCGGGTTCAGGGCGCTCATGGCCACGATGATCATGCCGGACGACGTTTGCACCGTACGGACAACGCTCGGCGGCAGGCCCGCCCTGCACGTCACGCCGGACAAGGGGGCGCGTGCGGGCACGATCCTGTACTTCCACGGCGGCGGCTTCGTCTTCGGGTCACCCGAGACCGCGCTCTCACTGACCGCGCAGCTCGTCTCCAAGACCGGGTTCGACGCGTACTCGGTGGATTACCGGCTGGCCCCCGAGCATCCTTTCCCGGCCGGTCTCGAAGACAACCTGAGTGCATACCGTGCCCTCCTCGACAGCCGCCTTGACCCTGCCGCCATCGCGTTCGCCGGGGACTCCGCCGGTGGCGGATACTCCATCACCACCGCTCTCGCCGCGCGCGACGAGGGCCTGGCGCTGCCCGCCGCGATCGTGGCTTTCTCCCCGGGCCTGGACGCCACCCGTACCGGAGAAAGCATGACGACCAAGGACGGCATCGACCCGATCTTCACCCGCGAGGCCGTGATGCACACCGGGGCCATGTACCTAGCGGGCCAGGACCCCGAACAACCCCTGCTCAGCCCGGCGCTCTTCGCCGACCTGACCGGATTCCCCCCGCTCCTCATCCAGGTGGGCACCAACGAGATCCTCCTCGACGACTCCACCCGCCTCGCCGCCCGCGCACGCGACGCCGGAGTCGACGTCATCCTCGACATCACGGCCGATGCCCCCCACGTCTTCCAGTCCTTCGCCGGCGGCACCCTCGACGAAGCCGACCACGCACTCGACCGCGCCGCCCTCTTCCTCACTCAGCACATCCCCGCGCCCTGACACCGCGCCCACGACCGTCGGCAGCGCCCCCGGCTCGCGGCCGGGCCCCAGCCCGCCCGGTCGGCAAGCTGAACGTCACCTGGGCAACGTTGCGGCGTGTGTGGGTCAGGCGGCGGGACGGTTGTTGCTGAAGAGCTGTCCGGTGGGGCCGTCGGCGCCGAGCGTGGCGGCCTGCACGATGTCGCGGGCGCTGTCGGCGGCCGCCCGGTCGCCGGCGTCGTCGCCGCGATCGGGGTGGGTGGCAGTGTTGCCGGGGTCGACGGTGTTCACCAGGATCGAGGTCCCGGACAGGGCCCGCGCGAGGACTCCGGTCAGGGCGTTGAGGGCGTACTTGGCCATCGAGTACGCCGGGGAGCGCAGGGGGGCGCCGAGGTCGAGGCCGGTGGCGATCTGCTGGGCCGACAGGCTGGATACGTTGACGATCCGGGCCGCAGGCGCGGCCTTCAGCAGCGGCAGCAGCGCCTGGGTCAGTGCCCAGGGGCCGATCACGGAGACCTCCATCGCCATGCGCACGGCGTCCATGTCGGCGTCCAGGGCGTCGAGGATCTGGAAGTCGGGCATCGCGCTCGCGTTGTTCACCAGGACATCCAGGTGGCCGAAGGTCTCGGCGAGGTAGCCGGCCGCCTCGTCCATGCTCGCGCGGTCGGACAGGTCCAGGCGCAGGGCCGTGGCCGTGTGGCCGTCCTGGCGGAGTCGGGCGGCCAGCGGTTCGGCTGCGGCCTGATCGCGGGCGGTGAGGATCACGTGGTAACCGTGAGCGGCCAGACCTCGGGCGACGGCGAAACCGAGTCCGGCCGGACGGCTGGTCCCGGTGATCAGAGCTGTCTTGATGGCCACGATGTTCACCTTTCAGTCGATATGGGAATTTGGGAAGGTTGTAGGTATGTGTGGCGGCCCTGCTCGCCTTCGCGCCCGACGGCGCCGTCGGCGTGGCCCTGATCGACCGCCCGTTCACCGTGGCCTGTGCCCGCCCTCCCCCAGCTACACCGCCATTGACAAGCTGTGGCCCCCCGCGGTGGCGGCGGACGGGCAGGGCAGGGCAGGGGCAGGGGCAGGGGCAGGAAGACCCTGGCGCCCCGCCCCTCAGGCCCGAGTTGCGCCCCTACCAGCTGGTGCTGTGACCCGCAGTCGGGCCCGGCAGGCCAGGCTCACGGTCGGCCTGCGGCACCCGTGTTCAAGGTGGCGTCCGCGGGGTGGGTTGCGGACGGCACTCCGGTCCTGGCGGCAGCACCGAACCAGCGGCCCGCGGCCCGCTCAAAGGCCTCGCGATCAGGCTGCCGGTCACCCGCCCAGGCAACCACGCCGTCCGGCCGCACCAGCACGGCACCCGCCCCGAGGTCGTTCTCCGCTGCCCCGGCGGCGTACCGGATCCGGCCCGCCCAACCCACCGCCGCAGCCCGCAGGGTCTGCCCGGCGCTGAAGTCGAGCAGCAGCCCCCGCCCGTCCGCCATGAGGTCGCCGAGCCGGGTCCCGTCCTCCATCGCGAAGTCCGGGGCGCTCAGGCCAACCAGCGGGTGCTCGCTGCCGAGGTCGTAGCGGATCCACGCCCCCGACAACTTCTCGTAGACGTAGGTCGCCCCGTCGCGGGTCCCTATGAGATCGCGCACCACTGACTGGATGGCCTGGGCGTACGGGTCCGGCCGCATGGTCGCCACCTGGGCGCGCGTCCAGTCCAGGACCGCGGCGCCGACCGGATGGCGTTCCTCGGCGTAGGTGTCGAGGAGTCCGTCCGGCGCGTACCCGTGCACGGTGGCCGCGAGCTTCCACCCCAGGTTCACGGCGTCGCCGATGCCGGTGTTCAGGCCCTGGCCGCCGAGGGGCGAGTGGATGTGGGCCGCGTCGCCCGCGAGCAGGACGCGCCCCCGCCGATAGGCCGTCGCCTGCATCGCCCGGTCGGTGAACGAAGAGGCGATGTGGACCTCGGTGATGGTCACGTCGGTACCGGACACCCGGCGCAGCACCTCTTGGAGGTGTTCGTGGGTCGGCGGCAGCGAGCGGTCGAAGGCACCGCCGTCGAAGTCCATCATGGCGATGTGTCCGCGGGCGGGCATCAGGAGGTACATGCCCGTCGGCGTCAGGTTGAACCCGTGACCCAGCTGCTCCGGATCGGCCAGGGTGGCCCGCATCGTGTATCCGGTGAACTGCGGCTCGGTGCCGACGAACTCGAAGCCAGTGAGCCTGCGCACCGTACTGCGTCCGCCGTCGCAGCCGACGAGCCAGCGTGCCTCGTACGCGTCCGCGCCGGCGCGGACGACCACGCTCTCCCGGTCCTGGAGGACGTCCGAGACCGTGACGCCCCGCTTGATCTCCACCCCCAGCTTGGACGCCTGCTCGGACAACACCGTCTCGACCGCTTCGAGGTCCGTCCGCATGGATTCCTCCGCCGGGCTGGGCAACCGGAACGGAAGGGCGGCGAGGTCGATCAGGGCCCCGTCGAGGATCATCCCCGCGAAGTGGCCGCCGATCCGGGGCCCGGACGACGCACCCGCTCCGGAGATCGGAGCCCACATCTCCTGGACGCCCGACGCCGCCAGCAGCGGATCCAGCAGGTCTCGCCGGTAGAACGCCTCGACGGACGCGGCGGACAGGCCCCTCATCCCGAGCGGGGCCGCCCGTAACGGGGAGCCGAGTTCCGGCTCCCGTTCGAGCACCAGTACCGAGCAACCCGCGAGGCCGAGCTCACAGGCCAGGATCAGACCGACCGGGCCGGCTCCTACGATCACTACGTCGTGCACGCGAGATCTCCTCCTCGAACGCCGCGCCGGACGAACCGTCCGGCAGCTCCTCCTCACAAGGTGTCAGCCCTCGCCGACAGGACACCGACAGACCCGACAAACCGCCGACACCTCCCTCCTCGGTTGTCCTGGACCGGTCCCACCGGTGGCCGGGCCGTGGCGGGTGGCCCGTGTCGGTAGCCTGCACTGCCTGATCAACTCGTATGCGAGTCCGGACGACGTCACGGTCGCGATAGCGGGGGCGCGGACGTCGTCGGCAAGACGTACGGTCAGCGGCTCGGCCGCATCGGCGGGGGCGACGGGGACTTCGCCGCCGACGTGACGGCGGAGCGGGCGATCCTCGAGGTCATTCGCGCCCCACGCCCTGGTGATGCGGTGCTCGGCGAGGAAGGCGGGCAGCATGGCGCGCCCGGCGCCGCGCGGCAGTGGTGGGTGGATCCCCCTGTGCGGGACGCTCAACCACGCCGCGGGCACCATGGGGGTGGCCGTCAACGTGATCTTGTCTTCGGCGGCGGCGAGGCTGTGAACAGGCCTTCGACTTCGCCGAACCATCTCTCACGTTCGGCTTCGGCGATCCTCTTTGAGGTTGTCGCGGCTCTCTTCCAGGCGGGGCTGCTCGTCCCGGGCGACGATCAGGACCGGGCAGCGAACGCAGGCTTCACTGAACTACTGCGGCTGCCTGGAAGCCGTGGCCCACGTGCATCACGCTCGCTCCACGGCTCCCCGCTCGGCTACGGTCGAGGCGCTCCTGTTTGGGCTGGGTCAGCAGTCGCCGCCGCCCCTGGTTGCGCCTGGCCAGGAACAGCCACCATCGCCTGAAGCACCGTCATGAGCACTTCTGCGCGTTGGTCGCCGTTCAACTCAGAGTCCGCGATGAGGCGTTCTGCTGCGAGGTAGCGAGACAACTCCAGAGGTTGATCAAAATAGCGTTGCAGGTGGGCAGCTGCTGCCTCTTGGGAGCGGATAAAAGTCCGTCCCACAAAGCCAGCCAGGGCCGCTGATACAGTTCCGAGTGTCGCCGCTGCGACGCTCGCGGCAGTACTTTCTGCTCGAATTGCCATTACGGTGAAAGTGGCCAGCAGTCCAAACCCCAGAAGCATGGCAAATTGTGCGTTGCGGAAGGATTTTCTGGCCTGTTTCAAAGCGATTCCATGGTACTGACTCAAGCGCGCATGGGTCACCGACCACAGGTTAGCGAGTGCGAGTGCGGATCTGGCGTGCTCCCGCTCGGCGGTGTCCTCCGAACTGACTTCGGGTCTCGCCAGCGAAGCTTCTAATTGCTGCTCTGCCGCATGTACTCGTACTCGGTCAGACGAATCTGCTTTGACGCCTACCGTCCTGACCAGCCAGAAGGCGAAGCCGTGAAGGCAGATTCCAAACATGATCCAAAGCCCGCCCTGGACTTCTGACCAGGTTGGAGGGAAGCCGGGTCCTCCGCCCCCAATGTGGGGTCCGGCTTTACTGAAGGCTGCACTTCCAAGTAACCACAAAAAAACGATTGCCGTGATTTGGGTACCTGTGATTCCAGTGTCAGCGCTTTCGTCCTGCGTCGGAGGTTCGTTCGGCGGTGACTCAGTCACCCCGTCTACAGGTGCCGACTGTGACGGGACATCCGTTGACACGTTACGTCCTCCCTGCCTGCTGAGTGGCTGTGAGTCCGGGGAGAGTAGCGGATTTCGTGGCCCCAGGTGATCCCTTCGCCCCGAGTCAGCCAGATGAGAAGGGCGGGGGGGCCTTGCGGTTGCCAGGCGTCGTACTGGGGGTTTGGTGAGCCACTCGACGAGCGACAACCCGTGGGGCAGCAGGAGCTACCAGCGACCTCCGGGAATATCGGCATGGCGAGATTGACGGTGCCGTGGCCGGTGGAGCGGCCCATCAACCAGCACCCCGACCGGGCGTTCCGGGCCCGCGAACTACACGAACTCCTCGGCATGCCCACCGACGAGGCATCCGTCAACATCACCCGCAGCCGCCTCGGACGCCTCACCCGCCAAGGCTTCCTCACCCGACCCGGACGAGGCCTCTACCAGATGCGGACTCAACACCCGCTCAGAGATCGGGCAGCGGACAGCCCCGGCCACTGCCGATCAGCTTGTTGACGACGCCCAGCACGTCCTCGTGGCGGAACACCACGGCGTAGGGCAGCGCCGCCGCCGAGTTCCTTCGCACCAGCGCGGTCTGATCCTCGGGAAGTTCCGGATCCGCCACCAGTTCTGCCTGCGAGAGCAGTTCGGGCTGGTCGGTGCGGACCAGCTCTGCAGCGCAGTACCGTTCGAGCTGGTCCGGCCACGCCACGACGACGTTCGGGCGCGGACCGGGGGCAGCCGCCGGGGCGGCCAGCCAGGCCCGCACCGGGTCGTCGGCGGGGACGCGGCCGGGCTCGAAGAACGACCAGAACGTCCCCGGCCAGATGGCAGAGGCCCGGTGGGCGGTGATCGACACCCGGCTCCCCGTGGCCAGGTCGACCGCCAGGTGCACCGGCACGCCTTCCTCGTACCAGTACGCCCCGTACTCACAGACAGCGAAGCGACGTCCGTCGTGGTCGAGGAGCACGAACGAGGTGTTGCGGCGTCCATTGGTGGCCAGGTCGTGCCGTGCCACCAGGACGTCCAGCAACTCCTGGTGCCGCTCCGGCAGTTCCTCGCGGGAAAGGTCGGGCACAGGAGCCTCCAGGTCGACTGTTCGCCAGATCGCGTTCCCACTCTGCCCGTCGGAGAGCGATCAGGCGTGCGAATTCGATATCCCCAGACGTCAAAGGAAGATCCCACAGCCCGAGCGCGCGCGGGCGGTGTGCGAGGCGATGGACCTGGAGATCGCGCCCAGCAACGTCAACAACATCCGGTTGAAGCTCAAGCGGCTCGTTGAGCGCGGGATTCTGGTCGAGCCAGAGCAGGGTTGTTCACCCAGCCGCGGCCACAGCCGCACAGCGGGCCCACGACCAGCCTGTCCGTACCAACCGAAACAGTGAAACGGACACCAAGTCACTTACCGCCCTCTGACAGCTGTCCGGAATGCCGCTCGGGCACCGTCGCCTACGAACCCGCCCCGTAGCCGCGAGCCCCCGAGGCGGCCGCTCGGGTTCAGTGGCTCCTCTCGTGCCGGCCGGGGCGCACGTCCGCACCTCGTCGGCGGCGGCCGGCGTGAGTCGTGCTTCGACTGTGAGTGTGCGGTCTGTACGGTCAACGGCTCTGTCCCGTAATCGGTGGCTGAACTCCATGGTGATCACTGGAGGAGATGCGGTGGCGAAGGAGGGCGAACCCGGCCGACTGGTGCTGATGGACAGTGGCGTTCTGGACGCTCTGGTGCCGGCGGTGGATCCGGTAGATGACGCAGGATGCTGCAGGAGTTGGTGCGGCGGGAGATCGAGCGGATGCCGGCGGGGCAACGGCGGCAGGTGGTCGCTCTGCAGAGCAAGGGGTTGATTGATGTGGAGATCGCGGCGGCGCTCGGAATACCCGCGCGTCGTTTGCACAATCTGCGGAATAAAGCGGTCGCGTACCTGAGGCGCAAGCTCACTGGGCATATTCGGGACGGCATCGAAAGAAGAAGAGCCAGGGAAGGAAAGACAGGTGACGGATGTGAGCAGGTACGACGACCGCGGGAGCGGGGCGGGCCGTCCGGAGCCGGTGGTCCCGGCCGGGCTGGCTCAGCTGCTGGCCCAACTCGCCGGGCCGCATGATTCCTGGGACCGGCCCGGTGGGTATTTCGGCCCGCTGACGCGGGCGTACCCGCTGTCAGTGGAGGACCGGGCGCACGCCAACTCCCTGTACCGGCTGGGTTCGAAGGCACTCCTGCGGGGTGAACTGCTGGGGCCGCGACCTGGCTCGACGAAGCGGCCGAGGCAGGACATCCCGGTGCCCTGTTCCGGCTGGCGGTCCTGACCGGGCGTGCCCAAGGCAGAGCCCGGTCACCTTCCAGCAGGGCCTGGACATGATCCGCCACCACACACGCCGTCCCACTCCTGCCCCAGGTCTGCGGAAGGACCGCGCAAGCCCCTGATCGGGTGCCGCACATCGCCAACCACTCGAACGTGTGAGTTCAAAAGCGACCAGGCAGGCGGCTCCTGCCCCATACGCCGGTCTCGTACTCGCATTCGAGTCATCCATCCTTTCGGACCGTTACGGCTGCGGATTCGAGGCGTTCTTAGAGGGCGTTCTGTGGTGATTCGTTGGCCAAGCCCGGGCCGGTCCGCCGGCTCTGCGGCACCCGATCAAGGGGGGATCTCCTGGATCTCCTTGCGGCTGACTGCCGCGGCCATACGCTGACGGTTGGCATGATTTTGTCATCGGGGGTGGCGGGTGGAGCGCGGTGAGCTGATCGCGGGGCGGTACGAGCTGGAGAAGCGGCTCGGGCGGGGCGGCATGGGGGAGGTGTGGGCCGGGCGAGACCGGATGCTGCACCGGGATGTGGCGGTCAAGATGCTGGTGCTCGACGATGCGGTGCACGCGGATCTGCCGCGCCGGTTCGAGCGGGAGGCCGTGGCGGCTGCGCAGATCAGCCATCCGAACGTGGTCGCTCTGTACGACCGCGGGGTTGATGGGGATTCTTGAAAACGGCCGCTCTCGCTCTTCGCCTCACTTCGTTGCCACTTGAACGGTGTGGGGAAGGTGGGGAGCCCGGGAGCATGCGTGGGCCCCGCCGACCGTCAGGTCGGCGGGGCCCAGTGATCGTGAACCTCAGCTGTGGGTCAATTGATCAGCACGCACTTCGAACTCGACTTTCCCTTCGAGCGATTCGACTCCCCAAGGGGTGACGGAGATCTTGACCGTGTCCGTGGTGCCTGGGCTGCTGGCGCTGTCCAGGATGTCGCAGAGGATTCCCACCTCGACGGGATAGCTGGAGTTGGGGTGAAGGTCCTCACCGCCGAACCGGGGCCATTTCTCGATGAAGGTCCATTGCTGGTGGTGCGCGTCGGTGAAGCGGACCTCGACCAGGCCGGGCTGGGGTTCGTCATCGACCCATCGGACCGCTTCACAACGTAGGAAAATCATGGCCGCACTCTGCCATCAGGGCCTGCCTTCGGCAGCCGGATTTCCAGGCCGGCCAGCTGATGGTGCTGTTACGGAGCCCTGCGCAGTGGGACGACATCGGGAAGGCCGGTGGGCATCGAAGGCCGGGCAGCTTCTGGTGTCGCCAGGAGCGCGACGATCGTGACGGGCTGCTGGCAGTGTGGGCAGTTGCGGGTCGCGGCGGGTTCGAGCGGGTCTCGCTCCGGCGTGTGTCGCGTGGTGGTTCGGCCAGGTGGTTTGGGGACTGGCGGGAGATCGGCCAGGGGCGGGGTTGTGGCCGGAGTCGGCAGTGCTGTTCCTCCGAGCCGGCGAGCCCGGTCCTCGTCGCGGGCCTGGTCTCGTTTGCGTTCGGCGTCCTTGCGGCAGGTCGGGGAACAGTAGATCTGGCGGATGGTCTTGGCTGACTCGAAGGTGCCAGCGCAGACGGGGCAAGCACGCGTCTCACGGGCGTCCTCGCTCGTGCGGGAGGTGAGGCGGCACTCCTCCGAGCAGTAGATCCGGCGCAGGGCAGCCGTGGTGACGAACTCGGTCTGGCAGGCCGGACAGACCTGCTGAACGGGCCTGCGCTGCCGGTTGCTTTCCTTGCAGGTGGGTGAGCAAAAGACCTGGCGGCTGGTGTGGGTGGCGACGGTGAAGACGGTCTCACAGACCGGGCAGCGGCGAGCCATCTCGGATTCGACCTCGGTGACGGGAGCGTGGTCAGGAGACACGGGCGTTCACCCCGGCGCGGAGCGTTTCCGCTTGGGTTCGGTGACCGCGGAGCCGGTAGGAGGGGCCGTCGATGCCGGCGACCGCGGCCCGGTGCAGGAGGCGGTCGAGCATCGCGGCGGCGACGGTAGCGTCGCCGAAGGCTCCTGCCCAGTCAGCGATGCCGACGTTGGTAGTCAGGATCGTCGAGGACTTCAGATACCTCTGGTTGATCACCTGGAACAGGGCGGAAGCGCCGTCCTCGGGTAGTGGGAGGTAGCCCAGTTCGTCGATGACCAGCAGCTTCGGGCCGGCGAAGAAGTTCATGCAGGACTTCCACCGACCTTCGAGAGCGGCCTTGTGGCAGCGGGCCGAGAGCTCGGCGGCGGTGGTGAAGTAGACGCGGTGCCCCGCTTCGACCGCGGCCCGGCCGAGCGCGACGGACAACATGGTTTTGCCGACTCCGGGCGGCCCCACGAACAGGACGTTGGAGGCGTCGTCGAGGAAGCGGAGGGTGGCCAGGTCCCGGATGAGCTTCTCGTCGACGCCGGGCTGGGCGGCGAAGTCGAAGTCGTTGAGGGTCCAGGGTTCGGGCAGGCAGGCGAACCGGAGCCGGGCCGCCAGCCGGCGGGCCTCGGTGGCCTCGACCTCGATCTCCAGCAGCCGTTCCAGGGCCGCGGTCAGCGACATCCGTTCGCTCCGTGCCTGGTCCAGGACCCGGTTCAGGGCCTCGGCGGCATCGTTCAACTTGAGGTAGGACAGATGGCCTCGCAGCTGCTGGAAGCGGCGTGCTTCGCTCATCTGCATCGGCGACGATGGCGTACTCACTCCTCGTTCTCCTCCTTCGGTGAGGGAGCTGTCCGCAGCCGGTCGGCCACGGCGGCATAGTGGGACAGGTCGATCACGACCCGTTCGGCCGGATCCCCGGCCGCCGGAAGCCCGCGCAGACGCTCGGCCTCCGCGAGAGCGGCCGCCGATGGCGGCCTTCGGACCTTGGTCTTGCATGGAGCCCGGTCGGAAAACGACGCCAGCACGGCTCGCTCCAGCGCAATGACATGGCCGTTGTCCCGGACGGTCTGCCCGGATCCCCGAGGGGCCCGGCGGTGCTGGGCGATGACCGCCCGGCCCGCGGTGGCGATCCGCAGGAAGTCGTCTCCCAGGCGGATGAGGACCCTGACCTGGACTCCGGGCAGGCCGGGAGGGACGGAGTAGAAGTTCCCGTCGAACTGGACCAGGCTTTGCGGGCTGACCGTCCGCTCGACTTCCAGCTCGGCCGGGAACGGTCGCACTGGGATGTCGAGCATCGGCTCGGCCGCGGCGAGCTCACCGACCGTGGTGGCCACTCCGTCGATGCGGCGCCGCCGCTCGTCCATCCGGACGGCCAGCTTGTCGACGCCGGACTGGGCCTGGACGACGGTCAGCCCGTCCGGGACCGTCCGCCACCACCGTTGAGCGGCCGAGTGGTTGGCCTTCTCCACCACTCCCTTGCGGTTGCCGCGACGGGGCGGACAGATATCCACGCCGGCTCCGTAGTACTTGGCGACGGCGGCGAACGAGGAGGTCACCTGCCCGCTGGAGGGGTAACAGACCGTCGCCATCCGGTCGAAGCGCCACCGGCGGGCCGTTCCGCCGAGCTTGCGCATGACCTCGTCGAGGGCCTGGACCAGGTGAGGGAAATCTTCCGACTCCGAAAGAACCGCCCGCCACCGGCCCGAATGAGCGAGCGCCCCGACCAGCAGGTGGGCGTGCTCACCCACTCCCCACCCCTCTGGCGGGCTCGGCAGCTCCAGCCAGTCGAACTGGATCTCCTCGCCGGGCGGATGCGCGATCACCGCGACGTTCCTGCCGGTCGAGGCGTTGCAGGGTTCGCAATGCGGGCGAACTTGGTAGCGGCGCAGGGCCCGGGTGAAGGTCGAGTACGCGCCCTCATAGCCGAGTTCGGTCACCTCGTCGAACAGGGTCGAGGCCCACAAATGCGGATCGTCGGCGAGACGTTGGCGGCAGTAGGACAGGAACGGCACGAACGCATCCGGACCCTCGCGTCGCTCGCCAGGGGTTCGCTCGCCGTTCAGATAGGCACGGATCGTCTTGCGATCACGGCCCAGATGCCGTGCGATCGCCGAGATCGTCCATCCCTGACGACGCAGAGCATGAGCGTCCACGTCTTCCTCCCGAGTGAGCATTCAGGCCCCCGAACAGGCCGAACTCCTAGCTCACGCAGGCTCTCCACGACACGCCGACACCAGTTCGACACGCCGGGAGGATCACACAATCGATGGGGAGATCAAGAGAGCAGGTTTGCCCCACCCCAGAGCGACAAGTGGGGAAATCCAAATATCCCCATCAGGGTCCACGAGGATCTGTGGTTCTTGGTCATGGAGCGGGTCGAGGGCGCCAATCTCGCCGAGCACATCCGCCAGGAGAGTCCGATGGACGTGGGCCGTGCTCTGGAGATCGCGCAAGAGATTTGCGCGGCCCTGGTCGCCGCGCACCGGGCGCAGGTCATCCACTACGACATCAAGCCGCACAACGTGATGCTCGCCTCGGACGGCCGGGTCAAGGTGGTCGACTTCGGCATCGCCGGGTTCATCCAGACGGCCTTCACCCTGGCTCACTCCTCGCAGCTTTCCCCTGCCGGAACGCCGGAGTATGGGGCGCCGGAGCAGTTCCTCACCGAACGCGGCGACGCGCGCTCGGACCTCTATGCCCTGGGGAGCGTCCTCTTTGCACTGCTCACCGGGCGGCCACCGTTCACCGGGCAGACCGGGCTCGCGATCACGCACCGCAAGCTTGCTGAGGATGCCCCCTCTCTCGGCACGCTCCGGCCCGAGCTGCCGCCGGCAGTGATCCAGCTTGTCGCCGAGCTGCTGCAGCGCGACCCCGGCCAGCGTCCCCAGACAGCTGAGGCAGTTCATGGACGCCTTGACCAGCTCCGGACCGCCCTCGCCTTTTCCAACGCGCCCACAGTGGACCGTGTGCCGTCTTTCGACACCCCCCGCCGCCCAACCCAGCGGTTGCACGCGCACGACGGCCCGTTCGAGATTTCCTGGACAGCCCGGGACCGGATCACCGACGACGCTTCCCGTTCCTTTGTGCGCTCCTCCTATCTGTTGCGTGTCGTGGTGGTTCTCGCGGTGGTCACGGGAATCAGCTTCTACTTCCTGCTGGAGATGGGGAGCTTCCAGCGGGAGACGGGTGTCAAGCCCGGAGCGGGGGAGATGGTGGCCATGGTGCCGTTCATGATCGGCGCGCTGTGCACATTCGTGGCTCTGCCCTTTTTGGTGGCCAACGCAGTCCACTGGCGCCGTGAGCTGCGGCATTGGTACCCGTGGTCCCTCAGCATCGACCGGCACGGCATCGCCACAACTGATGCCTCCCGCCGCATGGTCGGTTGGGACAAGATCCAAATGGTCACCGTGGAAGCCATCCGGTCCAAGGCGCCATATCTCCCTACCGGGCTGCACATCCGCTTTGTACACGACGGCTACAGCTTCCTCGGACCCCCCGCGGGCTGGACCCACCCTCGCGGCATCCGCCGCCGCGCGGACCGCTGGATCCCGGTGTGCGTCTTCGGCCCGATGACTGCACAGCAGCAAGCAGACCTCGAGGGCGCCCTCACCCGCTACGCAGGCCCGCGCTGGCAACCGGAAGTCGACCACTGACGCACTCAGACGGCGTTCTATGGTGATTCGGCGGGCTTCAAGTTGGGGTGGGGTCCGGTGCGGGCGGCGTGGGCCGGGGCAGGATGAACATGCCGGGCTCGGGTTCGGCGAGGATGCCGCGGTTGACCAGACGTTTCAGCTTGGCGCGCGTGTTCTCGATGTGTCGCGGTTCTAGTCCGGTGCCCAGTGCCCGGCAGATGTCCTTGGCGCGGAGTCCTTCTCTGGCCTGTTCAAAGATGGTGAGGACTTCGCGGTATCCGGGTGGCAGCGGCTCGGGCGGCTCGGTGCCGTCCTCGGAGGCCAGCTCCAGTGCGGTCTCGTAAGTAGTCTTCAGACGGTCCAGGGTGCGCTCGGCTGCTGCGAGTTGCCCGGTGAGCAGGCTGATCTGCTCACGCAGCTGCTCGGCCGTCTCGCGTATGAGGCGCTGCCGGGTCTCGATCTTCTCCAGGAGTTCCCTCATCGATGCTCCCGCTCGTCAGGGATGCCGGGTGCCAGGCAGGCGGGTCGCGCCAGGTCGGGGTGGAGGTGCGGGTGAGGCGGCGGAGCATGAGAGCGGTCATGGACCAGTGGATCCACGTCGCCGAGGTGGCCAGCTTCGCCTCGAAGTCGCGCGTGAGGCGTCGGTGGAGCATGAGGGTGCCAAGGGTCTGCTCGACCACCCACCGCTTCGGTTCGGGCGTGAAACCCCTCTGCCCGGGCTCACGGTGAACGACTTCCACGTCGATGCCGAGCCGGATGCCGTGCTCGACGACGGCGTTCTTGAACCCGGCGTCTGTCCACACCTTGGTCACGGTGGGCGCGGCGACGGCAACCTTGTCCAGCAAGGCGATACCGATCGTGTTGTCGTGCACGCTCGCGGCGGCCACGACGACGGCGATGACCAGGCCGAGGACGTCGGTGGCGATTCCGCGCTTGCGGCCCGGGCTCTTCTTGCCCGGATCCAGCCCCGTCGTCTCCTTCGGGGCGTTCACTGAAGCCCGGACCGTCTGGGTGTCGAGTACGACGGCGGTGGGATCCTCGCTTCGCCTGCGGCCTTCGCGGACCTGCCAGCGCAGCAGGTCGTGGACGGTCTCGGCGGTGCCGTCGTCACGCCACTTGCCGAAGTAGTAGTACACCGCGCTTTTCGGCGGCAGGTCATGCGGCAGGTACCGCCACTGACAGCCGGTGCGGGCCTGGTAGAGGATCGCGTTCACGATCTCCCGCATGCCGTAGGCACCCTCGTGGCCACTGACCGAGGGATGCCGTCCTTTCCACGCGGTGGTGACCGGCCGGATCAGCTCCCAGGCTTCATCCGACAGGTCACTCGGGTACGGCGCACGTCCCACGCCCATCAGCACACCGCGTTCTCGGCTACCTCGTGAAGCCGAGAACCGGACAACCTGCCCTCAACCGCTACGAGAGCCACTGAACTCTCGCGGAACACCCTCTTAGAGCACCAGTACCATCCAGCCGCCCATATGGAGGACACAGTGAACGCCGAACCCGCACCCTCCCAAGACTCTCTCGAATTCGAACAGCGACGGCAGTCCTCGCTCGCTGACCAGTCCCGGGAACCTCAGCATTCCTCCCTCTACGCGCGCCGCTCGACACAAGCAGCCAGGAGGTGGACAGCATGAGCGAGACCGCTGAGACATCAACTCGCTCCGATGGGGCCTGGCCCGCGCAGACCAAGGCTGAGGACACCATCTCGGATGCGGAACGCGAGCTGTACGGGGGGCGGCTGCGGTACGACCAGTCCTTCGTCCGGCACGAAGGCCCCCTGACCCGGCTCGGGTTCGGGCACATGGCCGCCGCCATGCCCCGCATGGTGGTCATGGTCCTGCGCACCGGCTGGCAGACCGACCCTCGTGCCCTGGCCGGGGTCGTGGCGGCACAGCTCGGGCAGGGTGTGGCGGCCGGTTGGGGGCTGGTGGCCGTCAACAGTGTGCTCACCGAGTTGTTCGCGGCCGGGCCGACCGCCGGGAAGCTCCGTGAGGCGTTGCCGTCGCTGGTGGTGCTCGGGGTCACCGCGGTGGTGACGGCGGTGCTGGCCGCGTGGTCGACGGCCATGTCGGGCCGGCTGGAGCCTCAGGTGGAGCGGGCGGTGTCCGCCCGGTACTACGCGGCCGTCACCAATGTCGAGGTCGAGGCGACCGAGCGGCCGGAAGTGCAGCGGGTGCTGGAGGCGGGACGGTTCGGCACCGACTCCGCCCGCAACATGCTCCGGCTGTCGGTCGGCGTGGGCAACGTGGTCATCGGCATGGTGGCCGCCGCCGTGGTCTTGGTCTCACTGCACTGGACCTTGCTGCCCATGCTCCTGGTCATCGCGCTGCCCAAGGGCTGGGGGGCGGTGCGCTCCGCTCGCCGTGACTACCTCTCCCGCCTGCACTGGGTCGATCACCGCCGGGCGATCTCCTCGCTCCTGGCCTACCTGACCCGCCCCCACGCCGCTGCGGAGATCCGTGTCCACGCTGCTGGCACGAAGCTGCTGGCCAGCTACGAGGAGATGTCCCGGCAGACCGAGGCCGAGCAGCGGCGCCTGGCCCGGGCGCAGGCCGGCACGGACCTGGTCGCGGGCGGTTTCGCGGGTCTGGCGTCGCTGGGCTGTTACGGCATGCTGTGGTGGCTGCTGGCCGCCGGGGGTCTGCCGCTGGCGGTCGGGGGGACCGCGGTGGTCGCCATCCGGACCTCGACCGCGCGCCTGTCCTCCCTGGTGCAGCAGGTCAACCGGCTCTACGAGGAGCTGCTGTTCCTCACCGACACCGAGGACGCAATCGAGATCGCGGGCAAGCACGCGATCCCGCTGACCGGCGCCGCCCTCCCCTCCCCCGTCCAGTCGGTGCGCACGGAGGGCGTGACCTTCACCTACCCGGGAGCCGACGCACCCGCTCTGAAGGGCGTCAACGTGGAGATCCGGCGGGGCGCAGTGACCGCCCTGGTCGGAGCGAACGGATCCGGCAAGACCACCCTGACGAAGGTGATCGCGGGGCTCCTCCTCCCAAGCGAGGGATGTGTGTGGTGGGAGGGCGAGTCGGGCGAGCGGGTCGAGCTCCGCGAAGCGGACCGCTCCCAGATTTTCGCCTCGGTCGGGGTGCTGGCGCAGGACTTCCCGCACTGGGAGATGACTGCCGCCGCGAATGTGGCCATCGGCGCGGGCGACCGTCCCCGGGACATGGACGCCATCCGTGAGGCAGCCCGTGCCGCGGGGGTACTCGACCTGATCGAGAACCTGCCGCATGGCTGGGACTCGATCGTTCTCAAGGGCTACGAGCGTGGGGTCCAGCTGTCGGGTGGGCAATGGCAGAAATTGGTAACCGCTCGAACGTTGTATCGGGGGGCACCGTTCGTCCTGGTCGATGAGCCCACCTCCGCCCTCGACCCGCACGCTGAAATCGCCGCGTTCAGGGGCCTTTGGTCGTTGGCGGAGCAGGGGCACGCGGTCGTGCTCGTGACCCACCGTCTCGCCGCCACGATGAACGCCGACCACATCTACGTCCTCGCCGACGGGCAAGTCGTCGAGGAGGGCACCCACGCAGAGCTGATGACCCACGAAGGCCCCTACCAGGGAATGTTCACCGCTCAGGCCGCCCAGTACGGGATTGGGCCGTCCTCCGAGACTGTTCCCCGCCCGCGAAGCACGCAGCCGGCCGACCATGAGGAGGCCGCGCGGTGACCCGCAGTCGCATGACTCCGAACCCCGGATCCGGACACAGCAGCCCCACCGAAGGCGAGAAATCCTCCGTGCCGCCCAGCCATACCCACATTCGAAAGACCGCTGAGGCCTACCTCTCGCACCACCCGGCCGAGCGGGACGCCCTGGCTGGACTCCTGTCGGCTCTGGACCAGCCCGACGACGCGACCAGCCAGAGCACTCTGCCCGGCCACGTCACCTGCAGCGCCATCGTCCTGGACCGCAACTGCAGGGTTCTCCACATTTCTCACCGGTTGACTGGACTGCTTCTGGCCCCGGGCGGCCACGTCGAGTCCGGTGACCGTTCCCTGCTCGCCGCGGCGCTGCGCGAACTCGAGGAAGAGGCGGGGATCCCGGCCTGTGCCCTCACCCTGACTCCGCAGACCCTCGGTACGCCGATCGACATCGACGTCCACGCCATCGATGCCAACCCCGGCAAGGGCGAACCCCCTCACCAGCACTACGACTTCCGCTACGCCTTCTACCTCGCCGACGAGGACCGACCGGAGATCGTCCTGCAGGACCAGGAAGTCTCCGGCGCCCAATGGGTACCCATCACCGCCATCACCTCGCCGACACTGCGCGCCAAGCTCGTGGAAGCGGGGCTCGACGGCCGGCCGGAGCCGGTGAACGCCTCCGTGCTGGTCCACGATGGGGCCGGGTCCTACCTGCTGCATCTTCGCGACGACCGGGCCGGAATTTGGCATCCCTGGACGATGGCCCTGGTCGGGGGCGGGCGTAGGCGGGGCGACCAGAGCCTTGAGGACACCCTGCTGCGTGAGCTGTCCGAGGAGGTCCCCGGGCTGCGCCTGGAAGGCCTTGAGCCGTACGCCGTGGAGGAGGCCACCAGCGTCGACGGGTTGCGCGTGCCCATCCGTGTCTTCACGGGCCGCTGGACCGGGAACCCCTCCCAGCTCGAACTACGGGAGGGGGTTCTGCTCCACTGGGTCACTCCGGACCAACTGGACCGGCTGCGCCTGAGCCCCGGACTCGGCGACCTGATCCGCCGCCACGCGGCCCAACACCCCTCGCAGGCAGAGCATGACGAGGCGCCGCCAGCGTGGGACGGAGGCAGCCGGCCCGTGCTCAACGGCATCGGCGTCCATCTCCACCTGGAGGACGAGCACGGCCGCGTACTCCTCGGACTGCGCCACCCGGACGTCACGTATGCGGGGAACACCTGGCACTTCCTCGCTGGGAAGTGTGAACGGGAGTCCGCGGTCACCTGCCTGGTACGCGAAGCCCTGGAGGAGGCTGGGCTGGTCATCGACCCGGTGGACGTGGAGCTGGTGCACGTCGTGCACGTCGTCGACACCCCCGGCGGTCAGCCGCTGATGCAGATGGTCTTCCAGGCCAGCCGGTGGGAGGGGGTTCCCGAGATCCGTGAAACGGACAAGTGCCTGGCCTGGCAGTGGTTTGAGCCGATGGACCTGCCCAAGCAGCTCGTTCCGTACACCCGCGCGGCCATCGAGGGAATCACCGCCGGCCGCCGCTACACGGAACTGGGGTGGGAACGATGACCGCGGGCCTGCGCAGGCTTGCCTACCGAGGCTGCCGGGTACCGAGCCCGTCGACGCACTGGACGCGCTCCCCCCGGAGGCACCGGTCCCCGCGCCCGGCCCCGCGGGTTCTCCCGGAGGACGGAGAGGGGTTGTTCCGTGACGACCGCTCCTGACTCCGGCGCCGCCTCCACCTCGTTGTGGCGGCACCATGATTTCCGCCGGTACATGACCGGCCAGACCTGCAGTGTCGCTGGCAGCTCGATCAGCTCCATGGTCCTGCCGGTACTCGCTGTCATCGATCTGGACGCTACCGCTGGGCAGGTCTCAGTCCTGGCGGTTCTTGGACAGCTGCCGCCGGCAGTGCTCGCTCTGCACGCCGGAGCCACCGCGGACAGGTACTCCAAGCGGCGGCAAATGATCATCGGGGACCTGATCAGCGCCGCGGTGCTGGCGACGGTCCCGGTGGCGGCGGCAGTGGGCGCCTTGACCCTGGGGCACCTCATGGTCGTCGCCGCTGTTCGGAGCGCCGCCGCGGTGGTGCACGACGCGGCGTCGATCAGTCTGCTCCCGGGGCTGGTCGACCGGTCGCTGATCCAGCGGAGTAACTCCCGCATCGGCGCGCTGTTCGCGGTCGCCGCGACCGGCGGCAGCAACGCCGGCGCCGTGCTGACCGCGCTGCTCGGCCCAGCTCGCGCCCTGCTCGGCGACGTCGCCTCCTACCTCGTCAGCGCGTGGTGCACCGCTCGGATCCAGGCCCGCGAGACCGCCCCCGCACCGGCCGAAGGACGCCGGCTGTGGACGGAGATCACGGAAGGCCTGCGATACGTGCACCACGACCCCCGGCTGAGCGTCCTGACCTGGGTCAACGCCACGACCTCCCTCGGGCTGGCGCTGCTGAACACCCTGTGGGCGCTGTACTTGTTGCGGTCCTTGGCGATGAGCCCGACGGCCTTCGGCGTGCTCCTGGGGCTCGGGGCCCTGGGCGCGGCCGCCGGCGCGCTGTCCGCTCCAGCGGTCGCGCGGCGGTACGGGCCCGGGCCGATGATGCTGACCGCGCTCGCCCTCACACCGCTCACCCAGATCCCGCTGCTGATCGCGTCCCCGGGCCTGGCCTGGGAGGTCGTGATCGGCGGCGCGCTGTTCCTCCAGTTGGCGTGCGCCGGGGCCGCCGGCACGACGCAGCGCTCGATCCGGCAGATCGTCACCTCGGCCGGGATGCAGGCCCGGATGCAGGCCGTGAGTACCTGGCTGACCTCTGCGGCCCGGCCGCTGGGCGCGCTGCTGGCCGGGGGACTCGGCACCTGGGCCGGCGTACGGCCCGCCCTGGTCGTCGGCTCCTGCCTCCTGGCCGTGCCGTTCGTGGTCCTGGCCCGGTCTCCACTGCGCGGTCTGCGGCAGATGCCGAACGTGCCCGGGCAGCCCGGGACGCCCTGCCCCGTCGTTCCCGCCCCAGGAGCGGCACCTGCCCAGGACACCAGCCGAGAAGGCTCCATGGACGGAGGGACATCGTGAACCATTTGAACGCTGGGGCGGCCACCGACGCCGTGTCCGAGGCCTCGCCACTGCCTGAGCCGCGGTCCACAGCAGACACGAGCCCCGCGTCGCCCGGGTGTGGCGCGGTCGTGGCGGCCGCCGAACCCGATACTGCGGCCGCCCGGGCGGAGATGGTGGCCCGCCTGGAAGAATCCGGCGACTTGGGCGCGGGCCCGGTGCGGGAGGCACTCCTCGCCCTGCGCCGCGAGCTCCTGATCCGTCAGGCGTACGTACGCCGCTCGTCTCCCGACGAGCTGCCACCGCGGTGGGAGCTGCTCGACTGGGCGCGCCCCGAAGACCGGGCCGAGCTGTGCCGTCTCCTGCACAGCGGGGACAGCGTCCCGGTTCAGCACGCGGGCGAGCCCCTCCTCGGCCGGATCCCGGGCGTGCGCAGCGGGGGGACCATGACGGCGATGTCGAGCACGATGGGCATGACCTCCGGCCTCATGGACGTACTGGACCTGCGGCCGGGCCAGCGTGTTCTGGACGTCGGCACCGGCGCCGGGGTCACCGCGTGCGTGATCTGTTTCGTGTGCGGGGACGAAGGCGTCGTCACGCTCGATGTCGACCGACACGTCGGCGAAGCCGTGCAAGCACACCTGGCCGCGCTCGGGTACCGGCCCACCGTGGTGACCGGCGACGGACGGGCTGGCTGGCCGGCCCGCGCCGGGTACGACCGGATCTTCGTCTCCTTCGCCGTGCCCAGCATCCCCACGGCCCTGGTGGACCAGCTCGCCCCGGGCGGCCTCGCCCTGATGACGGTGGCCACCTCGTCACCGTCCTGGCCGGGCCTCGCCGTGATCACCAAATCCTCGACAGGACAGGTCCACGCCGCGCTGCGCGCGGTGGAGTTCGGGCACCGCGCCGGCACCGGCATCGACGGCTTCGAGCAGGTGTTCCTGTCCGCCGAGTTCCGCAAGCAGATCACCGCGGGCGGCGGCCGCTGGACCCGGCGCAGCCGGCTGGTACCTCCAGCCGTCACCGACCGCGGCGCGTGGCTGGCTCTCGGGGCCCTGCGGCCCGGGCTCGTCCGCGACTTCGGCGCGGAGGACCTGACGATCGGCGCACCCCGCTGCGGATCCTGGATGCGGGCCCGCCCAGCCGGCGGCCGCTGGAAGGTCACCGTCGACGGACCGCGTGACATCTGGGAGGAACTCCACGAAGTCGCCGCCCTGTGGCGGGCGGCCGGCTCCCCCTCCACCTACCGCATCAACATTGACTCCAGCGGCACCCAGAAAGCGACCACCAGCTGCGGCACCTTCTCCTGGCCGCTCCCCGCCCCTTCCCCGAATCCCGGAGAAGCCCCATGACCATGCATCCCGTCGAACCCGGCGTCACCAACGCCCCCGGGGCCGGGGAGGCGTTGTTCGGTGCGGCGGCCGCGGACTACGCCGGCTACCGGCCTGGAGTACCCGACGCCGCCGTGCGGCTCCTCGCCGCGACTCTGCACGGCGTGCCCGCCCCAGTCCTGCTCGACCTCGGCGCTGGGACATGGCAGGTGCCCCGCGCGCTGCTGGCGGTCGTGGCCCGGCTGGGCCACATCGACCTCGTGGACGTCAATCCAGGGAGGCTCGCCCAGGCGATGGCGGAACTCGAGCCCGTTCTCGGAACGACCATGGCCTCGGCGTTCGCCGGTGAAGCCCACACATACAGCCCGCAGGGGCCCGGCCGGAGCCCTGACCCGGTCACCTGCTGCCGGGCCTTTCACTGGGTTGACCGGACCGCTGTCCTGGACATGGCGGACCGCATCGCCTCGCCGCAGGCCACGGTGGCGGTCATGGGCGACGGGAGCCTTTGGACCTACGACTCCGACTGGACTGGTGCGCTGCGCGAGCTGATCCAGACCTACGTCGATCCCTCCCGCCGCACAGGCACGCGCGGAACCCATGCAGCGCCCGGCCGCCCCTACGAGGACGACTTCGCCGCCTCGGCGTGCAGCATCGTGACCGAGCACCGCTTTCCCGTGACCCGCGCCTGGACACCGGCCAACGTCGTCGGTTACCTCTGCAGCACCTCGTTCGCCCGGCCCGACCTCTTCACCGACCGGCACGAGGCGTTCGAGACCGAAGCCGTCCAGCTTCTCGACGCCTACGCCGCACAGGGTGTACTGCGGGAGGAATCAGAGTTCACGATGCTGCTGGCCCACCGGCCCGGGGCCGCCTCGTGAGCGGGCTGCAGCGTCACCGTGAGCCGATCGACGTCCACCTGATCCTGCTCCGCGAAGGCCCCATCGGTCCGGAAGTGCTGCTGTCCCGTCGTGCTGGCGACGTGTACGCCTCGGGCATGTGGCACTTCGTCAGCGGCCATCTCGACGGCCCGCACGAGGACGTCGTCTCGGCGCTGATCCGTGAGGCGCACGAGGAAGCCGGCATCATCATCGACGCTTCAGCGGTGCGCTTCGCGCTCACCGTGCACCACCGCGGCCCCGGCGGCCGCACCCGGACCGGGATGTTCTTCGAGGTCACCGCCTGGGAGGGCACCCCGAGCATCCAGGAGCCGGACGTATGCGACGCGATGGCGTGGTTCGCGCCCGACGCCCTGCCCGAACCCCTCGTCGCCTACTGCCGGGCCGGCCTGGACACCTACCGGGCGGGAGAGGCCATGGCCATCCATTTCCAGGAGCCCGGGGACCCCATCGCCTACGACCCCGCCTTCGACCGGCGCCGCCCCCTCCCCTCCGCGATCGGGCCGGTCGGTCCTGCTCCGGCAGTGCGGGAGTTCACCGAGCGAGCCATCGGACGCGTCAGTACCTGGACGAACGTCTCCTGGGCCCGGGAGGGCAGCCGTGTCTGGCAAGCCCACGGCGTCGAGGACGGCACCTGGTTCGTCAAGATCCACCAGAACGACCGATTCCACCAGCGTGAAGTGCGCGGGCTACGGACGTGGGCGCGGAAGCTGGGGGCGGCCGCGCCCCGGCTGGTCGCCGCCGACGAGACCCTGCGGGCGGTGGTCCTCACCGCGGTGCCGGGCCGCCCGCTGCATGGCGCTGTTCTGGCACCCGGCCGGGAGAGGGCAGTCTTCTACCAGATCGGCGTGCTGGCACGCGGCATCCACCAGGCCTCTCCCCCACGGCCCGCTCCTGCCGGCAGCGGCCCGGCCGTGGCCAAGGCCGACCGACACCTGGCCGGGGCGCGGTCTCATCTGCTCCCGGGTGATGAGGAGTTCGTCCGCGAGCTTGTCCGGCAGGCCGAGGACCTGCCACCGCTGGAGTGGGTGGAGACCCACGGTGATTTCCAGCTCCGCAACATCCTCTCCACCCCTGACGCCGCTGACGAGACGGACGAGACGGACGACCGTGATGTCTTCGTGGCGGTGATCGACCTTGAGCGCAGTGAGCCGGGACCGGCTGTACGGGATCTCGTCCGCCTGTCCGACGCCTGGGCCGGCCGCCCCGACCTGTTCGAGGCGTTTCTGGCCGGGTACGGCAGGTCCCTGACCGCCGCAGAGGAGGCCCGGCTCGCCATCGAAGCAGCGCTCGATTCCGTGAGCGGGATCGCGTACGGCGCCGCCCACGGTGACCCCGAGCTGGTCGAACGCGGCCGGCGGACGCTGACCCGGCTGCGCGCCGAGCACCGTGCAGCCCTCTCACCGACAGGAGATGCGACGTGAACGCCGACACGGCACCCACTACCGCGGCCCAGCCGCGCGACGCCGCCGGACGAGCGCCGGTCCGAGCGGCAACCCCCGCTGACGCCGAGGCCATCACCCGGATGCGCACCGCATACGTCCTGTCGCACCGTTCACCGAGGACTGGGTCCGGCAGTGCTCGGACGAGCTTGCGCCACGACTGACGCCGGAGGGAGATGCGCGGGCCTTCGTCGTCGACGCCCCGGACGGCACGGTGGCCGCCTGCACGTACGGTCAGCGGCTCGGCCGCATCGTCAGGGGCGACGGGGACTTCGCCGCCGCCGACGTGGCGGCGGAGCGGGCCATCCTCGAGGTCATCCGCGCCGCACGCCCTGGTAATGCGGTGCTCGGCGAGGAAGGCGGGCAGCATGGCGCGCCCGGCGCCGCGCGGCAGTGGTGGGTGGATCCCCTGTGCGGGACGCTCAACTACGCCGCGGGCACCGCGGTGGTGGCCGTCAACGTGGGGCTGCGCGAGGGGGCGGCGGCCGTGGCGGATCCGTTCGGCGGCGAGGTCTTCTTCACTACGGGGAGAGCGCCCGGGGGTGCCGCGACGGGCCGACGACGCGCTGTTGACCCCCTCGTCCGCCACCCGGTTGGTGTACGTCAACCTGGATCCGCCGTTCCCGAGTTCGCCCGGGTTCCGGGCCGTGGACCTGCTGGCCCACCCGCGGTTCGCGGAACACTTCCGACACCGGGGGTGGTGTCCACGACCTTGGCGCTGGCCTGGGTCGCCGCGGGCAAGCGGGCGTCGCGGGGCCGGGGCGCCGGCGACCGGGGCGGCGCCGGGCACCGTACGGCGAGCGCGGCACGGCCGAGCGGACAGCGGCCCAGGGCGAGGCCGGGGGACGCGGCGGGCGGGCGGGACGCACGGCGCAGGACCACGGGCACGGAGGCGGACGGCGAGGCCACAGCAGGCGAGAGGCCGGTGGCCGGCAACGGAGCGGCGGGACGGCGGCGGGCGGCAGCGCCGGGGCAAAACAGCTGGGCGGCCAGGATCGCGGCCTCGCCCTGCTCGGCATCGTGACCGGCTGGCTGCTCCCCCTGGGTGCTATGCGCCTGGTGCTCGCGTACGCCGGGCTGATCGTCGGCCTCGCTCGCCTGGTCGACACCACGCGTTAAGGAAGGGCGGTGTCGGCGAGCCCTCTCGGTCATCCGCTCCGAACGGCACGGCGGTACTTGGCCCAAGACCAGCACCAACGGACCACCGGAAGGTCGATGATCCGGCCACTGCTGACCGGAATCGGCCGCGTCAGGACAAGCATCCCGTGTCGCCAGGAACTGATGTCTACGCTGCTCGCATGACGATCGCGGAAGCGAAGAAGCCACCCAGGGGGCCCATGACGCCGAAGCCCTCCGGCCGCCCTCCGGGGCCCGTCACGCCGGACAAGAACCCGCCCGCGCCGCCGGACCACCGGCCGCCGCCCGAGACCTGAGGTGACATCCGGGCGCATCGGCTGGGAGCAGCTCCCTGTCCCAGTGGTGGCAGCTGTTGGGGAGCGCCTCGGCACGGTGTTCACTGCCCGCGACACCGAGCACTCGGCCGCGGCCGGGATCGCCTCCCTGCTGGACCTGGAATCGGGGGCGTGTGTCTTCATCAAGGGGCAGCGCGAGCATGCCCCCGCCGCCGACGCCGACCTTGAGGAGGACGACTCGTGGTGGGGTCCTGGCTGGTCGCCTGTGGACGAGCTGGATATCGAAGAGGCGGTGAATCCCTACCTGCCTCCGAGCGCGCCGCGGGCCCTGTGGCGCCTGGACGGCCACGGCTGGCATCTGCTCGCTTTCGAGGGGGTGCGTGGCCGAGACGCGAATTTCGCGCCCGACTCGCCGGACCTCGCGCCGGTCGCCGCAGCTCTGGCCGAGTTGGCACCGCTGCCCGCGCCCCCCGGAGTACGGCTGCCCACCGCCTGGGACCGGTGGGGCTACTACTGTGCCGATGGCGACCGGGAGCTGCTCGCCGGTTCCCGGCTGTTGCACACCGACCCAGCCTCAACGAACGTCCTCGTGGAAGACTGCGGACGGGCCCGCCTGGTCGACTGGTCGTGGGCTACAGCTGGCCCGGCCTGGATCGACACGGCGCTGTGGGGAATGCGGCTGGTCTCCACCGGCGGGCACTCCCCCGAGCAGGCGTGGCAGTGGGCGGCCCGGGTGCCAGGCTGGAACGCGGCCGACCCGACGGCCGTGGCGGTTCTTGCGCGGGCCGAGGCACGACGCTGGCACGACCTCGCCGCCGAACAGGTGACCACGGCCGCCTCGATCGCCCAGTCCGCCGACGAATGGGCCACCTTCATCGCCACCCGCAGCAGCACCTGATCGGGACGGATCCGCCGACTGGGTATTCCGCATGCGGGCTGTCGCACGTGCTGGTGGCTTTGTACGCGGGTCGTGGTTCTGGCTCAACTTCTGGGCTCTGTCGCTATTTTGGGGGTAGTCGGGCATCAATTCTGTGTGATGGGTGGGGTCCGCATCGCGGACGTTCTGCTGCCAGGTGTCGAGGTTCAGATCGATCGCGTGACACTCACGGAGACGGAGGTCCGCCTCTCCGTAAGGTCTCAGGCCGCGTCGGCAGCATGTCCCGGCTGCGGACGGAGATCCGCGAGGGTGCACTGCTACTACCCGCGAACTCTGACGAATCGTCCGGTGGCAGGCAAGCGTGTGCGACTTGAACTTCAGGCCCGCCGACTCGTGTGTGACAACGATCAGTGCGACCGTCGCACGTTCACCGAGCAGATACCGGCCCTGACACGTCGGTACGCACGCCGCACGGACGCTCTCACCGCCCAGCTCGCCAACGTGGCCCTGTTCCCGGGCGGCCGGGCAGGAGCACGCCTCTCCGAACGCATGTCCATCGGCACCTGCAAGGACACCCTGCTCCGGCTGATCCGCGCCCAGCCACTCCCGCCCTCGGCCCATGTCCCGCTTCTCGGTGTCGACGAGTCAGCTGGCCCGAAGACCGACCGCCAGGGTCAGTTCAAGGACCCGCTGTGGCGATGCGAGATCCGGAAACAGTTCCCGCAGCTGCGACATCCGGTACCGGACTGTCTGGGGATGGACGAACAACGCCGCCGCCACCTCGTCCCGCCTGCCCTGGTGCAGCAGCCATGCCCGCAACGTCTCCTCCAGCCGCCGTGCGGTCGCGACAGGCAAGGTCCGCAACGGTGCGAGGGCTCGGGCACGCAGGTCTGCGAACGCGTCCGCGTCGGCGCTCAGCACCAGCTCGGGCAGGTGGTCCTCGGTGTCGCGAATATCGGAGGAGAGGGAGCGCGCGCGTACGGCTCGTGCGTACGAGTCGGATGCGCGAGTCCATGGCCGGGCCGGGCCGACCACGGCGGTGCGGTCGGTCAGCTGCCGCAAGAGATGTGATCGGTCGGCATCGGGGACGAGCAGCACACCGGTGGCATCCGGCAGATCGTCGAGGACGAGGGTGCTCGGGTCGAGCGCGCGGTAGGCAGGCCGGGCCTGGGCGGCGGGCAGCAGGACCGCGGTCAGCGAAACCGGAGGCTGCCACCCGGCCCGTTGAACAGAGGCCAGCAGCACGTCCGGGCTCGCGCCGGCGAGGAGGTCCCGGGCCAGGTGTTCCAGGTGGCGCTCGTGGTCCCTGCCCCGAGCGGCCAGTTCGTCGGCGTGGCCCGCGGCGCTCGCGGCGGAGAGCTCGTCGATGTAGGCGAAGGTCAGCTCCGCGAACTTGGCGACCTCGGCGGCGGGCAGACCTGCGGGTACGGCACCCGCTGCCAGGCATCGCCAGGCCACGCGGGCGCCGACGCGGTAGGCGCTGAGCAGGGCGTCCATCGAACGGCCGTCGCGCACTTCGCCGCGGCCCAGCTCGTAGGCCGCGTCATCGCCGTCGCCGCCCGTGGCGTTCCCGCTCGCGAGGTCCAGGTAGTGCCCCAGGGCGGTGCGGACGGATCGGCGGATGGTGGCACCCATGCGGCCCGAAAGGGCGTTGGCGTAGGACGGGACCTCGTCGATGATCGCCTGGACGACCTCGTCGGCGGTGGTCTTCAGCGCGGCCCGAAGTGCTGTGACCGTCGTCTCATCCAGGGCCAGCTCGGTGGCCCTCCGGGTTGCATGGCTCATTTTTTTGTTCCTTGCGAACAATTCGGCAGATCAAGTTTACGTCCTGCGGACAGGATTTTACGCCTTGCGGCGCATCAAGCTGGAGTCATGACGAGTGCAGCCCTCCGCAGCAGGGCATGGAAACTGCTGGAGATGGTCACGACGCCGCTGCTGCCGTCGGACTACCTCGACCTGGTCAGCCCGCTGCGTACGGGCGCTGACCTGCGTGGGCGCATCGAGGCCGTGCACCCCGAGACGGGTGACGCCGCGACCATCGTGATCAGGCCTGGACGGGGCTGGCGCGGCCACACGGCCGGTCAGTACGTGCGGATCGGGGTCGACGTCGACGGGGTGCGCCTGTGGCGTGCCTACTCCATCACCTCGCCGACAGACCGCCAGGACGGCCGCGTCACGATCACCGTGAAGGCGATCCCGGACGGCAAGGTAAGCAACCACCTGGTCCGCAAGGCGAAACCGGGCACGCTGATCCAGCTCGACCAGCCGACCGGTGACTTCGTGCTGCCGCAGGCCAAGCCCGCCAAAGTGCTCTACCTGACGGCCGGCAGCGGCATCACGCCCGTGATGGGCATGCTGCGCGACTCCGAGCTCGACGACGTCGTCATGGTCCACTCCGCGCCACAGCCGCAAGACGTGATCTTCCGCGACGAGCTGCACGACCTGGTCGCGGACAAGAAACTGCGTCTCACCGAGCTGCACACCGACACAGACGGCATCCTCGACATCGCCCGTCTCGCCGAACTCGTGCCCGACTGGGCCGAGCGCGAGACCTGGGCCTGCGGCCCCGCGGGCCTGCTCGACGCCGCCGAAGAGCACTGGACCGAGCACGGCGTACCAGAGCGCCTGCACACCGAACGCTTCCGAGCCGGCATCGTCGTTGCTGGCGACGGCGGCGAGGTCACCTTCAGCGCCACCGGCAAGACCGTCGATGCCGACGGCGCCACGCCGTTGCTGGACATCGGCGAGGAGGCCGGCGTGCTCATGCCCTCCGGATGCCGCATGGGCATCTGCTTCGGCTGCGTCACGCCGCTCAAGGCGGGCGCCGTCCGCGACCTGCGCACCGGCGAGATCACCGAGGCCGAGGCCGGCGTCCTCATCCAGACCTGCGTGTCCGCCGCGGCGGGCCCTTGCGACATCGAACGGTAGGAGCACCTTGACCGCCATCGACCCCACCGCCCACCTGACCGCGGAGCAGATCGAGGAGCTGGGCCGCGAGCTGGACGCGATCCGCGATGAGGTGATCGCCGGCCGCGGTGAGAAAGACGCCGCCTACATCCGTAAGGTCATCTCGGCGCAGCGCAAGCTCGAGCTGGTCAGCAGGGGCGTGCTGCTGTTCTCGATCTTCCCGCCCGCGTGGCTGCTCGGCACCGCCGGTCTGTCCGTGGCGAAGATCATGGACAACATGGAGATCGGGCACAACATCCTGCACGGCCAGTGGGACTGGATGCGGGACCCGAAGATCCACTCCACCACCTGGGAGTGGGATCACGTCTCGCCGTCCGAGCAGTGGAAGCACTCGCACAACGAGCTGCACCACACCTACACCAACGTGATCGGCAAGGACAACGACCTCGGCTACGGCATCATGCGCGTCGACGAGGACCAGAAGTGGCACCCGTTCCACCTCGGCCAGCCGCTGTGGAACTTCATCAACGCCTGCTTCTTCGAGTACGGCATCGCAGCGTACGACCTGGAGCTCGCCAAGAACCTGAGCAAGCGCCGCCGCAAGGACCCGGAGTTCCGCGCGCGGGCCAAGGCCGTGGGCCGCAAGATCCGCAAGCAGGTGCTCAAGGACTACGTGATCCACCCGCTGCTGTCGGGCCCGTCGTTCCTCCCCACGCTCGCCGCCACGTTCACCGCGAACCTGGTCCGCAACATCTGGACCCACTCGGTGATCATGTGCGGTCACTTCCCCGAGGGGGTACAGGTCTTCGAGCGCCGGTCGATCAAGGACGAGACCCGCGGCCAGTGGTACCTGCGCCAGATGATGGGCTCGGCGAACATCAGCGGCAGCAAGGCCATGCACTTCATGACCGGCAACCTGTCGCACCAGATCGAGCACCACCTGTTCCCGGACCTGCCGAGCAACCGGTACGCCGAGGTCGCGGTGAAGGTGCGCGCGCTGTTCGCAAAGTACGAGCTGGAGTACGTCACCGGGCCGCTGCCCAAGCAGGTTTTCTCCGCGTGGCACAAAGTCTTCCGGCTCTCGCTGCCGAACAAGAAGCCCAAGGTCAAGACGCCGGACCGCGAGCAGGAGCTCGTCGCGGCCTGATTCCCGGTACTGGTTCAGATCTTTCGGCCGTACCGGCGGCAGCGCCGGGTTCGTGAGATCCATTGCGGACGGTGGGCGGCCGCAACATCAGACCGTACGGCACGGGGTCCGGGCAGCCCGGTGTCCGGCTGCGCTGCCTGGACGTGCGCCAGGAGCTCAGCGCACAGCCCCCTCCGCGGGGCGATGAGAACTCGCGTCGAAGGTCGAGGCCATGGCCCGCGACTTCGCGTTGTGACCCCTCCGAGGGCTGGCTCGCCGAGAACATCGTCTTCCCCGTCACGGGGGTCCTGGGCGGCGGAGAGCCGCATGCGGACTCCTTCGCCCTGGACGAGGTCGGGTGCATCCTGCTGTCCGCCCTGCGGGACTGGACGCGTGACTCCCCGACTACGGCCGTGCTGAGCATCGCCCGCAGCATCATCCGCGTCGTCGAGAACGCCATCCCCGACCCAGACGATCACGGAGACACCTGCACCACCCTGGAGGCCATGCGCGACGAACACGTGGAGTGGGCCCACACGGTGCATGCAGTCCATGACCAGGCGTCCGTAGCCAGGCGCAGGACGCGCACCCGGCCTCCACTCGGTGCGCATCCACTCGATGGTCGGTGCGCACCGGTGCGGTCGACGTGGGGAGTGGTGCGCAGGGGGCTGATGCGGCGGAGAGCGCCGGTGGCGGGCGGCGGGTTTCTCCTGACACGGGCCGAGGCCAAGGAGAAATACGGCGGGAGCACACCGGGTGGGTGCGCCCCATCCTCCCGTCGGTGTCGTCCACTCCCCCACGATGTTGTCCACTCCACCGAGTGGGCTCCACTCGGTGAAGTGAATGCTGAGCACGGTGGCGTGCGCTTCCATCCGGTGACCTCCACTCGGTGGAGCGGAGGCCGGACATCGTCGGTGCGCACCACGGCGATCAGGTACGCGGCAACTCAGTGATTCCTAATGCGGTCTTTCAAGCTGCAGGAATCACTGATGGCGGCGGAAGCGACGGGCGCGGGGCACGGGGCGGTTGAGTGTCCAGCAGAGTTCGGTGTCGGCAAGGTCGGGGAAGGGCATGCTGGCGGCGTGGTAGTGGGTTCGGGACTGCTGGAGGGTGTGGAGGAGGTCGTAGTGCCGGCCGGCAGCGCCGTAGAGACGGGCAAGGCGGAAGCTGGCCTGAGCAGCGCCGACGTGGTCGCGGGGGCCGGCGAGGGCTCGTTCTGCCAGCGTGATGGCGTCGTTGAGGCGGTTTGCCTCGGCGTGCAGCAGGGCTTGCACGGTCAGTGCCCTGCTGCGGCCTCGATGGTCGCCGCAGGCGTCGGTCTCCTGAAGCGCACGGCTGATCAGTTCGGTGGCGGCGTGGTCCCCTTCGTAGAGCGCCATGTCGGCCAGCCCCAGGGTGGCCCAGGTGTGCCCGCGGTGGTCCCGGACAGCGTGCAGGGTCTGGGCAGCGTGCTCGTAGTGGGTGCGGGCCGCGGCCCACCGCGGATCCTGTGTGAGAGGGCTTGTGATGTGGCACCCGGGCCAGGGGCCCGTGTACCAGCGGCGAGGGAGCGGGCAGCCACCCACCGTGCTCTCCTTCTCGGTGTCGGCGCGGGTGCGCAGAATCCACCCGATACCGCGGGGTTCCTCGTTGGCGGCGAACAGGGCCTGCGCTTGGTCGAGATGAACGAGGGCTTGGTTGTAGTGAGCGTGGTGTCGGCTGATCACCGCTTTTTCCCTCAGGGTCCAGGCCAGTCCGCGTTCAAGCGGCAGGACCCTGAAGAGACTCTCGGCCGCGTTGAGCGTTCGCGCCGCTTCCCGCAGCTCGCCCTGCTGGCGTTGCAGGATTCCCAGGTTGCCCAGGGCATCGCTTTCGCCGTGTGCGTCGCCCGAGCTGTGGAAGAGAGCGATCGCTTCGCTGAAGCACTCCGCGGCCCTGCCCACGTCACTGCCGCTGTCGCGTAAGGCTTCGCCTAGGTTGCGCAGCAGCGCGGCACGGGCGCCGCCATCCCCCAGACGGTCGGCCGCGTCCAGAGCAAGCGCATGGACCTGTCTGCTGATGTCCCAGCGCCACTGATGCTCAAGAGCGATACTCATCGCGTCGGTGATCTCCCAGCACAGCTCCCACCACCCGCGAGCGTGAGCATGGGCGACAGCTGCCACCAGCACCACACGCTCGGCTTCGAACCACTCGACGGCCTCCCCCACATCATTCGCCACAGTGTCGTCCGGCGGTGGACGGCGGACCGCCCCATCACGGCCGCTGTGCCGGGCACCGGCCGGCCGTAGCTGCGTGTCGGCTGCGTCGGCCGCGCTGAGGAGGGCACCCAGCAGACGCCGCACGGCGCTGTTCGACTCGTCCGCCGGCTGCTCGGCCGCTCGCTCCTTGGAGAAGGCGCGCGCGAGATCGTGCAGTACGATGCGCTGGCCGCCTGCCTCGCCGCGGCGAGCCTGTACGAGATGCGCCAGCAGCAGTCCCTCCAGGCACGCGTCAGCCGTATCGACGTTCACGTCCAGCAAAGGCGACAGCGCCCAGGCCGGCAGGTCGGGAGTGTCCAGGGCGGACACCAGCCTGAACGCACGCTGCTGCAACGACGGGAGCGCCTGATAACCAGCGCGGAAGACCGCACGCACACTGCGCTCGCCCAGGCTCAGCACATCCAGCCGCCGGTGGTCGTCGGCGAGATCGCGGGCGAAGGAGCCCACAGTACGGGCGGGAAACGTGGCCAGCCGCGCTCCCGCGATGCGCAGGGCCAGCGGGAGCCCGCCGCACAGACGGACCACGTCGCGACCTGCTTCGGGGTCCTCGTCCACCCGGTCCCCGCCGCTGATCCGCCTCAACAGATCCCAGGCGGTGCCCTCGTCCAGCCCCGACAATGCGACGCGCTCATCCACAGCCAGCGTGGCAAGGCCCTGGCGACTGGTGATCAGTACAGCGCACGAAGACCCACCCGGTATCAACGCACCTATCTGCTGTTCACTGGCCGCGTTGTCCAGAATGATCAGGACACGCCGGTCGGCCAGCTCCGTCCGGAACTGCCGTGCCCGTCCAGCCTCATCGTCGGGGATTCTGGCGCGTGCCACTCCCAGAGCCACCAGGAAGTCGCCCAGAACCTCGCCCACGGCAGGAGGATGCTCCTCCACCCCGTTCAGGTCGACGAAAAGCTGGCCGTCGGGGAAAGACGGCATCAGCCGATGAGCAGCCTGCACCACGACAGCCGTCTTGCCGACCCCGCCCGGACCGTGCACCAGGCACACCCTGCCCCCACCTGCACGCTCAGCAGCCTCCACCAGCCGCGCCAACTCCTGGCCGCGACCGGTGAAATCCGCCACGGCCAGCGGCAGCTGACGCGGGATTCCGGACGATTCCGGGAGAAGGAAATCGCCATGGGCGAGAACCGGCACGTGCAACGACAAGAGCACCCGTAGCTCTTCAACGCCTGCGGGATCGTCACCCAGAGCCAGTACCAGCCTCCGTCTCAGCAGAGCCTGTGCAACCGGAGAACGGCCCGCCTCATCGGCCAGAGCCGCGCCCTCCTCACCGGGCAGCCGTCCGGCGACCCACCGGTACAGTCGCCCCAGCCGGTCGGCCACCGACTGCTCCACACCCTCCATCGCGCGATCAGCCAGACCGGCACCCAGCCTCTTCGCAGACACGATCGCCAAGGCGACCACTGCTGCCACGAGCTCCTCGACCGTCATCAACCGCCCCCCGGTCCTCCGCCGTAGCAGCCGCGTCGTCCCCCAACGCGCAACCGCCGCTCCGACGTCAGTCATGCCCAGAACGCCGCCAAACCGCACCTGGCCGCTCTTCCAATAGCCATCAATGATGCTCCTCACCGCTCCCTGCAGCGTTTCGTCTGGCCGCGACGTTGTGACGGAAGTCGGGCCCGGAAGCGGCCTCGCAGGCCGTCACGGTGGTGGTGAGCGCGGCCCGGTGGGGGCACGAGGATGCACGATCGCTCCTGCGACAGGCTGGGTGGGACCTGGCCCACATCGGCCTCGCGAACCGGGAGGACGTCAGCCCGGAACAGGACGGCGAGTTCATCGCCGACGTGCGGGCTCTCCTGTCGGCTTTCCGGAGGCGTGGTTCGGTCGCCGTCCAGATCCCTCAGACTCGGCGTACTCTCCCATCTCACAACGGGCAGCCCACGGGCACTGGCCCAGCCGTCCCGCCGCAACTGGACGGCTGGGGTGGTGGATGCGGTACTCGGGTCCCACACGGCCTGAAGAGCGGTCGGGTCAACTCGGTGGTTAAGGATTCTTAGTGACGGTGCCCTGGACGAAGGTCCTGGCCAGGGTGCATGCATCCTTGTCGCCGAGCGAGTGCACCTGGATGGAGCCGTACCCGTACGAGGTGGGCCACTCGATGGTGCACGATCCGGGGGAAGCCGAACGTAGTGCTGTCTCCTTCGGCGCACCCTTGATGGGCGGCGCTATCCCGGGGGCGCCAGTGGTGAAGTCGGCGGTGTACAGGGTGAGCTCGTAGGTCTCCTTGGCGTGGCCGTAATTGTCCGGCTGTCCTGTCCAGGTGCACCCATCCGACCCCGGAGACATGCTGTGATCGGGCGACATCGCCTTCTGCAACTGGAGTGCGGTAAACGCCCAGCCGGAAGGGAGGGTGCACGATGAGGGCACCCCTTCGTCCCCGGGTGCGCGGTACGCGATGGCGCCGATCACCCCAGCGCACGTGAGCGCGACGAGGATGATGCCGGCAACCAGGTTTCTGGGCCTGGTTTTGAGGGACTGCGGATCAGGTTGAGGAGCGAACCTCGAGAGGGTGTCAGCGGTGTTCAGGACGTCCTGCTTGCGGATTCGCCCCTTGGGGTCAGTGTCCTCGACAGCGTTCAGGTCCGCACCACGTTCGTTCGCGAGCCCGATGGCCAGAGGAGTGCGATACGGCGGGGCGGCCGGGTCCGGGGGTGTGGGCGGTTCAGCCGCCGTCGGCGATGCGTCGATCAGGGCCAGCGCCTCGGGGACGGTGATCCGCTGGTCCGGGTCCTTGTCCAGGAGGCGGGCGATGAGCGGTGTGAGGGGGCCCGCGCGCCGGGGCGGCGGGGGCTCGTCGAACAGGACGGCGGTGAGCGTGCCGGTGTCGGTGCCTCGGCGGAAGGGGGAGACGCCTTCGACGGCCTGATAGAGGGCGACCCCGAGGGAGAACAGGTCGCTGGCCGCCAGCCCGTCTGTCCCACGGGCGCGTTCGGGGGCGATGTACTCAAGTGAGCCGATGAAGGAACCCGGGGCGGTCAGCGCGGTGTCGGCCTGGCGGAGTGCGATCCCGAAGTCTGTGAGCAGCACCTCGCCAGCGTCGGTCAGCATGACGTTGGCGGGCTTGACGTCCCGATGCACGATGCCAGCCGCGTGCGCCGCGCTCAGAGCCTTCAGCAGGGCAGCGGCGATGCGCTCGGTGTCATCCCAGGGCAATGGGCCGTCTGCGTCAAGCCGTTCGGCCAGTGAGTGGCCGTCGACCAGGCGCATTACGGTCCAGGGGGCGCCGTCCTCGATGACCACGTCGTGTACGGCGACAATGTTGGGGTGGTCTCGGAGGCGTGCTGCATTGCGGGCCTCGCGTGCGGCGCGGGCCAGGCGCTCGGACTGCTCGGAGTCGGAGGCTGTCAGCGGAAGCCAGACTTCTTTGATCGCGACATCGACGTCCAGGAACTCATCACGGGCCTTCCATACCCGCCCGAACCCGCCGTACCCGAGCTTGCTCATCAGCCGGTACCGCCCGCCGACCACCCGCCCCGGTTCCGTCTCTTCTGCCACCGTGTCCCCAATTGTCCATCGTCGCTGCCTTGTTGAGCGGGGCCAGCGTACATACCGCGCGGCTTGGTTCGACGGGACACGGTCAAGGCCGCAAGCCGCGGCAGCCGTCCCAGGGTAGACATTCGCCAGCTCCGCTTCCAGCGGCTCACACCACACCTCAAAGTCCCGGCCCCAGGAGAAGACCGCCCTGGGCCCAGCCGAGCGCGAACAGACAGCTTCGGCCACATGAGCAGGTGCCGTGGCTTGACGTCAACGACCAGTGGTACGTCCTTGCCCGCAGAACGAGGAAGTCCGGGACATGGGCAGCGCAGTCGATCGTCCACGGTGGTGGAGAGGAGGAACGGCTGGGCGCGGACCACCGTTGTCGCTCCTGCTGGCGCCCAGAACGCCCGGCTGAGAGACCAGCTGACAGGACGCCCCCGCGCCCCGCCGAGCCGATCATCCGCCGCATTGGGGGTTTGTCCTGGCCAGGGCCAATTCACGCCGAGGCCTGGGGGCAAGCGAGGGGGGCACCGGAGCAATACTCATGACCTGTGGATCGGACTCGGGAGGGCGCACCTTCCCGAGTGATCGGTTGAAGGTCATCGAGTAGACCGACGTTGCCGTGTCGGTCGGGAAGGCACGCCCTGTGCTCACCGTGATCAACGACTCAGACGTCCATGCGCCGTATGTATAGGTGCCATCGAGAGGGAAGGTGGGCGGCGTGCCTGGACGGTCAATGCGGCCTGCGCTGCGCATTCTCGGCCTGGATGGCGGCCCGTGCATGCTCAAGCACCGATTGGATCCAGCCTTGCGAGTCCGCGTCGTAGAGAGCGCAGGCCTTCTGCCACCGGGTGAGCCCACCGGTGATGTCGTCGAGCGAGTGGTACCACTCGCCCTCACCAGACCTCCCATGCCAGACGACCCCGGGACGGCCCGGATCCTGACACAGGTCGAATCCGTGCAGGTACTGCAGGGCCGTCACAACCAACGGGTCCTCGAAGTCAGCAAGCGCGCCCTCGCCCTCCACCCATGGGACAGCCCACGCGTGCACCGCTTCACGGCTCACCTCACCGTCAGCCAGTGCACGCCATTGAGCAGCCGCTTCCACGCGGCCCGGCGGAAGGTGCGCCACGTCCAGATGGTTCATGAACCCACCCTCCCAGCCGGACCGCCAAGAGGCCACGCCAATTCATCTCAGGATCGGCCGGACAGCTCGTAGGTGAACCGTCGCATCCGTCCGTCGTCGGTCGTGGCGGGGCCGCGGTGAAGCCGAGCCGGGCCGCTGCCATGAGGCTCGGGTGCCGTGGACCGAAGGCCTGGGTCCGGTCTGGTGAGACGGCGGCTTCAGCTCTGCCGAGTCCGGCTCCAGGCCTCTCAGCTGGCGGTCGCGGCTCCCGCGCGGACCGTAGCGGGGCGTCAATGCCGGCTGGACGGCCGGACGCAGAACAGCTCGGTCCGCAGCACGGGTGTGCCGTCGACCGGGGCCGGGGCCTCCGCGGTCGGCTGGATTCCGCCGGCGGCGACCTTGTCGAGTGTTGCCAGGCCGTCGGGGCCGACCGTGCCGAACACCGTGTAGTTCGGTCGCAGTGCGGAGTCGCCGTAGACGACGAAGAACTGTGAACCGTTCGTGTCCGGACCGGCGTTGGCCATCGCCAGCAGGCCGCGCCCATAGAGGCGGCGCGCGCCGGTCGGATCGGTCGGTGCGGGCGGCAAGTCCACTGGGAGCTCGTCCTTGTACTTGTACCCGGGCCCGCCCTCACCGGTACCGGTCGGGTCGCCGCACTGCAGGACCTTCAGCGTCGGATACGCCGTCAGGCGGTGGCACACCGTCCGGTCGTAGAACCCATGCCGTGCCAGGTGCAGGAAGCTCTGGACCGTGCACGGCGCCTTGGCCTGGTTGAGGTGCAGCGGGAGTGGGCCCTGGCTGGTCGGAACGGCCACGTCGACGATGCCACGGCTGGGGGTGCGCCGGGGGTCAGGCGGTAGCGGAACACGGCGCGCGGGCGGCTCGTCCGGGGTCTGTGTGTACTGGCAAGGGCCGTGCGTGGTGCGCGGCGGCGCGCCGTCGGAAGCGGTGGCGGCACTTGCCCCGGACACGACCAAGGTCACGGCCGCTAATCCGCTGATCAGTACTCGGTTCATCTTGTGCACCCTCCTGATGATCGCCAGATTTCGAGCGGTCGCAGTCTAGGGCGTGATGTGGTCGGCGGGAATGGAAGTAGCCCCCGGATTCCGGTCGAGGGCTGACCCGGGTTCCCTGGCACAGGGGCGGGGCACCGAGTGGTGCCCCGCCCCTGATGCTTTTCCCTTCAGGTCACTCCTGGTGCCGGACGGCGCGGGCAGCCCTGCCCGTCAGGCAGCGAGCCGCGTGCCCGATGGCGGGATCAGTTCTTCCAGGCGCTCCAGAAGACATCGGCGTTGTTGCCGCCCCCGCCCTGGCGGGTCCAGCGGAAGGTGCTGTCGGTGCCGTTCTCGTCGTAGCTGTTGGACCCGGTGTAGGGGTTGGCCCAGTGCAGCACGACGGACCGGCCGTTGCGCCAGCTGTCCTCACAGTCGTACGCGGTGAACCTCACCGTGCCCTCGGTGCCGGTCGCGAAGCCGTTGCTCTCCGACTGGAAGGTGGCGTCCCCGGTGTTCCCCAGCGACTGCGGCGGTTCCTGGCCCTGCGACCAGATGCCGTGGGCCAGGGAGTAGTCGCCCCGGTAGAGCGTGCAGCCGGTCCCGTTGTGCAGGTGGATCGTGGTGCTCCGGGCGGCCTGGGTGCTGGCCGGCGCGGCCTGGGCGGTGCCGGTGGCGATGGTGCCGAGCCCGACGGCGGTTACCGCGGCCAGCGCCGCTAAGCGTGCGGAGGTACGCATGGTTCCCCTCGATTCCGTGTGTCTTCGGTGCGGCGCGGGGTCGTCCCCGCGCCGTGATGAACGATGCGGTGCGCCGGCCGACAAACGATGAACGGCGCGGTGAACGATGCGGCCGCGCCGCTCGTCGGGTTGTCGATCGTCTGTCAACTTGCGTGGTGTACAAGCACCTTGGCGGCGGCCCGGGAGGAGTGGCGCGCGCCGGGGCGGGGTGGGGACAGCCCCCGGGGAATCCACCGGTCAGCAGGAGGGCCCCGGCCGGGCCGGGCGCGGAGGATCAGAGGCGTTCACACCACCGCTCCTGACTCAGCGTCATTGAATCGAGGCCACGATGTCCCACACCGCTCGGAACCCGTCCGCCGCCGTCCGCTCCGGCTACCCGGGCGCCACCGCACTTCACGGGCCCGGCCCGGCGCCCGCTGTGGTGCGTGCGGCATTCGCATTGTGGGTGACGGCCGTTGCCGCCGGTGCGTTCGAAACGGTCCTCGCCATCGGCAGGATGCTCAGCGATTCCTCGGGCTCGGCGGCCGGCATCATCATGGGTCTCGCGGTGCGGCTGCCCGTCTTCACCGCCGCGATCCTGGTCGCGCGGCGGATGCGCGGCGGCCGTGGCTGGGCACGGATCGCTCTCACGCTGGGTCTCGGCGTGCTGGGGACGGCGTCGATGGTGGCACAACCGATCCGGGCACTGGCCCAAGGACACTCCCTCAGCTGGGAGTTGGCGCAGTCCGGGCCGATGGATCTCCTCTTCACGGCCAGTCGAACCGTGCATGTGTGCTCGGTGCTCACCGCTGTGGTGCTGATGTTCCTTCCCGCCGCCAACGTCTATTTCCGGGCCACGCGCGACGGCGGCCGCGCGTCCCTGCGATGACCGGCCCGGCCGTAGACGTGGCAGAACAGCCGCCCCGGCGTCCGGCGAATGCCCAGCTGGGCTACCAAGTTCGATACGCCGTTCGAAGTCAGTCAGGCAGCGCCACGGTGAGATCCACCTCGACGAGCTGTCCGGGAAAGCCCAGCTGGGCAACGCCCAAGAGCGTGCTGGCGGTGGTGAACGCCGGCCCCAGGGCAGACTCGGTGAGCCGACGCCATGCGGCTCCGAGCTTGTCCCTCTCGTCGCTCCGCACGTAGATCACTGACCGCACCACGTGTTGCGGCTGGGCGCTCGCCGCGGCCAGGGCAGTGAGCGCGTTCGCGACCACCTGGTCGACCTGCGTCTCGAGGGAACCGGCACCGACGAGGTCACCGTTCCGATCAAGCGGGCACTGTCCCGCCAGGTAGGCCGTACGCCCTGCCTCTACCACCGTGATGTGGTGGTAGCCGGGCGTCTCATGCAACTGCTCCGGGTTGATGCGGGTGATCTTCTCAGTCATGTCCGCGAGTCTGCCCAGCGTGGTGCCGGCACGCACCGCAATTTCCCCACCGGCAAGCACTCCGCAGCGGCGGCAACCTGAGGTTGAAGAGCAAGCTAGAGACGTGTCGCAGTCCGGACGAGGTCGGCGACCGCTCTGGACCGGCTGTGCGGGGGCCACGCGATCACGGTGGTGACTGTGGGCGCGTCCAGCACGGGCACGGCGGCGAGGTCATCGTGCAGTTGGGCTCGGCACGATTCCGGTGCGACCGCGCACGCGCGGCCGAGCGCGACGAGTTGCAGCAGCTGTGCTTGGTCGCGGACTTGTGGGCCGGGGCCGGGTGGGTAGGTGCCGTCGGGCTCGGGCCAGCGTGGCAGGGGCAGGCCAGGCAGGGCGGTGATGTCGGCCATGTGCACATGGACGCGGACGGTGAGCGGGTGCCCGGCCGGCAGGACCACGACCTGGCCCTCTGTGCTGAGTTCTTCGGTGTGGAACCCGGCTGTCGAGTCGAACGGCCGGTGCAGCAGCGCGACGTCGGCCCGACCTTCGCGCAGGAGTCGTTGCTGCTCGGCAGGGCCGCACAGGATGACGTCGACGGGGACCGCGCCGGGTTCGGCGGCGTACGCGTCGAGCAGTTCGGCCAGCAGTTCTCTGGACGCGCTGGCCTTCGTGACCAGGGCCAGGCCGGGACGGCCGGTCGTGGAAAGGGCGGCGCGGCGGGTCCGGCGCTCGGCGGCGTCGACCGCATCGAGGGCCGCGCGGCCCTCGGCCAGCAGCACCGAGCCGGCCGCGGTCAGCGTGACTGTGCGGCTGGTCCGGTCCAGCAGTGCTGCCCCGAGGCGGCGTTCGAGCTGCTGGATCGCCCGGGACAGAGGCGGCTGCGCGATCCCGAGCCGCTGCGCGGCCCGCCCGAAGTGCAGCTCTTCAGCGACGGCGACGAAGTACCGCAGTTCCCGGGTCTCCATGCAGCCACGGTATCCCGGATCAATACCCGGACGGTATCGCTGCCCACCCGATCGGTGTTGGACCCCGCCGGGGCCAGAAAGCAGCATGGTCCCCATGAGCGAACGAACGATTGCGCTGGTCACCGGCGCGAACAAGGGAATCGGCTACGAGATCGCCGCGGGCCTGGGCGCACTCGGCTGGAGCATCGGCGTCGGCGCCCGCGACGAACAGCGCCGCAACACCGCGGTGGAGCGACTGCGCGCGGCCGGCGTCGACGCGTTCGGCGTGCCACTGGACGTGACCGACGACGCGAGCGCCACCGCCGCCGCACGGCTGATCGAGGAACAGGCCGGGCGCCTGGACGTGCTCGTCAACAACGCCGCCATCACCGGCGGCATGCCACAGGAACCCACCCGCGTCGATCCCGCCACCATCCGGACGGTCGTGGAGACCAACGTGATCGGCGTCATCCGCGTCACCAACGCGATGATGCCGCTGCTTCGGCGTTCTGCCTCACCTCGGATCGTGAACATGTCCAGCAGTGTCGGCTCCCTCACCCGGCAGTCAGGACCCGCCGCCGAGCAGACGGCAGGCCCGGTGGCCGTGGCGTACGCGCCGTCGAAGACGTTCCTGAACGCCGTCACCCTCCAGTACGCCCGGGAGCTGAGCGGCACGAACATCCTGATCAACGCCGGCTGCCCCGGCTACGTCGCGACCGACCTCAACGGCTTCCGCGGCGTGCGCACCCCCGAACAGGGCGCGGCGATCGCCATCAAACTCGCGACCCTGCCCGACGACGGCCCGACCGGACAGTTCTTCAACGACGCCGGCGTAGTTCCCTGGTGATGTGCTCCTCTACGCTCGTGGGCCAGAGGCGGGCGCCGGAACGGGGAGTCACAAGGAATGGTGTACGGGTACGAGGAACGGTCTTCTGCGCTCAGCCGCCGCAGTGTGATCGGCGGCCTGGGGGCGATGTCTCTGCTGCTGGCCGGCTGCGGATCCAAGAGTAAAGGCGCCACCCCGCAGCAGTCCGCGCAGGTCACGAGCCCCTCCGCGGGCACGGCGACCGCTGGAGGCGGCAGCGGTGACCTGGTCGTGATGATCATCCGGCACGGTGAGAAGCCCACCGGCAGTGAGCGCGGCAAGGACGAGACCGGCAAGCGGGACAGCCACTCCCTGACCGACCGGGGCTGGGCCCGGGCCAACGCCCTGCCGGGGCTGTTCACCCCGAAGCCGGCCGCCGGCCTGGTGCGGCCCGTCAAGGTGTACGCCGCCACCGATCAGGGGCCGGACGCCGGCGGCCACCGGATGCGACAGACCGTCACCCCGCTGGCCGAGCGGCTCGGCCTGACCGTCGACCTCACCTACGCCGAGTCGAAGGAAGCCGACCTGGCGGCGGCCGTCTCGGTGGCCGCCGGCCCCGTGCTGATCTGCTGGGAGCACTCCCGGATCCCCGCCATCGTGAAGGCCCTCGCACCGCAGAGCGGGGCCCCCGCCTCCTGGCCGGACCGCTTCGACCTGGTCTGGGTCTTCACCCGCACCGCGGGAACCTGGTCGTTCAAGGAAGTCGACCAGCACCTCCTCGACACGGACGCCTGAATCCGGCTCTTCGCGGGCCCCTGCCCGGTGGAGTTCACGCCGCGGTCTCGGGTCCGTTCATTTGGAGCGGCCGGTGAAGAGGCGGCCGGTCGGGTCGGTGGATTCGCGGACCGGGACCCTGGAGTCGGCGTCGACGGTCAGTGCCAGCTCCACGTCCTCGGTGAAGCCCGCTGCCATCAGCTCACGGGCGGAGACGCAGTCGCGCAGGTCTGCCGGGGAGGTCCAGGCGGCTGCGGCGATACGGGCTTCGGCGGAGAGCAGGAGCCCCCGGGCCCGCAGTTCACGGCAGACCAGGCCGGCTCCGAGCCAGTCCTCCACTCCCGGTCGCACGCCGCCGGTGCCCGGCGACACCGAACTCCACTGCTCACCGCAGGCGATCACGGTGACGCGGCGCGCGCTGCCGTCGTCGAGAAGGCCCCCGAGCAGTTGGGCGGCGGCCGTGGCGTTGCGGGGTCCCGCGACGACCAGGGCGGGTGCCGCGGACGCGGCCGAGACCACTGCCGCGCCGTTGAGCGAGGTGAACAGCACCCGCTGGCCGGGGTCCGCCCGCAGGATACTGGCGGGCGAGAGTGACACCCCGCCCTGTCCGGTACGGCGCTTCTTGCTCAGGGGTCGTGCGCGGAGCAGGGTGCCGGCGGCCTCGGGGCCTCCCATGTCGGCGATTTCCGCACCACTGTAGACGAGGCAGGAGAAGTCGCGCTCGCAGGCGATCGACATCGTGGTCGAGAAGGAGAGCACGTCGACGACGGCCACCGCATCGCCGCGTTCGGCGGCGAGCGCCGCACCGGTCACGCCCCATTCGAGGTGGACCTGGCGGCCGGGCCAGGGGTCGAAGTCCGCGGGTGCCAGGACGTCGGAGCGGATCGGGCGGTCAGTCACCGAGCACCAGGCCTTCTTCCGTCGGTGCGGCGGCATCGAGGCCGAGGCGTTCCCGGAAGGCCCGGTCCTCGGCGCGGGCGATCTGCCGTCGGGTGAACGCCTTGGTGCGGGCCACCAGGTCGAGGTCGGGCAGGGTGTTCTCGTCCCAGCCCAGGAGTTTGGGCAGTTCGCTGTAGTGCATGCTGACGTACGGGACGCCGGCGAGCTCGGCCCGTTCGACGACCGCGGGGCTCAGGTTCCCGGCGAGGCCCCAGTCCCAGGGCGCGCCCTTGGCCAGTGCGGCGACCTGGTCGATCGCCCACCACACGCTCGGGTGCAGCTTCATGTCCCAGAACTCGCGCGTGGTGGCGGTGAGCGTCGAGGAGAGGTCGTTCATGCCCAGGAGGAAATTGGTGGCACCCAGCGCCACGAACTGCTCGATGTCGAACAGCGCCGAGGGGATCTCCACCATCGATCCGAAGCGGTTCGGCCAGTCGATCCGCTCAAGGGTGTCGGCGACGAAGCCGAGGTCCTCGGCATCCCGTACGAACGGCGCGAGGACGTGCAGGTCGGGGTGGTCGGCCGCGACCTCCGCCACGACGCGCAGCTCGGTCTCGAAGGCCTCGGGCATCTCCCGTGCCCGGCGCACCCCGCGCCGGCCCTTCATGAAGTCGGCCTCGGTGTACGTCCGGTCGACGCCGATCAGCGTGTTGGCCTCCTGTGAGGTCATCTCGCTGGTCCGGTACCAGATCGGCCGGCCCGGCACGGCCCTCGCGACGGCCGCCACGTACTCGCGCAGGGCGTCCTGGGTGCGCTGCACGGAGATGAAGTGGCCGCTGGCCCGGATGACGTACTCGCTGCGGATGAGCCCGACGCCCTCGAATTCCTTGACTACGGAGGGCGGGGGGATCTCCCCGCTCAAGCTGAGTCGATGACGCATGTGCCCTCGCTTCGTGGTGGGTGGGTGACCCGTCGGCCGGGCCGGGAGCGGTGCCGGACCAGGCTATGAGTCGTACCGGTAGAGATGCGCGACCGTGGCGGGCGCCCAGCCCAGGCGCTGGAAGAAGCGCCCGGACGGCGATCCGGCCTCGACGAGTGCGGCGGCCCGCCGTCCGGCGGTGACCGCGCGGACGCAGCGCGCCCCGGCACCGCGGTTGCGGTGGTCGGCCGAGGTGGCGACCGCGCAGACCAGGAGGCGGGCCCCGGAGCCGGTGACCGGGCCGGGCAGCTGCTGTGCGGAGGCGGTGGCGACGACGCGCCCGCGGAGGTCGAGGCAGCGGGCGTGCGTCCACGAGGCGTGGTCCCGCGCGCTCTCGGCGAGCACCGTGATTCCCGTGCCCCGCCACAGGGCCGCCATCTGGCTCCACTGCTCCGGCGTCGGCGTCGCCGTCGCTGTCCCGGCCGCTGTCCGCGTCCCCGTCCCCGTCCCCGTCGAGGCCCGGCCCTCTGGTGGGTGCGCCCCCGGTTCGACGGTCCAGACCGTCACGGTCTCGTGCGCCACGTCGTGGACGAGCGGGTCGGGGAACGGAGCTCCGAACGCGAGGACCCGCGCCCCGCTGTGCAACACCGCGTCCGCCAGCTCCGTACCGGCGCCCTCGATGAGTGCCGGCCAGGTCAGCACGGACCGGTGGTGGGACTGGAAGCCGGGCAGTGCGGCCGTCCACTCCCGTGCTGCCCCGGCGACAGGCCCGGCCGCGCTACTCACCGAGCAGCTCGAAGATCTGCCGTTCGTCCAGCTGGGCGAACTGCTCGGCGTCGTAGAGGCCGAGTTCCTCAAGGATCCGGCCGGCGCGGGCCCGGGCGGCATCGGCCGCCCGGGCGAGCCCTCCCGCGGGATGGTTGCGGTCGAGGAGGCGGCGCGAGTCCCGCAGGTGCATGGTCTCGTCGGAGGCGATGAAGCCGAAGGCGTGCGCGATCCGGTCGTCCCCGCGCCGGCGGGCGGTGCGTTCGAGGGCGCGCATGGGCCCGATGATGCCCAGCTCGCCGAAGACCGTGATCTGGGTCCAGGCGTGCCAGCCGGTCATCTGACCACGGACCCGGATGCCGATCATGCTGCACTCGTAGGCGAAGGGGTCGCCGAAGCGCTCATGGAGGAGTTCCTGCCCGATGGCCGCGTGTCTGGCCTCGTCCCAGGTGAGCCTGGCGAGGTGCCGCAGCGACTCCAGATCGGCCTCGGCCACCAGGTCGAACAGGGCCAGGGCGAAGGTCTCCAGTGCGTCGATCTCGTCCCGGTTGACGCGGACCAGTTCGAGCAGGTCGTTGTCGTACGGGGATCCCAGGTCACGCCAGTCGGCCGCGCCGCGGTAGTCCCGGGTGTTCTCGAACGTCGCGAACCGCTCGTCGCGCCGCCCCATCGTCGGCCGCTGCGCCGTGCGCACGGCCGGCCGGGATGACGGGACGGCCGGCTGGTCGGCGGCCGGGCGCAGCCGGGCGGCGGCGTCGAGGAGCCCGCCGAGGGCGTCCTGGAGGTCGCTGAGCCCCCGACGGCGCACCCGCTCGGAGGGGCCGTCGAGGAGCGGGTCGAAGGGGCTGGTGCCGAACATCCCGAGGAGCGGAGTCAGCCACGCCCGGGGCAGTGCGGCCAGCCGCTGGTGCGGCGGTGTCGCGAGCGCCACGGCCAGTCGCTCCTCCTGCTCGTCGGTGGCCCGCCGCTGGTCCGGCTTCGGCGCGGCACCCAGCTCGGCGGCCCGTTCCTCACAGCTCGCGGCGACCTCGGCGAGGGCGTGGACGGCCTCGGCCAGCACCAGCTTCGCCTCGAACTCGGCCACGTCCAGGGTGCTGGCGGCGAGGAGCCGGGTCACGGTCCAGGTCTCACGCGCCAGTTCGAGGAGCCTCGCCCGACTGGCTTCGGGGCTGGCCGCCCCGCCGTGGGAGCGGAAGCGTTCGGGCCACGGCAACCGCGGGGCCCTGGAACCCCGGTGGCCGTCCGGTGCGGCGGGACCCCGCCGGCTGCCCGGGGTGGCGGATGCCGGTCCCGGTGCGCCGGTCACGCGCCGGCCTCCGAGCCGCCGAGTACGTCCTGGGCCGCCCGGGCGAGGCTGCGGGCCTGTTCCACGATGTCTTCCTCATCCTCGATCCCCACACTGATCCGTACGAAACACTCGCCGAGGTCGGTGTTGAGGGCGTCCCGGCCGTAGGACCGGCCGGTCGTGGCGGTCCAGCCGAAGCCGGCGCGGACCCGCTCGGTCTTGAACCCGGCCGCCCAGCGGGCGACCACGTCCCGGTGCAGGGTCTCGGCCCGCGCGGCGTCCGCGTCGGGCAGTCGTGCGAACACCATGCACCCGTCGGCCCCGTCGCGGATGGCCCGGGCCAGCAGGTCCTGCCGTTCGCCGGCGCCGGACAGGGCGTCGGTGACGACCAGGTCCGGCAGCCGGTCCCGCAGGACACTGACGAACAGCCGGCGTCGGGCGCTGTGCAGGGCCGCGCGCCGTGCGCAGTCGTGCATCTCGCCCCTGCGGATCCAGTGCAGGGCCCGTCCCTGGAGCTGTTGGCCGGTGCGGCGGGCGCCCGCACGGATGTCGTCCATCCAGGCGCCTTGGCCGTACAGCACGCCCGCGCCGGTCCGCCGGGTCAGGTACTTCATGCCGGACTCGACGTAGACGACATCGGCGCCCTCGACCAGGTCGGCCGGGCGCACGCCGTGGCCGAGTGCGGAGAAGTCGAGGAGAAGCCGCATCCCGGACTCGATCAGCGGTTCGAGCACGGGCACGTCGCAGCGGGGGCCGTTCAGTGCCAGCTCGGCCACCGCGAGCTTCGGGCCGTGCTCGGCGATCACGCGGCGGGTGGCGGGTGCGTCCCGCAGGTCGGCGCGGACCGCCCCGAGACCCCACGGGCCGAAGACGTTGGTCAGCAGGTCGTGGGTCTCGAAGTACGTGCGGTCGTGGACGAGGACCGAGTCCCCGGGGCCGGCGCCCGAGGCACGGATGGCGACGTCGAGCGCCGACATCCCGGCGTTGACCAGGACCGCCTGCCCGGTCCCGAAGGCGTGGGCCAGCTCGGCCTCGGCGCGGCGGCGCGCGCCGTTCTCGTAGCTGTCCCAGTAGGCGTTCGGGCTCGCGCCGCTCTCCTGGGCGTGCGCGTCGCGCCAGAAGGCCTCCATGGACGGGTACGCCTGCGCGGGCTGGAAGGCCCTGCCGAGGTGACCGGCGAGCTCGTCGGCGGCCGACTCGTAGGCCTGGAACGCCGCGGCGAAGGAAGGTGCTTCCAGTACCGTGCCGGGCAGACCGTCAGGGGTCGCCACGCCCTCCTCCCGGCACTCCTGCACGACGGCCCGGGCCAGTCGCCGGAGGTACTCCCGGCCGTCCGCCGCGGCCTGCTCGCCGTGCCCACGCCCGTGGCTTCCGGTGCCGTTCGCGGTCATCGGTCCAGCACCATCAGGGTGTACGGGAACGGCATGCCCGGGACGTTGGCCCGGGTCTCCTCGTGCACGACGGTCCCGTAGCCGGACAGCAGCTCGCGCCACTGGTCGGCGGTCCGGTGCTGGTGCACGCACGGTACGTCGAACGTGTTCAGGCAGCGGTTGAAGAACTCGTCGACGTAGAAGTGGAACTCCTCGTCGTTCGCCGGGTCGAGGCAGTTCTCGACCACGACCCACCGTCGGGCCCCGCGCCGGGCCACCGACGCGAGGAACTCCTCCGTCCGCGGCTCGTGGTGCAGCACGGTGCAGATCAGGAAGGTGTCGAACTCCCCTGCCGGGAGGGCGAGATCGGGCCCCAGGTCGAGAACCGGGAAGGGCAGCGTCGACCAGTCCGTGCTGTAGGCGCGGGCCCGCTCGCAACCGACCACGTCGCGGGCGGCGAGGCCGGTCCCCAGCAGGGCCCGGAGCACGGTGAAGTCCCCTCCCAGCACGTCGAGTACGCGGCCGTGGACGTGTGGTGCGAGCCAGTCGGCGAGGAACGCCGCGCGGCGCTCCGCGAAGACCTTGTTCCAGGTGGTGCGGATCCCCAGGTCTTCCAGGGCGCGGGCCGCGGGCTCGAAGCCGGGTCCGTCCAGGAGCCGGCGGATCCGGCCGGCGGTCCCGGCCGGGTCCGCGAGGCCGAAGCCGTCGCGTGCCCAGATGTCCACCAGGCGTTCCTGGAAGGTGTCCAGCACCTTGTCCCTGACGGGCCTGCCCCCGTCGGTGTCCTCGATCACCGTCACGACTACCCCGTCAGTCCGTCGCTGCCAGGAGCTTCGGGTCGGCGATCGTGGCGACCACCTCGTCGACGAGTTCCTCGGCCAGGCCCTCGTCGAGGTCCCGCTCGACCTCGTGCAAGAAGTCGAGCACGTAGTCGACGGTCCGCCGGTCGTAGTTCCAGTCGAACCGGGTGCACAGCGTCAGGGCCGCGAAGTCGTCGGGGTGCGCGATGCTGCCGGCCCATGCGCCGTACTCGGCCATGGTCCGGGAGAGGACCGAGTCCGGCTCCTTGGTGTACCCGTCGGTCTCGGTGAGCACGTCCTTGACGAGGTCCGCCGCCCACTTCGGGTCGTGGAGCCTGGCCAGGCTGTTTCTGAGGCCCGTCTCGCGGTGGCTGTCGGCCACCTGGCCGCCGACCTTGAAGTCGAGGGCGCACTCGACCGAGGTGTGGCCGAAGTCGCGCTCAAGGTGCTCCCTGGTGTCGTGCTGCCGCGGGTCGCGGTCGGTCAGGCCCATGGCCAGGGCCTGGTCGAAGAACTCGTCCATCCGCTCCGTGGCCTTGTGCATCTCCTTGTAGGCCCATCCGATCCGCTGGAGGTCGGGGGTGAGCCGGGGGCCGTAGTGGATCACCCAGTCGGTGATGATGTGCCCCTCTATCAGCCTCGCGGCACGGCTCTGCGGTATCTCCGGTTCCTCCCGCTGCGCCACCGCGCTGCGGAGCACCTTGTAGGCCCACTCGTGGCAGTGCGCGAGGTTCGGGAACAGTGCGAGGACCGCGTCGTCCTCCCACACGTCCGCGCCCTGGATACCGGCGTGTTCGATGACCGCCAGGTGTCCGATGATGTCCATGAAAAACTTCCCCCTTTTATGGCGTGTGCTGACGTGTGCTGGCGTGTGCTCAGGCGAGGGGTTCGCTCGCGGAGCGGCCGCCACGGACCGGTCGCTCAAGGGCGTGCGGCGGCCGCTCGGCGTAGGTCTCGAACGTGTTCTTCAGTACGTCGACGTGGCGCAGGAGATCGGCCGGTTCCAGCACGGGACGGAAGCGGATCCCGCGGTACCAGTCGTCGACCCAGGCCGGCAGCAGGGAGAGGTAGCGCAGCCGCCACTTCCAGCGGGTGATCGAGTGGCCGGTGTGGAAGACCATCGCGTCGAGGAGGCTGTCCGCGGCCCAGCACAGCTTCAGATAGGCCTCGTCCGGCCTCTCGTCCCGCAGGCTGGCGGGGATGCCCTTCGTGGCGTCCCGTACGTTCACCAGCACGGCGTCGCGCTTGAAGGCCTGGTACGCCGGCCACGGGATGCGGCCGTGGAGGTGCTCGAAGGCCTCGGTGCCGGCGACCGGCACTCCCCAGCCGACGGCGTGGAACAGGTCGGTCCCCACCTTCACGTCCAGCCCGCCCACCCGGGTGAAGTCGGCCTCGACCTCCTCGATGTCGCGGATCCCGGTGCGGAACTTCTCAGCGGCGGCGAGGAGGCGGCGCTCGGGCCAGACCTCGATGTCCAGCTCCTCGCCGTTGGGGAGCCGCAGGTAGCTGATGGCGAACTCGTTGGCCGCCTGCTCGGTCTCCCGTTCGCGCTCGCGGCTCTGCGCGAACCCGAAGTACCGCTCCTCGTACGGGGTGACGAGGACCAGGTCGACATCCCCGCCCCGGGTTTCGAAGGGCAGGGTGGCCGAGCCGGTGAGGATCAGCGTCTCGCCGTCCTTCAGGGCCAGCTCCGCTGCGTACTCCTCCGCTTTCCGGAGGTCGTTCGAGAGGCGGTCGGTACCGGTGGTCATCGGGCGGGGTCCTCACTGACGAAGCCGCGCTGCGTGCGCCAACTGGGGTTGAAGAGGGTGGAGGAGTAGCGGGATCCGCCGTCGGGGAGCATGACGACGATGTTCGAGCGGGGCCCGGGCAGCGTCACGGCCAGCCGCAGGGCAGCGGCCACGGCCGTGCCCGACGACCCGCCGACCCACAGGCCCTCCTCGGTCTGGAGCCGCAGGCACATCGCGACGGACTCGGCATCGCTCACCTCGCAGGCGTCGTCGACGAGTCCGAGGTCGAGGAGGTCCGGTACGAAGTCGCCGCCGATGCCCTCGATGGCATAGCCGTGGCCCGGCTCGTGACCGCCGCGCAGCCGGTCCGCCAGGATGCTGCCGGCCGGGTCGGCGAGGACCACTCTGGCCGGGGAGCCGGCCGCGGTGAGGGCGCGCGCGACGCCGGTGATCGTCCCGCCGGTGCCGGCGCCCGCCACGAACGCGGCCACCTCGCCGCCGGTCTGTTCGAGGATCTCGGGACCGGTGGTGAGTTCGTGCGCCTCGCGGTTCCACGGGTTGGCGAACTGGTCGACGTAGTAGCTGTGCGGAGTCTCCTCGGCGATGCGCCTGGCGGTGTTGATGAAGCTCTCGGCGCTCTCCGGCGGTACGTCGTAGGGGCAGCGGACCACCTCCGCGCCCCAGGCGCGCATCATGGCCTCTTTGTCCGGCCCCATCTTGCTGCTCATGGTGACGATCACCCGGTAGCGGCCGGCCGCGGCGCAGGCCAGGGCGACTCCCGTGTTTCCCGCCGTGGCCTCGACCAGCGTGCTCTTACCGGGTAAGAGCAGGTGTTCCTCCTCGGCACGGCGGATGATGTGGTGCCCGATCCGGTCCTTGACGGAACCGGCCGGATTGAGGAACTCGCACTTGGCCAGGATGCGGTGCGGCAGACCGGCGCCGATCGCGGCGAGCTCCACCAGCGGTGTGCGGCCGACCATGCGCGCGGCCGCGCTGTTCACGAGTGTTCCGGGCGGCGTGGTCATCGGCTCCCCGTGCCCGTACATCGGTCGGCGGAGGGCTCTCCCGCCGCCACGGGGCCGGGGTCCCGGACCAGGCGCGGCGGGTTTTCCGTGGTACCCGTGGTGACGGCGCGCACCTGTACGGGCGTGTCCGGTTCGACCCAGCGGGTGGTGGACCACTTCTCGGTCAGTTTGCCCCAGCTCGGCAACTGGCCTGCGGCGAACCCGTGGGGCAGGAGCGCCGCGAGCTTCACCGGCTCCTCGGAGGACTGGAAGCGGCAGTCGATCGAGAGCCGCAGGACGTTCCCCCGGTTCGGCGGGGTCATGTGGACGGTGCGGCTGTGGAACAGCATCACGTCGCCGCTGCGGTAGTCGTCCCCGACCCATTCCTGGTGGGTCGGGGGGAGCTGTACGGCCTCTCCCCCGAGGCCGTGGGCGGGTGACACCGGCAGCAGGCCGAGGTTGGCACTGCCGCGCAGCACCCGCAGGGAGCCCAGGTCGTCGGGGCAGTCGCCGAGCGGGATCCATGCGGTGAGGACGTCGGCCGGCGTCTGGTTGAACAGCGCGTCCTGGTGCGGCGGCGTCGGGAACTCGATGGCGGGCGAGGAGATCCGGGCGATCTTCCGCGGGTGCACCAGCACCTTCGCGCCGAGGAGGGAGCCGACGGCCGCGACCAGGGCGGGGCTGTGGGCGAGCCGGTGCAGTGCTTCGAGGGACTGGACCGCGGTGTACCCCTCCCGCCATCCGGCGTCCCGGACCCTGCGGTCGCCGATGACGCCCCGGTCGTGGTGCGCCGTCTCACCGGGCACGGCCAGCATCGGATCGGTGCCGGTGGCGAGCCAGCCGACGAGCTGGAGCCTGTGCACCACCTGTCGTCGCACGTCCTGGACCTCGCCGCGGTCCAGGAGCCCGCGGAAGTACAGGAAGCTGTCCGTGGCCATCCGCTCGGCCAACTGCCCGGGCGGGAGGCCGGTGCTGTCGAAGTCGGCGGCCCTCGGCCGGGCCGGGGTACCGCCGGCGGCCGCCGACGCGGCCGACCGCTTCCCGTGACCGGCATCGTACGCATCAGCCATGGGTCTTCTCCTCGGTCAGGTGCCGGGCGCCCGGCACCACCGGCCCCGCCCAGCGGTGCGGGGTGGGCCCCGGGCCCTGCGCGTACGCGGCGATCTCCAGCGGGTAGCCGAAGCCGACGGGGTCCGCCGTCACGTCCGACAGGGAGGTGAGGACGTCCCGCATCTCCTCGTCGCCGACGGTGCGCCAGATCTCGCGCAGCCAGCCCCGCAGCCACGCGATGCTCTCCGGCGTCTCGGCGATCTGGAACTTGACCGCCAGCCCCCGCAGGTGGAGCTCGTCCGGCTCCCGGGAGCGCGACAGGGCGCCGCAGTACCGGTACGGCTGGCATTCGACGGGGCGCTGGGGCGTGATGACGTGCTGGTCGATGAGCGCGTGCACCCAGCCGAGGTCCACCGCCGTGTCGTCCGCGGACGTGCGCACGGTCTCGAACAGCGCTGACACGTCCATGCGGTCGGCGATCCACTGGTCGATGGAGTACTCGACCATCGTGTGCGCCCAGCCGCGCCGGCTGTCCCACGCCAGGCCGCCGTAGCGCCAGCCGCGGCTCTCGGCGTACTCGTAGAAGGCGTCGTAACGGCGTGCCACCAGCCCCATCCGCAGGTAGGCCCAGCCGCTCTTGCGCTCCAGCCCCTGCCACCGGGCGCCGTAGTGGACGACGGCGTCCCCCAGCATGTGGGCCAGGACCAGATCGGAGCGCTCCCCCGCCCCGGCGATCGCCCAGGCCTTGTGGTAGCCCCAGTCGTGGCAGCTGAGCAGGTCGGGCAGCATCACCGTCATCGCGTGCTCGCCGCGCCGGAGGTCGATCTCCGGGAACGCACCCGATGCGTGTGCGCTGATGAGGTGTCCGAGTACGTACATGTCACACCCACCCCCCGTCCGTCTCGGCGTCGGCTCCCGCCACGCCGCTCGTCAGTCCGACGGCCGGTCCCACACCGCGCCCCCACCGGTGGCAGTGCCGCAGCCGGCCGTCCCGCGACCGTTGGAAGACGTCCACGTCGGTGTGCCGGCGCCGGCCGTCGGCCGTGTCGGTCACGCTGCCGACGACCAGGACGCCGCCGTCGGCCAGGCCGGCGCCGAGCCGGTCGATCGCGAGCGCGATGTCCTCGTCCGAGAAGTACGAGTCGGCGTCCACGTCCGGTCGTAATCGCCGGTAGAGGAGGCCGCAGACGCGGACCAGGTGCGCACGCTCCGGGTCGACGTCGAAGACGTCGCGGGTCCGGAAACCGAGGGCCAGGTCGCCGCCGTCGCAGTCGGCGGCCGCCGGTGTCACCCAGTCGACGCGCTGCCGGTCGTCCGCCGCCGCCAGGCGCACCGCCGCCGGGTCGTCGTCCTTGGGCCGGTGTGCCGAGGGCAGGACGTCGCGGGCGGAGCCGTCGACCTGGATGCACCGTCCGTCGTGGTCGAGCGCGCCCGCGGCGCCGTCGGACAGTTCGACGAGCCACATCGAAGACCAACGGTCGCCGCCGACCAGCTCGCCGGCCACGCCATGGCGCCGCAGGGCGTGCCACAGGTCCACCGTCGCGGCGCCGTCGGACACCGCCTCGTCCCGGACCGTCAGGTTCCGTGCCGGTCCGAGCGCCGCGGCGAGCAGACCGATGTCGACTCCCACGTGCGTGCCGGACCCGCCGGCGGCCGCGAGCGCGGCCCACTCGGCCATCAGCCGGTCGATCCGGTGCAGCCTGCCCTGGTGGGTGCTGCGCCGGATACGGGCCACGGCGCGGCCTTCCGGTGCGGGCAGGGCCTTCTTGCCCACCCGGTGGTGCGCCTCGCCCAGCACCTGCCGGACCTCGGCCGCGTCGGTGCCGTGGAAGGCCGCCGACAGGTCGGGCAGCAGCCAGACGGATGCCGCGGCGCCGCCGGCCTGGCGGAGGGCGACCCGGGACCGCGCCGGCTGGGGATGTGCGAGGGCGGCGACGTACGCGCGGCGCAGCGCCGCCCGCAGGACCGGATCCGGACAACCGCCGCGCAGCGCCGCCAGTACGTCCTCGGCCGCTTCGTCGGCCGCGGTGAGGACCGCGCCCAGCACCTCGGCCCGGTCGGTGTGCTGCGGCAGGACCGGGGCGGGCGCTCCACCGGGTGTCACGTCCCAGCGTCCGTGACGGCCGAGCGCGGCCAGCGCGAGGGCGCCCACCAGCACACTGACCGCCAGGGCGTCCTGCGTACCGGGGACCGGCAGGCCCGGTACGCACCCGTGTTCCAGGGAGCTGAGCAGTGGGGCCGGGGCCTCCACCAGACCGGGTGACCAGAGCAGTGCACCGCCGTCGGTACCGGGGCGGCAGCGGACGGCCGTGGCGCTCCCCCGGCGCTGCCAGCTCAGGGCCGCGGCCGTGTCGGCGGCCTCGGCGCGGAGCGCGGGGCCGCACGGGGCACTCGCCAGCCAGTCGGCGTGGGTGGCCGGGGCCGTCCCGGCCTCGGCCCTCATGCGGCTTCCCCGCTCTCCACGGCGTCCGGGTGGTGGTCGGGCGCGGCGGCGGGCGTGGGGGGTGCGGACTCCGGTGCCGACAGGAGCCGGTGGGAGAGCACTCCCGCCGCGAGGAAGACGGCGCAGGCGACGGGCACCCCGATCGTGCCGGAGGTCACGAGGAGCGTGGCGAGCACGGGGCCGATCACGTCCTGGATCCCCAGCCCCAGGTTGAACACGGCGAGGTACTGGCCCCGCGCCGCCTCGGGTGCCAGTTCCAGCGAGCTGCCCCAAGCCCCCACGGCGTGCTGCATCTCGCCGACGGTGAACACCACGACGGCGCACACGAGTCCGACCCCCATCAAGACCGTCGTACGGTCGGTGACCAGTCCGAGGACCACCAGCGAGAGCGCGAAGGCGATGCCCGAGAGGGCGAGCAGGCGTCCGTAGGCCGGCAGGGTGGTGGCCCGCTTCGACATGCGTACCTGGAAGGCGACGACGATCGCCGAGTTGGCCAGCATGGTGGCGGGGACCGCCCAGCGCGGGAGGTCCGTCCGGGTGAGGATCCACAGCGGCAGTCCGATGGCGAACAGCGCCGCGTTCATCGACAGGATCGCGTTCGCACCGCTCAGGTACAGGTAGCGGCGGTCGCGCCGGACGAGGTCGGCCAGGGCGGCGCGCACCTGGGTGACGTCGGCGTTCGGGCGCCGCCGCCCGTTGAGGGCGAAGGCCACGAACGCCACGGCCACGAAGGAGCCGGCGTTCGCCAGCACCAGCACGCGGTACACCGACGGGTCGCCGACGCCCAGGGCCAGGGCCGACAGGGCCAGCGCGGAGGCGAAGCCGACGTTCTCCCACACCCGCAGCCGGGCCATCAGCGGGACCCTCTCCGCGGCCGGTACGAGTTCGGCCAGGAGCGCCTGGCTGGCCGGCGGAGCCGTGCGGTCCGCGACCGCGATGACCGACGCCAGGACGACGAACTCGGGGAAGGAGGGGCTGAAGGCGTACAGGGTGAAGGCGACCGCACGGACGAGGTGCGTCACCACCAGGACGGTGCTCGACCCCCGCAGGTCGACCAGCGTGCCGGCGGGCACGCTCCCGAGCAGGCCGACCAGTGCCGCGACGGAGAGACCGACACCGAGCCGGTGCGCGGAGAACCCGATCACCTGGGTGAAATAGAGCACCGAAACTGACATGTACAGCGCAGTGCCGAACGAGTTGACGAAGAAGATCGAGCCGAACGCGGCAGCCGGACGTCCGCGCACCGCCGAGGAGGCCCGTAAAACAGCCGACATATCGTTTCCCCTTGAGAAATGGGGACGCCAAGCCCTTGCCCGCCTCCGAACACCCCTGATCAGGTCCTGGAGAGCGGATGGTCCTGAGCGCCGCAGCACAGTGCGGACAAACCGTCGGCTGCGCGGCCTATCGGGCCGGTCGACGGAGATCCTTGCGAAAACAACGTCGTGCGAAGGAGATGATGTCGTGCGATGGACGCAAAGCCAATAGCATCGACGCGGCGTCGGTCAATAACGTCGGCCAAAGTTTCCTCGTCTGACGTTGCTCTTGACAGCTTCTGTCGCAACTCCACAGACTTCACCGGCAGTTGTCGGCGGCCCGTGTGCTCGCCGGCCTCCCCGCCGCTCCTCGGACAGGAGGGCACCATCCACCTCTTCGCCTCGCGGGCCGCGTCCGCGCTCCCCGCACGCTTACTCCCGCACCCGCCCACCCGGGGTCACCGATGACCGCAACGGCCGGTGGCCGGCTCGGCATCGCCGTCCTGACACCGGACCTGTTCATCACCGGCGCCTGGCCGGCCCTGGCCGAACGCCTGGCGGACCGCGGGTTGCACGTCTGCGCCTTCACCGTCGTCAACGCCACGAACGCCACCATGGCCGCCCTCTACGAAGGCAACGTCCTCAAGGCCGGCCGGGCCCGGATCGCGTCCACCCTCGGCCGCTCCCTGCCCCTGCTCGACATGAACGTCGCCGTGGCGGTCGCGGGGCCGCCCGGCCAGGACGTCCCGGCGATCCTCGACGAGGCCAAGGGGCCCAGCCCGCACGGGACACGGCAGCCCGACGCGCTGCGCGAGGCCGGCTCGATCTCCCACCGCTGCATGTCCCTGCTGCACACCGCGGACCCCGCGCTCGCCGGCCGGGACGCCGCACTGCTGTTCGGCCCGGACGTCATGGGCCGCCTGCACCCGGGCGACCGGCTGGACCCCCACGCGATCGGCGATCTGCGGGGGATGCGATGTCCCGGAGAGGAGCCGCACCCCTACGACATCGTGTGCCGCACCATCGTGCGGATCACCACCGTGCTCTCGCTCGACGCACTCCTCGCCGTCCCGGGTTCCGAGGACCTGATGGCGACCGTACGCCGCGGCGCGAAGGCGTTGGCCGTACGGCTGAACGACGTGAAGCCGCCGGACCTCCCGGACGCGGTCCGCTCGGGGCTGCGTCCGCTCGCCGCCCTGGTGCACTCGGCCCCGCCGACCATCGCCGCCCCGCTCACCGAGGCGGGTGTGGTGGGCGCCGAACTGGTGCGGGCGCTCGGCGTCCTGCTCGACCCCGCGCTCTGGTCCGAGCGGTCCGGTGAGCTGGTGGCCACGGCGCTCGCCCGCTCCGGGCTCTTCGTCTCGCCCTGGGAGCGGCACATGATCCTGGTCGCCCTCACCTTCCTGCCCCGGGCCTGCGCATGAGCGGCGCGGCCGGCGAAGTCGACCTGCGCGGCAAGCCGGGACCGTGGCCCAACGCCCTGGCCCGGCAGTTCACCCAGTGCCTCGCGGCAGCCGCGGCGGACGGCTCACCCGCCCAGGGCGTAGCGCACTCCGGGAACGTCGAGCTCCGCGAGCTGCTGGCGGACCGGGAGCGGGTACCGGTCGAGAAGCTGGTGATCACCGCGGGAATCCGGTCGGCGGTGCGGGGACTCGTCGCACCGCACTGCTGCACGCTGCTGGAGTCGCCCACCTTCTCCGGGGTGCCGATCTCCCTGCGCCAGCTGGGCCTCACCTTCCGCTCCGAGTCCTGGGACGCGCTGCCCGGCGCGGTCCACGACGGGTGCGCCGTCTGGGTCACCTCGCCGTACCGCTCCCCGCTGGGTGACTCCCTCTCCGATGCGCAGCTCCACCGGCTCACCACGGCCGCATCGGGTGTCACCGTCGTACAGAACCTGAGCTACGCCTGGATGGCCACCCCGGGGGCGAAGCTCGACGGCGTCGCCTACGTGTCCGGACTCCACAAGATCGCGGGGCCCGGCGCCCGCCTGGGATGGGCCGTCGCCGACGACGCTGCCGCCCGGCTGGCACCGGAGTTGCGCGGGGCCTCGCCGGTGGCGCTGTGGCAGGACGCCTGGCTGCGGTTCCTACGGGCCGGCGGGCTCCAGGAGCTCATCGACTGGCGCCGGGCCCTGGTCCGCCGCAACCGGCTCGCCTTCGTCGGAGCACTCGGCGGCTGCGCGAAGTACGCCGTCGACGGCGAAGGCCCCAACCTCGCCCTCGTCCACCCCGCCCTCGGGGAGGCGGGCATGGCGCACGTCACCGCGGAACTCGCCGACCGGGCGGTCTTCGTCTCTCCCGGGCGGGACTTCGACCTGCCCGGCGCAATCCGTGTGAACGTCGACAATCTCCCGGCCGCGGCGTGTGCCCGTGCCGCCGGAGAGATCGGGTCCGCCATCGTGCGGGCAGAAGGGAGACTTCTTTGAACCCCTCCTGGCAGGACGCTGCCGACGTCGGTCTGATGATGCTGCCGCCGCAGGCGGCCGCGGCCGCGGTGGAGCGCTGCGCCGACGACCTCGCCGCGCTGGCCGACCTCGTGGTCACCCAGAAGGTGGCCGGCGCCGCCCGGGTCCGGCTCCAGGAAGTCCCGCGCTCCACCGCGAGCGAGAAGTTCCTCGGCCTGGTCGACGGACTGCGGGAGCCGGCGGACCGCCGGATGGCGACCATCCCGGCGCTCCTGGAGGCCGTCGCGGCCGCCGCCGACGCCTCCGGCATCACCTGGTCGCCCATGAAGGGCTGCAGCATCCGGCAGAGCTACCCGGACCCGCGGTTGCGGGACGTGGGAGACATCGACATCTGGGTGCCCAGCGCCGAAGACGCCTGGACCCTGTCGGAAACCCTGCTCCCGATGGGCTACGTCTACGCCCCGTGGGAGCTGCCCTGGTTCAAGAAGTCCGCTTCGGGAGAGCTGTACGGCCAGGTCAGGGTGGTGCGCCTGGAACGGGACCGGGCCGCCGTCGACTTCCACATCGGACCGTACTCGGTACGCCACTGCGGGACGATGCCGCTGGGCCGGCACCGGGGCGGACGCCTCCTGGTCGAGGACGACATCGCGGCGATCTTCGGGAACGCGGCCGGCGACTGCATGCTGGACCTCAAATCCGTCAACGACCTGCACGTCCTGGTGCCGCTGGTGACCAACGTGGGACGGATCCACGCGCTCCTCGACCACGGAGGGCTGCTGCCGTTCCTGCGCGGCGCCCTCGACCGGATCCGCCGGCTCACCGGCCTGCCCGCGGGCCTGACGGAGTCGCTCGAACGCCTGGAGCCGGCGCCGGGCCCGCAGGAGGACGTCCAGGTCACCCCCGAGGGGGGCGACCGGCTGCGGATCGCGCAGACCGTCACCCACTCCGTGGACATCGCCCTGCGCGACCACCCCCATCAGGTCCGCGCGATCGTGGCCTCCGCCGCCGACGCCTACAGCTACGACCACCCGCTCACGGCGGTGCCCCGGCCGGCCTTCCGCCTGGGGCCGCTCGTGAGCTGGGAGTGCGTACGGCTGGTGCCCGTGGACGGGACGGTGCACCAACTGCCCGCGGGGGCCGGGACCGCCGACGTCGAACACCCGATCAGGCTGCTGTCGCTGAAGGAAGGGGACCTCGTCGCCGTCGGCGACCGCGTCTTCATCCCGACGGTCGACTTCCGCGTACCGCAGGACCTCGTGGCTGCCCTCCGCGACGCCGGCCTGTCCGTCTCCGTGCCCGCATGACCGGCGCCCGGGCCTGGTACGGCGAGCGGCTGGCGGACGCCTACGACCGGGCCAACCCGTCGACCCGCCACGGGCTGCTGCCCGCCGCGGCCTGGCTGACGGGCGGCGTCCCCGACGGGGGGACCCTGCTCGACGTCGGCTGCGGGACGGGACGGGACCTGCCGGTCCTCGCCCGCAAGGGAATCAGCGTGATCGGCGTCGACATCGCACTGCCGATGCTGCGGCTCGCCCGGCGGCACCACGACGCGCTGCTCTGCGCCGACCTGACGCGGCTGCCCGTACGGGACTCGGTGGCCGACGCGGTCTGGTGCGTCGCCGCCTGGGTCCACGTCCCGCACCGGGACCTGCCGGCCGCGGCGGCCGAGCTCTCCCGGGTGCTGCGCCCGGGCGGACACGCCGTCATCGGGGTGCAGCGCGGCTCCGGTGAGCGCGTCGAACTCGATCCGTACCTCGGGGAAGTGCCGAGGCTGATGGTCCGCTACGCGGAGGGTGAGGTCATCGCGGCGCTCGACGACGCGGGACTGCGGGCCTTGCCCTTCGCCACTGACGACGCCGAGCTGCGGGCCTGGGTGACCACGCTCGTGGTGAAGCCCCACGGCACCGCCTGAACGGATCACCGCGCACCGCACACACGGCACACGGCACACGGCACACGGCAACGGTCGCACGACATAAGGAAGTCGCATGCCCGGAACCTCATCGCCCCATCCGATACCGGAGTCCGGATCCGGCCCTATGGCGGGGTACCTGTCCCGTCGGAACCTGCTGCCCGCGCACTACCGCGCGCTCTATCTGACCGGCTCCCGGGCGCGCGGCTGGGACAACGAGTCCAGCGACGTCGATGTCGTCGTCGTCTCGCCCGAGCCGTTCGCCCCGCCCGCGGGTGCCGCCGAGGCGGTGGGACAGGGCAGCCTGCGGATCAGCCATGCCAAGGTGTCGGTCGAGGGCCGGGCCCACGACATCGAGTACTGGACCGTGGACCAGGTCCGCGAGCTGCTGCGGAAGGCTTCCTGGCAGGTCTACGAACCGGGGCAGGGCCAGGAACGGCAGTTCATGCTCTATGAGATCAACTTCCTCGACCGGCTCGGCCACGCCCTGGCCCTGGACGGCGGGCCGACGGTGCGCGAGTGGCAGGAGACCGTGCGGTCCTCCGCCTTCCGGGCCATGCGCGCCGCCTTCTGGCTGCACGACGCCCGCAACTACCACGCCGACAGCGAGGGACAGCTCGGGTCCGGCGACGTCCACAGCGCCGCCCTGTCCGCCAGGCTCGCCGTCGAGTGCGCCGTCGACGCGCTGCTGGCCCGGCACGGCCAGCTGAGCCCGAACGGGAAGTGGCGCGCCCGCCGGTTCAAGGAGGCCTCCCCCACCGCGCTCACCTTCGACGCGTACTGGCGGCTGCAGACGATGCAGGGCTTCGACCCCGCGCGGCCGACCGCATGGATATCCACCGCCCTGGACGAGGTCGCTCCCGTCCTCAAAGAAGTCGACGCCTGGCTGAGCACCGAGCACGAGCGCCACCACGGCACCGGCTGCGGCGCCGACAGCCGGGCGGCCACCGTTTCACACCGCGAAAGGGACCGGTGAGGTCAGCCATGGCAGAGGAATCGGCCGCCCGTCCCGGCCGCTGTTCGGTCACCCAGGAGCACCGCCTGCTGTTCAACCGCCGGATGAACGACGGCCGCACCCAACCGGTGTGCGCGGCCTACGTCATCGAGGGTGGCGTCGAGGTCGCGAGGCTGCGGGCGGCCCTGGAGACGCTCGCCCGCCGGCACGACGCCCTGCGGATGTACTTCCCGGTCTGTGACGACCCGGTGGCCATGGCGGTGCGCCCCGAGGGAGAGGCGTCCTGGCCGGTCGAGGAGGTCTCACTGCTCGACGTGGCGGACGAGAAGGAGCGGGACAGCCGCGCCCAGGCCCTCCTGGAGGCCCACTGCGACCGGCCGTTCGACCTCGCGTCGGGGCCGCTCGTGGCCGCGCTCCTGGTCCAGGTCTCGGCTCGGCGGCACATCCTGGCCCTGACCCTCGAACACCTCGTCTGCGACGGCATCAGCCAGTCCCTGCTGTTCGAGGAGCTGAGCGGGCTGATGGCCGAAGAAGGCCCGCTCGTCCCGGCCGAACGGGGCAGCTCCGCGGCGAGTTACGCGGAGTACGGCGAGAGGCAGCGGCAGGCACTGGGCCCGGACTCGCAATCCGTACGGTTCTGGGACGAGCAGTTCCACCGCAACGGCGTCTATCCGCCCACGCTGCGCCCGAGCGGGCGGCTCGCCCCCGCACCGTTGGCGACGGGGCCCTCCGCCCATGTCGAGGTCGAGCTGCCCGGCGAGTTCACCGCCCGCCTCAAGGAGATCACCGCGGCCACCCGGACCACCCCCTTCATGGTCTATCTGTCGCTCCTCGCCTTCGGGCTCCGCGACGGCCTGCTGGACGACCGGCTCGGCGTCGTCTTCATGGAGTCCGGCCGGCGCGGCCGCGATGCCCGGCGGCTGATCGGCAACCTGGCGTTCGAGCTGTGCGCCTGGACCCCGCTCGACCCCGAGGACGGGATCCGTGACGTGCTGGCCCGGGTGCGCGACTCGGTGGCCACATCGGTCGCCCATGCCATGCCGCTGTGGTGGGCGACCCGCCGCTACTCATCGCGGGAGGGGGCCCGTGAGACCTTCGACCCGTCGCGGCTGGACGAGCGGTTCGCCACGCCGTGGATGTACTTTTCCGTCTCCGATCCCCGCGCGAACCCGCTCAGGCTGCCCGGCGCGCAGGTCCAGCCGTATCCGGCGCGGGTCGAGATCCCGTACATGAGGACCCCCCTGCTGATGGCGACGGCGGTGGCCGAAGCCGACTCGACGAGGCTGTCGTTCGACTTCGCGGAGGGCGGGTACGACCCTTCGGCGCTGGACGCCGTGCTGGCGGCGGCCGCGCGCGCGGCGGCAGAGCTGGCGGTCCCGCCAGCACCGCCGTCATCGCCGCCGCCGTCAACTGCGTCGTCGCCGTCGGACCGATGATCGTCGTCACGTACGCCGCCGGCGGCTCCGCCTCGCCGACCGAGGCGGCACGGGCCTGTGCCCCGTTCGGCGGTGCGGTGTTCGTCCTCGGGCCATCGGGTCCGCTCGACGAGCGGACCCGTACCGTACTGGAATCCGTGGGCCGGGTCGTCGTGGCCGATGACCCGGCCGACGTGGTCCGGTCACTCGCCGGGACCGCGACCGCGATCGACGGCGTGGTGGCCTTCGCGGACGCGACCGTCGAGGTCGCCGCCGGGCTCGCCGAGGCCCTCGGCCTGCCGTACCACAGCCCGCGTACGGCGGCCCGCCTGCGGGACAAGCTCGCCCAGCGGCGGCGGCTGAACGAGGCGGGCGTCGGCTTCGTGCCGGTCGTCTGGTCCGGCACCGGTGCCGGGCTGACGCCCTTCGACCGCGGCGCGTATCCCGTGGTGGTGAAGCCGCGCCGTGGTGCGGGCAGCGAAGAGTGCGTGATCATCGAAGGCCCGGAGGACCACCGCGCCACGGCCGCCCTGCTCGACCCGGCGCGGGAGTACCTCGCCGAGGGCTACATCCCCGACGGTGCGCCCCCTGACGAGCACCTGGCGAACTTCCTCTCCGTCGAGAGCGCCGTGCGCGGCGGGGACGTCGTCCACCTCGGGATCAGCGGCCGGCTGCCGCTGGCGCCACCGGTCCGCGAGAGCGGCACGGTCTTCCCGGCCCCGCTCTCCCCGGAAACGGCCGGACGGGTCACGGCGCTGGCCGACCGCGCGATCCGGGCCCTCGGCATCACCTGCGGAGTCGTCCACACCGAGATCAAGCTGGCGCCGCGGGGGCCGCAGATCATCGAGGTCAACGGTCGGCTCGGCGGCTACCTCAGCGAGCTGATGAAGCTGGTCGGGCATGCCGACCCGGTCGGCCTGGCCGCGCAACTCGCCGCCGGGGGCCCGCTGCCGCAACCACGGAGCGCCCGGGGCGCCGCCCTGGTCGTGCTCCGGCAGCCGCCCATGGAAGCGCGCACCGTGCTCCGGGTGCCCACGTCCCGTGATCTCGTGTCCTTGCCCGGAGTGGTCCGCGCGAAGCAGTGGGCGCGGGCCGGTGCCCCGCTGGACTGGCGCGTCGGCACCGCGGGGATGGTGCTCCAGGTGTGGATGCACGGAACCGACTGGGCCGGGCTGCGCCGTGACTACCTGCGGGTGACGGACTTCCTCGACCGGAACCTCCGCTACGCGTACGTGAACGACACCGACGAGCAAGCGACACCGACGAGCAGTGGACGAGCAGTACCAGTGAAGGGACCAGGAGATGAGCGGCGGGCCGGACCGGTACGTTTCGGCGATGTGTGAGATCTGGGGGGACGCGCTCGACACCCCCGTCGGTCCCGACGACGACTTCTTCACCCTCGGGGGCGACTCCCTTCTGGCCGTGGAGATCGAGGAGCAGGTCGAGCAGCGGCTGGGGCTCGAAATCGACTTCCGCGACTTCTTCAACGCGCCCACCCCGCGTGAGCTCCTACGGGCGGCCCGGGCCCGCTCCACGGACGGGAGCGGGGCCGGGGCCGGACCGGGGCAGCCCTGATGGACCGGCTTCCCGAGCTGCTGCACGCGCGGGCCGCCGCTCACCCGGACAGCGCCGCGCTCCGCCAGGGCGGACGGTCTCTGACCAGCCGTGAACTCCTCGCCGAGGTCGTGGACCGGGCCGCCGGGCTGTCCCGTCTCGGGTACCCTCCGGCCACACCCGTCGCGGTGGGCGTCGGCCGTGACATCGACTCCGTACTGACGGTCATGGCGCTGCTGGAGGCGGGCTACGTCTATGTACCGGTCGACGCCGGCTGGCCGGCGGCACGGCGGGAGTTCGTACTCGCCGATGTGGGGGCGGCGGCGGTCGTCGACCCGGGGACCGGGCGGGTGACCGAGCTGCCCGGCACCCGCGGGCCCGGTCTGTCCCCGTCGACCGCCTACGTCCTGTACACCTCCGGATCCACCGGCCGGCCGAAGGGCGTCGCGGTCAGCCACGACAACGTGCTCTCCCTGCTGCGGGCCGCGACCGCGCCGTTCCGGTTCGAGGCCTCGGACGTGTGGACCGTCTTCCACTCCCTGTGCTTCGACTTCTCGGTCTGGGAGCTCTGGGCGCCGCTGTACACCGGGGCCTGCGCCGTCCTGGTGGACCGCCGGGACACCCGCAGCCCGGCCGGACTCCGCGACCTCGTCCTGCGCGAACGGGTGAGCGTGCTGAATCTGGTGCCCTCGGTCTTCCACCGTTTCATGGATGCCTGCGCCGCCCGGCAGTGGCCCCGACTGCCGTTGCGCCAGGTCGTGCTGGGCGGCGAGGCGATCGACCGGCAGCAGTGCCTGCGGTGGATCCGGCACCAGCCGCAGGTGCCGCTGGTCAACATGTACGGCATCACCGAGGCGACCGTGCACACGACGTACAAGCGGCTGACCGAGGGCGACCTGACCGGTCACGGCCCGGGCACCCCCATCGGCCGCCCCCTCGACACGTGGGCCGTCCGTCTCGTCGACGGGGCGGGAGCCGCCGTCGCTCCCGGCGCGGTCGGGGAGATCGCGATCTCGGGGGCCGGGGTGGCGCTGGGGTACGTGGCCAACCCCGAGGAGAACCGGCGCCGGTTCGTCGAGCTGGACGTCGACGGGAGTCGCGCCCGCTTCTTCCGCACCGGCGATCTGGCCCGCGCGGAGGGGCCGGAGCTGTTCTACGCCGGTCGCGCGGACGCCCAGCTGAAGGTGAACGGGCACCGCATCGAATCGGGAGAGATCGAGACCGCGCTGCGCGAACACCCCGGGGTGCGCGCCTGTGCGGCACTGGACACCGTCGGCCCGAACGGCGTCCCGCAGCTGGCCGCGCTCGTCGTCGCCGACGGGCGCGCCGTGACTCCGGCCGAGCTGCGCACCCATCTGCTCGACCGCGTGCCCACCTACATGATCCCGGGCATCTTCGTCTTCGTCGACGCGCTGCCGATCAGCGAGAACGGCAAGCTCGACCGCACGGCCTGCAGACATGTCCTCGACGGGGCACGGTGACGCTCATGCGCCGACCTGACGGCATCCTTGGGGAGCGAGATCAGATGTACGAGGCGGCAGACCGCGAAGGCCGGGCGCACCGCATCGCCGTGGTGGGGGGCGGGCCTCGCGGGATGGCGGTACTGGAGCGTCTTGCTGCTCGACTGGCCGACGGCCCGTCCCCCGAAGGCCCGGTGGAGATCCATCTGATCGACGCCCGCACGCTCGCGGGTGGCCGCGTCTGGCGCGCCGACCAGCCGGACTGGTTCCTGATGAACACCGCGGCGGGCGAGATCACCATGTTCTCCGGTCCACCGGACGGGGGTCCCACCAGGCCCGGCGCCGGCCCGTCGTTCGCCCAGTGGTGGACCGGCGCGGACCCCTCGTCCGCGTCGCCCGAGGGCTATGCGCCGCGGGCGCTGTACGGCCGCTACCTGGAGCACGTACTGCACTCGGTGGAGCGGTCGCTCCCCTCGGGCGCCCGCCTCCACCGCGTCCTCGACTCCGTCGATGACATGGAGCGGACCGCGGCGGGGTACGCGCTCTCGCTGGCGCGCGGCGGCACCCTGACCGTCGACAAGGTCGTGCTGGCCACCGGCCACACGCTGCCCGCGCTGGGAGAAGCCGAACAGCGACTCTCCGACTTCGCCCGGGAGAGACCGCACCTCCGGTACATCCGCGGTGATTCGGCTGCCGACATGCCGCTGGACTCCGTCCCGGCCACCGCGGTGGTGGGGATCATCGGGCTCGGTCTGTCCTTCATCGACGTCGTGTTCGCGCTGACGGTCGGCCGGGGCGGGGAGTTCGCCGAAACGGGTGCGGGTGACGGGAGGGTGGTGTATCGGCCCGGCGGACGGGAACCGGTGCTGGTGGCCGGTTCCCGCAGTGGGATGCCGGTGCTCTCACGCGGCTTCGACCAACGGCCGGCGGGCGCGGTCCGCAAGCCGGTGCTGTTCACCGAGGCGAGGGTGCTGTCGGGGGCGGACCGGGAATCCCTCGACTTCCGCCGTGACGTCTTCCCCCTGCTGGCCGCGGAGATGGACCTGGCCCACCACGCCACCTCGCTCCGCCTGCGTCGCGGCCCCGCGGCGGAGGCCGGGTTCCTGCGCGAGCTGACCGCCGTCGCCGAGCACGGCGACCCGGACGTCTGCGGGCTGGCGGCGCGGCACGGGATCGGTGAACACGAGCACTTCGACTTCCGGGCGTCGCTGCGCCCCTTCGCGGGCCAGGACTTCCCCGATCAGGAGGCTTTCCAGAAGGAGTTGACGCAGCAGCTGCGGACGGACATCTCGCGTACCGAGCGGGGGAACCATGAAGACCCGTTCAAGGCCGCGGTCCAGGTCATCCGCGACACGCGCTCCGTGATCCGCTCGCTGGTGGACTACGGCGGGCTGCAGGCCCGCTCCCACGAGCACGACCTGATCCGCTGGTTCTCTCCGGCCAGCGTCTTCCTGGCGGCCGGCCCGCCACTGCACCGGGCACGGTGCATCCTGGCGCTCATCGAAAGCGGCGTGCTGCGGGTGGTCGGCCCCGGGGCTGGCTTCGCCGCGGACCCGGCCTGCGACCGGTTCGTCATGGAATCCCCGCAGGTCGGGAACTCACGTACCGAGGTCGACGTACTGATCGACGGCCGCGTCCCGATCCCGGACGTCGCCACCGACACCTCACCCCTCACCCGACGGCTGCTCGCGCGGGGCATCTGGACGGAGTTCGTCAACCGACGCGGCCCCGAACCCTTCCACTCCGGAGGCGTCGCGATCACGGAGGTGCCGTTCCACCCGATCAACCTGGACGGAGTCCCTGACACCGGTCTCTACGTCATCGGTATTCCCACGGAGCACACCCGGTGGGGCACTCAGGTCGGAAACGGCACGCCCGGTCCGTGGAACAAGTTCATCCGGCACGCCGACGCCATCGCGGAACACGCCCTGACGCGCCGCGCGCGGTGAGGTGCCTCTTCGGATCCGGTCCGGCGGCGGGCCGCGCCATTACGCTGCCGGTCACCCGGACCCCACCTGCCGGATAATCTGGTGAACCGACCCCGGCTGGCCTATATCCTGCCTCGTCCCGTACCGGCCGCGGAGGTCCTTCAGCATGAGCAGCAGCACACCGTCCTTCCCCGCCCAGATCGAGCTGACCGGGGAGGGTCTGGTTCTGCGCGCGTGGGCGGAGTCGGACCTGGGCGCGATGCCCGCGCTGTTCGACCACCCTGACATCGCGTATTGGACGCCGATCGTCTCGCCGTTCGACGACGAGGCCGCCCGCACCCGGCTGGAGCGGTCCCGGCAGCTTCACGCGGAGGGTACTGCCCTCCTGCTCGCCATCACGGTCGACGGCGGCGCGCCGCTCGGTGAGGTGATGCTGAAGCGCGCTCCGGAGGGTACGGAACTCGGCTACGCGGTCGGCCCCGCCCACCGGGGCCAGGGGCTGGCCGCCCGCGCGGTCCGGGTGATGGCGGCGTACGCATTCGATCAACTGGGCGTGGACCAGGTGATCCTGGAACTGGAGGCGGAGAACGCCTCCAGCGTCGCCGTGGCCACCGGCACCGGATTCCGCCTCCTCGACGTGCCGTTGATCAAAGGCGAGGAAAAGGGCAGGCCCTACGTGCTCCAGACCTGGGGCTTCGACCGCCCCTGACTCCGGACTCCCCGCACTGACCGGGACGCTGTCGTTTCAGCGGCGGTCCTCGGCTGGACATGGTGCCGGAGGCGGCCGCGGCGCGGGGTGAGGGCGTGACCCGCGCACGGCGCACGCTGGCAAGGTCCGCCCAACTCGCCCTGGATTAAAGGTCCTTCTGCTGTCCGGGCGGCTGATGTTGAGTAACCTGCGAGGGTTTGCCGAAGCAGGGGGGACCACGATGAAGGCACTCGGCGCTGCCGATCCACGGCAGGTCGGGCCGTACACGCTCTTCGGCCGGCTTGGCGCCGGCGGGATGGGGGCGGTGTACCTGGGGCGGTCGGCCGGGGGCCGTACCGTCGCGGTGAAGGTGGTGCGCCCGGACCTGGCGGAGGACTCCGCGTTCCGGGACCGGTTCCGGCGCGAGGTGGCGGCGGCCCGCCTGGTGTCCGGGGCCTTCACCGCGCCCGTCGTGGATGCCGACCCGGACGGTGAACTCCCCTGGATGGCAACGGCGTTCGTCCCGGGCATCTCACTGCATCAGGCGGTCAGCACCCGGGGGCCACTGCCCGAGGGCGCGCTGCGGACCTTGACGGCCGGTCTCGCCGAGGCGCTGGCCGGGGTGCACGCCGCGGGCGTCGTCCACCGTGACATGAAGCCGGGCAACGTGCTGCTCGCGCTGGACGGGCCGCACCTCATCGACTTCGGCATCTCGCGCGCGATCGAGGGGACGGCCTTGACGCACACCGGGGCGGTCATCGGCTCGGCGCCCTACATGTCGCCGGAACAGGCGCTCGGGCAGCCGGTCACCGCGGCCGGTGACGTGTTCTCGCTCGGCTCGACACTCGCGTACGCCGCGACCGGTTCCGACCTGTTCGGCGAGGGCGCGGGGGCGGCGGTGATGTTCCGCGTCGTCCACACCGAGCCGAGCCTGGACGCGGTGCCTCCGGGCCTTCGCCCGCTGGTCGCTGCGTGTCTGGCCAAGGACCCCGGCGCACGGCCGACTCCGCGCCAGATCCTGGAGGCAATCGAGCGGGAGGGCCGCCCCGTGCCGTCCGGCGGCTGGCTGCCCGACCCGGTCGCGGCCGACGTCATCGCGGTACGGGCCGTCCTGACCGCGCTGCCCCAGGTAGCCCCGACCAAGCTGGCGGAGGCCCTACCCGAAGGGCCGGGGCCCAGCCGCCGCAGACTGATTCTCGGCGTGACCGGCGGGCTGCTCGCGGTGGCCGGGACCGGCACCATGATCGCGCTCCGCAGAGACACGTCGGATCCGTCCGGGTCCTCCGGCGGTGCGGCCCCCAAGTCCAGCGGATCGCCCCGCCCTTCGGGTGACGACGTACCCGAAGGGCGGCTCGCCTGGAAGGTGAAAACGGACGCGACCTGCCCGCAGGTGCTGTCCGGGCATGGTGTGGTGGCGTGCGTCTCGCTCGAGCGGATCTGGGGAATCGACGACCAGGGCAAGACCAAGTGGACCGTCGAGGGCAAGGACCACGGGATCACCATGGCGATCCCCGCAGGCCCGAACACCATCGCGGCGATGGAGGGCGGGCGGCTGGTGGTGGGCGGGACGAAGTATCCGAACTCCGCCTTGCTCTCGGTGGACATGGCGACCGGCGGGGACGCGTGGACCACCACCCTGGACCAGAACTCCTCCGGTGTACTGCGCTGTTACGGCGCCGCGGGAGGCAAGGCGTACCTGCTGGCCACGGGCGACGGAAAGAGCACTGACCCGGTTGCCACGGGGTTCACCACCTGGGCGGTCGACCTCGCCTCGCGCAAAACGGCCTGGGCGCATCCCGAGAGTGCGATGTTCCTCTTCGGCAGTCCTACGCAGAGCGGCGACCGCGTGCTGATCGGGGACCTGAACCGCCGGCAGGCACTCGACGGCCAAGGCGTCGTCAGCTGGTCGCAGGACGTGCAGTCGCTCGCGGTCGCCACCGCGGGCAAGTACTTCGTCGTCATCGACGCCGCGGCCACCCTGTCCGCCCTCGACCCCGCGACGGGCCGCACGGCGTGGACGGCGGCGGGTGTCGCCGGGCCGGCCGCCCGGGGCGACGGTGTCGCGGTCAGCCAGGACGGCAGCGTCCTCTATGCCCTGTGGCAGGACAAGGACGGCGGGTATTCCCTGGGCGCCCTGGACACCACGACCGGCCGGACGCGGTGGAAGGCTCCGGTTCCCGCCGACACCAAGCCCTCCGGTGCCCGGCTCCTGTGCGCCGACGGGAACGTGTACCGGTTGAGCGGGGACTCCATCCTGTGGGCCTACGACGCCGCGAGCGGCAAGCCCCGCTGGAAGTACACGGGCATGAAGGGCACCGACGCCATGAAGCTGGCCTGGGCGGCGGGTGACGGAAGGATCTGTGTCTACGACACCTCCGTCGCGACGGTCGCCACTCTGCACGCGAACGGAGCCTGAACATGGAGATGTTGAACCCCTCGGACCCCCAGCACATAGGGCCGTACACACTGTTGGGACGGCTCGGAGAGGGCGCCATGGGGGCGGTCTTCCTCGGACGTTCGGCCGGGCGCACGGTCGCGGTGAAGCTGATCAGTCCCGGGCTGGCCCACGACGACGGGTTCCGCGCCCGGTTCCGCGCGGAGGTGGCGGCGGCGCGGGCGGTGCCCGGAGCCTTCACCGCGCCCGTGGTCGACGCGGACCCGGACGCCGAAGTGCCGTGGATGGCAACGGCGTTCGTGCCCGGCATCTCGCTGCATCAGGCGGTGATGCTCGCCGGACCACTCCCGGAACCCGCGGTACGGGCCCTGGCGGCCGGGATCGCCGGGGCGCTCGTGGACGTACACGCGGCCGGCCTCACCCACCGCGACCTCAAGCCCGGCAACGTCCTGCTCGCCCTGGACGGGCCGCACGTCATCGACTTCGGCATCGCCCGCGCGGCCGATGCCACCGCGCTGACGGCCGCGCGCCTGGTGCCCGGCACGCCGCCGTACATGTCGCCGGAGCAGGCGATGGGGCACGAGGTCACCCCGGCGAGCGATGTGTTCTCGCTCGGGTCGACCCTGGCGTTCGCCGCACGGGGCTCAGATCTCTTCGGGACGGGCGAAGTGACGGCGGTCCTGCGGCGCGTGGTGCACGACGAACCGGACCTGTCGGCCCTGTCGGACCGGCTGCGGCTGATGGTCGCGGCCTGCCTCTCCAAAAACCCGGCCGACCGGCCGTCCCCGCGCGACGTGGTGGCCTTCGTCGAACAGGACGCGCGGCCGATGGCCGGTGCCTGGCTGCCGCCGGTGCTGATCGCCGCGATCGAGCAGGCCGCCGCGGTGATGGCGCCCTCACAGTCATTCGGGCCGGGAGCCGCCCCGGCGGTCGCGCCGACGCCTCCGCCGCCCCCGCCGTTCGCCCCGCCGGCCCCGCTCCCCCGGCCCTCCCGTCGCAAGCTGCTGCTCGGCCTGGCCGGCGGGACGCTGGCCGTGGCGGGCGGCGGCACGGGCCTCGCGCTGGCCCTGTGGGGCGGCTCGTCGGGCAAGGGGGACGGCAAGGGCGGCGGGAAGCCCTCACCGTCCGCCTCCCTCACCGACCCGGCGCGCTCCCTCGCGAACGGCGTCGTCGCACGCCCGCTGTGGACCGCGGAGATCGGCGATCGACTGGTCCAGCTCGCGGGGGCGGGCCACACCGTCGTCGCCGTCACCGGCACGTACATCCGGGCCTACGACCGGTCGGGGCGAGCCCTGTGGGAACCGCTGGCGAACCAGTCCGACAACAACGGATACCGCGTGGGTGGCATGGGGGGCGACTCGCTCGCCGTCGACGGCTCCATGGCGTACGCCGTGTCCTACGCGAAGGAGCCCCTGCCGACCCGCGTCCTGAGGGCCGTCGACCTGGCCACCGGCACGGTCGCCTGGACCGTCGGCAGGACCGGCGCCTCGGTGATGACGGCGTGGGTGCCCGGCATGCTCGACGGCGTCGTCTACGTCGCCGGGATGACGATGGGCGGCGGCGGCATCGGCGGCCAGTCCGCCTTCGTCTGGGCGGTGGATCCCAAGACCCGGCAGATCCGCTGGCAACAGGATTTCGCCAACCCCGGCATGTCCCAGACCATGCTGAAGGTGCCGTCGTCGGGTTCTCGTCTGCTGTACATGGACTCGGCGCCCGACCGCAGCTCGGCCACCCTGACCGGCCTCGACATCACCGCCGGGGGAAAGCCCGCGTGGGAGCAGCCCTCGCCGGGGCCCCAGACCGCGCTCAGCTCGCTGGAGGCCCTGGACGTCAACTGGCACGACGGGCCGCACTGTTCGGCGGGCGGGAACTTCCTCATCCTGTCCGGTCCCCTCTACGCCGTGGACCCTGCGAACGGGCAGGTGGCGTGGCAAGCGGCCGTCCAGCTGCCGCTCCGCGCCTTCGCGGCGGCGCCGGACGGCTCGCTGGTGTACGGGGCCGCCCTCGATTACCCGGGCCATGGCCTCGTGTACGCCTTCGACGCCAAGTCCGGCACGGTGCGCTGGGCGGGCCAGGTGCCGGTGGCGTCGCCCGGAACCGTCGCGATCCAATGCGCGGACGGCCAGGTGTACGTATGGATCAACGGGAAGGTGTGGGCACTTGACGCGGCCACCGGGGCGGGCCGGTGGTCCTTCGAGTTCGCCGTGGGGAGCCCGACGGACGTGTCCCGGCCGGTCGCGTTCTGGGCCGGTGGCGGCCAGGTCTACGGCGCGGGGCCCAAGGGGCTCGTGGCCCTGAGCGCCAGCGGCAAGTAGCGCGTGGTGAGGGAAGGGCCTGCCCGGGCGGCTCAGTGGCGGGGGCCCGTGAGCCGGGTCCGGTGACATCACACGAACCGTCGGCGCGTGCGTGCTGTCCGCCGCTCAGGAGGTCGGACATCCGCCCGGGGCGGCGGGCGGGACCGGGGAGCGGGCTCGGAGGCGGTCGGAGAGGGTGTCTCCGAGGGCGGTGTCAGTGAGAGTGGTGTGGTCGATGCCCAGTTGGGTGGCCAGGTCGCGGGTGTGAAGGCGAGGGGCGGCCTCCAGGAGTTGGGCGTAGGTCTCGGTGGCACCGCGGATGCGGTATCCGGCGATCGTGCCGAGAGTGGCGGCGAGCGGGGCGGCGGGCCACCACCAAGCCGTGAGCGGGGTGTACAGGAGGGCCCATCCGCCCAGGGTGGCGGCGCGGGTGAGTGCCTGCTCGGCTGCCGTGATCTCTGACCGGACGCTCTTGGGCAGGATGAGCCAGAGGTGCGGCCACAGGACGGGCAGGTCGAGGTGGTGGTCGCGTTCGAGGCGGATGGCGACGGCGTGGACGCGGTCGCCGCTCCAGGTGGGCCGGTCCGGTTCTTCGGCGGCGATCCGCCGCATCGCGTCGTGTGCGATCCGGCGTGCGGCGGGGTCGGCCCGCTGTCCGTCGCGGGCCAGGGAGCGGGCGTCGGCGTCCAGTTGCTCGCGGTAGGTGTGTGCCGCGCGGGTCCAGCGAGCGCGGCGGTGCTCGGCACGGCGGTTGGCGTACTGGCGCAACGGGCCGGGCCAGGTGTGCCGGTCGGCGGCGAACACGATGCGCTGGACGAGCGCTCCGAGGCCCTGGGCCGCGAGGCCGGCGACGGCCGAGGCGGCGAGGACCGCGCCGAGCAGGACGACCTGGCCACCGACCGTGGTCACGGCGGGCCCCCGGGCGGCTCGCGTGATCCAGTCGGTGAGACGCTGCCCGTCCAGGGCGTGGGCCTGGCCGAGGATCCGCGCGGTGGCAGCGGTCGCCAGGAAGAGTGCGCCCGGCAGGGCCAGCAGCGTCAGCCACCGCTCGGCGAGTTTCTGCCCGAGGGCGCCGAGGAATCCGCCCACCTCTAGAGCCGCTCACTACGCAGGGGCTGCCCGCTGATCCGGCACCGCGGTGTTTCGGGTCCTTCCGGCCATGCGTGGCGCGCGCACTGCCCCGTAGGGCAGAGCAGCACCCGCTCGGCGGCCCTGGCCGGGCCGACCCCTCGCGGGTTCACGCCGCGGTCCCGGCCGCGGATGCCCGATGCGTCGCCCAGGGCGAGCAGGGCCTCGTGGAGGGAGTCCAGCGAGGCCGCGGGGTCCTGTCCTTCGCGCAGGGCCGACAGCAGGTGCTCCAGGGGGGCCGCGCCCTGGGCGCCGTACGTCTCCAGGGTCGTCCGGATGTAGTCCACCTGCGCGCATACGTGTGCGACTTCTTCGCGTGCCCGTATGCCCCGGTCGTCGTGCCGAGTGGTCATCCGTACCCCCGTTCCTCCGCGAGCCCTCGGCGTTTCGTGCTCGAATCTCTTGACCTGGCCGAGCAACTCGTCTTGTGTCGTGCAGAATTGACGATACGACAGACGGGGGCAGGTCATGGGGGAACGCGAGGAGCTCATCGCGGCCATCAGGGCCCGCGTCGATCGGGTGAACATTTCGGGGAGCCCGTCCGCGGTGCTCACGGAGTCCGCGCGAGCGGACGCGTTGCGCCTGGCCGGGTACGGGCCCGAGGACCCTGCCGATCTCGACGGCACGCGCGCCCTGGGCTGGCTGTTCTACCACCGGTCTCGTGGTCTCCCGCTCGCCGCGGCGGCGCGGGAGCTGGAGGTGGCGATCACGTGCTTCATGCCCTGCTTCCTCATGGGTGAGGGCGATCTGCCGCGGCCGTTGCTCGCCGTCCTGGCCCAACGGGTGCTGCCGCAGGCGTTGGGCCTGCTGACCAGCCGGTCGGAAGCGGCCACCGATGCCGCCGGTCTCACCTTCGCCGTCGGGTTGTGGCAGCGCATCGCGGACGGTCTCCCGGACCAGGACCCCGACGCCGCGATGGGTCTGATCGGTCTCAGCCTCGCGCTGAACGCCCGCTTCAAGCTCACCCGGCAGGTCACCGACGCGCGGCGGGCGGTCGAGGCCGGTCGGGCCGCCGTACGGGCGGCTCCCTCCGGCCACCCCCATCATGTGATGGGCCTGCTCACCGTCGCCGAGGCGTTGCTGGCGCTGTCCGGTCACACCGAGGATCCGGGCCAGCTGGACGAGGCGGTGGACGCGGGCCGCGTGGCCCTGCGGTCCTTGTCCGATGATGACCCGACACGGGCGAGTGTGCTGAACAATCTCGCCCTGGCGCTCAAGGACAGGTTCCAACGCGGTGGGCCGACGGCGGACATGGAGGAGGCGATCGATGTCGGCCGGGCCGCCGTACGGGCCTACCGCCACGACGATCCCGAGCGCGCCGCCGGGTTGTCGAACCTTGGACTCGCCCTGCAGCAGAGGGCGGAGCGCACCGGGAGCCCGGAGGATCTCGACGAGGCGGTGGAGCTGGGCCGGGCCGCCCTCCGCGCCGCCCCCGGCAGCGCTCCCGTACTGACCGGTTTGAGCCATGCCTTGAAGCGGCGGTCCGAACGCACCGGAAGCCGCGGCGATCTCGGGGAGGCGGTGGAACTGGCGCGTGCCTCGGTGCGGGCCACGGACGCCGACGACGCCCTCAGGCCGGTTCGTCTCGCCGGCCTCGGAAACGCGCTGCGCCTGCGGTTCGAATACACCGGGCATCTCGCGGATCTGGACGAGGCGGTGGAAACGGGCCGCACCGCGGTGCGGTCCACGGCGCGCGACTTCCCCGAGCAAGCGAACAACCTGTCCGGGCTCAGCACGACACTGCGCATTCGGTTCAGGCACACCGGTGAGCTGGCGGACGCGGATGAGGCGGTCGAGACGGGGCGCGCCGCCATCGCCGCCATCGCGCGGGACCACCCCGACCGGGCGGGCCTGCTGTCCGGGCTCTCCCTCGTGCTGCGGATGCGTTTCGAGCGGACCGGGGCCATCCGGGACCTGGACGAGGCGGTGGAACACGGCCGCGCCGCCGTGGCGGTGACCCCGTACGACCACCCGGACCGCGTCCGTCACCTGTCCGCCCTCGGCAATGCCCTGCTGATTCGCGTCAACCGTCTGGGCGAGGCGGCGGACGCGGACGAGACGGTGGACGTGGCCCGGACCGTGGTGGGCGCCATGCCGTCGGACCATGCCGACCACGCGAGCCGCCTGGACGCCCTGGGCCTCGCCCTGCGACTGCGGTACGAACGTACCGGGGACCACCGGGACCTGGACGAGGCCGTGGAAACGGGCCGCGCCGCGACACGGACCATCCTCGACGGCCATCCCGACCAGGTCGCGTGTCTGTCCAACCTGGGCGGTTCCCTGGAGGCCCGCTTCCGCAGTACGGGCAGTCCCGCGGACCGAGCGGAAGCCCTCGCGGTATGGGAGCGTGCCGTCGACCTGAAGTCGGCGCCACCCTCCTTGAGGATCCGCGCCGCACAAGCGGCGGGACAGCTGTCGGCGGCCTCCGATCCCCACCGCGCTGCCCGGTTCCTCGAACGGGCGGTCCAGATGCTGCCCGAGGTGGCGCCGCGGCGTTCGCGGCGCGGTGACCGGCAGCACGCCCTCGGCCGTCACGCTGCCGGACTCGCCGCCGAAGCGACCGCCCTCGCCCTGGCGGACCCCGAGGGCACCGCGCGGGAACGAGCCGTCCGCGCACTGGGGCTGGCGGAGGCCGCGCGCGCCGTGCTCCTGTCCCAGGCTCTGGACACCCGCAGCGACCTCACCGACCTGTACGACCGTCACCCGCAACTGGCCGGGCATTTCGCCGAACTCCGGGACCTGCTGGACCGTGACACCGCGGCCGAGGCCGGCGGCGCTCCCGACGACGGGGCTGCCGACGACGGGGCTGCCGGCCGCCACCGCCTCACCGCGGAGTTCGAGGAACTGACCCAGCACATCCGTACCTGCGAGGGGTTCGCCGACTTCGGTCTGCCTCCTGCTCTCGACGCTCTCCTCGCCGAAGCGGCCGAGGGGCCCGTGGTCACGTACAACATCAGCAACCACCGCAGCGACGCGCTGCTGTTCACCCGCCACGGCGTCATCTCCTGCCCGCTCCCGGGCCTCACCGAAGACACCGTCGCCGCCCGCATCAACACCTTCTACCGGGCCTTGGCGGAGGCGACCGCGCCCGACGGCCGTCGCATCGCGGCCCAGAGGACCGTGACCGGGATCCTCGAATGGCTCTGGGAATCGGTCGTGGAGCCGGTCCTCGAAGCCCTCGCGGCCCTGGGCGAGGCCGTTCCGCCAAGCCAGGACGGCCAGCCGCTACCGCGAGTGTGGTGGGCTCCCGGTGGACTCCTCGGACTACTGCCCCTGCACGCAGCCGGATTTCACACAGAGCCCGAACGGGGTGCGCACCGCCGTACCACCTTGGACCGGGTGGTCTCCTCCTACACCCCCACCATCCGCGCCCTGCGCCACGCCCGCCGTGATCAGCGACAACGACAGCGACAGCCCGCCGAAGGGTCCCGGTCGCTGATCGTCGCCATGCCGACCACTCCCGGATACGCCCCGCTCCCCCACGTTCCGGAAGAAGTCCGCCGCATCAGGGACTTGCTCCAGAACCCGGTCCAACTCACCGAACCCGAACCCGACTCCGACTTCGACTCCGCGCCCGACAGCCCTCCGCCCGTCGCGGGCGTCGCCACCCCGACCAAGGAAGCCGTCCTCGCACTGCTCCCCGACTGCGCCACCGTCCACTTCGCCTGCCATGGAGTCGGCGACCGGGTCGACCCGTCACGCAACAGGCTGCTCCTGCACGATCACGCCACGGCAGCGCTCACCGTCTCCGCTCTCGCCCACGTCGACCTCGACCGCGCCCAGCTGGCCTATCTCTCCGCGTGCGGTACGGCGAACCCCGGCGGCTCGGGTCTGCGGGACGAGGCCATCCACCTCACCAGCGCCTTCCAGCTCGCCGGGTTCCCCCATGTCATCGGCACCCTTTGGCCCATCGACGACAGTCTCGCCATCGATGTCGCCGAGTCCTTCTACACCCGCCTGAGCGGTGACCAGCGGGGCACACTCACCCCCGCCAACGCCGCCATCAGCCTGCACGACACGGTGCGAAACCTTCGCGACCGCTACCCGGCCACTCCCTCACTCTGGGCTGCCTATCTGCACGCCGGCGCATGAGCCACGGCCCTTCAGGCGCCGCCGACGCGCTGTGCGTTCCGGCCCGCGAAGACGGGGCCGGTGAGGTAGCCGTTCGACACCCCGGCAAGGCGTCGCCGACAGACGCGCTCCCGGCAGAGCCAGAACGCCAGGCGCTCCCGGGCCCGGAGCGTGTCCGGGTGCCGGGAGCCCAGGCTCCGGGGCAGGCAGTCGAGCTGCCGCTGGCGCCGCCGCCCCGGCGGGAAGACCTCTGCTACGTTCCGGCGCAGTTGGTGAACGTCGCCCTGGTCCGGGCGCTGTAGATGCTCGCGCCGCCGTTGACGTCGTACTTGAGGGGCACGGTGATGGTGTCGTCGGCGGTCCACGGGAAGCCCTGTGCGTCGAACGTCCAGGTTCCGGTGGCCTTGGTGGCCAGCTCCGACAGCGTGACCCACCCGTACTGGCGCGGGGGCACACTCACGGTCAGCTTGTTGCCCATTTCCTGCTTGAGGTCCACCGTGGTCTGGCCGCTGACCTCGGCGGAGACGGTGAGCGTGAGCTTGGCGACACCGATGGTGCCCTCGGCGGCCAGGCTTCCCCCCAGTTTGACGCCGATGCTGTTGCTCCACCCCGTGCTGGTGTTCAGCGTGAACTCCCACGGAATCGTGGTCGAGGTGTCGTTGAACCAGATCGGAGAGACGCACGTCTCCGGCAGCGTGAACGGAGGTGTCTGACTGGTCGTGGACCACACGCAGGTCGCGGTGTCCTTGTTGCAGCGGCCGGCCGCGTAGTCCACGGCGGCGTTCCAGGCCGTCTGGTAGACCGCGGCGGGCAGCGTCCACTGCTGGTACGGCGTGTTGTCGCAGCGGTAGGTGTACACCCAGTTGTCAGTGCTGGGAGGGATCTGGACGGTCAGGCAGGAGTTGTCGCCGACCTGGCGGATCCTGAACGCCTTCTGTGCCGATCCGGCGATCGGCTGGAAGTACCACTGCTCGGACGCGCGCCCGTCACAGGGCTGTTGCCGCAGTTGGTAGCGGGCGGTGGTCAGGTCCATGCACTTGCCGGTCGTGTTGTTGACGATGGCGAACCCCGAGCCGAGGCTGGTGCCGGTGTTGATGCGCCACGTCGTGGCGGACCCCGGCGCCGGGTTGACGGAGATGGGCGCGCTGTCGTCGTAGCTGCCGTCCTGGACGTCCAGCAGTTTTCCGTTGCTGACGTTGGTGAATGTCAACTGGATCAGTGCGGTTGCTGCCTCGCTGCCCTCGGGCGCCGCGACAGCGGGGGACGCCATGATCCCCACGGCCGCGCACAGCGCCGCCACGAGGACGGTTGCCCTCGCCCATGCGGCTCGTCTGCGTTTCGTTGCTTCTCTTACCACCAGCGTGATCCTTTCCTGGTACCCGCATCAAGTTGGGGCTGTTCCGCGCGCGGAAGCCCTAATACCCGTCTGATTTCCAGCCGTTGCACGGGCGACAGAGCAACTGACCGTTGTCGGGGCTCCCGGCCCCGCCCTGGGCCTTCGGAATCTTGTGGTCGACATTCCACTCGTCGGGAGAGGGAGTCACACCGCGCTGTGACTGCGCCGGTTTGGTGACCTCCCTGCCGCACCATTCGCAGAGGTGGTATCCGTTGTACTTGTCGGCGTTGGCGTCGGCGACGTCCCTCTTACCGGCCTGCGTGAAGTTCTTGAATGATCTGTCGCACGCAGCAGCGTTGTGCACCAGGATCTGCTTCGGCCCGGCCGCGACGTAGTAGGTGTGGATGCGGCTGACACTCAGGTTGAAGACGGTTTGATCAGCCACCTCGCCGCGGTCGTGGACGGAGCCGACCCGCACGGCTGCAGAGCCGGGCCCACCGCGGACCAGGTCACCGGTCCTGATGTCCCCGGCGTCGACCCAGCCCTGGCCCTGGGTCCAGAGGGGATGGTTGGCGGTGGCGGTGATGGTCACCGGCTGGGCCCCCTCGACGCCGATGTCGATCAGGTGCTTGGTGCCGTGGCCGGTGATGACGTCCGCGACGGGTTCATCCACGGTGTGACCGGTGGCGGGGTCCGTGGCTTGGACCAGGTCACCTTCTTGGACGTCACTGATCGGTTTGGTGGTGCCGTCTGCCATCACCACCGGGGTGTCGGGGGCGAAGGAATTGCACCCGTTCTCCAAGGCCTCGGCGGCCTTCCCCAGTGTCGAGGCCTCCTTGCCGGCGGTCTTGGCCATGGTGCCGACGAGCTTGCCGCCGGGAATCATGCCCAGCGCGTCCATCGCCGCGGCCTGCTTGTTGCCCTGCGCGAGCTGGCCGGCCACGGCCACCCCGGAGGCGACCGTACCGATCGGCCCCGGCACGAAGGCCACCACCTCCGCCGCCTTGGTGGCGGTGGAGACCACCGATTTCCAGCCGAAGGTGCCCGCGAGGTCCAGGCCGTTGATCGGGTCCGCATTGACGTAGTCGTAATCGTTGGCCGATCCGCCCTGCACCGGGTCGACCTGCAGGAAACGGCCGAGCACCGGCAGGTAGACACGGGCGCCCATCTCGATGGCCTGCTGGCCCGCCAGGTGTTCCACCGGCCGCTCGTACTGGCCCAGCCACCCGAAGTCCATCCCACCGGCCGCGGTGGCCGGGACGGGGATGTCGGCCAGCGCACCGGTAGCGGGGTCGATGTTCTGACCGTACGGGTCATAAAGCCGGATGTCGCCGGTGCGAGTGGCGGACCCGTCCGCGGTGAACAGCACGTCACCGTGGATGTTGGGGTAGGCCCAGTTGGTGGTGGCGGACCGGTCGTAGTTCTTGGTCAGCAGCACTCCGCCGGGCAGCGCCACGATGCGCTGCAGCAGGCTGCCGTCCTTGCCCAGGATGAGATCCGCGTTGTCGTGCTTGGAGCTGTAGGAGTAGCGGGTGGTCCCGTTCTTCGACAGGTCGGCGGCACCGACGGCCGTGCGGGCGATCAGCCTGTCGGCCGAGTCCCTGGTGTAGGAGATCGAGGTACCGGACGCGGTCGTGGTCTGGACGTGGCGCTTGGCGGAGTCGTAGCCGAGGGTGTCGCCGCCCAGCTGGACCGTGTCTCCGTGCGTGTCGTAGGCAACTGCGAGTGCGAGGCCGCCGCTGGTGGAGGTCAGCCGGTCGGCGCCGTCGTAGCAGTAGTTGGTGGTGACCGCCGGACCGCCGTCGAGGCTGTCGGTGGACGAGGTCCGGTTGGTGTTCAGCCCTGCCGTCTTGGCCGTACCACAGCCGTCCGCCGGGTCGAACCGGTAGCCGAGCTGGTGGTGCGGGACGGTCGCCGCGGTCAACCGGCCGATGACGTCGTAGGTGTAGGAGTAGTTCGCGACGGGTTTGCCGTCCGCGGTCACCGTGTCGTCGGTGACGCGGTTGTCGCGGGAACGGGCGACGGTGTCGACCACCGTGGATGCGGAGGTCTTCCACGCCAACGCGGTCGGCTTGCCGGCGTCGTTACGCGTCAGCGAGGCGAGACGGGATCCGTTGCCGTAGGCGACACCGGTCAGTTCGGCGGAGGCGTCGTAGGCGGGGGTGGCGACGGTGGTGCCGTCCAGCTTGACGTTGGTCAACTGGTTGCCGTCGTTCCAGGTGTACGTCACCGTGCTGGACACTCCCTTGACCGTGGTGGTGTCCGTCGTCAGCCGTCCGACCTGGTCATAGGTGGACCTGGAGGTGACGCCGTTGGCGTCGGTGTAGCCGACCTCCTGGCTCAGCAGGTCGATCACGGTGGTGATCGATCCGTTCTCGTCGGTCACCTTCGACGTAAGCGGGTCACCGCCGACGGCATAGTCGATGACGACGGTGTGGGCCGCCTTGCCGCCGTACGCGGGCGTGCTCTTCTTCACCACCCGGCCGCGTACGTCGTAGCTGTTGCAGGACCACGCCTCGTCGTTGATGCGCTGCGCCACCACACGGCCGGTTTCGTCGTACACCGTCTCGCCCGTGAGGGCTGGTCCGGTGCCCGGTCTCGCCGCCGTGGCGGTCTTCGCCAGGCCGCCCTGGTTGGCGGCGGGAGCGTTCGGGTCACAGGGGTTGGCGCGCGTCTCGCTGTCGCCGTAGTACACGGTCGTGCTGCGCTTGTCGGGGTTGGTGATGTCGCCGGCGGACATGGCCGTGGCGAGTTTGCGCAGGTAGTTCTCACCCGGTCGCTCATAGGTGGTCCGGGAGGTCAGGCCCAGCCCGTCGGGATCGAGCGTGCTGGACACCTGGAGCCCGTACACCGGATCGATGCCCGCCGCCGGGTCGGAGTAACTGCTGGTGCTGCGCTTGGACGGGGCCCGTTCCTTGTCGCCGCCGGAGGTGTCGTCGGTGGTGGAGCTGGTCGCCCAGCCGTAGCGGGGTGCGAGGTTCGCCCCTGGCACGGGAACCGGTCCGCCGACGCCGGGCTGGGTCCAGGTGAAGGCCAGGGCACCCGTCTTGCCCGTGCGGTTGTAGTAGTCGACGCGGACGCGGTGGCGGCTGCCGGCCGCGGTGTTGGTGTACTTGCCAGTGACCGCGGTGGAGGGTTTGTCGCTCCAGCTGTCGACGGTCAGTACGTCGTCCACCCACAGGCGCACGCCGTCGACCGCGGTGAATCCGAGACCGTATTCGCCGGTGGTGGGGAACTGCACCTCGCCGGTGAACCGGCCCGACCAGCCACCGGTGTTCGCCACCGGCGGGCTCGCCCCCCACGAGCGGGACAACGCCCCGTCGCTGGCACCCACGCCAGTGGCGAAGGAGGTGGGTACGCCTGACAGTTCCGGGTTGTCGTAGAAGGCAGCCGAGAGTCCCGCGAGCCCCTCGTCGTAACTGGTATGGCTGTGCGGCATCTTCGCCGCGCACGAGGGTGTCGGGGTCTGGCCGGTGAAGCACGTCGCCGGTGCCGGGCCGTACTTGTCGACCGGGCGGTCGGCGTGGTCGTAGACCGTGGTGGAGCGCCGGCCGGCGCTGTCGACCGCGGCGGTGGCCTGGTCCTTCGCGTTCCACTCGGCGGAAATGGTCGCGCCGGTGAAGTCGGTGGTGACCAGGGTGCGGCCCGCGTCGTCGTACGTCGCGGTGCGCGAGCGGGTGGAGTCGTACACCCCCGCCAGGGCCACGGTGGCCTGCTTGCGTTCGAGGTAGTACTGGTAGAAGTGCTCGGCCCGCAGCCCGCTCGAGCGGCCGTCCGGGGCCGGGGCCAGCACCTGGACCGCGCGCAGGGCCGGCGGTTCCTGAGGCTGTTCGATCACGGAGGCGTAGCCGATCACCGTACAAGCGGCCGCCGTGTCACTGGTGTTGGTGCACCCGTTCTCCTCGGACGGGGCCTGGCGGGCCACCCAGTCGTAGGCCAGGCCGCCGCGGAGGGTGGCCAGCGGCCCGATGCTGTCGAGGGCCTTCTGCTTCTCCTCCTCGTTGTCGCCGGCCTCGTCGTAGAGCTGTTTGGCCGAGGCCCGGCCGACGTAATCGAAGTCCTGCATGGACGCGCCGGGGTTCTCGATCCGGGCCAGGGTGCCCATCTGGTACCACAGGCGGGTCTCGCTGCCGTCCCAGTAGCGGATCCGGCACAGCATCTGTAGTGGTGCCTGGTCCGCGCCCGGCGGGCGGGACGTCCCGCCGTAACAGCTGTCGCTGCCGTCGGTGTTGTAGAACAGCTGGTGGGAGCGGCCGGAGACCGGGTCCTTGATCCGGGTCAGGCGCGGTGGTGTCCCGCTGTAGACGTACTGCAGGGCGGCGGGCTTCTTCCCGTCCAGTACCGACTCCACCGCGGCCAGCGCGCCATCGGGGCTGAACAGTGACACCGTTTCGCCCTCGGTGACCGTGATCTGGCCCTTGCTGTCGAAGGCGAGCACGCCGTCCTCGCCCACCGGCGGCGTGTAGCCGCCCGTGGACGCCTTGGCCCAGGTGTGCTTGCCGCCGGCGGAGTCGGTGAGCACCACCGATCCGTCCAGCATCTCGGCGTGGCTGTAGCCGCTGGACTGCGCCGACAGAGTCCAGCCCGCGGGCAGCGACTGTGAGTCCGAGGAGAGGAGCCACTCCGTCGGCACGATCCGCGGTTGCAGGTTGTGGGTGCGCTGGTCATCGGGGCCGGTGCTGCTCTTGGCCCACAGCACCATGCGGGGGCGCTGGTCGGAGCGGTGGTACAGCTCGACGCGCAGCGGCACCAACTGACCGGCCTTGAGGGCGACTTCCTGGGCCTGGTGCGCGCCGGGCAGCAGGAAGTCGTCGCCGGGATCGGCGGGGCTGGGGTTGTCGTAGACGAGCTTGTCGCCCACCCAGACCCGCGCGCCGTCGGTGTGCGCGCCCGCAAACTGGAAGTCCCCGGTGACCGCGGCCTTGAACTGGCCCTCCCAGCGCACGACGAACCAGTTCTTGTCCAGTGCCGGCGGCATGGGATTGTCCCGCCACGGCTGGTTGTCCGGGTTGCCGGTCCACGGGACGCCCCAGTCCAGGTTGACCTGCGACTCGCCGCGCACCATCACAGGGGTCGCGTCCGGGGTGCCGGTGTGCCGCGAGTCGTTGAAGTAGGAGGCGCGCACTCCGTGCGGCGCGCCCTGCCGCGAGTTGTAGGCGAGGCTCACCCCGGCCGACCCGCCAACGGTCTGGAACGCCGGGCCGGCGGCCTCGACGTGCGCGTTGCCGTTGAACAGGTTCACCGTCACCGGCCCCAGGTGGTCGGTCGGCGCCGGTCCCGGATCGCCCACCCGCTGGTTGACCGTGAAGTGCCCGACCCACAGCGGCGACGTCGCCGTCGTCGCGCCGGCCACGGCGGTGGCCACCGTCCAGGTGTAGCGGCCCCCGTCGTGCAGCACGTGCTTGGGGACCGTCCACTGCGGCTGGTCGAGGCACCCGGAATCCACCACGCTGCCCGAGCGGCCGTCGAACCCGGTGGAGATCTTGAAGCAGTACAGGAAACCGTCACCGACCGAGTCCACCTGCAACAGCGGGGTCTCGGTGCCCACCACCGCGCCATCGACCGGGGCGACCGGACGGGTCTGCGGTGCGGAGTCGGCGTCGGCGCCGTGCACCGCCCTTCGCGCGTCGAACCGGGCGTGCTCGCCGGTCGCCAAAGGCGCGAAGTCGGCCTTCGGCTGCTTCGGCTCGGCCCCCGGCCCCTGCGGTTTCTGCTCGCCGGGTGACGAGACCGAAAGGAGCGGCAGGTTCCGCGGCACCTTCCCGGACCCCGCCGATGCCGCCGACGCGGGGGGCGTGCTCCCCGCCTGCGCCAGTGACACCACCAAAGCCATCGCCAGCGCGAAGACGATCATCCGTAGCCACGACCGCGCGGATAATCGCGCTCTGCCACTACCCCCAGGCACCAAGACCCCTCCAACCCCGTGGACGTCCGCCGGAACGCGATCATGCATCCCTCCACAGCCGTGGGGGCTCGTTCCGGGCCGGGGTGGGAACCTACCGGCCCACTGGCGGGCTTGGATTGGAAAAATCTGACCTGGCCTGGGGTAGGGCGGCCAGCCACTGGTGGACGGTGTGGGCGGTGGAGCGCGCGTGGCTCTCCAGGAGCGTGAAGTGGTCGCCCGGAACGGTGACTTCGCTGTGGGGCAGCGGCCATGCGGGGGCCGGTGCCGTGCCGGGGAGGGGTTCCCCGGCACGGACGAAGAGGGTCGGGGCCGCCGGCCGCGCGGGGCGCCAGTCGGAGAACAGGGCGAAGTACGCGGCCATGGCCGTGAGGCGGTCGGGGTCGGCGGAGGCGAACCGGGCGGCCCGGCCGAGCATGTCGGACGTCATCTGGGAGAGGGCTTCGTCGGCGTCGGCGCGGGCGGCGGGATAGGTGTCCAGCACGATGACGGCGGCCGGGGCCGCGCCCTCCGTCGCCAAGCGTTCCGCCACGGCCTGGGCCGCCCAGCCACCCGCGGAACGCCCGAGGAGGGCGAACGGCTCGCCGTCCGCGGCGGCCCGGACGGCGGCGGCCTGGGCGGTGACGAAGGCGTCCAGTGTGGCCGGCAGCCGCTCCGGCCGCTGGAAACCGGGATGCGGCAGGGCCGTGACCGGTTGCAGTCCGTGCAGCCCCCGGGCCAGCCGGGCGTACTCCTGCGGTCCGGAGAGCGCGCTCAGCGCCGGGAAGCAGAGCAACTGCGGTCCCGTTCCGCCGAAGGCGAGCGGAACGGCCGGCGGCGCGGCCGTCAGCGCCTCGGCGCGGTCGAAGGCCGGGCGGAGGCGCGCGGTGATCGTCAGCAACCCCATCGCGTCCATGGTCCGTCCCCGTGCGCAGGCGGCGCGGAAGAGGCCGCTCAGGGAATCCGGGAGCTGCTCCTCGGGCGCCGGACCGCCCGCCGCGGTAGCAGTGGCGGCGTGCGGATCCGTGGTCCGGGTCTGCTCGGGGGGCGGTGGGGCGTACCGCTGCGCCAGGTGGGTGGCGACCGCGCGGGGGCTCGGGAAGTCGAACAGCAGCGTGGCCGGGAGCGCGGTGCCGGTCGCGGTCGCGAGGCGATTGCGCAGCTCGACCGCGGCCAGGGAATCGAGCCCCCAGTCCGCCAACAGGTCGTCCGGGTCGATCGCCCCGTCGTCCTCCGTGTGGCCGAGCACCTCGGCCGCCAGGGCCTGGACCTCGCCGAGCAGCAGGTCGGCGCGCTGCGGGGGCGGCGCGTCGGCGAGGCGTCGGATCAGTGCGGGGAGCGGTGTGGGGCGCGGTGCGGCGGGCCGGACGGCCTGGCCGTTCTCGACGGCCGTACCGGTGGGTGGGGTGGGCGGGGTGCGCGGGGCATCGGGCGTGCCCGGGCGGGCGGCGGCCACCCGGGCCGGATCGAGGCGGGCCGCCACCGGGGCCGGGTCGGCGCCGCGAACGGCCTGGTCGAAAAGGGCGAGGCCCTCCTGCGGTGCGAGCGGGGCGAAGCCGGCGCGGGCCATCCGCGACAGGTCCCGCTCCGTCAGGTGCGCCATCATGCCGCCGCTCTGCCGCCAGGGGCCCCAGGCGATCGAGGTCCCCGACAGGGCGAGCCCGCGCCGATGGCGGGCCAGGGCGTCCAGGACGCAGTTCGCCGCGGCGTAGCCGGCCTGCCCGGCGGAACCGAACGCGCCGGCCACCGAGGAAAAGAGGACGAACAGCGCGAGGTCGCGGTCCGCGGTCAACTCGTGCAGCGCGAGGGCGGCGTCCACTTTGGGCCGCAGCACCCGGTCGAGCCGTTCACCGTCGTACGCCACGACGATGCCGTCGTCCAGGACGCCCGCGGTGTGCACCACCCCGGTCAGCGGGTGCGCCGCCGGTACGTCGTCGAGCAGGGCGGCGAGTGCCCGCCGGTCGGCGACATCGCACGCCCGCACCGTCACCCGAGCACCCCGTGCGGACAGTTCGGCGCACAGCTCGGCCATCCCCGGTGCCGCGGAGCCGCGCCGGGCGGCGAGCAGCAGATGGCGGACGCCGTGCGCGGCGACCAGGTGACGCACCGTCATCATCCCCAGCGAGCCGCTCGCGCCGGTGACCAGGACGGTGCCCCGCGGGTCGAGGCGCCGTCCGGGTTCCGCCTCGGCCGCCGTCCCGGGCAGGCGGACGAGTTGCGGGAGGTGGGGCACCCCCTGACGCACGACGGTCTCGGGCTGCGCCCCCGACAGCAGTGCGGGCAGCGCGGCCGCGGAGCGGGGGTCGTCGTCCAGGTCGATCAGGGTGAAACGGCCCGGGTTCTCGCGCTGCGCCGAGCGGATCAGTCCCCACACCGCGGCCTGGGCGAGTCCTGGGTCGCCCGTGGCGGAGCCCCTAACGGCACGGGTGCCGGTACCGGTCTCGGCGCCGGTGTCCGGCTCGGCGGTGCCCGTGTCGACGGCGCCGGTGGTGACGAGGACCAGGCGGGAGTCGGCCAGGCGGGGCTCCACCAGCCAGGCCCGCGCCAGCGCCAGGGCCCATCGGGCCGTTCGGTGCACCTGCCCGGCCGGGCTGTGGTCACCGTCGCCGTCACCGTCACCGTCGGTGGCGACGCCGGGTGCGGGGCACGGGGCGACGACGATCGCCGGTGCGTCGCCGACCGCCGCCGCGAGGTCGGGGTACACCGGGACGCCGGAGCCCGCGAGCGCCAGGGCGTGCCGCGGCCCGGCGCCGGTCAGCAGGCCCCACTTGGGCACCGGAGCGTCCGCGCTCGCCGGTGGCCCGGGTGCCCAGCTCGTGCGGAAGAGCGACGCGGCGGGCGGTTCGCCCACGGCGGGATCGGTGGGCGACGGGGCCGAGGGCCGCAGGTCGAGCCGGTGGATCGTCGCGACGGGCGCGCCCGTCTCGTCGGTCAGCTCCAGCCCGATCCGGCCGTCTGCCCCGGGGACCACGTGGCCGGGCGGCGCGTCCGCCGCCCCTCCGGGCCGGGCGGGGCCTGGTGCCGTGGGCGACATCAGGCGCACCCGCAGCCGCCGGGCACCAGCGGCGTGCAGGCGCACCCCGGTGAAGGAGAACGGCAAGGCGACCGATTCCGCGCGCGCTTCGTGCCGGGGAGGCGTCTCGTCCTCCCCCGGTGCCCGGTCCGTCGCCGGGAGGAGAGCGGCGAGCGCCACCGTGTGCAGCGCGGCGTCGAGCAGTGCGGGATGCAGGGCGAATTCCGTCGCGGCCGCGGCCGCGCCCGACGCGGTGACGTCGGCGGTCTCGGGCAGGGTCACCTCGGCGTACACCTCCGCACCGAGCCTCCAGGCGGCGCGCAGCCCCTGGAAAGCGGGCCCGTAGCGGAGTCCGGAGCGGGACAGACGCGCGTACGCTCCTGCGGCCGGCGGCGTCCCCGGGGGGCCGTCGAGGTCGATCGGGACCGCGCCCGACGGGGGCCAGGGACGGTCCCCCGCCGGTGTGGCGAGCCGTCCCCGGTCCGGTTCCCCTTGTGGTACGAGCGTCCCCGTGGCGTGTCGGCGCCAGGGGCCCGTGCCCGCCGTGCCCGCCGTGGGGCCGCGGTGGCGGGCGTGGACGGTGACGGCCCGCCCGCCCGTACCGTCCGCGCCCGCCACCTTCACCTGGAGCTCCAGGCTCCCGGCCGCGGGCAGCGGCAGGGGCGCGGTCAGGGTGAGTTCCTCGACGACGGGCGTGCCGGCCTGCGCGCCCGCGTACAGGGCCATCTCCACGAAGGCGGCCCCGGGCACCAGTACGGTGCCGGCCACGACGTGGTCGGCCAGCCAGGGGTGCTCGCGGAGGGAGAGGAGCCCCTCCAGCAGCAGGCCGTCGTCGTCCGCCGTGGCTGTCAGGGAGCGGAGGAACGACCTGTCCGGGACGCCCTGTTCGGGGGCCGGCCGGTGCGGCGGATCAGCGTCCAGCCAGAAGCGGCGGCGCTGGAACGCGTACGTGGGCAGCGCGGTGCGTCGTGCGTCGCGCCCGGTGAAGACGGCTCGCCAGTCGACCGGAACGCCGTCCGCGTGGAGCGCGGCCACGGTGTCGAGCAGTGCGCCCGCTTCCGGTCGGTTGCCGCGCAGTGTCGGGAGGACCAGCGGGGCCGGGGTTCGGGGCGTTTGCGGGGTCGGCTGCGGATCGGGTTGTGGATCGGGCTGCGGTGCGGTGAGGCAGGTGCGTGCCAGGGCGGTGAGGACGCCGTCCGGACCGATCTCCACGAACCGGGACGCCCCGCGCTCGCGGAGGTGTGCCAGGGAGTCGGCGAACCGGACCGGTCGGCGCACGTGGTTCACCCAGAACTCCGGTGTGCGCAGGTCCTCGTCGGTGGCCGCGTGACCCGATACCGCGCTGACCATGGGGAGTTCGGGGGCTTCGAAGGACAGTCGGCCCACTACCTCGGCGAACTCGGCCAGCATGGGCGCCATGTGGGCCGAGTGGAAGGCGTGGCTCACGCGCAGCGGCGTCGTGGACCGGCCGAGGGCACGGAAACGGGCGACGGTCTCGCCCACCGCGCCCTCGTCCCCGGAAACGACCACCGAGGCGGGCCCGTTCACGGCGGCGATCTCCACTACCCCCGCCACCTGGGCCAGATGGGCGGCGACCTCGTCCTCACCGGCTGCCACGGCGGCCATCGCGCCGCCCGGCAGCGCGTCCATCAGCCGGCCCCGGGCCGCCACCAGGGTGCAGGCGTCCGCGAGGGACAGCACGCCGGCGGCGTGTGCCGCGGCCACCTCTCCGATCGAGTGCCCGGCCACCAGGTCGGGGCGCACGCCCCAGGATTCCAGCAGCCGGAACAAGGCCGTCTCCAGGGCGAAGAGCGCCGGTTGCGCGAACCGGGTCGTCCGCAGGAGGGCGTCGCCACCCCTGCGGGACGTGGTGCCGTCGGCGGCGAACACCACATCGCGCAGGGGTGTCGGCAACAGCGGGTCGAACAGCGCACAGCACTCGTCGAAGGACCGCGCGAAGGCGGGATGCAGCGACCGTCGTCCGTACAGCTCCCTACCCATCCCGAGGCGCTGGCTTCCCTGCCCGGTGAAGAGGAAGGCCAGGGAGCCTTGCGTGCGGGTGGCGCCGGTGTGTACGCCCGGCCGGTTCTTTCCCTCGGCCAGCGCGCGTAGCGAGGTGAGCAGTTCCGCCCGGTCCCGGGCCACCACCACGGCCCGGTGCTCGAAGCTCGAACGGGTGGTGACGAGGGAGTACGCGACGTCGGCCGGCGCGGCGTCCGGGGAGGCTTCCAGGTGGTCGAGCAGACGCCCGGCCTGGTCGCGCAGCCCCGGCACGTTCCGGGCCGACAGTACGAACGGCAGCGGCGCTCGCGACGGTCCGGGCGGGGCGGCGGGTGCGGGCGGGGCGGCGGGTGCGGGGGGCTCGTTCCGCGGACGGTCCTCCGGCGGAGCCTCTTCGAGGACGACGTGCGCGTTGGTCCCGCTGATGCCGAAGGAGGAGACGCCCGCCCGGCGCGGGCGGTCCGCCGCGGGCCACGGCACGGCCGTGGTCAGCAGGGCCACCCGCCCCGACGGCCAGTCCACGGCGGGGTTCGGCTCCTCGGCGTGCAGGGTCCGCGGCAGTACGCCGTGCGCCATCGCCTGCACGGTCTTGATCACGCCGGCCACCCCGGCGGCGGCCTGGGTGTGGCCGATGTTCGACTTCACCGATCCCAGCCAGAGCGGGCGTTGCCGCGGCTCCCGTCCATAGACGGCCAGGAACGCCTCCGCCTCGATGACGTCTCCCAGCCGGGTGCCGGTGCCGTGCGCCTCGACCGCGTCGACGTCCGCGGGTGTCAGCCCGGCGTCGGCGAGGGCCTGGCGGATCACGCGTTGCTGGGCCGGGCCGTGCGGAGCGGTCAGCCCGTTGCTCGCACCGTCCTGGTTCACCGCCGAACCGCGCACCACGGCCAGGGCGCTGAGGCCCCTACCGCGTGCCTCAGACAGGCGGCTCAGCAGCAGCATCCCGACGCCCTCGCCCCAGCCCGTACCGTCGGCGGCCGCCCCGAAGGCCTTGCAGCGGCCGTCCGGGGACAGCGCCCGCTGTCGGCTGAACTCCACGAACGACGCGGGTGTGGACATGACCGTCACCCCGCCGACCAGAGCGAGGTCGCATTCGCCACGGCCCAGTGCCCGGGCCGCCAGGTGCAGGGCGACCAAGGACGAGGAGCAGGCGGTGTCCACGGTGATGGCCGGCCCTTCCAGGCCGAGGGTGTACGCGATGCGGCCGGAGGCGACGCTGCCGGCGTTGCCGATGCCCAGGTAGCCCTCCACCTGCGCGGGCGTCACCGCGAAACGGCCCGCGTAGTCGCTGTACATCAGCCCGGCGTACACCCCGGTCGCCGATCCGCGCAGGGTCTTGGGGTCCATCCCGGCACGTTCGACGGCCTCCCAGGCCACTTCCAGCAGGAGCCGGTGCTGCGGGTCCATCGCCAGCGCCTCGCGGGGCGAGATGCCGAAGAATCCGGGGTCGAAGTGGCCGGCGCCCGCGAGGAAACCGCCCTCGCGCACGTACGTGTGCCCGGGGCGGCCGGGATCGGGATCGTAGAGCCCGTCGGTGTCCCAGCCGCGGTCGGCGGGGAACGGGCCGATGGCGTCCGTACCGTCGGCCACCAACCGCCACAGCTCCTCGGGGGTGCTCACCCCACCGGGGTAGCGGCAGGCCATGCCCACGATGACCACCGGATCGTCGCCCTCGTCGGCGCCGGCGTCACCGGGGCGTCCCGGGCCCGGGCCCGGACGCGGGCGCGGCGCCGGTGCGGTGGCGGCCCGCTCGGCGGCGTCGAGCGCTCCGAGGTGGGCGGCCAGTGCGGCGGCCGTCGGGAAGTCGAAGGCGACGGCCTCGGAGAGCCGGAGCCCGGTGGCCGCGGACAGTCGCTCCCTCAGCACCGTCGCCGTCAACGAGTCCATGCCCAGGTCCCGCAGCGCCGTCGCCGGCTCCACCGCCTCGGGCGCACAGCCCAGGACGTCGGCCGCCGCGCGCACCACCAGGGCCAGTACGTCCGTCGCGTCCGTCACGTCGGGCAGATCCGTCGCGTCCGTCGCCGAGCCCCGGATCGGAGTCGTCGGACGCTCCGCGGCCGCAGCCGCAGGCGGTCGTTCGGCCGGTGCCCCTTCCAGTAGCCGCGCGGGCACGTCGGCGAGCGCGTTCCTGCGTACCTTCCCGGAAGCGGTACGGGGGACCTCCTCCACCTCGTACAGCTCGGCGGGGACCTTGAAGGCGGACAGCTCACGGCGGCACGCGGCCAGGATGGCGGCGCGATCGAACCGGTCGCCGGGCCGCCGGCCCCGCTCGCGGACCAGGTAGCCGACCGGCACTTCGCCGAAGACGGGGTGCGCGCGACCGGCCACGGCGGCATCCGCGATCCCGGGCAGCCGCCGCAGGACCGCCTCCACCTCCGAGGGGTGGACGTTCGCCCCGCCCCGGATGATCAGGTCACCGGCCCGGCCGGTGATCACGAGTTCCCCGTCGGCATCGACCCGGGCGAGGTCTCCGGTCCGGAACCAGCCGTCGCGCAGCACCTCGGCGGTGGCGTCCGGCCGGCCGTGGTAGCCGGCCATCACCCCGGGCCCGCACACCCACAACTCGCCCTCGCCGACGCGCTGTCCGTCCGCCTCGCCACCGACCCGGACCCGGGTTCCGGGCAGGATCCGGCCGCACGACTCGGCCGACACCGGGTCGCCCGGCGCCGCCATGGTGACCGGGCCCGCCTCCGTACTGCCGTAGTGCTCCAGGTAAGGGACGCCGCAGATCTCCTCGAACGAGCGGCGGAACGCGGGCCCCGCCGAGGCACCGCCGCTGACGCACCCGCGCAGGGCACGCGTGCCCAGGGCGCGCGTGCCCAGGGCGCGCGTGCCCGGGACGGCGCTGCCCCGCACCTCGTCGAGCAGGGCGGAGTACGTGGTCGGCACCCCGCCGAGGAGGGTGTACGGGGCGTCCGTACGGCGCAGTTCGGCGAGTACCGGCGCGACTGCGAACCGGGGCTGGATCATGGCGCTCGCGCCGGTCGCGGTCACTCCCACCACGCAGACCACGTGGCTCATGGCGTGGTGCAGCGGCAGTGGCCACAGCAGCCGGTCCCGCGGGGACATGTCCAGGACGCCGACGAGTCCGGCGGCCACCGGGGCGAGCCGGTTGCGCTGGGTCAGCAGGACGCCCTTGGGGGCCCCGGAGGAGCCGGAGGTGTAGAGCAGCCAGGCCACCTCGTCCAGCCCGAGGTCGTCCGGCGCCGGGGTCGCCGGATCGGTGCCCAACAGGTCTTCGTACCGCAGCTCGACGCGATCCGTGGCTCCCGCTCGCAGGGGGACCTGGAAGGGCGAGCGGCCCGCTCGCGGGCGGGCCCGGCCGGGCGACTGCGCGGTCGTGCTCGGGTGGCCGTGCTCCGGGGCGACGGCCTCGTCGTCCATGGGATCGGCGACCAGCACGGTCAGACCGGGGCGCGCCGTCAGCAGCGGAAGCAGCCGGGGAAGCCGGGCGCGATCGGTGATGATCACGCGGGCTCCGCTGTCGTCCAGCAGGTGGGCCAGCTCCGGCGCGGGGCTGGCGGGGTCCAGCGGCACGGCGACCGCGCTCGCCCGGGTGATGGCCAGCAGGCTCTCGACCGCCTCGACCCGGTTGCCGAGCAGGATCGCCGCCCGCTCTCCGCGCGCCAGGCCGAGACCGACCAGATGACCCGCCAGGCGCCCGGTCCTCCGCTCCAGATCACGGTAGGTCAGCCGGGTACGGCGGTCCTCGAAGGCGACCTTCTCCCCCATGCTCCGGGCGTGCTCGCGCAGCAGCACCGGGAGCGGCCTGACGATGTCCGCGTCCGTGCCCACCGCACCCACCGTACCCACGTGATCCTTCACCTGTTCGAAACCCCTGACTCGAAACCCCCTGGACGGACTCGTGGTTGAGGATGCGGGCACGGACCGAGGGGTTGCCTGCCGCTCCGGCCGAATGTTCGCCGCCGGAGCAGCCGCGTCAGCGCCCGGCGGCGCCGGGGCCGGTCGTCGGCAGGTAGCGCGGCGCCCGCCAGGCCTGGAGCCGGCGCTCGACCGCCGCCCCCAAGGAGAGGAGCGCCGCGTCCTGGTGGGCGCCGGCCATCAGGAGGACGCCGACGGGGAGTTCGCCCACGGATCCGGCGGGGACGCTGAGCGAGGGGTAGCCCGCGACGGCCGCCGGTGTGGACGAGGGGATCACGTCGTTGTCACCGCGAGCGCAATCGGTCGTCCAGGCGGGCGGGTTGGCCGGTGCGGCGATCGCGTCCAGGTGGTGCGCGGCCATCGTCTCGTCGATCGAACGCCGCGACAGGTCACGCAGCTCCGCCCGCCCGGCGAGGTATCCGGCGTCGGTGGTCGGCGGGGCGGAGAGGGCCTGCTCGAAGAGTTCCTGGCCAGGGAAACAGCTCTGTTCCGCCGGGTTGCCGCGGTTGAACGCGATGAGCTGGGCGAGGTCGTGCGGCCCGTTGCGAGTGGCGAGGTAGGCGTCGATGTCGCGGTGGAACTCGCTGAGCAGCGCCGGGAACTCCAGGGCCGCGAGCCGTTCCTGGTAGGGCGGGGTCACCTCGACGACCTGGGCGCCCGCGTCCCGCAGTCGCCGGGCCGTGCGGGTCATGAGCGCGTCCACCGCCTCGCCCAGCACGGGCAGCCGCCACAGGCCGATCCGCTTGCCCCGCAGATCGCCACCGCTCACCAGCCCGCTCAGCCGCCCGGCCTCCTGGTCTGCGGGGCCACCTGCCAGGACTGCGGCGCTGCCGTCCTCGCGCGGCGCGGGTCCGGACATCGCCGCCAGGGTGAGGGCGACGTCGACGACGTTGCGCGCCATGGGACCGGCCGTGTCCTGTTCGGCCGAAATGGGCACCACCCCCTGGGCGCTGACCAGGCCGAGGGTCGGTTTGAGTCCGACCACGCCGTTCATGCCCGCCGGGCAGACGATCGAGCCGTCGGTCTCCGTACCGATCGCCACCTGCGCCAGTGACGCGGCGAGCGCGGCCGCCGACCCCGCGGACGAGCCGCAGGGGTTGCGGTCGAGCACGTAGGGGTTGCGGGTCTGCCCGCCGACCGCCGACCATCCCGAGGTGGGTTTCTGCGCACGGAAGTTGGCCCATTCGGACAGGTTGGTCTTGCCCAGGATCACGGCGCCCGCCCGCAGCAGGCGGGTCACGAGAGCGGCGTCCGAGGCCGGAGGACTCCCCGCGAGGGCGAGTGAGCCCGCCGTCGACGACTGTCCCTTGGTCTCGACGTTGTCCTTGATCAGTACGGGAATGCCGTCGAGCGGACCGAGGGACGTGCCGTCGCGGTGCCGTACGTCGCTGGCGGCGGCCCGGGAGAGGGCGGTCGGATCGGTACGGAGCACGGCGTGGATCGTGGGATCCACCCTCTTGATCCGCTCCAGGTAGGCACGGGTCAGCTCCGACGATGTCAGCGACCCGGCCGCCATCCGGGCCTGGAGCTGCACGATGGTGACGGTGTCGAGGTCGAGGGCGAGTCGGGCGGGGTCCCGTTGTGGCGCCGTGCCCGTGGTACTGGTGGTACTCGTGGTACCGGCGCCTTCGGCGGTGGCCGCACGCGCGGGCTGGGTGGGGGCTCCGGCCCAGAGGGAACCGGCGAGCGCGGCGGCCACCAGCACGGCTGCGCCGCCGCGGCCGTCGGCCCTCCGGCGGCGCGGCGGGGTGGTGCGCGAGGTCCGTAAGGAAGTCGGTGTCTGCGGGGGGTTCATCCGCACAGCCGACTACAGACCGACCTGCCGCACAAGAGCGCCCTGCCGCAGACGAGTGCGCTCCGCAAGGCGTCGTCGGGCCGCGTCCGCGGGGCCCGGGGCCGGGCGGCAGAAGGAGCAGGGGCAGGGGTAGGGGCAGGGGTAGGGGCAGGAGCAGTGACCACGGTGCAGCGCAGCGTCCCCTGCCGGCCGCGGCGGAGAAGCGGGCCCGGTGAGACGCGGCTTCCTCGGTCACCGGGCGCGGGTCCCGCGCCGGCCGGACAGACGCCGGTACCGGTCGTCTGCCGACAGGTCTGCACCCCGGCCAGGCCCTTCCAGGGCCTCATTCAGACTCGGCCCGGCGGAAGCCCCGGCCCGGGTCGGGCCAGGCGGCCGCGAGGTCGCGGTAGTTCGCGAAACGGGGGCCGGGGACCGTCTCGTCGATCGCCTGGCCGTTCAACCAGCACACGTGGAAGGTGTCACCCTCGGTATCGAGCAGGCAGCACACTCCGCCGCTGGCGGCGGTGAGGCCGGTGAACGCCGCTCTGATGCTCGCGGAGCGCTCGAACATCCGACTCATCCCCGATGTGGCCGCAGTGAACTGAAGCGAGGCGTGACGGGGGTGCTGCACGGGTGCCAACCGGGCGGTGAGGTAGACGTACCCGATCTCTGCCCTTCCGAGTTCGTCGAGTTCGAGGACGCGGCCCTCGACGTACTCGCGCACCGCGTCATCGACGCCGACCATGAGGGACGTGTCGAGTTCGAGCACGCTGTCCGTCGAGCAATCGACGGGATCGCTCTTGAAGTTTGACGTGAACGGGACGACGAGCTGGTCACCGCCCGGCAGGGTGAGCGTGAGCGGCGGTTCCCGACGGGTGCGCGGAGCCAGCTCGACGAGCTCGGCCAGCGCCCGGGTCACGTTCTGGGCAGGCGTGATGATCTCGTAGCTGTAATCGAGTCCCATGCAGTCCGCTCCTCTCCACTCCCCCGGGGCCGAATCGCATCCTCCCATGACGCGTTGAGGGGGCGCCCGCTCTCCTACTTGGATGCGACCCGTCCGACTGGGTCGGAGCCGGCGGCCAGTGCGTCCTGCGCGGCCTGCCAGGCGCGATCCCCGGGGTAGAGCGTGCTGCGCAGGTAGGCCCAGGTGAGCCGCGCGAGTGCGGCGACCCGTTCGGGGTTCTCGTCCGTGGTCTCGGCGACGTCGTATCCGGAGATCCCGCCGAGCCCGTGCTCCGCGCCGAACAGGGTGAGCAGCGAGGCGGGGCCCGGGGAGAGCACGTACGGATCGGTGTGCCAGGCGGGGCCGGCGACCGTGAGGAAGGTGGATTCGTCCCGGTCACCGGCGACCACGAGCGCGGGCGTCGTCATCGTGGAGAAGTCCGTGGTGAGGAAGAACGGGTAGTTCTCGACGGTGAACTCGGTGAGGGCGTCCCCGCCTCGCCCGGGTGCGGCGAGCAGCACGCCCGCCTTGATCCGCGGATCGGCCAGGTCCACCTCGGTTCCGTCGTGCGGGTCGGTGAGCCGGGCGCCCAGCAGCAGGCTCGCGGTGTGCCCGCCCATCGAGTGCCCGGCCACGGCGATCCGGCTCCGGTCGAGACGCCCGGGCAGCTGCGGGACGGCGGCCTCGATCGCGTCGAGCTGGTCCAGGATGCGCTTCATGTCCTCGGCCCGGGTGCGCCAGTGCGCTACGGGCCCGGGCGCGCCGGGACCAGGGGTCAGCGTCCTGGAGTCGAGGTGCGTCGGCTGGATCACGACGAAGCCGTGCGCCGCCCAGAAGTTCGCGAGCGGAGCGTAGCCGTTCAGGGAGGAGAGGTTGTTCGAGGGGCCGAGCCCGTGCGAGAGGAGGACGACCGGCAGTTCGCCCCCGGTCATCGGGGCGGAGACGCGGACCTGCAGGTCGACGGCGCGGCCGGGAGCCGGCAGCACCACCGGGCTGACCGAGAGTACGGGCGCGGGCGAGAGCACGGGCGCGGGCGAGAGCACGGGCGCGGGCGAGCCGAGGACGTCGGTCGTGCGTGTGGGACTGCTCATGACGAGCGTGCCTTTCGATGGACCCCTGCCGCCAGCCGTCGCACCTGGCCGGACATGGGTAGGGCGGAGCGCCCACCTTCAGCTAGGCTGAAAGCGGATCGTTGTTCCACTTACGATACGGATCGCTGTTCCGTTTCGTCAATGACCACCGGACGGAGTGCGTGATGGGGAGTGTGGACCAGCCCAAAGGGGCGTCTGCGCGCAGCAAGAGGGCGGATGCGGTACGCAACCAGCAGACGCTGCTCGATGCCGCGGCAGAGGTGTTCGTGACCTCGGGGATCGATGCGCCGATCCGGGAGATCGCGGCCCGGGCGGGCGTCGGACTGGGCACGCTCTACCGCCACTTCCCGACCCGGGCGGACCTCGTCACCGCCGTGTACCGGCACCAGATCGAGGCGTGCGCCGAGGCGGGCCCGCGCCTCCTGGGCGAGGTCGCGTCCCCCTTCGAGGCGCTGCGCCAGTGGATCGACCTCTTCGTCGACTTCCTGGTCACCAAGCACGGACTCGCGGACGCCCTCCAGTCCGACAGCGACCGCTTCACCGCGCTGCACACGCTCTTCCTGGACCGCTTGATGCCCGTCTGCGCCCACTTGCTCGACGCTGCGGCCGACGCCGGCGAGATCGAGGCGGGCGTCCAGCCGTACGAACTCATGCGCGGCATCGGCAACCTCTGCATCGGACAGGACGGCGATCCCCGTTACGCACCACGCCGGCTGATCGAGCTGCTCCTCCGGGGGCTGCGGCGGACGAACGGCTCCTGCCGGTGACGGCTGAAATGGAGCAGCCCGTACTCGCGCTGGCCAGTGGGTGGCAGCTGCGTCCCTGGCGGCACAGCGATGCCGATGCGCTGTTGGCGGCCAGTCAGGACGAGGCGATCCGCCAATGGAACCGCCTGCTGGTCGGCTCCGTGGAAGAGGCGGGCATGAGGATCGAGCGCATGCGGCAGCGGTGGCGGGCCGGACTCAGCGCGATCTGGGCCATCGCCCGGCCCGACGACGGGGCATCGGGGCTGATCGGGTGGGGCGACATCGACCTGCAGGGCGGCAGCGCCGAGATCGTCTACTGGCTGCTGCCCGCGGCGCGCGGCGGTGGCGTCACCGTGGAGGCGACGCAGCGAGTCAGCCGGTGGGCGCTCGACGATCTCGGGCTGCATCGGCTGCGGTTGTGCCACGCGGTGGCCAACACGGCGTCCTGCCGCGTGGCGGACAAGGCCGGGTACTCCCTGGAGGGCACCATGCGCAGTGCGTTGCTGCACGCCGACGGGTGGCACGACGAACATCTCCACGCCCTGGTCCAGGGCGACATCTGATTCCGCGCTGTCTGATTCCCCGCTGGTGGTCCTGCCGCCACCAGGAGCGGCGGCGCCCGCCCGGGCCGGGATCTGCTGCGGGCAGATACCGGCCCGGGCGGGCCTCCGGATGGATGATCAGGCGAACCACTTCGGGTCGAGCGCGATGGCCTTGATCTGCGCCATCGTCAGGATGGGCTTGGCACGGGTGGCCGCCTTCGCCTGGTCGCCGGTGTTGAAGGCCGACACGACCACGCGGCGGCCGTCCGGGCGCAGCGTGTCGACGCTCCACCAGAGCACGCCCGAGCCGCCCTTCTCGCCCGACTTCTGCTCCGTCAGCACCCGGGTGCCGTCGGGCAGGACGACGACGCCCGCGCCGTTCATGCGGTCCTTGAGGGCTTCGCCCATGTCCTCCTGGACGTTGACCTGGACCAGCGAGGCGCCCTTGCCGTCATCGAGCACGAGCGAGCCGAAGCCGGGCTGTCCGGCCCTGCGCAGGACCTGGATGCCGGACTTCGGCACCAGGGATTCCAGGACCGCGACCGTACCGCCGTGGCCGGAGCTCTCCTGGCCCGTGTCGCCCCGGCCGGCATCGCCCGGGTCGGGCGTCTGGGCCGTTCCGCCGGACGGCTGCGCGTCGCCTGCGGTGGAGCCGCCCGCATCCTTGGCCCGGTCGGGGGTCGCGCCGACGGGGGTGCCGGTGCTCGTGCCCGCGGAGGCACCGGGGGCCGCCGCGGTTCCCGTGTTGGTGGCGGAGCCCGTTCCCGACGGCGCCTGCTGGGGCGCGGGCAGCCGGGTCAGGATCTGGCGCCACAGGGCCGAGGTGGTGAAGGCCTTCAACTGGGCTTTGGTCAGCGGCGGATTGGTCCGGGTGACGGGCTCTCCCTTCTCCGCGGGGGCGTTCCACTCGGACACGTCGACCTGGTAGCCCTCGCGGGTGATCAGGATCGCCCGCCAGAGCTTGGTGGGCTCGCGCTTGTCCGGGTACTCGTAGCCCTGGAAGAGGTTCAGCCTGCCGCCGTCCGGCAGCGTCTCGACGGAGCAGGCGTCGTACGGGACCAGCTTGGGGTCGGGGCACTTGAGCATGTCCTCGGCCGCCTGCCCGTGCGGGTCGGTGCGGGAGAGGCCGACAGCGATGGCCGCGCGGCCCTGGCCGTCGTCGTACACACCCGCCACCGCTGCGTTCGGCGACTGGTCGGCGCCGCCCGGCACGGTCGCCGCGGTGTCGCTCACCCGCCCGTCCGTCAGCAACTGCCGGTAGATTTCGATCAGTCGGGCCGCGGTCACCCCGCCGCCCGGCTGCCCGGTGCTCGGGGTGGAGGCGGCGGCCGTCTGAGTGTTGGGGAGGGGAGCGGCGGCGACGTTCGCCCTGCCGTCGCTCGCGGTGCCGACGGCGATCAGACCGCTCCCGTAGGCGCCGACGGATCCGACGACGGCCAGGGCCAGCGCCGCACCCCCGACGACGGAGGCCCTGCGACGAGCCAGCAGTCGGCGGCCGCGCCGCTCGCCGGCGGCCACCAAGTCCGGGCGGCCGGGGACGAATCCGTCTCCGGCGCTCCGCAGGGCCGCACCGAGCTCATCTTCAAAGGGCATGCCGAATCACCTTCCGGGTGGTAGTGGGCAAACGCGCCGGTGTGGTCCGGCAACGGACGTGACGGGAACGACGGTCGGGCACCGCGGATGCGGGTCCCCGCACTCAAGTGGTCACGAACACGCTGAGACTCCCGCCCAGTTCCGCCCGGAGGCGGGCGAGCGCGCGGGAGCTGCGCGTGCGCACCGCCGCCGAGCTGACGTTCATGGCCTCGGCGGTCTCCTCGACGCTGCGGTCCTCCCAGTACCGCAGCACGAGCACCGCCCGGTCCTTGGGGGCCAGGTGACCGAGCGCCTCCAACAAGGTCAGCCGCAGGGTCGGATCGGCCCCGGCGACCGGGAGCGGCGTCGTCCCGCCCGAGTCGGCCGGGACGGCGAAGGGCCGCTCCCCCGCGGAGCGGCGGCGCTTGTGCTTGAGGAACTCCCGCACCAGCACCGTCTGCGCGTACGCCGCCGGATTGTCGATGCTGGAGGTCCTCCCCCAGATCAGGTACATCCGGCCCAGGGTTTCCTGCACGAGGTCCTCGGCGAGATGGGTGTCCCCACTCGCCAGCAGACAGGCCGAACGGTAAAGACTCCCAGCCCGGCCCTCCGCGAACTCGCGGAACCCCTCCCTGCGCACTTGCCCCATGCCCGTCCCCCTCACTTCCGACTCACCCCATAGACGCGTGGGGAGCAGGGGAATGTTTCACCCTGCGGGAAGGGAATTGAGCGAAGGGGAAACAAGAGTGCCGACAGGGCGCCCGTGCGGGCCCTGTCGGCACTCTGGTCGAAGATCAGAAGCTCAGAAGATCAAAGGTGGTGGCCGGGTGGCCGTCGGGCTAGTTGACGTTGACTCCGGACCAGGCGGCGGCGACGGCCTTGTATTCGGCGGACGTCGTTCCGTACAGGTCACCCGCGGCGCTGAGCGTGGCGGTGCGGGCGCCCTTGTAGTCGGTGGTGGACGTCATGTACGTGGTGAGCGCGCGGTACCAGATCTTGAGGGCCTTGTCCCGGCCGATGCCGGTGAGGGCGACGCCGTTGGAGGTCGGGCTGTTGTAGGAGACGCCGTTGATGGTCTTGGCGCCGCTGCCCTCGGACAGCAGGTAGAAGAAGTGGTTGGCGACGCCCGAGGAGTAGTGGACGTCGAGGTTGCCGACGCCCGAGGACCAGGAGTCGGCCGAGCCGCCGTCCTTGGAGGGCTTGTCCATGTAGCGCAGCGGCGTACCGTTGCCGTTGAGGTTGATCAGCTCACCGATGAGGTAGTCGCCCTTGTCGGAGGCCAGGTTGGCGTAGAATTCCACGCCGGTGCCGAAGATGTCGGAGGTGGCCTCGTTCAGGCCGCCCGACTCGCCGGAGTAGTTCAGGCCGGCGGTGTTGGCGGTGACGCCGTGGCTCATCTCGTGGCCGGAGACGTCCAGTTCGGTGAGCGGGTGGGTGTTGCTCGCGCCGTCGCCGTAGGTCATGCAGAAGCAGTCGTCGTCCCAGAAGGCGTTGACGTAGTTGCGGCCGTAGTGGACCCGGCTGTAGGCGCCGACTCCGTCGTTGCGTATGCCGCTGCGGCCGAAGGTGTTCTTGTAGAAGTCCCAGGTGACCGCGGCGCCGTACTGGGCGTCGACCGCCGCGGACTGGCCGTTGGAGACGGTGCCGGTGCCCCAGGCGTTGTCGGCGTCGGTGTAGAGGGTGCCGGTTCCGCTGGTCTTGTTGGCGAGGTTGGTCGTGTACTGACCGCCGCGCGTGGCGTCCTTCAACTGGTACGTGGAGCCGGACTGGTTGGTCGTCAGCGGCACCGATCCGACGAAGACGCCCTTGCCGCTGCCGGTGGCGTTGGCGGTCTGGACGCTCTCGTGGGTGGAGAGCACCGCACCGCTGTCGGCGTCGGTGACGATGCGCTGGCGGCTGGGGGTGCCGTCGGCGCGCACGCCCTCGACCACGGTCTCGTACGCCAGGCGCGGGGTGCCGCTGGTGGCCCAGACGACGAGGCGGGGGGTGCCGGCCTTGCCGACCGAGGTGAGGGCGGCCTCGTCGGCGTCCTTCGTGATGCCGACGGTGGCCTGTACGGCTCCGGAGGCCTTCGTGGCGGCCTGGTCCGCGGAGAGCTTCGGCGAGAGCGAGGCGGGGGCGATCGGCGCCTGGACGGCCTTGTCGGCCGACTTCACGGCCCCCTTGGCGTCCTGGTGGACCACGAGGTCGCCGCCGAGGACGGGCAGACCGTTGTAGGTGCGCTCGTAACGGACGTGACGGCTGCCGTCGGCGTCGGTGACGACGTCCTTGACGACCAGCTTCTCCGTGCTGCCGAGGCCCAGGGTGCGCGCCGTGGCGGGAGCGTCGGCCGCGGCCCGGGCGAGGTCGGCGGCGCGCTGCTGCCCGGGGCCGGAAGCGGGAGCGGGGGTGGGAGCGGCCTGGGCCGCACCGGCGCTGACCTGGATGGCACCGGCGAGCAGGGCCGAGGCAGAGAGCACGGCTCCAACAGTGAGCTTTCGCTTCACGTGGGTCTTCCTTCCGATCCAACCGCGTGTGCGCGGTCGCACCACGTTCCGGGGCACTTGGGTGAGTGCTCGCAGGGGGCGGAACGGGTGCTGCGACTCCGCACGGACGACGGTGCCTGTCGGGTTGGGGATCGACCGGCGGTGCCGTACGAAGCTGCCAAAGCATGACAATCGGCTTGGTCAAATGAACAGAGCGGAAACGGAATTGGCACAGTTCCGCCAGGCCTGACGCACCATCATTTACTGATGGTGCGTCAGGAGATAGGGACATAAAGGCTTTACGGGGCCGACGAAGCGTGGTTACTGCAGGTACTTGGGCGACTGTTTCGGAGAAACCGATGGCATTTCCGACATGACCGTCAACGTTTCGGCCGTATTACCGGAACGTGTTGTCCGGATCTCCGGAAATCGGGGGTGGCGGTTAATCGCCACCACACGCAGTGGTGACAGCAAGGTGACGTGCGGGCGACGGCGGCATGAGGGCGGCCGTCGGGTCAGCCGTTCAGCGCCGACCAGAGCCACTGGCCGCCGACGCGGACATACATCCGCTTGTTGACCGAGTCCACGGCCATCGTGCCGTCGAGCGGCTGGTGGGTGAACGAGGCATCGCTGACCGGGCCGGGGACCAGGCGCAGCGGCGGGTTGGGGGCGTTCTTGACCGGAATCGTGCCGGTCGCCTGGGCGCCGGTGCTGCCGTAGCTGTTCTCCACGCGGAAATCGCCGGTGGACGACTGTTCGTAGTAGATATGGGTGCCGGTCGGCGCGGTCCCGTAGAGCCCTACGACATTGCGCAGCACCGCGGTCGATCCGGTGCCCGAGTAGAGCGCCACGCCCGCGTTGACCGTGGCCTTGCCCGCCTTGTTGGCGATGACCACGTTCTCCAGGGCGCTCGCGCTCGCCGCCCAGCTGATGATGTTGCGCGCGGTCTCCGGGGTGCCGGGCGCGAAGTCGCCGGCGTAGCAGTAGATGTTCGTCGCGTAGACGTGCCGGCAGCCGGCGTCGGTCTTCAGGTGCGGGCCTCCCTGCATGCGGGAGGTCTCGAACTTGCAGTCCGTGACGTAGACGCCGTTGGGGTTGTTGGAGGTGACGGCGCCCTGGCCGACCCACAGCGCGCCGGTGCCGAACGCCTCCATGCGACAGCCGGTGAAGTGGATCTGGTTGATGTTGTCCTGGCTGTACCCCCAGGTGCCGGCGGTGGCGGAAGAGGCGTTGCGCAGCCAGACGTTGGGCTGGGTGGCGCTGCCGGTGGTGCCGGTGCTGTCCTCGATGACGAGGTTGTAGAAGCGGGAGTCCCAGAACTCGACGGCGTCGATGCACATGTCGTTGTTGGAGGACATGAAGACGTCGCGGAAATAGGAGTTGTTGTTGTAGTAGAGCTCCAGCAGCAGGCCGGTCTTGCGGTTGCCGTTGAAGCCGAGGTTCTCCACGGCGCAGTAGCGGCGATGGGTGGTGCCCGTGGAGCCGGAGGTGCCGGTACCGGACATCCGCAGCAGGATGCCGTCGCCGCCCTTGATCAGGGTGGACGCCTTGGCGCCCGCGCCGGCCAGGCGGATCCCGTCGCCCTTGACCGCGAGGGCGGGCTGCCCGGAGGCGGGCTTGACGAGGTACTTCCCGACGGGGAAGTAGACCGTGCCGCCGCCCGCGGCGGCCGCCGCGTCGAGCGCCGACTGGATCGCGGGGGCATCGTCGGCCGAGCCGTCGCCTATCGCGCCGTACGCCTTCACGTCGAACCAGTCGGGCGTGCCCGCAGCCGCCGGCGCCGCGGCGGCGCTCCCGGCGGCGCCCAGTACGGCCGCCCCGGTGGCCAGACCGGCCATCGCCCCGGTGAGCAGGGCCCTGCGTGCGGTCTTCGGCTGTTCGTTCATGGTCTCCCCCTGTGCCGTACCGATCAACGAACACGATCATGGCAGGAGCCACTGACAGGCCGGGGCCTCGCCCACGGTCGCTCCGTCACCGCGGCCCGGCGGGAGGCAGGTCGACCAGGGCGTGCAGGCCGGATACGGCGGCGCCGCGCAGGCGCTTGGCCCGGATCGTCCCCATGCCCACGTGCAGGGCGGTCGTGCCGTGGGCGTAGGCGTCCTCGATCGGCAGGTAGTACGTGAGGTTGAAGTACAGGTGGGGCGCGGGGTGGCGGCGGTCGTGGGCCGCCGCGCGGATCCACGTCGTGCTCCCGTAGTGGTAGTAGAGGCAGAAGCCGGTCATCCGGTGTCCGTCGTAGGCCGCGACCACGCGCGCTTCGCTGCCCATCGCCGTGGCCTGCCGTTCCAGCAGACCGGTCATGGCGTCGACGCCGTCCCGGTCGTGCCCGTGGTCCTGCTGGTGTCCGGCGAGGAGGAACCCGGCGTCCTCGAAGCAGTCCGCGAGGACCTGTCGGCGTACTTCGAGGCCGGACGCGGCGAAGTCGCGGCGTTCGCCGCGGACGCCGGCCCGGCGCTGGCGGGGCAGGGAGGAGATGTAGTCGTCGATGCCCGTGCCGGGCAGGGGAATGAGGGCGTCGTCCTCCAGGTGGAGGGCGGGGTCCGCGTAGAGGGGGGCGAGCAGGGCGGTGGCCGGGGCGGTGAGGTAGGGCCACCAGTGCGTCGTGCCGTGGTGTTCGGCGAAGCGGCGTACGGCGTCCCGGAGTTGGGTGAGGCAGGCGTCCCGCAGGTCGGGGGCGAGGCCGGGCGCGGTGAGCGGCGTGTTGTGGTAGCCGCGCCGCGCCCCGGCGATCACGCGGGGTCCCAGGTGCGGGGGCAGCACGGTCTCGGGCTGGTAGCTGTCGTTCGGTTCCTCGTGCACGAGGGACAGGGGAGCGGCGGCGAGCAGGGCGCCCCCCGGGTCCCGTACGAGCGCGTACGCACGGGTGGCGGTGGGGTCCTTCTCCTCCCCGGCGAGCCACCGGTGGGAGAGGTAGAGACCGGCGGGCCGGGCGAGGTGCTCCCACTCGGCGGCGGGGACCTCGTGGATGGACTCGATGGTGCTCGCGATCAATTCTGGTTCCTCCGGCGGTGGCGGTTGGCGGGCCTGAGGGCGGGCGCGGCGAGTGCGCCGATCAGGCAGGCGGCGGCTTCGGCACCCCACGGGTAGAGGGGGCCGGCCTCCAGGAGCAGGGTGAACAGGGCGGGAGCGGCGACCATGCCGACGGCCCACGAGAACTGGTACAGGCCCTGCGTGAAGCCTCCGGCCGCCTGCGGGGTGAGGCTCACCGACAGTTCGCTCAGGGCCGGGCCGAGGAGGATCTCCGCCACGCTGAAGAGGGTGATCGCCGCGATGAGGGCCACCCAGGCGGTGGCGGCGGCACGCGGCAGCGCGGGCAGCGCGAACACCGCCATCCCGACCGTCAGGATCAGGTAACCGACGGCCACCGCGCGGCGGGGTTCCTTGGGCGCCACGTGCGCGGTGACCACCGTCGAACACGCGGAGACGATCGCGGTGTTGATGACGAACAGCATGCTCGCCGCCGAGGCGGGGAGCCCGAGGGCGCGGGTGGTGTAGACGGCGACGAGGACGGCGAGGACGGCCTGCGCGAGGACGTAGGGGAGGTTGACGGCCACGAGGAGGAAGTAGCGGCGGGTGTGGTCGGCCCGGGCCACCGGCGCGCCCGGCGGCGCGGCGTCCGGTTCGGGCGGGGTGGTGGGGAGGGCCGCGAAGCAGGCGGCGGCCAGCAGATAGGTGGCGGCGTCGACGGCGATCATCCAGCGCAGCGAACCGTTCCCGAACACGGTCAGGGCGCCCGCCGCCGCGGCGGACCCGGCCGCGAGCCCGACGTTGCGCAGCGAGCCGGTGAAGGCGAACCAGGCACGTCGTTCCCCGGCCCGGGTGACGTGCGTGATCAGGGTGCGCTGCGCGGTGAAGTACATGTTGATGCCGGCCTGGACGAGCACGTACACGGCGGCGATGTGCCACGGGGCGCGGGCGAGCAGGAACAGGGCGAACCCGACCGCGGAGAGGACGTTCGCCCACACCACCACGCGCCGGGGCCCGACGCGGTCCATGAGGCGTCCGGCGAGGAACGTGACGGGCAGGGCCAGGGCCTGACCGGCCGTCATGGCGGCGCCCACCTGCGCCAGGGGCAGGCCCTGGACGTCGGTGAAGTACAGCAGTCCCAGCGGCAGGAGCATGCCGTTGCCGACGGAGTCGATGAGGTTGCCGGTGACGAAGAGGCCGTGACCGCGCAGGGCGGGCAGGCCGAGGCGGTCCGCCACGGTGCGCGGGCGGCGGGTTCCGGTGGTCGGGCTCACCGGTTCAGTCGCGCTCACCGGTTCAGCAGGGAGGTGATCTTGCCCAGGACGTCGGCCGCGGGGAAGCCGGTCGTCTCGTGCAGCTCCGTCAAGGACTTCACCGTCCGGTCCTCCTCGCCTTCGGCGAGGGTGATCACGACGATGTCCCCGTGGGAGGCCCCGTCGATCACCAGCTCGTGTGCGGTGACCACCCTGACCAGGCGCCGGAGTTCGGCCACCACCGCCGGCGCGATGCCGTCCCCGGCGAGGAATTCGATCGCCCAGCCCACCCGTGGGACCGCGCCCGCGGTGAGGGGGAGGCCGCGGGCCATCCGGGCGAGGGAGGTGAAGGTATTGGTGCCCGACGCGGCGCACGAGAGGGTGGTCGCGCCGCCGATGCGCGGGTTGACCTCCAGGACCACGAACCGGCCGCCGGTGTAGATCATGTCGACGTTCACCGACCCGTACACCCCCAGGTCCGCGCAGAAGTCGACCAGGGCGCGGGCCACTTCCGCGAAGGCGGCGTCCGCTTCCGCGCGGGGACCGCACCAGCGCAGGTCCGCGAAGGTGAACACCGGCTCCGGCCCGGCCCGTCCGGTCCAGCACGGGGGAAGGACCTGGTAGGAGCCGGGGCGCCCGACGATGTCCACGCTGCACAGATCGCCCACGACGACCTCTTCCACCACCGTCGACACCGCCCCGGGGCCCGGTTCGTGGTGGGCGTCGAGGTGGGCGTCGAGGTCGGCGGGTGAGCGCAGGGTGCGGATGCCCATGCTGGTCGAGTCCCATACGGGCTTCGACATCAGCGGGTATCCGGTCCCTTCGGCCAGCGCGCGCAGCGCGTCCCGGTAGCCGGGCACCGCGAGGCCCCGCCCCGCCAGCAGGTCAGAGTCGATGCGGAACCCGTCGGGCACCGGCAGCCCGGCCCGCCTGCATCGTTGTTTGGTCTCCCACTTGTCCACCAGCAGCATCGTCGCCGCGAGCGGGGTCATGACCGTGGGGATGCCGGCGGCGTCCAGGAACGCCTTGGCCGCGGCGTCGCGCAGCGCGTTCTCGCAGGGCAGCGAGATCGACACCGCCGCATCCGCTCCCCAGGCGGCGACCGCATCCGCGAGTTCCCGTGGCGTCACCCCGCGGTCGAGCCGTTGCCGGTGGCCGGGGAAGTCGTCGTCGCCCGCGGCGCCGCTGGTGTGGAACAGCCCGGATTCGATCCCGTCGTCGGCGAGCGCGCGGACGGCCCGCTGGATGTAGGGGTCGGCGCGCTGGATGCGTACGGACCGTAGGAAGGCGATCTTCCGCACCTGCGTCAGCCCACTTCCACTCGGGACCGGGCGGCCGCCCGGCCGGCCAGCCCGCGCGCCGCGTCGGCCGTCTCCGCGCGGGCCACCACGTGCCCGATGCGGCACATCGAGTCCGTGGGCTCGGGCACCACCGCCCCGGGCCGCAGGTGTACCTCGCCGTGCGTTCCGGGCAGGTCCGCGATGACCGCCTGCCGCAGGACCCCGCCCCGCTCCGGCAGCAGGAAGCGGATCGACGCCCCGTCCGTACGGGAGGGGACGGTGTCGGGCAGCAGGCCGAGCACGGCCTGGAGGTGGGCCACCGCCTCGCTGACGCCCGTCGCGGCCTCGACGACCTCGCACAGGTTGTCCCCCGGCAGGCGGGCGCCGGTCTCGATCACATACGGCGTGTCCGAGTCCGGTGGGATCTTCACCTCCGTGTGTGCGATCCCGTTGCGGACGCCCACGGCGAGCGCGGCCCGCGCCGCGATGTGCTGCACCTTCCTGACCAGCGGCGCGGGCAGGCCGGAGGGGCAGGTGTGCCCGGTCTCGATGCGGTACCGGCCCGCGGTGGTGTCCTTCGCTACGACGGGCAGCGGGTAGGCCACCCCGTCGGCGACCACCGTGTCGCAGGAGTACTCGTCGCCGGGGACGTACTCCTGGATCAGGGCCCGCGCATCGAGCTCCAGGCCGTGCGGCTGGGCGTGCGTGTACTGCCGGGCTGCGGCGACTGCCTCGGCGAGCTGGTCCGGGCCTTCGACCACGGACACGCCCCAGGAACCGCCCTGCTCGGCGGGCTTGACGACCAGGGGCCAGCCCAACTCCTTCTCCAGTGCCACCCGGTGGGCTTCGGCGCCGTCGTGCGCGACCGCCCAGCGGGGGGCGGGGATCCCGGCGGCCGCGAACGCCTCGCCCATCAGGACCTTGTTGCGGGCCGCGCGGGCGAGCCGGGGATCGTTGCCGGGCAGGCCGAGGCGTTCGGCGAGCAGCGCGGCGAGCGGGGTGAAGAGTTCGAAGCAGGGGGCGACACCGGCGATGGCGTGCTGCCGGCAGAAGGCTTCCATGTCCCGCAGTGCCCTCGGGGTGTCGGTCAGGTCCGTCGCGCAGAGCCCCGCGAGGGCGGCCCGCAGCCACTGCGGGTAGCCGTCGTGGACGTCCTGGTGGGTGGCCGCGTACAGGCGCACTCCCAACCGTTCGGCGGCCTCGACGAGGAAACGCCCCGCGTTCCCCATCGGCTCGATCACCAGCACTCCCGGCCCGTGCGGGCCCGCCCCGATTTCCATTCCTCCAGCAAAGCCGTGGGCCGGGTGCGGCGGCTATGGGCCCGACAGACGAAATCAACTGGCCTTTCGAGAGCCGCATTTGGAGCAATCCACAATGAACTGGCCAGTAGGTGTGCGGTATTTGGTGCGCCCACCCGATGGGCCCAGAGGGGCGAACCGTGGTCGGATCGCCAGGCTGGGTGAACCCGCGCCCGCACCCGTTCGGGAAGGCAACACCGTGACCAGCAGGCTGCACCAGGAGCTCGCCGACCACATCGAACAGGGCGTCATTCCGCCCTACCAGTACTCGTACCCGCCCCGCTCCACCTACCGCCCGCTCCCCGAAGGAAAATGGACCGTCCCCGACATCTGGGCCGCGGACCTCGCCAACCACCAGGTACCCGAGCTCAACCTCTACCTGCACGTACCCTTCTGCGACCGCAAATGCGGGTTCTGCAACCTGTACACCATCATCAGCACCGACGAGGACGTCTACGACGCCTACACCGACGCCCTCTGTACGCAGATCCGCGATCACGCGGAGATCATCCAGGCCCGCCGGCTGCGCACCGTCTACATCGGCGGCGGGACTCCCGCCCTGCTGCGGCCCCGCCACTTCGAGCAGATATTCGCCACCATCGGCGAGATCTACCCCAACTGGCGCTCCACGGCGGAGGAAATCGCCGTGGAAGCCACCCCGTCGTCGATCGCCGACGCCCCCGACGAGTTCAAGGCCCTCATCGACATGGGCCTCACCCGCGCCAACGTCGGCATCCAGTCCCTCGTCCCGCGCGAGATCCGCGAGGCCGGCCGCGGCGGCGAGGACGAGGACGTCATCCGCCGCGCCCTCCGCACCGCCCAGGAGCTGGGCCTGCCGGACCTCTCCACCGACCTGATCATGGGTTTCGCGGGGCAGACCCCCGAAACCTGGCGTCAGAGCGTGGACGAGCTGGCCGCGCTCCAACCCACCACCATCAGCACCTACTTCCTGACGGTGCGGCCGGACGCCTGGTTCTCCAGGACCGGCGCCTACCAGTACATGTGGCAGCCCGAGCTGTACGAGCGCTACGACTACGCGCGCCAGGTCTTCCTCGACCACGGCTACGTCCAGGAGGGCTCCGTGCGCTACAAGAAGCCCGGCCGCGGCGGCTACGTGCAGAAGGTGCTCACCTTCCACGGCGTGCCCCTGCTCGGCCTCGGCGTCGGCGCCCGCTCCTACACCAGCGTGCTCGACTACATGTGCGGCAGCGTGAAGCCGTCGGCGGCCGAGGTCGCCGACTACATCGCGAGGGCCGGGAGCCACGAACTCGCGCCCGTCACCGGCTTCGAGCTGACCGCCGAGGAGCTCGTCCGCAAGCGCCTCGTCCTCGACACCTTCGACCTCGACCTCGGCGAACTCGACCGCTTCGGCTACCAGGAGCACGCCGCCGAGTTCGAGCCCGTCCTGGAGGCCGCGGAATCCAACGGACTGATCCACCGCCTCGGCCGGCGCGTCCAGCTGACCCCCAAGGGCTTCAAGTACCGCGACGTGCTGTCCTGGATGTTCTACTCCGGGTCCGTCAAGGACCTCGACCGCGAGTACTACGAACAGCTGCACGCGGCCAACAAGCGCGCGCGGAAGAACATGGGGGCAACGCCGGTCCGGATCACCGGAATCGACCTGCGCGAGCGCGAGGGAGCCGCGTGAGCGGTCTGTACATCGCGGCGGGCGGCGGAGGGGATCCCGTCGGGACCCTCGTCGCCGCCCGCGCCCTCGCGGCGGACCCGGCCGGTCCGGCCCGCCCGGCCCGCCCGCCGCTGATCGCCACCTACGCGTGGGAGCGCCCCGAGGTCGACCCGACCTCCAGCCCCCTCGGCGAAGGGGACTTCGACGGGCTCGTCCACGAGGCCGGGGGCGGCCGGGGCGGCGGGTTCGCGGCCTTCACCCCGGCCACCCGGGCCCGCCCGCCGGCCGGATCGACCATGCCCGCACTCGCCCGGGACCTGCCCGCCCGGCTGCTGCTCCTCGACCCCGGCCGGGGACTCGCCGCCCTGGCCCGGCAGATCGCGTCCATGGCCGGAGGATCGGGCGGCCGGATCCACGTCGTCGACATCGGCGGCGACATCCTGACCCACGGCGACGAGCCCGGGCTGTGCAGCCCGTTCGGCGACGCCCTCACCCTCGCCGCCTGCCACCTCGCGGGGATCCCCACCACCGTGCACGTCGCGGGGCCCGGCCTCGACGGGGAGATCGGCGAACGGATCCTCCTCGAACGCCTCGCCACGAGCACGCCCCTCGTCCCCGGCCGGAACACGACGGCGGCGGCCGCCCGCGCACTGGCCTGGCACCCCTCCGAGGCATCCGCACTCTGGGCCGCCGCCATCCACGGCGCCCGCGGCACCGTGCGCACCGTCAACCACGTCATCGCGCTCACGGATGCCTCCCCGCGGCTGTACCCCTTGCCGCTCCAGGAGGCCATCGGCCACAATCCCGTGGCCCGGGCCCTCGTCGAGGAGCGCCCGGCGACCCTGGCCGCCGCCGCCGACGTCTCCCACCGGCTCACCGGCATTCCCGGGCTGGAGAGCGAACGTACCCGGACACCCCGGCAGGAGCCGCCCGCCGGCGGGATGGCCCTCCTCGACCGGGACGGAATCGTACGGGCGCTGCGCGCAGCGGCCGACGGAGCCGACCACGTCACCCTCCGCCACGCCGCCCGCACCCTGGGCCTGACCTGGGCGGACATCCCCGCCCTGCGGACCGTCCTCACCACGGACACCCCGCTCCTGCGGCTCAACTGAGGTCAGAGCAGCTCTGCGAGCGGCTCCACCGTCTCCCAGTGGCTGAGGTACTCCGTCGCCGCGTGCGGGTCGAAGTCGCGGTTGCCGACCCGCCGGGTGCGTTCGAGCACGGCGTCGTCCTCGGGGAAGATCGGCTACGCCAACCCCGAGCACCCGGAGGTCATCACGACGAGGTTCGGCCGGGCCCGGACCCTGGCGCGGCTGGGGGAGGCCGAGTCGGCGGTGGCCCTGCTCCGCGAGGTCGTCGCCGACCGTGCGCGGATCCTGGGCGAGGAGCACCGCGACACGCGCGAGGCGCGGGAGGCACTGGACGGTCTGCTGGGCGGCTGACGGGGCGGAACCGGACCGGGTCCACCCGCGACGGACTCCTCGCCCGTATCACCACCCTGGAGCGGGCCGACGTCGACGAACTCCTCATCCAGCCGGTGGTCGACCCGCCCACCGAGATGGCCCGGCTCGCGGAACTCCTCGCGTGAGCTTTCATCGGCGGATGCGGACGAGGGTGGCGGGCAGTTCTGCCCTGCGGCGGATGCCCAGTTTCCGGTAGGTGCTCGTCAGGTGGGTCTCCACGGTGCGCCGGGCCAGGTGGAGGAGGTCGGCGATCTCGGTGTTCGTCCTGCCCGCCGCGGCCAGTTCGGCGATGCGGCGCTCGCTGCCGGTCAGGGCCGCCGAGCCGGTGCGCGCCGCGGCCGGGACCCGGGCGCCGCCCTCGCGCAGGGCCTGCTCGGCCAAGGCCAGCAGCCGCAGGCCGCCCTTTCGCTCGGCCAGGTCCGCCGCCTCGCGCAGCCGGTCGCGGGCGCGGCCGCGTTCGCCGGCGGCGAGGAGCTGGCGGCCTTGGGCGAGGAGGGCCTCGACCAGTTCCATGCCGGCGTCGGCGGGCGCGTCCCTGAGGGTCCCGACCGCTTCCTCCGCGAGGTCCAGCCCCCGGCGGCCGCCGGTCGCGGTGCCGAGGACGCGCAGCGCGCGTCCCACCGTGCGCGGGGTGTTCCACACCCGCGCCAGCCGCAGTTCCTCGGTGGCCAGGGCCAGGGCTTCCTGGTTGCCCCCGAAGGCGAGCCGGCACTGGGCGACCGCCGTCCGCCAGGGGGTGACCACCGGGCTGAGCACCTCACGGGCGCTCTGGCGGCGGCCGCACTCCAGGAAGTCGTGCAGCGCGCCCGCCGGGTCGCCGGCGGCGAGGCGCTGCACTCCCCGCGCGTAGAGGAAGCGGTTCAGCTCCCACGATTCCGGGGCCAGGCCGAGGTCGAAGGCTTCGGCCAGCCGTCGGGCCTCCTCCGGACGGCCCGTGTGGACGAGTGCCATCAGCACGTGGGCGTCCCGGTTGGAGGGCCCGCCGTGGGCGCGTGCGGCGACGGCCGCGCCGTCGCCGCGCACCGCGATCAGCCGGGCGACATCTCCACGGGCGGCGGCGATGTCCGCGCGGGTGTTGAGGAGGGCGTCCTCCATGGGGTGGAGCAGGGCGGGGTGCCGGCCGACCAGGCCCCGGTCCACGAGCCGCTCGGCCTCGTCGAGTTCGTCGGCCCACTCGGCGACCGCCGCCGCCGTCCCCAGCAGGAACGGCTCGGCCAGCGGGTCGCAGGGCTGCGCGAGCAGGGCCCGTACGCGGGTCATGGCCTCGCCGGCCGAGATCAGCCCGGCAGTCGCCTCGTACCGCACCAGCAGGGCCCGGCTGGCGGTGCCGACGAGTTCCGGCGCGTCCTCGCCGCTCGCGGAGAGCCTGCGGTAGGTCTCCTGGCGGGAGGCGAGGTCGGCGTCGGACAGCAGCGCGGTGACGGTCTGGACGGTGCGGGCGAGTCCCGGGTGGCCGTGCAGGCCGTCCTCCGTGCGCCGCATCACCTCCAGCGCCGTGGTGACCTCGCCGCGGCCGACCAGGGCCGTGCCGAGGGCGACGGCGGCGCGCACCCGGTCGCGGGGCGCGGCCGGCAGGTACTGGGCCTCGGCCAGGCGGGCGATCGCCACCGTGCCGTCGTCCGAGGCGTACTCCAGCGAGCCCAGTTCGGTCAGCAGGCGCTGGCGGTGGTCGTCGGAGAGCGGTTCGTCCAGGGCGCGGCGCAGATAGCCCGCCGCGTCGCGGGGGCGGGCGTCGTGCACCGCGACGGTCGCCGCGTCCCGCAGGACGCGCAGTGCCCAGGGCAGGCCGTCGCCCGGCGTGCGCAGCAGGTGGGCGGCGACCGCCTCGACGCGCTCGCCGCGCCGCAGCATCGTCTTCGCCGCCACCAGGTGCGCCGCCTCCCGCCGGGTGGTGGGCCAGCCGCTCAGCACGGCGTCGCGCAGCAGCCGGTGCGCGAAGCGCGGCAGGCCGGCGGGGTCCGGGCGCAGCAGACCGATGCGGGTCATCGCGGTGAGCCAGCCCTTGACCCGTGCGGGATCCGCACCGGCCGCCTCCGCCAGGAGCCCGGCCACGCCCGGATCCGCCGGGGCGCCGGCCGCGTCGGGAGCCGTCGGGGCCACAGGCGCGTACGCACCCACCGAGACCCCGGCCGCGCCGGAACCTGCCGGGGCGCCGGCCACGCCCGGATCCGCCAGGCCGCCGGCCGCGGACGGGTCCGCCGTGGCGCTCCCGTCGGTCCCGGGCGGGCATTGCGGTGGGCGGTGCCGGGGCGCGGTCGGCCGGGGCCAGGCCTCCTCCAGGGCTGCCAGGCAGCGGGCCACCTCGGCCGTCGCGCGGCCCGCGCTCTCCAGCCACCACGAGACGGCCGCCGGGTAACTGCCGGGATACAGCGCGGCGCAGGTGTCCGGCAGGGGCTGGGCCGCGTCCGGTGCGCCGCCGAGGTCGTGGAGCAGGGCGTGCAGGAGCAGCGGGTTGCCCGCACCGGCCCGTACGGCCTGCGCCGTCCACTCGGGTCCGGCCGTCGGCAGGGCGGTCCGGACGAGTTCCGCGGCGGCCGCGTCGCCGAGCGGGTCGATCGTGTGGGTGCGGACGAGCGAGGGCGGCAGCGACCGGGCGAGCCCGGAGCGCCGGGGGCCGATGTCGTACTGGCTGCGCTCGCTCGCCACGAGTAATACGGGTAATCGGTCGATGTGGCGCACCGCTTCGCGCAGCCAGCGGCGCGACGCGGAGTCGGCGAGGTGGACGTCGTCCACCGCCATCAGGAGCGGTCCCTCGGCCACGTACGAGCGCAGCAGCCGCCACAGCCGGGCGGCGTTCCCCCGGTCGACGTGGTCGGGCACGAGGTCAATGAAGTCCGGCACCGGGCCCAGGAGTTGCAGCACCGTGGCGAAGGGCACACCGGTGTCCTCCGGCGAGCACCGCGCCGACAGCACCCGCATGCCCAGTCCCTCGGCGTCCCGGACGGCGCCCTCCAGCACGGCGGTGCGGCCGGTGCCGGTGGCTCCCTGGAGCAGCACCAGGGAGCCGGAACCGGAGCGTGCCCGCTCCGTCCGGTCCGCGATGAGCGCCCGCGCGCCGTCGCGCTCGTGGAGTGGTGTGGTCATCAGTACCTCCCGCGGGCAAGGGTGTGCTCCGCCGCCGGATGAGACGACCGGGCGCGCGGCGTGGTGACCGGAAGTGGCGCACCTCACTTCCGCCCACCACGGCCGGTCCAATGCCGACGGGAACCGCCGTGACCTGCGGCGACGCGCACGGAGCGGGCCGGCCTCGTGGTCATCACCGCCGCGCTCTCGTGGTGGGGCCCGTGGTCGTCCACGATTGCGTTGCCCGTGGCGCCCGCAGAACTGTTGAGGAGCTCATCGGCTACTACCGGCCCGAGCAGCACGACGGGCCGCTGCATAGGGGAAACGTTGCTCGACTCACCCCGGACCATCACTACGTCCTCCGTCACCACGTCCTCCGCCACCAGGCCCTCCCTCACCACGCCCTCCGCCGGTACGGGCCCGCACGCGGGCTCCGCGGACCGGCGCGTCCCCGTGGCGGTGTACGCCGCGGACCCGATCAGCCTGGAGGGGGCGGTCGGCCAGCTGCGCAGACGCCCCGAGGTCGAGCTGCGCGAGGAGTCCGGTCCGGACACGGTGGCCCTGCTCGTGGTGGACGTCCTCGACGATGCCGCGCTGACCCGGCTGCGCCGCCTCGTGCGCAGCGAGGGCGCACGCGCCGTTCTCGTGGTGGGCGCGATGCGGGAGAGCGAGCTGCTGGACGTGATGGAGTGCGGGATCGGCGCGATCGTCCGGCGCCAGGACGCCACCGCCGAGCGGCTGGTGCAGGCGGTGCTGGCCGCGTCCCGCGGCGACAGCGATCTGCCCGCCGATCTCCTGGGCCGGCTCATCCACCAGCTGGGCACGCTCCACCGGGGCGCGGCGGGCCGGTCCGGCCCGCCGGCCCTCGGGCTCACACCGCGCGAGGTGGACGTCCTGCGTCTGGTCGCCGAGGGCCTCGACACCGCCGAGATCGCGGGCAAGTTGTCCTATTCCGAACGGACCGTCAAGAACGTCATGCACGGCCTCACCATCCGGCTCCACCTGCGCAATCGTGCGCACGCCGTGGCCTTCGCCTTCCGGGAGGGCTACATCTGACCGTTCGGGCAACCGCGGGCGCCGACGGGTGTCCGCGCGGGCAGGCCCGGCTGCCCCGCCGTCGTCCCCCTCGCTCCTGTGGCCCGGGTGCCGTCCGGGGGACGATCGGCGCAGGACAACGGACCGGGCGGAGCCGGCCGTGCGGGCAGGGCGGGAGTGCGGACGTGATCCACGAGGTGGACGAGGTGCTCAAGGGCCTCCTCGGCGGCGGTGCGTTGGCGGGTTCGGGCATCGAGGTGTCCTTCGAGGCACCGACCCGGGACTGGGCCGCCCGGCGCAACGCCCCCGTGGTCAACACCTACCTGTACGACATCCGGGAGGACGTGGCCCGGCGTCAGCGCGGTCGGACGGAGGTGCGGGACGAACGGGACGTGGTCGTGCGGCGGAGTCAACCGCCGCGCTGGTTCAAGCTGTCGTACCTGGTGACGGCCTGGACGAAGACCCCGCAGGACGAGCACCGGCTGTTGTCCGCCGTACTCGCGACGCTGCTGCCCCGCGAGGTACTGCCGCCGGAGGAACTGCCGGGCTCCCTGCGGGCGCTGGGGCTCTCCGTACAGCTGTCGGCGGCCGGCGTGCAGACGGAGGCACGCTCGCTCGCCGAGATCTGGTCCGCGCTCGGCGGCGAGCTGAAGCCCTCGCTGGACCTGGTGGTGACCGCGCCCTTCCCGGCCTTCCCCGAGTACGACGCGGGGCCGCCGGTCACCGAGGGCGCGACCGTCCGGCTGGGCGGGATGGACGGCGACCCGGCGGCGGCCGAGGGCCGTTCGCACCGCCCCCACCAGGTGGCGGCCGCCCGGGCGGCGCGGGCCGGCGCCGGCGGCGCGCCCCTGCCCCGGGAGACCCCCCGGGAGACCTCCGGCCGCTCGGACGCGCGGTGAACGCCGCTGGAGCGGTCGCCGACGAAGGCGATCCCGGCCGTGCGCTGCTCGACCGCCTCGGCGCCTTGCGCGGGCGGGTGTCGGCGCTGGTCGAACGGCGGACCGCCGGTGATCCGACCGCCGACGACCCCCTGCGCGGTCTCTACCTGTCCGACGAGGCGGTGCGCCACGTGCTCGGCACCTGGCCCCCGGTGCCAGACGTTCCGGCCGGATCCGGCCGGAACGGCGGCGCGGACCCGGCGCACGGCCCCGGGGACCAGCCGCACCAGTTGGACCGGATGGACCGGATGGCCCGGCTGGCCGGGCGGGCGGGCCTCACCGCGCTCGACGTCGCCGTCGTGCTCGTCGCCCTCGCTCCCGACGTCGACCGGACCTTCGAACCCCTCTACGGCTACCTCAACGACGACGTGAGCAGACGCCGGGCCACCGTCGGTCTCGCCCTCGACCTCTGCGGGGTGCCCGCACAGTCCGCCACCGCCCGGGCCCGGCTGCACCCGTCCGCGCCCCTCCTGGCCCTCGGCCTGCTGGAAGTCATGGAGCCCGAACGCCCCTTCCTGACACGTTCGTTGCGCGTGCCCGACCGGCTGACCGGTCATCTCCTCGATGACGACACGCCGGACGCGGCCCTGCTCGGCCTGGTGCGCCCGATGCCGGATCCGCTGCCCGGCGACCGGGCGGCCGAGCAGTTCACCCACCGGCTCGCGGCCCTCCTGGCAGCCGCTCCCGCCACCGTCTACCTGCGGGAACAGCGCGAGGGCGACGGCCTGGCCGCATACGCCTCGGCGTTGCGCGCCGCGGGCCTGGACGGGCTGTGCTGCGCCGAGCCGGGCGAACACGTCGCCGAGCTGCTGCGCGAGGCCCGCCTCAGCGGCCGGGCCGTCGTCGTGCCCGCGCTGCCCGAGGAGCCCGGCCCGCTGGTACGGGCGCTCGTCGCGGCGCCGGACGTGACGGTGCTGCTGGCCGGTCCCCGCCCGTACGACCCCCACTGGGCCCCCGAGGACCCCCTGGTCCTGGACGCGCCGGACCGCCGGGACGGGGGGATCGCCGCGTGGCGGGCCGCGCTGGGCGCCGACGCCGCGGCCGACGGCTTCGACCTGGCCGCGACGGTCGCCCCGTACCGCCTCGGCGGGGACCGGGTGCGGCGGGCCGCGCGGGCGGCCCGGGCGCTGGCCGCCTTCGACGGCGCCCCGGTCACCGCCGCTCACGTACGGCGGGCCGCGCGCCGCCAGTCGGCCTCGGGGCTGGAGAGCCACACCCGCCGCATCCGGCCGGCCGTGGGCTGGGGGGACCTGGTCCTGCCCGCGGGGCCCCTGGCGCAGCTGCGCGAACTGTCCCTGCGGGCCCGCCACCGCGACCGGGTGCTCGGCGACTGGCGGCTCAGCGCCGGCGGGGGGCGCGGGCGGGGCGTACTCGGCCTGTTCGCCGGGGAGTCCGGGACCGGCAAGACGCTGTCGGCGGAGGTCGTCGCGGCCGATCTCGGACTCGACCTGTACGTGGTCCAGCTGTCGTCGATCGTGGACAAGTACGTCGGTGAGACGGAGAAGAACCTGGAGCGGATCTTCACGGAGGCGGACCGCACCGACGCGGTACTGCTCTTCGACGAGGCCGACGCCGTCTTCGGCAAGCGCTCCGAAGTCAAGGACGCCCACGACCGCTACGCCAACATGGAGAGCTCCTACCTGCTCCAGCGGTTGGAGTCCTTCGACGGGATCGCGCTGCTCACCACCAACCTGCGCGCGAACATCGACGCGGCGTTCACCCGGCGGCTGGACCTGGTGGTCGACTTCCCGTTCCCGGACGCCGGGCAGCGCCTCGCGCTGTGGCGGCACGGGCTGGCGCACGTGCCGTCCGCCGACGGGATCGACCCGGCCGCGTTGGCCCGAGACTTCGAGCTGGCGGGCGGCTCCATCCGCAGTGCGGTGGTGACCGCCGCCTACCTCGCCGCCGGGCGGGGCGACGAGGTGACGGCGCGGGACCTCCTGGAGGGTGCCCGCCGGGAGTACCGCAAGGCGGGGCGGCTGGTGCCGGGCGAAGGCGGCTGGTGATCCCTCGGCCGGTGATCAGTCGGTCTTGGGGTGGACGATCTTCCACTCCTGGTTGCCCGTGTTCGTGCAGTCGGAGATGTCCAGCCGGTCGTCGACGGCGGCCCCGCCCTTCACGTTCAGGCACTTGTTGTTGCTGGCGTAGTTGCGGATCCAGTAGTCGCCGCTCTCCTGCACGGCGATCCACCACAGTTGGTTGTCGGCCGTGGTTCCGTCGCAGGTGAACTCGCCGATGCCGGTCCCCACGGGCCGACCGCCGTACTCACCGAGGTCCATGCAGAGCTGGTCCTTGACGTTGCGGATCTGGAAGAGGGGAGTGCCGCCGGGGCCGAGGTCCGGATACTTCACCTCCAGGTTCCACAGCTGGTTGTCCGCCTCGGTGCCGACGCAACCGGACTGCTGGACGGCCACGTTGATCCGGCCCTTGTCGACCCCCGGCAGGTCGGCGCACATGCGGGTGGCGGCATTGCGCAGCAGCACCTTCTCGGCGGGCACCACGGGCGCCGGGGCCGCGGGCGCCGCGGACTCCCCTCCCCCGCCGTCGGCCCCCGGCTTCTCGTCCTTCGGCGCTTCGGGGGTGGCGCTGGGCGAGGGCGGGGGCGGCGGGGCGAGGGGCTGGGTGGTCGGCAGCACGGTGCCCGCCTGTTCGGTCGCCTCGGTGGCCGCCGTGCGGACCTGCGGATCGTAGGCCATCCAGATCATGACGAAGGCGACGGCCAGGGCGAGCAGGAGCCCGAAGGACGTGGCCAGCCAGCGCGGGAGGAAGCCGCGCTGGACGTAGGTCCCCTCGACCTCCAGCGGCTCGGCCCCGGAGCGGCGCACCGCCAGGGTGTAGGGCCGCTCCTCCTTGGAACCGAACCAGACGATCTGCCGGGGCCGCAGGGTCGTGTCGACGAACGCGGCGCGCCCGGGGTCGATCTGGACGTTCCCGGGGCGGATCTCGTACGCGAGGTGGTCCCCGGTGTCGCTGCCCGTGATCGACGCCGTCACCTTGGTGTTGCCGAGGTTGTCCACGGCCAGCCGGGGGCGTCCGCGCAGGCGCCCCTTGACGGTCGGCGGCACGAGTTCGGCCCGCAGCTCGGTGAACGCGGTGACGGTCAGGTTCCCTTCCGGGACCGTCACGGCCTCGGGGTGCTCGGTCGGTGTGATGCGCACCGCGTACGGGTTCGGGCCGGCCGTGGCGTCGGGGGTGCGGGGCGGTGCGAAGGTCAGCTCCACCGTGCCGGTGGTGCCCGGGTACAACCGCAGGGTCGCAGGCTCCACCGTCGTCCAGGGTGCCACGTCGCCGACGGGCTCGAAGCGGTACTCGTCCACCACGTCACCGGTGTTGCGCACGCGCAGCCGTACGCGCGTACTGCTGCCCGGGTCGACGGTGACGGAGGCGGGTTCCAGGGAAGTCCATAGGCTCACCCCCCGCACGCTAACCGCGGCCCCACCACCCGCCAGGAGCCGCGGGGGCAGACCTCGGGGCAACGACCGTGCCCCCGCCCAGGTACCGGGGGACGTTTCGAGGGGGCGGCGCGCGCGTCAGGGTGGTGGTGTCCTGTCTCGTACCCGAGGAGAGCAGAGCATGCCGTCCTATCTGTCGCCCGGCGTCTACGTCGAGGAGGTGGCCAGCGGTTCGCGCCCCATCGAGGGGGTCGGCACGTCGGTGGCGGCCTTCGTCGGTCTGGCTCCGACCGGCCCGCTGAACGAGCCCACGCTGGTGACCAACTGGACCCAGTACGTCGCGGCGTTCGGCGACTTCACCGACGGCTACTACCTCGCGCACTCCGTCTACGGGTTCTTCAACAACGGCGGTTCGGCCGCGTACGTCGTGCGCGTCGGCGGGTCCGCCGGGGACGCCGCCGCTCAGGGCCGGGGCCGGGCGTCCGCGCCCGCCGCGGTCACCGGTGCGTCCGTCCGGCCCCCGCTGCCCGCCGCCCCGTCCCGTCCGCTCGGTTCCTTCGCCGTGGCCGCCGTCGCGGAGGGCCTCGGCCCGCTGTCGGTCGAGGTCGCCGACCCGGAGGGCGAGGGGCCGGCCGAGCGGTTCAGGCTGATCGTCAAGGACGGCGACAAGCCGGTCGAGACCTTCGACGTGAGCGCGAAGAAGGGCAACCGGTCCTACGTCGTCACGCACGTCAAGGAGCATTCCCGGCTCATCACCGTGACCGAGGCCGCGCCGTCCGGGCAGTTGGCGCGACCGGAGAACCAGACGGTGGACCTGCCGGCGCCGCAGGCCGCCCCGGCCGCACCCGCCGACCACGGCGAGGACTCCCACCCCGGCCCCGCGCAGTACCTCGGCGACTCGGCCGACCGTACGGGCTTCGGCGGCCTGGAGGCCGTGGACGAGATCTCCATGGTCGCCGTGCCCGACCTGATGTCCGCCCACCAGCGCGGTGCCATCGACCTGGAGGCCGTCAAGGCGGTCCAACTCGGCCTGATAGCCCACTGCGAGTTGATGGGCGACCGGGTCGCGATCATCGACCCGCCGCCCGGCATGAACGCCCGCGCCATCCGGGTCTGGCGCCAGGAGACGGCCAACTACGATTCCAAGTACGCGGCCCTGTACTACCCGTGGATCAAGTCCTTCGATCCGGCGACCGGGCAGTCGCGCCTGGTCCCGCCGAGCGGCCACGTCGCCGGCGTCTGGGCCCGCAACGACAGCGAGCGCGGTGTCCACAAGGCCCCCGCCAACGAGGTCGTACGCGGCGCGGTCGACCTCGAACTCCAGATCACCCGCGGCGAGCAGGACCTGCTCAACCCGATCGGCGTGAACTGCATCCGGGCCTTCCCCGGCCGCGGCATCCGCGTCTGGGGAGCGCGCACCCTCTCCTCCGACCCGGCCTGGCGCTACCTGAACATCCGCCGGTACTTCAACTACCTGGAGGAGTCGATCCTGATCGGCACCCAGTGGGTGGTGTTCGAGCCGAACGACCACAACCTCTGGGCGCGCATCCGCCGTAACGTCTCCGCGTTCCTGGTCAACGAGTGGCGCGGTGGCGCCCTGTTCGGGCAGAGCCCCGAGCAGGCGTACTACGTCAAGTGCGACGAGGAGACGAACCCGCCGGAGTCGGTCGACCTCGGCCGGGTCGTCTGCGAGATCGGCATCTCGCCGGTGAAGCCCGCCGAGTTCGTCATCTTCCGGCTGGCGCAGTTCTCCGGCGGCAACGGGGAGCTGGAGGAGTGACCGGGCGCGGAGCCCGCCTCCGCCCCCGTCGCGCCCCCGTCGCGCCTCCGTGCCCCTCCGTGCCCCTCTGCGCCCTCCCGTCGTGAAAAGGACAGCGAACACATGAGCCTCCAGCCGGGTGACGCCCTCACGTCACACAACTTCGGCCTCCAGATCGACGGGGTGATGGTCGAGTACCTCGCCGAGATCAGCGGTCTCACCCTCGAACAGGACGTCATCACCTACCAGCAGAACAGCGCGCAGGGCCGGCCCGAGGTGGCGCTGCTGCCGGGCGTCCAGAAGAACGGCCAGTGCACGGTCGTGCGCGGCATGACCCAGTCGTCGTCCTTCACCGAGTGGATCAACGACTCGATCCGCGGCCAGATGAGCACGGCCCGCAAGAACGCCTCCATCATCATGATGGATTACGAGGACAACCCGGTGAAGCGCTACAACCTGCGCAACGCCTGGTGCAGCAAGATCGAGACGAGCACGGTGAAGGCCGGCGAGGCGGCGGCGCTGACCGAGTCGGTCACCATCGTGTTCGAAGAACTGGTCATCGAATAATGCGCCGTTCGACGACCAGGGGAGCGGCGGGGGCGGACCGTGCGCCTTCGGCCCCCGCCCCCGCCGCCGCGCCCACCGGCCCGTCGGCGGACCCGGCACCCGTGCGGTCCCTGCGCACCGAGTTCCCCTTCGAGCTGCCGCGGGGGTACGTGGACGAGGCGGGCACCGTGCACCGGGACGGCGTCATGCGGCTGTCCACGGCGCGCGACGAGCTGGTCCCGCTGCGGGACGTGCGCGTGCAGGAGAACCCCGCGTACCTCTCGGTGGTGCTGCTCGGCCGGGTCATCGTCAGGCTGGGCACGCTGACGATGGTGCACGACGGGATCGTGGAGAACATGTTCGCCTCGGACCTGGCGTTCCTCCAGGACTTCTACCGCCAGATCAACGCGGAGGGCCACACCCGCGCAGCCGTGCGGTGTCCGCACTGCGCGGAGCCCTTCGAGGTGGAGCTCGGCGGGAGCCGCCTGGGGGAATCGTGACGTACGCGACCGACCGGCTGCACGAGGAGATCGCGTACGTGGCCTTCCACTTCCACTGGGAACTGGAGGCGATCTTGGACCTGGAGCACCAGGACCGGAACCGTTACACCGAACAGATCGCGTCGTTCGTGACGCGCGCCGCACCGGAGGGCTGAGCAGGTGGCATTCCTGGACCGGCTGCGGGGTGCGCGGAGCGGGCGCGGTGCGTCGGCGCCCGGCGGCTCCCCCGCTCCGGGGGCCGTGCCCCCGGTCCCGGCTCTCGCGCCGTCCGCGCCCCCGGTGGCCGTTGCCGCCTGGGCCGGCCTGCCGCCGATGCGGCGGACGACGGACGACGCTCCGACGGGCATCGCGGACGCCGGGTTCGGCGGGCGGCTGGCGACCTGGCAGGACCCGGCGTTCACCCGGGGCCCCTCCCCGGCGGTGCTGGATCCCGCGGCGGGCGGCGGTCTGCTCCAGGGCGCGGTGGCCGGGGCGGCCGGGCCGGTCGCGGGGCCCGGCCGCCCCGCCCCCACCCGCGCCCTGCCGTTGCCCGTGGCCGGCGTGCCCGCCGTGCAGCGCGTGCCGGTGGCGCCGCTCCGGGCGGTCCCGGTGGCGTCCCCCGTGCCCTCCCCGGCGGGACCGGGGGTCCCCCCGGCACGCACGGGCGCCCGCCCCGTCGGGTCCGCCCCGGCGGTGGCCGTGGCCCGTGCGGGCCGCGCACCGGCCCTGGTGCGGGAATCGGCCCCTGGGGCGACGGCCGCCCCGGCAGTTGCCGTGGCCCCTGCGAGCCACGCACCCGCTTCGGCGCGGGACTCGGCCCGTGGGACGGCGTCCGCCCCGGCGGTGGCCGTGGCCCCGGCGGACCGCGCACCGGCCCCAGCCCGTGGGGCGGTCTCCGCCCCGGCGGTGGCCGTGCCCCCGGCGGGCCACGCACCCGCTCCGGCGCGGGAATCGGCCCGTGCGGCGGCGTCCGCCCCGGCGGTGGCCGTGCCCCCGGCGAGCCACGCACCCGCTCCGGCCCGGGAATCGGCCCGTGGGGCGCTCTCCACCCCGGCGTCGGCGGCCTCGCGCGGGATCCGGGTGACCCCCGTACCGCCGGCTCCGCCACGGACCCGGCAGCTCCTGTCGAAGGCGCCTCCCGTAGCCGCGGCCGTGCAGCGGACGCTGCCGGTGGCACACCGGCCCGCGCCGCTGCCGGCGGGGACCCGGGCGGCCACGGCGGCATCCAGCCCGGCAAGCCTCGCGGCCCCGGTGACCCCGGTGACCGTCGCGGCCCCGGCGGCCCCAGCCCCGGCGACCCCGGCGGCCCCCGGGATCCCGGCCATCCCAGCGGTAGCGAGCCAGGCGGCCTCAGCCTCCCCGATGGCCTCGCCGACCCCTGCGACCCCGGCGGCCCCCGCGATCCCGACCATCCCGGCCACCCCGGCGGCAGCGAGCCCGGCGGGCGCGGCGACCCCAGCGACCCCGATGGCCTCGCCGACCGCTGCGGCTCCCGCGATCCCGGCCATCCCGGCCATCCCAGCGGCAGCGAGCCCGGCGGCCGCGTCGGGCGGTGCCAAGCGGGGCGGCCCAGCCACCGGCGCCTCCACCGCCCCGAGCACCGTGCCGCCGGCGCAGCGGGCCTCGGTTCCCCGCCCCGGCGCGACCGGCGCCGCCGGGGACACACCGTCCCCGGATGTCCCGGTCGTCACGGCCGCGCCGCAGATCGCCCCTGCGGTGCAGGACGGTCCGGTACGGGGCGCCCCGCCGCGGCCGACGAGCACGGAGCGCACGGCTCCGGCTGCCCGGCGCACGGGGCTCGGCACACCGGTGCAGCGCAGCGCGGTGCGCCGGCCCGAGGGTTCCGCACCGCGCACGGACGCCCCCGAAGTCCCGGGCGCGCGGGGGCCGTCGGCGTCGGGAGCGACGCCCTCCGCACGGCAGGACACGCCGCGCACGGGTGCCTCCGGCCCCGCGCGGGCGGCGGACGCGGCGCCGGCCTCCGCTGCCACCGCCCCCGCCGGGGCTGGGGCCGCGCAGCGATCGGTGAACGACCCCGCGCAGGTCGGCGAGCGCCCTTCCACCGCCGGGCCCACCGTCCAACGGGCGGTCGGGTCCCCCGTCCCCACGCCCGACGGGCACCCCGTACCGGCGGCCATCCGCGCTGACGGACCGACGACCGCCCCGCAGGCACCTCCTCCGGGCACGCCCCGTCCGGCGCCCGCTCCCGGCACCCCGCCCGTCCAACGCACCGCGCCCCCCCCCAACCGGGCCCGTCCCCGTGCCCCCGCGCGCCAACCGACCCGCCGAACACGGTGACCCAGCGGCCCCACCCGCGGCGCACACCGCTCCCCCACAGACACCCGCTCCCGCCAACCCGCCCGCCCAACGCGCCGCCACCCCGACCGTCCCGGTGACAACCCCACCAACCGGGCCCGTCCCCGCGTCCCCACGCGCCAACCGGCCCGCCGAACACGGTGGCCCACCAGCCGCGCCCACGGCGCACACCGCTCCCTCGCAGACACCCGCTCACCACACACCGCCCATCCAACGCACCACGGCCCCACCCGCCGGGCCCGTCCCCGCGTCCCCGCACGCCGACCGGCCCACGGAGCGCAGTGTTCCGGCGGTCGGCCCCGGCACGCCCACGGCGCCCCCCGCCATCCGCCCTGACGGGCCGGCACCCGCTCACCACACCGCGCCCGTCCAGCGCGCCGCCACCCCACCCGCCGGGCCCCTTCCCGTGCCCCCGCACGCCGGCCGGCCCACCGGGCGCGGTGTCCCGGCGGCCGGCCCCGCGGCATACACCGCTCCCCCGCATGCGCCCGCACCCGGCACCCCGCCCGTCCTGCACACCGTGGCCCCGCCCGCGGCCCCGCGCACCGCGCGGCCCACCGGCGCTTCCGTCCCGGACCGGACGGCCCCCTCGGCCGTCACCGCTTCCCCGGCCGCGCGTCCGGACACGGCGGCAGGCCCGGTGCAGCGGTCCACGGGCCGCCCGACCTCCCCCGTCCGCCGTGGCTCCGGGCCCCCGCCCCCATCGGCTCCCGGCCCTGCGGGACCACGGCCGGGGGCCGTTGCCCCGGACCCCGGCCCCGCGGCCCCCTCCCCGCCCGGGGGGCCCGTACGCGCGGGGCTCGGCGCGCCCCTTGCCGCCCCGGCGCGGAACCCGCAATCCGGCGGTGCGCCCGACGCCCGGCGCCGGTCCGCGCTCGGTGCACCCGTCGTGGGCGCGCCCGCCCGTACGGCTCCGGCCGGCTCCGGCGCTGCCGCTCCCCCTCCGGCCCAGCGGGCCTGGGCTCCGACCGCACCGGTCACGCCGACGGCACCGCACACCGCGCACGTACCGCACGTACCGCACGTACCGCAGGCAGCGCCCCCGCCGGTCATCGCGCCCGATGTCCTCCCCGTGCCCGGGGTTCCCCTGCGGCGGGCCTCCGTGCCCGGAGCAGGGGCCGCGGCGCGCGGTCCGCTCCCCGTGGCGCCGCTGACGGCCCCGGCCCCGGCCCGGGGACGGCTACCGGCGCCCGGGGGATCCACGGTCCAGCGCCTCCCCTTCGGCGCCGGCTCCGGCCGGTCCGTCGGGGCGCTCGCGGCCGCCGCGTCGGCCGCGGTGGCCTCGACGCTGGGGCACGTCCGGCCGTCCCCGCAGCGGCCGCCGCCGCCCGGGCCCCCGCCCCCCTACGAGCCCGCGCCGCCGTACGAACCGCCCGCATCCGGCGGGCGTCCGGCTCCCGGGGCCGCGGTCGCCCAGGAGGAGCCACCACCCCCGTACACCGCGGTGCCCGCGGCCGCCTTCGATCCGCGCGAGCTGACCGACTTCCAGTTGGACGAACTGGTGCACCGGATCATCGACCGGGTCACCCGCCTCGTCCGTACCGAACTGCGCATGGACCGGGAACGGATCGGCAGGCTGCGCGATCCGCGCGCCTGATTTTGGGGCCGGACACCTCCAGCACGACACGAACGAAACGAACGAAACGAACGACAGGAAGGCCCCTCTCCGATGTCCCGCCAGGACCCCGGGTCCACCATCTGGTTCACCCTCACCATCGACGGCGAGAGCCTCGGCTACTTCAACGGGTGCGAAGGCCTCTCGTCGCAGGTCGAGGTCGAGCACCGCCAGGAAGGCGGCAACAACGGCTTCGTGTGGCACCTGCCCACCCGGGTCACCTTCTCGACCATCCGGCTCACCCGGCCGCTCACGCCGGACACCGCGAAGGTCGCCAAGTGGATCTCGTCGGTCCAGACGGGCATCAAGCGGCCCACCGCACAGATCGCGGCGCTGCGGGCCGACGGGTCGCTGGTGGCCCGCTGGGGACTCATCGACGTCCTGCCGGTGCGCTGGCAGGGTCCCACCCTCGACCCCGCGAGCGCCGCCGTGGCCACGGAGGTCCTGGAGATCACCCACCACGGGTTCACGGACTGACGGCGCGACGGAACGGAAAGGAGGCACACCCATGGCCACGAGCAGCAGGGGCGCCGGCAAGAGCCTGGTGCGTGCGTCGCTGGCGATCCACGAACCCCCGGTCGGGACGAGCACGACGCCCGGCGCGCTGATGCGGACGTTCGGCTTCGAGTTCAATCCGGCGCAGCTGTCGCTGAGTCAGCGCGCGCAGTGGAAGGCGACGCCGACGATGGCCGTGCGCGACGGTTCCAGGCCGGAGTTCATGGGCGCCGAGCCGCGCGAGATGACCCTGGAGATCTTTCTGGACTCCTCGACCGCGCCGACCGGCAACACGGTGCTGAAGAAGGTGGAGTCCCTGCTGGGATGCTGCGAGGTGACGGCGAAGAGCATCGCCGCCGACCAGCCGTCGCCACCGTGGGTCGTGTTCGAGTGGGGCTCGTTCTCCACGGCCCGGTTCGTGGCGTACGTCAGCTCCGTCGAGGCCTCGTACAGCCTCTTCGGCACCACGGGCGTGCCCATCCGCGCCACCTGTCAGGTCCACCTGGTGGAGATCCCGGGGAAGACCAAGGGGCAGAACCCGACGTCCGGTGCGCTCACCGCCCAGCGCGTGCACCGGGTCGTGGCCGGCGATTCGCTGCAGTCGCTGGCGTGGCGGGAGTACGGCACGGCCACCGTCTGGCGGGCGATCGCCGATGTCAACGGCATCGACGACCCGTCCCGGCTGGTGCCGGGCACCCAACTGGTGCTCCCCGCGCCCGAGGAGGTCTCCCGCTGATGGTGCAGCCCGCGTTCTCCAGCATCATGCAGGTGCGGATCGGCGCCGCGAAGCTCCCGGACGACATCGCCCCGCTGCTCGTCGAGGGCTGGGTCGACCAGGGTGTCGGCGTACCCGCCGCGTTCCGGCTGACCTTCCGCGACCCGTACCGCCTGGTCCTCGGCAAGCTGGACGTCACCTTCGGCACGAAGGTGGTCCTCACGCCGATCGCCGACGGCCAGGGGGCCGGCGCACCCCTGTTGACCGGCGAGGTCACCGCGTTGGAGGCCGACTACGACGGCACCGGGAGCTTCACCGTGATCCGCGGTTACGACCTCGGGCACCGGATGATGCGCCGGCGCCGCGTCGCCGCCTACCGCAACCAGAAGGCGTCCGACATCGCCCGCGAGCTCGCCGCCCTGGACGGAGTGCCGATCGGCCGGATCCAGTCGACGAGGGGCACCTACGCCTTCATCAGCCAGTCCAACGTCACCGACTGGGACTTCCTCTCCCGCCTCGCCGACGAGAACGACATGGTGATGTCCCTGGACTCCAAGGGGAGGTTCCGGTTCGTGACGCCGATGCCGTCGGCCGGTGCGCCGTCCCCGCGGGCCGACGCCGACGCGAGCCCCTTCGTGCTCCGGGCCGGCCACGACATCCTCCGGCTGCGGGCGGCGGTCACCGCCGCCGACCAGGTCGCCGCGGTCGAGTCGCGCGGCTGGAACGTCACCACCAAGAAGAAGATCGTCGAGACGGCCCCGGCCACCAACGATCCGGGCATCTCCATCGGCCTCACCCCGGGGCAGACGGCCGCGAAGTTCGCGTCGGCGCGGCTCGTCGAGACCGGCACGCCGTACGACCGGCAGGACGAGGTGCGGAACGCCGCCAAGGCCCTGGCCTCCGACGTCACTTCGTCGTTCGCCGAGCTGGAGGTCTCGGTGCACGGCGACCCCCGGCTGCGGCCGGGCGCGGCGGTGGCCCTCGGCGACGTCGGCAGGCCCTTCGAGGGCAAGTACACCGTCACCTCCGTGCGGCACGTCTTCGGCGACGGCAGGCACTACGAGTCGTGGATCACCGTGAGCGGGCGCCAGTGGCGGTCCCTGTACGGGCTGGCCTCGGGCGGGGGCGGTACGGACGCCACGAGCGCCTCCCGGCTGCCCGGCGTCGCGAACGCGATCGTCACCGACGTACAGGACCCGCTGAAGCAGGGGCGGGTCAAACTCCAGTTCCCGTGGCTGGACGACACGTACGTGAGCGACTGGGCCCGCAGCGTGCAGTCCGGGGGCGTGGGCGGCGGCGGGGTCTTCCCCATGGACGTCGGTGACGAGGTGCTGGTCGCCTTCGACCGGGGCGCGCTGGACCACCCGTTCGTGATCGGCGGGCTCTACAACGGCCGGGACCTGCCGACCCGGGTCGACGACGTGCCCCTGCACGACGGCCTCAAGCGGAAGGCCGCCCGGCACACCCTGTCCGACCGGCAGGCCAACCGCGTGGACCTGCTCAGCCAGCGGTCCGGGCGGCGCAGACAGGGCGTCCGCATCGCCACCGGTGACGACCGGCTGACCATCGACCTCGACCGCACCAAGACGGAGATCACCGTCGACAGCGAGGGGGCGGTGACCATCAAGGGCGGCCGCTCGGTGTCCGTCGAGGCCGGGACCGACCTGACGCTCAGCGCCGGACGCCGGCTCACCATCAAGAGCGGCGGCGTGCTCGACATCGAGGGCCGCGGCCTCGTGAACCTCAGGTCGCTCGGGGGCGCGGTCACCGTCGACGCGATCGGCATGCTCAACCTCAAGTCCGTGGGGGCCACCATGATCACCTCCGGCGGCACGGTCCAGGTCAACACCATCGCCAACGTCGGCATCCGCGCCCTCAAGGTCGACCTCATGGGACTCGTCTACGTCAACAACATCAAGTACCCCTTCGGATGACCAGTCGGATGACCAGAAGGATGAGCAGAAGGCAGGTGGCCTCCTGATGGCCGAACAGTTCATCGGCTCCGGCTGGGCGTTCCCGATGCGCATCGGACCCACCGGGGGCATCACGCTGGTCAGTGGCGAGCGCGAGGTCGAGGAGGCCATCCGGCTCGTCCTGGCCACCGCCCCGGGCGAGCGGCCGATGCGCCCGGAGTTCGGCTGCGCCATCCACGACCTCGTCTTCGCCCCGGTCAACGAGCAGACCGCGGGCCGCATCCAGCACGAGGTGTACGTGAGCCTGGACCGCTGGGAGCCCCGGATCGAGGTCCACGAGGTGGAGGTCTCCGCCGGCGACGACCGGAGCGTGCTGTTCATCGACGTCCGGTACTCGATCCGCGGGACCAACAACCCGCGCAGCCTCGTCTTCCCCTTCTACGTCATCCCCTCCCACGACGAGCCGCACGCGCCGGACGCACCGGGCTCGTCGGGCTCCTCGGAAAGCGGCCTCTGATGTCCCTGCCCTCCCCCAATCTCGACGACCGGCGCTTCCAGCAGTTCGTCGACGACGCCAAGCGCTACATCCAGCAGCGCGCCCCGGAGTGGACCGACCACAACGTCTCCGACCCCGGCATCACGCTCGTGGAGACGGTCGCGCACATGGCGGACCAGATCGTCTACCGGCTCAACCGCGTCCCGGAGAAGAACCACCTCGCCTTCCTGGACCTGGTCGGCATCACCCTGTTCCCGCCCTCCGCGGCCCGTACGGACGTCACCTTCTGGCTGTCCGCGCCGCAGGAGGACGTGGTCCTGGTCCGGGCCGGTGCCGAGGTCGCCACGCTGCGCACCGAGCGGGAGGAGGCCGTCGTCTTCGCCACCGAGCGCGACCTCGCCGTCGTCCCGTGCGCGCTGTCGCGCGTGGTGGTGCAACACCGGGGTCAGCCCGTCGTGGACCGCACCACGGACCTGCTGGAGGGCAAGGACGTGCTGTGCTTCGCCGAGGCTCCGGTACCGGGCGACTGCATGCTCATCGGTCTGACCGCGGCGGCACCGCACTGCGCGCTCGCGCTGGAACTCGACAGCCGCGTCGACGGCGTCGGTGTCGATCCCCGCCAGCCGCCGCTGCTGTGGGAGGCCTGGACGGAGGACGGCTGGCAGGAGTGCGAGGTGGACCGGGACGGCACCGGCGGTCTCAACCGGCCCGGCGACGTCGTCCTGCACCTGCCCGGCGGGCACGTGCTGTCGCGCAGCGGCGGGCACGAGGCCGGCTGGGTCCGCTGCCGGGCCACCGCCGCGCTGCCGGGCCAGCCCTTCTACACCTCCTCGCCGAGCATCCGTTCCGTCGAGGCCTTCACCATCGGCGGCACCACCCGCGCCGTGCACGCCGAAACCGTCCACGACGAGGCCCTCGGCGAGGCGACCGGACTGCCCGGCCAGCGGCTGCGGCTCTCCCGCGCACCGGTCGTGGCCGACGACCCCCCGCTGCTGCTGCAGACCGCCGGCGACGACGGCTGGCAGGACTGGCAGGTGGTCCCGCACTTCGCCGCTTCCCGGCCCGGCGACCGGCACGTCACCCTGGAGGCCGCCACCGGCGAGATCGCCTTCGGCCCGGCCGTCCGCGAACCGGACGGCACCCTGCGCCAGTACGGGGCCGTCGCCCCCAAGGGCGCCGTCGTCCGCGCCCACCGCTACCGGACCGGCGGCGGCCGCGGCGGCAACGTGGCGCGCGGCGCCGTCCAGGTGCTGCGCACCTCCGTCCCGTACGTCGCCGAGGTCGTCAACCGCGAGGCGGCGCGCGGCGGCGTCGACGGCGAAACGGTCGAGGAGGCCAAGCTGCGGGCGCCGATCACGCTCCGCGCCCAGGACCGCGCCGTGACCCTGCGCGACTACGAGGAACTCGCCCGCCGCGCCGCGCCCGAAACCGCCCGCATCACCTGCCTGGAGGGGGAGGAAGGACGGCACGGCGCCTACGCGGTCCGCGTCCTCGTCGTCCCCCAGGCCGTGCCCGACCCGGGCGGGCGGCTGCGTTTCGAGCAGCTTGTGCCCGGCGACGCGCTGCTCGGCCGGATCACGCGCCACCTGGACGAGCGCCGGCTCATCGGCACCCGGCTGGCCGTCGGACCTCCCTACTACCAGGGCGTCACCGTCGTCGCCACGGTGCACGCCTTCCGCGGGGTCGACACGGACCGGGTACGCCGCCGGGCGCACGACGCGCTCTACCGCCACCTCGACCCGCTGACCGGCGGCGCGGACGGTCAGGGCTGGCCCTTCGGGCGGCCGGTCCAGACCGGCGAGGTGTTCGCGGTCCTGCAGCGGGTCCCTGGGGTGGAACTCGTCGACGAGGTCGTCCTGCACCCCGCCGACCCCCTCACCGGCAAGCGCGGCAATCCGACCGACCGCATCGACCTGGAGCGGCCCTCGCTGGTCTTCTCCTTCGACCACCGCGTCCGGGTGATCGGGGACGGCGGATGACGGCCGCTCCCTACCGGGGGTCCGTCGACGGACTCGGCTCCTCGCTGCCCCTGGGCACGCTGCTCCCCGCCGTCTTCGCCGACGACGACCTGGCCCAGCGGTTCGTCGCCGGACTCGACGAGGTCCTCGCGCCCGTCCTGAACGTGCTGGACTGCCTGGACAGTTACTTCGACCCGGCGCTGACCCCGGCCGACTTCGCCCGGTGGCTCGGCACCTGGGTGGGCGCCGAGACCGACGGCGGCGAGAGCGAGCCCCGGCTGCGGGCCGCCGTCGCGGCCGCCGTCGCGCTGCACCGCATCCGCGGCACCCGCCGCGGCCTCGCCGAAGCGGTCCGGCTGGCGTTCGGCGCGGTGCCCGAGATCACCGAGAGCGGCGGGGCCGATTGGGACGCCCGTCCCCTCGGCGCCTTCCCCGGAGCCCCGCGCCCGCGGCTGCACGTCAGGCTCCGGTTGCCCGACCCGACTCCGGCCGACGTGCACCGCCTGGACTCCCTCGTCGCCGCAGCCCGCCCCGCCCACATGCCCTACGCGGTCGAGGTGACCGCCGTGGAAAGGAACTTGGACACATGACCACGCAGAACTGCGCCGAGTGCGGAACGCCCGCGGAACCGGGCCAGTCCTTCTGCGACGCGTGCGGCGCCGTACTCGGCTGGAACCAGGGCGCCCGCGCCGCACAACCCGCCACCCCGTCGCCCCACCCGCGAGAAGCCGCGCCGGCCGCCCGACCGGAGGACGGGCCGGAGCCCGGCCGGCCCGAGCCCGTCGGCACGGCTGCCGCCGCCCCGGACCCCGCCGTCGCGCAGCCGATGGAGCGGCCGTTGCCCCCGGGAAGCCCGGCGCGGGAGCGGAGTTCGGCCGACGCGGCGCCGCCGTCGCCCGGAGAGGCCGGGAGGGCGGCGGATGCGGCGGATGCGGCGGGAGTGGCTGGCGGTACGGGAGCGCCGGGCGCGCCCGGGCAGCCCCGGCCCGTCGCGGGAGGGAACCGGTCCGTCGCCGGAGGGAACCGGTCCGTCGCGGGAGAGAACCGGTCCGGAGAGCCGGCGTGGCCGGACGGGGCCGCGGGCTCCGGGCCCGCCGGGACCACCGGACCCGCTCCGGCGCGCCCGGGTACCCCGGCGCCGGAGGAGACCGCGCCCACCCGGCCCGTACCGGCCGCCCCGCACCCGCACCCGCACCCGCTCAGCGACACCATGTCCGACCGGGCGCGCTCCCTGCTCGTGCCCGTGGCCGACCCCGAGGCGCCGCACCCCCCTGCGGCGGCCGCCGCGCCCGTCCTCCCCGGCCGGCCGGAGGTGGACCGGCCCGCCGTACGGGCCCCGGGGCCGCAGCCCGGCACCGCGGGCGGCCCGCCGTGCCGGTGGTGCGCCACGCCCAACCCTCCCGACCGCCACTACTGCGTGCGTTGCGCGATGCCCCTGGCCGAGCCGGGCGGGGCCGCCGCGTCCGTACGGCCGCCCTGGTGGCGCCGGCTCTTCGGTGGACAGGGCCGCGCGACCCCCTGGGCGGGCGAACGGCCCCGGCTGCGCCGCGTCTTCGGCCGCGCCGGCACCTGGATCACCCTCGCGGTCGTCGTCGCCCTGGCCGTCCTCGGCTTCGCCTACCTGCCCGATGGCATCGACGCCGCCAAGGACCACTTCGCCAAGCGGGCCCCGGTCGCCCCGGACCGGATCACGGCCTCCCGCTCGTACCCCGGCCACCAGCCGGAGCTGGCCTTCGACAAGCACAGCAACACCTGGTGGGGGCCCGGCGTCTCGCAGTCCGGGCAGGGCGAATGGATCGAGGTCACCTTCGGCGAGCCGACCCGGCTGCTCGACGTGATCATCACCCCGGGGGTCTCCGGACGGGCCGACAAGCTCGGCGAGTCCGCCCTGCCGCACCACGTCACCGCGACCGTCACCGGGAAGGACGGCAAGGTCACCACGCACCGGCTGACCCTGGACCAGGGGGCGGGTGGCCAGCGGCGTCCGTTCCGCGTCGGCGAGGTCACCAAGGTCCGCTTCATCATCGAGTCGTCGTACGCCGCCTCCGCCGACAAGCAGGCAGCCCTCGCGGAGATCGAGTTCTTCGGCCCGTCGAACGCCAACCGCTGACGCGTCCGCGCTGGCGCCGGCGTTTCAGCGGGAGGAGCGGCCCCTGCCCCCGCCCTCGCGGGGGTCGCCCCAGTCCTTGCGCATCTTCCCGGCACGGTTGTTCATCGTGCTGCGTTCCACCTTGAGGAAGTCGGCCAGCCAGGTGTACGACACCCGGTTGGCCGGGCGCTCGTACATGATCGACCACAAGTAGTGGGCGAACTCCTTGCTGAACTTCGTCGATGTCTTCCCGCCCTGCGGGACGGCCTGCCATTCCGTGTGGAAGTGGGGGTCGCGCTCAGTCATTTCCCGCTCGATCTCGCGCGCGCCCTGGGCGTCGGCGCCCTTGGCCTGCTTGCGCTCGTCGGCCTGGCCCAGTTTGGCCAAGTGGCTCACCTGCAGCGCCGACTTCGAGATGCCGAACCAGCTCGCCACGGCGGTCTTCGTGGTCCGCGCGCCGTCCCCCACCGTCAGGTCTTTGATCGTCTGGAGCAGCGGCTGCGGGAACGTTTCCCTGTAGGGCGCCTCGGCGGCGCGGTTCACCCGTTCCGCCTTCAGGTCGTCGTGCATCTTCGCCAACAGCAGCGGCACGATGACCCGTTCGAATTCCGCGTCCGCCCGTTCCTTCTTCTCCGCTCCGGTGAGGACGGGCTGCGGTGCACCCGGGGGCCGGGCGGTGAGGCTGAGCCTGCCGGATGCGTCGGCGAGGCGCATGCGGCGGGTCCGCGAGGCCAGTTCCGCATCCGAGTCCCCGGACGCCTCGCTGGTGGAGGGGGAGTCCACGGTCTGCATCTCGCCGCCGTTCGGCTGCTCGACGTAGGCGACCTCGTCCGTCCCTTCCTTCATGACCTTCCGCAAGGTGAAGGGCTGCTGGAAGCCGCCCCTGCCATCCGCTTCCACCTCGCCGACCCCGGGGCCGGCAGGTGCGTGCTGGGCATGCCTCGGCGCCGAGACGTGGCTGTGCCCGATGGCGCCGAGCCCTTCGGCGAGGTGGTCCTCGAGCCGCTGGGCCTGCTCGGCGTCGCCGGTCCGGAAGTTCTTCACCGCGGTCCTGAGGGGACCCTCGTAGAAGTTGTTGCCGTTGGGGTTGAAGCGCAGGTCGATCCCCAACTCGTCGCGGACGTACTCCAGGAGCTTCAGGCACCCCTGGCACGGCCGTTTGCGGCCCCGGATCAGGACGGGGTCCTGCGGCGGGGCTTCTCGGTCGAGCCCGGCGTTGGCGAGCAGGCTCAGGTGCTTCTGCTCGGCATGCACGTCGTCCTTGTTCGTGCCGTCGTGGAGGAGGTACGCGTAGTTGGCGTACTCGCCGTCCGGGGCGATCAGCTTGGCGAGGTAGGCGCGGTAGTCCTCGTCCTTCGTCCTGGCCCGGGAGACGTCGACCATGCGGACGTAGGACGTGTTGCGCAGGGCCTGCAACGTCCGGTTGTCCCGCTTGTACGCCGGACCGCCCGCCGTCCCGTCCCGGCCGTCCGCGTCCACGTCCATCGCCTCGTGGGGCGGCACCTGCGGCATCGGCTGCGGCGTGAAGCCCTGGCGGATCTTCCTCCTGGCCTGCTCGTCGCGCCGCGCCTCCTCGTCGCGTTTGGCGGCACGGCCGGAGGTGTACGTGCCGGCCCCCTCGCCCGCCGCCCCGCCCGCCTTCTCCCCCGCCTTCTCACCGGCCCTCTCACCCGTCTTGCGCCGCTTCTGTCCGGGGCGGCGGTCCGGGGCCGGGCGTTTGGCCGACCCCGGGGCGGGTTCCGGGTCCTCCTCGCTCTCCGACTCCGCGTGGCCGTGCCCGGTGAGCAGGAGCCGGCGCAGGCTGTCGCCATGAGCGTCCTCCACCGGAGGCCGTCCCTCCACCAGGGGGCTCTCGGCCAGCAGCGCCGAGTGCAGCCGTGCGACGGACGCGTTGAGGTTGGTGGCGAAGAGCAGGTGGTCGTTGGCCAGCATCGACTGGAGTTCCTTCTCCTTGGCCTCCGCCGGCCGCGGTGTGTGCGCTTCCTCCTCCTGTCCCCCGGCCTGCAGTTCCTGGAAGAGGACGCGGCTGAGGTGGCGCAGGCTCTGCTCGTCCGGCTGCTGCTTGTACGAGCGCGCGTAGTGCAGGATCGCCTGGGCGGGGGTGCGGCCGGCGCGGCGCCCGTACACCTGCGCGCAGGTGCACTTGTTGGCGAGCTCGCTGATCCGCGCGACGCTCTCCTCCCAAGTGCCCCGTCCGGAGGCGCTGGCGGAGGCTGCGGTCGCCCTGCCCTTGCCCTTGTCCTTCGCCCTGCTCTTGTCCCCGCCGTCGCCCTTCGCGTTCTTCGCGTTCTTCGCGCTGCTCTGCGAGTCCTTCTTGGGCATCCGCTGCACGTGGTGCCCGGCGCAGCAACTGCTGCCGTGGCCCGTCCCCGTGGTGCCCAGGGGCGAACGCTGGACCGCGCCCCGCCCGCCCTCACCGGCCCCCTCGGAGCCCGCCGCCACCGCCCGCCGCACCGCCACCGACGGGGCGGTTCCCGCCCCCGCGGCGAAGGCGGCGCCGTCGGTATCGGCCGATCGCTCGGAACCCTGGCCGGGATCGGTGATCGTGACCCCGGCACCGTTGTCGGTACCGGTCTCCCGCACGCCGTGCAGGTTCTCCTTCACGTGGCTCAGCTCGTGACCGACCACGTGCTTCTTCCTGGCCGCTTCCGGGGGCAGGAACACGTGGTGGCCGACCGTCATCGCCTCGGCGCCCATCGCCGCGGTGGCCCGCTGGGCCACCGGACCGTCGTGGAGGCGGGTGGGCGACATGTCGCGCCCGTAGAAGGCGCTCGCCTCCTTCTCCAGCACCGGCGGCAGCGGGCGCCCCGGAGACTCGGCCAGGGCCCTGTGGAGCAGATCGCTCTGTCCGGCCGGGCTGGTGTCCTCCACCTCGCCGTGCCCGCAGGCGGGCCCGTGCGCGTGACGCCGCTGCGCGACGAGGCGCGCGACCACGCGATTGCCCACCAGCCCCGCCAGGTCGAGCAGCCGCGCCTGGTCCTCGGGCCCGCGCCCCGCGACGCCGCGGACCTGGCGCGCTGCGGCACCCTGGCCCTTGGCCTTCGACTCGGCTCGTTCTTCGTGCGCGACCACGTCTGCCCCGCCCCTCCGGTGCCGTCCCCGTCTCCGTCCCGCTGTTGTATCCGCGTACCACCGACTGCGGAATGGCCACCGGGGCAGCCTTGAGGGCATACCGGGTGCGGATACGGATACGGACACGAGACGCCGGGCCGTCGGGGCGGGTAGCCCGGGCGCGCATCCGGCCGGGTCCCGGCCCGTCTCAGCCGGTCGGCGGGGTCGAGCGGGCGTAGCGGGTCGCGAGACGGCGGACACCAGGGTCGTCAGCCCTTCCGCGGAGACTCCGGCTCCGGACGATCTGCGGGCACGGCCACGGAGTAGGCCTGGAGGGCCCACACCCGTCGGCGCAGCCGCGAGGACAGCACCTGCTCCAGCCTGACGAGCGCCCGCAGTTGCCCGCCCACGAGCCGTCAGCGTCCTGCACGGTGGAATCAGCGCCAGCCTGCAACCCCCGCAGCAGCGGGCTATCCGATCCCACTGAGCAATCGTCAGTTCACTCGTCGGACCGCTGTCGCGCCTGGAGGAATCGAGCGATTTGAGCTGCTTTCGTGGCCTGGAACTTTGCCACACGCTCGTCCGACTCGATCTTGAGTCTTTGAGTCTCCGCGTCCGTTTCATCCCTGCGCCGTTGAGTGTTGGCGTCGATCTTCGCCTTGGCGACGGTCGCGGCGGCGGTCACAGAGGCTGCTATCGCGCCACCGGCCAGGATTTCGTTGAACAGCTCAGGCTCGGCCTGGCGTTGAAGCGCCTCGGACGCGCTTTCGATCGAGCCACGCGGGACGCGCCGCGGCAATCCTCGCCGCAGGTGTGAAAGCCGACCCCGGACCTCGTCTGGCATGCGCGACACCGGGGGCGGGTCGGGACGCTTGGGACGGTCGTGGTCACTGGAGTCCGCCATGTGCGGGCCGGCGGGCCGGACTCGTCGAGGAAGCGGTGGCAGCGCGGTAGCGCTTGAGCCGTCCGAACGGGGTTCAGCGCCGTCCGGAGCAAGGCCAGTACCGTCTTGGCCGATATGCCTGCTGTAGGCAATCCGCGGATCAGATATCTCGCTTCCCGACACCTCACCAGCCTATCCAGAAGAGGCGTGGCGGCGGGGCCGAAACGGGCATCACGCCCGGAGCCCGGGCGCTGACGGGCCCATGTGGTGCACCTCGCCGGACAGCGAGGGCCGCGCGTTGACTCGCATTTGAATCCGAGCGCACCCTCTATACGGATCATGACCTTCCGCATCATCGAGGAACTGTCCGGGCGCGAGTAGTTGCGGTACAGAAAATGCCGCCAAGAGGCACTCACCGAGGCCGGGTGCCCGACCCGGGCCGCTCGATCACCTCGATCACCTCGATCGCCAAGCTGGTCGGCGTCTAGCCGGGCACGTTTCTACAACCACATCCCGGACCTGCGCGAGCTGCGCGGTGCCCCGCCAGCTCGTGCGTGAGCGATGAGTTTGGGTGGCGGATCGGGTCTGCCTTGTATGACTCGAATCATCGCTGACGCCTCGGGCTCCCTCGACCGTGCCCAACCGCAAGCTCTTCGACGGAGTCGACGGGCCGAATGGCTGGGACGAGAAACCTGCTACCGCGTCAGCAAGGTGATCCGATGACCGCCATCAACGTCAATGAGATCACCCTGGGCATCGAGTCGTTCGGTGACGACGACGCGCCACTCATCCTGCTCACGGGCGGGACGACGATGCTCTCCTGGCCCGACGCGTTGTGCGAACGCCTCGCCGTCGGCGGCCGCCGCGTGGTGCGCTACGACCTGCGCGACAGCGGAGAGTCCACGACGGCGGACCCCCAGGCGCCCGCCTACACACTGCGCGACCTCGCCGCCGACGCGGCGGCGCTTGCCGACGCGCTCGGCGGCAGGCCCGCGCACCTCGCAGGCATCGGCGTCGGCGGGATGGTCGCCCAGGTGGCCGCGCTCGACCATCCGGGCGCATTCTCGGCACTCACCCTGGTCGGCACCCGCCCGGTCGCGCCCGGCCCGCCCGACGATGATCTCCCCGACCATGACCGAGCAATGATGAGCCGGTTGTTCGCCCGTCCGATGCCCGACTGGACCGACCGGGAGGCGGTGGCGGAATTCGCCGTCGCCGGCGCGGAGATCCGCGGCGACGACCCCGCCGCCGCGCGCGCGATCGCCGCGCGCATCTGGGACCGTACGCCCACCGCCCCATCCCCGGTCCGGATGGCCAACCAGATGGGCCTGGTGTTCTCCAGGCTCGACTGCGAACCCCGTTGGCGCGAGCGCCTACCCGGGATCGCGATCCCCACGCTCGTTGTCCACGGCCGCAGCGACCGGTTCTTCCCCGTCGGCAACGGCGAGGCGATCGCGCGCGAGATCCCCCGGGCACGGCTGCTCGTCCTGGAGGAGGCCGCCACCGCGATCCCCGAGGAGGCGGTCGGCGCGGTCGCCCAGGCGATGCTCACGCTCGGGTAGAGGACGACGGTTCACGACCGGGCGCTTCGGCCGGGACGGCGCTGAGACCGTGTGCTGGGCCAGCCACGGGGCACTGCTCGTCGACAAGAACGGCATCGCCAGCTGCCCCGAGCTCGAAAACCGAACTGCCTACCGCATCTCCTACCCCGCGATGGCCTGCGAGGGGACCGCGGTGTTCTGGCGAGACGGCAAGTTGCTCGCCGTGGACACAGACCTCGCCGGACACGAGGTGCTCGCCATGGACGACAGCCGAGCGGTCATGAGCCGTGCGCTACTGCTGAGCGAGGGCAGCGTCGTCATCTCCCTGGACAGCGAGGTCCCGGTTTTTCGTACACCGCTGGGCTCTCTGGCCGAAGGCCCCTGGGCGTGCGGGGATGCAAACCTCAGACCGCGTTTGAGATCTGGCTAGCCCAGTCTTCGCTGGTGCTGGTGCTCACCTTTGACAGATGGCCCGGAGGGTGGCATGTCAGCTGAAGCCAAGCTCGGTGAAGGCGCAGCCCCCACGTTCGGCATTGGGCAATACCTGTCGGGCTACGAGTCTCGGAGCCTGCCGGAAGTACTGACGGAAGCCGGAGGCTCGGAACTTCAACTCGAACGCGTGACCTTCGATGTGCCAGAGCGGCAGGTGTGAAAAGTCCTGGCGGGCATCGTCCGGCACCAGTCGGTGCACCCCGTCGATCTCCAGGTCCAGGGCGAACCCCTTGAAGTCGAGGTCACCCTCAAGGTCGAAGACATCGTCGAAGACAAGTGTCGCCGGGGAGACCCAGAACGAAAAGTGCGTTGCGGGCGGAACCGGGTGGACCCAGCGGACGATGTAGTCGAGGTCGAGGAAAAGACGCGGCAGGATGTCGTCGGTCGGCTGGACGGACAAGCCGTGGATCGTGGCGTCATGCCAGCCCATTTCCTCGAAGTCCGCGTCGCCCCAGACGCTCTTGGAGAGACCTGATTTCTCATGGCTACCGATGCTCATGTTCGAATCCAACCAGACAGCTCATTCGAGGCAGTCAGGGGCCAGGAGCGGTCGAGAGGGGACGGGGCCCTGCTCGCGTGGCCAGTCGGCCTCGGGTAAGTCCACGGACCATGATGCCGATCATTGCCCAGCAGATCATGGTCTCGGAGCGGGCCGGACTGGTTTCGTAGCCCCGGGCCGGGCGCCGATGGGCGGTGATCCAGGCGAGGGTGGGGTCATGGCCCGATACCCACCCCCAGAACTACTCACGCAAGGCCCAGCGACTCCTCCAGCCGCGGGATACGGCAGATCTCGAACGCGGTCTCAGGGGCCATCCCCTGCTGAGGTGACGTGGGCGATGCCGATTCGGAGCGGCATATCGTGTCCGCGTAAGGCATCTCAATCACGGGGGCGGGCATGACAACAGGTGGTCACGAGGCGGAGCCGCGGGGCGTGGCTGATCCTGATGCAGCGTCGCCGGCGGGTCTGGTCCGGGGTATCGAGCGCATCGCACTGGCTCAGGGCTTCGATTTGGGCGAGGTGCGGACCCACTCGGGATGGGACGTCGGCGCCGAGGTGAGTACCGATCGGGGGTGGGTTGTCGTTTCCCCCTGCGCGGAGGATTCCTTCTCCGTACGGATTCGTCGCCACCGTGTCTTCGTTTCGTCGGAGGGGTGGACGAACGACCTCGTCGCCGCGGTGGGAGTCGCGCATTTGTGGCGCCGAGGCGGCAGTCTGCGGGAGCTGCGCGACCGCTTTCCGTTCATGAGCTGGAGCGAGCTGGCGCAGGCGTTCGAGGATGGCGACCCCACTCCTGTGAAGTGGCGCCAGCTCCTTTCCAGCGAGTGGCACCTGCCTGCTCGACCGCTCCTTCAGGCGGCTCACGCACACCCTGACCTGCGGAAGTTCTGGCCCGATATCAGCCACGGGAGTCTGATTCTGTGCCGGACGCCATTCGAGTCGGAGTCGGGCCTTGCGAAGATCTGGCCCCTGGAGGAAGGGCGCTATCGAGTGACCATGACCCCGGGCGGGTTCCGGCGTGAGGTGTCCTCGCTCACTGCGGCACTTGAGGTCACCGCTGCCTGTTTCGATTCCCTTCCGGGTTTGTAGCCACCGGGCGCGCAGGCGGAGCATGCGGGATCGTTCAGCCTTGGGAAAGGGAAGGTGTACGGCACGACTCGCCGGATCTGGGTCCAGGAAACCCCGTACGAGGGTCCTCGTACGAGCAGCACCCTCCCAGCTCACGGCGGGCCCCGGAGCGGTGCTGGGGCGCGATCCGGCTTTTCGGAATCCGGCGGTCTATGGATGTCGATAACGTGCCACCGGTTCCGTCCCAGGGACATCAGCGGCCACCATCGGCCGCGCGAGGAAGAAGGAGATGCCAGCATGGCGATTCAGCGGATGGACAACGTCGGCATCGTCGTCGAGGACATGGATGCCGCGATCGCGTTCTTCGTGGAACTCGGTATGGAGCTGGAGGGCAGGGGGGAGGTCGAGGGCCTCGTAGCCGACCAGTGCACCGGACTCGACGGCGTCCACTGTGACATCGCGATGGTCCGGACCCCGGACGGTCACAGCCGGCTCGAGCTGGCGAAGTACCGCACCCCCGCGGCGACCAGCGCCGGGCCGCGCAACCGGCCTCACAACGTCCTGGGCACGCACCGCGTCATGTTCGCCGTAGACGACATCGAGGACACCGTTGCCCGCCTGCGCCCTCACGGCGCCGAGCTCGTCGGCGAGATCGCCCGGTTCGAGGACAGCTATCTCCTCTGCTACGTCCGCGGCCCGGAGGGCATCATCGTCGGACTGGCCGAGCAACTGCGCTGAGATGGAGCGCGGCAAAACATCGCCGGCATCAAAGGCCGGGCTCGCCATAAAGCAGGCCGACATCGGGAGCACAATTAGCGATATCGATATACGGAACAACGGAACAACGGAACAACGGAATGCATGGAGCGCCATACGCCGTAGGGACATGGCTTGCCAGGTAAGTCAAGACTTACCTTCAAGGAACTTTGATCGTATGGTGTGGCTCGAATCAAAGGAGCCCCCTGTTGTCAAAGATGAATGACCCCGCTGCGCGTGCACTTGACTCAGAGCGGGATTATGTGTCCTCCCTGTATGAGTTGCTCACCGAGCGGCTTTCCGAGGCGCGAGTACACCGGGCGAGTGTGCTGAAGGCACCGGCGGAAAGCGCCGGTGAGGCATACGAGAGAGAAATCGCCGCCGAGCGCCTGGCCAAGGAAATCGGCCGGCTGGAGGGCGCCGAAAGAGGGCTGGTCTTCGGGCGCATCGACTGGACGGACGGCACGGCCCTGCGCATCGGGCGGATCGGACTGCACACGGAGGACGATGACCTGCCTCTGCTCGTGGACTGGCGCGCGAAGGCGGCGCGGCCCTTCTACGAGGCGACACCGGTCCACCCGATGGGCCTGCGGCGGCGCCGGCACCTGCGCCTGGAGGAGCGCACGGTCATCTCGGTGAGCGACGAACTGCTGGACGGGACCGCCCCGACCGACGAGGACGTCGTCGGGGACGGCCCGTTGACGGAGGCTCTGTCGGCACGGCGTACGGGCAGGATGCACGCGGCCGTCGCGACGCTGCAGGCCGAGCAGGACCAGATCGTCCGCTCCGCCCACCGCGGGGTGACCGTGGTGCAGGGCGGGCCCGGCACCGGCAAGACGGTGGTCGCCCTGCACCGGGCGGCCTACGTCCTGTACGCGTTCCCGCGCGCCGCGGAGGAGGGTGTCCTGGTGGTGGGCCCGAACGCCCGGTTCCTCGACTACATCTCGCAGGTCCTTCCCTCGCTCGGAGAGAACGACGTCGTTCTGGCGACCTGCCGGGAACTGGCCGGAGTGTCCTCGGACACGTTGGACATGGCGGACACCGTGGACACGTTCGATACGGCGCGTCTCAAGGGCAGTTCCGACCTCGCCGACGCCTTGGACGCCCTGCTCCGCGCCCACCAGGCCCCCGCCGGTGACTTCAGCGTGCGGGTCGGACGGGAACTCGTACACCTGTCCGGCGAGGAGGTCGCCGCGGCACGCGACGCCGCCGCGGCAGCCGCACCGGGGCACAACCCCGCGCGCCAGGTGTTCACCGAACTCCTGGTCGACGCCGTCACCAACGCGATGCAACGGGACATGGGCGACCTCCTGGAGCAGATCGACGCCGATGCCGAAAGGATGACGGGCCTGGACCTCGACCGGTTCACAGGAGCCGCCCAGCGCCGTACCGAAGGTGCGGCCGACCCTGGCCCGGTCCACGAGCTGGACCTGGACGCCCTCCGAGCCGACCTCCTCGACGACGCCGACGTCGACCGAGCGGTCGAGGTCCTGTGGCCGCGGCTGGCACCCGGCGACCTCGTGCAGGCGCTCCTGACGAACGCCGACGCTCTCGCCGAGTACCTGCCCCGCCTGACCGCGCAGGAGCGGTCCCTTCTGCTGCGCGGTCAGGACGCCCCGTGGACCTGGACCGAGGCCGATGTGCCGTTGCTGGACGAGGCGGCGAGCCTGGTCGACGGGCCCCCGGAGCGGACGTACGGGCACGTCGTCGTCGACGAGGCGCAGGAACTGACCGCCATGCAGTGGCGGATGATCGTCCGCCGCTGCCCGGCCAGGGCGATGACACTGGTGGGTGACTTCGCCCAGGCGGGCCCGGTCGCGACGGCACGCGACTGGAAGGAAGCACTGAGCCCCCACCTCGGGCCGCGGTTCAAGCTGCACCACCTGACCGTCAGCTACCGCACCACGCAGGAGATCCTGGAGAGCGTCCGGGACCTGCTCACGCGGATCGCTCCGGACCAGAAGCCCACACGGTCACTGCGAAGCGGTGAAAGCCCCCGCACCGTGACCACACCTCCGGACGGGCTGGTCACCGCGGTCGTTCAGGAACTCCGCGCCCAGAGCACCGCGTACCCGGGCGAGCTGCTGGGAGTGATCTGCGCGGACACCAGGGTGAGCGAGCTGATGGCCGGGGGCATCGCCCACCACGCACGCATCGTGCCGGCGTCCGAAGCCCGCGGCCTGGAGTTCGACGGGGTCGTCGTCATGAACCCCGAGGACATCATCGCGGCCCGCCCCGGCGGGGAAAGGGACTTGTACGTGGCCCTGACCCGGGCCACCAAACGCCTCTGCACCATCACTGCCCAGCCCGCCTGACGACCCGGCCTGGTACGGGCACGGCGCGGGTACGGACACCGGCTGGCCGTGTTGCCGGTGTACCGGAATCGTGTTTGGCTGCTGATGAGGACTGCGCGGAGGGATGCGCCCCCGCGGAGGTCACGGTGGCCGACCGTACGAGGTGATCCACCATCATGCCGGAGACGTTCTACGGGCCATGGAGCATCACGGTCGCCGAATGCGACGAGATGACGTTGCCCGGGGCGGTGCTGCTGCAGAGCTTCGTGATCACTGGTTCCGACACGGCCGACGCCCGCTACGCGGTACCGCCCCACTCGTCCCCGGCAACGGCTCCGCTCGTGGTGGTCGAGGGCGAGCGGTGGCAGATCGCGCTGGAGTGGAAGTTCAGCGGGGACACAGAGTGGCAGTCGCCCGTGGCGGAGAACCGGTCGACGGACTTCGTCGCCGGGCAGGGCCTGACCGTCACCCTGGACTCCCACAAGCCCCCAGGGAGCTTCATCGGGCCCTACTACCTCGGGATGACCCTCTCGTGTGTGTGCCACGACCCCGCGACGAATCCCATCGCCACCGGGAACCCGTACGACTTCACGCTTCCGGAGGGCTGAGGATCCGGCGGCTCGGTTCACCAGCCCGTTCAGCTCACGGTCACGAAAGCGGTACGGGCTTCGCCGCGTTCGGTGGTGCCGTCCGGCGCTGGCAGGCCATCCGGCGCCGGCAGGGTGGCGAAGACCGTCACCTCGTAGGTTCCGGTCTGGTCGGCCCGGAAGGTATGGGTCCCGGTCAGCGCCACGGCACCGTCGACGAGGTGGGCGCCGTTCGGCGCGGCGATCCTCAGGTAAACGGCGGTTGCGTCGGGATTGAAGGTGCAGTTCCAGGCGACGGTGACGGCGGCGCCGATCGACGCGGTCGCCGGGGCGACGCTGAAACCGCTGACGCGCGGCACCACCACCTCAAGCCCGGTCCGCCGGGTGAAAGTGCTGGTGAAGCCGTTGCGCCGACCGTTGTCCGTCAACCGGGCGAGGGCCTGGCGCCAGAGTCCCAGGTCGCCGCCGGGGTTCAGGGCGCTGTCGCCGAAGACCCGCTCGACTTCGGCGCGCTGGTAGTCGTTGCGCTGCCCCCAGTGCAGGATCGCGTTCATGTTCGGGTTACGGGCCAGTGCGACGGCGTAGTCGATCAGCTCCTGGCTGCCGGTGACGTCCCGTAGGCAGGACACCTCCACCGAGCAGGTGCGGTCGAACTTCTGCATGCCCAGGAGCGCCCGGGAGCGTGGGGAGAACCGCAGCGACGCGTATCCGAAGAACGCCTTCCCCTGGAACTCCTGCATCACCTCGTAGGCGATGAGCGCGTCGACGAAGGCGATGACCCGGTCGTCGAGGGCGTCGAAGAAGACCTCCACCGAGTCGACGTTCACATTGCACGCCACGTCGAGGTAGTCGTGAGTGTCCATCATGGCGTAGCTGATGGCGTCGTAGTCCTGGTCCTTCTGCTCCGACGAGAACACCGTGTAGGCGATGACCTGCCAGACGAAGACCCCTGCGGCCCGTCGCGCGGGGTCGGGGTCGTTCGGCGCCAGCACGGCGTTCTTGATCTTCTCCATGGTCTCGCCGAGCCTGGGGTGGTCGCCGGTGGCGTTGTGGAGTGCCGCGAGGAGGGCGAGAAGCGCGAGCAGGGCCGGACAGAGGATCAGGAGGCCGGTGCCGCCGGCGATGGCGACGGCGGCGATGCTCTCGCTGACCACGGTGCCGTTGCTGTTCACGAAGGCGGCGATCTCGGTGATCGTCGAATCGAGCAGCCCCCAGATGAATCCCGGGTCCGTGCACGCCTTCTCGAGCATCGACGGTCCGGGATGGTCGGGGTCGGGTGCGTAGGCATGGCTGGATCCGGCGTGGGCGAACAGCGGCGACTGGGTGCGGTCGTCGAGCCCGATGACGTCGCCGACGCGCTCGGCCCGTCCCGGCATCACGGCGGGCGCGGGGACCTCCCAGAATTTCGTGATGCCGGCCAGGTTCCTGCTGAAGCCGCCGTGCGGGGTGAGGCAGACGGCGACCTGCAGGAACCGGCAGACGGCGCCGGGCTCGGCCGGCTCGCTGTACAGCGGCCCGGCGGGGTCCTTGACCTGTCTCTTGATGTCCTGCCAGACGTGCAGCCGGCGCCGGTGGTGCAGTACGTACTGGGGTACGGCGCTCAGGACGACGGAGTAGACGACGCCGAACCGGCCGACGGACACCAGGACGGCGTCGAAGACGTCGCTGTCGCGGATGATCGCGAAATTGAACGGGCCTCCGAAGTCGTCGACCCCGTAGAGGTGTTTCAGCTTGACGTCGTCCGTGAGCTGCGGTCCGTCGCCGGGTGCGGGCTCGATCCAGTAGTGCCGTCCGCCGTCGGTGACCAGGTGCAGGGCGACCACCGCGTCGGCCAGCGGCGGGCGGTCCCAGTCCCCGCCGTGGGTGCCGGTGCTCAGCGCTCCGACGACGGTCTGGCCGCCCGCGCCGCCCAGCGTTCGGAACGCCCAGGGCCCGCGGTACCGGGCGCCGCCGTACTGCTCGCCGAACCGCGCCTGCATGACTCCGGCGAGTGTCGAGAGGTCCCCGCTGTTGGTGGGCTGGTCCATCTCCGCGTACGCCTGGTGGATGCGCTTGCCGGCCTCGACGTGGAAGAGGTACGTCTGCAGCTCCCCTTCGGTCTGGTGCTTGTACGCGAGGTATTCGTCGCTGAGACATCCGGGAACGACGGTGGTGAGGGTCCGTGCCATGGCGTTGTGGATGCCGGTCGGGTCGTTGGTCTCAAGGAAGATGTCGTCGCTGATGGCGGCATCGGACAGAGCCCAGTGCGAGCCCGCGGCCTTAAGGTGCCGGTCCGGCGGACGGTCCCGGCACAGGGCGATGAGATCCTGGAGCGACGTCGGGTAGACGGTCTCGTATGCCTGGGCGATGTGCGGGGCCTGCGGATCGTCGTGCTTGCGCGTCCAGGGGCCGTCGAAGGTGCTATCCGAGCCCATGGCCGACCCTCCTCGAGCGGCTGCGTTCCGGCTCCTTCTCCTCCTTCCAGTGAAGCCCAGCCTCCCTGCCCGCGCATCTCACCTCCCGGTGCGCCGAGCTTCGCGATGCCGGCGTCTGCGGCGCTGTACGGGGCCTGCTGGGCTGTGACTCCGTGAACTGATCTGACGTTAGGTCCAGCACGAGGGCCGAGGCAGCGCTCCCACCCGGAGGCTCAGGCTCAGGTACGTGGTGCCTTCAGAGGGTCCGTCTCAGCCTTCCTCCGCCGTGCACCGGTGGGTATCGGCCCCCATGCGCAGCCACACTCTCAATTACTGGTAACAGACCAGAGGACCACCACTCCCTGCCCGCGGTGTACCGAGGTCCGGAACTCACAGGTACGGCGCGGGGCGGGCCGGGCCGGGCCGGGCCACTGAGGTGAGTGGGTGGTGGCCGAGTCTGTTACAAGTAATTCAGCTGTCTGCGATGAAGGGGCTCTGGCTCGGTCAGAAGTGCCGCACATCGATGAATCCAGCCAGAGCGCCTCCATGAAATTGGCGCGGCCGTTTCCACACGGAGCCCCAACCGCACCGTTAGCCTGAGCATGTTCAAAATGATATTGGGGTTAGCCCTGGGGGGATGCGCGCTCCGCGCTGCGCACCTGGGCTCCACGGAGGGGACGAACAGACGTGAAACTCAAGTTACAGCGCTTGGCCGTCGTGGCTGCCGCCGCGATAGCCGGACCGACAGTGCTCATGGCAACGCCTGCGATGGCCGACGAGGCACAAAGCCCGGCGCTCTCCGTACCGGACGCGGAGCCGAAGGGCGACGCCGCGGCTGCCGGAGAACTGCAGGACCCAGGGAAGGCCCAGGTCGCACCGGGTGAGACTCCGAAGGCGGACAGTGGGCACCCGCCGACCCCGGAGTCCCGGGCCGGTCAGCATGCCGACACACCACAGGCGAAACCCGCGACGCCGGAACAGGCTGCAGCGCAGGGTCCGAAGATGACACTCGCCGGACTGCCCGACGAGTTCAAGGTGGGCAGCGACTGGCAGGGATTCTCCCTCCACGTCGACAACTCGGGCCGCCCGGCCGCTGACGACTACTCGCTCGAGCTGGTCCTGTGGGCCCAGGACACACTGTCCTGGAAGAGCAGCGACATCCAGGCGGAGGTCTACGCCCCTGACACCTCCGGCACCTGGGGCTGGCACAAGATCGAACCCGACGGCTCCGAAGAGGTCTACAGCCTCAGCATCGCCGACGTCGACATAAAGCAGAACGAGATCTTCGACCTCAAGCTCCGCATGAAGTTCGCCAAGGGCGCCGCCCCCAGCCGCTTCACACTGTCCACGACCGCCGAGGGCGGCACCGCGGACCGCGTCCGCTACTTATCCCAGGTGACTAACCTGCCTGCCGCCAACACGGGCCCCAAGGTCAAGCTGAAGGGGCTGCCGGAAAACGGCTTCACAGCAGGCGGCGACTGGCAGCCGCTCTCCCTGAGCATCGACAACTCCGGCAGGGAAGCACTCGAACGGTACGGCTTCGCCTTCTCCATCCAGAACAACGAACGCACCCTGAAGGCCGGGCATCTCGACCTCGAGGTCTGGGACGGCAACCGCTGGACCGCCGCCGAGAAGGGCCGCGACCTCGCCGCAGTGATCTTCGACCACGCGGTCGGAAAGAACGCGAAGTTCGACATCCAACTCCGCGCCAAGATCGCGCCAAGCGCTCCCATCGGCAAGGCGTTCATCATCGTCGACGCGGACGACTACGCGCAGACCAAATCAGACAAGGCCTTCGCCTATACCTCCATCACGACCCGGGCCACCCCGGGCGACGGCGGCCACAACGGCACAGGTACTCCCGGAAACCAGCCCAAGCCCGATGACGCCCTCACGCCGGTCATCAGCGAGGGTGGCATCAGCGGTGGCCAACTCGCGGTCACCGGCTCCGACCCGGCCACGGGCTGGGCCCTCGGCGGAGCCGGCGTGACCCTCGCCATGGGCGCCGCCCTGGTCGCCGGAACCGGCAAGCGGCGGCGCACCACCTGAGTCGAGGCCGGCCAGGCCGAATCCGACCACTTCTCGCGGCATAGCGCACCCCCGCCACCTCCACGCCCAGCTCGTCCGCCACCAGATGCCCGCACTCGGATGTCAACCTCAGAACGGGCTGGGCGTTATGCCCTGCGGCCCGGGCCCGGGGCTATGGACCGGCCGGACGGCCGGTCCATAGCCGGAGGTGGCGGGGCCCCGTGCGGCGAAGCGTTCCCTCTCCTCCCGCTCTCCCGCCAGGTGAGACCTGGGACCGGATACTCACGCCGTCTGAGTAGCCGCCCCCACGCGGGGCCGATAGCCCTCCTCATAGGCTCCTCTCCATGAGTTCCACGCGGCAGGCCATCGGATCGGAACACCCGGCAGACCCTCAGGACACAGGCACCGGATCGCTGCTCCTGGGCATCGCCGCGCTCGGTGCCATCGGGTGTCCGTTCCTACCGGAGCGTCTCCCGACCTGGATCCGCTTCGTGCCCTGCTACTTCGTTCTCCCTCTCGGCATCTGCGCGCTCGTCTGGGGGCTTCCCACCGTGTGGCGCACGCGGAGCCGCGGCACATCAAGCCCGGTCCGGGCCCGTATGGGGGTCTCGCTCGGTACGGTGGTCATCGTGGCCGCCGTCGTGCCGCTGGCCTGGTACTTCTGGTTCGCAGACATCGGGTGAACGCCGCGCGCCGAGATGACCGCCGCCACCACACCGGCGTACGGCTGTCTCCATCACGCGCGACCGGTACGACACGCGGTGCACCGTTGGGCGAACAGTGTTGCGACCTGTCCGGCCCCGAGCGGCACTCGACCGCGCGGGACCCGCACATTGTCTGTCCAGCCCCGTCACCTGCGCGGTACCAATGGCAGGGCCCGCCCGCCCATTCCCAAACCACCACCGGCACCTACATCGACATGGCGTCCCGCCTCCTCGAACCCGCCCTCCTCGCCCTGGCCGCCCTCGCCGTACGCGGACGCATCAAACGCTGACCACCCCACTAGGTGTTCAGAAAACTGAACACGCAACCGCTACTCATCGCGCCGGCGATCCCCAAGGGTCGCCACGCCCGGCGGGCGCCTGGTCTTCCACGTTTTCGCCGCCCCCGCGGAGTTCATCCGCGAACTCATCGCGCAGGGCACCAGCGAGTGCCTGGACGGGGTGTGAATCTGGCGACCTCGCGTAATCGAGAGTCGCGTATTCCCTGGCCAGTGAGGGCTCGTGGTCACCGTGAGTGGCCGTGAGGAGCGTAGCGACTGCAGGTTCCTCCGGCTTCTGCGACGAGGCGGGCGTTCAGGCCACTGGGCGGATCCGGTCACCGGTTGCCTGTCGGAACGCGGCTTCCAGCCGGTCGCGGGCCTCGGTCTGGGCAGCGATCCGTTCGTTGAGGACCGCCAGCCGTTCCAACGCGACCCGCAGGCCCTTCTCCGAGGGCGGTGCGGCGGCCACATCGCCGTCCAGGCACGGCAGGAACACCCGCACGTCGTCCAGGGTGAGCCCGGCGGCCAGCAGGTAGCGGATATTACGGACCCTCACCACCGCCCGCTCGTCGTAGATGCGGTAGCCGTTGGGGGCCCGCTGCGAGGAGATCAGTCCGACCTGCTCGTAGTGCCGCAGCGCACGGGCAGTTGTCCCGGTCGCCCTGGCCAGCTCACCGATCCGCACCCATCCCACCTCCCGGGCCACCTTTATCACGCCACGACCGCTCCGCCGTCGACCGGGAGTACCACTCCGGTGACGAACGACGCGGCCGGTGCGGCAAGCTGGGTGACTGCCCAGGCCACCTCCTCGGGGCGGCCGATCCGGGCCAGTGGGGTGTGCGCCAGCTGCCACTCCCGCACCGCTGCCATTCGCTCCGGCGTCAGGCCCTGGTGCTCGCCGATGGGGGTGGCGATCGCGCCGGGGGCGACCGCCACCACCCGGATCCCGCGGGGTGCCAGCTCGACTGCCCAGCTGCGGGTCAGCAGCTCCAGAGCGGTCTTGGTAGCCGCATAGACCGAGCTGCCGGGCCAGGCACGCTGCCCCACCGACGTAGTGACATTGACGATCACCCCGCCCGACTTCTCCAGGAGTGGCAGCGCGGCCTGGGCCAGCAGGATGGGGGCAACGAGGTTGGTGGCAAGCTGAGCTGCGATCATCTCCGGCGTCAGTGTGCCGAGGGCGCCGCTGCGCACGATGCCTGCGTTGTTGACCAGTACGTCCAGCCGGCCGTGTTTCTCCAGCACGGCCCGGATGATCCGATCCGGCTCGCCCTCGGTGGTGATGTCGGCGGCCAGCGGCGTGATCCGGTCGTGCCCGGCCCCGGTCTCCTTGAGGGGCTCGGCCCCGGTCTCCTTGAGGGGCTCGGCCCGCCGCCCGATCGCGACCACGTGGGCGCCCTCAGCGGCAAAGGCGCGGGCGGTGGCCCGGCCGATCCCGGTGCCGGCTCCGGTGACGGCGATGATCCTGCTGCTCTGCGATGCGGTGCTGTTCATGCCGGTCATCGTGCAACCCTGCCGCCAGCGGCAAGGTCAAGCAGCGTCTGACGGGGCATGAATCTGGCGACCTCGCGTAATCGAGAGTCGCGTATTCCTATCGTGGTGAGGGCTCGTGGTCACCGGGGGCATAGCGCTGCCAGGTCCCTCCGGCCTCGGCGGCAAGTTGGGCAGTGGTGTCGTCGTGGTAGCCGAGCATGCGGGCGATGACCGGAGCCGGGGCCTGGAGAACGAGGTGACGGATCGCCGCTGTGCGTCCCCGCTGGGTCGGGAAACCCAGTTGTCGAAGCCGGAGTTCCAGAGTTTCCGGGGTCATGGGCTGTCCGGCCCGGCGGCCGGGGAAGAGCCACCGGGCATTGAGGTTGGTGGCGGTCATGGTGTTCGGCCGCTGGCCGAGGTAGTTCAGCAGCATCCCGGCAAAGGGGGCGGGGACGGGGGACGGCGGGTCGCCGAGCCGGACGTAGGTTTCGCCGTCTTTGTGCTCGACGTCGTCGGTGCTGAGCTGGACGATTCGGGTGAGTGGCTGCGCGTAGAGGAGGACGAGCAGGGCGGCGACGCGGTCGTGGAGTGGGACGTCGTCGCGATTCGCGAGCTGCCGAAGCAGCGCGAGCCGCTGGTGTTGGGCGAGTGGGGCGGGGTTGCTCGTGGAACGGTGCGGGACGGTGGCCTTCGGCATGTGCTTGGAGCGCATGGCCCAGCGTAGGAAGGTGTGGGTGAGGCGCCGGGCGATGTAGTTGCCCGCGTACCAGGCGTCGACATCGGTTTGGGTGCACTCGGCGAGGGTGCGTCCGCGCTGGGTGAGGTGGTCGAGGAAGGCGGTCGCGAGGCGGAGTTCGCCGCGGGCCTGCTGGACCTGTTTCCCGGTGAGCGCGCCGCGGCTGGCCAGGATGTTCAGTCGGTGCTGGAGATGCCAGGTGGTGAAGAGTTCCAACAGCCGGCGGTGCCCGGGGTTGCTGACGGCAGGGAGCTTCTCCGCGAGTGTGCGCTGGAAGAACAGCAGCTGCCGGTCGGCCGGGGGCAGGACGTCGGCCTGGACGAGTAGATCGCGCAGGTAGGCGACCGAGCGCCACGGGGTGAGCCGGCTCAGCCCCTCGTGGGTCAGCGGGGCTTCGCCGCGAGCCAGGGTCTGCAGGTTGCGCCGGACGTGCGAGTAGCCGAGCCAAGTCAGAATGCTTTTGGGCCGGTTGGCCTGGCGAAGGGTGACGAACAACGGCACGAGCTGTGGGTTCACGCGGCCCGTGCCGTCGTCCAGCAGAGGGCGGAGGCGTTCGGCGACGACGCAGCATCCGCAGACGCCACGGCGGTAGCGGCGGGCTTCGGCGCCGCAGAGCAGGCAGGTGAAGTCGCCAAGACCTCCGGCGCAGTCGGTGCAGAGCTTGCCGCCGTGGGCGTCGAGGCCCGGGGTGAGCCGGTCGGTGCCGCAGCCGGTGCAGGTGCCGTAGGTCTCCAGCGCATGGTCGTAGCAGTGTGCGCAGAGGTAGCCCTCGGGCCAGTGGTGGGCGCCGAGGCGGACGGCCCGGTGGCATCGTGCGCAGAACAAGTCCTCGGCTCGGACGCGGGTCCGGCTCATTGCTCGGGCCGGATGCGGGCGCGCTTGGGGCGGACTGCCGCAAGGTCGACCACAGCGTCACCGGTGGCGACCTTGCGGACCGCGGCGTTCTCCGCCTTGGTGGCGATCAAGTCGGTGGGGGTGCAGTCGAAGATGTCGCAGAGCGCGGCGAGCACCGGCAGCGACAGCCGCTCGGGAGTGCCAGTGACCAGGCGGTGGACTTGGGAGAGTGAGAGATTGATGCCGCGTTCGGCAAGGAGCGGGGCGAGCTCGCTGGTGGTGAACATCCCGGCGGTGGCCATCTTCTCGCGCAGCCGCCACTGGTAGCTGACCTGGCGTTTCATCAGGCCCTCCTCATCTTCGTGGGGTTGAGCGCGGCCTCGATGGTGGCATCCAGGGCCCGCCGCAGGGTGCGGGTGCGAAAGTCGGAGGAAACGCAGGTGTAGATGGAGGTAGTGGATGCGTGGTCGTGGCCGGCCTGCTGCTGGACGAACAGCGGGTCCCAGCCGTCCTCGATCAGGTGGGTGACGTATGACCTTCGCAGCGAGTGGAAGTCCAGGACCGGATCGAGCCCGAGGTCGTCCCGGTAGGCGGCGAAGCGGGAATCGAGCCGTTGCAGGCCGACGCGTCGGCCGCGTTCGGAGGGCCATAGGGCAGGCCCGTCCGCGTGGCGCATGGCGGGCCTCACCTCGCTGATCCACTGGTCGAGGATCTCGGTCGACCAGTCCCACACGGTCAGCACGCTGCGGCGTTTCGGAGGCGAGCCCTTCTTCGCCTTGCCGTGGCGGACGTAGCAGACGCCGTACTCGCCGAACTCCGTCCCTTCGGGGTTGCGGCCGAAGTCGGCGAGATCCAGCATCCGCGTCTCGTTGCGCCGCAGCCCGTAGGCGTACGCGGTCTTGAACAGCATCGCGTCGCGGAAGGCGGGGAGCCATCCCTTGCGGCCACGTCCGCGGACCCGGCTCACCTCGTCGTCGGCGTGGTCGAACAACGCCTGCAACTCGTCCCGGGTGAAGGCGCGCTTCGGTGCCTCGGCCTCACACTCCTGCATGTGCACGGCGGTGTTCCACTCGTGACACACCTGGATCGGATGAGTACCAAAACGCCGCTCGCACTCGGCGGCCCAGCCGTAGGCCGGGTCGGTGGCGTAGCCGCAGAACAGCCGCACTGCCTCCTGGTAACCGCGCAGCGTCGAGCGGACACAGCCACGGACCGCTCGCAGGTCGCCGAACCACTCGTCCGCCAGCGACGAGGACCAGACCCATGGGAAAGCATCCGCGTGCGAGGCGAACGCCCGCACCTTCCGCTCACGGCCGTTGATCGTCGACAGCGCGAGGTTCCGGGCCAGCTGCTGGTTACGCCAGCCGTCCAGCATCGCCTCGAAGACCTGCTCCTCCGGCCGCAGCAACGGCACCCCATCAGCCAGGTGCAGCCGCGCGGCCCCAGGCGCCGTCCCGCCCTTGCCCGCCAATTCATCACGCTCCGTAGATCGCATCCGGCGCGAGAATCTCGCATCAGATGCGAAGCCCGGGGAGGAACGGCAGGTCAGCCATCCGATCGAGTGAAGCGGAACGACACGGGCCCGCCCGCCCAGTACCGTCTCGGTAAGCACGCGACGAATTCCCTACCCGCTGATCAGCGGCTTCCAGGCGCCCGTCCGGCCAATGCGACGCAAGATGCGTCCAGTTCGCATCGGATGCGATTGGCGACGGTTCCGAGGTACGCGCCAAAGGGGCAACGAGATGATCTTGAAGCCCTGAGCGCTCGGCCCCCGTATCTCAGAGGGACACGAGGGACACGCACGCTGTTCTGCCAGCGGCAGAACACCGACCGAACAGGGCTCGACGATCACTACGGTCCAGTCTCATGACGACGATTACGACGCGTACGGTCGAGTACCCGGCGGACGGTTTGACGATGATCGGGCACCTCGCGCTCCCGGCCGGTGTCGGCCGCCGGCCCGCGGTGCTGCTCGGACCAGAGGGCATGGGGCTCAGCGACGTCGAGCGCCGCCGGGCCGATGCTCTCGCCGAGCTGGGATACGTAGCGCTGGCCTTCGACCTTCACGGCGGGCGCTATTTGGGCGACCCCGACGAGATGCTGGCCCGTTGCCTGCCGCTGCTCGCCGACCCCGACCGGATGCGGGGCATCGGCCATGCGGCACTCGACGTGTTGCGTACCGAACCGCGGACCGACCCCGACCGGATCGCCGCCGTCGGCTACGGCACCGGGGGCGCCGTCGGGCTGGAACTCGGGCGCGACGGCGTCAACCTGCGCGCGATCGGGACCGTCAACGCACTGACCACGGGCCGACCGGGCGAGGCAGCGCGCATTCGCTGCCCGGTGTGGGCCGGGGTCGGATCGGAAGACCCGATCATGCCGCCCGCGCAACGGGACGCGTTCACCGCTGAGATGCAGGCCGCAGGCGTCGACTGGCGCCTCACGGTCTACGGCGGCGCCTTGCACGCCTTCCACCACCCGCCGGTCGACCACCCCACGGTCCCCGGCGTCGGCTACCACCCACAGCACGCGCAGCGAGCCTGGCGCGACATCGTCGACCTGCTCGCCGAGTGCCTGGGAGTTGAGACTGGTAGGCGCGCATGTTGAGGTGGCGCGCATTCCTGATGGGTGGCGATGGCAGTGTCACCGTGTGTGGTCGCCGGGGGCGTATCGGCTCCAGGTGCCGTCGGCCTCGGTGATGAGCCGGGTGGCGGTTTTGTCGTGGTAGCCGAGCGCCTTGGCGATGACGGGTGCGGGGGCCTGGAGGACGAGGTGCCGGATGGCAGAGGTGCGAGTTCGTTGGGCCGGGACACCGAGGTCACGGAGGGGGCCGAGCAAGCTGGCCGGGTTCATCGGCTGGCCCAGGCGGCGGCCGGGGAAGAGCCAGTGCGTGGAGAGGTTCACCGCGGGCGTGCCGGCCGGGAGTGAGTGGAGGTAGGGCTCGAACGAGATCGGCGACGGGCTCGGGCAGGGGCGAGGGCGGGTCTCCGAGCTGGAGGTGGGCCTGCTGGCCGTCGTCCAGGATGTCATCGGTCGTCAGGCGAACAATGCGGGTGAGGGGCTGGGCGAACGGCAGGACAAGACTGGCGGCGACCCGGATTCTCAGCGGCGCGGCATCGTTGCCGAGGACGCGGCGCAGGGCGGCCAACCGCTGGTGCTGGCTCATGGGTTGTGGTTGGTCGCCGTGCGGTAGGGGATCGTCAGCCGCGGCATGCGGCGTGTGTCCATGCACCAGCGCAGGAAGGGTTGTGCCGCGCGGCGGGTGGCGTAATTCTCGGCGTGCCAGGCGTCGAGATCGGCTTGGGTTGCCGTCGCCAGCGTGCTGCCTCGGTGGGTGAGCCAGGTGAGGAAGGCGTCGGCCTGGGTGGTCTGCTGACGGTGTTCGCTGACGGTGCTGACGCTCAGCGGGCCGGCGTCGGCCTTGGCCCGCAGTTTGCGGAACTGGTGTCGCGGGTGATGCCCGCGCAGTCCCGGCAGAGCGGCTGGCCCTGATCGTCGCGACCGGGCAGAAGCCGGTCGGTGCCGCATCCGGGGCAACGGCCCCGGACACACATGGCCTTCTCCAGGCAGGTGCCGAACTGGCGGACCGCCACCTACCTGCGCGACCTGCTCATGGAATGCGGCGCCCTGCCCCGCCAGGACCGCCGGCTCCTGCTCTTCCAACGCTGGCTGACCGAACGCCTCGCAGCGACCACAGACACCGAACACGAGCAGTTCCTGCGGCGCTTCGCCCACTGGCACCAGCTCCGCAAGCTGCGGGCCAAGGCTGACACCGGCCCGCTGAGCGTCAGCACCGTCAGCGAACACCGCCAGCAGACCACCCAGGCCAGCGCCTTCCTCGCGGCCGGCGCCTGCTCGGCGGGCTCGATGCGCGGGCCAGGCACCCAGGGCCGGCCCGGGCCGCGGTCGTCGGGCACGGCGACATCGAGCGCTTCGCGGAGCGCGGGAACGAGGATGAAGCGGGCGGTGTGGTACTTCGTCGCGGTCTTGCCGCCACGGGTTCGGCAAGGACTTCCGGCCGGAGCATCGCATTTGAGGCAGTCGTGGCGTTCTACCGCATTCTCGGCCTGGTCGATGGTGAGTTCCACGCGATCACCCCCTCAAAACCGATTCGCAGAACGCCCTGGTTTTGAGAGGTTCTTTGCGAACGGCGACCTGCGGCAACGTGATCGCTGAGGGGGCGTTCGCAGAACTCGCAGAGATGGTCATTTGTGAGAACTGCGGACCACCGCTAACCCGCCGACCCGGGTCGTGATGCCCGCCGGCCCGCGTCGGGCCGAAGCGTGCACGCTTGCCGGTCGACCGAGGATGTCACCCTGCTCCACCTCGATCGCGACCGACCAAGCGCACCGATCAGCTTGTGGGCCACCGCCTTGGTCAGCCGCTTCGCAGCCGTGACGGTCTGCTCCCCCCCGCGCATCGTCACGTCCTACTCATCCGGGTCCCAGGCGCTGAGCTGGTCGAAGAGACGTTGGTCGCCGTCGAGCTTCAGGGAGTTGAACGGGATACGGTCGTACAGGATGAAGACCAGCTCGCTGGCCGTGCCCCAGGCGGAGGCGTGGGCCACGTCCGGGTCCTGGCCGGCAGCCGTGGCCGATATGGCGCCGGGCCCGGGGAGACGGGTGGTCCGTGCGCCGTCGGCGGAGAGCGAGAGGCGCCAGGAGCGGCCCTCGGAGGCGTGGAAGTCTATGACAGCGGGCTTGTGCGGCCAGGCACTCGTCGTTGCGACGCAGGTGAACAGGAACTCCTCGACACCGTCGAGTGCCACCTCGGCCGGCAGCGGCTGCGGGGCACCCACGGTGATCTGGGCGTCGTAGGTATGCACCGCCATCTGCTGGAGCTGGTGCCGAGCCACGGCACCGGAGGTCTGCGGCGACTGCAACGTCTCCCACCACGTCCAGCAACCGCGATCCGGGCCGGCCTTCCGCAGTGCGTCCAGCAGTTGCTCCGTGGACTCCGCCAACCAGGCCAGCAGGGCCTCGCGCTCCCGAGGCGCGGCCGGGGCGCCCACCGCCGCGGACTTGGCCGGAGCAGGCCCTGCGGCGACGGTTGCGGCCCAGTCGCGGCGCCCCTCGCCGATGTGCTGCGCCAGATCGAACAGCGTCCACTCGGGGCAGGTCGGCACCTGTACGTCGAGGCTGGGCGCGGAGGCGACCGCGGCGCGGAAGGCGGTCGACCGTTCGTCGATCAGTCGCAGCAGAGCGGGGAACTCAAGTGTCGTTGTCACCCTGAACCTCTATCACTGCGTTCCGACAATCGGACAGCGATTTTTCGCAGCGCCCATCGCGGACGGACCCTCACCACCCACGACTGCCCGAACCGTGACGCGCCCGCCGACAGAGCCTGCCGCACCCGGGGAGGGAAGACCAGCGCGAAGACCACACCGCGCTTCGTCCTCGCTCCCGCGCCCCGCACCGAGCGGCCCGTCCGGATCGGGTACGCGAGGACGTCGACCGCCCGGCAGGAGCTGGCGAGCCAGCTCGAAGCTCTGCGCCGGGCGGAGTGCCGCCCCGCCAGTTCAAGGAGGGCGCCCCCGAGACGCCAGTCATCCTCACCGTGCACGAGCTCAAGCGCCTCGTGCGCAACGCCGCCGAGCTGGGGACCTCGGCCTCTGCCGTGTCCGTCGATGCGCGTGGGTATACGGCTGTACGTTCCAGGGGGTGGCGGGTATCCGCCTTTGGGCGTATACGTCCCTACTGGGGGCGGGTACGACGTGTGCTGCATGGCGATGAGGCGCCTTGCGTGAGTACGTTGCGGCCGCTGGTGGTAGGACGGTGCGAAAAGCGATGGTCCGGGGCTCGTAGCCTGCCGCCTGGTGCGAGCCGACGGGCGCCGGTGTGCGCTGTGTGCTTCTGCTGCTCTCCAAGTTTCTGGCCAGGGGGGCTGGTTTGGCGCTTGTGGCGGGAGGAGCATGTGCTTCGTCGGACCCCGGCTGGTGCTGCAAAGCAGGGTTGTTGATGCCTGGGCCCAAGGTTTGGGCGGGGTCCGCGTGTTGTGGTTGCTGGCGTTGTTGCCGCCACCCGTCTGTTGAGGGCGCGCTGTGCCGTTGCCGACTCCAGCCTCGGCCGTTACTGGCCGTCATCGCTTCTTCTTCGTGTGCTGGTTGGTCAGAGGGACGGCCGGGGCGCGCTGGCCGGCGTAGCAGGGTTGCCACGCGGCCGGGCACGCTCATCGTGGTCTTCGCCGGTCTTCGCCTCTTCACTGGAGTGTCTTCCCGAGTGCAGCGGGTTCCTGCTTGCACACCGGTGTGCCGTGACGGTCCGGCATCCCCGACGTATTCCTGTCCCCGTGCTGTGCGGGGTTCGGTGCGGTTCCCCATGTGTGTGCTCACGTGTGTGCTCACGTGTGTGCCCTCAAGAGCAGGAAGGTTCCTTCGATGACGGCGATCGTGCTCGTGGGCGGCCCGGACGGCCTCGGCCCGCTGTATGACCTGCAGGGTGATGAGTTGCCGGAGAAGATCGCGGTCGCTTTCTACGGATGTCACCAGCATTTCGAGCATGCCGGGGAGTGCGTCCGTATCGACGGCCGGGACCTGGCGCTGTTCCGCTTCACCTACCGCACCGCTATCGCCGAATAGCCCGGAAGGACTGCACGATGTCTGCTTCACAGGAGATGCCGATCGCGGTGGTGGGGATCGGCTGCCGCTTCCCGGGCGGGGTGGAAACCCCAGGTGGTTTGTGGCAGTTGGCGGCCGATGGCCGGCAGGCGGCCGGTCCCGTGCCGGCCGACCGGTGGGACGCGGGCCGGCTGGCCGCGGTCCATGACCCCGAGCTTGCGGCCCGGGCCGGCCTGGGCTGCTTCCTGGAGGGGGATGTGTGGGCGTGGGACCCGCAAGCCTTCTCGGTGGCGCCCGCGGAGCGGGACTGGGTGGACCCGCAGTTCCGGGTGCTGATGGAGACCGCGTGGGAGGCGGTGGAACATGCCGGCATCCCCGTCGACCGCATCCGGGGCTCGCGCACGGGCGTGTACGTGGGCACGTACGCGCCGGACAACCTCTTCCGTGAAGCCCGGCCGGTCACGGACGCTCCCAACAGCCCCTACCTGTTCGGCAACTTCACCGCCGGGGCGGCCGGCCGGGTGGCGTTCGGGATGGATCTGCGCGGCCCGGTCATGGTCATCAGCACCCACTGCTCGTCCGGGCTGGTGGCCCTGGACACGGCGTGTGGTGCGCTGACCCTGGGCGAGTGCGACATGGCACTGGCCGGCGGGGTGCTGCTGATGCTCGCGCCCGAGACGCAGTACTACGAAGCGCCCCTGCTGCTCTCGCCCAGCGGGGCCTGCCACGCCTTCGACGCCCGCGCGGACGGCTACGTCCGGGGCGAGGGTGCGGGCGTCCTGGCCCTCAAACGCCTGGCCGATGCCCGGCGGGACGGCGACCGGGTGCTGGCCGTGATCCGGGGCAGCGCGGTCAACAACGACGGACAGGCATCGCGCCTGACCGCGCCCTCCACACTGATGCAGCAGCAGCTCTTCCGCGAGGCCGTCTCCAAGGCAGGCATCGATCCCGGTGAGGTGGGGCTGGTGGAGGCCCACGGGCCGGGCACCGCGGTGGGTGACCCGATCGAGTACACCTCGATCAACACCGTCTACGGACAAGGCCGCGGCCGGTGCGCACTGGGCTCGGTCAAGACGAACATCGGGCACTCGGAACCGGTGTCCGGCATCGCCGGAGTCATCAAAGCGATCGAATGCCTGCGCCGGGGGGTGATCCCGCCGAACCGGAACTTCCACGCGTGGAACCCGGCGATCGAGCGGGACGATGACTCACGGCTGTTCGTGCCCACCTCCCTGACGAAGTGGCCGGTGTCCGGGGCCGCCAGGCTGGCCGCAGTCTGCTCCTACGGGGTCACGGGCACCAACGCGCACGTGGTGCTGGAGGCTTCTGCGACCGTGCGCAGGCGCCCTGCCCGCACCGCACCACGGGCCGAGAGCGGGGTCCGGCTGTTCCTGGTGTCGGGCACCTCGCCCCAGTCGCTGACCCGGGCGGCGGCGCGCCTGTCCGCCTGGGCGGCGACCGAGGCAACCGGGGCGCGGGCCCGGGACGTGGCGCACACGCTCGCGGTGCGCCGCCAGCATGCCGATCACCGCCTGGGCATCGTCGCGCGTGACCTGCAGCAACTCGCCGCACGTGCGAACGCGTTCGCGGAGCACGGACCCGGTGAGGGTATGGCGAGCGGGGTGCCCGTCCTGCCGCCCGGGCATGCGGGGCCGGTGTTCGTGTTCACCGGGCAGGGCTCCCAGCGCCCCGGGATGTGCCGGGTGCTCCTGGCGGGCGAGCCGGTGTTCGCCGCGGTCATCGACGAACTGGAACCACTCATCCGGGCCGAGGCGGGCTTCTCACTGCGCGAGACGATCGAACAGTCCTGGGAGCTGACGGGCATCGACCGGATCCAGCCCGTCCTGTTCGGCGTGCAAGTCGCGCTGGCCGCGCTGTGGAAGTCCTGGGGCGTGAACCCGGCCGCGGTGGTCGGGCAGTCGCTAGGCGAAGTGGCCGCGGCCGTGGTCGCCGGTGTGCTGAACGCCGAGGACGGAGTGAAGGTCATCTGCCGCCGCTCGGCGCTGCTGGCCACGATCTCCGGTGGCTCGATGGCCTCGGTCATGCTCAGCGCCGGACACGTACGGGCCGCGATCGAGGCGGCGGGCGCCAACGAGGTGTCCATCGGGGTGCTCACCTCCCCGCAGGCCACCGTCGTCTCCGGCGACGCGGCACAGGTCAAAACCCTGGTCGAGGGGTGGGAGGCGGCCGGCGTCGTGGCCCGGATGATCGACGTCGATGTGGCCTCCCACTCCTCCCAGGTCACCCCCATCCTGGATGAGCTGCACCACGTACTCGCCGATGTGCCGGCAACAGTGCCAGGACCGGGCTTCTTCTCCACCGTCAGCGACGACCCGCGCGATCCGGGCCCCCTGGACGCCGACTACTGGGTGCGCAACCAGCGCCACGCCGTGCGGTTCCACACCGCCGTGTCGGCGGCGCTGGACGCCGGGCACCGGCTGTTCATCGAGTGCACCGCCCACCCCTTGGCCGTGCGCCCCATCCTGGACACCGCCACCCACCACGGCATCACGGACGCAGTCGCAGTCGGCACCCTGCGCCAGGGCACGGACGACCAGGAGGCGTTCCTGGAGCACCTGGCCACTGTCCACTGCTCCGGCCACGACCAGATCGACTTCGCCGCGCACTACGGGCAAGGGGAGCTGGCCGACGTACCGACCACCGCCTGGCACCGCACCCGCCACGGCGGCACCCAGACCCCGTACACACTGGTCGGTCCGCACCTGACCGCCGCATCCCAGCACCCGCTGCTCGGCGGCCACGTGAAGGACCCGGAGCACCCCGAGCAGCACCTGTGGCAGACACCGATCAGCCCCGGCCGGTTGCCCTGGCTCGGCGACCACCAGGTCGCCGGCGTCCCCGTGCTGCCCGGCACCGGCTTCGCCGAGATGATCCTCGCCGCAGGCGCCGAGGTCTTCGGCACCCATCGGATCGCGCTGGAGCATCTGAGCGCCGAGGCCCCGCTCGTCCTGGAGCCCGAACCCGCGGTCACCACCCGCCTCATCCTGAGCGGCGAGCGCGAAGCCGCCGTCACCATCTGCTCGGGCAGTGGGGAGGAGGCCGTCGTGCACGCCCGCGCCACCGTCCGGCCGCTGCCCGACGACGCGACCGCCACATCCTGCGCCGCGCTCCCGGTTCCTGCCGGGGACTGGGTCGACGCTGCCCCGGCCGACCTGTACCGGCACTTCCGCGAACGCCATGACGTCGTCCACGGCCCGGCCTTCACCGCGATCGACCGCATCCAGATCCACCCCACGGACGACGTCGCCACCTCCCGGCTGCACATCGCCGACAGCGCCCGCGTCTCGGCCCACACACTGCGGCTACACCCCGCGCTCGCCGACGAACTCGTGCAGACGGTGGTCTCGGTGTGGCTGGCGCACCACGCCACCAGCCCCGGCCCGGTGGTCGTCGCCGGCTTCGACGAGATCCACCTGTACGGTCCCACCGCCCACACCCGCCTCGCGGCCGTCGAAATCCACCACGCCGACGACCTGACCTGCGCCGCCTCCGGGCGGCTCGCCACCGCGGACGGCACCGTGGTCGCCGAGGTCCGTGGCCTGCGCCTGACCAACATCACCCCGGCCGAACAGCGCTACACCGCCCGGCTGTCGCACCTGGCCTGGCTGCCCGAGCCCCCCGCGCAGGCACCGCAGGCCAGCGACCAGCAATGGCTGGTCATCACGCCCGACGACATGGTGTGGGGCGAGCGGCTTGGCCGCCTGCTCGGCAAGAAGGCGGCGGGCAGCCGCCGGTTCACCCCTCCCCGCGATCGTCCCCTGGACATCCAGCACCTGGCCCAGGCCCTCGACTCCGAGGCCGAACCACCGTGCACCCACGTCCTGCTCGCCCTGGGCGGCCACCAAGGCGCCCCCACTCCCGGAGGGGCCCGCGCCGCCGTGCAGCACACCCTGACCGTCCTCACCCATCTGGCCGAGCGGGAGACGCCCCCGCGGCTGTGGGTGCTGTGGCGCGGTGACGACGTGCTGGCCGCCGCCGGAGTCCGCGGCCTCCTCAGGACCGCCGCCTTCGAGCACCCGGAACTCCGGCCCAGCAGCCTGGAAGTAGCAGGCGACACTCCGCTGGAAGCCATCCTGCCCGACCTCCTCGCCGACGACCCGCCGATCACCGAGATCGCCTGGCGGCACGGGACCCGCTACCTCGCCCGCGTCCAGCCCGGCCCCGGCCCCGGCCCCACCACCTCGGACGGCCTGCCCCGGCAGGTCAGGGCCGACGGCAGCTACCTGATCACCGGCGGCCTCGGCGGCCTGGGACTGCTCACCGCCCGCCGCCTGGCCGAACGGGGTGCCCGCCGCCTCGTCCTGTGCGGACGCAGCGCCCCCACCCCGGCCGCCGCACGGGAGCTGGACGACCTGCGCACCACCACCGGTTGCGCCATCGAGGTGGTGCTCGGCGACATCGCCGACACCACCGCGCAGGCGCTGAAGACGGCAACCGACGGCGACACCCCCCTGCGGGGCATCGTGCACGCCGCGGGCGTCGTCGAGGACGCCACCCTCGCCAACCTCGACCCCGACCTGCTGGAACGGGTCTGGCGCGGCAAGGCCGAAGGCGCCTGGGCCCTGCACCAAGCCACCCTCGATGCGGACCTGGACTTCTTCGTCGTCTACTCCTCCCTCGCCTCCCTCATCGGCTCCCCCGGACAGGGCGCCTATGCCGCCGCCAACGCCTACCTCGACGCCCTCACCGCCCACCGGCTGGCCGAGGGACTGCCGGCCACCGGCATCCACTGGGGCGCCTTCAGCCAAGTCGGCCGCGGCCAACACCTCGCCCAGCAAGGCTTCGTACTCATCAACCCCACCGACGGCATGGACGCCCTCGAACGCATCCTCGCCGAAGGCCACCACCAGATCGCCTACTCCCCCATCGACCCCGCCCAGTGGACCGCCCCCTACCCGGCCCTGCGCCACTCCACCCTCCTGGCCCACCTGCTCACCGACACCCCCGCCGCCGATCACGGCGCCTCACCGGTGCGCGACGAAGTCCTCTCCGCCGGCAGCGACGCGGAGCGGCGCCGGATCCTGGAGGACTTCATCACCGGCCAGGTCCGCGAACTCCTCGGCAACACCACCCGCCACATCGGCGCCCACACCAGCATGGTCGTCCTCGGCATGGACTCCCTCGGCGCCGTCCAACTCCAGCAACGCATCCACCGCGCACTCAAGGTCGACATCAAACCCGGAGTCATCTGGGTCAAACCCACCGCTGCCAGCCTCGCTGACTGGCTGCTGGCGGCCATGGGCCTCACGGGGTCGGAGAAGGTGCGCCCATGAGTCCGGGTACGCGGTGGAGAGTGGGCCGGTCATCGGTCACCGCCAGGATGCGGGTGGACGTGGACGCGCGTGGACCGTGGCCGCTACGCCCGGTCACGATGTGGGCGGCGGTGGGCGTCCTCTCCCTGGCCGTGGGAACGTGGTCGGTGGGCCGCTGGCTACTTGACAGCAGGTTCACCGTGTACGTTCCGTGGCCGGGGGAGCGCGGAATCAGCGACACCCGGTACATCACCTTGTGGGTCTTCCAGGGTCTGATCATGTCCGCCGCGATCGGCTTGGTCGGCTACGTCGTCCGGCAATGCCTGGTGGAGCGCACGTTCACCTTCGACGCGTCGCTGGTGGTCGCCTACGCGGCGAGCTTCTGGCTGGAACCGCTCACCAACTTCAGCCGCCCCAGCCTGGTGCTCAACGCCGGTCTGGTCCGGGTGTCCACCTGGGGACCGTACATACCGGGCTGGTACAGCCAGGACGCCGAGCAGCAGACCCATGCCGTGGTGACCTCCGGTCCATGGGGCTACGCGATGACCGCCGTGTGGCCGTTGACGGCCGCCGTGGTCATGGGCAGGACCGTGCTACGCCGCTGGCCGAACCTGCGCGGCGGACGGTTCGTACTGGCCGCGCTCGGCTGCTCGGTGCTCATCGACTGGACGCTGGAATGGATCTACATCCTCACCGGCACGGTGACCTTCCCGGGCGCCGAGCCGGTGTGGCTGACACCGTTCGCCGGCCATTGGTACCAGTTCACGACGCTGCGCTGGATCGCCTCGCCCCTCTGGTCACTCATTCCTTTCCTCATCCGCCACCGCTACCTCACCGCAGGACCGGATTCGACGATCCTGCGCGGCAGCGCCGAGCTGCCGCCCCGGGCCGTAGCGGTGACGCGGACGCTGGCACTCGTCGGTGTGGTGGCTGCCGTCTACCTGGTGTTCGCGGCGAACCACGTCCTCTACACCCGGTTCGGCGGCCCGTTGCCCGCCGGTCTGCCGAGCTTTTTCGTCCCGGTGGGCCGGCCATGAGGCCCGCCCACCCGGACGCGGAACCCGCCGGGCTCCGGCCCCGTCCACGGATCCTCACCCCGGTCACCGGCTGGGCGACGATCGGCGCGCTGTGCCTGGCCGTGGCGACCTGGTCGGTCGGGGGGTGGCTGCTGAACGGCGGCGTCGACATCCACCTTCCTCAGGTCGGCCAGCACGGCCTCACCCAGGGCCGCTTCCTCGTACTGGTGGCCTTTCAGGCGGCGGTCCTCCTGCTGTTGCTGGGCCTGATCGGCCATGTGGTGCGGCAATGCCGCAGACAGCGCAGGTTCACCTTTGACGCATCGCTGCTGCTCGCCTACATGTCCATGTTCTGGGTCGAGCCCCTGCTCGGTGTTCCACACCCGAGCCTGGTCTACAGCAGCGGTCTTCCTCTCACCCCGTCCTGGGGCCCTTCCATCCCGGGATGGCCCAACGCCGGCACTCAATACTGGGTCGGGCTGATCACCTCGGGCCCGATCAGCCACGGAGCCATGGTGAGCTGTCCATTGCTGACCGCGTGGCTGATGAACCGGACCGTCGGCCACGGACGGCACATCAGCGCCGCCCGATTCGCGCTGCTAGCACTCGTCTGGTGCTACGTGATCGACTGGTCACTGGAATACCTCTACATCGTCGTCGGCGGATCCTCCTACGCCAACACCAACCTTCTTCCGGCACTGGCGCTGTTCTCCGGCCACTGGTACCAGTTCCCCACGCTGCGACTGTGGAACTCGCCCTTCCTCTGGTCCTACATCGCCTTCCTGATCCGCCACCACCACCTCACCCGAGGGCCCGACTCCACCATCCTGCGCGGCAGCGGGCAGCTGACGCCCAAGGTCCGCACCGCTGCCCGGACGCTGGCCCTCATCGGCGTCATGGACCTCGCCTACCTCATCGCCATCGGGCAGAACGTGCTCCTCACCCTCGGCGGCCCCGGCCTGCCCGCCGATCTCCCACCGCACTTCCACGTCCCCGGCGGCGGCCCATGACCCCGGTCCCGGCGGCAGGCCACGCCGTCGTCATCGGCGCGGGCATCGCGGGCCTGCTCGCCGCCGGGGTACTCAGCGACGCCTTCGCCCGCGTGACGGTGATCGAACGTGACCACCTCGACCCGATTCCCGTGCCACGCAAGGGAGTTCCCCAAGGCCGCTTCCCCCACGCCATGCAGGCCCGTGGCCTTGAGGCCCTCGAACAGCTCCTGCCCGGGCTGCGACACCAACTCACCGCCGCGGGAGCACCACCCGTGGATTTCTGCCGGGACAGCCGGATCCACTTCCCTCGCGGCGCCCCACCACCGATGGCCTCGGACATCCGAATCCAACCCGTCAGCCGCCCGCTGCTGGAAAACACCGTGCGCGACAGGATCCTGCGCCTGCCGGGAGTGCACCTCCGCGATGGATGCGCCGTCACCGCCATCACCGCACACGAGAACCGAGGCACGGTCACCGGCGTCACCCTCCTGCAGCGCCGCCGGGGCCTACCGACCGGCACCGCCGAGTCCATCCCCGTCGAGTCCATCCCCGCCGAACTCGTCGTCGACGCCTCCGGCCGGGGCTCCCATCTACCCGACTGGCTCGCCGCTTTGGGATGGCCCCGCGTCACCGAAACCATCGTCGATCCCCGCGCGGGCTACGCTGCCCGCGGATACCGCCTCACCGAGCAGACCGCCCCCGTCTGGCGCGCGCTGTTCGAGCTCCCCCAACCCCCGCACACCCCGCGCGGCGCCGCTGTGCTGCGCGTCGAGAACGACCGGCTCCTCGTGGCCCTCCAAGGTGCCGCCGGCGACCACCCGCCCACCGACGAACACGGCTTCCACGCCTTCATGAAATCCCTGTCCTGCGACCTGTACGAAACCGTGCGGCATCTGGAACCCGACACCGTAGTGATGCGGTATGCCCGCACAGCCAACCGCCGCCGCCACTACCACCGACTGACCCCTTGGCCCGACGGACTCATCGTGCTGGGCGACGCCGCCTGCGTCTTCAATCCCGTCTACGCCCAAGGCATGACCGTGGCCGCCCTCGAAGCCCTGGCTCTACGCGACCTGCTCACCCGCCACCCGAACACCGCACTCCACGGCAGAACCCACCAGTTCCAACGCCGGCTCGCCCGCATCACCACCTGGCCCTGGATCCTCGCCACCATCCCCGACCGCGCCTGGCAGGACACACAGCCACCCGCCTACACCCGACTGGCCCTGTGGTACCTCGACCACTGGCAACGACTCGTCCCCCACAACCCACGCATGTTCCACGACATCGCCCGGATCACCGGCATGCTCGCCACTCCCCTGCTGTTCGCCCACCCCCGCCACCTCACCCGACTCGCCATCAACGCCCTCCCCAAACGCAGGACTGAATGGTGATGGGGGGAGTCCACCCGCTCGCGGTGCACGCGCCGTCCAGGCGCCGCAGCTCGGAATGACCGTCCCGGTGCAGGCCGCCGGGGTATGCCCGCGGGGCGCCCCCGTTCAGCCCGGGAGGGTGAGGCGGAAGGTGGTGTGTCCGGGGCTGCTGGTGACGGTGGCGGTTCCGCCGTGGGCGGTGGTGACGGCGTGGACGATGGAGAGGCCGAGGCCGGTGCTTCCCGTGTCGCGGGAGCGGGAGCGGGCGTGGTCGGCTCGGACGAAGCGGCCGAAGACCTCGGGCTGGAGTTCGTCGGGGATGCCCGGGCCGTTGTCGCTCACGTCCACGCGGACGGTGCTCTGTTGCGTGGTGAGGGTGATGGTCACGTCGGTGCCGGGCGGGGTGTGGGTGTGGGCGTTGGCGAGGAGGTTGCCGATCGCCTGCTGGAGGCGGTGGGCGTCGCCGGTGACGGTGACCGGCTCTTCGGGGAGGTCGAGGAGCCAGCGGTGACCGGGGCCCGCGGCGCGGGCGTCGTCCGTCGCGTTCAGGATCAGCAGGGTCAGGTCGACCGGTTCGTGTTCCAGGGGGCGTCCGGCGTCCAGGCGGGCGAGGAGCAGCAGGTCGTCGACGAGGCCGGTCATGCGCCGGGATTCGCTGTCGATGCGTTCGAGGGCGTGGCGGACTTCGGCGGGTACGGGGCCACGGTGGCGCAGGGCGAGTTCGGCGTGGCCGCGGATGTTGGCGACGGGGGTGCGCAGTTCGTGGCTGGCGTCGGCGGCGAAGCGGCGCAGTCGCTCCTCGCTGGCGTGGCGGCGGGTGAGGGCGTCCTCGACGTGGCCGAGCACGTGGTTGAGGGCGCCGGCGACCTGGCCGACCTCGGTGCGGGGGTCGGTGTCGCGGAGGGGTCCCGGCATGGCCACCTCGCCGCTGGCCAGCGGGAGCCGGGCCACTTCCGCGGCCCGGGCGGTGACCTGCTGGAGGGGGCGCAGGGAGATCCTCACCCACAGGGCCGCGGCGGCGCCGGTGGCCAGCAGGGCCGCGCCGAACAGTGCGGCTTCGACGGCTTCGAGGCGGTGGAGGGTCTCCTCCACCGGGTGCAGGGGCAGACCGGTGATGAGGACGTCCCGGTCGTCGCCCTCGACGGCGGTGACGCGGTACTTGCCCAGTGCGGCGAGGCGGATGCTGTGTCCGTGTCCGTCCGCGGGGACCCCGGCCAGGGCGTGGCGGTCCCCGGCGGTGAGCTGGATCATGCGGTCGGTGGCGTCGTGGACCACGGCTGCCTGGGTGGTGGCGCCGTTCAGGAGGCGGGCGCCGAAGGTCGCTTCGGCCTGGCCCCGGGTGTCGGGGCGGTTGTCGGCGTCGGGCGTGGCCTCGTGTTCCAGGCTGGCGGCGAACCGGCCGCCGGAGGCGGAGAGCTGTTCGTCCAGGCGGTTCATGAGGAAGCCCTCCAGGGCGAGGGCGGTGGTGATGCCGACGGCGAGGCAGGCGAGGGCGAGGAGGGTGACGAGTCCGGCGGTGAGCTGGCCGCGCAGGGTGCGGGGCACCGCGCGCCTCACGGCGAGCCCGGCTTGAGCACGTAGCCGACCCCGCGCACCGTGTGGATCATCGGAGTCCGTCCGGCGTCGATCTTCTTGCGCAGGTAGCTGATGTAGAGCTCGACGACGTGGGCACGTCCGCCGAAGTCGTAGGCCCAGACCCGGTCGAGGATCTGGGCCTTGGACAGCACCCGGCGCGGGTTGCGCATGAGGAAGCGCAGGAGTTCGAACTCGGTGCGGGACAGGTCGACGGTGTTTCCGGCCCGGGTGACCTCCCTGGCCTCCTCGTCCATGGCGAGGTCTCCGACGGTCAGCAGGTTCGCTCCCGGTGCGGCGGCCATTCCGGCCCGCTGGAGCAGCCCGCGCAGCCGGGCGAGGACTTCCTCCAGGCTGTAGGGCTTGGTGACGTAGTCGTCGCCGCCCGCGGTGATCCCGGCGATGCGGTCCTCGACGGCATCGCGGGCGGTCAGGAACAGCACGCACACGCGGGGCGCCTCACGGCGCAGGGACCGCAGGACCTGGAGGCCGTCGAGGTCGGGGAGCATCCAGTCCAGGACCACCGCGTCGGGCCGGAAGTCACGGGCCGTCGCGAGTGCGCTCGTCCCGTCGGCGGCGGTGCGTACCTGCCAGCCCTCACCGGTCATGACTCCGGTCAGGACGTCGGTGACGTCGGGTTCGTCATCGACGACGAGGATCCGTACGGGCCCTCCGTCGGGGCGGTGCAGAAGTGAGGTCGTACGCGGCTCGTTCATGATGCCTTCAGCATCTCCCGGTCCGGCCGGTCGCAGGAACCGCCGTTTCTTTGAGTTTCCTCTGAATCCGCGCTGAGGGCGGTCGTAGGGGCGCTTTCAGAAGGTACTCAAAGGTTGGGCTGTGAGTCTGGCCGTCCATTGCCGGAGCGAGTTCCATCCGGAGGAGCCCCATGACCAGCACGTTCACCAGCACCGGGACCAGCACCGGGACCGGCCGCGGGCTGCGCCGCCGGCGCCCGCACCGCAGCGCCGCCGCCGTGCCCTTCGTAGCGCTGCTGGCGATCTGGTCCGGCGGCGCCGGGGTGCTCGCCCTGTGGTGGAGTGACACGACCTCGGTCGTCGGACCCGCGGGCTGGCTCACCGGCGCGGGGCGCATCACCGGACTCCTGGCCGGCTACGCCTGCGCGGTCCTGCTCGCCCTGATGGCCCGGATGCCGTTGCTGGACCACACGGTCGGCACCGACCGCCTCGCCCGCTGGCACGCCTGGGGCGGACGGTGCACCGTCTCCCTGGCCCTCGCGCACACCCTCCTGATCATCTGGGGGTACGCCCTGACCTCGCGCACGGACGTGGTGAGCCAGACGGCCACGCTCGTCCTGGACTACCCCGACCTCCTCAAGGGCACCGCCGGGTTCCTGCTGTTCCTGGCCACCGCGGTCCTCTCGGCCCGGGCGGCCCGCCGCAGGCTCAGCTACGAGACCTGGCACTACCTGCACTTCGCCACCTACCTGGCGGTCTTCCTCACCTTCGGCCACCAGCTCTCCAACGGAGCCGACTTCGTCGGGAACCGCACCGCGCAGGCGGCCTGGTTCGCGCTCTTCCTCGGCGTCGCCGCGCTGCTCGCCTGGTACCGGTTCGCCGTACCGCTGCGGCGAGGACTGCGCCACCGCCTGCGCGTCGCCGCCGTCCACGCCGAGGCACCGGGCGTGGTCTCCGTCCACTTCACCGGCGAGCACCTGGATGAGCTGGGCGGCGAGCCGGGACAGTTCCTGCGCTGGCGTTTCCTGACCCGCGGACTGTGGTGGACCGCCAACCCGTACTCCCTTTCGGCCCCCGCGCACCCCCACCGGCTGCGCATCACGGTCAAGACCGCGGGCGGCCACAGCGCCGCGCTCGCCCGCCTGGCACCCGGTACCCGGGTATGGGCCGAAGGGCCCTACGGCGGCTTCACCGCGCACCGCCGCACCGCCCCCAAGGTCCTGCTCCTGGCGGGCGGCGTCGGCATCACCCCGCTGCGCGCGCTCTTCGAAACCCTGCCCGGCCAGGTGACGCTCGTCTACCGGGCCCGCCGCCCCGAAGATCTCGCCCTGCGCGGTGAACTCGACGTGATCGCCGCCCGCCGTCGGACCACCGTGCACTACGTCGTCGACGAACCCACGGCATGCTCCTCACCCCTGACCGCGCGGGCCCTGAGCGCTCTGGTCCCGGACCTGGCCGCGCACGACGTCTACCTCTGCGGTCCTCCCGGCATGGCCGAGGCCGCGATCCGGGCCCTCGCCGAGGCGGGCGTCCCGTCCCGGCGCATCCATCACGAGTCGTTCGCGTTCTGAGGAGAACCGCCATGCGCCGAGCCGTCCTCACCACCACGGGCGTCAGCACGCTCATCGTCACCCTGCTCGCCCTCAAACCCCACCAGCCCGCGGCCCTCGCCGGGACGACTCCCCGCTCCCCCGCCGTATCCGCGACGCCCCGCGTGCCCGCGGGGAGCCAGCCGGGTACGTCCACCGGAACCGGCACGTCCACCGGAACTGGCACGTTCACCGGGGATCCCGTCGACACCCGGTACGGAACCGTGCAGGTCGCCGCCACCCTCGACCGGGGCAGGATCACCTCGGTCAAGGTCCTCCAGGCCCCCGACCGCAGGGGCCGGGACCAGGAAATAGCCGCCTACGCCCTGCCCCGCCTCGCCCAGGAGGCGATCGGCGCCCAGAGCGCGCACATCGACGCCGTCTCCGGCGCCAGCTACACCAGCCAGGGCTACATCGAATCCCTGCAGAGCGCCCTGGACCAGGCCCGTGCCTGACACCGTGCCTGACACCGCGACCGGACTGCGCCACGTCGAACACGTCATGGGCACCGTCTTCTCCTTCGACATCCGCGACGAACCGACCCCCGCCATCCACCGCGCCCTCGCCGAGGCCGTACGGCAACTCCACCGGGTCGACGCCGTGTTCTCCACCTATCGGCCCGACAGCCACATCAGCCGCCTCGACCGCGGCGACATCCACCTCGACGACTGCCCGCCCGAAGTCCACGAGGTCATGTCCCTCTGCGCCCAGGCCGCCCACGACACCGACGGCTGGTTCAGCATGATCCCCGCCGGCACCCTCGACCCCTCCGGCCTCGTCAAGGGCTGGGCCACCGAAGCCGCGTCCCGATCCCTCTACGAAGCGGGCGCACACCACACCTGCGTCAACGGCGGCGGCGACCTCCAGCTCCGCGGCCGGGCGGGACCCGGCAGGCCCTGGCGCATCGGCATCGCCCACCCGCTGCGCCCCGGCGAACTGCTCACCGTCATCACCGCCGACCACGACCTGGCCGTCGCCACCTCCGGCACCGCCGAACGCGGCGCCCACATCTTCGACCCGCACACCGGCGCACCCGCCACCGGGCTCGCCTCCCTGACCCTCATCGGCCCCTCCCTGACCCTGACCGACACCTACGCCACCGCCGCGTTCGCCCGGGGCGACGAGGCACAGGGCTGGGTGGAGACACTGGACGGCTACGAAGCACTCGCCGTCCGGCCCGACGGCCAGGAATGGCGGACACCCGCGTTCAGCCGGTACGGGGCATGAAGCGCTGTACGGGCTGCTTCCCGCACCGCCTCCCGCCCTGCTTCCCGCGCTGCTCCCCGGAAAGGTTCAGTGCGTGGTGACCGAGCTGCGCACGGTCTTCGGGTCGACCTTTACCGGGATCGAGTAAGAATGCCGGATGGGCTGCTGGCCGGAAACAACGGCCATGCCGGCGGCCGAGTCCGGGGAAACACTTCCCGGCTTGATGACATCGGACGGATACTGATCAACGGTCACACTGAAATTCGCACCCGTGACGGCCTCGTACGAGCCGATCCCCGGGGCCGAAACGGTGTGGTGGCCGCTGATGGAAAAACCTTCGGGGAGTTTCCCGAACGGCGGACCTCCGCGTCCCGCGTGGGACGCGGCCAGCGCCACGTCGTACACCGAATAGGTTCCGCAGTCCTTGTTTCCGTCATGGTCATAGCCCTGGGTGCCGCTTTGCCACGTCACCCAGTTACCGTCGGCCTTCCGGAGTGAGCCGTGAACGCATTGCGTGAGACTCCCGTCCAGGTCCCCCGAGAGCTGGACCTGCCCGGTGCCGGTATAGCGGTCCATCGCCTCGTACACGATGTCGTAGCCGTGCGGTGGTACCCAGACGTTCTGGGGGTCCCCGGTGAACTTCAGGTCATCGCTCTTCGTCGTGGACTCCGACGCTCCCCACGTGTAGGTCGTGGTGAGGGCAGCGCCACCCTCGATGAGGCCGCTGAGATTGAAACCGGCACTGAGGGTGTGCCCCGTGCTGAATTGCTTGGTCACCGCGCTCGTGATGGAGGTGGTGTACCCCGAGCCGAACGACCCGGAGGTCATGAGCTGCCAGTTGGGGGTGTTGTTCGTCAGCCATGAGCGCGCCGAGATCCGGACACCGTGATCCATCGACACGGACGGGGTGCCCAGTGCCGTCACCTGAAGGTTCTTGAACGTGAGCCCGGCGGTGTCGGTGATGATCCCGTCGTACTTGGCACCCGTACCGGCCGACCGGCAGCCCGCGCGGGTGCAGACGCTGCCGTACTCCTGTGTGACACCCCAGTTGTGCGCGTGGTCGCTCTGCCGTGCCGCCCAGGCGACGGGGTCCCCGTACTCCACGAAGTCGTCGGCCACCTCGCCGAGGGAGGCGGGATACGACGGCCTGGAGTCGGCATAGGCGGCGCCGGGCACCGCGACGACCGCCGCCATCACCACCGCGCCGGCAATCGCCGCCTGAAAGGCAGCTTTCCTCTTCGATATGTGAATCTTCATAAATTCTCCCGCCTCGGTCAGCAGCAGCGGATCCGGGCCTGACAGGCCCGGGGGAACTGCGTCTGACGCAACTTTTCATTTCACCGAAAGAATTCCGGCGAAATGGACGCTAGCAGGCCGTTGAGTCGAACCCGGCGTCATTTGATGCCGCCCGTATGGGCCTTAACGAATTCTTTCCACCGCCGATCAGAGGGGTCGGACGCCACGGCGGCGGGCGACAGGCGGCAGCCAGCAGGCGGCAGATACAGAGGCAGGCGCCTCCCGGCCGTCTCCGGCCGTCTCCGGCCATCTCCGGCAACGGCTCGGCCATATCGCCGACGAGCGTTGCGTCGTGGTGAGCCCGCTGGCCATGTTGGGCAGTCAGATGCGAGGCGGGTTGTCCATGTGGGGGGTCAATGGCGTTCACCGAGTTCAACACGGCGGCGTTACCGAGGGAGCAGCGTTTCGACTGGTGGTGCGAGGTCGTCGGACGAGGGGTGGCTCCGACACGGATCACCAGTGACGGGGCCTCTGACTTCACGGGAAGCGTGGGGTCCCTCGGCCTCGGCCCTCTTCAGCTGACCACCATGGCCTTCCCCGCGCTACGGTCGGAGCGCACCGCGCAGCTCGTCCGCCGCGGGGACCCCGAGACCTACGAGCTGACCCTGGTCCTGGGCGGGTCCATGGAGGTGTCCCAGGGCCGCAACGACGCCGCTCTCCACGCCGGCGACTTCGCCCTCTGGACATCCTCGCGGCCCTACCGCGGACGAGCCGTCAGCACGCCCGAAACCGGCGCCGCACGAGCCGTCATCCTGCACCTCCCCAGAACGCTCGTCCCCGTGCCCGAGTCCAGACTGGACCGGCTGTTCGCCAGCACCCTGTCCGCCAGGTCCGGGATCGCCCGGATCCTCGCCGACCACCTGATCTCGGTCGCCCGGGAGGCACCCCTGCTGGACGAGTCGGACGGTGAGCGGCTCGGCCTGGCCAGCCTGGACCTGGCCGCGGGACTGCTCGCGTCCCGGGCCGACGCACAGGACCGCGTCCCCCCGGAGACGCGGCACCAGGTGCTGCGCGCCCGCATCGACGTCTTCATCCAGGACCACCTGACCGATCCTCAGCTCGGCCCCGACGCCATCGCGGCCCACCACCACATCTCCGTGAGGCTCCTGCACCAGCTGTTTCGCCCCAGGGGCGAGACCGTGTCGGCCGCGATCCGCCGACAGCGCCTGGAACGCTGCCACGGTGACCTCACCGACCCGCGGCTGCTGAGCGTCCCGGTGCACGCGATCGGCGCCCGGTGGGGCCTGAAGAGCCCCGAGTCGTTCAACCGTTCGTTCCGTGCCGCCTACGGCATGCCGCCGGGCGAGCACCGTCGTACGGCACTCGGCGTGCGCTCAGGGACAACCCTTCGTGCGTCACAGGCCAATGACGGATAGACAGCCCGCGACCAGACTCGTCACGGACACGCTCATGACGCACTCATGACGAGGGGAATCATGAACAAGAGCATCAGGTTCCGGACGTTCACCACAGCGGCGGTGATCGCCCTATCGGCCCTCGGCCTCGTATCCGCCCCCGCGGCCCAGGCGGCCACGCCAGGGACATCGACCTGTCGGGTCATCGAGGCGCCCCGCACCGCCGAGGGGTACGGCGACGGCCGGGTGTGCGACGGAAACATCACCGGCACCGTGCACGACACCAGGGCCGACGGCCGCTGCCCCTACGTCCGCATCTTCTTCACGGTCGATGGCTGGTGGGATTCCCCGTGGGCCGGAGGCAACGGCAAGGCCGTCAACTTCAGCGGCTATCACGCGGGCGAGTACACGGGCGCGGAGATGAGGTACATCTCTTGCTGAAAGGAGTGCGATCCAGGAAGCACATGACCTCGGTGGCCGGCCTGCTGGGCACTCTCTGTCTCCTCGGCCTGGCATCGGCCCCCACGGCTCAGGCGTCCACCGACGCGGTGCTCGGCTGCAGGGTCTTCGACACGGGCGGCCCCGGCTCACGCCCTGAGGGGTACGGCGACGGCCGCGTGTGCGACGGGAACATCACCGGCACGGTCCATGACACCAGGGCCGACGGCCGCTGCCCCTATGTCCGCATCTTCTTCACGGACGGTGGCTGGTGGGAGTCGCCGTGGGCCGGGGGCAAGGGCAAGGCCGTCAACTTCAGCGGCTTCCACGCCGGAGAACCGACCTCGGCGGTGCTCGACTACATCTCCTGTTGAGGGCGCGGCCCACGGTCCCGTCCATCGCGATGCGCCCCCGCCGGCAGGCGGGGGCGCGGCCTCGGCAACGCTCCGGCTCCCCTCATCGGGCCCCTTGGAATCGATCGCTAGGCTGGCGCGGTGACTGATGAGCAGGAGCGGGTACGGCCGTCGGGAGTGTGGGCCACGGCGGTGGGGGTGGCCAGGGTGCGGGCGCTGGAGACCGAGCGGGAGAACGCGCTGTTCCGCGACCCGCTGGCACGGGCCTTCGCCACCGCCGGTGGCCTGTGGCCCTCCTCGCCGTCGCTGCCCGAGGACGAGGCCGCGCGACGCCGTCGGCTGGCCGTGTCGTACTCCATCGTCATCAGGACGAAGTTCCTCGACGACCTGTTGCGGCGGGCCTCTGCGTCCGGGGTCCGGCAGGTCGTGCTGCTCGGCGCCGGCATGGACAGCCGGGCCTTCCGGATGGACTGGCCCGAGGGCACCCGGCTGTTCGAGGTCGACACCGCCGCGCCGCTGGACTTCAAGGCCGCGGTGCTGCGCCAGGAGCGGGCCGTCGCGCGCTGCGAACGGATCACCGTCGCGGTGGATCTGCGTGAGGACTGGCCCGGCGCACTGGCCGCCGTAGGGCACGACCCGGCGGCGCCGACCGTGTGGATCGCCGAAGGACTGCTGATCTATCTGCCCGAGGACGCGGTGGAGCTGCTGCTGGCCCGGATCGGCGCGCAGTCGGCGGCAGGCAGTCGGATGGGGCTGACGTTGGGCTCGCGCGGCGTGATCGAGCGCTTCGGCGCGGACGCCGTGCCGGGATCGGCGGCGTCCATGTGGGTTTCGGAGATGTCCGACGACCCGGTGGGCTGGCTGGCCGGACACGGCTGGGAGGCCGGCAGCCACACCCTGCGCGAGTGCGGCGGCGCCTACGGCCGCCCGATCAGCACCCCGCCGCAGCGCGAGGAGCGGCCCGGCGGACTGATCTCGGCGGTCCGCCGGTAGAGCGCCTCCCGGTTCTCCATCGGAGATCGCAAGCGCCGGTAGGGGGCTGATGTCAGGCTGCCCGATATATCCAGCTAAGCCTTGATGGACGTACCCGACCTGGCGGCCTGCTCGATCTTCGCGCAGTAGGCCGCGCGGGCTTCCTCGTCGATCTGCTGCTCGTGCTCGGCGCGCACCCCGGTCCGGCCGTCGAGGCCCTCGCGCAGGATGTCGGCGTGCCCGGCATGCCGGACGGACTCGCTGAGGACATGGACCATGACGGCGAACAGGTTCGTGTTGGAATGGGGCTCCGGCCACCACGGCACGTGACCGGGGGCGTCCAGGGGAAGCTCGTTGATCGTCGCGTCCGAGTGTTCCCACGTGCGCCGGTAGAACCCGATGATCTGATCGCGGGTCTCGTCCTCGGCCGCCCACAGATCGCTGCCGTCGGAGTCCTGCCACGGGCACAGCGGTTCCGGGGACGGGCGGTCGAAGACCTCGCCGAAGTACCTGGCCTCGACGCTGGCCACGTGTTTGACCAGGCCGAGGAGGCTGGTCCCGGTCGCCGTCAAAGGCCGGCGGGCGTCGTATTCGGACAAGCCGTCGAGTTTCCAGAGGAGCGCCTCGCGGTCCCGCCGCAGTCTCCCGTGCAGGTTGTCCTTCGCGAATTCATCGATCATGCGGCATGAGCCTTCCATGGGTTGCTCGTGGTCTCAAGATCCCGTTGAGTGGTTCGGTACGGGGACCGGGGATTTGGGCGGGTTCCAGGTCAGAATCCAGCCGGCGGTGAGCACCGCCGCGCCGCCTGCCAGGGCGATTGCGCCGCCTGTTCCGATGCCTGCGGCCACCACGCCGAAGCAGGCCGGTCCGACGCCTTGCAGCGTCATGCTGCCGGAGCCGAGCAGGCCGAAGGCCTGGCCCTGGCCATCTTGCGGCAGGGCGTCCAGGAACGGCCGTTGCAGGCCGAGACCGTAGGCGAATCCGAAGCCGCAGAGCAGCAGCAGACAGGACGAGACGCCCACTTCGGGTTCGGCGGCGAAGCCGAGCAGCGGCAGTCCCATCAGCGCGATCAACGGGACCACCAGTCGCTCCCGGGTGGGCGGCCGCAGGAGTCGGCCCACCAGCAGGTCACCGACGAGCATGCCGACCGGCAGGCAGCCCATCAGCACCGCGTACCAGCCGGGCGCGAAGTGGCGTCCTCCGGCGTAGGCGACGATCAGGCCTTCCGCGCCCGCTACGAACGCGGGCGGTAGCCACTGGGCCAGCATCAGCCGCCGCACCGTGTGTCCGCGCAGCAGCAGGCCGGCACCGTGCAGGCTTGCCCGGACGGCCCCGCCATCGCCCCGAGCGCTGCCGGGTGTGCCGCCGAACTCTCCCAGCTGCAGCCGGGGCAGCCGGATGCGGATGGCGAGCGCGCAGCCGAGGTAGAGGGCGGCGCTCACCACGAGCGCCCGGTGCGGGCCGAGTACCGCGACGACCGCACCTCCCAGCGCCAGTCCGAACAATTGCGCGCCGGAGGAAGCGATGTTGTTCAGTGAACGGCCCAGTACATAGGCGTCGCCCTCCAGCGACTGCGCGACCAGCCGACTCGACGCGCCGTGAAACACCGGTGTGGCGAGGGCGACCAGCGCCACGACACCAAGGCTTGCCGCGATCGGCATCCGCACCAGGGCGAGCAGCAGGGCGGCGGCGCACTCCAAGGCGTAGCCGCCGGTGATGAGCGCGCGGGGCGGCAGTCGGTCGGCCAGTGAGCCCAGCAGCAGCGAGCCGAACAGCTGCGGGATGAAGCCGATGCCGAAGGCCAGTGCGCTCAGCAGCGCGGAGCCGGTGGCCGAGAAGACCAGCACCGAGAACGTGGTGATCCGCAGCGCGTCCGCAGTGATCGCGACGGTGCGGGTCGAGAAGAGCAGCCGGAATCGTGGCTCGGCCAGCACCTCCCGGTACGTGGCACGGTGGTTGACCTGCGCGGGTTCGGCGATTGGGGTCATGGCGCCCAGCGTCGCCGTGCGCCCACGCCACTCACCAATGATTCGTCCCTGGACGAATCGGAGCCGACGTCCCGCGGTAGCATGGCAGGGTGCTGCGCTTCGAAGTCTCCGTCGATGACCTGCTGCGCAGCCGCTTCGCACTCTCTCCCGCGATGGACCTCTGCTTCCTGCTGCGCTCGCTCGCCGGCCAGTACCGGCCGCTGCCGCGAGCCTGGGCCACCCGGCTCCTGCCGGCCTTTGAACGGCTTCGCCGCGAGACCGAACTGAACGCCGCCCTCGCCCTGCACACACCGCAAGGCGGACCGAACTTCGTCGCCCCGCCCCCGCGCGGCCTCAACCAGACCTGGGCGGACGACCTGGCCATGATCCGGGACACACCGCTGGAAGCGGCTCGCCACGAAATCGCCACCAACGCGACCGGCCCGTCCTCCCGCGATCCCCGCGTACGCGCAGTGCTGGACTCGCCGGACGCCGTCTCCAGGATCGCCGAGGCGATGGACCAGGCGTGGCACGAGCTGCTCGCCGCGGACTGGCCGCAACTGCGCGCGATCTGTGAGCGCGACGTCGTGCACCGGGTGGGTGTGATCGGCGAACACGGATGGGCCGCGACCATCGAGAGCCTGCACCCGAGCATCGCCTGGCAAGCCGGCGGCATCGAGATCGGCCACTTCCCCCACGTCGGAACAGTCCGCCTCGCCGGCGACGGGCTCCTGCTGATCCCTTCGGTCTTCGTCGGGAACATGGCCGCCCACCTGGACGATCCCTGGCCCAGGACCTTGGTCTATTGCGCACGCGGCACCGCCGCCCTGTGGGGCGACCAGGAGACCGTCCCCGGGCCGGACGCCCTGACCGCTCTGGTCGGCCGGTCCCGAGCCCGACTGCTGTTGGCGCTGGACGCCCCGGCCAGTACCAGCCACCTCGCCCGAAGCCTCGCCATGGCACCCGGCGCGGTGGGAGACCACCTCGCCATCCTGCGAGACGCGGGACTGCTCGTCCGCGCCCGGTCCGGACGGTCGGTGCTCTACCGGCGCACCCCGCTCGGCGAGGCACTGGTAGCGGTACGGGCTGAGGGATCGGATCAGCACTGCTTTTGAGGCGCCGCCGGCGGACGATTGCGCGGCCGGGGGTGAGGAGGGTCCTGGCCCCCGGTCCCCCGGTCCCCCGGTCCCCGGTCGCACCTGGTCCCCCGCTCCCCGGCTCCCCCGGTTCGTGAACCTCAGGGTTAACGAACGACCATAACAAGATCGGCCGTTGCTCCCCGGAGGGCTGATGCGCATGCTGGGTACCGGCCCGGAAGGCCGCCTCCCGCCCAGCACGAACCAAACCCCACGGAGAGATTCGCGCGTGACATCCGAACCGAGCACCGCTGCCGCCGCCGGGGCACCCGACCCGGCCAGCGTCCATCCCCTGCCCGCCCACGACAGGGTCGTCTTCCTCAAACCACTGGTCGCCGGGACGAACGTCGTGGTGGGTGATTTCACCTACTACGACGACCCCGACGGCGCGACCGACTTCGTACGGCGCAACGTGCTGTACGCCTACGGCCCGGAACGGCTGATCATCGGCAAGTATTGCGCGATCGCCACGGGCACCCGGTTCCTGATGGCGGGCGCGGAGCACCCGTCGATGGGGGTGTCCACCTTCCCCTTCACCATGTTCGGCGGGGAGTGGACCGAGCGGACCCTCGACCTCGTCACCGCGATGCCCAGCCGCGGGGACACGGTGGTCGGCAACGACGTGTGGTTCGGATACGGGGCCACCGTGCTGCCCGGCGTGCGGATCGGCGACGGCGCGGTGATCGCGGCCGGAGCGATGGTCACCGCCGACGTGCCGCCGTACACCGTCGTGGGCGGGAACCCGGCCCGGACGATCAGGCAGCGCTTCGACGACGGGGACATCGAACGGCTCCTGCGCGCCGCCTGGTGGGACTGGCCCGTCGAGCTGGTGACCGCGCACGCCCGGACCATCATGGGCGGTTCGCCGCGGGACATCGAGCGCATCGCCGCCGCCGAAGGTCTGGGGAAGTCGGAGTGACGACCCCGGACGTCGAGGAGTACCCGGTGTCCGGCCGCGACAGCGGCCCGTACGCCCTCACCACCGGCCCGGACGGCGCGCTCTGGTTCACCCTGGTGCACAGCGCCAGGATCGGTCGGCTCGTCCCGGGACAGGAGCCGACCAGCCATCAGCTCGCCCCGGACAGCAGCCCGACGGTCATCTGCAACGGGCCGGACGGCGCTCTGTGGTTCACCACGTACCGGGCGCACCGGATCGGGCGGATCACGACGGCCGGCCAGGTGACGGAGTTCGCGCCGCCGACCCCGGAGTGCGGCCCCTTCGGCATCGCCGCGGGGCCGGACGGCGCGCTGTGGTTCACCGAGACCGCCGCCGACCGCATCGGCCGCATCACCACCGACGGAACGGTCACGGAGTACCCGCTGCCGCGACCGCGCACCGGCGCGTCTCCCTCCGCGTTCCCCTCCGCGATCGCCGCGGCCGGGGACGCGATGTGGTTCACGATGAACCGGGCCAACGCCATCGGCCGCATCGGCATGGACGGCCGCATCACGGTCCAGGAGCTCCCCACCGAGGCGGCCGCACCGGTCGGAATCGCCGTGGGCCCGGATGGAAGCGTCTGGTTCACGGAGATCGCGGCCGGTCAGATCGGTCGGAGGACCCCCGACGGCCGGATCACCGAATACCCGCTCCCCGACCGCACGGCCCGGCCGCATGCCGTCACCACCGACGCCGACGGCACGGCGTGGTTCACCGAGTGGGGCGCCAACCGCGTCGGCTCGATCACCCCCGACGGCACCATCACCCTCCACGACCTGCCCACCCCGGCCTCCGAGCCGCACGGGATCACGGTGGGCCCGGACGGCGCCCTGTGGACGGCGCTGGAGACGGGCGCACTGGCCCGCATCGAACCGACCACCACCACCGTAGGCGCCGGCTGTCCCTGCAACCGTGCGTCTGGCTGCCACGTCCAGAGGGCATGAGGGAAAACACCCCAGGGCGGACCGGTTTGAAGCCGCAGGACGAGCGTCAGGCGCGTCAGGCCAGATACTTCTTCGCGGGCCTCGGTGCGTTGACCGGGCTGGCTGTCTGGCTACCCCGGGCCGCGTTCAGTATTGACGGGGGGTTCGAGGGCCACGCCCGCGACCTGAGCGTGGTCTTCGTCGACCTGCCGCTCATCCTGCTCGGCGGCGCGCTGGTGCCGCTCTTCACCTGGGCCATGGCCGTCAGGCGGGTACCGCCGTGGGCTGGGGCGGTCGCGGCCCTGGCAGCGCTCGCGCTCGGGGTGTGGGGTCTTACCGAGTGGTGGACCCCCCGTCAGCATCCGGACCCCGGCTACGACATACCGGGCATGTAAACGTGTGTACGAACGTGCGTACGTATGCACTTCCGCGCCGTGACGGCCTCCGGGCCCGACTCATCCCGGGAGCGAGGACGCCTCACCCATGGCGGCGAGCAGTTCGAAGGGCAGCTCCCGATCCGCCTGACCGATGGCCAGCGCGAGCCATCGGCCAGAGGACGGCGGCCGCCACACCTGCATGCGGCCGGCGACGTTGCACAGGAAGCCCAACGGCTCGGGAGCCGTGAACTCAGGGTCCGGATGGTCGAACCCGAGATACGGCCACAGGTCGACCGTCGTGGGGGCGCCCCAACGGGCGGTCAGAACGGCCACCAGGGCATCGAGATCGGCTTCGAGCTCTTTCTCGGCCGCCTCGACGATCTCGTCGCTCCGGTCATCCCAGAAGTCCTGGCTCTGCCGGAGCACGGCCACGTGATATCCAGGCCCACCCCACCCGCCGCCCGTCCCCGGCCTGCCTTCCTGCTCGGGGAACGGCAGGACTCCCAGTTCGTCGATGATCGACAGCTGGGCCTCGGTGAAACCCGTCGAACGGTGCCGGCTCGCCATGGGCGAACCCTACCTACGGCCGGTTCGAGCCGGCGTGCTTCAGTCGGTCTTCGCCGCCGACTCGTCGAAGAATCTGACGATCCGGGGCAGGGCTTGCTGAACCGATCCGTTGTGGTCGTAGTCGCCGACGTCGGTCAGCCGGTGTGCGGCGCCGTTCCTGGTCAACTGGTCGGCGCAGTACGTCGCGTGACTGAAGTCGACGTCCTTGTCGCCCCGGCCGTGGAAGATCTCCACCGGTACGTTCGGCCGCCAGTCGCACGTGTTGTCCATCGGGCGGAGCCTGTCCTTCAGGACACCGTCGGGCCTGCGGATCTTGTTCAGGAAGTCCTCGGTGAACAGGTCCTTGGAGGCCGCCGGGAGTGCGTCGACGATCTGCTGGGTGGTGTGATAGCCGTCGAACAGGCCCTCCACCTCACTCGCGTAGGGAGAGCGGAAGACATCGCCGGGTGACGTGTAGAGGCCGTACATCTTGTTCCACGCGGTGACGAAGTAGGCGAGGTAGATGCCGGATTTGGCGATCTTGTCGTCGGCTGCGGCGGCCTCGAAGGCCGAGAGGCTGTAGGGGCCGCTGACCGGGGCGAGCGCCCCCAGCCGGAAGTAGCGGTCGGCGCCCTCCTGCTGAAGTGCCCGGCCCACCAGCATGGTCGCGGGGCCGCCCTGTGAGAACCCGCTGACCTGAACCTTCTGCTCCAGCTCCCGGCCGCTCCGGTGGGCCACGGTGCGGGCCGCGCGCAGGCCGTCCACCGAGGCCGCGACGGTGGCCCGGGGGCCACCGTAGGGGTGGAAGCCTTCGCCCGATCCGAGGCCCACGTAGTCGGGCGCCGAAACGGCCCGCCCGGTCGAGGCGAACAGCAGGGCGGCGAGCCGGTCGTCCGACTTCGGATTCTCCGAGGCGACGTCCTTGCGGTAGACGGTGGTGCCGTGCAGCCAGGAGACGGTGGACAGGTGGCGTGCCCCGTTCTTGGGCAGGACGACGAGCTGGCTCGCGGTCGTGGGGGCGCCCGCGCTGTCGGTGGTGCGGTAGGTGACCCGATAGGCGGTCACGCCGTAGCGGAGCTGGGACGAGTCGATCTTTCCCCGGAGTTCCCCGGCCACTTCCTCCGCTGTGAGGTCGGCCGCTTGCTCGACGGAGACGACGGCCCCACCCCGTGCCCAGTCACTGTGGGAGTCGGCCGCCGCCGAGACCGGAGCCACACCCACCAGGGCGGACACGGACACACTTCCCAAGACCGCCGCACCAGCCATAATCCGGATTCTTGTTCGCCGTGAAGTCATGGATGGATCCTGCCCGCCGGCCGCTCCGCCGCGACATGGAGCGACCCCCCGGGCCGCACAGGGGGAAAACCCCCTCGGGGCCCGCGTGGGGATGCCGACTGCCCTGTCCCCTACGGGACAGGCTCTGTCATCCCGCGCCGAACAACCCGTCAGACGGTGAGGACGATCTTGCCCTTGACTCGGCCCCCTTCGCTGAGCCGGTGGGCCTCGGCCGCCTCCCGTAGCGGCAGCACCTTCTCGACCGAGACCCGCAGGGCGCCGCCTTCCGCCAGTTCGGCGATGCTCTCCAGGTCGGTCCCGGACGGGGTGAAGCCGAACTCGACGAAGCGCAGACCGCGTGCCGCGGCCTGCTCCCGGACGGTGCTGCGGTCGGGGCCGGTGCCGCGTACGTCGATGAGCGTGCCGCCCGGCGCGAGCACGGCCAGGGAGCGGGGCCCGTAGTCGTCGGCGATCGGGTCCAGGACGATGTCGACGTCCCGTACGGCCTGGGCGAAGTCGACCTGCGTGTAGTCGATGACCTCGTCGGCGCCCAGGTCGTACAGGAAGGCGTGCTTGCCCGTGCGGGCCGTGCCGATCACGTACGCGCCCTGTGCCTTGGCGATCTGCACGGCCAGGTGGCCGATCCCGCCGGCCGCCCCGTGGATGAGGACTCGCTGACCCTCGCTCAGTGAGACGGCGCGCGTGAGCGATTGCCAGGCGGTGAGGCCCACGGTCGGCAGCGCGGCGGCGTGCACATGGTCCACGCCCCGCGGAACGGCGGCGAGCCACTGCTCCGAGGTGACCGCGTATTGCGCGTGGGCGCCGTGCGGTGGGAAGGCGTTCCCGAACACCGCGTCACCGGGCCGGAACCGGGTCACCTCCGCGCCGACGGCCTCGACCACACCGGACAGGTCCAACCCGAGCGTGAACGGTTGTTCCGTGAAGGGTGGTTCGCCGAACCTGCGCACGTCTCCGGAGCGGATCTTCCAGTCCGCGGGATTGACCGCGGCGGCGCGGATCCGCACCAGGACCTCGCCCGGCCCCGGCTCCGGCCGGTCGGTCTCGACGAGCTCAAGCACCTCGGGGCCGCCGTAGGACCGCTGGCTCACGGCGTACATGCTGCTGGTCATGGGATACCCCTCTACCTCTCCTCACGGGACTGCGACCGCTTGATCGCTGCTCCCATCCTGGTGGGAAGTGGTACCCGTTGCATAGAAGGCACCTTTTTGATACCTAGGTACCTCATGGGTACTACCTCGGAACAGGATCTCGACCTCGGCCTCAACCTCGGCCTCGACCGCTGGACTTCCACCTACCGCCGTGACTGCCCGTCGCGCACGGTCGTCGAGGTGCTCGCCAACAAGTGGACGCTGTACGTCCTGGCGGCGTTGCGGCGGCAGGACGGGCCGCTGCGCTTCAACGAACTCCGCCGCCTCCTCGACGGCATCACGCAGAAGATGCTGAGCCAGACGCTCCGCGAGCTGGAACGGTCAGGCCTGGTCCGCCGTACGGTCTACGCCACCGTTCCGCCCCGTGTGGAGTACGCCCTGAGTGACCTGGGGGTGGAGGCCGGACGGCTGACCACCGCGATCGCGGAGTGGTCGGTGGCGCACGTCCCGGAGATCGCCGCCGCCCGCCAGGCGTTCGACGTCCAACGTCGCGCCGAACCACGTCCGGTGGCGGTGACGGAGGCGCCGTAACGGCAGCCGGGACGGCGGTGCGGCCGATGGCGCTGGCCAACCGTTTCTGCTGGTCACGGGCCCTATGGATCACCCAGGTGGGGGATCCCTGCGGCGTACGCGTCGCTGTTACGTTCGCCTGCGGGACCGGCGGGGACCGGTCCGCGGAACGACTCAGCACGACTACTCACGACTCAGGACGACTGTGGGAGAACGTATGCGTACAACTGCGGCCGCTGCGGTGCTCGCCCTCGGGCTGGCCGGCGTCATGGCAACACCGGCAGCCGGCGCTCTGGCCCCGTATCCACCCACGGCACCGACCAAGATGAAGAGCCAGAACTCCCAGAAGTGCGCCGACGTCGAGGCCCGGTCCCTGGCCAACGGAGCGGCGGTTCACCAGTGGAGCTGCGTGCTCGACAACGACAACAACCAGAAGTGGACGTTCGAGGCGTCCAGCGCCCACATCGGCTACTTCAGGCTGATCAATCTCAACAGCAAGAAGTGCATGGACGTCGAGGGGCCTTCGTACGCGGACGGCGCCAAGATCCACCAGTGGGAGTGCTACGGCACCGACAGCCAGGAGTGGAAGGTCGAGTACCTGGGCGACGAGGCCAACACGTTCAAGCTCGTCAACCGCCACAGCGGCAAGTGCATGGACGTCGAAGGCTGGTCCAAGGACAACGGCGCGAAGATCCACCAATGGACCTGTCACGGCGGCGATGACAGCAACCAGAGGTGGAACTTCGCCTGAGGCACCCGCTGACGGGCCCGATCGGCACTTCTGGCAGCGTTCAGGCGCGGGCGGCGATGGCATCGGCCCAGGCGTCGGCGGCCGCGCCGATCGCGGCCGCGGTGGGTACCCGATCGGCGGCCAGATCGTGCCAGCGACGGGCCTCGGCCCGGGTGAAGGCGGCCAGCGCCCTGGGGTCCGTATCCCTCCACCCGGGCACGCGGAGGGTCCACTCCCACGCCTGGTCAGGGGTATGGCCGCCGGTGGAAATGAGCCGCATGCCCCACAGAGCCGTGTCGATCCAGGACGGACCGACCGCGGGCCAGGACCAGTCCACGAAATGTGCCCGGCCGACGTTCACGATGACGTTCGTGGACGCGGGGTCGGTGTGCAGCAAGTGGTGCCCGGCGAGCTGCTCCTAGTCGTCGTCCGAGGAGCAGTAGTAGCCCCAGCGGTCCCAGGCCGTGGGCAGTCGCAGGCCGAACGGCGCCCTGACCGTCGCCAGCTCGGTGAGGGCTACGGCGACTGGCGCGAGGTCCGGTGAGCCGGGCGCGCACTCGGCATCGCGCCCTGGCAGGCCCTCGAAGGCGAGGAGGTGCCAGCCGTGGGTGTGCAGGCGCCACAGGACGCGCGGGGCGCCGGCCGGCACGTACGGGTTGACGGCCTCCTCAAGGTCCAGCTCATCGACGGGCGACCAGTCGGGCCCCCACGGCGACGCCTCCGCCCCGGCGGGTACGGCGGCGCCGGTGGGGCTGGGGGCGGGGGTACGTTCGTGCTGCCCCTTCACAAAGACGAGGCCGCTGGGCAGGGTCAGCAGCGCGGCCACGCCGGACGCCGCCGCGTGTTGTACGTCGGCGGCCGTGTAGGGCACGCCGCCGAGCCGCTCCCCGACGGCCCGCACCACTTCATCGGGGAGCCGCGCCCAGCCGATGCGCCGGACCCCCATCGTCAGGCGCCCGGGGGCGGCGGGGGCTGCGGAGGCGAAGGAGGATTCTTGTCCGGCGTGACCGGCCCGGGCGGCCGCCCGGCCGGAGTCGGCGTCTTCGGGCCCCTCGGGGGTGTCGCGGCTTGGAGTGCCATGACGCCCAGCGTAGGCACGGGCGGTCCCTGGCGGGCCGCGTTCCCCCACACTGTCCGATTCGCACACCGCAACTGTCGGGTGCCCGGCTCCGCAGCACGGCCTGGGCGCCATCGGCCGTCTCCTGGCCCGCTCCAGAACATCCGTCAGCGCTCCTGGCCAGCCCGGTGGAGGCGCCCGTACGTCGGGCACGGTCCGCACCTCGCGACCTCGCCCACAGGCGTGGAGCGGGGAGGCGGAACTGGGGTTCGTTCGCCTCGTCCGCCGATCAGAACCCCGGACCTCAACTCGGCGCCAGCTCAGATGAAGTCATTGCCGCCGTCACGCGCCGGGGTGAGACCCTCCGCATCGACGCTGAGGTCGAACGCAGAGCTTCGAACCCCGCGGGTCAGCGTGCCGCCGAGGCTGCGCGCATCCGCGGGCTGGTGTCCATGAGCACCCAGACGCGTCGCCCATCGGCTGCGGCGTCCGTGCCGCAGCTGGCTGTCCCGGCGATGGCGGCAAGTCCGGTCAGCATCTTGTCGGTGGCTGAGGCTGGCGCTGGGTCGGGCTGATGGCTGAGTGCCAGGATCAGCAGCCGGTCGTCCTGGTCGGCGAGGTGCACGCTGATGCGCTTGCCACCGTCGCCGAGGACTCCCGCCACGAGGAGCTCGACCGCCTCTGCGAGGGTCTCGTCCTGCGGGTAGGAGTAGCCCCACGAGCGGACGGCCTCGGTGACCAGGCGTACCGCCTTGCTGGGAGCCCACTTGTCGGCGGGGATCGTCCGGTTGGCCGCTCGCCGGTTGCGGACGCTCATGCGAATCGGCCGACGCACGGTCGGAGGAACGGACGCGGTGAGCGTCACCTGCGTCTCGCCGTTGGGCCGGGGAGGTTCCACCGGTCGCTTTGGGGGCGGCGGGGTCTTGGGCGGGTAGCTCGGAGGCAGCTGGGGCCCGCTCACGCTCGCCGGTTCCGCCATGACGACCTCCGCCTCCCGGCCTTGCGTACTGGGTGCTGACGGGAGCGTACCCGCGGAACGGCTCGCGGAACTGCCTGAATCGAGCAGAGGGCGCGGCATGACCTTCACTCGCGTGCGCTTGACCGGCGTCCTCGTCTTCATGGAAGCAGTCGTCGACGAACGCGTGACCCGCGCCCGCTGTCGGCCGGGCCTGCCGGACCGGACCGATGCTGACGATCCCTGCCGCCCTCGAGTCCCGCCCTCGACGGCCGGAGCCTCGACGAGAAGCAGCAGGCGGGCCCAGGGGGCACCCCCGCGGGCGCGGGGAGCAGGTCCACGGGCTGATGTTGTCGATGATCCCGTTGGGTTCATCCCCCGCGGGCGCGGGGAGCAGTCTTGCCGACCTGCAACTTTATCCAGGCACTGGGCCGTTTCGAACCACTTCTACATATTCCGGCATACCCGGATAATCCGGCCAGACGCTGCCTGTTCCACCCGGCTTTCGGCCACCGCGTTCTCCTATCCCGAAGCTCCGGGAGCAGGCCGGGGGATCCTGAAGCCCGGCACGCCCGGGGGTGGGGGTGAAGAGACCGGAAGCGGGATCCAGCAGGTGCTCAGCGGCGCGGTTCGGCGGAGTCCATGAGGCGGCTCTCCCAGGCCCAGGCGGCGATCTCGACGCGGTTGCGGACGCCGAGTTTGTTCTGGATGGTCGCCAGGTGGCTCTTGACGGTGCTGAGGGTGATGAAGAGGGCGGCGGCGATCTCCTGGTTGGTGCGGCCCCGCGCGATGGCGCGGATCACCTCCGTCTCGCGTGCGGAGAGCGGATGGGCCGGGCGGGCGGCGGGTGCCGTACGGGCCGGGGCGAGGTTGCGCAGCAGGCGCAGGGTGACGGACGGGGAGATCAGGGCGTCCCCAGCGTGTGCCGCCCGTACGGCCTCGATGAGCAGCGAGGGTGCGGCGCCCTTGAGGATGAACCCGACCGCCCCGGCGCGCAGTGCTCCGTGGACGTACTCGTCCAGGTCGAAGGTGGTGACGATGACCACCCGGAGCGGGGCGGAGACTCCGGGGCCGGCCAGCGCGCGGGTGACATCGATGCCGTCCAGTCCCGGCATGCGGATGTCGACCAGGCACACGTCGGGGCGCAGTCGGCGGGCGAGTTCGACCGCCTGTGCGCCGTCGGCGGCCTCGCCGACCACGGTGATGTCCTCCTGGTCCTCCAGGATGAGCCGCAGGCCGCCGCGGATCATCGCCTGGTCGTCGGCGAGCAGGACGCGGATGCTCAACGAGTCCCCCTTTCCGGAAGGGGCAGGGTGGCGTGGACCGACCACCCGTTGTCCCGGCCGGGTCCGGCGGACAGACTGCCGCCGAGCGCCTCCACCCGCTCGCGCATGCCGATCAGGCCGTAACCGCCGTGGTGCTTTCGTGGAGCGTGGCCGGGTGGGCCGTCGTTGGTGATGGTGACGGTGATGGTGCCGGTGTCCGGGCCATGGTCGATATCGGTGTCCATGCCGCTGTCGATCTCGATGCCGATCTCGACGGTACTGGCGTGCGGGGCGTGACGGGCGATGTTGGTCAGGGCTTCCTGCACGATCCGGTGGATGGTGGTGGCGACCTCGGGCGGCCAGGGTGTCGGGTCCGCGGGCAGGCGCAGGCTCACCGTGGGGCCGGGGCCCTGCCCCTCGAATCGCCTGATCAGTTCGCGCAGTTGGTCCGGGTGGGGCGTCGGAGGAGCCGTGGGGGCGGCGTCGTCGACGTCGCGCAGGATGCCGACCACGCGTCGCATCGCGGTGAGGGCTTCGCCGCCGGCCTCCTCGATGCCCGCGAGCGTGGTGTCCAGGCTCTCGGGCCGCCGCCTGGCCACGATCCGGGCGGCCTGGGTCTGGACCACGATGCCCGTGACGTGATGGGCCACCACGTCGTGCAGCTCCCGGGCCAGGGCGAGCCGTTCCTCCTGCCGGACCGCCTCGGCGACGGCCCGGCGGCGGTGGTCCAGGAAGCGCAGCCCGACTCCCGCGCCCAGCGCGAGGATCCAGACCTCGATTCCGACCCGGAACGGGGTGCTCGGCGCTTCGACGGTCAGCAGGCCGACCGCCATCAGGGCCAGCCCGGCCGCCGCGACGACGGCCGCCCGCCGCCAGGCGAGCGCGCGTACGGCGCAGCCGCCGAGAACGAGCAGTCCCAGCACGGCGGCGGCTCCGGGCTCACCGGGCAAGTGGGCAAGCCGGGCGATCACCGCCGCGGTGCCCGCCACGGCCAGTCCCAGGGCTGCCGCCCGGCCCGGGTGGCGCCGGCGGCCGAGCGCGATCAGGCAGACAACGGTGCCGACCGCCGCGTCGAAGCCCCAGACCCGGCCCTGCGCCGCGTACTGAGCGGCCATGACGACCAGCACCGCGGCGAACAGCGTCCCGAGCGCCGCGTTGACCAGTACCTCCGGCCCCCGGACGTACCGCGTCGATGAACTACTCGCCCGGCCGACGCTCGGTGTACTCGCCCGCCCCACCCTCGTTGTACTCACCCGGCTCACGCTAAGCGATTCGGCCGGGCCCCGAACCGGCCGAAAGTACGACTCGATGAGCCGGGGACCGTACCTTCGGCCGCTGCGGCGGGCAGCGGGTGGTCCGCAGGCTGAGCCCATGATCGATCCAACTTCCGCTACTTCCACACCCCGCCTGCTCGCCGCGGCAGCGGTGGCAGTGGCAACGACCCACGCCGAAAAGACCGAGCGGAGCCCGCTCCTGTACGCCTGGTGGGCACTCAACCTCGCGGTCCTGATCGCGCTGGGCTACGGCACCTACCGGCTCGTCAAGACGTGGCGCGCCAAGCGCCGCCCCCGCGGCTGAGGGGGCGGACACATGACACACACGACACACATGACACCGGTACTCGAAGCCCGAAAACTGGGCAAGCGGTACGGCCGCCACCCCGCGCTCACCGACATCGACCTGGCCGTCCCGCCCGGCCGGGTGATCGGACTGGTCGGCCCGAACGGCGCGGGCAAGTCCACGCTTCTGCAACTGGCCTGCGGCCTGATCACGCCCAGCTCGGGCACCATCCGAGTCCTCGGCGAGACACCCGCCGCAGGCCCCGCCCACCTGGCCAAGGTCGGATTCGTCGCCCAGGACACCCCGCTCTACGCCGACCTCTCCGTCGCCGACCACCTGAAGATGGGTGCCCGACTCAACCCCGGCTGGGACCCGGTCCTCGCCCGCCGCAGGCTCGACCGCATCGACCTCGACCCACGGCGGAAGGCGGGCCGGCTCTCCGGCGGCCAGCGCGCCCAACTCGCCCTGACCATCGCCGCGGCCAAACGGCCCGAACTGCTGATCTTCGACGAACCCGCCGCCGCCCTGGACCCGCTGGCCCGGCACGCCTTCCTGGACCACCTGCTGGAGTCCGTCACCGACCTGGGCGCCTCCGCCATCCTCTCCTCCCACGCCCTGCCCGACATCGAGCGGGTGTGCGACCACCTGATCATCCTGGCGGGCTCCCGGGTCCAACTGGCCGGTGATGTGACCCGGTTGCTGGCCGACCACGTCCGCGTCACCGCGCACCCGTCGGACCTCCTGGCCCTGCCCGCCACGGCGTACGTCGTCACGCGCACCGACCCGAGCGAACGGGAGGGCAGCGCCGCCACCGCCCTCGTCCGCGCCGCCGACCGGGCGCTGCTGGCCGACGGCCCCTGGACCACGACGGAGGTCGGCCTCGAAGAACTGGCCCTCGCCTACCTGAACCGGGCCGACCGCGGCGAGACCCGCCCCTCCCTGTCCCCCTACCCCGGCCGCCGGCCGGAGGCACCCACCCCGACGGCAGCGGAGGACCACCGATGATCTGGATGACCTGGCGCCAGTTCCGCGCCCAGGCACTGGTGGGCCTCGCGGCCCTCGTACTCCTGGCCGGCTACCTCGTCGTACTCGGCAGACGGATCCACAGCGAGTACGACGACACCCTCACCCACTGCGCCACAGCCACCGCATGCTCCGGCCCGCTCGGCGCCCTCGCCGACCGCTACAGCCTCCAGGCCGACCTGCTCGGCTACCTACTGCTCACGGTCCCCGCCGTCATCGGCGTCTTCTGGGGCGCACCCCTGATCGCCCGCGAGCTGGAGACGGGCACCCACCGGCTGGTGTGGAACCAGAGCGTCACCCGCACCCGGTGGCTCGCGGCGAAACTCGCACTGGTCGGACTGCTGAGCATGACCATCTCCGGCGTGTACAGCCTGCTGCTGACCTGGGCGACCGGCCCGGTCACCACCATCGTCAACAACCGCTTCGAACCGGCGAACTTCGCCTCCCACGACATCGCCCCACTCGGCTACACCGCCTTCGCCTTCGTCCTCGGCGCGGTCCTGGGCCTGATCCTGCGCCGCGCCGTGCCCGCCATGGCGGCCACCCTGGTCATCTTCACAGCGCTCCAGATCGCGGTACCTATCCTGCTCCGCCCGCACTACCAGGCACCGACCCGCACCTCGGTCCCACTCACCGCCGACCTGATCGGCCATCTGACGAAGATCGGCACCTACGGCGACATCGGCGGTCTCCGCGTCCCCGGCGGCCCCTGGGTCATCGACACCAGCCCGATCCTCGACTCCGCGGGCAAGGAGGTCGGCCACACCCCCTGGTTCCAGGACTGCATGGACCACAGCTCGCTCTCCGAACTGCCCACCTGCCTGGCCAAGGGCAATCTCCACGTCACGATCACCGAACAGCCGGCCGACCGCTACTGGACCTTCCAGTACCTGGAGACCGGGCTCTTCATCGCCCTGGCGGCCCTCCTGACCGCTCTCGCCCTCCGACGGATCCGCAACCATCCGGTCTGACGGCCATCACCAGCGGGGCGGCCACGTCCCACGTGGGTGTCCAGGCACGTAAGGTCCGCACCGAGGAAGGCACGGGACGCGATGAGCGACGCCGCCCGCCTGCCCCGAGACCCAGGATCTACAGACCGGCACGGGCCAGGAGGTCTTCTGCCTGTTCTCGTGTGAGGTTGGGTGGAGCCGGTGCACGCGGAGGACACGTGTGGGGGGGCCGACGGAACGACAGGACCCACTCGGTGATCGGGTCGTCAGACGTCAGCGTGGTCACGAGGTTCTCCCGCAGGGCAGCGGGTGTGTCCTGGCGGGCCGCGATCGCGTTGCGCACGAAGACGTCCGGGTCCCCCGCCGGCAGGTCTCGCAGCTCCGCGGGCAGCTTCGGATGGGCGGCCACCGCTTCGCGCACGCCGGAATCGGGGTCAGCGGCCAGTTCCGGGGACGGATCGACGTACCGGACAGCACGGGAACGGGTCACGGTATCGGCGAGGAGGACCGGCAACAGGTCCGCCGGCGGTGAGTACTTGGAAACGGCGTCCCGGCGGATTTTCGGGTCGGCATCCGTCAGCAGAGCCCGGCGCACCGCCTCCGGCGCATGGCGCCAGTACTGGATGACCGAGGACCGGACACTCGGCTCCGGATCTCCGGCCAGCCTGGCCAGGAGCTCCATCGGCACATGCTCGTTCATCGCAAGGAACGAACGGACAGAGGGATCCGGATCATCCGCCAGACGGTCGAGAAGCCCAGACGGTTCGTCCTCGACACTCGCCGCGACCGCGGCCCGGACCGAAGGCTCCGGATGTTGCGCCAGGCGGGCCCTGACCTGGGCAGGTACGGAGGAGTTGGCGGCGAGACTGCGTGCGGAGCCGAGCCTGATGAGCTCATCCGTCAACTCCTCCGTCAGGTCCCGCCGCAAGAGAGCCACCGAGCGGCGGGCCTGCGGATGCCGGAGCAGACGCCGCACCAAGTCGGCGGGAAGATCCTCCTGGACCGCCAGGGCGCTCAGTTCGGCATCCAGATTCATGTACCGCAGGCCAAGAACCCCCAACGAAATAATCTTCGACGTGGTTGGATCATTCAGGGACTGGTGATCCGGGGTGTGCGGTGGCTCGACTGAAGCCTTGGCATGTTGATGACGAGCTGTGGGCGGTGATCGAACCGCTGCTGCCGAGGGTGGAACGGCGGACGCATCATCCCGGGCGTAGGCGCCATCCGGACCGATTGGTGTTCCAAGGAATCCTGTTCGTGCTCCATACCGGAATCGCCTGGGAACACCTGCCGCAGGAGCTCGGTCTCGGCTCGGGCATGACGTGCCGGCGCCGCCTGGCCGAGTGGACCGAGGCTGGTGTGTGGCCCCGGCTTCACGAGGTTCTTCTGGCCAAACTGCGCAGCGCGAACGTGCTGGACCTCTCCCGTGCTGCGGTCGACGGCTCGCACATCCGGGCGTTAAAGGGGGGCTCCAAGACGGGGCGAAGTCCTGTTGACCGGGGCAGGACGGGCAGCAAGCACCACCTGATCACCGACGCCATCGGTATCCCGCTCGCCGTCACGCTGACTGGCAGCAATCGCAACGACGTCACCCAGCTCATCCCGCTCCTCGAAGCCGTGCCACCCGTGCGGGGAAAGCGCGGCCGACCACGGCGCCGACCGGACGTCGTTCTTGCCGACCGCGGGTATGACCACGACAAGTACCGCCGCCTGGTGCGGAAGCTCGGCGTGAGGCCGCTGGTCGCCCGGCGGGGCGCCGAACACGGCTCCGGATTGGGCACTCAACGCTGGGTTGTCGAGCGCGCGTTCGCCCACCTGCACTGGTTCCGCCGCCTGCGGATCCGCTGGGAAGTCCGCGACGACATCCACGAAGCGTTCCTCACCCTGGGATGCCCGCTGATCTGCTGGCGACGCTTGACCTCACCCCGATGAAGGTGCGTCAACGCGTGCAGGGGAGTGCAGGGCCAGGTCGTCCACATCGCCCTGACACAGCCGCGCGACGGCGTCGATGAGCTGTACTTCCCGGATGTGGGCACCGCAGTCCGGCTCGCCCTCGGTAAAGAGATCGCGAGCCTGGTGAACGATCCGCGAGGCTGCGGCGCCTACGACGTGGTGGAGTCGGCAGCCTGCGTCAGAAGCGGAATACACCCAGGTCGCGCACGGTGTCGGCCAGGGCGCGGATGAGGTCGTTTTCGGCTTCGGTCCGCCAGACCAGAGCGAAGGTCAGGGTGGCCATCTCAGGGAGGGGGAGGAATCGGATGTTCGACATGCCCCAGTATCTGGTGACATGGCCAGGGAAGGTGTGGATGATGTCGCCCATGCCGACGTGGCTGATCAGCTGATCGGCGTTGTCCGAGGCCGCGCCGGTGATGCGCTCGATCGAACGGCCGCGTGGGGTGGAGAAGGGCAGGTAACTGTCCTCCCAGTAGTCCGGCAGGCCGAGGGCAGTGGCGTGTGGGAACTCGGCGAGCAGCTCCACCGGTACGGAGTCCCGTGCCGCGAGCCGGTGGTCGGCGGCCACGGCAAGGACTCGCGGGTCGGTGCACAAGGTCGGCCCGACGGTGAAGTCCGGCTCCTCCACCGGCAGCCAGACGATCATGACGTCCATGGCGCCGCTGCGGAGCTGGCCGAACGGATCGGTGAAGGTTGCCTGGCGGATCTGGAGGCCCCATTGCGGGTGGCGCGCGCGGAACGCCTTCCAGTAGGGGTGCAGATCGGCGACGTTGAAGGGCATCAGGCTGACGCGGAGCTGTGCGGTGATGCCGCGGGCCGCCAGCTGGGCTCGCTCCAGGGATTCGTACAGGCCCGCGTAGACCGGTTGCAGGTCGTCGCGGAACTGCCGGCCGACCTCCGTCAGGCGAACCGTGCGGCTGGTGCGGGCGAACAGCTCGGCCCCGATGCGCCGCTCCTGCTTCTTGATGGCCTGGCTGACGCGTGCCTGGGAGACGTGCAGCCGCTGTGCGGCCCGGCCGAAATGCAGCTCCTCCGCCAGTACGAGGAAGATCTCGATGTCCCGCAGCTCCACCGGCACCCCCGTGTCGATAACCCAGCGGTTATCGAACCGCGTGGAAGTATGGCTTGATCATATGCGCGGATCGCAAGATCGTTTGAGGCATGCATGCACGCATGAAGAACCGTGAAGAACGCCGCGTTCGTCCGGCCCGATGAGCGACGCCATCGACCTGACCGTGATGTACGCGATGCATGGCGCCCTGCGCCGGGAACTGGCCCAGCTCGACCGGGTCACCACCGCCGCGGACCGTGACCCCGTGCGCGTACTGGCCACCGCTGCCGGATGGACACTGTTCAAGCAGGCCCTCCGCGCGCACCACGCTGCCGAGGACGGCGCGCTGTGGCCGTCACTGCGGCAGAATCTGGCCGGCAGCCCGAAGGACCTGGCGCTGCTGGAGGTGATGGAGGCCGAGCACGCCGCCATTGCTCCGGTGATCCAGGCCATCGACGAGCTGCTGACCGAGCCCGGAGCCGACCCGCTGCGGCTGGGCCAGCTCACCGACGCGCTGACCCGCGGCCTGGCCGGACACCTCAAGCACGAGGAGGACACGGCCTTCCCGCTGATGCGGCGGACGCTGACCGCCGAGCAGTGGGCCCATTTCAGCCAGGTCCACGCCCAGCACATCGGCAAGGACGCACCACTTCTGCTGCCGTGGCTCCTGGACGGCGCCGACAAGCCGACCATGACGAGGCTCCTCGCCCAGCTGCCCGCGCCCGCGTACGCCGCATGCACCGCCCGATGGATCCCGGCCTACACCGCTTTCGACCGCTGGAGTCCAGGCACCACGGCCTGACACACCTTCACCACCCGCCGCCGTCTCGGTCCATCGCCCGGCCGAATTCGCCCCTCGACCTCCACCACGAAAGCCATCACAGTGTCCCCATCTGCACACGTCACTCCGCTCCAACGCGTCTCGGATACCGAGGCTGCCGCGTGGCACCAGGTCGTCGCCGCCTCGACGGCCCACGACCTGCCGGGAGTACCGGCCCCCGACCCCGGACACATCCACGCCCAGCTCACCCAGCCTGCCCTCGGCAGCCGCGGGCTGACCTGGCTCGCCACCGCGGCGGACGGCGCCCCCGTCGGAGTTGCCGGCCTGCGGCTGTTCACCTCAACGGGCCAGCAGCACCTGGCCGAACTGGAACTCCACGTCGATCCCGCACACCGGCGCCTGGGAACCGGCTCCCTCCTCCTGTCGGCGGTCGTGGCGGCCTGCCGCGCCGAGGGCCGGCGCAGCCTCGTCGCGACAGCCGCGGCCGACAGCCCGGGCGAGGCGTTCAGCGAGCGCCACGGCTTCCGCCGGGCGCTCACCCTGGATCACCTCATGCTGCGCTTCGACGAGCTGGACGTGGCCGAATTGCTGCGGATCGCCGATGCCGACCACCCCGGTTACCGTCTGACCGGCTGGACCGGAACGGTTCCCGACGAACTCGCCGACGCGTTCGCCACGGCCAAGAACGCGATGAACGACATGCCCACCGGCGACCTGGACTACGGCAGCGTGGCGTGGGACGCCGAACGCGTGCGCGCCATGGGCAAGGTGGTCGGCGACCGCGGTGACGTACTGCTGACGACCGCCGCGCTCGGCAAGGGGGAGATGGCCGGATACACCGAGATCGTCATTCGGGCCGGGGAGACCTGCCGGGCACTGCAGTACGACACCGTCGTCGTGCCCAGCCACCGCGGCCACGGGCTCGGGCTGTGGGTCAAGGCAGAGATGGTGCGCAGGCTCCGCGCCGAGCACCCCGGAATCGTGGAGATCGAGACCGACAATGCCCAGGACAACACCCACATGCTCGCCGTGAACCGGCAGCTGGGCTTCCGCTTCCACCGCAGCACCCACGAATACCAACTCGACCTGCCCACCACCTGACCACTCCACTACCTGACCACCCATCAAGGAGAACGCCCGATGCAGAAGTTCGAGACCCCCGGCACGATCGCGGCCGTTGTGGAGATACCTGCCGGACGCATAAGACTCCTCGCTGCCGACCGCGCCGAGACCACCGTCGAGGTACGTCCCGCGGACGCCGGCAAGGGCCGCGATGTGAAGGCCGCGGAGCAGACCACGGTCGAATTCGCCGACGGCGTGCTGCGCGTCATCGCGCCGGAGGCGAGGAACCAGGTGCTGAGCAGCCCGGGATCCGTCGAGGTGACGCTTCAACTCCCCACCGGCTCCCGCGTCGAAACCACCTCCGCCGCCGCGGAGGTGCGCACCGAGGGCCGGCTCGGCGACGTCGCCGTCCATGGCGCCCACCGCCGCATCGAGATCGCCGACGTGGAAGGCTTGCGCCTCACCTCCGTCGACGGCGATGTCCACGTCGGCCGGCTGGGCGGCCCCGCGGAGATCTCGACCGCGCGGGGCGACATCACCATCGGCGAGGCGGTGCGCGGCACGGTGGTGCTCCGCACCCGGCACGGCGACATCTCGATCGCCGCCACCCCCGGCGCCTCCGCCACGCTGGACGCCGACCCCCGGCACGGCCGCGTCAGCAACGCCCTGAAGAACAACGGCTCCCCCGTGCTGGAGATCAGAGCCACCAGCGGCAACGGCGACATCTCCGCCCGCAGCCTCTGACCCCCCTCATCCGTCACCTCCTCCTCGCCCGACACGTCCACCCGACCAGGGAGCACCCCACCATGTCCCAGTTCACCGCTGCAGGGCAGCGCAAGATCCGCGACGTACTGGCCCGCCACGTCGATTCCGGCAAGATCCCGGGCGTCGTCGCCCTGTACAGCAAGGACGACGAGACGCACGTCGAGACGCTGGGCGCGATGGAGCATGACGGCGGTGCGCCGATGCGCCGGGACACCATCTTCCGGATGGCGTCCACCTCCAAGCCGGTCTCGATAGCGGCGGCGATGGTACTGCTCGACGAGTGCCGACTGCGGCTGGACGACCCGGTGGACCGGTGGCTGCCGGAGCTGGCCGACCGTCAGGTGCTGAAGGCGTTCGACGGCCCGATCGACGAGACGGTCCCGGCGCGCCGTCCAGTCACCGTCCGGGACGTGCTGACCTCCACCTTCGGCCTCGGTATGGACATGACCTCGATCGGTACGCCGATCATGAACGAGGTCTTCGCACAGGGGCTGACGCCCAACCTGCCCACGCCGATGCCCGAGCAGGACGAGTGGCTGCGCCGCCTGGGCGCGCTGCCGCTGATGCACCAGCCCGGAGACCACTGGCAGTACCAGCTCGCCAGCGACCTGGCCGGCGTTCTGGTCTCCCGGGTGACCGGCAAGACCTTCGAGGAGGCGCTGCGCGAACACGTCTTCGGCCCGCTGGGGATGGAGGACACCGGCTTCCACGTCCCGGACGACAAGATCGACCGGCTGCCGGTCCTCTACGCGCCCGACCCGGAGTCCGGCGAGTTCCACGTATGGGACGAGTCCAAGGGCGGCCGTTGGAACATCCCTCCGGCGTTCCATGGCGGTGGCGGTGGTCTGGTCTCCACCGCGGACGACTACCACGCCTACTTCAAGATGCTGCTGAACGGCGGCAAGCACGGCGGCGAGCGCGTTCTGTCCAGGCAGGCGGTGGAGCTGATGACCACCAACCGCCTCACCCCCGCGCAGAACGCCGCCCGCACCGAGCTGGCCACCAACAACGTCCACATCTCCTTCGGCCAGGGCCAGCAAGGCGGTTGGGGCTTCGGGATGGCGGTGCGGACCTACCGCGGCGACTACGCTCCCGTCGGCCAGTTCGGCTGGGACGGCGGCGCCGGCACCTCCACCTACGCCGACCCCGTCAACAACGTCGTCGGCATCCTCCTCACCCAGGTCGGCACCTCGGTCCCCGACTCGGTCCACCTGGCGCACGACTTCTGGACCACTCTGTACCAGGCGATCGAGGACTGATCGCCAGCAAGTCCGTTCCCCCAGCACATGCGGATGGGGGAGTGGCCGGGCTGCACCCATGTCGCGCCCGGATGCGGGCCGGGGCCCACGTCGCGATGCGTTCCGACGGAGTCGCCTCCGTACCCGGTACCCAGGGCAGCCGTGAGCTGCCCTGGGCTCGGTGACCGCCGCAGCTCCGCACCTGAGGTCCCCCAAGGGCTTCCGGCAAGGCCCCGGCCTTGCCGCACACTGACCGGCCGAGGCCGGCATCCATGGAAATGAGAGTCGCTCAATGCGTGTGTTGTTGATGGCGTACGGGTCGCGTGGAGACGTCGAGCCGATGGTGGGACTCGCAGTGAGTTTGCGGGCGCTCGGCGCGGAGGTGCATGTGTGCGCGCCGCCGGACTTCGCGGAGCTGCTGGAGAGCCTGGACTTCCCGCTGGCACCGATCGGCCGGCCGTTGCGGCCGGTTGTGAAGGCGGTGGTGACCGGGACGGCGCCGACGGCGGCGGAGGGCCTGGCCGAGCGCACGGCCGCGTTGCTCACCTCCACGTACGATGCGGTCGCCGCTGCCGCAGAGGGCTGTGACGTGGTGGTGGCGACCGGTCTGCTCCCGGCCTTGGCCGCCGCGCGGTCGGTGGCGGAGCAGCTGGGCATCCCCTACATGCCGGTGGCCTACTATCCGGCGTTCCTGCCGTCGCCGCACCACCCGCCGCTGGCGTGGCCGGGCCGGCCCGTCCCGCCGGAGGTGACCGACAACCGGGTGCTGTGGGAGCTGAACGAGGAGAACCTGAACGCGTTGTTCGGCGAGGCGATCAACGCGCACCGGGCATCGATCGGCCTGCCCCCGGTGGACAGCGTCCGCGACCACGTCCTCACCGATCGGCCGTTGCTGGCAGCCGACCCGGTCCTGAGTCCGTGGCTGGAGCCTGCGGACCTCGACGTGGTGCAGACAGGCGCGTGGATCCGACCGGACGAACGCCCGCTCCCAGCTGATCTGGACGCGTTCCTGAACGCCGGAACACCACCGGTGTACGTGGGCTTCGGCAGCATTCCCGTGCGCGACGCGCAGAACGTCACTCGGGCTGCCATCGAGGCCATCCGCGCGCAGGGCCGCCGTGTCCTGCTCTCCCGCGGCTGGGCCGACCTGGAACCGGCCGACGACAAGGACGACTGCTTCGCCGTCGACGAGGTCAACCATCAGGCCCTCTTCCGCCGGGTAGCCGCCATCGTGCACCACGGCGGCTCGGGCACCACGACCACCGCCGCCCGAGCCGGTGCACCCCAGGTCGTGGTACCCCAGATGGCGGACCAGCCCTATTGGGCCGCCCGCGTGGCCGAACTCGGCATCGGAGTGGCCCACGATGGCCCGACCCCGACCTTCGAGTCCCTGTCGGCCGCCCTCGGGACGGCCCTGGCCCCCGAAACGGCAGCACGGGCGAAGGCCGTCGCCGGTACGATCCGCACCGACGGGACGACGGTGGCCGCGAAGCTGCTCCTGGACACGGAGCACGCCGCGCCGATGAGCCGCGAACAGATTTCCAAGATCGCCCATGCCGACCACCCGATCAAGTCCCCGCTCGACGACGACTCGGTCAGCCGGCTGCTCGAACGCGGCCTCCCGCAAGGCGACGAGCGAGTCCTCGACCTCGGATGCGGCACGGCGGAATGGCTGCTGCGCGCCCTGGCCACGCGCCCGCACCTCCACGCCGAAGGCGTCGACGTCTCCGAAGTCGCCCTGAGGAAGGCCCGCCAGGCAGCGAGCAGACTCGGAGTCGGAGAGCGACTGGTACTCCACCAGCAGGAGGCCGCGGACTTCGTCTCTCCTCAGCCGTTCGACCTGGTGATCAGCGTCGGCGCCACTCATGCCTTCGGCGGTCTCCTGCCCACGCTCGCGGCAGCCCGCGAGCACCTGGCTCCCGGCGGCCGCGTCCTGATCGGCGAGTCGTTCTGGGACCGCGACCCGTCACCGGCGGCCGTCGAGATGTTCGGTGACCTCGACGACCTGGCGACCACGGTGGACCGCGTCGTCGCCGACGGCTGGACCCCGGTCCACGGCCACGTCAGCACCCGGGCTGAGCTGGACGCCTACGAGTGGGCCTGCTGGGGCTCGCTGGCCGCATGGGCTCTGGACCACCCTGCCGATCCGGCCGCCGCTCAGGTGCTGGAGACGGCCAACGCCGCGCGTTCGGATTGGCTGCACGGGTACCGGGACAGCTTCGGCTTCGTCTGCATGGTGCTGCGTCGGACCTCGGAGTGATCGCGTAGGCCGCCGGCAAGCCCACGCACCCAAGACGTCCCCCGCACCCGGGGCCCGCCCTGGCCGCAGCCCCCACGCCGGCCGGAAAGTGAACAAACAGATGCAACCGACGTTCGTACTCGTGCATGGAGCATTCGCAAACTCCTTCTCCTTCGCGCCCCTTCAGGCCGAACTCGGCCTCCTCGGGCACCGCTCTGTCGCCGTCGACCTGCCCGGCCACGGGTTCCAGGCGACCTTCACCCACGCCTATCAGGCGCCGCAGGACCCCGCCGGTCTCGCAAGCGCGCCCGGCTCGATCACGGGCGTCACGCTCGCCGACAACGTCGCGCACCTGATCGGCATCCTCGAACGGGCCAAGCGGAACGGCCCCGTGATCCTCGTCGCCCACAGCCGCGGCGGTGCCACGGTCACGGCCGCGGCCAACGCGCGCCCGGACCTGATCGACCGCCTCGTCTACGTCTCGGCCTGGGCCCCGGTCGACCTCGACGTCAACGACTACTACGCCGAGCCGGAGATGGCCACGGTCGACCCCGTGGCCTTCGCCGCGGCGCTGGCCGGGAACCCCGCCGACCTCGGCCTGCTCCGCGTCAACTTCCGTACTGCGGACCCGGACGCGATCGCCGCGTTCAAGCTGGCCTTCTTCGCCGACGGCACCGACGAGCAGTTCCTCACCTTCCTCAACACCTTCCAGCCCGACGAGAACCTGGATGTCGGCGGCTCCGCCGACCGGGCGCAGGCCGCGACCTGGGGCGGCATCCCCAAGACCTACATCCGCCTGGCCGACGACGCGAGCCTGCCGCTCGTCCTGCAGGACCGCCTGATCCGTGAGGGCAACGAGCTGACGCCTGACAACCCGTACGACGTCTGCACACTGGAGGGCAGCCACCTGAAGTGGCTGGTCGACCCCGCGCCGGCGGCCCGCATCCTGGGCGAACTTGCCACGCTCCCCGCCCCGTCCGCTCAGGACACGATCGGAACGGGGTGAACGGTTCGGCGGTGGTGGGACAAGGAACGAGAGTGTCCATGTGGGTGCACCCACCACCGCCCCCGGCACTGAGATCGGACGCCGACCGGGGTGACAGCCTTCGCCACGGCCGTCACCCGGGCTCCACGCCGACCCAGGATGGTCGGCCTGGCCAAGAAGCTACGAAAATGGGAGATCAACGAAGTGCGTGTGGTGTTGTCGACGTATGGGTCACGTGGGGACGTCGAACCGTTGGTAGGGCTAGCGGTGCGGTTGCGGGAACTCGGCGCAGAGGTGCGGGTGTGCGCGCCGCCGGACGAGGACTTCGCGGAGCGGCTGGCCGGGGTCGGAGTGTCCATGGTGGGCGTCGGGCAGTCAGCACGCACGCTGACTACCGCGGCACCACCGCCGTCGAAGGTCAACCTGCCCCAACGCGCAGCGGAATTGATCGCCAGTCAGCTGCAGGTGATACCCGCGGCAGCCGAAGGGTGTGACCTGCTGGTGGCGACGGGCGCAATGCCGGCCATCGCCGGGGCGCGGTCGGTGGCCGAGAAGCTGGACATCGGCTACGTATCCGCGATCTTCCAGCAGCTGACCCTGCCCTCGCCGCACCGCCCGCCGCTGGCGTACCCGGGGCAGCCGTTCCCGCCGGAGGTGACCGACAACCGGGCACTGTGGGACCTGGACGCCCAGAGCATCAACGCGCTGTTCGGTGAGGCGCTCAACACCAACCGGACGTCGATCGGCCTGCCCCCGGTGGACAACGTCCGCGACTACGCCTTCGGCGACCGGCCGTGGCTGGCGACGGACCCGGTGCTGGACCCGTGGCTGGAGACGCCGGACTACGACATCGTACAGACCGGCGCGTGGGTGCTGCCCGACGACCGGCCGCTCCCGGCTGATCTGGTGGCCTTCCTGGATGCCGGCGCACCGCCCGTGTACGTGGGCTTCGGCAGCATGGCCGTGCGCGCAGGGGAGGACGCGGCCCGGGTGGCCATCGAGGCGGTCCGCGCGAGCGGCCGCCGGGTACTCGTCGGGCGTGGCTGGGCGGACCTGGGCCTCATCGACGACCGGGACGACGGCTTCGCCGTCGGCGAGGTCAACCACCAGCAGCTGTTCGGACGGGTAGCCGCCGTCGTGCACCACGGTGGCGCGGGTACGACGACGACGGCCGCTCGGGCCGGCGCTCCCCAGGTGGTGGTGCCCCAATTGGCGGACCAGCCGTACTGGGCCGGCCGGGTGGCCGAGCTGGGCATCGGCGTAGCGCACGATGGTCCGGTGCCGACCGCCGAGTCCCTGTCGGCCGCGCTCAAGACCGCCCTTGAACCGGAAACCGGCAGCCAGGCGAAGACCGTGGCTGGCACGGTCCGCACCGACGGGGCGATGGTGGCCGCGAAACTGCTGCTCGACGCTGTCAACTGAGAGACACGAGAGGGATCCGCGAGAACCACGCGGACCCGTCCTGCCAGGGCCAGTGCCCGGCGCCGGGTTGCACCGCCAACTCGGTACGCCCGAAGAGGCCGCATTTTCCCGGAGTTCCACGACAGCCGCCCGACGTCGTGGCACCGGCGAGCAAGACAACCGGCCGCCGAGTTCATTCTGTTAGGAGTTCTAAGCCGCAGCACAGGAATTCGTTGCCGACGAGGACCAAGTGCGGTTGTAGCGGCCGTTGCAGCGGACCAGGACGGTGAGTCCGTCCCGGACGGCCCGGGCGGCGGTACGGGAGGATGCGCACGAGACCGGATCGCCTGTCGCCGACCGCGCCACGCTGTGCTGCTTCCGGGCCGTGATCAACGGCGATCAGCACCACGATCGAGCAGTCACGAGCCGAGGAAGACCGGACCTGACGCCCACTCGGGGCCAAGCAATCGTCGGGGCCAAGCAATCAGGCGAGGCCTGTGGCGAGTGCGTCGAGGGAGTCTTGCAGCGCCCTCGCCGCGGCGGGTACGTGCGGGGCAAGGGTGCAGAAGGCGTGGACCAGGTCCTCGTGGTTGCGGTGCTCGACCGGGACACCGGCCGCGCGGAGCAGTCGGGCATAGAGGATGCCTTCGTCGCGGATGGCGTCGCCTTGGACGGTGGCGATGTAGGCGGGCGGGAGACCAGCGTGGCTTTCGGCGTAGGCGGGTGCGGCGCCAGAGGTCTTGGGGTCGCGCTCGCCCAGGTACCAGCCGACGCTCAGCTCGACGGCGCGGCGGGGCAGGACGGGCGCGTCGGCATTCTCCGTCTCCGAGGGCAAGGTGAGGTCGATGTGTGTGCACGGGTACCACATCAGCTGGAAGCGCAGCGGTGGCCCACCGGCGTCGCGGGCGCGCAGAGCGACCATGGCGGCCAGGTTCCCGCCGGCCGAGTCGCCGGCCACGGCGATGCGGTCCGGGTCCCCGCCGAGTTCGCCGGCGTGAGCGGCGGTCCAGCGCAGCGCGGTGAACGCGTCCTCCAGAGCCGCCGGGTACGGGTCCTCGGGGGCGAGGCGGTAGTCGACGGAGACCACGACTGCGCCGGCCCGGTGGGCGATGCTGCGGGCGACGTTGTCGTGGGTGTCGAGGCTGCCCATGAAGAACCCGCCGCCGTGGTAGTACACGACCACCGGCAGACCGGCCGCGTCGGCCCGGGGCCAGTAGATGCGCACGCCCACCCCGTCGACGCGGCGGTCCTCGATGCGCGGCAGCTCGACGACGCGCGGCTGCGCGATGGAGTTCGCGATATTGGCGCGGCGCAGTTCTTCCAGCGGAACCGCATCGAAGTCGATCTCCGGCATGCTGGCGAGGAGCTTCCGCAGAATCGGATCCAGTGGCACGACGTCCCTCACTCCTCACGCCTTCGATGGCCGTTTCCAGCGCCATCACCGTGCATGACGCACTCGCTGGGGTCCGGGCCGTACGCCCGACACTTTAGGGCGCAGAAAAGGCAGAACCGGCGATTCGACATCGGCGGGGCTTCACGGTGTGCGGTGGGGGTTCATCCCCGCGGGCGCGGGGAGCAGTGGCCGGCTGCCTTGAGGGCGGGGCCGACGGCGGGTTCACCTCCGCGGGCGCGGGGGATGGCCAGTACGGCCCTTTGGTCGCGGCGGCGCGTCCACGGTCTGGTGGCCCGCACAAGCGGAACTCCGATCGGCTCTTCGGCGAAAAGGCTAGCCGCGAACCACCCGCGTGCAGTCCACTCTTCTCGGCTCCCGACCGCCGGGAGCCGGCAAGGGGGAGAGTCATGAAGATCGGGAAGCGGCTCGCGGCAACCGGCACGGCTCTGGGCCTGGCCGTATCGGGCCTGATGCTCGGCGCCACGGCCGCGCACGCGGACGGCACCCAATGCGGCCACTACACCACGAAGTACGGGGCGTACGTCAGCATCTGTCTGACCATCTCCCAAGGCTCCCGGCCGCAGGCCAACCTGAGCTACTACGTCGACAGCCGCAGCGCGAGCACCGACGAACACATCTACATCCAGCTGGCCGGGTGCGGCAGCAGTGCCACCTCCGACTTCAACGATGAGCAGAACGGTCAGCGCGTCTGGAACTACCGCATCACCGGGTCCTGCCCCTCAGGTTTCTCGAACTGGGACGGCTACTCGTACGCCACCGAAACGGGCCACACCACCGGCTCGACCAACACGGGCTGGTTCTCCTAGCCTGATCGCGCTCCGCCGCGCGAACCGGGGCCGGGACCTCTGCCTTCACTCCGTATGGTCCCGGCTCCGGCCCTGGCGATGACCTCGCCGTACGTCGTCACCACCGACACCCGCCTGTACCCGGGTGTCGGTGGTGAAGGCCGAAGCGGATGGACTGGGTGCCGACGCGGATCCTGCCGCGCGATCGAGTGCCGCCCGGGGCCGGACGCGCCCGGGCCACGCCCCGTCCGCGTCCTCCTCTCCGGGAGGACCGGACAATGAGGCCATGTCTGAAGCACTTCGCGCGATACCGCCTCGCCGCCGTACGGGAGAGGAGCCCCTCCACCTGGACGGCGCCGCCCACGGCAGACTGATCGGCTTCTGGGCGTGGGCGTACTCGGGGCTGGTCGGCAACACCCTCCGCGGGGCGCTCGCCGAGTACATCGTCGCCCTCGCGCTCGAAGTCGCCGACGGCACCCGGGTGGACTGGGACTCCGTGGACATCCGACTGCCCGACGGGCCTCGGGTCGAGGTCAAGTCGGCCGCCTGCCTCCAGGAGTGGGACCAGACCAAGCTGTCCGCGGTGTCCTTCTCCATCGCCCCGGCCGAAGGCTGGAACGCCGTCACCGGAGAGGTGGACCCGGCTCGCCTGCGCCGGGCGGACGTCTACGTGTTCTGCCTCCTCGACCACCAGAACAAGAAGACCCTGGATCCCCTCGACCTCGCCCAGTGGACCTTCTACGTCCTCCCCACGTCCGTCCTGGACGAGCACCGGTGCCACCAGCGCACCCTCACGCTTTCCTCGCTCCTCGCCCTGGACCCGCTACGCACCGACTTCCAGGGTCTGCGCTCCGCCGTACTCGCTCCCGTCCTGCCGCAAGGGACTCGGTTGATCACTCCTCCGACTTCCGAGTGACGAAGAGAGACGGCTTTGGCAGTAGCGGATTCCGATCAACACGATGTTCGGGCTGGGGCGGGCCGTGAGTTCCTCGTGCGGGTCGGGGATGAACCGCACCTTTGTCTCTTCCGCCTCCGAACCCAGGCTCGAGACCACCAACAGATCGCGACTTCACCTCGTAGAGCCGCCCGATTCCGTCCACCGCATCCGCGCCCAGTCCACGCTGTGCCCGCAGGTCGCACAGTCGCGCGTCGTCCCCGGCCCCACCGACGTCCGTAGCCCTTCCAGGAGTCAAGATGACCGCCCTCGCCGCCCTCGCCGCCCTCGCCGCCCTCACCGCGCTCTGCCCGCCCCCCGAGTCCGTCCCCCCGGCCCCCGACTGGAACCAGGTCGAACGAGAACTCGGCATGCGACTCCCCCAGGACTACAAAGAACTCGTCGCCACCTACGGGCCCGGCCAGTTCTGCGGATTCATCTCCCTCCACCAGCCGTACGGCGCCGGCGAATGGACCGACCTCACCGGCCCCTTGCCCGCACGCCTCCGCGAACAGATCGAACAAGTCCGCCACAGCACACGCACTCCCTGGCCACTCCCCCACGACCCCCAGCACCTCTTCGCCATGGGAACCACCGCCAACGGCGACTACCTCTTCTGGGTCACCCAGCCCGACACCACGCCCGACGCATGGGCCGTCGCCGTCAACGAAGCCCTGCGCGCCCCCTGGTTCACCTACCCCGGCACCCTCACCGACTTCCTCCTCGCCATCCTGACCGGCACCACCCAGGTCCCGATCTTCCCCACCGACCTCCTCACCACCGGAACCGCATTCATCCCCGCAGCCGTACGCGACACCCCCGCCCCCCAGCACCCACCCCGCGGCCCCGCCAACACCAACACCAACACCATCCGCACCTGGGCCCGCGCCAACGGCCACGACCTCCCGCACCGCGGCCGGATCCCCCTCGACATCCTCCACGCCTGGGAAGCCGCCAACCCCACTTGACCGATTGGCCCGCCGGCCAGCCGGTAACCGAAGTCCGCCGGCCTCTCCCGGCAAGCCCTCGACAACGAACCCTGAACACGCCGCCCAGCACCACCGCCGCAGCAGAGGACTCCCGTGCCCGACTCTGATCTGAGAGCACTCACCCAGATCTGCCCTCCGCCCGCCACCGCGCCTGGCCCCGTCAACTGGTACGCCGTCGAAGCGGAACTGGGCATGCCGCTCCCCTCGGACTACAAGGCGCTCGCCGCGACGTACGGACCCGGCCGCTACGCCGACTACCTCAGCGTCTACCACCCGCACGGGGTCACCGAATGGGTCCGCCTCACCGGACCCATGCCCGCCCGGATCCGCGGACAGCTCCAGCAGGACCACGACGGCGCCACGCACCCCGTGCCCCATGACCCGCGGTCCCTGTCGGCCATCGGCGTCACCGACAACGGCGAGTACCTGTTCTGGATCACCGAGCCGGAGCGAACGCCCGACCGCTGGCGCATCGCCGTCAACGAGGCGCGCGGGCCCCGCTGGTTCACGTACGACGGCACCCTCACCGCGTTCCTCGCCTCGGTCCTCCGTGGGGAAACCACCGTCCCCCAGTTCCCCCAGGACCTCCTGCCCGCCCCACCCACCTTCACCCCGTCGGCCCCCCTCCCCTACGAACCCCCGCAGACCCCGGCCAGAGGCCCCGTCGACACGGACACCATCCGCGCCTGGGCCACCGCCAACGGCTACCAGATCCCCCTCCGCGGCCGGATCCCCGCGAACATCCGCCAGGCCTGGGATGCCACCAACCCAGCCTGACCGACTGGCCCCGTCCGGTCCGGCAGCCGGTGTCGGCAGCCCGAGGTTTAGGCTGCGGGCATGACGGAGCACCCTGGTTTCGGCGTGATGCTGGCGTGGTTGCTGGACCACAGGCAGCTGCGTGTGCAGGAGCTGGCCGAACGCGCCGGATCGACTGAGAACGAGCTCCGAGCGGTGCTCATGGGGGAAACATCCGGCGCGAGACTGCTCCGGCGGATCGCGCCTGCCACGGGTTTCCACACCGTCGACCTGTTCATCCTCGCGGGCCTCTCCGTCCCGGACGACATGGCGCCTTTGGACGGAGCGGCCGAGCGGTGGGGACCGTACATCGTGATGGACGCACTGCACCTCCCTGAGGCGCAACGGCATGAACTCCTGCGGCTGGTCCACTCACTACCGCAGGAGGAACGGCTTTCCGTCTTCGCCGCGAAGCGGCTCGCGTCCGCTGCCGACCTGGGAGGCCGGGTCATTCGCATGCTCCAGTACCGCAATCTGAGCTGGACCGGCATGGCCAAGATCCTGGCGATCGCGACGCCCACGTATCTGTCGGCGTCCACTTACGGTGTGATCGGTTCCGGTCGCAAGGACCTGACCCCCCGTTTGGTCACGGACTTCGCAGCCGTGCTGGGGATCGACTCCCAGGCACTGGCCGCCCTGACGGGCGTCCACCTGCGCGAGGTACCACCGCCCCCGGCCCCGGAGGCGGTCGACGCCGCGGCCCTGCTGTGGGAGACGCGGCGCCTCTCCGCCGCCCAGGCACAGCACGTCGCCGGGCTGGCACGCTCGCTGCGGGAGGACTCCCCCTACCTGTAATTCATCACGGTGCGGACACGCGGGGCACCTTGGGCGAACAGCCGAAGCCCGTCGTCGTCGGTGGGCTCGAATGCGTGCCCGACCGTTGGGCCGTCCACCCCGAGCAGGTCACCGAGTGCGCTCGGCCAGGGTTCCGCATCGTCATTTGCTGTCACCGGCAGCGCTGAAGGCGCACCCCCTGTGACTCATCTAAGGCTCACCTGTGACTCACCGGCAGCGAGATGCCACACGCCGTGGGCGAGATCGAGCGTCGCCGTACGGTCGGCCCGCTCCGGTAGCTGCTGGCCAAGGCGCCACCGCTCGGGCAGAGCCGACAACTTGACGGTCACCGTGGTCCCGGACGCCCTCCCGACGACTCCGCTCCAATGGGGGTTCTCGGCGATCAGCTGCTCTGACAGCGCACTCTCCGGTTCCGGGACGCTCACTGATGGGGCTCCACTGGCACCGAGCAGGGCGGACCCGGCCAGCAGGGCCAGTAGTCGGCCGAGGATCGACGAGGGCATGGCTGGATCTGTCGATTCCACCGCCAGGTAGCAGTCGTCGTGTCCGGAGAACCAGAAGCGTGAGCCATCGAGGCGAGGGAGGACCGGCTCGTCGCCGGCGGCCGTGCCGATGACCAGAGCGAGCTCATCGAGCTGCCCGGGGGTCGCGCCCGCCGGCACGTCGACCAGCGACAGCTCGTAGGGTGACCAGTCGCTGCTCAGGAATCGGGGCAGGCTGTTCCGGTGCAACGTCAGGAACTCCTCGCCGAGCTCGATGGAGCCCGAGGCCCATGGCCCGACCGGGTGGACGGTGCAGTCGACCCCTTGTTCTGCTGCGATCAGGGACGGCCGCCATTGCTGGTAGTCATCGTGCAGAAAACTGTTCGTCGCCAGGTTCACGACGACGACCGTGTCGTTCGCCGTGCGGGTGAGCACATCGATCAGCTCTCCGGCCCGGGCGGCGGCCGCGCTGATCATCCACGAGCCTTCAGCCTCACGGACACTGAAGCTCAGCGGAAACGGCAGACGCTCCCACCCGACGCAGTTGACATTGAACGCACCGTGGCGCTCCACCTTGATCACTGCCACATCCCCCGTATAAATCGTCGCCAGCGCTGTGACCAGCGCAGACCATCATCCCTCTGTGTTGAACCATCGGGGGCCCCGAGAGCGGCACGCCAGCGTCAGGGACCGCAGGCCAGAGACTTCGGTTGAGGTGTCGCAGTGTCAGCCACGGTGCGGGGGACGGCATGCGAGCCCGGCTATCGTTCCGATTCCGGCGACTCGGCCCGGGCCCGGGAGCGAAACGGCGCGGAGGCGAGAGCCGGGATGATCCGTTTGTGGAACGGCTTGACCAGCGCGAAATAGGCGCGCCCGATCCGGTCGGAGAATTGGACCTCGGTGGTGAAGCTGCCACACTGCCGCGCCGCGTCGACCTGGAACAGGGACCGGAACACCAAATGCGCGTCGGCATTGCCGCACACGACCAGATCCGGCGACACCGACTGGACGACCAGCGGCCCGAACTTGCGACCCACCTCCAGGTGGACCGGCCGGCCGTAGTTCCGCTCCTGGGTGCTGAAGCCGAAGGGACCGGTCACCCGGTCGCGCATCGACAGCGCCAGGTCGAGCCAGCGTGGCGCCGACTCCAGGATCAACGAACAGAACCGAGGCGCATCCATCGGTTCCGGGAGCAAGACGCTGTACTTGTCGGCGTAGTCGATGCGCCCGAGGTGGCTAATCGTCATGGGGCGTGCTCCTCCGCGCGGTCAGTGAGTGAACGGTTCGCAGGCGGGCGGGGTTCGCCCGGACGGCGAGGTCCCGGGCCGACATGGCACACCTTCCCGCTCCCATATACCTCTACATCCGTAGAGACCCCGCGAGTGCACTCTACACCCGTAGAGTGCAGTCATGTCCACCACTCACCCGCTGGCCGAGCTGGACCTTGCAGACCTCGGACCTCGCGGACCGCGACGGCGGTAGCCCCGGGCCAGCGTCCGATCGGGACGCAGTGGCTGGGCCACTCGGCGCTCCGCCGTACCCGTGGCCGATCTCCGGCCGGACACGTCGCCGATATGAACGCCTCCACCACCCCGACAGGACAGGGCAGCGATCCGGGAAGGGGCGGCACGACCTTCAACACATCTGCGGCCCCGCCCCACACACCGCCGTGGCGGACTGACAGCCCCGGACCGCATCAGATCCGCCGGAGCGCTCAGCCCGCAGTGACACGTGCAGGAGCAATACACGTCATATGGACGAGGGAACGCGCGACTCGGCAGCTCAAACGGGCCTTCTTCCTCTCCGCGTTCGCAGCCCTGGGCGACCCACCATCGCGGTCCCACCACAACAAGAAGCCCCATCCCGAACGACGGCCGCAGTCACCTGACCAGCGGTTCAGCCAGGAGGACGACTCGATCGGCCTCGACATCGAAGCCGAGCACCGGATGCCCGTGGTCACCCTCCGGATCCATCAGGACCGGCTTGCCCAAGCGCCGCCCGATCTCCCGCAAGAAGCCACAGAACACATCGAGTCGCTCCTGGCCCTGCAACTCCCGCAGGTCAACGTCGAAGTCGATGACCTCGTCGTCAAGGAAACGGAAGATCGCCAGCACGTCGGCAGTCGGCCAGACCCGCAGGGTTGGGCACTCGGCGACCACCGGGCGGGACAGCACAGCCTCAGCGCGAGGCACCGGCAGCACCGTCTCGCCTTCGAAGTACTGGCACGTCCAGCCTCTCTCCTCGACGAGATCGAGAACCGCCTGCCAGTCCCCCGCCGAACAATCCGGGACACGCACGTCCGGCAGCGACCCCATCAGATCAGGGTCGAAGAAACAGCTCACGTCATCCCACAGAAGATCAGCCACACCGCCGTGTTGCCCGGCTCCCCGACCCGACGCAGCCCCGTTTCCCTTGACCAAAGAGGTAGGGGCCACGCGTTAATGGGGCCTCCGTCGGCGTGGAGGTTGCGCCAGTCCGTCCATCGGGTCCGGCACGCACACGTGGATCCCGTCCCCACCCGGCTGATGTCGGCGTACGGTCAGGGGCTGTTGTCGGTGAGCCCGCGATGCCACGTCAGCGCGCACCGTAGGGTGGTCTGATGTTCGACCGCCTGGAGATCAGAGTGTTGCCGCCCGGACCCCGCTTCGCGGCTCAGGTTCGGTTCTGGGTCAACGGCGAGGACATCGTCGAAGAGGCCGTTGACGAGGGCGGCCGCGGGCCGTACGCCATCGACGTGCTGCCGACCGGGCGGCCCAGCCCTCTTCGAGCGACCGGTGAGGCCCGCCGCCTGGAACTGGGGGAACCCGAGTGCACCGGTGGGTGCTGCGGCTTCCTGACCATGACCGTGCAGCGGATCGGGGAACTCGTCCAGTGGTCGGACTGGGAAGTCCCGTGGGCGGGGGCGAACACCCCTGCGCCCCATCCCCCGCCCGAGCTCCACTTCGACGCGCGTCAGTACGACGCCGAAGTGGCTCGTGCCGAGGCAGACCGCTGGTGGCAGGTGTACCTGTAGGCCCGTCCCGTCCCGGCCCGGCCCGTCCTGGCCTGGCCTGCCTGGTTCCGGACACGCGCCGCCTCCGTCGCCCATGTGGCCGAGCCGGCGTGCGTACCAGTCGAGGAAATCGGTGGCGGAGGAGACGTTGGGCCCCAGTACCCGTCTTCGGCCCGTACTCCCTAACGCCAACATCAGCCACATGGAGCCGGGACCTCGATTTCCCCCGAGCCGGGGCGCGATGCAACGCCGGCCCCGGGACCGGACCACCGGTTCGCCACGGATGTCGCGCGGATGCCCTGGCGGGCCGGGTGCAACCCTGGGTGCGGTCTATCCATGCGATCCCTCGGGGGGACAGCCCTGCCTTGGACAATGCTCCCGGAACGCGCCGAAATCCTCGCCGTCCACGCGGCCTACATGGGATTCGGCCAGAGACTGAGCAGTTCATGTCCCGGAACGCCCCGAGACCAGCCTTCCCCACTACCATCACGGCCACTTCCCCGGCCTGCGGGACATGGCGCACCGTCGATCCCATGCACCTGGGCACAAAGCGGGAGGGAAGCCGAAAGCCCTACCTGCTCGACCTCGCAGGCTGGAAAACCGGTGCCTACGCGGGCTCCTGGAAGTGGCAGGAGACCGGAGCCCGAGCCATCCACAAACGGCGCATGCACTCGAACGCCACCATCCTGCCGACGGGGGAAATCCTGGTCACCGGTGGCATCGACTACAAGCCGCCGCCCGAGATCCCGAACATGCCGCCACCCCCGCCACCGCCCGACCGCCAGGCCGTACATAATCCGGAGATCTACAACCCCGTCCCTGATAGCAGCAGAGCAAGGGGTTGACTGCACTGTGAGGCGGCGCGCGCCCGAGCCCAGCGGGCCGTGAGTCTGCGCCCGTCGAGGACGGGGCCGGTGGGGCGGGGGTTGTTTCCCGCCCCACCGGCCCCTGGTGTTGTGGTCCTCGCAGCCGTCGTGGTGCTGTGGGGCTGCGGTCAGCGGCACGCGGTCACGTGCGTACGGTTACTGGCACTGGCCGGAGCGGGGGCCCGTCACGGTGGTGGCGGTGAGGTGCGGCGCCGGGTTGTTGGCCTCGCAGCGCAGTGGTCCGACGACGCGGTCGCCCGAGACGTCGACGCCGCCGGTGTTGGCGTCCAGGGAGACCGGGCCCGTGAGGGTGTTGCCCTCGCAGTCGGGCGAGCCCGAACCGATCAGTACGGCGCCGCTGGTGTTCCGTACCGAGACCGGGCCGGTCAGCGTTGATCCGCACAGGGAGACGGCGAGCGCCCCGCCGGCGGTTACCGGGCCGGTGACGCGCCCGTTCGACACGGACAGCGCGCCGCCGGGACGGACGGTGAGCGGTCCGCTCTGGCTGCCGCCGGAGGCGATGCAGACCGACTCCCCGGCGGCCACGGTCAGCGGTCCATGGGACGCCGTCGTGATGCAGGGCCGGCTGAATCCGACGTTGATATCGGTCGGTTCACCGGTGGAACTGGCCGTGTGGTCGGCGTCCGGAGCGTACGAGGCGCTGATCCGGTGGGTGCCGGGGCGCAGGGCGCTCGTGGTGAAGCGGGCCTGTCCGGCCTGGAGCGCGACGGTGGCGAGCGGGGTGCCGCCCTCCGAGAAGGTGACCGTACCGCCGGGGCTCGCGGCGGTCGGGCTTTCGGAGCCCGTCACGGTCGCGGTCAGGGCGACGGCGTGCCCGAACAGCGGGGTGGCGGTGTCCACGGCCAGGGTGGTCGACGTCCCGTAGCGGAACGAGAGGACGGCCTTGCCGTCGCCGTGCTGGACGCCGCCGAGCAGGGAGGCCTCGGAGATGCCGGCCTCTGCCGGGGCCGCGTAGCCGCTGCCGCCGCCACCGCCCGCGCCATAGAAGTTGCCGGGGTTGCCGCCGCCGGAGCCGCCGCCGCCGCCGTGCCAGCCGCCGCCACCGCCACCCCCGCCGTTGCCACCGCGGCCGCCGTTGCCGCCCGAGCCGCCGGAGCCCGGGTTGGGCAGGCCGGTGTTCTGGTCGATGTCGCCCGCGTCGCCTCCCGCCGCGCCGACCGGGTTCGTACGGACGCCGATGCCCGCCTCGGTCCGGGTGCCTCCGGTACCGCCGATGCCGGAGCCGTTGGGGCCGCCGCCGTCGCCGCCGTTGACCCCGGCGGGCCCGCCGCCGTTGCCGCCGCGGAGGAGGGGGCCGCCGTTGCCGGCGCCTCCCCCGCCACCGGCCACCAGGATCCGGTCAGCCGGGCCGAAGGTGCCGGTGCGCAGGTCGGTCGCGCCGCCGCCGGAACCGCCGCCGCCGTGCGCGCCGCCGCCGCCGGAGCCGTGGCCGAAGCCGCCGGGACGGGCGTACTCACCGTGCCGGGAGGTGCCGGAGCTGCCGACGGCGCCCCGGGTGATCTGGATGCTCTGGCCGGGGATGACGGCCAGGGTCGCGTGCGTCCGCCCGCCGAGGCCGCCGGGGGCGCCGTCGTTCGGGGGGTTCGGGGAGACGTAGCCGGCCGCGCTGCCGCCTTCGGCTCCGTACAGGTCGACGGTGAGGGCACTCACCCCGGCGGGCACGGTGAAGACGTCCGTGCCCGCGGTGGCGTACGTACAGGTGGGCGGCGAGGTGGTGAAGGCGCCCGCCGGGCCGCAGGGTCCCGCCGCGTCCGCCGGGTCGGCGGCCGCGGCGAGGGGGGCCACCAGGGCGGCGAGAAGGCCTGCCGCGCCGAGGACGAGGGCCGTCCTGGAGGTCGGAAGGGAGCGGGGTCTGAGTCGGTTCATGGTCCTGATCGTGGGGTTCGTGGGGTTCGTGGTGATGGGGTCGGGGTCGCGCATGGCGGTCAGACTCCGTCGTCGGCGCAGAGCGCCCAGGCGTCGGAGTAGGTGCTGGGCGAACTGCCGCCGCCGGTGTGGGTGTACGCCGTCCAGTAGGAGGCCGTGGTGGCCCCGTCGCTGACCGGGGTGCCGCCGGAGTTGCTGGGGTAGGTGCCGTTGAGGTGATCGCCCGGCGAGCCCGGCCCGGTGAAGTCGGTGGTCGTCACGCTGCCGCCGCTGATGGCCGCACCGCCGCTGATGAGCTTTCCGTCGTTGCCGCCGCAGCCGACCGTCACGGTCTGGCCCGTGGTGGCCGCCGTCGGGCCGCTGACCTCGCTGTAGCGGACCTTGACGGTGGTGCCGCTGATGTTGATGTTGCTGCCGCTGCAGATCGCGTAGGCGTACGTCACATTGCCCGTGCCGCCGCCACCCCCGTTCCAGCCGACCGCGGTCCAGGAGTCGGGGTTGGTCTCGCCGTCGGCCGCCGCCTTCTGACCGTAGTCGTGACCGGCGTTGTTGAAGGTGGGGAAGGACGCGATCGGCTTGAGGCTGCCGACGTCGGCCGGGGTGATCCGGGCACCGCCGCCGAGCAGGCGGGTGTTGGCCGGGCAGGTGGCGGTGACGAGGCCCACCGTGGAGGCCGTGGTGGGGCCGGAGATCTTGTTCATCACCACCTGGGTGTGGTTGATGAGGTTGCTCGTGAAGCACACGGCGTACGGGGTGCTGGAGAACGAGGCGTTCACCGCGCCGCCGCTGCCGCCGATGCCGAGCCAGTGCGTCACGTCGGTGCCGACGACGCCGGTCGAGCCGGTGTACTCGGTGCTGCCGTCGGGGCTGGGCGAAGTGCCGTTCACCTTGTTGCCGTTCGACGACGTTCCGGTGCCGATGGCCTGGTTGATCCCACCACCGGCTATGAGGCCGGAGGCGCAGTCCGCGTGGGTGGAGATTTCGGAGAAGGCCGATCCGGGTCCGGAGGTGGCGCCCGGAGTCTTCACCGTCACTCCGACGGTGTTGGCGTAAGCCGATCCCGGCACCAGAAGGGCCAGGAGGGCGCCGAGGACCAGTGACTTTCCTGCGACGGTGCGCCGCAGAACGGTCTTTGCCATGAAGTTTTCTCCCTCATCCAGAGTCGCGCATGCGGACTGTAACAGTCCATCTGCGGCGCATCTACCATGAGAACGGACTGTCTCACCTGGCAGATAAGGGGGCGCATCCGAGCAGTCGGATGACCTGGACATATCCGGATTCGGATGGGTCACCACTGGGCGAGAGGCGGTGTGTCCGGTCCGTGCTGACGCCAGGCTTCGGTGAGGCGGACGAGGCGGACGAGGCGGGTCGGGGCGGCGATCCCCCGCACGGTGGCGATCTTGCCGTCGGTGACATCGAACGTCACGGCGCCGATGACCCAGTCGCCGAGTACGAAGAGGACGGCGGGGGCGCCGTTGACGAGTGCGTAGTGGACGGCGGGCGCGCCGCCGACCAGGCGTCGTTTCGCGGGTGTGGGCTTGAAACCGGCCCGCACGATGGCGGCGATGCGCTCCGGAGTGCCGTACCGCAGCAGCGTCTTGGCCAGGCCGGCGGCGTTGGAGTCGGAGATCGCGATCGCGTTGTCGGTGAGCAGCGCGACGAGCCGGTCGGTGCGGCCCGAGTTGGCAGCGGCCAGGAATTCCTCGATGATCCTGCGGGCGGCTGCCGGGTCGACCGCGCCGCTCCGGCGGCGCGCGGCGGTGATGTGGGTACGCGCGCGGTGGAGGTGCTGCTGGCTCGCGGACACGGTGATGTCGAGGATCTCGGCAATCTCGGCGTGGCCGTAAGAGAACGCTTCGCGCAGGAGGTAGACGGCCCGCCTCAGCACGGTCGTGGAAACGGCGAACGGCGAACGGCGCCATGGCCGGCGGTGTCGGCGCCGTACCGGGACTCGCCATCGGCATGATGACCGGCACGGTCCACGGGCTCGGCGAGGCGATTCTCCTCTGCGGCACGGGCTCCAAGAAGTAGCCCCGAGCCTGCCATTCCCGGGCCCCCTCCCCATTGCCACTGCACCGGGGAGGGGGACCTTCGCCGAGTGCGGCGCGGGTACGGGGCCCTCCGCCACGCCGGCGTTCGGAACCCTCAGAGTCCGCTCGGAGCCCGGTGCAGGAACTCCAGCCGCTGCTGGGCCAGTTTGATGTGCCGGGAGTCGAGGGACGGCAGTGCGCGCAGGAGACGGATGAGTTCCGGGGCACTGCCGATGGCCGTTGCCGGATCTCTGAGCTGGGTCCAGCAGTGGAGGGCACCGGCCGCCGCCGCGTGGACCTCCGGTGCGTCGGGAGACTGGCTGGCCAGCCGGATGAGCCCGGCGCTGGTCCACAGCTGGGTCGCGGGCCCGAAGGTGCCCGCCATCCGGGCGAGGTCGGCGCGGATTTCCAGCCAGCTGATCGCCTCGGGTGTCCCGTACCCCGCGTGCTGGAGAACGTACTCCTCCCATGCCTGTGCGAGAGCGGCGGCCTCGGTGTGGCGGCCGGCGGTGGCCAGGGCGTGGATGTGCGGTCGCGGGTCGCGCGCGACCGCGTCGACGGAGGCGGTCGGCGGAGGGACTTCTCCCTGCTGGGCCGCGGCTGTGGCCGGGGCCGTAGCCGGGACCTCGGGCGGCGTTGCGAGATCGGGCAGGACCTGGCCGGGAATCCCGGATCCGACGGCCGGGGCGTGTGGTCCCGAACCGGCCGGAGCGGCGAGTTCGCGGGCGGTCGGCAGGACCAAGGTGCCCGGTGGCAGCGCCGCCGCGCCCGCTGCGAGGGCGTGCAACTGCAGGTTGGCCGGGCGGCCCGGACTGCCGGCGAGCTGTTCGATCCAGCACCGGGTGTAGCTGCTCACGGTGTTCCCGCTGCCGGAGAAGCCGGGCGGGGACACAACCCCGTAGACCTCGGCCGAAGGGGAGGAGGGCAGGCTGCCGTACTCCTGGAGCAGTGGCCATGCCGCCTTGTCCGCGACCAGGTCGAGGAGCACGGTAGTCAACCCGGCCGGGCGGTCGCGCAGTTCGGTACCCAGCCATTCCCAGGGCAGCGCGGTGTAGCGGACCGATCCGGGCGTCGTGCCGGCCAGGGCCAGGTGCAGTCGGCGGCCGCGGCGGTCGAGCGTGAGACGGCCCGACAAGTAGACGAGCAGCGGACCGCGGGTGGCCGCGGCCGTCCGCAGCCGGGTCAGGACCAGGTTCGGGTCCCGGGCTCCGTCGAGATAGGTCGTATCGCAGGAGAGGCCGCTGTTCAGCAGCATCGCGGCCGGAACCACCCCGAGCGCGGCCAGGTTGGCGCTCGGCGCCACCTGAACGGCGCGGCGGTGTACTGCCGTACCCCCCGCTATGAGAAGGACGTGCCCCCGCTGCTCCAGCCCCAAGTTCTGCATGACCAGACCGTACTCACACGACGCGCAGCGCAACGCACGGGCCGCTCAACACTGCCCTCCGGCGTGAACCCGGGCGCTTCCGTTGCCGTCCGGTGCTCCGGTCACCGGGGCGGGCGCCGGCGAACCCGTGGAAGCGGCTCATGTCGAACCGCGGCTGATCAAGGTGCCTTGACAGCCCATGTGATTAGCCGCCATATTATGTGCATGACGAGGGACAGCATCGACGGTGAAGCGCCCACGCTGGACCAGGCCAGGCGCCAGGTCGAGCACTACGGGCTGGAGGTCGATCCGCAGGCGGTACTGGTCGCGGTGCGGCTGATCTCGGCGGGCGCGCGGGTCGGCCGGGCGACCGAGGCGCACTTCGCCAGGTTCGGCCTGTCGACGGGGCGCTACCGACTGCTCGCCGACCTCGAAGACCACGGCGGGGAGAAGTCCCCCTCGCACCTGGCGGCCGACCTCGGCGTCTCCAGGGCCACGGTCACCGGACTGCTGGACGGCCTCGAACGCGAAGGCCTGATCGCCCGCCGCCCGTCCACGGAGGACGGCCGGGGCACGGTGGCCATCCTGACCGCGCGCGGTGCGCAGCGCCTGCGCGACATGGCGCCCGAGCACTTCGGGCGACTGGAGGCGATGGTGAGCGGGCTCAGCGCCGAGGAGCGCGCGGTGTTCCTGGACCTGCTCGCGCGCGTCGTGCGCGGCAGCACGGCCCTGGCCGCCGACTGAGCCCGCACGCCCCTCGACTCCCAGCCCTCACCCCTCGACTCTCAGCCCTCGACTCTCGACTCTCGGCCGGTACAGCCCCGCCCTCCGGGCAGGGCCCTTTTCATGGCCACATAGTTAGCTCCCTAATCATCAATGTCGTCTTCACGGAGCAGGAAAGAGGCAAGCATGCCCGCGACGAAGGACAGAGCGAACAGACCCAGCCGGAACCGCGCACCCTCCCCACCGCCGCGGCCCACCCGGCCGTTCACCCTGTGGCGCGAGGTGCTGACCGCCTACGCCGCCCCCGCACTGATGGCCGGCACCGCCGGAATCCTCACCGGCCAGCGGGACCTGGCCGTGGCCGCCTGCACCTCCATAGCCGCCACCTCCGCCGTGGTGGCCTTCCTGGTCGGGACCTGGCTGCGGAACGGCGGGCGGCCCCGACGGTGGACCACCACCACGCCGCGCGTCATCCTGACCGCCGCACTCCTCGTCATCACCGTGGGCGCGGCGGCCCTGCTGGGATGGTTCACCGCCCAATGGCTGCCCGCCCACACCCCGCTCCCCGCCGCCCCATGGCTGCTGCGCCTGCGCATAGACCTGCCCGTCTCCGCCACCCTCGCCACCACCATCGTCACGCTGCGCTGGCGCAGCAGCAGCACCGCCACCACCACGACCACCACCACCACCACCACAGGAACGAGCACACGATGATCGTCGTCATGGGAGCAACCGGAGCGACCGGCAACGCCCTGCTCCACAGCCTCCAGAACCTCCGCGCACTCGACACAACCGTCCGCGCCCTGACCCGTACCCCGCACCGCCCGATCCCCGGCGTCACCGCGATTCCCGGAACCACCGCCGACGCGCACCGGCCGCCCGTCGACGTCCACTACGCCGATGCCACTGACCCCCGCTCCCTGCGCACCGCCTTCAAGGGCGCCGAGCAGCTGTTCCTCGCCATGGCCAACGGCCCTACGCAGGTCGAACTCGAAACCCGCGTCATCGACATCGCCGCCGACGCCGGCATCCGACACATCGTCAAGATCTCCGCGCCCGCCGCCGAACCCGACTCCCCGGTCGCCGTCTCCCGCGGACACCACGCAGTCGAGGAACACCTGCGCGCGAGCGGCCTCACCCACACCATCCTGCGCCCCTACGCATTCATGCAGAACCTCCTGCGCCTGGCCCCCACCGTCGCCCAGGGCGTCATCCTCGGCACGACGGGCAACGCGCCCGGCAACCACATCGACTGCCGCGACATCGGCGATGTCGCAGCCGCCGCCCTCACCACGCCCGGCATCGCAGGTGGCACCCACACCCTGACCGGACCCGAAGCCGTCTCCCACCCCGAACTCGCCGTCCGGCTCGGCACCCTGACGGGCCGACAGATCCGCTACGTCAATCTCACCCCGGACGAGCTGCGCGACCACCTCATCCGCAACGCCCACATGCCCACCTGGCTCGCCGACCACGTCACGGAGATCCAGCGGCTCACCGTCACCCGGCCCGAAACCCCCACGACCGCCGTCACCGACATCCTCGGACGCCCGGCCCGCACCCTCGATGCCTTCCTGCACGAACACCAGGCCCACTTCAGCCGATAGGACGCCGCCCCACGGGCCGCGAAGCCACCCTCGACGGACCCGACCGCGCCTCAGACGTAGTTGATCGGGCAGACCAGGCGGATCGAATGCTCGGCGGCCCGGAGGTAGAGAGCCACGTAGTACGCGGCGTCCATGTCTTCGGACCAGGCGCCGGGGTGGGAGTCGGCCGCCTCGGCTGCCGCCGGGCTGTCGAACCAGTTGCCGAGGTCGAGGTTGTCGCAGTGCCGCGGGACTTGCGGGGGCAGGGATATCCGGTCCGCGAGCCGCTGCGCCACTGTGCGCGTGCCGTGGGCACTGCGGACGGTGGTGACGTCGCCGTACGGCGTGGGAACGGGCAGCTCGAACGCGCCCTCGAAGGCGACCGGGATGAGCAAGTCCCAGCCGAGGAGCGCGTCGTGGCATTCCTGGCCGGCCGGATCCTCCCGGCACAGATCCTCGAAGGTCTGTATCGGGCGGTACACCTTCTCTTCGAACGAGGTTCCCGAGCGCGGACGGAACGCGCGTGGCGATGGCGGCGGGCAGGCCTCAAGGCCACGCCGGACCAACTCGGCAGCGAGTGCCCGCGCAGTCGGCCCGAGGATCTCTTCATCTGACCAGTCGCCGGAGTCGACACCGCACACATAGATTCCCATACGACGAAATCTACGATCCGGCACTGACATCGCCCCTGGGGCGGTGAGGCTGTGGCCGGAGGAGGCGCTCACTCCCGGCTGGGGCCGGGGCCGCCCGCATCACAGAGCGGTCACAGCACCTGCACAGTGCCTGCATAGTGCCCCCAACCCGGCGAATATGGCGCGATGCGCACACACCGCACCACCGCCCTGCTCGTGGCAGTCGCCGCACTCGTGCTCACCGCCTGCGATCCACAGAGCGCCCCCGCCTCGGACAAGCCCGCCGGTGGCCCGAGCGCAGCGTCTTCCACCCCATCCGCGAGCCGCACCCCCGCCGCCAAGAAGGCTGCGGCTCTCCCCAACCTTGTCGGCAAGGGTCTCCAGACGGCCCAGGACGAGGCGCAGGCCTCCGGGTTCTACTCCTTGAAGTCCCACGACGCGCTGGGCCGCGACCGGCTTCAAGCCCTCGACCGGAACTGGAAGGTGTGCTCGCAGACCCCCGCCGCCGCAGCGAGCATCGACACGAGCACCACCATCGACTTCGGGGCGGTCAAGCTCGAAGAGACCTGCCCCGCGACGGACGCGCCGGCTCCGAAGCCCGCCGGGAACACCATGCCGAACTTCGTTGGCCAGGGCATGAAGGCCGTCCGTAGTGCCCTGCCCGCCAATGCGAGCATCACCGTGAAGGACGCGGTGCAGAGCCGCATGGTCCTCCAGGAGTCGAACTGGAAGGTGTGCACCCAGGACCCGAAGCCGGGCGTCGCACTCACCGGCCAGCCCGTCGCCTTCGCGGTCGCCAAGACCGAAGAGACCTGCCCCTAGCTTTGAACGTCGGACGGCGCGGCTACGCTCACGATGATCAACATTGGCCAGAAGGAGCAGAGGGAGGTGTGCTCGTGGATCTCACGGGGCGCACGGTGGTGGTGACCGGGGCCGGGCGCGGGTTCGGGCGGGCGGTGGCTTTGCGGGCGGGCCGGTTGGGTGCGCGGGTGTTCGTGTCCGCGCGTTCTCTGGCTGGAGCGCAGAGCGTGGCCGATGAGGTGGTGGCCGATTCCGGGGCGGAGACCGGGGCGTTCGCCTGCGATCTGGCCGACCCGGTCTCCGTACGCGCCTTCGCGGCGGGCGTCGGCGCCCATGCCGACCGGGTGGATGTGCTGGTCAACAATGGGGCTCGTTATCTGACGGGTCCCGATCTGTGGGACGCCGATGACGACGCGATCGCCGACACCATCGCTTCCGGAGCCACCGGCACACTGCTGACGGCCAAACACTTCCTGCCGCTGCTCCGCGCTTCTGATGGTGCGGACGTGGTCAACCTGGTCTCCTCGGCCGCGGAGGCCCGGAATCACCGCTCCCCGGCGCACCCCGCGTTCTACGCGGCCAAAGCCGCCCAGGCCGGGTTCGCCGACATCCTCTCCCACCGGCTCCGCCCCGAGGGCATCCGCGTCATCTCGCTCTACCCGCCGGACTTCACGGACGGCGACCCGCTCGACCCCACCTGGGATGACACGTCCAGGACCGCAGGCGACCCGCTGACCGCCCAATCCGTCCTCGACTGCGTCCTGTTCGCGATCGGGCAGCCCCGGGACTGTTTCATCCGCTCCTTCCACTTCGAGCAGATGCGCGAGCCGGTGTAGACATCGGTCAGGCAGTTCCAACGGGTCCAGCGGGTCCACCGGGTCCACCGGGTTCGGCTGCACCTTCCCGAACGAGATCCGCGGATTCCGGGTGGCTTTGGCCGCTGCCGGTCGGGGCGGCGCCGCGCAGTGCCGCCTCGACCCGGCGGTTGCTGGTCATGGTCGCCGTGACGGCGGTCATGGTGAGGAGGAGACCGGCGGCGGCGTAGAGCGGGGTGCGGATGTCGTAGGTGGTGGCCAGCCAGCCGCCGAGGAACGCGCCGAACGGGGCGGCGCACATGGCGAGCATGCGGGAGGTGGAGGCGACCCGGCCCATGAGGTCGGCCGGGACGATCGCCTGCCGGAGGGAGGGGCCGAGCACCATCGTGGCGCCCATGCCGGCCCCGCAGACGGCGAGCGCGAGGCCTGCGACGTACGGGTTCGGGGCGACGGAAAGGCCCAGGATGGCGAGCCCTTCGACCGCGGCCGTGCAGGTCAGCGCGGTGCCGGTGCCGAGTCGCCGGCCGAGGTGGGAGGCGATGGCGGCGCCGAGCAGGCCGCCGGTGGCCTCCGCCGTGAGGAGCAGGCCGAAGCCGAAGGTGCCGATGCCGAGGCGGTCGTGCGCGAAGAGGGCGAGTACGGTCTCCACGGCGAGGAAGGCGATGTTTCCGACCGCCGGGCGCAGTGCGAGTCCGAGCAGCAACCGGTCCCGGAAGACGTACGAGGCTCCGGCCCGCGCCTGGCGCAGCAGCGATTCGCGGGCTTCCGGTACGGGCCGGGGTGCGGTGGGCAGCGACCGTACGAGGAGGGCGGAGAGCGCGAAGGACACCGCGTCGGCGAGGAGCGGTACCGCCCGCCCGAGTGCGAGCAGGGCGCTGCCCGCGGGCGGCCCGGCGAAGCCGGAGGCAGCGGTCTGGGCGCCGCGCAGGCGGGAGTTGGCGCGCTCCAGGAGTGCGGGTTCGCGGCCGAGCAGATCCGGCAGGTAGGCCGTGGCGGCGGTGTCGAAGAAGAGTCCGCCGATGCCGAGCAGGAAGGCGACGGCAGCGAGCAGTGGAATGCTCAGCAGGTCGAGCGCGGTCGCTGCCGCCGGTATCGCGAGCAGTACCGCGCGTGCCGCGTCCGCGACCCACATCGTGCGCCGGCGGTCCCAGCGGTCCACCAGCGCACCGCCGAGCACTCCGAAGAGCAGCCACGGCAGCGTTCCGGCGGCGGTGACGACGGCGAGCGCCATCGGATCCCGCGTCAAGGTCAACGCGAGGAGCGGCAGCGCGGCGTGCATCACCCCGTCACCGAGCGAGGACACCGTCTGCGCGGTCCACAGCCGTCCGAAGCCGGTCGGCAACTTCCGTACGTCCGCGGTCACTTGGCATCCCCTTCGTTCCCTTCGGCCTCTTCGGCCTGCTCGCCCTGTACCGGGTGGAACAGGGCGAACACGAGGGAGGCGTCCGGCAGCGACGGATCGGACAGCTCCCGGTACTCGTCCGCCAGCGCCTGCAGACGCGCCCCCAACTGCGCGAACTGCTCGTCGGTGAGCCGCAGATGCGCCATCCGTACGTGCCGCTCGGCGTCCACCGGCGCCGCCTCCAGGTCCGCCACCGCATGCCGCATCAGCATGTCCGGCCCTCCCTCGCCGGGATCCGGCAGCACGATCGACCGCGCGGCCATCGCGTAGTACCGCTCGGTGACCCCCCGCACCTTCCGTGTCCGCACCACCTTCACCAGGCCCGCCCGCTCCAGCAGCCGAACGTGATAGCTGGAACTCCCCTTCGCGAGGCCCACCCGCGCGGCGATCTGTGTGATCGTCGCGGGCTCGAAGCGGAGCACGGCCATGATCCGGTGGCGCGTGAGGTTGGAGACGGCGCGCAGTTGCTCGTCCGTGGTGACGTGAAACGTCTCGGGAAGATCATCGGTAGGCATGTGAGCAATGGTCAACGACTCTTGACCATTGCGCAAGGGGATTTCGCACGGACCTCCAGAGACGCCGGGCATGGGACGGCGTGGGCATTCATAGGATTTGGGAGGCTTTTTGCCCAATCAAGACGATTCAGGGCGTGTCTCAATCCCGTCGACAGGGGGCCGTCGGGGATAGCTTGGCTGGCGTCGAGATTCGTTACGCAGCAAATGCGGAGGTGTCACGATTGCGCCCCATTGAAATTGATTTTCAGGAGCCCGCTAAAGACCGACGACATATCCGCCGATTTTCTCCGTCCCTGGTCTCCCTCTTCCTCACAATGTCCCTGGCCACCATGACGAGCCAGGCCACACAGGCCCAGGCGGCCTCCCCCTACGGCGCCAAGGCCGTCGAAATCGCCGCATCGAAGCAGGGTGCGCCCTACGCCTACGGGGCTACGGGCCCCGAAATATTCGATTGCTCAGGGCTCACCCTCTACGCCTTCCGCGGGGCCGGTCGCACCCTTCCCCGCACGGCCGAGCAGCAATACGAAAGCACCCAGCGCATTTCCCGGACCCAGCGCACGCGGGGAGACCTCGTCTTCTTCCCCTCCGGGGCGACCATGGGGCACGTGGGCATCTACGCGGGCGACGACCGCATCTGGCACGCCCCCCGCCCGGGCACGCGCGTCCGGCTGGAGCGGATCTGGAGCGGAGACGTGCGCTACACCCGGGCCAACTAGGACAGCGCGGCTCGATCACGCTGGGCGGCAGCCTCGGCCGCGGTGTAGGAGGAGGCGAAAGTGAACGCGCGGGGGGACGGCCCGTGCGCCCGCAGGTGCGCCAGCCGCTCCAGGGCCTCGTCGACGGTCGGCGGGCGATCGGCGGGGACCCACCAGAGCACCAGGTGGGACTCGACGTGCCGTTCGAACCATGCGCGGCGCCCCTGCATCGCTTCCAGGTGCCCACTGCGGTAGACGAAGTCCCACAGAGCCTGCCTGGTCTCCCAGACCGACAGGTTGACGATGACGTTCTCGCCCGCCGGGCGCATACCGGTGGCGTCGGCCGCACCCTCCTCCATGAGACGCCACACGAAGCCGGGCGCGCTGTCGGCCTGGCTGTTGACCGGGTCGAGCAACTCGACGAACGGTGCGGTGCGCGGGTCGTCGAGGGGGAAACGGAGTGTGGCCACGTTGAGTTGGGCGAGGTGGACGGGCTGGGCGGGATGCGCGGATGCGGTCATGGCCTCATCCCAGCACGGCCTCCTTTTCTATGTCAATGTTCATTGTTAATAGAAGGTTCGGGCAGAGGATCCAGGCAGAAGGTCGGGCAGAGGGTTCAGGTGGATGGTTCGAGCACCACACAGCACTCCCCCGGCCGGGCGTCCATGCGCGCGCGCACCGGACCGTCCGTGCCGAGCAGTCCCTCCAGCAGGGCGAGGTTCATTCCGCAGACGAGGGGCGGGAACCGTTCGGCAACGGCGTGGAAGGGGCAGTTGCGCATCCGTACGACGGGGCCGGTCCCCGCACCCTCCGCGCTTTCCGCGCTTTCCGCGCCCTCCACGTGGGGCTCGTAACCGCGGGAGGCCAGCACCTCCATGGCCTCTTCGAGTCCGGCGCAGGGCGCGGCCGTACCGCGCAGGGCTTCGCCCCGACGGCGCGCGGCCGCACACAGCCCGGCGTCGAGCCCGGCCTCCTCCGCCGCCTCGGCGAGCAGCTCGGCGGCGGTGCGGTAGTCGCGGGCGGGCAGCGACACCGACCGCTCGGTCCGGGCCCGCGTGTACACCTTGGCGGGACGCCCCGCCCCCGGCCCGGTCCGGCCCGTCAGGCGGCGAGAGCCGCTGTCGAGGAGCCCGGCCTCGGTCAGTCTGTCCAGATGGTGCGCGGCGAGCGTGCGCGCCACCCCCGCGGCCTCGGCGGCCTCGTTGCGGCCGACTTCCCGGCCCTGCGCGGCCACGTACTCGTACAGGCGGCGGCGTACCGGGTCCTGCAACGCCGCGATCGCTTCGATGTCCTCCATCCCGCCATTCTAGATTCTAGAAACAACACAGATTGGAGATAGAACGTCCGGACGTGGCGCCCTCACACTCCACCCTCACACTCCACCCCCGCACTCCACCCCCGCACTCCACCCTCGTTTCCACCCCTGGGTCCAGGTGTGGCGAGCCGTTCCGCAGCAGTCTTGAGGGCATGACAACGACCGAGTGGATCACCGACATCGCCCTCCTCCTGATCGTCTTCCGGCAGCTCCGGGAAGGACGGCTCGACCTCAAGTCCTTCCTGATCCCGCTGGGGATCGTGGCCTTCGTGGCCAACTCGTACCTGGACACCATCCCCACCGCGGGCAATGACCTGGTGCTGATCGCGGCCCTGGTGGGCGTCGGTGCCGTGCTCGGCATCGCGGGTGGCGTCTACACCCGGATCCGGGCCGTCGGCGAGCACGTCCTGATCAAGGCCGGTGTGGTGTCGGCGGTCCTGTGGGTGGTGGGCATGGGAGCGCGGATGGGCTTCCAGCTGTGGGTCGAGCACGGCGGCGCCGCCGATGTCGCCCGGTTCAGCGCCACCCACCAGATCACCAGCGACAAGGCCTGGGTGGCGGCGTTCGTCCTGATGGCCCTCACCGAGGTGGTCACGCGGCTGGCGACGATCTTCATCCGGAGCCGGAGCCGCGCGGTGGCCCGCCCCGTGCCCGTCTTCGACCGCACGGCCTGACCGTGCAGTACGTTCTGCGCATGCCCACACCCGAGAGCGCTCCGCCCCCAGGGAAAGCACCGTCCCCGGGGGCGGTCCCGCGCCCGGTTCCCGGACAGGACCCGCGGGTACGGTGGGCGCTGACGCTGGCGGTCATCGTCGCCGGCATCGTGACCATCCGGCCCATGGACTTCACCGGCCGGGGCCTGGCCGTAGCCGCTCTCTTCGCGGTCTGCACGGCCGCGCTGCTGGCCCGGGGCCTGCCAGAGAACGCCGTGACCCAGCGGTTCGCCCCCGCGTGGCTGACCGTCGGTGTCATCGCGACGGCCGCTCTGATCGCCGTCAGCAGCAGCGGAACGGGTTACCTCTTCGGCTTCTTCCTCGCCGGTCACATCGGATACCGGCTGGAGACCAGGTGGGCGCTGGCCCTCGCGGGGCTCTGCAGCCTGCTCTGCGCAGGCGTCATCTACTTCCACCTCGGGCCGGGGCACCAGCAGTTGCCGTGGACACTCGGCCTCTCCACCGGCACTCCGGTCCTGGTCGGCATCCTCAACCGCAGCCAGCGCCAAGCCGTGCGGGCGGTGATCGCGGCGGCCGAGTCGGCCGAACGCGCCGCCCTCGCCGAGGCGCGGACGGCCGTGCTGAGCGAACGCGGCCGGATCGCCCGGGACGTGCACGACGTACTGGCGCACTCGCTGGCCGGGATCAACATGCAGTTGGAACTGGCCGACGCCCTGATCGACACCGGTGACCTGGAGAAGGTCCGGGAGGCCAACGCCAAGGCCCACGCCCTGGTCAGAGAGAGCCTCAAGCAGGCGCAGTGGACCGTGCACGCGCTGCGCGAGGACGCGCTGCCGCTCGTGGAGAGCCTGACCGCGATGGTCGAATCGTCGGGCCACCACGGCGCCCTCACCCTCACCGGTACGGTCCGTGAACTCCCCACCCGAGTCACCCAGAACCTGCTGCGCATCGCCCAGGAGGCCCTGACGAACGCCGCTCGGCACGCGCCCGGCGGCGAGGTCGCCGTGGAGCTGACGTTCGCCGCCGCATCGACGACACTGAGGGTCCGTAACCGCCCCGGCACCCGCGAGGTGACCGCGGGGCCCGGCAGTGGGATGGGGCTGATCGGCATGCGCGAACGCGTCGCGCTGCTGGACGGAACCGTCACCGCGGGTCCGGTCACCGAAGGGCCGGACAGGGGCGGCTGGCAGGTGGAGGCAGTGATCCCGGGATGAGCGAACCGATCGAAACGCAGCAGAAGTTGAGGGTGGTCGTCGCCGACGATCAGGCCGCCGTCCGGGAGCCGCTCGCCGCGGTGCTCGCCCTGTCCGAGGACATCGACGTCGTCGCGGCCGCCGCGGACGGAACCGAGGTGCTGGCGGCGGTCGCCGCCGGGCCGGTGGACGTCGTACTGATGGACCTGCGGATGCCCGTCATGGACGGGATCGAGACGACCCGCCGGCTGAGCGAGCAGTACCCGCAGGTGGCGGTGGTCGTCCTCACCACCTTCGCCGACGACGACTCGATCCTGGGCGCACTGGGCGCGGGAGCCCGCGGGTACCTGACGAAGAACGCGGGTCGCCAGGACATCACCCGGGCCATCCGGGCCGCGGCCGCCGGCCAGTCGGTACTCGACCGCGAGGTACAGGACCGGCTGCTCGCCACCGCCCGGAACACGGCGACGAGGACCCCCGCGCCGGGGCCCGCCCTGCCCCAGGACCTCACCCCCCGCGAACGCGAGGTGCTCACGCTGATCGGCCAGGGGCTGCCGAACCGGGGCATCGCCGAGAAGCTCTTCATCAGCGAGGCCACCGTCAAGACCCACATCAACAACCTGTTCGCCAAAGCGGGCATCCCCGACCGGGCGGCCGCCGTCCGCCGCGCCATCGAGGCGGGCCTGGCGTGATGTGACCGGCCGGAGTCACTGAGCTTTGCTCTTCAGCGGAGAAAGCTCCGGTCAGAGCCGGAGAAGGACGGCAGCGGGGCGGCGGCGCGGAGGACCACGTCCAGCGCGAGCCCCGGATCGCAGGCATACGTTCCGCTCGCCCAGGCGGCATTGGCCTCGATGACCGCCCAGCGGCCGTCGGCGAGGCCCACGTCGACCACGATCGCCGACGGCAGGGTCGGGAACGGCAGATCCGCGGCGAAGGCGAGCGCCTCGGCCGAGGCCGGGCCCAGGCTGAGGCGACCGTCCTCGGCGTAGCGGCTCGCGGTGTGCACGGCCCCGTCCAGCAGGAACAGCCGGTGCTCCGCCGTGAACCTGACCACGTCGCTGACCAGCACCTCGGTCTGCGGATCCACCGCGTCCGGTCCCGGCAGGCGGGAGCCGTCGGCGTAGACGAGGGCAGGGATGTCCTTGTCGTTCGGCGACTTCACGAAGACGGGCCGGTGCAGCCCGTACGCCTCGCGTATCGGCATCCGCCGGACCTCCCGCCCGGTGAACTCCCGGGGCAGCCGCGCCAGCCAGTCGGACGGCGCCTCCAGCAGGCCGATCCCGAGCCCGGGCGCCACGGCGTCGGCGAAGCGCGGACCGGCGTGCAGGTGCGCGGCCCGCAGCCCCTCGGGTACGGCGAAGCCGTCCAGTTGTACGGTCGCCAGCCCGCGGGCGTGCGCGGCGTCCCGGATCCGGGCGGCGGACGCGGTGACGCGGGGAGGGAGGAGCAGGGTCATACGGGGATCCTGCCGAAGCCGTGGCCTGGCGTCACCCGGATATCGGCGACCGGGCCTGGCGATCCGTTCCGCTGGCGGCTGGCGCCTGGTGACTCAAATGGGCTGTGTGTGGCGTGATTTGGGACCTTCGGGATGTCCACCGGGCGCTTCGTTAGCATGTGTGTCGCACGCATCGATTCCGGGAGAAGCGAGGGCGCACGGTGGACGGTTCCATGGTGGATGCGGTGGTTGCCTCGGTGGGCGCGGCGGTTGGTGCCTACGGCTCGGCGGTGCTCACCCGGGGGGAGGACGCCGCCGCGGACGCCACGGTGCGGCTCGGGCAGCGCCTGCTCGCACGGCTGCGGCGCGACCCGGAGTCCGGGGCACAGATCGTCGGGGCGGTCGAGAACGTCGCGGCGCACCCCGGGGACGACGACTACCTCGTACTGCTCCGCGCGAAGATCGTCAGAGTGGTCGACGGAGACCGCGCCCTGGCGGCGGAACTGGCCGGACTCCTCGCGGAGATGGGCCGGCCGGTGGTCACGGTCAGCGGCGACCGTACGGCCGAGGTGCGGGAGAACTCGGGCATCGTCTCGCTGGGCGACCACGCCAGCAACACCGTCGGGGATCGCTGAGGGTCGGCGTGGAACCGTTCGACGTGGACCCCTCCCGCGACCCGTTCGACGTGGACCCTTCCCGCGACCCCGCCCGCGACCCGTTCGGCGACGTTTCCCGTCGGCGGGCCGAGGTCGAGGTCAACCACGGGATCATCTCCCTGGGCGACGGTGCGAAGAACACGATCAACAACTACCACCACCCCCTGCCCCCGGCGGCGTCGCTGAGCTGGCCGGGCGGGCCGGGCAGGCTCTCTCCGACCGCCCTGACCCCCGGCCGGTTCGTGGGCCGGGAGCGGGAACTCCACGATCTGCACACCGCCATGCGGTCCGGCACGGGGCTGATCGCCCAGACCGTCGCGGGCCTCGGCGGAGTCGGCAAATCGGCGCTGGCCTGCCGGTACGCCCAGATGCGGCAGGACGCGTACAGCCCCGTCTGGTGGATCACCGCCGACAGTCCCGACCGGATCGAGGCGGGCCTGGCCGCGCTGGCCGTACGCATGGTGCCCGAGCTGAACAGCGCTCCCCTGCCGGACGCCGCCGCGTGGGCGCGCAGTTGGCTGGCCTGTCACGACGGGTGGCTGCTGGTCCTGGACGACGTCGCCGCACCGGCCGATGTGCAGGAGCTGATCGGTTCGCTCGGGGGCGCCGGGCGTTTCCTGATCACCAGCCGCCTCGCCGAGGGCTGGCAGGACCTGGTCGACCGGCCCGTGACGCTCGGGGCCATGCCGGCCGAGGACGCCACGGAACTGCTGCGGCGCTCCTCGGGCCGCGCGGACCTTCCCGACGCGGCCCGGCTGAGTGGGCGGCTGGGTCATCTGCCCCTCGCCGTCGCGCAGGCGGGCGCCTATCTGTCCCAGACCGGCATCAGCGTCGGCGAGTACCTGGACCTCCTGGACGACAGCAGCGCCGAAACCTTTCGCCACGCGGCTGCCGGGACACCCGAGGACCGGACGATCGCCGCCGTCTGGACCGTGACCCTGGACAGGATCGCCGCGCAGGACGCGCTCGCCCTCGAAGTGTTCAGGACCCTGGCCTGGTTCGCCCCGGACGGCATCCCGCGCGGCCTCCTGACGCCGATGGCCGATCAGGGGCCGCTCGTCCACGCCCTGGGCCTGCTCCGCGCGTACCGGATGGCCAATGCCGTCGGCGGTTCGCTGTCGGTGCACCGGCTCGTGCAGGAGGTGTTCCGCACACCCGACGCGGCGATCCGGCACCGCGACGACGAGGCCGTCGCCCGGGCGCGCGTGCGGGCGGTGGACCTCCTCCACCGGGCCCGCCCCCCGCTCGACGCCGGGCTGGAGGCCTGGCAGCGGTTCCTGCCGCACGCCGACGCCCTGGTCGCGTACACGACCCCGGCGCAGGACGACCCCGCGACGACCGGCGTCTTCGAGGCGGCCGCGGCCTTCCTCGGCAGCCAGAACCTGCAGCACCGGGCGATCCGGTACTGCGTCCGGATCGCCGACTTCCACGAGCGGACGCAGGGGACGCAGGGGACGCAGGGGGCACACGGGATGCAGGAGATGCCGGGGGCGCAAGGGACACCGGGGGCGCAGGGGACGTACGCTCCCGCTGCCCTGCGCGCCCTCAACGCCCGCGCCAACCTGGCCGCCGCGTACCTCGCGGCCGGGGACCGGGCCCGGGGCCGTGATCTGCTCATGGCGAACCTGTCCGACCAGCAGCGGATCCTGGGCCCCGACCACCGCCTGACCCTGACGTCCCGGGCCCACCTGGCCTCCTTCACCTACGACGACGGTGACCGGGACCTCGGTATCGAGCTGATGGAGGCGAACCTCGCCCACCGGGAACGGGCGCTGGGGCCGGACCATCCCGACACGCTGGTCGCCCGCGGCAATCTCGCCATCGCCCATCACGAACGCGGCACCATGGGCCGGGCGGTCGGTCTGTTCGAAGCCCAGCTCGCCGACTGTGCCAGGATCCTGGGCCCGGACCAGTTCGACACCCTGCGCGCCCGCTACCACCTCGCCAGTGCCCACCACGCCGCCGGGGACGCGACGGAATCCGCCCGGCAGCTCGGGGCGCTCCGCGCCGACTGCGAGCGGGTCCTGGGGGCGAGCCACCCCGTGACCGCAGCCGTACGCTCGGACGTCGCCGCCGTCGAAGCGGAACTCACCCAGCGGCCGCGCGACGACATCGAACAGCTACGGGCGGAACTCGTCGCATGCGAACGGGAGCACGGACCGGAGCACCGGCAGACCGTGTCCGTCCGCGCCGTGCTCGGGAGTGCCTATTTCCGGGCCGGAGACCTCCGGTCGGCCATCGAGGTGCTGGAAGCCGCTCTGGGGTACGCCCTGTGGGTGCTGGGCCCGGACCATCCGGCCACTCTTAACATCCGTCACCAGCTCGGCGACGCCTACTACGCGGCCGGCCGGTACGCGCTGGGAACCGAGATGGTCCGGGAGGCGCTGGCCGACTGCGAACGGGTGCTGGGCCCGGACCAGTGGGAGACCACGAACGTCAGGGCCACCCTCGTCTACATGGCCGCGTCCTCCCTGCTCAACCTCATCCCCGGGGCCCGGGCGGCGAGGCGCCTGCTGAAGCGGATGCGCCGCCGCAGCCTGCCCGACGGGCACCAGGGGTGGATCCGTAGCGCCCCCGACCCCGAGCGGATCCGCGCGGCGGCGGCCGAGGGCCTGCGGCGGTGCCAGACGGGCGAACTACGCGCGGCGGAAGGATACTTGCGCGTTGCCGCCGACGGCGGGAACAGCTCGGCGATGGCCAATCTGGGCATGGTGCTGGCCCGGACCGGCCGCCCCGCCGGAGCCGAGTTCTGGCTGCTGCGCGCGGTGGAGGCCGGCGAAGAGACCGCGAGCGGCCCGCTCGGGGGCCTGCTGGTCGAGACGGGACGGTTCAAGGAGGCACAACCCTGGCTCAGGCGCGCCGCGGCGACCGGCTCGGTCGACTCGATGATGGACCTCGGGCACATCCTCATCCGCACCCGCCGCGGGCGGCGCGAGGCCGAGCTGTGGTACCGGCGGGCGGCGGCCGCGGGTGACCCGGAGGCCGCCCGCTTCCTGGAACAGTGGGCGACCCTGCACCCCCAACGACGGCCGGGGCCCGGCTGAACCGTGTCGGGGGGGCGTGCCCCGCTCGCCCGCGCCGTGTGACAGCGGTTCAGCCGCGCAATGCCTTGCGGAGGAACTCGCCGAACTCGGCGGGGTGCGTGGTCAGGCCGGTGTGCCCGCCGGGGAAGTGCCGGAGTTCGATGCCGAGACGCTCGGCCAGGAAGGCGGCCGGACGGTAGGGCAGCTCGCCGCGTGAGTCCTGGCCGCAGGCGAGCACGAGCCGGTCCGCCAGTGCCTCCAGCCGGTTCACGTCCGGGACGTAGGACATGAAGCTCGGCACGATGCGCCCGACGAAGTAGGGCAGGTTGGCCATCGTCTGCCGGGCCCGCGCCGCTGCCTGCGGTGGAAGCGTGAAGCCGGCCTTTGCCTCCATCCCGGCCTTCGGCTGGCTCTCAGTCTCCGGCTCGCTCGCGGCCATCGGCTCCGAGGTGTCGCCGTCCTTCTTGAGACCGGCCGCGAACACAGCCATCGCCGGCATGAGCCCCTCCGCACGGAAGGTCGCCTGTACGCGCGCCAGGAGCGCGCGGTGTGCGGGGGCGTCCGGCAGGACCTCCACCACCGGCGGCTCGTGTGCCACGAGGCGTTCGATGCGTCCGGGATGGGCGGTGAGCAGGTGCAGGGCGGCGATCGCGCCCGAGCTGGAGCCGAACACCCGGGCGGGCTCATCGGGCGACAGCAGTTCCAGTATCCGCAAGGCGTCGTCGGCGTGTTCGGCCACGCTCTGCTCGGCTTCGGGGTCGTCCAGCGTGCTGCGGGACATGCCGCGCGGGTCGTAGGTCACGACGGTGTATTCGGCGGCCAGGTCGTCGGCGATCGCGTCGAAGGAGGCCGCGCCGCCCGTCCCTCCGGAGATCAGGAGCAGGAGCGGGCCCCGGCCGCGTACGTCGTAGTGCAGGGTTGCGCCGTTCACGCGCAGGGTGCCGGTGGTCGGGCCGGTCATGCGAGGTCTCCTTCTCGGGACGGGGGCCAGTGCTCCAGGAGGGCGTGCAGGGCGTCGAGGGCGCGGACCCAGGACTGCTGCGGCGAACGCTCGTGCCCGAACCCGCCCGCGGCCTCCAGGGCGACGAAGCCGTGGAACGTGCTGCGCAGCAACCGGACCGCGTCGGTCAGGTCGGGCTCGGTGAGTCCGTAGCCGCGCAGCATTCCGTAGGTCAGCTCGATGGCGCGCCGCGGTCCGGGCGCCCCCGCGGCCAGTTCCGGGTCGATCGGGATCGGGGTCTGGGTCGCGGTGTAGCGGCCCGGATACGTGTGGGCGTACTCCCGCCAAGCGTTGGCGAACGCGAGCAGCGCGTCCTTGCCCGCCCGCCCGGCCGTGGCCTCCGCGATGCGGAGGGTCTTCTCGTCCGCCGCCAGCAGCGCGATCCGTCCGCGCAGATCCTGCAGGCTGCGGACGTGCGCGTAGAGGCTCGCGTCCTTCACGCCGAGTCGCCGCGCCACCTGCGACATGGTCACCTTGTCGAGCCCGACCTCGTCCGCCAGCTCGGCGCCCGCGACCGTCACCCGCTCCGCCGTCAGCCCTGCCCGTGCCATACACACTCCTCGATCCTAGGACTCCTAGTTTTAACCTAGGATCCCTAGGAATCACAAGTGGGAGGCGGATGGCGGATGGCGGATGCGCAGCTGTCCACGCGGCGATCCCATGCGATCTGCGGTGGCAGCACCCTTGGCCGCGCCGGTCGTGGCTGCCAGACTGCGCTGGTGAACGTTCGGGGGGACGGGCGGCTCGGTCCGCAGCAGTTGCCGTTACGGCCGGTCGAGTTACGGCCGTTCGCGTTGCGGCCGGTCGCATGGGTGGCGGCCGTGCTCGCCGCGGCGTTGGTCGCGCTGTCGGGGCGGTACGGGTTCCACCGCGACGAGCTCTACTTCCTGCTCGCCGGGCGGCATCCGGCCTGGGGGTACGTCGACCAGCCGCCGCTGACCCCGCTGCTCGCCCGGGCCGGCACCGCCGTATTCGGGACGAGCCCGACCGGCCTGCGGGTCATACCCGCGCTGCTGTCGGCATGTTCCGTGGTGCTGACCGCCCTGCTGGCCCGGGAGCTGGGAGCCGGTCGTGGCGGGCAGATCCTCGCGGCCGCGTGCTGTGCCTGCTCCGGGTACGTCCTGGCCATCGGCCATTTGCTGTCCACCAGCACCTTCGATCTGACCGCCGAGCTGGGCGTCCTGCTCCTGACGCTCCGGCTGCTGCGGACCAGGAACCTGCGCTGGTGGCCGGCCCTGGGCATGGCGGTCGGGGTGACGCTGCTGAACAAGCAGCTCGTCCTGTCGCTGCTCCTCGCACTGCTCCTCGCGCTGCCGCTGGGCTGGCTGGTGGATCGGCTCGTGGTTCGGCTGGCGGATCGGCCGGTGGCCCGCCCCCGGCGCGAGTTCGCGTGGCGCCCGCGGCCCGGAAGTACAAAGCTTGGAAACGCAAAGCTTGGAAGCACAAAGCTGCTGCTCGGACCGCTACTCGCGCTGTTCCTCGCGCTCCTCATCTGCGCACCCACGCTCTGGTGGCAGGCCACCCACGGCTGGCCCGAGCTGAAGGTGGCCCGGGTTCTCAGCCACATCCAAGGCGTGTCGGGACGGCTGCTGTTCCTGCCGCTCCAGTTGCTCCAGTTCTCCCCGGTCCTCGTTCCCGTCGCGGTGTTCGGCCTGCGCCGACTGCTCCGCGATGACGAGCTGCGCTGGGCCCGGCCAATGGCGCTCGCCTATCCGGTGCTCTGCGTCCTGGTGCTCGTCGGCGGCGGCAAGCCGTACTACCCGCTCCCCCTGCTGCTCGCCGTGACGGCGCCCGGCTGTGAACCCGTCATCCGCCGAGCCGGCCGAGCCCGCCATGCCGGCCGGCCCTGGCGCACCCTCGCACCCCTCCTTCTCCTGGCGGCGGCCACAAGCGCCCTGGCCGCCCTGCCCGTGCTGCCGGTCTCGGCGGTCGCCGTGACCAACGCCGTCGACATCGACCAGGGCGAGCAGGTGGGCTGGCCCCGCTTCACCCGTGCCACCGCGGCCGCCTGGACCGCGATCCCCGCGGCACAGCGCGCTCACGCCGTCCTGCTCACCTCGAACTACGGCGAGGCGGGCGCCCTCGCCCGTTACGGGCCGGCCTACAGGCTCCCCCTCGTCTACTCCGGTCACATGAGCCTGTACGACTGGGGCCCGCCCGCGGACAACTACGACGGCCCCGTCCTCCTGGTCGAGCAGGCCGGCGGGCAGCACCGCCTGGAACGGCCTTTCACCCACTGCCGCACCGTTGGCCGCATCGACAACGGCCACGGCATCGGCAACCAGGAGCAGAACGCGGAGTTGGTGCTGTGCGACGGCGCTCACCAGCGGTGGTCCGTACTCTGGCCGTCAGTGCGCGAGTACTGACGGCCGTGCGGCCCGGGCCGGTTTCCCGGGCCCCGTCGAACGGCCGGATCAGCGCAGTCCGGCGAAGAGGTCGTTCTCGGGTACGGCCGCGCCGGTGGTGTCCTTGACCCGTACGAAGGTCTCCGTGCCCATCAACTCGCCGAACCTCTCCTTGCCCATTTTGAGGAAGAAGATGTTCTCGCCCTGACTGGCGTGCGCGGCCAGCGCATCGAACTTCTGACCGCTGAACTCGACGGCGTCCACCCAGGTGGTGATCTCATCGTCGGGGAGACCGATCTTGGCCATCGCGGCGGCCTCGGCGGGATCCGGCTCCGGCATGTCCTCATGGAACTCGCGCATGATCTCGCCGAACCGCTGCATCATCGAGCGGGGCATCGTCGTCCAGTACACCTTCGGCGTCAGCGTCGGCGCGACCATCTCCAGCGCCGCCATCGTGATGCGGTGGGCCTGGATGTGGTCGGGGTGACCGTAGAAGCCGTTCTCGTCATACGTGACGACCACATCGGGCCGGTAGTGCCGCATGAGTTCCGCGAGCCGGGCGGCGCCCTTCTCCACGGGGGTCTGCCAGAAGGATCCGGGGGCGTCGTTGCTGGCCCAGCCCATCATCCCGGAGTCGGCGTAGTCCAGCAGCTCCAGATCGCTGACCTTCAGGACTTCGCAGCTGGCCTCCAGTTCTTGACGGCGCATCAAGGCGATGGCCGCCGGATCGTGCCCGGGCTCGCCCGGCTTGACGCCCTCCGGTCCGTCACCGCAACCGCCGTCGGTACACGTCACGAGCACGGTGCGGATGCCTTCCGCCGCGTACCGGGCGAGGACCCCGCCGGTTCCGGTGGCCTCGTCGTCAGGGTGGGCGTGTACAGCCATGAGTGTCAGGGGCCGGTCAGTCATCAAACAGTCCTTCTGCAGAAATACGTCGTGGTCCGAGTGCGCGGCGGGCGTGCCGCGACCCTGGAGCCCGGATCCAGGCAGGGCGGACGACCTGGTGGTCCCCCGTGCTCCCCGCCCGCGCGGCGCCGGTCCCTCGTTCGATGCAACGGCGCCGACCGGCCCGGCTGTTCCCCGCTCGGGCGATTGACTCAGTGGCTCCGCAGCCACCACTCCAGGACGACGACGACGGCGGCGCCCGCGGAACCGGCGAGGCTGAGCGTGATCCGGTGCCCACCCTCACCCCAGGTCCCGTTCCAGGTCCCGTTCCAGTTCCCGCGCCACGACGGTGTGACCAGTGGGAAGGAGGGCGCGGGCCGGGACGGGCGGCGCCCTCGGCGGAGGCTGCGGGGGCGGCCCGCCTTGGCGGCGCGGGGGGCGGTGGACTTGCGTACACGGGGCACAACGGGCTCCTGAGGATGCGTCGGGAGGTCTGACGGTCGGCCGTATCCGGCTCGGTCCCCGACTCTCGCCCTCGGCCGCACCCGGCGTCCCGAAACCCGGGCGCCCCGGGCAACGCGGCGGCTATCCTGCCTGTTCAGCGCCCCCCGGAAGCGGCTTCCCGGGTCACCCGCCTCGGGCGGTCCCGCTGCCGCCGGGGAGACGGGAAGGGGGCGCCGAGGGAACCAGAGGACCAGGGGGCATCGATTCATGGGGTTCGCTCGCGAAGAACTGCGCAGGGCACTGCTGGAGTTGCAGGAAGCGGCGGCCCGGAAGGCGCCGGACCGGACCCAGGCCGATCTGCAACGGCAGGTGCGGCGCACAGGGCTTCCGGGCACGGACCGGTTCCACGGCCAGCGCGCCAGCGAGTGGGCGACGGGGGCGGCTGAGGACTTCCGGCTGCCGAAGAACGCGGATGTCCTCATGGCGGTGGTCGCCGTGTGGCTGTCCTGGACGGACCAGCGGATCCTGGAACCGGACGGCCGGGTACGGCGGGAGTGGCTGGCGTCGTCGGCGGGCGGCCGGTCCTGGCTCGGTCGCTACGCGGATGCCGCCACCGAGGCGAACGAGGACCGGCGGCCCCGGGACCCCCGGGGCGGCCTCAGCGCCCGGACGGACGCCGCGATCGGCGCGTACCTCCAACGGCTGATGCAGACACACGGCCGGCTGAACCTGGACGTGCTCGGCGAGACCGGCAGGGCGGGCGAGCAGCCGCAGATCGGCCTGGGCGCGGTGTTCGAGGAACCGCTGCTGGCGTGGGACTGGCCGCATCGGCACCTGCCGCAGCGGCTCGTACGAGACCTGCTGGAGCACGGCGAACTGGACGAGCGGGACGCCGCCGAGCTGACCTCGTGGGAGCCCGACGCCAGGCGGCGTCAGCCCACCCCTGTACGACCCGCACGACCCGCACGACCCGCACGACCCGCCCTCGACGTCCTCGGCTCCGAGGACGGCCGCCGTCTGGTGGTGCTCGGCGACCCCGGCGCGGGGAAGACGACGCTGGCGAAATACCTGGCGCTGGCCCTGGCCGGCGGCCTGGGCACGGTCCCCGGCAGCCTGGACGCGCTCAAGGACGCCGTTCCGGTGGTGGTCGAACTGCGGCGGCTCGCCGACCCCCGCTGGATCGGGGCGACCGTCGAGGAGTACTGGGCGGAGCACAACGCCGCCGAACGCATGGGCCTGCCCCGTGAGGTTCTGGAAGACCTGCTGGCCGGTCGCCGGCGCCCGGTGGTGATGGTCTTCGACGGCCTGGACGAGGTCTTCGACCCCGCCCGGCGCGCCGACATCGCCCGGCAGATCACCGCCTTCGCCCAGAGTCACCCGGACACCCGCGTCGTCGTCACCTCCCGCATCGTCGGTTTCAGCGCGGGCGAGTTCGCCCGCGCGGACTTCGGGATCGCCAAGCTGGAGAACCTCTCGCGGGCACAGGTCGAGTCGTTCATCAGCCGGTGGTACACCGCCGCCCACCCCGACAACCCCGGCGAGGCCGCCCGGCTCACCCGTCGGCTGACCGAGGCCGTACGCGACTTTCCCTCCGTGGGCGAACTCGCCGGGAACCCGCTGCTGCTGGCGATCCTGGCCGCGATCGGACTCGGCGCCTCCATCCCCCGCGACCGCAAGGACGTCTACGAGCACGCCGTCGTCGTCCTGGCCAGCCGCTGGGACCGGGACGCCAAGCACCTCCGTCTCCCGCGTCACGCGCACCCGGACGTCGCGCACGCCATCGAGGAACTCGACGGCCGGATCCTGCAGGAGCTGCTGGAGCGGATCGCCTCGCACATCCAGGAGGGGGCCGCCTCCGGCGGTCGTTCGGGGGGCGGCGACAGCCCGCTGATCGCGGTCGGCGATCTGGAGCAGGTGGTGCGGGACTTCGTCTCCGAGCTGGGCTACTCGGTGCCCGTAGCCCGTACGGTCGCACGCGCGATGATCGAGCGGCTGCACGAGCGCGCCTTCCTCATCCACCCGTTCGGCGCCGGTGCCTACGGCTTCGTGCACCGCACCTTCCTGGAGTACCTGGCGGCCCGCGACCTCGCCCACCGCTACCGGCAGTGGAGCGAGGAGACGCTGCTCGACCAGCTGATGGAGCGCGTGGTCAACCCCGGCTGGCGCGAAGTCGTCCTGCTCTTCCTCGGCATGATCAGCCGGGACTCCGAGGCCCTGCACGCACGGTTCATCGCACGCCTGCTGCGGCTGCACCGGCACTGCGGCGGGGCCCCGCTCTTCCGTGCGCACGGCGACACCGTGTTCCTCGACTTCGCGATCCAGGCCCTCGCCGAGGCGCACCGCATCGGTCGGCCGACCGCCGGCCCGAACGTCTCGCCCGAGCAGGCGGAAGCGTCACTGGCCCTGCAGAGCGATGCGGTGATCGACACGGTCATAGCGGAACTCTCCCTGTTCCCCGGCGTGGACTTCCCGCGCGGGCGGGCGGTCCTCCCGGGCTTCCCGGGTTCGTGGAGCGGCCGCGACCGCTTCCATCGCTGGCTGTGGCCCCACCTCACGGGCACGTTGGACGTGAGCGACAGCGCTGCCCTCATCGGGCTGGCCATGTGCCGCGATGCCACGGAGGCCTTGGCATTCGCCCGGGTGGCCTGGCACGAGGCCGGGGAGGTTGCCGTACGTGCCCTCGGTGAGCGATGGCCCGATGAGCCCGGGGTCAAGGCGGCGGTGTTCGCCCTCGCACGCGACACCGGCATGACTCCGCAGGCGCAGTCCGAGGCGTTGCGGACGGTGGCTGAGCGATACGCGGCCGACGAGGACGCACGAGCACTCCTGATCGGCACCGCCCACGATACCGAAATGAACTCGGACAGCCGGGGCACGGCCTTGCTCCTCCTGGCCAAATACTGGCCCGCGGACCCGGAGGCCCGGCGTACGGTTCTGGAGTTTGCCCATGACGCGTCCACCGACGAGGAGGTGCGTGCGAGTGTGGTGGGCGCGCTCGCACGCCACTGGGTGGCGGACCCGGAGGCACGGCTCCAGCTGCTCCGTGCGGTCGCTGACGAGAACCCGCGCGTCCGCTTCGGCGCTTGGGGGGCGCTGGGTGAACGATGGCCCGCTGAGGAGGAGTTCCGGCTGCTGGCAGTGCAGGCCATGGACGACAGCGACCCACTCGTGCTGGAGACCGCCATACGATATATGGGCAGGCGTTGGCCGCAGGACGCCGAAGTGCGCTCGGCCGCGGTCGCCGCCGCCCGCGCGGCGCGCCACGACCTGGTGTTCCACGCTGTGGGAGTGAATTGGCCTGCGGACAGCGAAGTCCGGCAGATCCTGCTCGCGGTCGCTGGTGACGACACGCTGCCCCCTGAGGACCGACATGCGGCTGTGTGGGGTATGGGAGAACAGTGGCACGAAGATCCCGAAGTTCGTCAGCTGATCTTCGGACTCACCCGTCATCCAGACCCTCAACTCCGTTGGCAAGTGCTGGGAGCGATGACGGAATTCTGGCCGGCAGACGATGAGGTGCGCCGGGCAATGCTCGCCGCCACGGGCGATGCCGTGGCCGCAGTGCGCCAAACGGCACTTGAATTCAGCGGATACGAATGGCCCGGGGATCCCGAGCTGCGGGCCGCACTCATGGCAGGCGTGCGGGACAGCGAATCCAAAGTCCGGTGGCTCGCCGTGCGCAACATCGCCCAGCAATGGCCTCAGGACGACGACGTGCGACACGTCGTGCTCGCCTCCGTCCACGACAGCGACCCCGACGTGCGACGCACGGCGGTAGAAGCACTGGCCGAGCAGTGGCCGGAGTGTCCTGAGGTGCAGCGGGCCGTGCTCGCGGCGGTCCGCGACACGGACCCCTCTGTCCGCGGCATGGCCCTCCGGAGGGCGGGCGACCACTGGCCAGGGCACGAAGAGGTCCGATCGGCTGCTCTCCAGGCCACGGACGACGCGGAACCGTGGGTTGCCCTGACCGCGCTCAGGGTGCTGGCGCAGCGGTGGCGGGACGACCCCGAGACGCGGGCCGCCGTGGAGCGCTGTGTGGACGGCCCGCTGGGCGTCCACGCCCTGAGGCTGCTCGCCCTGGTATGGCCGCGGGACGCGGCGACGCTCCGGACCGTCGAACGGGTGGCGCGCGAGGAGCCGACCGCGATGCACGATGTCACCGCATCGCTCCTGGCGTTCCTCGCCGGGTTCAGTGACGACACCCCCTACACCTGCCACTGACCTGACCCCGCTCGAACCCGCATGCCCGCCCGCCTGTACGGGAGCCCGGGACGATGTCGAGATTTTCGTGGTTTCCGCCAAGCCAGACGGCCTGCCAGGTTGGGAGAGACTGCCAACCAGAGGCCACGGCCGCCCGCCCCGATCGTGGGGGCGGCCCGTGGCCGATGACATGGTGAAACACACGGGGAGGACGGCACGATGAGTGCGCAGCAGCAGTACGACGAGATCGGTGAGGCGTACGAGGGGTTCAAGGCCCTGCCTCTGGAGCAGTACGCGGTGGTGCCCGGTTTCCTGGCCCTCGTCGGAGACGTGAGCGGCAAGTCGGTCCTCGACCTGGCCTCCGGAACCGGCTTCTACAGCCGCGAGTTCAAGCGACGCGGTGCGACGGACGTGCTCGGGATCGACATCTCCGGCGAGATGGTCGCCGTGGCGCAGAGGCTGGAGGAGCACGACCCGCTGGGCGTGCGCTACGAGGTCGGCGACGCGTCCGCGCTGCGGACCTTCGAGCAGCCCTTCGACGTGGGTCTCGCGGTTCAGCTGCTCAACTACGCATCGGACATCGCCACCACCGAGCTGATGTGCCGCAACATCCACCGGAGCCTGAAGCCCGGCGCCGAACTGTTCCTGCTCAACCAGTCGCCCGACTACCGCTTCGACGGGCCGACCCCCGAGAAGTACGGCTTTCGCAGCGAGCTCACGGGTGAGGAGGTCGAGACCGGACCGCAGGTCCGCACCACGGCGCTGCTCGACCCGCCCGTCTCTTTCATCGCCAACCGCCCGCGGCGCGATGTGTACGAGCACTGCCTGAAGGCGGCCGGATTCAGCGAGCTGACCTGGGCCCCCGTGAAGGTGTCAGAGGCCGGTGTACGCGAGTTCGGGGCGGACCACTGGGCGGACCTCGCCGCCAACCCCCCGCTGGAAATGCTGCGCTGCCGCGCCTGACGGCACACCGCACATCCGGCATGCGGATCCTGAGAGGCACCACATCCCGGGCCCTCGATGTCCGTAGAGGTGCCACAAAAGTCGCCGTGCGCGGGAGCGGGGGCGTGAACGGGAACGGAACGTGACGGAGCCCGGGAGCATGTCCAGCTCCCGGGCCCCTGCTTGCCACCCAATTGCGCACACCGGCTGCGTTTAAGAGCCAGAGATCATATTGAGGCCGACGTGTTCTGCCTTTGAACTACCGCGCCACGAGAGAGGCGCAGGAGGGACTTGAACCCCCATCCGCCGGTGATCGTCCCTGCTCGGTCGATCCGGTGTTCGGCGGCGAATACTGAGACTGGAGCGATAATCTGAGATTCAAGGGGCCGCCTCTGCCGGGCTTGGGCCACCTCGGCACGTCGTGCCGAGGGAGGGATTCGAACCCCCAACTGACACCCCTGTTTCAGCTTCAACATCAGTTTCAGCTTGCGCTCTCGCGCACCCCCTGCGACACAGGGGGCGTTCTCGGGGCTACCTGAAGAGGTAGCCGAACACCGCGTCGCCGACCCTCTGGTCGGTGACCTCGGCGCTGTTGGCCTCCTCGCGGGCGAACTTCACCGCTTGCTGGAGCCGCTCCACCCTGTCGAGCAGCTCGTTCACACGGCGGGCAGGCAGTGCGCCGGAGAACTTGACCGTGGTCCAGTACCCGACGGCGACGTCCTCGTAGTAGACCTCGACCTGAGCCGGGTGCTTCTCGGTGGCCTCGGCCTTGACGTGGTTGCGCGGCACCTTCTTGGTGCGGATCGTGCGCACGGCCTCGGTCTTCCAGGCGTCCGTCGACGGGTCGAGGTTCCAGGACTCCGAAGCGTCGAGCACCGGCAGCTTGCGCACGAAGGTGTGCAGGTCGGTGAGCTGCTTCTCCAGGAAGAGGAGGTAGGGCACGGGCACCTGGGCGAGCAGGACGTTCCCGTCGACGACCACGTCGGCGGCGGCGCTGCGGTTGGCCCAGTCCTTGGTCGCCGTCACGTCGAAGAGACGGGTGAGGGTGGCCGCCGTCGACCGCAGCACGTCCTCCGCCTGGACCTGGACCCGGGTGGACTCGGGGGGCAGCTGCTCGCCCTCTTCGTCCTTGGGCTGGTACGTCCGTGAGATGCCGGCCAACAAGGCGGGCTTCTGCACGTCATGGTGGGCCTGGGTGAGTTCCTGGAGGGACTTGGACTTGACGCCCTTTTCGACTGCGATGATCTGATTCAGCTTCGGCACGTGATCAACCTAGAACACCACTCGTACGATCAGCATCTGAATTTCCGTCACGGGTTACGGGTTACGGGCTGCGGGCTCGGGCCTCGGTGCGGACATCCGCGGTGCGGGACTCCGTGACTCCGTGACTCCGTGACTCCGTGACTCCGTGAGAGCTTGCGTACGGACGGTTTTCGTGCATATTCCGCCGAAGCGGGCTTCCTACGCGTAACGAACAGGTGTTCGCATTCGGGGGCGCCGCGGGTGGGTCGGCGGCAGGGCGATCGGTTACATCGGTTCGAGCACCGAGAGGACGTTGCCGGCCGGATCCTTGAACCAGGCGACGAGTGGGCCGCCCTCCTCGCGCACGATGCCCTTCTCGTCCGCCGTGAACTGCGGGTAGCGCTCCATGCGGACCCCGGCCGCCGTGAGCTCGTCGACCGCCCGCTCTACGTCGGACACCGGGAAGTTGAGGACCGTGAAGCTCGCGGGCTCGTGGTTGTCCTTCGGGTACACCAGTACCGCGGTGTCGTCGGAGAGGTGCAGGAAGAGCATGCCCTCGTCCTCGGTGACGCGCAGGCCCAGCGTCTGCCCGTAGAACGCCCTGGCCTTGTCCAGGTCATCGACCGAGAAGCCGCTGAACGGCTTGCCGCTGCCTTCGAACATGATCATCCCTTCGACGCGCGAGCCCCTTCCCATCGTCGCCCCGGGCCCGCCAGGCGTCGAGCGGTGGGACCGGGGCGGTCGGAACCGGCCCCCTCGTGGGTGTGACGCTTCCCCGGAATGGGGGTACGCAGCTGGACGTGGTGCGGCAGGCTGGAGGCGGCCGTCCGGACCGTGCCGGATGGCGGGGCACGGTGTGGAGAGGGGGTGGTCGTGGTGGACCGGACTCTGAGGGACATGGGGGCGGCGCACGAGGGCTCGGTGGGGGTCCTGCTGGCGGACGGCAGTGAGCCGGGGCCGGTGTACTTCGACGTGGGCAGCGGTGGGCACGTACCGTCCTCGACGGCCTGGCACGCGTACGACGGCCGGTACGGGCGCCCGAAGGCGGCGGTGCTGCGCGGCGTGTGCGCGTGCGGCTGGCGCGGGATGGCGGAGTATCCGCTCGACTGGACGGTCCTGGACGGCCGGCGCCCCCTGTACGAGGCGGACATCGACCTGTCCGGGCCCATCGGGGACTACCACGCGCACCTCACCGTGGTGCGGGACAAGGCGGTGCCCCTGCCCCGGCCACTCCTCGTAGTCCTGACCGCACTGAGGGAAGAGCTGGACACGGTCGCGGCGGAGGACCCGCTGGTGGCCCTGAAGGCCTTGGCCGATCTCCGCCACCTGATCGTCGGCGTGGGGCAGGGCGCTGCCCGTGAGGTGCGGGTCGGTGAGATCCCGATGGAGGTGGTGGCGACGGCGCTCGGCACCAGCGAACAGGCCGCTCGCCGGTACGTGATGGAGTACCTCCACCCTTGATTGCCCGTGACCGCCGCTGCGGCCGAAGGACGGCTCCAACCTGCTGGTTGACGGGCCTGGGGGTGTCCACGGCCCGGAGACGAGGGCCCGGTCGGCAGTTGAGGAACGTCCGTACGCGCCCCGGACGGATCACCGAGGCGCGATCGGTCCCAGGTAGGTGCCGCCGGAGACGTCGATGGTCTGGCCGGTCACCCAGCGGCCCTGCGGGCCTGCCAGGAAGCCCACCACGTCCGCGACGTCCTCCGGCTCGCCGATCCGTCCGAGCGCGGTGATCGATTCGAGTCCGGCGACCGCTTCGGGAACGGCGGCGTAGGCGGCGATCATGTCGGTGAGTACCACGCCGGGTTCGACCGTGTTCACGGTGATTCCGCGCCGGCCCAGCTCGTTGGCGAGCGACGGGCTGAGAGCCGCCAGCGCCGCCTTGGTGACGGTGTAGCCGATCTGGAGGGGGTTCGCGATCCGGGTGGCCGCCGAGCCCATGTTCACGATCCGTCCACCGTCCCGGAGCAGTGGCAGCGCCCGCTGGACGACGAAGAGCGGCGTGCTCACGTTGACCGCGAGCAGTCGCTCGAACTCCTCCTCGGTGAGCTGCCCGATCGAGGTGGCCGAGTGGATGCCCGCGTTGTTGACCAGGATGTCCAGGCCGTCCACGCCGTGGTCCGCCAGCCCGGCGGTGAGTCCTTTGAACAGCTGGTCCACCGCGCCGCTTTCGCCGAACCGGGCCCGTACCGCGAACGCCCGGCCGCCGGCCTCGGCGATCCGTGCCACGGTCTCCGCGGCGGCGGCTTCGTTGCCGCCGTAGTGGACCGCGACCAGCGCCCCCTCGGCGGCGAGTCGTAAGGCGACCGCCCGCCCGATCCCACGCGAGCCACCCGTCACCAGTGCGGCCTTGCCGTCCAGTTGCCCCATGATCGCCTCTCCCCTGTGAATCCCCCCTGGCCTAGTCCAGGGGGGATTCACCCTATGCGGGGTCGGTGAAACGCGGTGCGGTTCCTCCCGCGCCGCCCGCGCCTTCCGGCGCGGACGGGTGCTGCGGGACGTCGGTTCCGTCGCTACTTCACGGTGGGGCTGCGGCGTTCGACGAGTACGACGTCGCGCCACCTTCCGTGGTGGCGGCCGATGCGCTCTCGGGTGCCGATGATCCGGAACCCGGCACGCTGGTGCAGGGCGAGGCTGGCGGTGTTCTCCGGGAAGATGCCGGACTGCACCGTCCAGATGCCCGCCGCGTCGGTGGAAGCGAGCAGGCCGGTCAGCAACGCCAGCCCTACGCCGCGGCCGCGGGCGTCGGGATGGACGTAGACGGAGTGCTCCACGACACCGGCGTACGCGCACCGGTCGGAGACGGGGACCACGGCGGCCCACCCCAGCACGCGTCCGGCGTCGTCGAGGGCGACCAGGCGGTGCTCGTGCAGCTTGGCCGCGTCGAACGCCTCCCAGGCCGGGGCGGTGGTCTCGAAGGTGGCGTTGCCCTCGGCGATGCCGAGGCGGTAGATCGCCAGGACCTGCTCGGCGTGCTCCGGCCGCATCGCGGCGGTGCGTACGCCCGGGGGCGGGGTGGACACGCGCGGCGCCGGGGTGCTCATGCCGTCGCCGCGGTGGGTACGCGTATGGCCGTCACCGCCGCGCGCACGCCCGTCACCGACGTACTCATGCCGTCGGCTCGATGTCGAGTTCGGCGAGCAGGCCGCGGATGCGGCGTTCGATCTCGTCCCGGATCGGGCGGACGGCGCTCACCCCCTGCCCGGCCGGGTCCTCCAGCTTCCAGTCCAGGTACCGCTTGCCGGGGAAGTACGGGCAGGCGTCGCCGCAGCCCATCGTGATCACAACGTCCGAGGACTGCACCGCCTCGACGGTGAGGATCTTCGGCGTCTGCGCGGAGATGTCGATGCCGACCTCGGCCATGGCCTCCACCACGGCCGCGTTCACCGCGTCGGCGGGGGCGGAGCCGGCGGATCGGACCTGGACGCGGTCGCCGCCGAGGTGGGTGAGGAAGGCGGCGCCCATCTGGGAGCGGCCTGCGTTGTGGACGCAGACGAACAGGACGGACGGGGTGGCGGAGGTGCTTGTGCTCATGAGGTCAGGGCGCTTTCTTCGGCGGGGCGGGCGTGCTGCGGCGGGACGACGGCCTGGTCCGTGTCCGTGTCCGTATCCGTATCCGTATCCGTATCCGTGAGCGTGGGAGCCGACGGGCGGCCGAAGCAGACGGCGACCAGGGCCACGCCGAGGGCGGCACCGAGAAGCTGCGCGGCGAGGAACGGCAAGACGGAGGCGGGCGCGATCCCGGCGAAGGTGTCGGTGAAGGCCCGGCCGATGGTGACCGCGGGGTTGGCGAAGGAGGTGGAGGAGGTGAACCAGTACGCCGCTCCGATGTAGGAGGCGACCAGAACCGGCGCGAGGTGCGCGCGGCCGGCGCGGGCCAGGCCGAAGATGAGCCAGACCAGCCCGGCAGTGGCCACCACCTCGCCCAGCCACAGGTGCCCGGCCCACCGGTCGTGGGTGGAGAGGGCCACCACCGGCTTGGCGAACATCGCGTCCGCCAGCACCGCGCCGCCGACGGCCCCGGCGATCTGGGCCGGGACGTACGCGACGACGTCGCGCAGGCCGGGGCCGTCGCCGCTACGGCGGCCGGTGACGTACGCGGCCAGCGTGACGACGGGGTTGAAGTGCGCCCCGGACACCGGCCCGAGGAACGCGATCAGCACACCCAGGCCGAAGACGGTCGCCAGGGAGTTGGCCAGCAGCTGCACGCCGACGTCCCGGGTCAGTTCGGTGGCCTGGATACCGGAGCCGACCACCACCGCCACCAGTGCCGCCGTACCCAGCGCCTCGACGACGGCGCGCCGCATCAGCGGCGCCTGGGCGCTCAACGTCCGGCCTTCGCGGGCACGGCGGGCACAGCCTGCGAGGCCGGCGCGGCCGGAATCTCAAGCAGAGCGGACAGCTTGGCCAGGGCCTCCGGCAGCACCCAGTAGTACACCCAGGTCCCGCGCCGCTCGGAGTCGACGAGGCCGGCGTCGCGCAGCACCTTCAGGTGGTGGGAGATCGTCGGCTGGGACACGTCGAACGGGCCGGTCAGATCGCACACGCACGCCTCACCACCCTCGTGCGAGGCGATCAGCGACAGCAGCCGCAGCCGGATGGGGTCCGACAGGGCCTTGAACATCCGCGACAGTTCGGCCGCGGCCTCTTCGCCCAGCGGCTCGCGGACCATCGGCGCACAGCACACGGCCTCGTCCTGTCCGAGTACCAGTACCGGTAGACCAGCTTGTTTCGACATTCCTCTATGTTGACAGCCATCTAATCCGGTGGCAAGGTCGACCGTATCGGCTATATCGACAGTCATCGAAACAGCCTGCTCGCTGAATCGAAACAGACTGCTCACTGATGGGAGACCGCCATGTCCCGTGTCCAGCTCGCCCTGCGCGTCGCCGACCTGGAAGGCTCGATCGCCTTCTACTCCAAGCTCTTCAACACCGAGCCCGCCAAGCGCCGCCCCGGCTACGCCAACTTCGCCATCACCGAGCCGCCGCTCAAGCTCGTTCTCATCGAGGGCGCGGGCGAGAGTGGGGGCGAAGCCGACGAGGAGACCCGCCTGGACCACCTCGGCGTCGAAGTCGCCACCGCCGAAGACGTCCATGCCGCCACGACCCGGCTGAAGGATTCCGGACTGGCCACCTTCGAGGAGAACGACACCTCCTGCTGCTACGCCCTCCAGGACAAGGTGTGGGTCACCGGCCCCGGCAAGGAGCCGTGGGAGGTGTACGTCGTCAAGGCCGACGCCGACACCCTCGGCAAGAGCGCCGACAGCGCGCCGCAGACGTGCTGCGGCACCACCGCCTCCCGCACCCCCGCCGGGTGCGCATGCGGCAGCTGACCGGCAATTCGTCTAATTCGGCGTTCGTTCCCTGATGGCGACGAACAACCCGTGCAACAACCCGTGCGGGCGGTGACACCCCGTCACCGCCCGCATAGCGTGGTCGCGGGGAGAAGTGGGGAGAATCCGGGGAGACCCGGGGGGGGAATCGGTCACACCACACCCGCGAAGGACGGTCCACACTCATGGCATCGAAGCCCTCCACGCGCTCCATGCCTCCATCGTTCTGGTCCACGGATTCTGGGGCGGCGCCGCCTACTGGGCGAACGTCATCGTCGAACTGAACAAGCGAGGATTCACCGATCTGCACGCGGTGGAGAACCCGCTGACCTCACTCGCGGACGACGCCGAGCGCACCCGCAAGATGGTCAAGCAGATCAACGGCCCCGTCCTGCTCGTCGGCCACTCCTACGGCGGCGCGGTCATCACCGAGGCCGGGGACCTGCCCAACGTCGTGGGCCTGGTCTACATCGCCGCGTTCGCCCCCGACGCGGGCGAGAGCCCCGGCCAGATCAGCCAGGAGATGCCACCGGCGGCGTTCGAGAACATCGCCCCGGACTCCGATGGCTACCTGTGGGTCAAGCCGGACAAGTTCCACGAGAGCTTCTGCCAGGACCCGCCCGCGGACGAGGCCCTGGTCATGGCGGTCACCCAGAAGGCGCCTCTCGACTCGACGTTCGGTGACAACGTGACCGCGCCCGCCTGGCGCACCAAGCCCACCTGGTACCAGGTGTCGACGCAGGACCGCATGATCCACCCGGACAACGAGCGCCGCATGGCACAGCGGATGAACCCCCGCACGATCATCGGACTCGACGCCGGCCACGCCTCCCTGGCCTCCCAGCCGGGCCAGGTCGCCAACCTCATCGAGAACGCCGCGAACGAACTCTCGGTCTGACGCTCCACAGTCCGCCACAAGGGACCAGCCGGGCTTTCCCGCCCGGCTGACCCCGTCCGTTTTCGGCGGGGTGAACGGGTTCAGGCACGGATTCCGTGAAATTGAGCACGGGTCGGTTACGGTCTGTGGTTCGGCCGGAGTCTTGAGCGGAGGCTGTGCTGGGCGGATCTTTGTGCGCGAGAATGCTCGGCATGACGACTTGAAGAGCACCGGCCGGGCGACAGCATTGGCGAAAGGTCGGGAGCTGGGACACGGTTCCCGACGGCAATCGACGCGTCTGTGCCGTCTGCGGATGATCCCCGCGGCGGCGTGAGCACGCCGAAATCTGGCTCGGGGGCTCGAATGGACACATGGCAGGACCTCATAGCGCTGGTGAAAGCGCGTCTGGAGGCCGCGTCGCCCAGCGAGCGGGGTGTTTTCGCCGCAGGTGTTGCTGAGCGCCTGATGATCTGGCACGAGGCCCTGCCCGAGGATGATCAGGCAGCCTTCACTCTGGGTCTGCGACCGCTCCTGAACTCGGTGTGGGAGGGCGTCCTCGGCGATCCGGCGGCCCATACCGCCGTCAACCGCGGCTTGGCTGAGTACATGCTCAGCGACTACTGCAACAGCGACCGTCTGGTGGGCCCCGACGATGCGCACGAGCCCGCCGCAGCCGCGACCCTCAATGCAGCGTACGCGTACCTCTTCGGATGCACCGACTTTGCCGTCTGGGCCAGTGGTCGGGCTACCGATGATCAGCACCTCGAGTACCTCGCCGGCGCCGAGCTGGAAGAGGGTGACCCGCTCGACACCGACAAGGCGCTGATCGACGAACTCAAGCGCCAGCTGCGGGACCTCGACCTCATCTCCGCACGTTCGACGGAACTGCGTCACGCCTCGTTCGGACTACCCATTCTCACGTCCGTTCAGCTCCGTGTGGAACTGCGCACTCCTCTGTCCAGCCGCGGCTGACCGGTAGGGCTTCCCCGTGAGCCGCGTCGTTCGGCTTCAGTCAGTGGGGTACGTGCTCCGGGGCTGAGCCGGTTCTCGCCGATCCGTCCAAGGAGTCCAGGTAGGCGGAGAGTTGACCGGCGGCGTACAGCTGGGCCGTTCCGCGGGACGTGAGGTCGCGCCGCCACCCTTCCAGGGTCCTGGTCAGCGCATCGAGGCTGCCGGCGTCGCGGAGTTCTCCGAGGACGGTGGCGACGGTGCGCAGGGGCTGGCCTCCCCGGCGCAGCAGGTGTGCCAGTTCGGCGTCGCGCACGTCCTGCGCGAGGTACTGGCGGTACCCGCGCGGATCACGGTGTGGGGTGAGGACTCCAGCTCGTTCCCAGGCGCGCAGGGTGGCCGGGTTGAGCGCGAGGTGGCGGGCGAGTTCACCGATGCTGTACGGCGCCCGGATGCCGGCCGTCGTATCCGGGGTGTCCGGGGTGCCCGGGGTGTCCGGGGTGTCCGGGGTGTCCGGGGTGGAGGCTCCGAGGTGTGAGAGCGCCGCTTCGACGGTTCGTAGCGTGTTGCGGTCGCGAGCCAGGAGTGCGTGCCCGTCGTCGACGTACTCCAGTGCTTCGTCGAGCCGGCCGCTGGTGACAGCTTGCATGATGCGTCGGCTCGTCGCGTAGCCGAAGGCAGGGATGAGCAGCAGGTAGGCCGAGAGGCCGGCGGCATGAGCGGCGGTGTAGTCCCGGTACCCCGTCCGGCTCCGGTGGGCCGGCGGGATGATGCCGGCGTCCTCGTAGTTGCGGACCGCCTGCGTGGAGAGGCCATGGCGACGGGCCAGGTCCACGGGCCGCATATGACCTCCGATTGAGGGTTCTGACGGGTTCTGGCGCAGATGAGCGGAGTATTCGTCGCGAAGTCTCCACCGAGCGTTCAAGGATACGATTCAGGTCCATGGCGCAGAGCACGCACACCGTTTCCGGAGACTTCGACCTGACGATGGACGAACTGCGTGTCGTGGCGCGTTACGTGGTCCGGCACGCGGAGGACGTCCTGCCGGTCTTTGAGCAGGCTGTTCCCGGCGATCCGCGCCCCCGTGCGGCGATCGACGCGGCCTGGATGTTCATCAACGGTGCCAACAGGACGAAACTGCAGCGCGTCACTTCCCTGGAAGCTCATCGAGCCGCCCGGTCCGCACCCTCCGAAGCCGCGCGTCTGGCCGCGCGGTCCGCCGGGGACGCCGCCTCGGCCGCGTACTTGCACCCCATCGCCCAAGTCACCCAGGTCGGCCACATCCTGCGGGCCTGCGCGAGCGCGGCGCGCATCGGGGAGCTGGAGGCGGGCGGTGATCCCGCGATCGGAGATGCCCTGCTCGAACGGTCGCGGCAGCGTGCGACACCCGTGCTCATCGATGTGCTCTGCCGCTACCCGCCCGCGACAGGCGGCAGCAGTCGTGTCGCACGGCTGATGAGCACTCTGGATCATTCCCTGCGCCGGGCGGCGGACACGGCGGACCGGCCGCCGGGGCACACCGCGGCGAGCCGCACCAATGCGCTCAGTGCGCTCGACGCGCTCAGGAAGGAACCCACGTCATGATCCTCCCGAAGGTCCGCGACCCTCGCTTCGTGACGATCCGCCGTGGTGGGACTCTCACTGATGCGGATCACCGTCTCCTCGCTCTCTGGGCTGCCGCCTGTGCGGAGCACGTCCTCGGCCTCTTCGAGTCGGCCCGGCCCGGGGACCCGCGACCGCGTCAGGCGATCGAGCATGCCCGGGCCTGGGTACGTGGCGAGGTCAAGATGATGCAGGCCCGCGCAGCGGGCGGCCATGCGATGGGGGCGGCCAGAGACCTGCGTGGGGCGGCACGGCATGCCGCGTACGCCGCCGGCCAGGCCGGGGCCGTCGCCCACGTCGCCGCGCACGAGCTCGGCGCGGCCGCCTACGCGATCAAGGCCGCACGTGCAGCGGCACCGGAAGGCGAGAGCGAGACCGCGGGACGACTCGAGTGCCAGTGGCAGCGTGATCAGCTTCCGGAGGCGATCCGCGCGCTCGTCCTTGATGACCAGCGGCTGCGCAACGACATCTGCTGGTCGGTGTTCGACTGCTGAAGCGGAACCGTGCAGAGCCGTCCACAGCCTCTCATCGCCGGCCCAGCGGGGATCACCGGGCACCACCACCGTCCAGGCCTGACTGCTGAAGTGACCATCGCCTACGGCCTGCACGCAGACTCCCGCACCCTCTACCCGGCCCTGTCCCGCGCCCGCGGGGAGAGCCACCTCCACCTGTCCCTGGACGAACTGGAGGACCACCCCACCCGCACCGCCCTCGGCCCGGTCCGCTCCGACGCCGAACGCCTGGCCCGAGCGGTCGCCGCGTACGGGCGCCAGCTCGATGCGGACCCCGAGGACAGGATGGTGATCGACGAACTCGCCCTGACGGCTGAGGAGGCAGCAGGGCCGCACACCTCCTGGCGCCAACGCCCGTACGGCAACCTGCCCACCCACCAGCTGACGGCCCGCCAGGCCTAGGAGCAGTCGGCCGCCCAGCGCGCCGAGGAACTGGCCGACGCGTACGAGCGCCAGGCCGCCGAACAGCAGTCGAGGCTGGACACCACGCTCACCCCCGGCGCCGCCCTCGCCTCGGCCGCGTACGAGGTCCTCGCCCGCGCCGGAGCCCACGCCGACCGGGCGCGTGAGGAAACCGGGCACGGCGCGGCGGCGGACCGGGCCGCTGATTCGGCACGCCGGATCCTCGAACGGACCAACGTGCCGTCCGACCCAAAGGACCGCCTTGCCCTCCGACTTGCCGGGACCCGCAGGCGGCGCGAAGCCCTCGCCCGCACCACCCACTACCAACAGCAGTACGAGGCCACACTCACCGAAGCGGCCCGGGCATCGCGCGCCGCGGCCGAAGCCGTGCGCGAGGCAGCCCGGCTCCTCGAAGCCCACCCGCACGCCTCGCTCCTCGCACCAGGCGTCAACTGGGCCCCGCCGAAGGACGCGGGGGCCCTTGACCACCCTCCTGGAAGCGATGCGCCAGCGCGTCCCGGTCCTGGCCGCCCGCCTCGACGCCCGCGTCGCCGAAGACGCCCAGCATCTGCGCTCCGCCGCGGCGACGCAGCGCACGAAGGCCGTACGACACCACGAGGCCGTAGCCGCCCTGCACCAGGAGGCCACCCTGGGCGAGGAAATGCGTACCGCAGCCCCCGCCCACCACGCCCGCGAGACCGCCGAACGCCCCGCCACCGTCACACCCCAGCGAGGCGGCCCGCCCCCAACCAGCCGCGCGGGTGCCTGCCCCTCCCCCGGGCACATCGCCCCGCCTCCCACCCACCCCGATTCCCGGCCACCACGACCGGGGGCCGCGCCCGCTGGCCCGCTGATACCCCCTCGCAGACGTCGGGCCTTGCCGATGTCCTACCGCAGCGATCGCGGGACGCAGGCGCGCAGCTTGTCGGCGACGAGGAGCGGCGCCATGCTCTCGTCCCGCCACGGTGGGCGCTTCACCAACTAGATGAACAGCTCTGGGTATCGGCAACGGTGGGGCTGGAGTTCATCTGACTTTGCACTGCTGCGAGAGTTGCCCCATATGCCGGTTTCGATGAAAGTGGTTCAAAACAAGCTCCTCCCGACCTAAAGTGTCTGTTCAGCAAGCCTGCTCCCTGCACCCGCGGGGATGCCCCCGGACCATGGCCGGCCTATTCGCGGATCCCCGCCATGTCGAGCGCGCGGGTGCGCAAGGCCAGTCGGGCAGGGATGGCCGCCGCGAGCACGGCGAGGACGAGGCAGATGGCGGCGCTCGTCGCGAGGACCGTCCAGGGGAGGGCCAGCGGGGTGGGGCCGGCGGTGGGCAGGCGGTCGTGGATGAGGGTCACCGTGCCCCACTGGGTGGCGACGGTGAGCAGCAGGCCCAGCGTCGCGGCCGTGGCCACGACCAGGACCGCTTCGAGGGCGACCATGATCAGGACCTGGGGGCGGGTCCCGCCGGTGAGGCGGAGGGCGCCGAAGTCGCGGAGCCGTTCGGAGGTGGACATCAGCATGGTGTTCACCAGCGCGATCAGGGCGTACAGCAGGGCCGGGCCCATGATGGCCAGGATGGTGATCCAGTCGAAGTGGGAGTGGTCGGCGTTCCACGCGTCCAGCCAGGCGTCCGCGCTCGCCACCGTCGCGCCGGGCACGGCGGCCGGACGGGTGGCGGCGTACCCGGTGGGCGGCTTCGCGTCGCCGAGGTGCCCGGCCACGGCGGCGTAGGGCAGCAGGACTTCGGCCAGGTTGGGCGGGGTGCGTACGATCGCCACGAGGCGGAATCCGGTGGTGGAGCCGTCCGCGAGCCGGGTGGTGAGCCGGTCGCCGACGTGCCAGCCGTAGCCGCGGGCCATGTCGGTGGAAACGGCGACCGTCGCTCCGGTCAGATCGGCCAGCGATCCGGCGTCGGCGGGCAGCCGCCAGGCCGTGGCCAGATCGCCGTCGACGGCCATCGCGACGGTGGGCAGGGGCGGATTGTCCTGGGCCTCCCCCTCCCCCTGGGCCTGGCCCTGGGCCGCCTTGGCCGTGTCGGTGTCCAGGTCCTCGACCAGCGTGGTCGTGGTGGTGACGACGCCCAGCGCGCGCAGCGCCAGTACCGCCTGTTCGGCCCGCTCAGTCCGTACGGCCTGTTCGGGTTTGGCGCTGAGCTGTACGACGTAGTGGGCGGCCAGTGCGGTACGGACCTGCGCGGTACGAGCCTGGCTGAAGGCGGCGGCCCCGCCGGCCACGGATCCGGCCAGGCCGATGACCAGCAGTACCGGCGTCGCCGTGGAGACCGTACGGCGGACCGCGCCCAGGGCGTTCTGCCGGGCGAGCAGGCCCGTGGCGCCGGGCGCGAGCGCGGCGGGCAGGGTGAACAGCCGGACCAGCAGCGGGATCAGCAGCGGCGCGAACAGCACCACGGTGACGACGGCGAGGACGTCCAGCAGCAGGGTGCCGGTGGCCAGCGCGTTGGAGCCGCGCATGCCGGGGTCGCGCAGCGTGGCGGCCTGCGGGGTCAGGAAGACGGTCAGCGAGCTCCCGGCCACCACGAGCAGCAGCGGAACGCACAGCCAGCGGCCCCACGTCATCCCGCGCCGGTCGGCGGCGGCCTCGCCGAGGGCTTCGACCGGGCGGACCCGGCCCGCCCGGCGCGAGGCGGTGAACGCGCCGATCAGCGCCACCACCAGGCCGATGAGCACCGCGACGACCAGCGAGGTCGCCGACACCCGCCCGGTGAATCCGGCCGGGGCCGCGCCCTGGCGCACCAGCCAGGCGGCGATGCCCGGTGCCATCGCCAGGCCGAGCAGGCAGCCGGCCGCGGCGGCCACGAGCGCGACGAGCACCGCCTCGCCGAGGACCAGCGCCCGTACCTGACGCGGTGTCGCGCCGATCGCACGCAGCAGCGCGGTCTCCCGGCGGCGTTGCGCCACAGCGAACGCGAAGGTGCCGGCCACGACGAAGACCGAGACGAAACCCGCCATGCCCGCCATGAACTGGAGCAGCTTGTTCAGCGACGGCCCCGCCGGGTCCGCGTTGGCCGCGAGATCGCCGCCCAGCAGGATTCCGGTGGCGGAGATCAGGCCCACGCCGAGGGCCAGCGCGACGAACGAGCCGAGGAGGCCGGTCCAGCGCCTTCGCAGCGTCGCGAGGGCGATCGGGAGCAGCGTCATCGGGAGCAGCGTCATCGGACGGGCTCCAGCCGGGTCATCCGCTCGGCGACCGACTGCGGCGTCGGCGAGGTCAGTTCGTCGGCCAGTTGTCCGTCGGCGAGGAAGAGGACGCGGTCCGCGTAGGAAGCGGCGACCGGGTCGTGGGTGACCATGATGGTGCTCTGCCCCTCCTCGTCGACCAGGTTCCGCAGCAGGCCGAGGACTTCGCGTCCGGTCGTACTGTCCAGGGCGCCCGTCGGCTCGTCGGCGAACAGCATCTCGGGGCGGGTGATCAGGGCCCTGGCGATCGCGACCCGTTGCTGCTGGCCGCCCGACATCTGCGCCGGCAGGTGCCCGGTCCGCTCGCCGAGCCCGACCCGGGCGAGCGTCTCGCGTACGAGGGCGGCGTCGGGGCGCCGGCCGGCCAGCCGGATCGGGAGCCCGACGTTCTGCTCGGCGGTGAGCGTGCCCAGCAGGTTGAACGCCTGGAAGACGAACCCGATCCGCTCGCGGCGCAGCTTGGTGAGCTCCGTCTCGGACAGCGTTCCCAGATCGGTCCCGCCCAGCGTCACCGTGCCGGAGTCGGGCCGGTCGAGACCGGCCGCGCACTGGAGCAGGGTGCTCTTGCCCGAACCGGACGGTCCCATCACCGCGGTGAAGGTGCCGCGGTCGAAGGAGACCGTCACTCCGTCCAGGGCGGTGACAAGGCTCTGACCTGCTCCGTAGGTCCGCCGGACCCCGTCCAGTCTCACTATTCGATCATGCATGGGCGGACTATCTCACGTGGCCGATCCTTTTCAGAATTGACGTGATCACGTCCATCACCTCGCCTCAACGAGCCCCAGCGCCGAGCCCTCGCGGAGGCCCGACAGCCAGCGGACAGCTAGCGGGCCGCGTAGGCGGCCTGGACCTCATCGGCGCGGTCCGTCCACCAGATCAGCAGTGCCTCGCCCGTCAGGAACATCTCGCCGTAGGTGGCGTCCTGGCGGTCGAGGTAGAACTCCAGCTGCCAGAAGTCGGTCATCCGCTTCCACCACAACCGCTTCACGGCGTCGGCCAGCTCCCCCTCCGACAGATCGATCACGGACCGGTAGCCAGCGCAGAAGGCGGCGATGCGGTCAAGATCGAAGACGCCACCAACCCCGAACTGCACCTGCGCCGTACGCGCCACCTCCTCCCCATACGAACGGACCCCGAGCCGGTCCCAATCCAGGACCGCCACCACGCGGCCGCCCTGTCGCAGCAGATTGCGGTACTGGAAGTCGCCGTGCGTCCATCCGTACGGGCCGGACACCACCTCGTCCACCGGCGGCCGGGCATCGGCGTAGCGCGCGAGGAGGCCGCGCCGGTGGTGGAGGGCCTCGACGGCGCCCCTGACGAGTTCGGTCATGGGTTCTGTCGGGAACCTCCCGAGAAGGACAGCGGCCGCCCGGTCGGCGTCGGCGACCTCGCGGACTTTCGCGGGCGGTGCCTGCCCCGGGGCCGGTCCGGGCGCGTGGCGACGCAGGCCTACGTGGAGGCGTGCCAGCAGAACACCGAGGTCGCGGGCTTGGCCGAGGGTGAGGTCGGTCCCCTGGACGTGCTCACCCTCAAGCCAGGGCAGCACGCAGTAGCCGTGACCACCGACCTCCACCACCAGGTCACCGCCGACGGCGGGCCTCGGCGCGGGGACCGGGATCCCCTCGCGGGCCAGGTCCACCAAGACCGCGAGGTTCCTGCGGAGCTGGGGCAGCGGCACATCGGTGATCTCCTTCACCGCGTAGGCTCCGGCGTCAGTCTCCAACCGCCAGTTCCGGTTCATCAGGCCGTGTTCAAGGAACTGCCGATCGTGCACCTCACCCAGCCCGAACACACGGGACAAGGTCGGCAGCACTGCCTGAAGGCCGTCTTCTCGGATCTCATCCGTCACGTCCATGCACGGTACGCGTACGCCGCAGCCTGGTAGGCCCCGTCCGCGCGATCACCGTCGTCCCGCCGATCCCGGATGGCAGGTCCGACTGACTGTCCACTTCATGGGCGTTGATGAGCTGAAGTGGCGGCTGCGAGCATGCACGGCATGCTGTCACTGAAAATGAACGACGCCGCGATTCAGGCCCTGGGATTCCTCGCCGGTCTGACCGGCGCGACACCACCCGGAGGGCTCGCACCCGGCCTGCGGGATCAGCTTGCCAGCGGCATCGGCCACCGAGGAGACCTGCTCACCTGGGCCGACTCCGCCAGTAACACGGACAGCGCTCCCTCGTTCTTCGGCGACCTCACCAACTGGGAATGCTCCGCCAGCTCCTTCCGCCTGGAGGACCACGTCCCCGTTCGCATCGCTCTCGTCGACGGCGGTACTCCCCAGATCACGGAGGACGACCAGCGGACCCTCCTGCTCCACGGCATCGCCTTCGCCCTGGAGTTCGGCCGGCTCGTCTACGGGTTGGACCGTCCCGCCCCGTCCGTTGCATCGTCGCCGCGAACGAGACCAATGCGACCTTCAGGTTCCACCAGATCCGCCCCGGCGAGTTCTGGAACTACCCGGACCTCGACAGATATCAGTTGGAGAAGATGGTCGTGATCGACTTCGAACCCGCTCGCGCCTGAGGCACACCAGTCCGGCGCGTGTCCCGTCCCCAGAATGGTGGGGTTCTCCGTCGGCAGCTGACGCGTCAGCGCCAGTGGTTGGTGTCCACGATCTTCCCGGTCTCCAGGTCGATGCGGCCGTGGAAATCGCCCCCGCTCGTGGCCATGATCACGAGAGGGCGGCCCTGTGACGGGAAGGCGGAGTAGAACCCGTCCACATCCTTCGGGTCCCGCATCAGATCGCTCGGCGGGCACACCCGGAACCGCTCCGAGCCGTCGGCCCGGTAGACCACCGCGTTGTCGTTCGGGGTGAAAGGTGCGAGGTCCAGCTTCTCCACCACCAGCACCATCGTCTGGTCGTACTCCCGCCACGTCATGACCGAATCGGGGGGGGGAAGCTCGTACGACTTCTCGACGATCCCGGCGGGTCCGCTCCATCGGACGGTGGTGTCACCTCGGGCCCAGGTGACCACGACGTCGGAGTCTTCTGCTGTCACGTGGCAATCTCCTTGAGTGGACGGCCTTCCTGGCTGGCCGTCACCAGTCCCCGTAGCTTTCCACCTTGTCGGCGATCTGTGCGCTGAGGGCATCGGCCCGGTGCCGGTCCTCGCGCTGGTTCCGCAGGGCCTCGTAGACGGCACGCAGCCGGGACAGGGCGGCCGGGTCCCGGCGCATCACCTCGCGGAGCACCGGAGTGGTGATGATGTCCATGCATTCGGTGAACAGGAGCCGGGTCGAAGGGGCGGGGGGAGCCGGGTCGGGGGCGGCGAAGCCGGTGGTCAGGTAACGCACGGGGTCAGTGAGGCTCCAGCCGACGACGGTCCCGTGCTGGACGAGCAGCGCTACGTCCGAGGCGATGCCCACGCGGGAGTCCAGCGGCTCGTCGAGGACGTCGAGGTCGCGCAGGCAGGTGAGTACGGCGTCGCCCGGGGCGCGGCACAGTTCCGTGGCCGTCTCCAGCCGAAAGTCCCGTACCTCGTCGGCGCGCAGCCCGCCCTGCTGGACGCAAGAGGAGGCGGGAACGCGGACGGAGTCATCCGCGTCAGCGGCCTCACCGGCGAACTGGAACACGGCGCCGACCAGGTCCCGGCTGACGGGATCAAACCGGAGCTCGTCGGGTGTGTCCCATAGCCACGCTGCACTGCCGAAGGTGCGCATGAGGAACGGCCCGTGTTCCTTGACGTTCGGGTAAGGCCCGATACGCACGCAGAAGTCGTAGAAATCGAAGCGCGGGGTCATGCCCAGTGCCTGGCCCGTCACCGTCGCGGTCCAGCCGTCGTCGAGGGTGAGTCTCATGGTGGATTCCATCTCATCGAACCTGTACCGCGGGTGGCTGATGGCCGCCCTGCTCGTGGCGGGTGCACCGCCTCCTGGCCGACCAGCCCTGGCCAGGCCAGGCCTGTCGTCCGGTACCTCACCGCCGTTCGTGCCCCTACTTCCGCCGCGCTCACCAGTTCCCGTAGATGTCCACCATGTTGGCGATGAGCTGGCGCAGGGCACCGGCCCGGCGCCGATCCTCGTACTGGTCCCGCAAAGCCTCATCGGCCGCTCGTAGCCGTGCCAGTGCTGACGGCTCGCCGTCCTCCACGCCGTGGATACCGGGCGCGGTCGTCAGGTCAAGACACTCGGTGAGCAGCCGCTGGGTTTCAGGAGAGGGCGGGTTGAGGTCGGGGCCAACGTACTCGGTGGTCAGGTACCGCACGGGGTCAGTGAGGCTCCAGCCGACTACGGCGCCGTGCTGGACGAGGAGCGCCACGTCGGGGGCGATTCCGATGCGGGCGTCGAACGGCTCGTCGAGGACGTCCAGGTCGCGCAGACACGTCAGCACGGAGTCTCCGGCGGCGCGGCAATGCACCGTGCACATCTCGTGCCGGAAGTCCCGAACCTCGTCCGCGCGGAGCCCGCCCAGGCGTACCGAGGGCGCGACGGGCACACGGGCCGCGTCTTCGGCGGACGCGGACTCCTCAGGCAGGCGGAACTCGGCGCCGACCAGCTGTCGGTTTGCCGGGTCGAAGCGGAAGACGTCGGGTGCGTCCCACAGCCAGTGCTGGCTACCGAAGGTGTCTGCGACGAACTGCTCGCGTCCCACCACATCGGCGTACTGCACGATGCGCAACGAGTCGCGTGTGAAGCGAGGGGCAATGTGGAGTGGATCTTCCGTCACAGTCACAGGCACCGTCACGTGCCCGTCGCCGCCGAACGATAGGTCCATGGTCATTCTTCCCATCTGATCCGTGCGAGCGGCGGCGCCACACTCTCGTCCCGGCGGTCGGTAGCGGTGGTCGCAGCTGGCCTTCCAGATCGAGCAGGCCCTGCTCGGATGCCGGGTATGCCACCTCCACGTCGGCGTACTGTTCCACGAGTTCACGCCACATGGGCTCTCCAGGGGTCCGATCCTCGTCGACTACGCCGAAGCGTTGCGGTGGGCGGAGCGCCGGGTCGTCATACCGCACCGAGCTGGCGGAATTCATGTGTAGCGAGGGGGAACGAGGGCGAGAGGATGTTCGACTGCAGCTCTCCAGTGAGGGAAGACGCCAGGAATTGTGTGCAGGATGCAGGAAAATGCTCCCACCGGTCGCCGCGCGCCTCGTTCACCATGATGGTCCATTGATCCGGTTCAAGGCCCGGCCGGACGAGCCAGTAGAGACATTCTCCGTTGTCCGTGGTCGCCCATGGGACTACCCGGGTCCCCTCGACCTCCAGCTCCGCTGGCTTCTTCTCGAACTCCCACAGGCCTTCCAGGTCTTCAGTCTGGCCTTCTGCCCATTCGATGAGGTCGTAGTTCGCGTTGGGACAGCCCGGCTCCAGGACGTACAGGTAGTCGTCCCAGTTGCTTCCTCCGTAGACATGGATGAGTTCCTTGTAGTCGGCGGGAAGCTCAATCCCAAGGGTGCGCTCGACCTCTTCCCAGTCTTTCTGGCAGGCCTCGCTCGGCGCTGGGGCGATCTCGAAAAGGCGTGTCAGGGCGTTGGTCATGGTGGGGGTCGTTGTCCAGGGGGTTATTCGGTGAGAGTTGTGCGGGGGACATCCGTTGGCAGCTGCCATATCAGCGCCAGTGGTTGGTGTCCACGATCTGACCGGTCTCCAGGTCGATGCGGCCCTGGAAATCACCCGCATTGCGCGTGACCATGATCATGAGTGGTCGGCCGTCCTGCGGCACGGCGAGGTAGAAGCCGTGCATGTCGTGCCGCTCGTACACCAGGTCTCGGGGCGGGTGCAGCCGGAACCGCTCCGAGCCGTCGGCCCGGAAGACCACCGCGTTGTCCGACGGGGTGAACGGTGCAGTGTCGATGGCTTCCACGACAACGACCAGCGTCTCGCCGTACTCCCGCCACGCCATGACATCCTGCGGCGGACGCTCGTACGACTTCTCGGCGCTCCCCGCCGGGCCACTCCACCGGACCGTGGTGTCGCCCCGCGTCCAGGCGACTACGACGTCGGGTTCTGCTTCTGTCACTTGGCTCTTCCTTCAGGTCATCGCCATGTGTTGGTGTCCACGATCTTTCCGGTCTCCAGGTCGATGCGGCCGTGGAAGTCGCCCGAGGTGCGTGTCCCAATGATCATGAGGGGCCGGCCGTGCTGCGGGAAGGCGGAGTAGAAGCCCTCCACGGCGTTCGGGTCCCCTACCAGGTCGCGGGGCGGGTGCAGCCGGAACCGTTCGGATCCGTCGGCCCAGTAGACGACTGCGTTGTCCGTCGGGGTGAACGGAGTGGTGTCCAGCTTTTCCACCACCAGCACCATTGTCTTGTCGTACTCCCGCCACGCCATCACGTCCTGAGGTGGGGAGTCGTATGACTTCTCGACGCTGCCAGCGGGGCCGCTCCATCGGACCGTGGTGTCACCCCGGGTCCAGGCGACTACGACGTCAGGTTCTGCTTCTGTCACTTGGGAATCTCCGTGGGTGGGCCGACTGGGATCAGCCGGGCTCGGTCTGCTTTTTCCATGATTTCTATTTGACTCGCGCCGCCTGGCAGAGGGCCGAGCTTGGGGTCCATCTGGGGGCCGATGATGCTCTCCTGGACGAGAATCGGGTCACCGCCCTCTGGTATGCGGTAGCGCTGCACCAGCGAGACGTCGTCCTTCCAGTCGGTGCGGACGGCCAACTGATCGCGAACGAACTGCTGGTTGGGTACGTTGTCGAACGTACCGAATCCGCCCGGAGTGGTCTGCCCCTGCCCGATCACCATGTTGAACTCCTCGCCCGGCTTTGCGAAGCGAGCGAGGATCGGTCCTCCCTCCAGATGCGGGGGTTCACGCCTGGCCGGCTCCAGGGCCTTCCGCTCCTCCCCCTTCGGGCACGGGCTGAGTCCCAGCGGGTCCGCCCACACGAGCGGGTTGGAGACGTAGGCGACCGGGTTCGGAGACGGGGCGAGGCCCAGTGGATCGCCCGTCAGGTAGCGGGCCGTCTCCGGGTCGTAGGTGCGGAAGTAGTTGTGGTGGAGGCCGGTCTCGGGGTCGTGGTACTGGCCCGGGAAGCGCAGCGGGGTGTACGCGGAGGCGTCCCGGTTCCAGCTCGTCGTGCCCCACACCGTCGCGCGGGTACGCCAGGCGACCTCGCCCTGCTCGTCGATCAGCTCGGTCGGCGTGCCGACCAAGTCGGTGACGATGGCGAAGAAGCGGGAGTCGATCTCCTCCTGCGAGGCCTGCAAGGCCTGCGGGGCCGTCGAGAGCGGCGAACCCTGCGGCACCCTGCGTATGGACTCCACCTGCGTGAGCGGGTGCAGGCCGGAATGCGTCCAGCTCAGCGTGACCTCGTGCGGGTTGCCCGCCGAGCGCGTCGTCTGTTCGATGAGGGTCGGGCCGTCCCACGTGAAGACGGTTTCCTCTACCACCTCGTCCCGCGCCGCCGATGTTTCACGTGGAACATCGATCGGCGCGAGCCGCTGTTTCGCGGCACGGCGGCCCATCGCGTCGTAGCGGTAGCGCCAGCGCGTCCCGTCCGGCGTGGTCACTTCCGTGAGCCGGTCGTCCGCATCCCACGTGTAGCGCCAGGTGTCGGGCTTCCGGGAGAGCCGGGTCTTCTGCCGCAGGATCACGCGGCCCTGGCCGTCGTGCTCGTAGCGGACGCGGCCCGCGCGGGTGATGCGTGTCCCGGTGTAGGACCGTTCACCGGTGGCCTCCGGGCCCAGCTGCTCCGGCCAGGCGGCCGAGGTCTGGTTGCCCGCCTCGTCGTAGGCGTAGCGCTCCGACCACGAGGCGGCGTCCACGGCGGTGACCCGGGAGGCCGCGTCCAGGGTGAAGGTCCGCGGTCCCGTCGCCTCGTCGTCGATCGCCAGCAGATTGCCGTCGGCGCGATAGCTGTAGCCGCGGCGCAGCAGGGTCCGCTGATCCGATCCGGTGATGTGCCGGGTGGTGAGCCGGCCCACCGGGTCGAAGGTCTGGTGCAGCTCCGTGGTGGTGCCGATGCGCCGCGTCAGTTCACGGCCGGCCGCGTCCCGCTCGAAGGTCAGTGTCCGGCCCGATGCGGTGAGCTCGGTGCAGTGGCCGCCCTCGTCGTAGGTCCAGCGGGTTTCCGCCCCGGCCGGGGTGGTCATGCCCACCGGGCGGCTCAGCTCGTCGTACGCGTAGCGGACCGTGCGGTCGTCTACCTGCTCCTCGACCAGTCGGCCGTGCCGGTCGCGGATGCGGATCAGCCTGGTGCCGTCGGAGGAGACCGCCGCGGCGGGCAGGTCGAAGACGTCGAACTCGAATGTCGCGGTGCCGGTGGGAGAGGTCTTGCGGATGATCCGGCCGAGCACGTCCCGCTCGTACGCGATCTCCTCGCCCAGCCCGTTGGTGCGCGAGCGCAGGCGCCCGGTCGGGTCGTAGGAGTAGGTCAGCCTCAGGCCGTCGAAGTCAGTCTCCGACGTCAGCCGTCCCGCCGCGTCGTACTCGTACTCCCAGGTCAGACCCTGGGGGTTGCGGACGCCCGTCAGCCGCAGCAAAGCGTCGTAGGTGTACTCGTGCCGCACGCCGTCGGGGCCGGTCCGGGCGGCGAGGAGGTCGAAGTGGGTGTACTCGAAGCGGGTCACCCCGCCTGCCGGATCGGTGAAGGCGGTGCAGTTGCCCTCGCCGTCGTACGTCCACACCGACTCGGCGCCGTCCGGATCCACCCGCCGGGCGGGACGCCCCTCCGGGGTCCACCGCATCGTCGTCACCCCGCCGAGCGGATCGGTCACGCGCACCGCGCGCCCGAAGCAGTCGCGCTCGAACCGGGAGGTGGCGCCGAGGGGGTCCGAGATGGTGAGCGGCAGACCGGCCGCGTCGGTGGTGTAGCGGGTGACGGCGCCCAGCGGGTTGGTCACCGCGACGACGTGGCCGCGTTCGTCATAGGCGAAGGTGGTGACGGCGCCGGCGGATGTCGTGAGAGCGGTGCGGTTGCCGCGCTCGTCGAAGGTCTGGCGGATGATCGTGCCGTCGGCGTTGGCCACCCGTACCGGCAGGCCCAGTTCGTCGTACTGGGTGCCGGCGGTGCGGCCGTCGGGACGGATCGAGCGGGTGATCCGGCCGGCCTCGTCGTATTCCTGGAGCGAGGTGGCGCCCAGCGGGTCGGTACGGCTGATCACGCGCCCGGCGCTGTCGTACTGGTAACGGGTGACGGCGCCGAGCGGGTCGATTTCGGCGACGACCCGGTACCGCTCGTCGATCAGGTAGCGGCGGGTGTGTCCATCGGCGGTGGTGACCGTGGTGACGCGGTGGCCGGTCTCCCGGTCGCGTGTGTCGTAGGTGAGGGTGAGGGCGAGGTGTCCCTCGGTGCCGCCTTCCGCGATGCAGCGGTCCCGGTCGTCGTAGGCGTAGTCGTAGCGGCTGCCGTTGGTGTCGGTCCAGGACGTGATCCGGTCGCGGTCGTCATAGGTCAGACGCAGGGGCAGGCCGGAGGAGTTGGTGACCTCCGTCAGCTTCCCCCTGCTGTAGCCGTACGCCAGAACGCGCGGGCCGCCCGTCAGATGGAGGGCGGTGATGCGGCCCTCGGCGGTGTCGAAGCGCACGTGGTAGCCGCCGGAGTGGGCCATCCCCAGCGGGGTGCCCGCATGGTCGTACTCGAAGGTGATGAGGTTGCTGTTGCGGTCCTCCAACTGGGCGATCGGCGCCAGACCGTCCCCCTCACCGTCCCAGCCCGCAGCAGGCGAGAACCGTCGGACCCGGCCCGTCGCCGGATCGGTCACCGTCCAATCGCCGTCCGGTGTGCGCTCCAGGGGATGCCTCGGACCGATGGCCGGGAGAACGGGGAGACCGGGCGCCGGGTGCGGGTAGGCGACGAGCAGACCGTCGTCGCTGACCAGCACGACCCCCTCGGCATCGATCTCCAGGTGCTGGTCGACCGTGGAGGCCCAGGAAGGGCCGAACCAACGGCCGGCGGTGTACCCGGACTCCGCACGGCGCGTGAAGACCAGCGGGAGCGTGCCGGGGAGGACCAGGTCGGTCTGCGGCAGGAACATCCGCCCCGAAGCGAGGTCGACCGGGTCGGTGCCACCCGTGGTCTTTTCCCCGTCCGGGGTCTTGTGCGCGTCCGGCCCGTCACTGTGCAGCCCTCGGCGGCCAGGTCCCGCGGGTACGTCCTCGGCGAGCCTGGCGACCGAACTCACTCTCTTCGCAGCGCCGAGGCCCTTCGTTCCGATGAGTTCGGGGACGAGTCTGCCGAGGAACTCCGAGGGGTCGCCCTTGGCGGCGTCCCAGGCGTTCTTGAGGGCGCGGTCGGGGTTGGCGGCGGTGGAGGCGAGGCCGGCGAGCGTCATGTTGATGCTCTTGTAGTACTCGGCCGGGTGGGTGAGGTTGTAGGCGTCCGTGGGGTTCACGGAGCGTACGAAGTTGACCAGGCCCGCGGTGCCCTTGACGATGCCGCCGCCGAAGTGGGCCAGTTCGACGCTCTGGCCGAGGCCGTAGTCGCCGATTTCGAGCATGGCCTTCTCGCGGCCGGTGGGCTCCTTGGGGGCGTGGGCCATCGCGGCGCTGACCGCGCTCTTGGCCGTCGTGGCGGCTTCCTTGCGGGCTTCGCGGGCGGCTTTGAGGATCTCCTGCGCGCGCTGGCGCTTGGCCTGGCCCGGGTCGGTGAACTCGGCCGGGACGGGGAGCGGGCTGGCGCTGTTGCGTGCCGCGTTGTAGGCGTCGACCTTCTTGTTGTAGGCGTCGACGGCCGTCTTGGAGTCCTGGGTGCCCTCCTTGTAGAGGGCGATGGCCTCGCGGGCCTTGCCCTGCGCGGTGGTGACCGCGGTGGAGTACGTTTCCAGCGCCTTGGCGGCGTTCTCGAAGGCGTCCGAGGCGTGGAGCCAGTCCGTGGGGAGGGTCTGGAAGTGCTCGCGGAAGCTGGTGGCGGCCTCGCCCTTCCAGTGCTCGGAGTCCAGGCTCTTCATCCCGGCGCCGACGAGGTCGAAGGCCTGGTGGAAGTCGCGGAGGTTCTTGACCGTCGCGGCGATCTTCCCGGGGTTGCCGTGGACCAGTTCGTTGGCCTCTTCGGTCTGGCCGAGCTGCTGTTCGCCGATCTCCGCGCCGAGCGAGGAGGCGGTCTCGTCGCCCCAGTCCTCGACCGCGTCCGCCCAGCCGTGGGCGCCGACCTTGTCCAGGCCCTCCCCCACGACGTCGGTGGCCTTGTCGATGCCTTCGCCGACGAGTTCCTTGCCCTTGTCGATGCCCTTGTCGACGAGGTCGATCCCCTTGTCGGCGAGCCGGCCCAGACTGTCCCAGCTCACCATCAGCGCTCACCCCAGCGCGGCTGCTCGGCCTGCGCCACGGCTTGCTTCGACGGGTCGAACGTCTCGCGCAGCTTCTCGTCCGCCTTCTCCCGCACCGACGGGTCGAGGAGGCCGGAGCGCTCCATCGAGTCCATCTGCGCGTCCATGACGTCGTAGCCGGTGTCCTTCCAGGTCTGCTTCACGTCCTGGTTCGCCTGGGAAAACGATTCTGCACTGAAGTCCGGATTGTCGTACGCCATCTGTGTGCTGACCTTGTCCCAGCTCATCTTCTTGACGTCGTCCTCCGACAGGTGGGGATTCCCGTTGAGGGAGTTCACGCCGATCTTGAACGAGTCCTTGATGTACTGCTCCTGCTCCGCGAACGAACCGGCCGACAGGCCGACCTCCTGGGCGAAGGCGTTCCCGCGCAGGGTCAGCGCCCGTACGCCCCACTCCCAGCGGTTGCAGAACGTCTCGAACTCCGAGGTCAGGGCGCCGTCGCCGAGTTCCAGCCCGGACAGCGCGAGGCCCGAGAAGCCGCGGCCCGCCGATGCCTGGCCGATCATCCCGAGGTCCTTCAGCTCGGCGTGCGCGAGGTCGATACCTTTCGCGATCTTCGCCAGCGCCTCGGCCGGGGCTTCGAGGTCGGGCCGCCCGTTGCCGCCGCCGCTCCCGTCCCCGCCGCCGCTCATCGGGACGCCTCAAGGTCGACGGCGACGGCATCCGGGACGACGCCCCGGACCGGCGGGAAGAGCATCCCGTCCGGGGTGCCCGCATCCAGCGCCACGCCGCCCGGACCGGGCAGCATCGGCACCATCACGTCCAACAGCCGCGCACCCAGAACCCTCTGGTAGGTCCACTCGCGGCCGGCGCTCCCCTGCTCCCGGGCGAAGGCGGCCAGCGTCTCCTCGTCGGAGAACGCGCAGATCCACCGCACCCCGTCCTGGTCCGCGGTCCACAGGCTGCCGTGGTCGTCGAGCGGCACGAGTACGGCCGTACGCCGGAATTCACCCAGCAGGATCGCGAACCGTCGCCGCGCGGCGGCTGACTCGTCGAGGGGCGGCTCGTCCACTGCCGGAGCGGGGACGACGTACGGAGGGGTAGGCGGTGCGGGCGGCGCCGGTGGTCCGCTCGACGGACCTCGCTGGTCGGCCGCTTCTGCCAAGTCGGCAAGCCTGGTGCGCCGTACCGGCGACGGTATGTGTTCCCCGTTGTCACTCACCGGCCGAATCCTGACACGCGAGCCTTTCCACGTGCAATGTTGGCCGGGTTTATGGCCGGGTCTATGGCCGGAACCCCAGTCCCGGCCGACTCGGCGGTCGGGCGTGTGCGCGGATCCTTGGTGGACCGTCAGATGCCGTGGCCGCCGCTGTCGGGGGCGTTGTCGTGGCTGTTGTCGTGGTGCAGGCGCTGGTCGAGGTCGTTCACCCAGCGCTGGGCCCAGGTGCGCAGTTCGGCCGTCTCGTCCTTGGTGAGACCGCACGCCGTGGGCCCTGGCCGCGCTGCGGCGATCTGCCGGCCCCTTCGGCACGGCCTGGTCGATCCTGCCTCGGGTGGTCGGATTCAGTGGGACCAGGGAAGGCGTAGGGCCTCGATCTCCGGGTCGTCGAGGAGGGCTTCGATGAGTGGGGCCGGGCCGGAGAGCTTCGTGGCCCACAGGTCGTAGTCCGTGCACAGGACCCAGGATCGGTCGTGAGCCCAGAGGTTGGACGGGGTCCACCACTCTTCGTCAGGGTGGTCGTACAAGGCCGCGGCGTCCGCGAGCCGGCCCGCCCGGACGTGCAGGTGGTCGAAGTCCTCCGCCCCTTGGCCCAGCGGGGTGTAGTAGGCGAGGCAGCGGGTGTCCGGCCCCTGAGAGCTGTGCTCGGTGAGGATCTCGATCAGCCGGTTCCAGTCGGCACGGTCCAGGCTGCCCTCGGAAGGGGCCGTGATGCCGACCGGCCAGCGGCCCGGCCCGCAGAGCGAAGGGAAGGAGGTGGGGCAGGGCAGGTGACCCTCGGGGACCACCGGATCCCCGGTTCGCTTGGTGAGTTCCGCCCAGTGCAGGCGGTGCCAGCGTGCTCCGGGGTGCTCGCCCCGGGACTTGGCGGAGGTGACCGAGGGATCGTCGACCACTTCCGCGGGGTCGAGGCCCGGGATGATCTCGGGGGCGGCGCTCTTGCTGTTCAGGAAGGCTCGCAGGTACTCGGGGTACGACATGTCGAAGGGCCCGAGTTCGTGTTCGTACATGGAGTGGAGCACCCAGGCCGCATCGGGCAGCCCCGGCGGCATGAACCCGGTGAGCCCGTCGTCGTCGGCCAGGTCCCTCAGCCAGTCGGTCTCCGCGGACGCGGCGAGCGGCCAGCGGGCGGCAGCCAGAGTCGCTGAGGTTTCGTACATCAGCTCAGGATATGAGTACGGGGTCCCGCGCGGCTCGGACGGAGTCCCGCGCTGCTCGGGCTGATCGCGACTGTGGGGGTTGGCATGACGGATCGTTTCGTCGCGGCAAGACTTCTGCAGGGGTTGGGACGGGCGCAGGCCGTAGCCCGACCGAGGTTCCCGTTCCTGGGCTGGGCTGGGCTGGGCTGGGCTGCTGAGCTGTGGGGCAGCTGGGTCCGATCCCGCACGAGGCGGGCGCTGGCGCTGTGCTCGTAGTCCTGGCGGGTGGAGTGGACGTCGTCGGGTATCCGGGCGTCGCGTGCGTAGAAGAGCCTCTGAACTGGAAGTTCAGGTCCCGTGCATGTCCGTGACGCGAAGGGCAGCGCTGCTGGCCGCCGTTCGGCCAGCGTTTACGTCATCAGCGGCACGACAGGCGTGGCGGGGCCGGGGCGTACGCGGCCCGGCCGTAGGAATGGCCTCCGAGCGGGCCATCCTGCAGCCAGGGGCGGGTGTCAGGGCTGGCCGTCGGGAGTGGGGAGGCCTACTCCGTCCATGACGGTGAGGTCTGTGCGGCGCGGTGGGGACGAGAGCAGGGCGAGGACTTCTCCGGGGCCGGGACCGTCAGTGGGCGGTGGAGCGGCGAGGGCCGCCTGCGCGCTGGCGTCGTTCTGCCAGACCTCGGTGACGTGCACGGTGTCCGGATCGGCTGCGTCCTGGCTGATCAGATAGATCTCGCAGCCAGGGAAGCCGCGCATCCTCTCCCCCGCCCTCAGCAGGACAGCGGCGAGTTCACCGCTGTCCTGCCCGGGGGTGCCTTCATGGCCATCAGTCTGCCGATCGTGCTCAGGCCAGGGTGGTGATGCAGAACGGGTGGCCCGCGGGGTCCAGCAGGACCCGCCACCGGTCGGATTCCGGCTGAGTTGCGGGCTTGACGGCCCCCAGGGCGACCAGCCGGGACTGGGCGGCATCCAGGTCATCGACGCCCAGTTCGATGTGGGCTTGCTTCTCCTGGGAAGGGTCCGGCCAGGTCGGACGTCGGTAATCGGCCAGCCGGTTGAACCCCAGCCCGGCCGAGCCCTCCTGGCCGAGCAGGATGAAGTCATCGGTGGAGTAGGCGACGGGCAGGCCGAGGGCGTCGCCGTAGAAGCGGGCGAGTTCGGCGGGGTCCGGGCAGTCGAAGGTGACGGCCGCGTAGCGGATCGTGGGTGCGGACGTGGGTGTGGAGGTGGGTGCGGACGTGGGTGTGGAGGTGGTTTCAGGGCTCATGAGGAGGACGCTATGACGGGACCAGGACAGGTTCGGTCCTGGTCATGCGATCTTGCGGGATACTTCGGAAGGTGATCAGTACCTCCGCCCGCCTGCTGCGATTGGTCTCGCTGCTGTCCGCGCGCCCGTCGTGGACCTGTGGCGAACTGGCGGGCCGGATGGCGGTCACCGAGCGCACGGTGCGGCGTGACATCGCGAGGCTCCGGGAACTCGGCTACGGGGTCGAATCCGAACCCGGGCCGTGGGGCGGCTACCGCCTGCGCGCCGGAGCCCGGGTGCCGCCGTTGATCCTCGATGACGAAGAGGCGCTCGCCGTGGCCGTCGGGCTGCGCGAGGCCGCCCTCAGCGGCGTTCTCGGCGGCGACCAGGCCGCGCTGTCCGCTCTGCTGAAACTGCGTCAGGTCCTGCCACCCCGGATCGCGGACCGGCTCGGCGAGATGGACGCCGCCTTCGTTCACACCACACGGCCCGACGCACCGCAGATCGCGCCCGGCACGCTGCTGGAACTGGCCGGCGCGTGCCGCCGCGGCGAGCGCAGCCGCCTGTCGTACCGCGACCGGGAGGGGAAGACCACGCTCCGGGAGGTCGACCCATACCGCCTGGTGCACACGGGACGCCGTTGGTACTTCGTCGCCCGGGACGTGACGCGGGACGAGTGGCGTACCTTCCGGGCGGACAGGGTTGGCCGGATACAGCCCACCGGGCACCCAGTGGAACTCACCGACCCACCCGACCCGGCGCTGCTCGTCTCCCGCTCCATCGCGACCGGCGCCTACCCGCTCTACGTGACGATCCGCCTCCCTCTGCCCATGGAGCAGGCGCTACGGCTGATCCCGCCGACGGTCGGCACCCATCGCCCGGAAGGCCCCGACGCCACGGTCGTCGACATCGGCGGCCCCGACGCGGACGGGCTCGCCAGGTACCTCCTCAGCCTGGCCACACCGCTGCGGGTCCTGTCACCGGACGACGTACGGGAAGCTCTGCTGCGCCGTACCCGGGAACTGTTCGAGGACAACGTGACACACCGTGACAAGGTGAACGGGCAGGCCCGGTAGGGAGGCGTTTGGCCGGCTCAGCCTGCGCTGAAGACGGCCTGGTCGGGGGTCGCGTCGGAGGTCGGGCCGGCCGTGGACATGATGGCCTGCCAGGGCGCGGCGTCGAAGATGAGCTTGATCGAGGTGATCCGGCCGTCGTGCAGGCGGAAGTGCTCGGCCGTGTGCTGGGTGATGCCGACGGCAGGGGCGGTGTGGACGTCGTAGACCAGGGTCGCCTCGCTCTCGCCGTACAGCTCGCTGATCAGTTCCACGCCGGTGACGATGCCGAGGAGTCCGTCCAGGCCGTCGAGGTGGCCCGTGGGACTGTCGGAGGTGATGAACGGGCTGCGGAAGCCGAAGCCTTCGCCGATCTGGGCGGCGGCCGCGGTGACGTCTCCCCGGAACCGGGCCTCGTGGTAGGCCCTGACGGTACGCCGGGTGGCCGCACTGGCCGCGTCGGTCGCGCTGGTCGGGTCGGCCGCGTCGGCCTGGTTGGCCGGGTTGGTGGTCATGCGGAACTCCTTCGTTGTCGGTCGGTTCAGGTGGTCGGCGGCTGGTCGTGGTGGGCCGAGTTCAGGTACTGCTCGATGCGTTGCTGGTTCTCGACGACGCGCAGGGACAGGTCGCGGAAGCGGGCGAGTTCGTCTTCGGTGAAGCCCTGGAAGACGGCGGACATGGCGCGCTGTGTCGGCTGCCGGAAGGCATCCAGCCAGTCCAGACCGGCCGGTGTGATCCTGGCACGTACCGACCGGCGGTCGCGCTGGTCCTGGACCCGCTGCGCCAGCCCGTCGCCCTCCAGCGTGTCGACCAAGCCGGTGACGTTGCGGGAACTCACCCCCGCCGCACGGGCCAGTTCACCGATGCTCAGACCCTCGTCCACGGCCGTACTCAGTCGCGCGAGGACGTCGAGCGCGCCCGCGCTGAGCCCGCGTCCCCCCGCACCGTGCGACCTCAGCCGGTCGACCGCCTGCGAGGCCGACCGGACGGCTGCGGCCGTCTCCAGCGCGAGGGTGTCGCCGCCTGCCGAGCGCGCGGGCACGTTGCAACGGGCGGCGCGAGCGCGCTTGCCGTGACTCGGGCAAGGCGCTCACGAGGTCGGGCGGCCTCGACGAGGCGGTGGTCCGGGAGGGGCGCCGGGGCAGGGATGCGGTGGGTGTCGGCGAGGGTCCGCTTGCCGATGTGTGCGGCTTCCGAGGGCCTGGGGGTTCAGCAGTCCGTGGTCCCGGCCTCCCGACCGGGCGCGGTGGTGCCGGCGAGGGCCTGGCGCAGGGCGGCCTCGTCAGGTACTCCCGACACGGTGCCGTCGGCGCCCCGGTAGAGGCGGCATGACAGGCTCGGTGTGGCACCGGGCGGTGCGAACGGGTCGGTGCCGTCGATCAGGATCGTCGGCGAACCGCACATACCCAGCCGGGCAGCCTCGGCCTCATCGGCCACCTCGACCAGTACGACCTGTGCTTCTCGCCCGTCCAGCACGGTGGTGATCCGCTCCAGCGCAGGCTGCGCGTTCGGGCAGTCCGCCACCGTCAACACCGTGATCTTCATTCCGACCGGACCTCCATACCCTGTTCGCCGTCTGCACTCCGAGCCCCCGAGGCTGGACACACTTCGAGCCTCTGCGAAAACCCGTTGGCGGAACCACGGCGGCCACTGCTACGTTTCCGGAGGCCGTGCAAGAGACCGAGGAGGTGGTACCTGTGAACGCAGTTTCGACATGGGTGCTCTCCTCCGGGGTCACGGTCGGGCGATAGGTCGTCCGGGAGCGCCGTTCAGTGGCACTCCCGAAAGGCACGACCATGCACTTCAACTTCACTTCTGAACAACGCCTCGACGACGCCGTCCTCGAGCGCGAATTCACCCTCGGCGAGATCCCCGGCATCCTGTGGACGCCCGCGTCCGCGTCCGCGTCCGCACCGGCGCCGCTGATCCTCGTAAGCCCTCCTCCGCTCGGGCTGCGCAAGGCGTACCCCCGACTGGCGGCCCGGGCCCGGCACGCCGCGGCGGACGGCTTCGCCTCGGCCACCATCGAGCTCCCGGGCAGTGGCGACCGGCCCCGTTCGCCCGCCGCCGGGCAGGCCCACGCCGACATGCGCCGGGCCATTGAGGCCGGTGAGCCGGTCACCGGCGAGATCATCGACGCGCTCATCCTCCCCCTCGTCGACCAGGCGGTACCGGAATGGCAGGCCGCCCTGGACGCCCTCCTCGCGCTCCCCGAGATCGGCGGCCCGGTCGGGTACTCGGGCGGAGTGATCTCCATCGGGACCCGGCTGGCGGCGGTCGAGCCGCGCATCTCGGCCGCCGTTCTGTTCGCCGGGAGCTTCATCCCCCGGGCCATGTACGAGGAGGCCCGCCAGGTCACCATTCCTCTGCACGTCCTGTTGCAGTGGGACGACGAAGGGAACGACCGGCAGGCGGCCCTGGACCTGTTCGACGCCTTCGGCTCCAAGGAGAAGACGCTGAACGCCAATATGGGCGGGCACACCGGCGTACCGTCGTTCGCGGGGGACGCCGCGGCCCAGTTCTTCACCCGGCACCTGAAGTGATGCCGGGCCGTCAGGCCACCAGCGGACGGTAGCCGAGTAGCAGTGTTGGCCGGGATGCTGCTCATCCAGGGACAGGTCCCGGCCCTCCTCGGCTCCCTACACCGCGGGCTCCTGCCAGACTCTTGGCAGGGGCCCGTCGGGGTACGGCGGGTGCGGCACGACCAGGATCGCGACTCCGGCATCTGGCACGGCAAAGACCCCGGTCTCCTTGAGGAGACCGGGGCCTTGATCGAGCGCTGGGCAGGCCTTGCACCTGCATCCCCCCACGGGAAGTGGGGTGCCTTTCCTTGGACCACCAACGCGAGCCCCACCGCCGGGAATCCCGGCCGCGAGAACAAGATCAATCGTAACGCATGGCCGGCCCTGCCGCGTAACCGGAAGCGCTGAGAGGGGGGCTGGTGCGGTTTGGTCGATCTGCTTGTGGGAGAGAACCGTTGGGTCGGGGCGCGGGGAGTGCCCGGACGTCAGAAGCAGTGCGATGGAGTGAGAAGGGGGACCACGATGGCCGATTCGTACGGTACGTACGGTGCGGATGAGCAGTGGATGGACCTGGCGGACGCGGTCACGCTGCTACGGGAGCAGATCGCCGAGGCCCAGAACCGGCTCGCGGACCCCGCGGAGGGCGGTGACAAGGGGGTGTTGTTCACGCTCGGGGAGATCACGGTGGAGCTGGGTCTGGAGCTGACCCGGACGAAGGGCGTCAACGGCGGGCTGAGGTGGAGCGTGATCAGCCTCGGCGGGAAGAAGGAGAGCGGTACGAAGGACATCCACAAGCTGACCGTGAAGCTGAACCCGCACGCGCCGGGCGGCGGGGACGTAGACATCAGCGACGAGGAGTAACACTGGGCGTTAGGGGTTAGGGGATAGAACCTGCATCTCAACCGATCTTGGAACGTGCGGGTCGAACAGGTTTCCCCCGTGGGTGATCTCCGGACGGCTGGTGCATGAAGGCAGGGCCTCCTGGTAGCTCGGGGATGCGAATCCGTAACCGAGTACCCGGAGGCCCTGTTGTCGCAGTTGTACTTGCCTGTGCCCGCCCTCATCCCACCGAAACCATTCCTGACCAGCGAAGACTCAGCGATCATGTTCGGTTGAGATACGGCTCCTGAGGGGTTAGGGGCGGTTGTGGGGAGGGCCGGGAGGAAGCGGGTTCGCCGCGAGCCAGCGTCGGACTTCCGTCGCTTCCCGGCGGCTCCCCAGATCGTCGAGCGACTTCGCCTTCATGGTCAGCACGGTGTGGAGCTTGAGGTGTAGAGAGGGAACCGCGGGAGCGCCCCTGTGCCCGCGTTCGTACGCGACGGCTTCTCCTGCCGTGCGCAACGTCTTCGGAAGGTCGTCCGCCAGCAGCAGCATCAGGGCCAGGAAGAAGAGAGATTCGGCGAGGTTGGATCCGTAGGCGACCTGGTTGTCGGCGGTGAGCCGACGCCATGACTCCACTGCCCGTTCGGCAACGGCCAGGGCTTCCTCCCGCTGTTCTGTGTTCGACAGCCAGACGCCGAGGTTGGTCAGCGTGGTGGCGAGTTTGGGTGCGTACACGTGCGGATTGTTGGTCGCCAGCCGCTCGTAGATGCTGGCCACCCGTTCGATGGCGGCCAGAGCTTCTTCCCGCTTCTCCGTCTCCCACAGCCAGATGCCGAGGTTGGACAGCGCGGTGGCGAGGCGGGGTTCGTGGGCGTGCGGGTTGTCGGTCGCCAGCCGCTCGTAGATCCCTGCCGCCCGCTCGGTGGCGCTCAAGGCCTCCTCCAGCTTTCCCTCCCTCGCGAGCCCGAGGCCGAGGTTGGACAGGGTGGCGGCGAGGTGGGGCTCGTAGGCGTCCGGATTGCCCACCACGAGTCGGTGGTAGATGGCCACCGCTTCCTTCGCGGCGGCGAGCGCCTCTTCCAGGCGGCCCGTTTCCTCTTGCCCCAGCCAGCCTCCGAGATTGGTCAACGCGGCGGCCAGCTCGGGCTCCCAGGCTGAGTCCGGGTTGGCCGCCGCCAGCCGGTGGTAGATGGCCACCGCCTCCTCGCTGGCCTTCACGGCCTCCGTGGGCTTGCCCGCCTCGGACAATCGGAGTCCGAGATTGGTCAACGCGGCGGCGAGCTGGGGATTGAAGGTTTCCGGGTTCTCCGCCGCGAGCAGGCGTCGTATCCGCACCGCCTCCTCCGTGGCCGTCAGGGCCCTGTCCCACTCCCCCGCCTCCGACAGCCGGAGGCCGAGGTTGGACAGCGAGGTGGCGAGGTGCGCGACGTGGGCGTTCGGATCCTCGCCCACGAGCCGGAGGTAGATCGTCGTCGCGTCCGTGGTGGCCGCGAGTGCCTCGCGCCAGTGCCCGGCTTCCTCCAGCCGGTTGCCGAGGTTGGACAGCGAGCGCGCGAGGTTGGGGTCGTGGGCGTGCGGGTCGTCTTGCGCGCGTCGCCGGTCTGCGAGGACGAGAGCGCCGGAAAGCCGAAGATTGAGGTCCAGGGTGACGCGCGACGGGTGGGGCAGTGCCGCCAGGGCGGTCTGGACGGCCTGGTAGGCCAAGGGAACGTCGTCCAGAGCGCTGTCGAGCGCGAGGAGGGTACGTTCGACATCACTGTCGCGGCCCGCGTTGGAGTGGGCTACGACGGCACGGGCCAGGACGGTGACGGCCTGGGCCTGCTGGGCATGACTGCCCGCGGCGAGCAGCGCTGGTAACGCGATGCCCTTCTCGTCCAGGGCCCGCGAAACGTGGTACTCGGCGACACGGTCGGGTTGCAGGGATCCCCAGTAGTGACCGGATTCGCCGCTCGGGTACAGGCCGGCCAGCCAGGCGGTGGCCGTCGCCGTCTGGTGTTCGGGCAGACCGGGCAGGGTGGCGACGATCCGCCGGGCCTCGTCCTGCGTGCCGGCCCCGCACAGGGCCGCCGCGGCGACTGCGGCGCCGAGAGCCGGGACGGGCAGGTCGAGCCGGTATGTGGAGGTGTTCGCGCTGTCCTCCCAGAAGTGTTCCTCGTGCTTGATGAGGGTGCGTTCCGGCGGTGTCCCCGGGGGCGAATCGACCGGGCGGGGGCCGTGCTGGAGGAGCGTGACCAGGGCGGTCATCTGCAGGGTGAGGATGTTGTCGTAGCGGCGATGGGCCAGGTCGGCGGGTGCCCGGAGCGTGGCCGCGAGAGCGGCCCAGTCATCGTGCTGGGGCAGGGTGGGGACTTCGGGGAGGAGGCGGGCGAAGTCGCCGACGGCGCGTGTGAAGGCGGTTCGTCGGTTCTGAGTCGATGTCTCGGTGGACGTCGTGGTGGGGAGGTCGGTGGGGAAGAGCGGGGCGAGCGGGGTGACGGGGGCCTCTTCCAGGAGGTCCCGGACGTCGGAAACGGCCTGGAAGGCCGCGGTGCGCCAGGCGCCGTCGGAGCGGGCGATCAGGAGCAGTCGTACGCGGTGGCGGGAACGGTAGAGGTGCGTGATGAGGCGGCGGACGACGTGGGGGCGGGTTTCGGCGTAGTCGACGACGAGGAGCAGCGGGAGGGTGGTGTTCAGCGTGGTGAGGTCCGGGGGGACGCCGTCAACGGCAGGGGCGGGCGTGTCGGTGAGGTCGGCGCGGAGGTGTCCGGTGACCCAGCCGGCCCAGCCGAGGGTGTCGGCCAGCCGACGGGCGAGGCGGGTCTTGCCCTGACCGCCGGGGCCCGTCATGACGTGGATCGCGAACGCGTCCGGCGTGTTCTCGCACCAGGCGCGCAGGTCCGCGAGTTCGGTGTCACGGCCGTGGAAGGCGACTGCCTCGGCGTCCGCGCGCAGCAGGGAGGCGGGCGAGCGGAAGGTGCGGTCGACCGCGGCGGAGGTGAGCAGCCGCACCGGTTCGACGGGCTCCAGGACGGGTTCCCAGCCGGTGTGTTCGGTGATGACGGCGCGGAACGCCGGGTCGGTGAGGAGGGCCGCGGCGGGCGTGGCGGTCAGGCGGGTGCCTCCGTCGGCCTGGCGGTCGCGGCGCATGACGCCGCACAGCAGGTCGCCGCCGAAGCCGTCGTCCGTGAGGACGGCTGCGCCGGACATGCCTGACCAGGGGCTTCCGGCGACGGGAGTGGCCGGTGGGCGGGGGGTGTCCGTCGCGTGGTGGGTGTCCGTCGCGCGGGGAGTATCCGGTGCGCGGGGAGTGGGGTCGGTGCTGGTGAGTTCGTAGCGTCCGGCAAGGGATCCGCTTCCGGGGACGATGGAGCCGGTGAACTGCTCGTCCAGGCGTCGGCCGTCCGTCGTGTCCTTCTGCATGCGGGGGAAGCCGCTCGCGGTGACCGGGTGGGCCCGGGTTCCGATGAGGGCGCCGTAGCGCTGGGGCGGCCGGCTGAGCAGGTCGCCGAGGGACTGCGGTGCCTGCCAGTCGTGGCCGTGGCCGTCGGCGATCTCTATGAGCGCGGCATCCACGGTGTCGTCGTTGCGCAGCCAGCGCACGACCGCGGGAAACTCCCGCTCACTGGTGCCCGGCAGACTCACCGTCACCGGTCCCCCGGTGCTCTCGTCGCCGTCATCCCCGTCCATGCGGTCTCTGTGGTCCATGTGGTCCAGGACGTGGGCGGCCGTCAGCACCAGCCGCGGTGCGACGAGGTAGCCGGAGCCGAACCCCTTCGTCCTCTTCCCCTTCACCAGCCGGGTCACCCGGATCTGCACTCGCCGCTCGAACTCCATCAACCGCCCCCTGTTTCGTGCTGGTTGCCTCCGGTACCTGGTACGGGACTCTTTTCCTTTTCCCCCTGCCGACCGCGGTACAGGTGGAGGCCGTATGTGGCTACTTATCCTGGTGCGAAGGAGCGGAAACCGCGTCAGTGCTCGGTCGGGGCACCGGTACCTCGCAGGGGCTGCGGCAGGTGGTGGCCGCGATGCCCGGTGGTTCGGCGACGAGGACGCGGAGCGCGTACGTAATGAGCTGGACCGGAGTGCGTAGGCACTGGTCATCACCGACGGGGCCGAGGCGGGTCGTGCAGTGTGCCGTGTGGGCTGCGCAGCAGCCGTGACCAATCTCGCGTGGCCGAAGGGGTCTGCTGCCGAGGTGCTGGACCGACTCCGTTCGGACCGGGTGATGCGACAAGCCGTCCCCGTGCCATGGATCTGCCCGCCGCAGGGCTGCGCCCGCCAAACTGAAAGCCATCGGGGCGCCGGCGCTGCTGACCTTCAGCGATGCCCGCTGGGCCGTGCTGCGGCCGGACCACTTCAGGTTGTCCAGCCTCGTCCGTGGCGCCGGCCGCGAGGCGGCTGGCGGTCGTTCGCGGTGATTGGTGCCCTTGCCAGTGCCGCGTCAGGCAACGTTCGCCCCTGTTGCGGTCGGACCGCAGAGTCGGCTGAGTTCGGGGACGTGCAGGAGACGAAGTCGCCGGTCGGCCAGGCATGCGCCAACTCGAGAATCCTCCGGTCGGCGGGCTGCTCTTCCGCCTAGGGTGTCGATCATGTTCAAGTCAGGGGTGGGGTTCCTCGCGTTGTTCGGGTTCGGCTGGTGGCTGCTGGCCACGAGTGCATTCGACGGCGGCTTGGCACGGCTGGTCGAGGTCGCGGTCGGCTGCGCAGTCACGTTGGGGCTGATGCTCGCCGCGCGCCGTTTTCTCCCCTCGTCGGCAGGTGGTCCCTTCCCCGCCGCCCGACGTCGGCGGTTCAATCAGATCAACGGTCTCCAGTGGCTGCTGATCGTCGCCATCGCCGTGGTGTGCGCTCGCGCCGCACTGCCAGTGCTCATTCCCCCGCTGGTCGCGATTGTCGTCGGGCTCCACTTTCTCCCGCTCGCAGCAGTGTTCGAGCAGCCCCGGCTGCGGGTGCCAGCGGCTCTCTTGGCCGCGGCCGGAGCATTGGGCATGGCTGTGTGGCTCACGAACGGCCCGGACACGACCGTTCGCCTCGTGGTGGGTCTCATCTCCGCGCTCTCCCTGTGGGGCATGGCGATCTGGACGGTCATGGGGGCGGCATTCGCGGCCGAGCATGGCGTCAAGGAGTGAGGGTGACACCGGTACGTGACGATCACCCTGTCCGGGCGGCAGGGCGAGTACGGGTGCGCGATAAGGAACAGGGCGGCATGATCCGCCGCTACACGGGTGGGATGTGCTGAATGCCGGTTTCGGTGAAAGTGGTCTAGAACGGCCATCTGTCCACCTAAAGTGGCTGGTCAGTAAGCCTGCTCCCCGCACACGCGGGGATGACCCCTTGGTGAGAACTCGACCAGGACGGTGCGCTCGGCGATTCCGGCGTCGTGTGCGACGACCCGACCGCCACGGGCGAGGGTTCGACCGCCCCCGGCCTTTACGGCCGGAGCGGCCAGCTTGTTGTAGGCAGCCAGCCTCTCAGGGTCTGAAATGGTGCGGTAGACGCTGACCCAATAGCCCTTGGCCACGGTACCTCCTGTGTTCGGAATTGATGCTCAGAAGTATGCTCAGATTCATGGTCGGCGCGCTGTGGGTCAGCGAGCCGACGGAGACGGCGTCGAAGTCGGACGGCTTCGATCCTCAGCTTTCGGTTCGACTCGACCGGCCCGGCCCCGGCACACCGCCTGGGGCTGTGATCGGATTGGTCTCGGGTGAGCGTCGGCGGGCGAGGGCGAGGCCGGCAATCGTCGTGATCGCCATCGCGGCGACGCCGACCAGCGCCGCGGTCGTGTAGGCGTCGTCGTTCGGGAAGAGGCGGCCCGTGGCGGTGCCGGCGGCCAGGACCAGACCGCCGATGGCGCTGCCCAGGGAGTACCCGACGCTGCGGACGACGTAGTTGAAGCTCATGGCGCTCGACGTCTCGCTCTTGGGGGTGACGGCCAGGATGACGCCGGGCATGGCGGCCGAGAAGCTGCCGACGCCGAAGCCCAGCACGCCCATGGCCGCGAGCAGTTCGGCCAGGTTGGACCGGGCGGTGGCGAACAGGACGAACCCGCCGCCGACTATGGCGGCACTGCCGGCCAGGAGCAGGGGGCCGTCGATCCGTTCGCGGACCCGCGGCGTGAGCTTGCCGGCGACGAACCCCAGCACGGAGAACGGGATGAGGACCAGCCCCGCCACGAAGGTGGTCAGTCCGAAGCCGTAGCCGGCGCTGTGCGGCGTCTGCGCGTAGCGGGTGATGAGCGTGAGCAGGAGGTACATGCCGCTCCCGCCGACGAACATGGCGACGTTCGCCCCGGCGACCGCCGGGTGCCGTACCGCCCGGACGTCGACCAAGGGTGTCTTGGTTCGCAGTTCGGAAACGGTCCAGACGCAGAGCAGGAGTACGGCGGCGACGGCAAGGGTCACCGCCACGGCAAGGTGTCGGCTCCACAGGCTCCTCTCGCCGGCCAGGAACAGGACGAGGAGCAGTCCACCCGCCAGGACGAGCGCACCGGCCACGTTCACGTGAGCGGAGCGGCCTTCGGGAGCTGCGGGCATGGAGCGCCACGCGGTCACGAAGGCGATGACGGTGACGAGCAGGCCGAGGCCGTAGGCGGCCCGCAGTCCGCCGAACTCGGCGAGCAGCGCGGCCAGCGGGTAGCCGACGCCGGCTCCGATGATGGAGACCACTGAGATCAGGGCGATCGTGGTCGCGCTGCGCTTCTCGGGAAGATGGTCGCGGGCCACGCCCATCATCAGCGCCGTGAGACCGAGTCCGACGCCTTGGGCCGCTCTGCCCACGAGCAGCCAGGCGAACGGCAGCGGCAGCACGGTGAGCGCGCTGCCGACGACGACGATCGCCAGCGTGGCGAGAACCGTGGCCCGCCGGTGCGGACCGGCTCCGAGCCGGCCGAGGACGGGTGTGGCGACGGCGCCGCTGAGCAGGGCGATGGTCAGCGTCCACTGCGCGCTGTCGAGGGAGACGTGGAACGTGGTCGCCACGCTGGTGATGAGCGGCGTCCCGAGGCTGGCGACCGCCGCCACGACCAGGGCGATGAACACCAGGGCGGGGACCAGCAGACGTGCCTCGGAACGTATCGGGGCAGTGCTCATGGGCTGGTCATGAGCTGGTCATGAGCCTGGGCCGCGGTCACCGGTCCGACTCCTCTCGGGCGTGGCTTTCGAGCTCCGCCAGATGCAGCAGCGCCGGAAGGGCCGCTGCCAAGGCCTCGACCTCGTCACCGGTGAGTTCGTCGATCAACCGCGCGTACGCGTCGACGCCCGCCTGGCGACGCGTACGGACGTACGACGCGCCGGCCCCAGTCAGGCACACCAGCGTGACCCGCTTGTCGGACGGATCGCCCTTCCGCTCGACCAGCCCGGATTCCTCCATCACCCGGACCAGGACGGTCATCGCGGGCTGGGTGACGCCCTCGGCCACCGCCAGGTCGGTGATCCGTCGCGGGCCGGTCTTGTCCAGGGTGGCCAAGGTGGCGGCGGACGTCAGGCTCATGTCGCGGGGAAGGCGTCTCACGGCCCTGGTGGCCAGACCGTAGAGGGCTGACCCGATGGCATCGGAAGCGCCGTGCGCGGCGTCTCGACTACTCACGCCTGAAGCATAGCAGTTTTATATGAATCCTTTATGTATCTCTCGACCACCTCCACCCCGACCAAGCCGAACAGCAGCGTCGCGTCGTTGGACATGCCCGTGGCCCTTCACGTGATCCTTCAAGCGTCGCAACTCGAAGAATCGCGGAGCGTCACGGGCGTTCTGCACCCGTCAAGACCCTGACAGCGGACCGTGCCCACCGGGCACGGTTAAGCAATCAGGGGCATCTCGGCGAGATTCCGATGAAGGATCTAAAGAATCAAATCCACTTCTTCGTCGATTTGCCGGAGTTGGTCACGACCCACGTCCGGTACGGTGTACTGGTTTTCCCGAGCCTTGCGGAGAAACTCCTCCGGGAGTGCAAGGTGGTAGTGCGTCAGATAAAAGGCGAGGTCTGCGCGCCAGACCCACTCTCCGTCGGTGACGATGTTATCGCCGCCAAGGATGCGCTCGTCGGATCCGAGGATGTCCCCAACTTCCCCCATGAACACGAAGAGTTCGTGCCCTGACCTTAGATATTGTGCTACGTCGGTTTCATCTGCTGACTGGTTTTGTCGGATGAACTCGCGAGTGCTTCCCGCAGGCGTGCCGGCCTTTTCGGGCCAAAACTCTTGGTAGAAACCGAGGATTTTCATGCTTCCGTTTTCATCTACGCGATCCAAGGGTTGTCCCGCAAATCGTCTCCGAGTAGGCCTGGACACGGTCATGAGATGTGCGGAGTGCTCACCCACCCGGGCGAGGGTGAGGTTGCGGAGGAGGGCGAGCGGTACCGGCGCGGCACCCGGCACCCGGAATCGCCGCCCGGGTTCAGGGGGTAATGATGATCTTGCCTCGGTTCTGACCGGCTTCGCTGCGGCGGTGGACGTCGGCGAGGTCGGCCAGTGGACGTGACTCGCTGATGTCGATGCCGAGCGCGCCCGCGTCCACGAATTCCACGAGCGCCGCGAGGTGTGCGACATCGTTGCGGGCGACCATGTGTATCGCGCTCACTCCGGCGTCCGCAGCCGGTTCGATCGGGGTTGCGATCGAGACGATCCTCCCGCCCGGCCGTACCAGAGGCGCCAGAGCCGCGGCGTCCGATGGGCTCAGCGGGACCAGATTGAGCAGAGTGTCCACCGGAGCGTCGAGCGCGGCGCTCACCGGTCCGGCGGTGTAGTCGATCACTTGGTCCGCCCCCTGCCGTACGACCGCCTGAGTGCTCCGAGGACTGGCCGTGACGATCACCTCCGCCCCCGCGTGTTTGGCGAGCTGCGTCACGAAGCCTCCGACGCCGCCACCGGCACCGTTGACCAGCACCCGCTGACCAGCGGTCACCTTCCCGTGTTCGAAAACTGCCTGCCAGGCCGTCAGCCCGGCCACGGGAAGGGCCGCGGCATGCGCGAGAGGGATGGACGCGGGCGCCGCGACGAGCGCGGCGGCCGGCGCCCGGACGTACTGGGCAGCCGCACCCCCGCTGTCGAGCCGCCCGATGACCCGGTCGCCGACGGCGAAGCCCTCCGCCCCCGCCCCGATCTCGGCCACGGTTCCGGCGAGATCCCAGCCGAGCGTGTAGGGCAGGTCCACAGGGAAGAACGCCTGCAGCATCCCGGCACGCAGAGCGGCCTCGGTGGGATTGAACGAGGTCGCGGCGACCTGGACAAGCACTTCACCGAAGGCGGGTCGCGGACGCGGACGCGGAACAGCGTCGTAGCGGATCACGGAGGAATCGCCGTACTCATGGATGCGCGCGGTCTTCATCATCGTCATACCGCGAAACTACCGACCATGCGCGGAGACGATCCATGTGTCAGAGCGCCCAGTTCATACGTGTGCGTCTCGCACCGCACCCGTATTCTCGGCCCATGGATGTACTCAGCGATGTGATGGCGGTGACTCGGAGGGGCCGGCCCCGGTCGGCGCATGTTCGGTGGCATGCCCCGTGGGGACAGGAGTTCGTCTCCGTACCGGGGTCGGCGGGCTTCCAGGTGATCCTGCAGGGCTCCTGCTGGCTCCTGCCCCCGGACGCGGAGCCCGTCCAACTGGGCGCGGGGGACGTGGTGTTCCTGCCCCACGGCAGCGGGCACACCCTGGCCGACAGCCCCGAAACCCTGGTGGCAACCCCTGCCTGCGGCCCCGGGGACCACGAGCGTTACGACCCCTACGCCTCCGACAGCGTCGACCGGAGCGGAGGCAGCGGTCCGGTCACGGTGGTGCTCTGCGGCGCCTACCAGCTCGACCCGTCCCGCACCCACCCGCTGCTGTTGACCCTCCCGGACCTGATCCACTTGCCGGCGCACTCGGACCGCCATCCCCAGCTGCGTTCAGCCGTGGAGCTTCTGGCCGCCGAGCTGGAGAACCCGTACCTGGGCACGGACGCGGTCGTCCCCGCCCTCCTGGACACACTCCTGCTGTACATCCTGCGCATCTGGTTCACGGAACAGCCCGCCCAAGGGAACACCACCGGATGGGCCGCCGCGCTCAATGACCCGCCCGTCACCGCCGCCCTTCACGCCATCCACCGCGACCCGGCGGCACCCTGGACCGTGGCGAAACTCGCCGCGGAAGCGGGGCTCTCCCGGGCACCCTTCGCCAGACGCTTCGCCAAGCTGATCGGCCAACCGCCCCTCGGCTACCTGACCTGGTGGCGGATGGCCACGGCAGCGCGCCTGCTCCGTACATCGGACGCACCCTTGAGACCGATCGCCGCCCAGGTCGGCTACACCTCCGAATTCGCCTTCGCCCACGCGTTCAAACGCACGCACGGAACCGCACCGGGCACGTACCGGCGGAACGGCTGATCCGAAGTGGCGGGCCTGAGCACGTGCAGTCGCACGCAGCCAGGCACGCTCAGGTCGGTCGGTCGAGCGGGCCTGGGCGGAGTCGGTACGGCGTGACAACCTTGGCAGCGGCTCACCAGCCCACCCCACGTATAGTGCAGGCGTTTTGGGGAACTGCTGACCACGTCGCCGAGGAGGCCGTTGCATGGAGCCCGTCACGCTGATCACTGGTGGATCGACCGGAATCGGTGCCGCCACCGCCCGCACCCTCCTCGAGCAGGGCCACCGTGTGGCGGTCACCGGACGTGACGCGGGCAAGCTGGACACCTTCGCCGCTTCGGCCGGAGCGGGTGAGCGGCTGCTGACGATCACTGGCGACGCCGCCGAGCCGGAGGACGTCGCCGCAACCGTGCGCCGCGTGGTTCAGGCGTGGGGCCGACTGGACAACGTCATCGCCAACGCCGGTTTCTCGCTGCCCGGCAACCTGGAGAGCCACGCCCCCGAGGACATGCGCGCCATGGTCCTCACCAACGTTCTGGGCCCGGCCCTGCTGGTGCGCGAGACCCTGCCGCAGTTGAGGGCGTCCAAGGGCCGGATCGTGTTCATCGGTTCCGTCGCCGGGGTGCGCAACACGCCCGGCAACCTGTACTCGGTCACCAAGTGGGCTGCGCACGCGCTGGCCGAGAACACCCGGCTGCTGGTCGCGAAGGACCGAGTCGGCGTGACCGTCATCGCCCCCGGAGTGGTGGACACCGCGTTCTGGGCCGAGCGCGGCGGCACCCCTGAGGAGGCGATGACCCCCGAGCAGATCGCGGCCACGATCGCCTTCGCGCTCAACCAGCCTGCGGGCGTGGACATCAACCAGATCACCATGCGGCCGACCGGGCAGCTCGGCTGACGAGAGTAGGGCGCGCGAGTACGCTGCCCGTACCAGGACAACCGGCCGCCGGAGAGACCACGTTCGCCAGAGCTGAGACCGGGCTGGCCAGGGACGTCCACCAGCAGGACCCGGTAGCCGGCGGCGATCGTGGCCGTGGCCAGGGGCAGGGACGCTGCGGCGTTGAAGTTGATGCCCGGGACGAACACGACCGTCTTCGCGCCAGAGCCGGCGAGAACCACGTGAGTCTGTGCGCCCTTGGCGGTCACCGTCATCGGTTCGTGCGGCACCGTCCACGCGGCGAGCTGGTCGAGGCACCAGCGTCGGAGGAACTCCTTGCCCGTCGTTGCCCGTCGTTAACCCTTTGCCGAGGAACCGATGGTCCGGCTAGGTTCGCCCAAGCCGTCCAGGCCGTCCAGGCCGTCCAGGTCGTTCCGGACCGGCACTGTCGATGAGGAGGTGTGGAGCACATGCGCACGAGTGCCCAGCAGTTGAGCCCGCGTACTGACGACCTTTGCCACCTCCTCACGACGGAGACACCTTGTCGCTCCGCATCACCCCACTGACCGACCCCGCTCACGGGGCGCACAGCCGACGCCTCGCATGGCTGGCATCCGACGCCGATTCCATCCCCGTCGGGACGGCCTTTCTGCGCCTGTTCGATGGCGGACAAGAGCACCTCGCCGAACTGACCCTCCACGTCCATCCCACGGAGCGCCGCGAGGGCGTCGGCTCCAGACTCCTCGACGCCGCCGTGGCCGCCGCCCGGGACAACGCCCGACGCTGCGTCAGCGCGCAGGCCGAGGCCGGGTCGCCCGGCGATCACTTCCTGTCGGCCCACGGCTTCCGCAAGGTGCTCACCTTGAGGTTCGCCCGCTTGTCACTGGCCGACGTGGACCCCACCGCCCTCGCCGGGATCATCGAGCGTCCGCACCCCGGCTACCGGCTGGCGTCATGGCAGGGAACCGTCCCCGACGACCTCGCGCAGACCTTCGCCGCCTCACGCCGCGCCATGGACGACATGCCCATGGAAGACACCGACTACGGCACCGTGATCTGGGACGTGGACCGCGTCCGGGCCGCGGCGAAGGCCGTTCAAGACCGCGGAGACCAGCTGCACACGGTCGTCGCCATCGACACGGCCGACGACTCGATCGCCGGGTTCACAGAACTCGTCGTCCCCGGAAACGGCACGGGTGACGGCCAGCACTACGGCACCGGCGTGCTGCCCGAGCACCGCGGACACGGCCTCGGCCGATGGATGAAGGCCGAGTCGATCCGACAAGCCCAAGGGCGCTATCCAGACCTCGGCGGCCTCCTCACCGACACCGCCGACAGCAACACGTACATGAGACACATCAGCGACAGCCTGAACTACGTGCCCACCCACACGACAGTCCAGTACCAGCTCGACCTGTAGAGACACGCGGACGACGGGCCGGACCGGGGCATCACCTGGTCCGGCCCGTCGGCACTTTCGCAACAGGTCCGGTCGGCCGTCGGGTGCGGCGGCCCTCTTCTGGGTCCTGGATGGGTACGGGCGCGGGTGGCGCCGCAAGAGCCTGATCGAGTGTCGCGCGCCCCCGTCCACTCGAACGTGTGAGTTCAAAAGCGCCTGGACCCGGGGTGTCTGCCTCCCACGCCCGGGACGCATCTGCGTTCGATCACTTCCCCCTCCCGTGGCCGTTACGGCTTCGGATCCGGGGCGTTTCTAGAGCACCAGTGCCATCCCGCCGCCCAGTTGGAGGACATCGTGAACCCCGAACCCGCACCATCCGCACCCGCACCCGCCCCCGGACATCAGCTGATCGGATTCGAACAGGGACGGCGGCGCGAGCGCGGCCGCACCTCAGCGCACCCGGTCTCGGGGTGGGCGGCGTGAGCGATGCCGAGGCCTCCGCGAAAAGCATCCCGGCGCCGCGGTCCGCGCCGCTCCCCTTACCGCCCGCGAGCGTGCCCGTAGGCCCGCCGGACGGCGACGTGACCGACGAAATGGAGGAGGCCTACTGGTCCGTTCACGACGGCGCCGCGGCGAACGCCACCGTGCGGCAGGTACTGGCCCGCCTGCCCAGGATCACTGCTCTGGTCGGGCGACTCGCCTGGCAGGCCGACCGCGCCGCCACCCTGACCGTCCTCCTCTGCCAGCTGGCCTCGGCCGTCATGAGCGCCGGCGGGCTGCTCGCCTCGGTCTCCGTCCTCCAGCACCTCTTCGCCCAGGGGCCGACACCCGACCGCGTACGCTCGGCCGTTCCGCAAATCCTCCTCGTGGTCGGGCTCCTCGCCGCCCGCGCCCTGCTGGAAGCGGCCGTCGCGGCGGCGCAGGCGCGGGTGACGCCCAAGATCCGTACCGCCCTGGAGTGCGAGTTCTTCCGGCTCACCGCGCACGTACGACTGGAGGCGGTCGAGGACGCCGAATGGCACGACGAAGTACACCGGGCCAATGACCGCGGCCTGTTCTACGCCCGGCAGATCGTCGGACAGGTCGTCTCCCTCGCCTCCGCCGCCCTCGGGCTCATCGGGACCGCCTCCGTACTGAGCGTCCTGCACCCCGCGCTCCTGCCGCTGCTCCTGCTGTCCGTCGTCCCCGTCGGCGCGGCCGCGGTGCGCAGTGCCCGTGCCCGTTTCCACTCCTTCAAACGCTGGAACGCCCTCCAGCGCCGGGTCCGGGTCTTCTCCTGGCTGCTGCTGGACGTGGACGCGGCCGCCGAACTGCGCTCTGACACCGCCCAGGACGCCCTCCTCGACGAGCACCGACGGCTGACCACCAAGATCGCCGCGGAGGACACGCGGCTCGGCGTGCACTCCGCGCTGCTCAACCTCGTCGGCCGTACGGTCGGCGGCCTCGGCACCGGCATCACCTACACCGCGCTCGGCGCCATGCTGATCGCCGGATGGCTGCCCCTGGCCGCCGGCGCCGGCGCCGTGCTGGCCATCCAGGCCGGACAGGCCTCCCTGACCCGCCTCGTCGAAGTCGCCCACCTCGTCTACGAGCACGCCCTGTGGGTCGACGACCTCCTCACCGTCCAGGAACGGTGCCGCGGACTCCTGCCGCGCACGGCAACCCTCCAGGCTCCCCCGCAAGTCAAGACGATCACCCTGAAGGACGTCCATTTCACCTACCCCGGCAAAGAGACACCGGCACTGAACGGGATCTCCCTCACCCTCGCCGCCGGAGAGACGATCGCGTTCGTCGGCCTCAACGGCTCCGGCAAGTCCACCTGCGCCAAACTCCTGGCGGGCCTGTACGAGGCCCAGCGCGGCAGTGTCCGCTGGGACGGGGTCGACGTACGCACCATGGACACCCAGTCGGTGCACCGCCAGGTCGCCTGCGTCCTGCAGGACCCGGCGCGCTTCCCCTTCAGCGCCCTGTCCAACATCACCGTTTCCACCGGCAGCCTCACCGAAGCCGACCCCCGGCGCGCAATGGACGCCGCGCGCGCCTCGGGCGCGGACACGGTCGTCGCCGGTCTGCCCCGGCAGTGGGAGACGCTGCTCTCCAAACGCTTCAAGGGCGGCCAGGAACTGTCGGGCGGGCAGTGGGCAAAGATCGCGGTGGGCCGCGGCCTGTACAAGAAGGCGCCCCTGCTCCTCCTCGACGAACCGACCGCGAGCATGGACCCGCCGTCCGAACACGCGGTCTACGAGGCCGTACTGCGCGGACGGCTGCGCGAGGACCAGATCACCGTCCTGATCTCCCACCGGCTGGCCAGCGTCGTCGACTGCCACAAGATCTTCGTCTTCGACAACGGCCGCATCGTCGAGTCCGGCTCCCACGACGAACTCATGGCCCTGGGCGGCGACTACGCCGCCATGTTCACCCTCCAGGCCAGCGGCTACCGCCCCGGCACCGCCGCCACCGCCGCCGAGGAGCCGGCCCGGTGAACCCACCCTCCGCCCGCGCTCCCGCCCGTGACATTCTCCAAGAGAATCCCGCGGATCATCACGAAGGATGAATGACTGGTGCAGGTGAACATCGACTGGCCCGTGGTCGTGGAACGGGCCGCCCCCGGCGATCTGCTGAGGTTCCGGCCCGACGCGGCAGCACGTATCTGGCCGGACGGCGGCGGGGCGCGCTTCGTGACCGACGTCGGGATCCCGTACTCCAACGGGCTGTTCCGCATTCTTGAGGAGCTGGCGGACCCGGATCCGGCGAGTCCGGAGACGGCCTTCGACACCGGCTTGTCCGCTGAGGCCGTCGACACCCCGCACGGGAGGCTGCAGCCGCTGGGCGTGGTCTTTCAGTCGGCCGTCTTCGTACACCTCGGCGACGGGACGATCTGGGCACGCGACCCCGATTCCGAGATCGAGTACGAGCTGATCCACCAGGACGTCTCCTCGCTCGGCTACCTCGTCTACAAGTTCGAGGTGGAGCGGCCTGGGCCGGAGGAGCGGCCGAGCCCATACGACTGGGCCGATGTGGAGGAGATCGTCCGCGAGGGGATGGAGCGATGGGACGCGCTGCCGTTCGCGAGCGCCTTCTGGATGTCGTTCCTCCACTCCTACCCCATGCTCTGAGGAGGCGGGGAGGGGGCGCGGTGACTCGCCGCCCGGGAAGTGCGCCGAGTGCCGTCCCCCGTCCTCCGCCCCGCCCCCTCGCTTATTCGTTCGATGGTCGGGGTGGGCGCCGATAAGGTCGACGGGTGATCAATTTGGCGGTGCGTGGTGACAGCGGGGATGTCGCGGCTCGGGCCAAGGCCGGGGTGGAGTGGACCGGTGCCTTCGCGGCCCTGGACCCGGCGGAATTCCCGATGCTCTGGGCCCTGACTCCGTATGGGGATGCGGTGTTCAACCAGCGGCAGATGCCGCTGCTGCTGGCGGAACTCGACCGGCTTCCCGCCGACTGCGGTGGCGACTGGGTCGCGCAGGCCCGCGAGTTGTGCCAGGTCGTCCAGCAGGGGACGCACCTGTATCTGTGGTTCCTCGGCGACTGACCGCACGCCGTCGGGTCTGGTCAGCCGGTCAGCCCTGATGGTTGGTCACCCCCGCTGACCCAGTCACTGGTGAGCGGCACATCACATCCCCCTCCGCGTCGAACGCCGCCTGACCACAACGCCGCCGTCAGCTCCCGCGACGTAGAACACCGACTCACCGGGCCGGTACACGCCAGCCCTCGCCCTTGTTGATCTCGTTCGCGTAGTTCGGGAGCGCTGTGCGGGGGTTCAGGCTGTTGGCGGTGGTTCTCCACTGCGCCCTGCTGCGCCCAGGCATGACTGCTGTCGTACGGCATCTGTGACACGCTGCCCTGCCGCGCGTATGCCTCCCCGGCCAGACTGACGGTCAACACGGGTCAACACACCAGCCACGGGGGAAAAATGAACATCCTGAGCAAGAAGCCGGAACTGGAATCGGCCGAGTAGATCGAGACCAGCGACCTGCTCCCCGCCGACTACCGGCTCCCGTTCTGGTTCTTCGCCTTCGAAGGGGTACTCGCCGCCGCCTTCGACATCCTCAAGGCCTTCCCGTCGGTGTGGCCCGTACTGCTCCTGCTGCTGGCCGCCAACATCGCCGTCTCCCTGACCCGCATGCGAAAGCGGATCAAGCTCGCCGAGGCACTCTGGCGCGGCAAGGGGACCCGGAAAATCGCCGTCTCTCTGATCGCCTTGCGCATCGGCAGCCATTTCGCCCTCAACGCCCTGGGCCTGGCCGTCACCTCCACCCCCGGCCATCTCCTCTTCGCCCTCGTCATGGCCGCCATCACCATCGGCCTGCTCGCCTACTCGCAGGAGACCGCCATCCGCGCCCTCACCGCCACTCGGACCACGACCGCCCCAGCCGTGTAAGCCCAGCCGTGTAAGCCCTTTCAGATGTGGGAAGTGAGCCCGCTGACAGGGTCGTGGGAGATCAGCGTCGGCATACCCGGGTCGTACCGGACGGTCTCTCCTGTCAGCAGGGCCCGTCGCTGACTGGCCGTCGCGACCTCGACCAGGAAGCGCAGCACGGCCGCCACTCCTGCCCCGTCGAGTACGCCCTCGGGCCGGACAGAGAACTCGATCTCCTCCTCGAAGCAAGGCATGGCGAAGAACCACACGGAGCCGAAGCGGGCCCGGAAGGAGAAACCCGACTCCTGGCCTTCCGACTCCTGGCCCTCCGGCTCGTCCGCCCAGACGCGGAAGAGGTCGGCGACGGCGGGACGCAAGGGATCGACCCGTGGGGAGGAGTGCTCCACCTCCGTCTCGTCGGCCACGGCACGCAGGCGTTCGAGCACCGCGATCCACTCGACGCGGGTCGTGCCAAGGACCCGGATGTCCCTCAGGCTGCCGTCGAGATGGAAGACCGCGCACATCCACGGCTCGGGCAGGCACCGCGCACGGGCACCGTGCTCACCGGCGTGGACATCCTCGTGCGTCACCTCGACCCGGCCCCTCGCGTTCGTCTCTCCCATGGCCCAAGGTAATCGGCGGCCACGCCGCGTAGCGGACGAGAAAGTCGGTGGCCCGTCCGGCGCGCGGCTGCGACGATGCCTTCTGCTTCTCTCGCGGAGGACATTTGTTCGTTTTTGTGTGTGCTGGGTGTGGCGCCAGGCTGACCGTCCCGCTGTCCCAGGTCGCACTGCCGGCCCACGCTCATCAGAATTACGGGAATGGGGTTCGGCTCCCGGTGCTGATGGAGTCGGGCACGTTCGCCGTGGAACCGGAACCCTGGGGGGTGCCGTGGCGGAGGTGGGAGGAGATCGATCCGGACGAGGCGGCGGCCCGTGGGATCTACGCTCCGGTCCACGCCTTGTCCGATGGCGCACCCGGCGCCATTGTCATCGCTCCCGGGGATGCCCGCGGCACCGTGCTCGTCCCTGAGGCAGGCGGCGGCTACTGCTGCGGCCTCGACTGGGGTGACGGTCCCAACATGGCCTGCGAGGAGTGCGGCCTGCCCGTGGCGAGCCGGATCGACGACTGCTCACTCTGGCAGGCGGTCTGGTTCGCGGCTGATGCCGTGCACCGCCTCCCCGTCGCAGACACCGACGCTGCAACGCTCTCCTGGACGGAACTGCTGGAGCAGGGGCAGGGCACGCCCCCGGTCGAGCCGATCACCCGATGGGGTTCGCCGAACGCGCTGGACCACTGGTGGTCATGGAGCCCGCAGTGGGAGGCGGCAGCCGGCCAGGCCCTGGCCCACCTGCTGGCCGCCTCGGACGGCCGACCGGTGACCGTCCCGCAGGGCCTGATCGCGGACGTGTTCCAACGCGCCCTGGATGCCCTGCTGCCCGCGGTCCGGCCCCCGCGCCGCGCCGCCCTGGCCGGACCGGGACTGCCCGCCCCCGACACGGACGTCGTCGACATCATCCTCGTGCCGACCCACCCGCAGACAGGGGAACCCTGGAGCCCGGACGGTCCGGACGGTCCGGACGGGCTGGACGGGCTGGACGGGCTGGACGGGTCAGCCGGGCCGGGCGCAGTGGCACGCCCCGTTCCGCTTCCCTTCGGAGTGTGGATGTGGATGGCCTTCCCCGAACCGGACCTACGCCTCCCCGCCTCCGGAACCCTGCCCGACGGCGTACTCCGCGACGACCCGTCCACACCGAGCCCCCATCGCCTGTTCCAGGCCGACCCGGGCACCTTCCAGCACACGCTGGTCCGGCTGCCGGCCGTCCGCAGCCCGTGGCTGCGCGAGATCCTCGAGAACCTCACGGACCACACGCGCGCCGGCCTCTTCTAGGGTGCGGCGAGAGCGGATCGGTTGTCAGACCTGCCTGCGATGCTCCGAGCATGGAGATGACACTGCAGCTGACGATCGACTGCTCCGATCCGCAGAGAATGGTGACCTTCTGGGTCGAAGCCCTGGGCTACGTGGCCGAGCCTCCGCCAGGCGGCCACGCCACTTGGCGTGCTTACTGGGCGGCGTTGGGGGTGCCCGAGGCTGAGTTGCCACCCGGTGCCGGAGACATTCCGGAGTCGATCATCGACCCTGCGGGACGTGGGCCGAGGGTGTGGTTCCAGCAGGTTCCGGAACCGAAGGCCGCCAAGAACCGGTGGCACTTCGACCTGAAGGTCGGCGGGGGCCGTGACGTCCCACTGAACGTCCGCACACAGCGGGTCAAGGCCACGGTGGAACGGCTGGTCAAAGCAGGTGCCACCGTGTTGCGGATCAAGGATGAGCCGGACATGGGGCTCTACGCCGCCGCCATGCAGGACCCCGAGGGCAACGAATTCGACGTCGTCTGAGGGCCGTTGCTACGGTGCCGGCCGCAGCAGCCCCTCGTTCCCGGCTGCGACCAGCACCGTCGCCGCGTAGAAGATTCCGTGGCGGCGCAGCCATGCGCGGTTCTTGAGGGAGGAGTACGCCATATCGGTGCCACTCCGAAACCAGGACCACGTGGTGCGTACTTCCCCGGCCTCGCTGTCGTCCGTAGACCGTGGGGGCCGCCGCCGGGACCGGGGTCGGGACCGGGGCTTGGATCGGGGCCGGGCCCGAGGCCGATGCGCCGCCTTCACGCAGTCCCCCGACGTTCCTGGACCTCCGCCTCAAAGAGGACCTGTACGCGCTCACGGAGCGCTTGCGGCTGCTGCTGAGCGGCGCGGTGGGCGCCGGGGTGAAGGCGGAGTCGGTCCCCGGGGGTGAGCATGGCCCGGGCTGGATCGAGGTGCGGACCACCGGTGTCCAGGCGCTGATGCTCGCCGGGAGGCTGACGCCGTGAGCGGGTCGGCGTACAGGTGGATCACCGCGCCGGGTCGTGCTCTCTCCGGAGCCGGAGCCGGAGCCGGAGCCGGGGCCGGAGGTTCGTGGTGAAGGCGGCCAGCCAGCTGTACTCGAAGAACCTGCGGGTGCCGTTCATCGCCCCTTGGTCGGGTGAGAGGCTCCCTCCGGGTGAGATCGTCCACCGCCGGGGTCCGGAGGTCGGTATCGGGTACGCGGATGAGCAGGGCATCGCCGACCGCTGGCACAACGTGCTGTGGGTCCGGCACGCCTTCACGCCTGGTGCTGGTCGGCCCGAGCTGGGCGGTACGCACCCGATGCGGCAGCGGCAGGCCATCCACCACATGCTGTGCCAGGTCTGCGGCAGGTCGACCATTGGCAATACCGCGGGCGGTGACGAGCGGCAGCTGTTCCTGGTCGCCGCGCCCGACTGCGAGCCGATCACCGAGGGCGAGACGACCTCCAGCCCACCGGTCCATGTCGCCTGCGCGGTGGAATCCGTACGGGACTGCCCGCACCACCGACGGGGATGCACCGCCGCGCTCGTCGAATACTGCCCGTCCTGGGGCGTCGCAGGCATCGTCTACGACCCCAACACGCTCTGCCCCGTACCCGTACCCGTACCCGTACCCGGCGACAGAGACGGACTCGACTTCGTCTCCCTCACCAGCCCTCTCCTGCCCTGGACCTTGGCAGCCCGCACCGTCCTCCATCGGCCCGGACGAAGTCGCCCGGATCGCGGTCGCGGCCATCGGGGAATCCGGGACGGGGAGCAGCCGGTGAGCACGCAGGTCACGAGCACGAGCACGAGGACGTACGACGTCACAAGCAAGCGCGAGGTCACGCGCACGAGCGGCGTAATGACCCTCAACCTGAGCAATCCGAGCGGGCAGAGGGCGGAGCGCCAGCTCGCCTGCCTCGCGGCCCGCCCGGAGCACGTCCTCGTCCTCACGGAGACGGCGGACAGCGCTGGGTGTGCGTTCCTGGAGGAACGGTTCGCCGCCGCGGGTGAGCTCGGTCAAGCTGGCGCGGAAGCAGAGGTTCCTCAAGGCGCTGACGGCCGCGCTCCCGCAGGGGAGCCACGACGCCAGGGCGGTGATCGGCGACATGAACATCCTGGAGCCCTGCCACATCCCGCAGTACCGGTTCTCCCAGCCGTTCGAGTACGCGCTCACCGTACGGCTCGCCGTCACCGCGGTGGAGCCGCTGGAGGTCACCGAGTTCACCGCCCCCGCGCGGGCCCACTCCCAGGACCCTGCCCACGCCCTGTTCCTACCCTCCGAGCAGTGAGAGAGACCTGACCTGATGGACGCGAACACATGGGATCAGATCAACCAGATCCGTGCCTGGCTGGATGACAACACCGGCCATCAGACCGAGACAGAACGCAACCTGCTGCGCGTACTCAAGATCGGCGAGGAGTTCGGGGAGGTCTCCGAGGCCCTGCACGGCGCCCTCTCCGCCAACCCGCGGAAGGGCCGGTCGCACACGTGGGACGACGTCCGAAAGGAGCTGATCGATGTCGCGGTCACGACGTTCGTCGCACTGGCGACACTCACTCCGGACGCCGAGCAGGAGTTCGGCGACAGGCTCCAGCACCTCATTGACCGAGTGACGCCTTCCTCACCTGACCTGTCAGGACGGGAGTAAACCCTCGGGGCTGTGGGCGCCCCGCACACGCGGGGACGAACCCCTGGCGCTCTGCCGGATCACCCTCGCCAAGGCCCTGCTCCCCGCATGCGCAGGCTGAAGTGACTCTCAGCTGACTTCTCGGCCGTCTGCCCAGGCCCGGAGCGCACGAATGCCCTCACCAGGGGTGGTGAAGGCATCACTCACGCTCGGCGGGAGGGCCAGGATGGGAACGTTCAACCGCTCTGCCGCCCGTGGCACCGCACGAAGACCCGCGAGGACTTCGGGGCGAGGTCGACTCCGTCCCGAGAGCACGCCGCCCCGGCACAGTGTCGGCGCATGTACCGGGGCGGCGTGCGTGGGCCATCGGCTGTGTCGTCAACTGCTAGCGGCCCAGTCTGCAAAGCTGGACACCCGGCCGGTTCCTACCGTGGCGTTGTCTGCTCCGTTGCCAACGAGGGCAGCGGTGCTGCCGGTCACCAGAGCAAAGGCACGAGCAAGGGATTCGAGCCCCCCGGACGCCTGTCCGGCTCGCTGGTCGGCGAGGAACACCGCTTCGCGGCCGATGGCCTCGATCAGTCGCTCACGGGCGACAGCAACAGTGGGCGACTCCTGTGTCTGGATCTGTGCCGGTATCGCTCCCAAGTCGGTGACCTCGAGTGCGGGCTGCTCGCCGGTGACAGCCGCCGTGCGGCCCGAGACATCGATGTTGTGGTTGGTCACGCCCGAGACATCGATGTTGCGGTCGGGATTCGTAGCCATGGTCTCCCTTAACGGATACCGGCCGACTCCCTGCCGACCCGCGCGCATCCTTTCATGATCATGTGGCCTGCAACAGCCACCCTCCGGCCACGAATTGGAGGTACCCCATGCCTCGCAAGCCGAGTGCCCCGTGCACCGTTCCCGGTTGCCCCGAGCTGACGCCTGGTGGCCGCTGACCCTCGGCGGTTCGGACACGGGCTGGCAGCACTTCTCACAAGAACACAACATCCACGACCCGAAGGTCATCAAGATCGTGACCAGCGAACACCCCGTGAAGAAGGGCGTGCGCCGGGAGTACGGCGGCGTCCTGGTCAACAGACTGGGAGCCATCCTCGCCCGGATCAAGGTCATCGCCCAGTACGACTACGAGACCGCGGACAACGTCTACAAGCCCGCCGACCAGGGCCAGAAGATCGGCACGATCACCGCCTACTGCGAGCGCGTGGCCCGCAACAAATGCCCGAACGCGGTGAATGAGACGTGAAGGCACCAGCCTCCTCCGACGGCGACGAGCGGTCAGCGCAGCCTGCGGCGCGATGGGACGGCGTCGGTCTGACACAGCTGCAGGCCGCGGCCGCCCGGGAGATGCTCCGCCTCACGGCAACACCTTTGGGAGGCGGTCCTGTGGTCAGGGGCGTACTGCCCCTGCCGCAGCATCGGGACCTCGTACGCGTCGTGGTGTGGGACGGCACCGCCCCGACGACGTCGAGGGCCTACGACGTCCCCCTCCTGGACCCCGACGGGAACGACGTACCCGCCGCCGAGCTGGTGGCCGCCGTACGACAGCTCGTACGGCACTCCCCCGGCGACCGACCCCCCGCGCCTGCCGGCCCACGGGACGGCCACGGCATCCCCGTTGTACCGGTGGACACCGTGCGGAAGATCCTGGACGCCCACCCCGCGGCGCTCGACCTATCGGACGCCCTGTACGCGGCCGCCGCCGGTATCGCGCCAAGCCGGGACACGGCCGGGGACACGGACGCGGGCACGGGCAGCCAAGACGGCCTTGTCCTGCTGGGATTCCTCCTGCTCGACAAGGGGCGGGAACGCGCACGTCTGTACGTCACCGGCGGCGGCCTGCCCGGCACCGTCGGGCTCGACGTGGGACTGCGCGACCGCCACGGCGCGGTGATCTCCGCCATCACGGGCCTGTCAGCGGCACTCCCCAGCCTCATCGCCGACGACCAACTGAGCTACAACCCGTCGGACGAGACCGACCCCTACTGCGCGACGGTATTCGATCTCACCCACTGGTGAGGCGCGCCCGGCCGGCTTCAACACGACACCGGCCGACCACGCAACCGCCGACTTCGTGGGCGAGAGCGGCACGCTCATCGGCCGCTACGGATGCGAGAGGGGTCTGCGCCACCTCCTGCAGCCGCGCGATCGCGACGTCGAACAGCTCTCCGATCGTCGTCACCCGTCCTCCCGGACGTAGGACAGTGCCCTGGCGGCGTCGGAGGCCAGCTCGCCGATCCGCAGCAATGCGCGCGCCGAACCCTCGTCGGCCGCCCCGACCGCCGACAGTCGGGTCAGCGCACCCGTGACGTGCTCCAGGAGCCGCCCGTACGGGACGAGACCGGCGGCGCCGGGTTCCGGTGGCGGAGCCACGACCGGCGGGCCGGTTTCCGGCAGGGGAAGGAGACGCTGGCCCTCTTCGCACTTCTGCGCGGAGAGGATCGCCTGCAGTTCGTCACTGCCCTCGTCGAACGCGATGCCGTCGGCCAGCTCGGCGGTCAGGCCGAAGACATCCCAGACCGCGGCCAGCGCCGTGGCCGTGTCCCTCGGACCAGCCTGTGGACCAAGGCGGCCGTGTGGACAACTCACTCACGGAGGAACCCCATCTGCGCTATATGCGCTGTATGCGCTGTACGCGCAAGCTCATGTGGTTTCGTCCCCGTGGGCGGCGACGGGGGCGGGGGCCGGGAAGTGGGCCGGGGTGTAGGCGGTGTGGTGGCGGCGGTAGTTGTCGCCCAGGTGGTGCTGGAGCCGGCTGTGGCGGAACTGGTAGACCGCGCCCGTCTGGCGCAGGACGCCGCGCTGGTAGGCGTCGTCGAGGAACGCGACCGTGTTCCAGGGCAGCTTGCCGGTCAGCGGCAGCCAGACGCGGGCGAGGATGACCCACTGCCCCCAGGCGGTGAACGCGAGGGCGTACGAGAACGCGCCGCCGAGTCCGCCCACCGCTCCGATGAAGAGCGCGTCCGGCAGCAGCCAGTTCAGGTCTCCGATGACGAGCCCGAGCAGTCGGACGACGAGGCCGCCGCCGAAGGTGATCGCGAGGGCGAGGGCCGGTACGAGGACGACGACCTGCCGGCGGACCGTCGCGCGGTTGGCGGCGAGCAGGCTGACCGGAGTGGCCGCGGAGGCGATGTCCAGCGGCGCCTCGAACACGGCCATGAGCCCGAAGACCACTCCGGTCGCCGAGGCGAAGACCAGTCCGAAGGCCAGTACGTTCGTGAGCGTGGCCTCGACCATCGCGGCGCTGGTGAACGGGATGATGTCGAACAGCACGCGTTCCAGCGTCAGTGCGAACGCGCATCCGGCGCCCATCACGAATCCGCCGGGCAGCACGGCCCCGAAGCGCGAGGCGAAGGTGTGGAACGGCCCGCGTCCGACGCGGGTGCCGTGGTGGGTTCCGGGCAGCCGCAGTCGCAGTCGCAGCCGTACGTGGGACGGCTCGAAGGTCGTTCCGCCGTACCTGGTCACGAGCCAGTACACGCAGCCGAAGGCCAGGCCCGCGATCGGGCCCATCAGGGCTCCCTCCATGAGGACCCGGCCGAGTCCCGCGGCGGCGCCGGCTCCTAGCTGGTGGGCGATCAGGCCGACGACCCATTCGGCCAGGGTGATCGACAGTGCGCAGGTCAGCGCTACGGCGAGGACGCGCGTAGAGCGGCGCAGCGAGGCGCCGACGCGCCACCAGGCGAGGTCCTGCTGGTCGAGGTCGTCGAGACTGACCAGGTGGTGGGCGAGGTAGCCGAGCCACTGGCGGACCTGCTCGGGGTCACGGTGGGGCTGCCGGGGCGGAGGGTGGCCGTGGGCGGTCCGTACGGGGGCGCGGCGCCGGTAGAGGGTGGGTACGAAGCCCGCCAGGAGGTGCTCCTCGATGGCGTGTGCGGTGGGGAAGCGGGTGGTGTCCAGCAACTCCGCCGGGTCCGTGCCGGCCGCGTCGCTGTAGATCGTCCGCGCCAGGATGACCATCAGCGGGGTGCTGAGGACCTCGGCGAGGTTCCTGGCCGCCGCGGTGTCCTGGGTGTCCCGGGTGTCCTGCGTGTCCTGGGTGTGCAGTGCTGCCAGGACGTGGTCCCATACGCCGGAGCCCTGTCTTCTGGAGTCTCCCGGGGCGTTGACGGGCCGGGCGGTTCGGGGCAGGTAGTCCGCGAGGTCGTCCGGGGTCAGGTCGACGAGTTCGATGCCCGCGGCCGAGACCAGCGGGGCGCCCGCCGCGCGGACCGCCTCGGCGAACTCCCCGCGGCGGCTGGTCAGCACGAGCCGCAGCGAGGTGGCGTTCAGCGCCCGGAGCGCATCGTCCCGCAGGCCCTCGGCGATCTCGTCGAACCCGTCCAGCACCGGCAGGATCAGGTCGGCCCCGACGAGCGCGGCGGCCAGCGTGGGCCCGTTGTGCACCCGCTGGACCAGGTGGGGGTGGTCGCGCAGCAGCCGGTCGGTCAGCCAGTCGGGCAGCGCGGTGGCCGTCGGGTCCCAGGATCCGAGGCTGAAGATCACCGGTACCGGGTCGGCGGGAGCCGATGCCGCCAGGAGGTCCAGGGCCAGCCTGATGGCCAGGATCGACTTGCCCGACCCGGCCCGGCCGAGGACCACGAGCCGACCCGACCTGATCCGCCGGTAGACCTCGGCCGCGTCGCGCAGGTCTCCTCGTAGATCACCGTCCAGGTCCACCCCGCTCGGCGCGACGCCCGGGGGAAGCCGCTGGATGTTCTCCGGACGGTCCGTCAGTACGTCGGGGGCCCGTCGCCATCGCACTGGCAGCGCGTACGGATCGTGGACCCGGCGCTGTTCCTCTTCGAGCCGCCACCGGCGGCGGACTTCCCGCGCCAACTCCTCCGCCGCCTCGGCCAGTACGCCCGGTATTCGCCGGGGGGCAGGGACTGGGGCAGGAGCAGGAACATGTCCCGGAACAGGAACCGGTTCTTCCGACGCCCCGCCGACTTCTTGCTTCACCCCCGCTTTCGCCAGCGCGGCCGCCAACACCAGGCGGTCCTCCGGACCGGCCCCCAGCGCGTCCGCGACCAGGTGCACCGTCGTCAACCGGTGGTCGACGGACGTGCTGTTCTCCAGCCGGCGGATGGTGCGGACGCTCAGCTTCGCCCGGTCCGCCAATTCCTCCTGTGTCAGCCCCGACTCCATGCGCAGTCGGCGTAACAGCGTCCCCAGCTGATCCACCACTTCGGCGCCCCCTCTGCCTGCGGTTTCGGCCGCCGGCGAGCCTACCCGCGCCGCCGGTCACATGTGGCCGGTCCCATGTCCTGTCCGGCTGGAGGTACGTGCCCCCAGCATCGATGGTGCCCGGTCGTGAGGCCGGCGAAGCTGCGTGAGGAGTCGACATGGTATTCCGCCACTGGTGCGGGGAGTGCTCTTACAAGACGGCGTGGCAGGGCCAGTCGGAGAGCGAGCTCGAGCAAATCCGGCACTACGCCACGCACCACCCCGGAGTTTTCGCGGCCGGCGTGGTGGAGTGGAGCACGAGCGGCCGCGGCCGTGGGGAGCCGAAGGGGAGCAACTCGGGCGGCGGCCTCGGGTGTCTACCGGTACTGGGAATCGTGGTCCTCTTTCTGCTCCTCGCGGCCTCATGCGGGCGCTAGGCAGCCGGGTTTCGGACAGCTGGGTTTCGGACAGTCGGGATCGGCGGGATCGGCGGGATCGGCGAGGGGGCGGACATGTCCGGCATCGGAATTGACCGTCTGGCCGTCGACGATCCCGCGAAGCTGGGCGACTACCGGCTGCTGTGGCGGCTCGCCTCCGGGGGCATGGGCCGGATCTACCTCGCGCGCCCGACGAAGGGCGGTCCGCTCGTCGCGGTCAAGACGCTGCTCGCCGAGGGCGCCGTCAGCCCGACGGACCGGCAGCGGTTCGCCCGGGAGGTGGAGCTGGCGCAGCGGATCGACAGCAGGTACACGGCCCGGGTGCTCGACGCCGATCCGCACGCGCCACGGCCGTGGATGGCCATCGAGTACGTTCCGGCGCCCGCGCTGTCCGACCTGGTACGGGACTCGCGGCCGTTGCCGGACTGGGCGGTGCCCTCCATCGCGGCGGGCACCGTACAGGCGTTGATGGCCCTGCACGACAAGGGGGTCATCCACCGGGACGTCAAACCACAGAACATCCTGCTGCCCCTGACCGGGCCCCTCCTCATAGATTTCGGCATCTCGCACGCCGTCGACCTCACCCGCACCTCCCTGACGCTCGGCACGATCGCCTTCACCTCGCCCGAGCAGGCACGCGGGGAGCCCTCGACCGAGGCATCGGACGTGTACTCGCTGGGGGCGACCCTCTTCCACCTCGCCGTCGGGCGTCCGCCCTACCGGCAGGTGGAAGGCGCCGTACCGCTCCTGGCCCTCGTCCAGGGCGGCAGGTTCGACCTGGCGGGACTGCCCGCGTCGCTGGGTCCGCTGGTCCGCCCGTGCCTTGCGCTCGACCCGGCCGACCGGCCCAAGCCGGCGCACCTCCTGGCGCAGAGCCTGGAGATACTCGAACGGCCTACGCGGCGGCGGGACCAACGCTGGCTGCCGGTGGAGTGGAAGGCGATGATCGAGGCGTACGAGGCGCACGGGCGGGCGCTCGGCGCGACCCGGGCGGCGACGAAGGCGGGCGGGGCGGCCCGGCCGCTGCCCCCGCCGGCCCCCTCGCTGCTCCACGCCGACGAGCAGGCCGTGCGCCGCGAAAGGGCGCGGAAGGCCGAGGCGGCCCGAATCCGCCGGGAGGCGGAACTCCGCAAGCAGGCGCGGGCCGTCGCACGGCCAGGAAAACACGCGGGGCGCGCCGTCCAGCCCGCTCCCTCGTCGGGCCGGTACGCATGGGCGGGCTGGGCCGCCTGGGCCGGTCTGATCGCGGTGCTGCTCCTCATCGGGCCGGTCTTGGACTCCTACGACACCTCCGGCACGTCAGGGGATTCCTCCCGGTCCTCCGGCTCCTCACGTTCCTCAGGTTCTTCCGGCGCATCGTCCGCGAGCGCCGGAGCCGATGGTGCTTCCCCTTCTACGAGGCCTTCTACGCGACCCACGGTCGACGCCACCTCGCAGCCCAGCACCGAGAAGACCTACGGGAGCACTCCACACAGCACGCCGAAGGAGACACCCGAGGAGACGCCCGAGGTCCCCTCACCCACGCCCACGCCGACACCCACCCCGGATCCGACGGAAGCGGCCTTCAGGGCCGTATCGGCGGGCGACTGCCTCCCCGTGTACGACACGGGGGCAGCCGGATACGACCGCCTCACATGGAGCGCGCAGGCGCCGCCCGGCGCCGTGCCCTGCGCGAGTGAGAGGGCGCACGTCTGGGTCAGCAGCGTCACCGACGGCAGCTGTCCCACCGGCGTGGGCAAGGTGCAGTGGACGTACCAGTCCCCGAGCAGCGGCCGGACCACGAGGCTCTGCCTCAGCGGCGTCTACCACCCGACCTACTGCATGCTTGCCCACCAGTCGGGCGACACCATCTGGCTCGGCGCGCTGACCCTGGTCGACTGCCCTGCGACCCTGGTCCCCTCCGGCTACAACCAGGTCATGCACATCACGGGTGTCTACAAGGCCCCCGCGGGCGCCAACAGCAACAACTGTCGGCGCACGCAGGGCGATCAGACCCGCTACTGGTCCTGGCTGGTGGACGACGGGGCGACCCTGCTCTGCACGAAGGTCTTTCAGGGCGCCTGACCCGACGGTAGGGCCGAGCTGTCCGGCGCGCGGGTGAGGGTGGGGAGCGCCGACAGAGTCAAGCTCAGCTTCGTGCGGTGGAACTCACCGCCGAGGGCCGCGAGTTCCACCGCACAGGGACGTACGTATGGCGCGCTAAACACCCTCTCGGTGGGCCGGTGCTGCCTCGCCCGGCGTTCGCACCGCACTGCGGTCCAGCAGCAGGAGGGCGAGGTCGTCGGCCTGGCAGCGGATCTCCGGGATGGCGGTTGTCTCCAGCAGGTTGCCGCGCCGGAGCGACCCCAGAGTCCACAGCGGTGCTGGTGCCCGGTCGCCCGCGGGGCGCAGCCGACCGCGGGCAGTGGTGTCGAATCCGCCGCCGACGGGGGCCGGCGAACCGAGGCCGGTGTCGAGCAGGTGGGTGACCAGGCAGTCGTCGATCCGGGTGAGGTCAGCCTCGGAGCCGGTGCAGTTCAGCACTGCCCCAACCCGCAGCCGACGGCCGTTGTCCAACTGGACCTCGACGACATCACCGGGCGTATCCGCGGCGGTCTTGGCGTTGGCCACGACGCCCCGGCCGATACTGACCAGACCCGTGTCCACAGCGGTGCGCAGAGCCTTGGCGCTGCTCGGCGGGATCCGGTGGCGGTGGGTCTCCCAGAGCCGAAGGTTCTGGGCCAGCAGCCGGGCCTGATCGGCGGGTGACAGTTGCTGCCACAGGGCGCTGGTCACGGGACGGAGGCTGTCCACCCCCGCCCGCCAGTCGCCGTGTACGCGGCGGCAGTGGGCGATGTGTCGCAGCACCGCCCGGCGCAGCGCGGCCAGCCCCGCGTGGGTGTCGAGCTCGGGGGCGGCCGGGGCGAGGACCGGGGTGGTGGCGTGCGGCTGGGGGATCAGGCCGTGCCGCGACAGCGCGTGCACGACGCGTCCGGGGCGCTGGAGGCTGAGTGCCATGTCCACCATGGTCAGGCCGGTGCCGACGAGCAGGACGTCACGGTCCTCCGGGACCTTCGTGAGGGCGCCGGATGCCCAGGGGTCGGCCAGGAACGTCTCCGAGTCACGCAGCGCCGGTGGCGCCCAGGCCAGGCCGGGCGCGAAGTTGCCGAGGGCCAGCACCGCGGCGTCGACGTCGAGCGACTGCCCGCCACGCAGCCGCAGACTCAGCGGTGAGGCGGCCGACTCCGGGCGGTGGCCGATGCTGACGACGCGGTCGGGCACCCGAACGAGCGCGGGGACGTCACCGCGGTTGCTCACCGCCTCCAGGGTCTCGGCGAGATACCGGCCGAAGAGGCCCCGGGGCACGAAGTCGTGCTCGCCGCCCCGGTCGCCGAGCCAGCGTACGAAGTGGCCGGGATCGTCTCGGTGGGCACTCATCCGGCCGGCCGGGACGTTCAGCAGGTGGTGCGGCTCATCGGTTCCGAAAGCCAGCCCCCGGCCTGTGGTTTCGGGGTCGATGAGCCAGATCCGGACCGGCGCGGGCGGGCCGACGGCCGCGTTGCCGACGACCGGGTTGCCGACGGCCGCGTTGTGGAGCAGGCGCAGCGCCGTCAGGGCACCGGCGGCGCCCGCGCCCACCACGGCGATGTCGTGAGCGGTACCGCTGCGGTTCACGAGGGACATCGTCCTTTCCGGCCGGCTGCCCGCCGCCGCAACAGAGTTCACCGCTCACCCTCGGGCGGGCAGTAGGTCCGGCGGATGCTGGTGCCCAGCCGGACGATGTCCGCGCCGTAGACGTGGATCGAGATCGCCTTGGCCGAACAGGAGTTGCACACCCGGTGGATGTCGCCTGGCGGCGCGAAGGCGGCGATCGCGCCGGGGGGGTTCACCACGTCCTCGGCCGGGATCAGCCGGGAGGTCCGCCCGTCGGTCATCAGCCGGTAGCGGCGCTCGCGCTCCTGCCCCTCGTACACACCGGTGACGCACCAGGAGACGTGGTCGTGGATCTGGGTCTGCTGGCCCGGCAGCCAGACCAGCGCGACGATCGAGAAGCTGCCGTCCGGCTCGGCGTGCAGCACATGCTGCCGGTAGTTGTCGGGGTCGCCCTCGCGCTGCTCGGCGGTGAGCAGATCAGGAGTGCCGAGCACGGGAACGAGCAGTTCGCCGACCAGATGGGCCGTCAGCTCCGGTGGTAAGCCACGCTGGATGACTTCACGGATCTCGACGACGAGGTCATCGATCCGCTCCGTGACCCGGGCGACGACTAAGCCGGACGCAGTGGGAGACGTCATGCTGCCAACATCGAGCCGACCGCGCTGTCATGTCCAACGACGATTCGTAGGCCCCTTGCCAGAAGGGGCTTATGAGTCGGTGGCGCGGTGACTGTGGGCGGGGCGCCGGTCACGCGGAGTTTCCGGGTTCGGTACGTCCCATCCCATAAGCAGGATTTGGGTGTGACTCGCACCTACTGGCGCCTCCCCGCCCCACGAGATGGCCGCGCCTGCGCCGCCGTACCGGCGGACGGCCCCCAGGACCGTCCGTGATGGCCGGTTCGGTGGAAGTGCTTCGGAACGCCCCCATGCCGACATAGGGTGGCAGGTCAACCTGCTCCCCGCCCGCGCGGGGATGACCCCAACGCCACACACCGCGCCCCTCTACAACGCACTGCTTCCCGCATACGTGGGGATGATCAGAGCCGTAGCGCCGTGGCCACGGCCCTGCCGGTTGGTCGCGCGTACCGAGGATCTCTTCATCTGACCAGTCGTCGGATTCGACGCTACACACGGAGATATCCACACGGTGAAGCCACGGTCCGGCGCTGACATCTCTCCGGCTGTGGCTCAGACGGAGTCTCAACGACGACCTCGACCAGGGCCCCGGCCGCCAGGTACACGGCTGGCCGGGGCCCCGTGTGGAAGTGCTGGTCACGAACGGTCTGGCGCGTCTGGGCGGGGTCGTTGTCAGTGGTGTCGTGCATGATCGGCCCATCAGTTCAACGGGGATGGGGAAGCTCATGGAGATCACAAACCAGCAGGTGACAGAGCACGCGTTTCTGCGGCCGATGTACGCGGACGCGTACTTCCCCGATCACGTCGTGGACCAGGGCAGGGAGATCCTGCTGCGGCTGTGCCAGCGGATCGAGGCGGCGCAGCCGTCGGATCTGGAGGCCCTCTATGTGCTCACCCAGGCCGCGGCGGAGGAGTTCAACCTCCTGCAAGCGGAGTTCGAGGCGGCTGGGAGTGAGATCGAGACGGTTGCGCGCGAGTGGATCGCCGAGGAGTTCTGGTTTGTCGCGTCGGCATACCGGTTCGCGGCCGCGGATGTGGAGGAGCTGATCTCAGGCCGGGACTGGTGAGTGAGACCGGGGGGACTCTCTGCCTGGCAGAGCCATTCAGAGTTCCCGCGCCTGTGAGGCTGTTAGGCACTGTTTCTCGGATCATGTTCGGAGCCAGATGATGAGGGCGGCGAGGGTGATGGTGCCGAGGTAGATGTAGGCGCGTTTCTCGTAGCGGGTGGCGACCGCGCGGAAGCCCTTCAGCCGGTTGATGGCGCGTTCGACGGTGTTGCGCTTCTTGTAGCGCTCACTGTCGAAACCGGTGGGCCGGCCGCCTCGGGACCCGCGGTTCTTCCGGTGCCTTTGCTGGTCGAGGCGTTCGGGGATGGTGTGCCGGATTCCGCGTCGTCGCAGGTAGCGGCGGTTCTTTCGGGACGTGTAGGCCTTGTCCGCGAGGACATGGTCGGGCCGGGTGCGGGGCCGGCCCACTCCGGTCCGGGGCACCGATACCTGCTCCAGTACGCGCTCGAGTTGGGGACCGTCACCGTAGTGTCCGGGTGTCAGGACGAGGGCGAGGGGCCGGCACCGTCCATCCGCGGCAAGGTGGATTTTGGTGGTGAATCCGCCTCGGGAACGTCCCAGGCATTCGCCGATCTGACCACCTCCGCCAGCCGGACGGCCAGTTTCTGCAACACCGGATCGACCCGGTTCGTCCCCTGCAGACTCCCCTTTTGAGGGATCGCGGTGGGCGGTGTCTTCCTCGCACCGGCGGCGTGCTGGTGGGCTCGCACCGCTGTCGAGTCCACCGACACGTCCCAGTCGATCTGGCCCGCGGCGTCCTCGGCCGCCTGGACGCGAGACAGCAGCATCTTCCATGTTCCATCCGCTGACCAGCGGCGATGCCGCTTATAAACCGTCTCCCAAGGCCCGAACCGCTCCGGGAGATCCCGCCACTGCACACCCGTCCGCACCCGTCCGCACCCGATAGAGCACCCCGTTGATCACCCGACGGTGATCACTCCACCGGCCCCCACGCGCACCACCACGAGGCAGGAACGACTCCAGCCGGTCCCACTCCGCGTTCGTCAGATCTCCACGACCCATACGGCCAGCCTGACGCCAACACCACACCCACGTCAGGAGATCCGAGAAACAGTGCCTAGGGGGCGGGGGCGCTCGCTCCCCGGCTGCGGCAAGGGTCTCCAAGTGGCCCAGGACGAGGTGTAGGTCTCCGGGTTCTATGGCTTGAAGGTCTACGACGTGCTTGGCCGCGACCGGCTTCGGGTCCTCGACCGGAACTGGAAGGTGTGTTCGCAGACCCCTTCCTCCGGAGCGGGCGTCGACACGAGCAGCGCTGACAACCGCCATCGACTGACTTCGGGGCGGTCAAGCTCGAAGAGACCTGCCCCGCGACGGACGCGCCGGCTCCGAAGCCCGCTGGGAACTCGATGCCGAACTTCGTTGGTGAGGGCATGAAGGGCGTCCGTTGTGCCCTGTCCGCCAATGCGAGCATCACGGTGAAGGATGCGGTGCAGAGCCGCATGGTTCTCCAGGAGTCGAACTGGAAGGTGTGCACTCAGGGCCCGAAGGCAGGCGTCGCGCTCATCGGCCAGCCCGTCGCCTTCACGGTCGCCAAGACCGAAGAGACCTGCCCTTGGTTCGAATCCGGTGTACGTCCGTCGTTGTTCGAGGCCGGCGGCCGCCCGCGTAGCGCGGGTTCGTTATTGCCCTCATGCGGTGTGGCAGCCGTCATACTCGGGTGGTGTCACGTCTGACGTTGCTGCGTGGTCCCTCTTGCAGGAGCGAGAGAAGGGATCGTGAGGATGAAGACCGTCATCGTGTGCGCTTCCGTGTCGCACGGCAATACGCGTCGTGTCGCCGACAGCATGGCTCAGGTTCTGGGTGCGCGGGTCGTCTCGCCCGAGGAGGCGGACCTGGCGGAGCTGGCCGGGGCCGACCTCGTGGGATTCGGTGCGGGTGTTTTCCAGGGCCGGCTTCACCCGCGCCTGACCGATTTCGTCAAGGCGCTTCCCGCCGGGCGGGGCCGGGCGTTCGTGTTCGCCAGCAGTGGGCTGCCCGAGTTTCCGCTGGCGCCGTTCACCCGCCCCCTGGTCCGACTGCTGGAAGGCAAGGGCTTCGAGGTGGATGGGAGCTTCTCGTGCCGGGCGTTCGACACCTGGGCGCCGTTCAAGCTCGTAGGCGGTATCAACAAGCAGCGGCCGAACGCCGGGGACCTCGCCGCCGCGCGGGCATTCGCCGCGAGACTGCGGGACGGACGAGGGCTGGAGTCCTGACACGTGCTCCCCGCACGCGCGGGGATGACCCCCATCGGCGCCCGGCCGGGCTCGGGGGGTCCTTCTGCTCCCTCCCCACGTGTGAGGGGTGCCCTTGAGCCCTGGTCCAGCCCTTGTCGTGTGCCTCCGGCTGTCCGTTGTCTGTTCAGGTGCCGAGAGTTTCGATGGTCTTCTTCACCAGGCGGTTGCCTTTGGGCACGTACCACGAGGTGTACGGCGACAGTTCGGTGACGGCCGCGCCCAGCCATGCGGGATCGCCGAGCCTGTCCAGTGCCTTCGCGTCGCTGAGCTGCGCGAACAGCGCCTTGAGGAGGATGACGTGGCTGACTCCGTACGAGCGTATGTGATGCGTGTACCGCACGGACCAGTCATCGTACTGACCGCGTACCCTGCCCCCCAGTGAGCATCCGTCACGGCCCGCGTCGTAGTTCGGGCTACCTGCGAAGAAGAAGCCCGAGGCGGCACTGGTCTGCCAGTGGTGGTAGGTGGCTCGTACCCCCAGGCCGACGAATTTCGCCCACTTGACGGTGCTCAGGGGCTCCGCCTCGCCACGTTGGCGGTGCTCCAGGCCCTCGGGCGTGAGCACGAAGAACAGGCCCGCCTCCCGTGACGGGTCCCCGATCACCCAACGGTCTCCGAGCAGCTCCAGCGGCCCCAAGTACTGCGCCATGACAGTCCCCCCTCGTTCTGACGGTCATTCCACGGGGAACGTATCCGATACAGGGAAGGGGTTCACAGGGCGGGCAGGTGACTCTAGATCGTTTGGGCGGAAAGGCCAGGGCTGGCCCGGGAGGCACCCGGCTCAGGAAGGGTGACGCCGACCCGTCAGTTGGTCGCCGAGGGGGCTGCGGCGGTACAGGACCTGTCGGCCGGCGCGGGCCCGGGTGACGAGGCCGGTGGCGTGGAGTACGCGCAGGTGCTGGGACACGGCGCTCGGGGTGACTCTGAGGCGGCGGGCGATCTCGACCGTGGGCAGCGGCTCGTCGAGGAGGTCCAGCAGTCTCGTTCGGGAGGCGCCGAGCAGCGATACGAGAGCGGGCGCGTCAGCGATCGGGGCTGGCGCCGGGGCCCACAGCGTGGCCACTCCTCGGCTGGGATACACCAGCCACGGCGGTTCCGTCGGGCTGAGCGGGGGCGTGGGTTTGTGCGCGAACACGGACGGGACCAGAAGCAGCCCCCGGCCGGATGCCGCGACGCGGTGCTTGCTGATCATCTTGTCGATGTGCAGTACGCCGCTCTCCCACCGGAGGTTCGGGTGCATGTCGGAGAACAGCAGGCGGGCGCCTCCGATGGCCAGCAGCCGCGCGCGATAGGTCATGTCGGCTTCCAGCAGCAGCTGGATCTGTGGCCACATCGGCTTGATGGCGATCTCCCAGTACGTCTGGAGGAGTTCGCAGAGGGCATCGCGGAGTCTGATGACGGGGCCGTCGTCGGCGGCGATGGCATCGCGCAGCGCCTCGGGGAGCGGGTCCGGCGCGTGGGTGTCCAGCAGATCGCGGCGGACCAGGTCGGGAGGGGTCCGGCGGGCGATGGCCAGTTCGTCTTCGAAGGTTGGGGAGAAGGTCGTAGGGCGAGGAGTCAGGAAGTCGGGCAGGGTGCGTCTCGCCGCGACCAAGGACATCAGCAGGCCGGTGTCGAGCGCGCCCGTGTCGCCGGTGTCGCCGGTGCCGAGTGCGCCGATCCTCCCGAGAACGTGCCGGCGCCACGGGAGGTGCAACGCCGACAGCCCCGGCTCGCGCAGCACCCTCAGGCTGAGCATGGTCTCGTCCAGGGGCGAGACGGCGAACCGCGTGTCCGCGAGGTCCTCGACGCCGAGTTCGAAGCTGATCATTAAGCCATACGCTACATCCATTGGCGGTGGGACTCCGCTGCCGTGGACTTCGACGCATGACGACGCACGCAATGAGCCGCCGCATGCTCCTGATCCTGGCCGTGACCTGCGGCGTGGCCGTGGGCAACATCTACTTCCCGCAGGCGATCAGTCCGTTGGTCGCCTCCGGACTCCGCGTGTCCCCCGATTCCGCCGCGCTCGTGGTGACCGCCACTCAGATCGGCTACACGGCCGGGATGCTGCTGCTGGTGCCGCTCGGCGACCGGCTGCCGCACCGTCCGTTTCTCGTCACCCTGCTCGCCCTCACCGGCGTGGGCCTGCTCGCCGCGGGCTGCGCTCCGGCCCTGCCGTTCCTCGTCGCCGCCAGTGTCGTCATCGGCGTCACCACCGTGGCCGCCCAGGTCATCGCTCCGCTGGCGGTCGGCCTGGTGGCCGAGGACCGCCGCGGAGCCGTGATGGGCATCCTGCTGAGCGGGTCGATCGGCGGCATGCTGCTGGCCCGCACCTTCAGCGGAGCGCTCGGCGAATGGCTGGGGTGGCGCGCCCCGTACCTGGTCGCCGCGGTCGTGGTTCTGCTCCTCGCGACCGTCCTCGCCCGCACGCTGCCCGCCACGATCGCGCCGTCGCGCCAGCCGTATCCGGCGCTCCTGGCCGAGTCGCTGCGACTGCTCCGTACCGAGCCGGACCTACGCCGCTCCTGCCTCTACCAGGCAACCGTCTTCGCCGGCTTCTCGGCCGTCTGGACCTGCCTGGCGTTCCTTCTCACCGGCCCCGCCTACGGTCTGGGCGCCCAGGCCGTCGGAATGCTCGCCCTGGTCGGCGCGGCGACCATGCTGTGCACCCCGTACGCCGGACGCCTGGTGGACCGCTGGGGTCCCGATCCCGTGAACCTCGTCTGCCTGCTCGGGATCCTCGTCTCGGCCGCGGTCCTCACCGCGGGCGCGCTGGGCGGCGTACTGGGACTGACCGCCCTGATCCTCGGCACGCTGCTCCTCGACGTCGCGATGCAGTCCGGCATGGTGGCCAACCAGGCCCGGGTCTTCGCCCTTCACCCCGAGGCCCGCAGCAGGCTCAACACGGCCTACATGACCTGCGCTTATCTGGGCGGCAGCGCGGGTTCCTGGCTCGGAGTGCGCACGTACGGCCAGGCCGGCTGGCGGGGCGTGTGCGCGCTCGTGGCGCTGCTCGCCGTACTCGCGCTGACCCGCCACCTCGTGGCGACGTACGGCTGTAGGAACCGGTTGGTGTCCCGCCGGTTTCACGGGAGGGCCTGACGGTATCGCCCGTAAGCCCATAAGGCGCCCCGTGCCCGTAACGGGCCCCGTGCCGGATTTGAAGATTTTGTGAACGGCTCAACCATTAACGCGGAATGATCATCTTCTCGGCCGAGTCCGTCACCACCCCGAAGTGACGGATCGCGATCGAGGAGGTCCGCATCCCCCATGAGGTTGCCCCGAAAACGCCGCGCGGACCGAACAGGTAGTACGGACGACACCGGTAGCCCGAAGCGAACGGAGGGCCCAGAGCGCACACGGCGCCGGAGAGGCGGTACGGGTGGTACCGGCCGGGCCAAGAGACGCAGGTCAGCCGGCCGGAAAGCCCGTCGCCGCCCCCTCATCGACTTCCCCCGGCGCGGCCGCCGGGGCTGGCGGCGCTGGATGCCCTCCTGGAAGCTGGCCTCCGGCCTGTTCCTGCTCTTCGTCGGCGCCCTCGCCGCCCTGTTCACCGCCATCTACATACAGGTGCAGATCCCGAACCCGCACGACTCCGCGCGCCGCCAGGCCACCGTCTACTACTGGGCGGACGGCAGCCGGATGGTGAGCGTCGGCGATGTGAACCGCCAGGACGTGAAGCTCTCCGAGGTGCCCGATTCCGTCCAGAGCGCCGTCATCTCGGCGGAGAACGCCGACTTCTACACCGACTCCGGCGTCTCCGTGACGGGCATCGGCCGCGCCGCCGTCAACATCGTCAAGGGCGAGGAGACCCAGGGCGGATCGACGATCACCCAGCAGTACGTGAAGAACACCTATCTGAGCCAGGACCAGACGGTCACGCGAAAGATCAAGGAACTCTTCCTCTCCCTGAAGGTCAGCAACCAGCGGCCCAAGGCGGAGATTCTTGAGGGGTACCTCAACACCTCGTGGTTCGGCCGCGACGCGTACGGCGTCCAGGCGGCCTCGTACGCGTACTACGGCATCCCCGCCAAGGACCTGAACCCCAGTCAGGGGGCCCTGCTGGCGGCCGTCCTCAAGGGCGCGGAGAGCTTCGACCCGTCCCTCAACCCCGGCAACCACAAACGTGCCGAGGACCGCTGGAGCTGGATTCTGGACCGCCAGGTCACCACGGGTGCGATGAGCGCCGAGGAACGCGCGAAGTACACGAAGTTCCCCGAGCCCAAACCTCCCCTCAAGCCGACCAGCCAGGCCGGGCAGACCGGCTACCTCGTCGACATCGCCAACAAGTACCTCAAGAGCCGCAGCGGGCTCACGGACAAGGATCTGGCCGCCGGCGGCTACAGCGTCCACACCACCTTCGAGAAGGACAAGGTGCTCGCGCTGACCAAGGCCGTCGAGCAGGTGCGCGCGGAGCGGCTGGACCCGAAGAAGCGCGCGGAGGACGAATACGTGCAGGTCGGCGCCGCCTCGATACGTCCCAAGGACGGAGCGGTCGTCGCGGTCTACGGCGGCGCGGACGCGATCGAGCACTTCACCAACAACGCCGACACCTCGGGCGTGCCCGCGGCCTCGGCGTTCAAACCCTTCGTGTACGCCGCCGCTCTGGAGCAGGAGATCGAAGGCGGGGACCACCCCGCCGACGGCGCCAGCCCGGTCCCGGAACCCCGGAAACCCGGGCCGATCGGGCCGACGACCGCATCCGCGGGCCTCCACACGGCCCTGGTGGCCTCCGAGCACGCGCCGTTCGTGGAGGTCGGCAAGAAGATCGGGCTGAAGAGGGTCAAGGACCTCGCGGTCGCGTCGGGACTGCGCGAGGTCAGCATGGCCAAGCTGGAGCCGACCTTCGCCATCGGCACCTCCACCCCCAGCGCCGTCCGGCTGGCCAGCGCCTATACGGTCTTCGTCAACCAGGGCCGGGCCACCGAGCCCTACTCGGTGACCAAGGTCGAGCGCAACGGCGTCGCGGTGGACGGCCTCGGCCCGGCCAAACCGCGGCGGGCCATGAGTTCGCAGGCGGCCGCGATGGTCGGCGTGGCGCTCCGCCAGGTGAGCGGGAGCGCGTTCGGACCGTCGACGGGCCAGGGGGCCAACCCTCCGTCCTGGGCGGGCAAGACCGGTCCGAACGACCGGATGAACTCGGCCTGGTTCATCGGCGCGACCCCGGAACTGAGCACCTCGGTCGCGATGTTCCGTACGAAGCCCGACGTCCCGCAACTGCTGCCCATGCAGGGCGTGGGCGGCCCCGACTCCGAGCGGGGCAGCGCCTTCCCGCCCCTGATCTGGAAGGCCTACAACGACGCGGCCGCGCCCGCGCCTGGGTCGCCGTAACCGGCGGATGACCGCAGCCGGCCTGACGGGGGGCGGCATCCGGGTTCACGACTGACGGGCCGGCCGGGTCCGAACCGCGGCCGGTCGGCCGGTCGGCCCGTCAGCCTACGGTTTCAAGACTTCCGCTTGATGCTGCCGGTGGCCTGGTCCGGGTGGGCGGTCTCGGAGTTCTCGGCGTACACGGCCTTGTATCCGCGCAGCAGGGTGTCGGCCGGAATGGTCAGCCCGGTCTTGCTGTTGCACGACGCGCTGCTGATCGTGTCGGGTCCCGGGGTGTTGAACCCGCCGGGCTTGTCGGTGGTGGCGGTGCACAGCACCACACCGGTCATCGTGGTGAAGGTGATCTTCTCGCCGATGAGCCCCTGCTTCATGATCGCGGTGAGCCCGGTGACCTGGCGCTTGGCGGGATCGTAGAGGGCGGGCTCGGCGCGCAGCGCGGTCACGGCGGGGCGCGGGCCGTGGGTGTAGACCTGGTCGGGCCAGTCACAGACCGGCCCGGGCCGGGCCTCCTCGTTGAACAGCAGGCCGTCGGGGCAGCGGTGCCGGTAGGGACGGTAGGCGTTGTCGCACTGGTAGAAGTAGCGGCCGTCCTGCTTGTGCTGGTAGTAGCCGCCTGGGCGCTTGCAGATGTCCCGGTTGGCGGGCGGCGGGGGTACGGCCGCCGCCGCGGTGGGGACCGCTGCGAGCAACGGGGCCATGACGGCCAGGGATGCAAGTACGCGTCGGATCTTCATGGACACAGCGTCGAAGGCGACGGAGCCTGCCGCAGCCTGATCAGCCCTCATTCACCCGCGCGGACGGCGGCGGCCTGCCGTGAGAACGCCGGATCGCGGTTGGCCCTCCCACCCGATCGGGTGGGGTCAGGCGGGCTTTCCGGCCACGATGCGTCAGGCGGGCACGGCGAAGGCCCGCTGGGGTTCGCCGGTGGTGTAGTAGGCGGTGACGGCGGCGAGGATCTCCTCCTCGGTGATGTGCCCCGTGGGGTCGGTGCGGTGTTCTGCGGCGACGCGGCGGGCCTGGTCCGGTTCCGCGCCGAGCGCGACCAGCATGAGGTCGACCGCGTTGACGGTGACGCGGCGGTCGCCGTCGTGATCGGCGGCCGTGAACACGGCCCGGTGCCAGGGCAGGGCGATCCGGGTGAATGCTTCCGGGTCCTGGTGCAGGCCGACCAGGGCGGCACCGACGAACTCCTCACGGGTGATGTGGCCGTCGAGGTCGCCGTCCGCGAGGGTGGCCATGCCTTCCCAGTACCGGTCGGCCGCCTCCTGCAGGGCGGCGGCCCGGTCCGTTCCGTCGGCGACGGCGAAGGCCCGCGCGACCCGCTCCGCCATGAGCCGGAAGTCCCGGCGGGTGATGCTGCCGTCGCCGTCCTGGTCGAAGGTGTGGAAGCGGGCCGCCATCTTGGCGGCGTAGTCATCGAGCTCACTCACGGGGAAACCTCGCGGTCGTCACGGCTGGGAGAGAGCCGAGAGTAGGCGTACGACGAGGGCCGATGAGGGCCGATGAGGGCCGATGAGGGCCTTGGGGCTGCCGCGCATGTGCCCCCGTGCGCCGCCGCCGCGCCCCGCCGCGCTCCCGAACACCGTTCGAGGATGAGGCCTGCCCGCCCCGCTTCATGCGGTCGGACGTTGTTGTCGCAGACTCGAAGGGACGACCGTGATCACCCTGACCGAGACGCTCGCCATCCGCACCGTGCCCCAATTCCTGGACTCGAAAGAGGTCTCCGGTCTCACCGCGCTCCTTGACGATCATCTCGCGGCCACGGGCTGGCGGCCTGCCTACGTGGGCGAGGAACTCGAAGACCTGCCCGCCCGCGTGCACGAGGTGCTCGACAGCGCGGTCGCCCGGCATCTGCCGGAGATCCGCCAGGTGTTCCCGTCCGCGCGGGGCGCCTCACCGTGGCAGTTCATCGAGTTCGGGCCCGGGGAAGGCGCGGTCCGCCACCTCGACGGCATCGGGCCCGACCCCATGGCCCATCCGCGCCACGTCGCCCGGATCGGCGTGACCATCGAGGACGCCACCGCCGGAGGCGAGTTCTTCATCGAGAGCGGTCCCGGCGACGGTGTCTGGGACACACGGCTCGATGCCGGACCCCACGTCGGCTACGAGCCGGGCATGCGGTTCACCCGCATCGCGCCCCACGACAAGATTTCCCGAGGCGAGCAGGACACGTCCTGGATCCACACCGTCACCGGCAGCCCCAGGGTCCTGCCCGCCGAAACCGGCACCGCCACCGTCTACGGGGCCCAACTCATCCACGGGATCAAACCCGTCCACCGCGGTCGCTGCCGCAAGTTCATCACCGGCCTCATCGCCGACCGGTGACTGGTGGCTGGTGACCGGTGACTGGTCCCCGGCGTTGCCCTTGATGAATGGCGGCCGCGGCCGGTGCTCCCTGTCATCGGGCGGACAGTGGCCAGCCAGGCCGGGATCCCGCCGGTGTGAGTCAGGACTGCCCCTGCTCCATCATGTTGCGCGCCTGGACATGCTGTTCGGCTGGAACTGCCTCCTCCGCGTCATCGTGGGCGTCGTCGTCGCCACCGGCGACGGTGGTGATGACGAGTTCGGGCTCGTCGGCGTAGAGGTCCTTCTCGGTCATGGCGGTACTCCTCACACGCCGGCAGGGTGCCGGTCGCCCGCCGATGATGCCATTGCACAAGGTGGTGCTCCGACCACGGAAGGTCACCACCGGCTTGCCGTTGCCCGGGCAGCCCGGATCCTTGGAGCGGGGATCCGGCGGGTGTGGACGACCACGGCCCGTCCACCCATCGGACCCTGCTCTCGGCCGAAGCGCCTACGCGGCCGGGCGGCGTCGACACGGGCCCGCCCGCCGTGCTGGGGTGCCTTGCGCCGTCAGGTGAGTCCAGCCCGGTAGACGAGGAGGGCGATCTGCACGCGGTTGTTGAGGCCCAGCTTGGTGAGGATGTGCGAGATGTGGGACTTGACGGTGGGGACGCTCATGTAGAGGTCCACGGCGATCTGGGCGTTGGTCCTACCCCTGCTGACCGCGAGGGCCACCTCCATTTCCCGGTCGCCGAGCAGGCCGAGTCGTTCCCGCGTGGCGGCGGCCGGTGCGGGCCGCGGGTCCGGGGTGCCGACCGGGGCGGTGACGGTCCCGATCAACTGGCTGAGGGCCTCGGGAGACATGACGGGCTCGCCGGCCGCGGCCTGTCGTACCGCCTCGATGATCCGGGCGGGGCTGGTGTGCTTGAGGAGGAAACCGGCCGCGCCTGCCTGCAGGGCGCGCAGGACGTAGTCGTCGGAGGTGAAGGTCGTCAGCATCACGATCTCGGGGGCACCGGGGCGGGCCCGCAAGCGGCGGGTGGCCTCCAAGCCGTCGACGCCCGGCATGCGGATGTCCATCAGGACCAGGTCGGGACGGTGTTCGTCCACCAGTGCCTCGACCTCGCCGCCGTCGGCGGCTTCGGCCGCGATGGCGATGTCGGGGGCGGAAGCGAGCATCATCCGCAGTCCGGCGCGGACCAGGGCGTCGTCGTCGACGAGCAGTACCCTGATCAGGCTGATCACGCGGGCCACGGCAGCCGTGCCCGGACCCGGTGGGTCTGCCCCTCGCGGCCGTAGGCCAGTTCGCCCCCGACGAGGACGGCGCGTTCGCGGAGGCCTTCGAGGCCCGATCCGCTTCCCGGCAGTGCGCGCCTGTACTCGGTCGGCACGGTGGTCGGCATCGTGTTGGTGATCTCCAGGTCGAGCCCGCGTCCAGGGGCGCCGCGCAGGGTGATCCGTACGTCTTGGCCGCGGGCGTGTTTGTGCGCGTTGGTGAGGGCTTCCTGCACGATCCGGTACGCCGTTCGTCCCGTGGTCGCGGGGACCGCGGCGTGGTGGGTGATGTCGTCGCCCACGTGGAGGCACATGCCGGCGGCCCTGGACTCGTCCATCAGGGGGGCGAGGTCGGCGAGCGTGGGCTGGGGTGGTTCCGGCCGGGTGCCCTCGGGCTGGAGCGGGGTGCGCAGGACGCCGAGGACCTGTTGGAGGTCTTCCATGGCCTGGTGGGCGCTGGAACGGATGACTCCGACGGCCTGCGCGACCTGCTCGGGCGGGGCTCCGGGGTTCACCTCCAGGGCGCCGGCGTGGACGCTGAGGAGGGAGAGTCTGTGGGCGAGTACGTCGTGCATCTCCCGGGCCAGGGACTCCCGCTCCCGCTGGCGGACCTGCTCCGCGCGCAGCAGGGCCTGCGACCTGGCCTGCTCGCCGCGGTCGTGCAGGGCGCGCAGGAACAGCCCCCAGCCCACGGCGCCGCCGACCAGTACGCCCCCGGTCACCGCTGTGGCCAGCGCAACGGCGGACAGCGACGGCTGCAGGGCCATGGAGAGGGGCAGGGGCAGCAGGGCCAGCGCGGTCACGGCGGCCGTGGTCCGGGCCGATCGGACCGAGGCGACCGTGAACAGGGCGGCCAGCGCGGCGGGAACCAGTGTCGTGACCGTCGACAGGACAACCAGAAGCACGGCGACGGCCACGGGCCGGTGCCTACGCCACAGGAGCAGCGCGCTGCCGGCCACCGGCACCAGCCCGTAGTGCGCGAAGCCCGCCACGAGCACGGGCAGCCGGCCCTCCATTGGAACCCCGGGGAACGGCAGCGATGAGAGCTGCGGGTACACCCGCAGGCCGCGCGCCTGCGCGAAACCCACGGTCACGCACAGGGCCGCGGCTCCGGCCACGACGAGCAGGTCGATGCCCCGGCGCCGGCCGACGCCGTCCCTCTTTCCCCAATCCATAACGCTCAAGAGTACGGGCCGGGGAAACTTCCCAGCCCCGAGCGACCCCTCTACCAACCTGTCCCCGCACATTCTTATACCAAAGTATGCACCTGGCCGGGGGCTCATACTTTCGGCGTCCGGACATCACCGACTTTCCGCCGAAGGCAAGGTCCCTTCACGGTTCCTAATGTCTTCCCCATCGAAGTCCGCCTCTCGGAAAGAAGAACCCGTGACGAACCGCCCGACCCTCGCCGTCCGCCCCATGCTCGCCGCGATGGCGCTCATCGCCGCCGTACTCAGCGTCGCCGCAGGCCTGCCGCTGGGCACCCGCCTGACCGGCGTCCTCTCGCAGTTCCTCTTCACCGACCTCTTCTACGGCCCCGTGCTGAGCCAGCTCATCGTCCTCGTGGCCGGCCTGGCCGCGTTCGCGATCGCCGTGCACCGCACGCTGCGCCCCCTGGCTGCCGACGGCCGGTGATCCACGGTGCCGGCGCCCGCTGAGCCCGGGCGCCGGCGCCGTTCACCCGCCCGCCCCGTCCCCGGGAGGCCCTCCCGTGACTTACGGACTTACGGCCCCGCGGCGGTAGGACTTACGTCCCTTGTGCGTGCGGGGTGCCCGCATAGATTTGACGTGGGAGATTGCGATCAATTCAGCAGAGGAGCTGCGGACCATGAGTGAGATCTGCTGGGAGGCGGGCCCTTATCGGATCCGCGTGTCATTGCCGGAGTCGGACGCCCCGTGGGCGGCCGAAGGCACAAAGGGATTGATGGGAATCCACCCCCGCTTTCAGGGGCGAGGGCCTGAGCCGCGCCCGGTCGCCGAATACGGCGGTACGGATCCTGCGGTACTCGGCGCGCTCGGCAAGGGGTTCTGAGCCGCGCATTGCCGTCGGTCGGTGAAGTCCCGGTACCGGAACCCCTTCTGGATCCCGCCCCGTGCTCGCGCCTGGCCAGGACGTCGTGCCTGGCGGCGGTGAGCGGGGCCGCGCATCCACAGCGCATGGCGCTTCAAGCCACTGGCCGAGGTGCGCCCTGGCGACCCGCCTGCCGTTGCAGGAGGCTGACGACCGAAGTCGGCCGCGACGCGGCACGCATCAGGCGAAGGAGCTACCCATGGGAAGCGTTCCCGACGGCGTCTACCACATCAAATTCAACGGCGACCAATTCCTCACCGTCGGGGAAGAGGGGGCCGTCACCCTGTTGCCCGCCCGGGATGACAGGCAGAAATTTGAGGTGAGGCGCACCCCCGGGGGCAACTACGCCATCTCCAAGGCCTCCAGCATCTGGCCCAGCCCGTTCGTGTGCTACGACGGGGCCCCGGCGACCCCGTACGAAGGCGCGAGGCTGCGCGTCCGGGTGAGTGACTTCCCCACCTGCGAGTGGAAGATCACCGAAGGCTCGCAGCCGGGAACCTTCACCATCGTTGTTGCTGGTGACGGACAGCCCCTGACGGTGGGAATCGCGCCGATCGCGATCTTCCCGCCATTCCTCCAGCTGACGTCCGGTTCCGACGAGGACCTTGGCTGGACGTTCGAGGAAGCCAAGTAGCCGCAGTCCCCTGATGCGCCTCGGCCGCGCTGGGCGCGGCCGAGGCGGCGTCGCGCTCCGATGGCGCTCAGCTCCCACTCACGCGGGGATGACCCCCGCACTGTGCCCAACGTCCCGGGAGCAGCAGTGGGTCCCCGGGCGACGACCGGGTCGGCCGTTAGCGGGTCGAATGGCTCATGCGTCAGGTTGGCCTCGACGGGATGCGAAGGCAGCGCTGCCTGCTGCGGACGGGGCGGGTTCCGCCTGTGCTGTGGCGCAGTGCCGCGATGCGACCGTCTCTAGTGGTGCCAGGCCTCGCCTCCGACGTTGTGGATCATCCGCTGCAGTACCTTGAGGGTGACCAGGTACTCCTCGTCGGTGATGCCGTCGTGGGCTTGCTTTCGCATGGCCGTCTGGCGCTCCGCGCACTCACGATGGACCGCGTCTCCCTCGGGGGTCAGCTGAAGCCGGTTCTCGTGGTCGAGTATCAGCAAGTCCCGGTCGAGGAGGGCGTCGATCTCCTTCGCGAGCGCGGTTCCCACGTCCAGGTAGCCCTGCAGGACTGCCGTCACTTCCGCGCGGGTCCGGCCGTTCTCGCTGGTGGCCACCTGGGCCAGAACCCACCACTGGGGCTGGGTGACGTCGAACTGTGCCAGCCCGGCGCGGATGTTCGTGACGACGGCCTTGTGCGCGGCCCAGCTCCAGTAACCGATCGGCTGCTTGACCAGTTCGGTGTCGTTGTGCGAGTACTCCATTGTTCTGTCCTCACCATCTTGGGAAATTTGGCTGGCGAGAACGAACTTAGAACCTCAACCAAACATGAGGTCAAGCAGCTGCGGACGTGCACTTCCCGCGCTGCTCAGCTGTTCAGCTGAGGAAGTCGACGCGGTCGATGAGGCCTTCGCGCACTCGGTAGGCCACCAGGACGCGGACCGGGTCGTCGGCCAGGCCGTGGGCGATTTCGTGGTCGACCACCCAGTCGCCTTCGGTGAGCCGTCCCACGATCTCCGCCCGGCAGCGGCCTTCGGTGAACTGTCCGGCGTACCTGTCACGCAGAGCCTGTCGGCCCCGCAGCTGGCTGCCGTCGGCTCGGTGGACCGTGACGTCCTCGGCGTAGGTGGCGACGAAGGCGTCGATGTCGTGGCTGTTGTAGGCGGTGATCTGCTGCTCGACCACGTCGCGCGGTTCGGTCATGGGTTCGGTCTTGGGCTTGGTCATGTGCTTGATCGTTTCTTCCCTTGGGGTGAAAGGTGAGGGGTGAGGAGTCAGGCCGCGAGGCGGCGGGTGGCGAGTTCGGCGTAGAGCGCGGCTCCATCGGGGAGCACCGCGTCGTCGAACTCCGCGTACGGCGAGTGGTTGAGCGGCAGGTCGTCGGGGTCGGTCGTCCCCTTCGGGGCGGCGCCGAGCCACGCGAACGATCCCGGGACGGCGTCGAGCACCCGGGAGAAGTCCTCCGCCCCGGTCAGCGGGTTGGCCATCGTCCGGTAGCGCTCCTCGCCGAAGACCTCCCGGACGGTGTCCGCCAGGAAGTCGGTCTCGGGTCCATTGGTCACGGTCACCGGGTAACCGGGAACGTACTCGATCTCCGCCTGCAGGCCGTGGGCGGCCGCGACGGCGCGGACCAGTTCCACCACGGTGTCGGCGACCTTGGACCGCGCCTCGGCGGAGAAGGTGCGTACGGTCGCCTCGAAGTGGGCGGTCTCGGGGATGATGTTGCGCTGGGTGCCGGCCTGGAGGAGTCCTACGGTGACCACCACCGGGTCGAACACGTCGAAGCGGCGGGTCACCATGGTCTGCAGAGCGGTGACCATCTCGCAGGCCGCCGGGATGGGGTCCTTGGCCCGATGCGGCGTCGAGCCGTGGCCGCCCGCACCGTGGACGGTGACGTTCAGCGCGTCGGAGGCGGCGAGGATCGGCCCGCGCCGGGAGCTGAACTCCCCGTGCGGCATGCTCGACGCCACGTGCAGGGCGTACGCGGCGACCGGGCGGCTGCCCGCCGCGTCCAGCACGCCCTCGGCGAGCATGGCTCCCGCGCCGTCCCAGCCTTCCTCGCCGGGCTGGAACATGAAGACCACGTCGCCATGGAGCTGCTCCCGCCGGGCGGCCAGCAGGTGTGCGGCGCCCGCGAGCATGGCGGTGTGCAGGTCGTGTCCGCAGGCGTGCATGGCGCCGTTGTCGGCGGCGAACGGCAGCGGGGCCTTCTCGATGACCGGCAGCCCGTCCATGTCGGCGCGCAACAGCACCGCCGGCCCCGGCCGCCCGCCGCGCAGCACCGCGGTGACCGAACTCAGCGCGGAGCCCTGGCTCACCTCCAGCGGCAGTCCGTCGAGAGCTTTCAGCACCCGCTCCTGGGTGCGCGGGAGGGCGAGGCCCAGCTCGGGGAACCGGTGGAGGTCGTGGCGGAGCCGGACCAGGTCCGGGGCCAGAGCGAGAGCGTCGTCGTGCAGGGACACGGGTACCTCCAACTTGTGCAGAGCGATCTTGTTCCGTGATCCTGGATCTTGCGGCGGGTTTTCCCGTGATTTCGCAGGATCACGCCATGAGAGGGCCATGCAATGAACGAATCCACCGGCAGCCGACGACCGTGACCGGCGCCGACGTGACCGTGGACGACGCGACCGTGGCCGACATGACCGTCGACGAGCTGGACCTCGCCCTGGTGAACGCGATGCAACTGCGTCCCCGGGCGCCCTGGTCGCTGCTCGGCCAGACCCTCGGGATCAGCCCGGTCACCGCCGCCCGCCGCTGGCGACGGCTCTCGGAGGCCGGGATCGCCTGGGTGACCGCCTACGGTCTGCCGCACCCCGAGGACCGCGGATGCGTCGCCTACATGGACCTCGACTGCGCTCCCGACCGGCTCCGGCAGATCGCCGACGAACTGGCCGAGGACCCGCACGTGATGAGCATCGAACACGTCTCCCAGGGCTGCGATCTCGTCGTCAGCGCGGCCTTCACCGACCTGGCGATGGTTTCCCGGTACACCGCCGAACGGCTCGGCCGGCTTCCCGGGGTCACCGCCGTACACGTCCACCTGGCGACCCGCTTCTACGCCGAGGGGATCCGCTGGCGGCTGGACTCGCTGGACCCCGCCCAGCGCGAGGAACTGCACGACGACCACCACGCGGGCAATGCGGGCAACGCGGGCAACGGGACACCATCCGGAGTCGGACTACGGGCCGAAGTCCGGGAAGAAGACCGGCAGCTGCTCATCAGGCTGGGAGTAGACGGCCGCCTCGACCAAGCCGAGCTGGCCGCCGCCACCGGGCTCAGCCCGACCACGCTGCGCCGCCGCCTCAACCGGCTGGCCGCTTCCGACGCGATCCGCTTCCGCTGCGAGATCGCCGCCCGCGACGCCGGGCGGCCGGTCCTGGCCACCTTCCGGGCCGACCTTCCCCCGGACCGGCTCGACGAGGTCGGCCCCCAGCTCGCCCGACTCCCCGAGATCCGGTTGTGCGTGGCCGTCACCGGCCGGCACAACCTCATCCTCTCCGTCTGGCAGCGCTCACTGGCCGACGTACAGCGGCTGGAAGCCACTCTCGCCCGCAGGTTCCCTGACCTGCGGGTGGCCGAGCGCCGCGTCTCACTGCGCACCGTGAAGCGGATGGGCCGGATCCTCGACGCGGACGGACGCGCGGTCCGCGCCGTCCCGATGGACATCTGGCGAGACCCGACCCCGGTCTCCGTGCCGTAACGACACCTGGGCTGCAGTGGCCGATTAACGCGCTGTTGTCATCTCGCTCCGTTCGGTAGCGTCACGAGTTCCAGGCAAGATCATTCCTGAGGAGCTCGATGAATGAGAACACGGTCACCCCGGTGCTGGGCCAGTTGCTGACGGCCCTGGCGGCGTCCCCCGCCACGGCGGGCAAGTTCGACTCGTGGACGGGCGGCGGTGCCAACGAGCCGCTGACCGGCGAGGAGGTCTCCGCCGCGGCGCCCACCGGCATGCTGCCCGCGCTGGCCGAACTGGCCCAGGTGAGCGAGACGGAGGCGGCGGCCGCGCTCGCCGAGGAGATTCCCGCACTCGTGGACGCCATTCCGGCCGAGACCATCGAGCTGTTCCGGTCCGCGGCGCGCATCGCGGACCTGACCCCGGAGGAGGACTGGGCCGCCGAGCGGATCGAAAGCGAGGCTTTCGCCCTGGCCACGGCCCTGCCGCAGACTTCCTCCTGGCTCGGCGCCGGGCCCAACGAACCGCTCACCGAGGAGCAGGTGACCCAGGCGCTCGGCGACGACACGCTCGCCGCCCTGGCCGAGATGCGCGGGTGGGAGAAGGCCGAGGTCGTCACGGAGCTGACGCGCGTCCTGCCCGGGTTCATCGACGCGATCTCCCCGAACGGCTGGGTCGACCCGGACCTCCTGCGGCTCCTCCTGGCCCAGGACGAGGTGACCGTGACCGACGTGACCGACGTGGCCGTGACCGACGCGCCCGCGTAGCGCTCCTCCAGCCCTCCTGTCCTCCTGTCCTTCTGCCGACAGCCGCACAGACCACCCATTGGGGACGATCACATGCTGACGCTCAACACCAACATCATGTCGCTCACCACGCAGAACTACCTGAACATCACGGGCCTGGCGATGACCGGCGCCGCCGAACGGCTCGCGGCCGGCAAGCGCGTCAACTCCTCCAAGGACGATGCCGCCGGACTGGCCATCTCCGACCGGATGACCACCCAGATCAACGGATCCGTCCAGGCCTCCCGCAACAGCAACGACGCCATCTCCCTCGCACAGACCACCGAGGGAGCGCTCAAGGAGGTCACGAACAACCTCCAGCGGATCCGCACGCTGACCGTGCAGGCTGCCAACGGCATCTACGCCGTCACCGACCGGCAAGCCATCCAGCAGGAGGTCGCACAGCGTCTGGAGGCCATCGACACGATCTCGGCGCAGACCCAGTTCAATGGCATCAAGGTGCTGGCCAAGAACACCAGCATGAACTTCCAGACCGGAGCCAACGATGGCGACGTCATCGCCGTCGCCATGAAGACGCTGAACGTCGACACCCTCGGCCTGGAGTCGTACGACGTCTCCAAGACCCTTGCCTTCACCGACGAAGCCGACCCCCTCAAGGTCATCTACGTGGACGCGGACGGCCAGAGCGCGACCATCGACAAAGCCGACGCGGTCACCACCGGCACCGTCCTCATCGACCCGCTCTCCGCCATCGACGCCGCCCTCGTCGAGGTCACCAGCCTGCGCTCGACCCTCGGCGCCGTCCAGAACCGCTTCGAGAACCGCTTCGAGAACCGCTTCGAGTCGAACATCCGCACCCAGGACACCGGCGTGGTGAACCTCAGCGCCGCCCGGGAGCGCATCGAGGCCACCGACTACGCCCTGGAGACCGCGAACTACACCCAGGCCAGCATCCTCCAACAGGCCGGAATCTCCGTCCTCGCCCAGGTCAACGCCCAGCCGAAGAACATCCTCCCCCTGCTCCAGCAACTCGGCTGACGACCGTACGCCGGCACCCCTGCTGGCCATCTGGCCATCTGGCCAACTGGCCAACTGGCCAACTGGCCATCCAGGGAGCAGTGTGCCGCCGTCCTTCGTCCACCGGATCACCAAGTACGACCCCGCCGATCGCGACGCGAGCGGCTGCTACACCGGGGCCGAGGATTCGGTCAGTGACCACGGGCCGGTCGAGGCGGCGTACCTGGCGGCGATCGCCGCCTTCGCGGAGGATTCGGGCATCGAGCGGCTGGAGATCCGTGAGCCCTCGGTCACCGGCTTCGTCCACTTCGGTGGGGAGCCGTCGGTCGAGGGACACGGCCTCGGCGGGCTCTTCCCGGCCGACCTGACGGGCTACCACGACGGGGCCGAGGTCTCCCTGCCGGTCGCCCTGGAGCTGGTCCGGGCCATGCTCCGCGACCAGGGCGCCTGGTGCCGTCTGGAGGTGGGCGACACGTTCACGGTGCACGTCGGGTGGGACCAGTACGTGTTCGTGGGCAGCGACCGGCCCTGCACGGACGCCGTGGCCCGTACGCGGGCACTCGGCCTCTTCCCGGAACCGCTGACGGCCTCGCCCTACGCGGCGGAGTACGACGACACGGACGAGACGGAGGTCGTGGAGCCGGCCGGCGAGGACTTCTGGGCGCGTGTACGCGCGGAGCTGGCCGCACGGCGGACCGTGCTCCTGGGGGAGGCCTACGTCCGCAATGCCGCGCGCTGGCACCGCCTCACGCCGGACAACCTCGACACCGTGCGCACCGGTCTCACCCCGCGCGCCCTCCTGAGCGTCTGGCCCGACCTGACCCCCGACGTCGCGGCGGTCCTCGCCGCGCTGCCGGAGGAGGGCGACGTGGAGTTCGTATGGGAGGCGCAGGACGGGACGATCAGCCACGCCTTCGTCAACAAGACCGAGTACGAAGAACTCGCCGCCCTGGTGACCGACGCGCGGGCGGCCTGCGCCTTGCCCTTGTCCCTCGACGAATGCCGCCCGCTGCTCCGCGCCACCCTGCCCGACAGCGACGGTGTACTGCGCGCCCGGTGGTGAACCCGGTTCGCTGAGGTCCCGACGTCGGCGGTCAGGCCTTCTTGACCACGCTCGACTTGAGCTGCATGGCGCCGAAGCCCTCGATCCGGCAGTCGATGTCGTGGCCGTCGACACCGTCGATCAGGCGGATGTTGCGGACCTTGGTGCCCGCCTTGATGCCCGAAGGGTTGCCCTTGACCTTCAGGGCCTTGACGACGGTCACGCTGTCGCCGTCGTTCAGCACGTTGCCGACGGCGTCCTTGACGACCCGTTCCCCGGTGACGTCGCCCTCGCCTCCGGCGCTCTCGGCGGGTACCCACTCGTGGCCGCACTCCGGGCAGACCATCAGTGCGTTCATCTCGTAGGTGTACTCACTGGAGCACTTCGGACACGGGGGCAGCTTGTCGCTCATTCACGCGGTTTCTGGAGTCGAGGACGGGGAGCAATGAAAACGTAGCCATGCTATCAAATTGTAAAGTTTGCAAGTCTGCACACCGGTGGCTCAGACCCCGGGGGCTGCCGCCGCGGACCGGCGGGCGGCGATCTCCCGGAGTTCCTCCTCCGTGAGCGCGATCCCGAACACCTCCCGCAGGGTCCCGTCCAGGGCCTCCGGGGCGATCAGCTCGGTGGTGTCCGTCCCGTCGGGGCGGGTGGTGACGAGCGTCAGGTCGTCGATGCGGTGGTGGGCGGCCGGGGTCATGCGCTGAGCGAACAGCCGACGGACGAACGGGGAGCGCGGGTGCGTGCCCACGAAGTGGCTGCCGACGACGTAGTCGATCGGGTACTGGGCGGTGAGGGTGAAGGTGTGCCGGTCGATCCAGGGGGTCGCGACGCCCTCAGGGTCGGGGGTGTGGTCCGGGCCGGACGGGCCGCCGGGAGCGGTCTGGTACAGCCACCACTGGTCGATGCCGTGCGCGCCGGGCCGTCGCTCCAGTCGGTGCCGCCAGCCGTCGTACGCGACGTGGGCCCCGTCGGCGAGTTCGATCGGGCCGAGCGGGCCGGCCCCGTAGCCGACGTCGCACAGCCACAGACGGTCGTCGTCGCGGGCGGTGACGGCGAGCAGCCCGTGGGTGGCGGGCAGCACCTTGGGGGCGCCGAGGCTGACCCGGCCGATCATGCCGGTGACGTGGAACCCGAGGCGTTCGACCGCGGCCGCGAAGAGCAGTACGTGCTCGAAGCAGTAACCGCCGCGGCGGTCCCGGACGAGGCGGGCCTCGATGGAGGGAAGGTCGAGCGGCAGGTCCCGGCCGAGCACGGCGTGGACGTTCTCGAAGGGGATACCGGTGGTGTGGGCGCGCTGGAGGCCGTGCAGGACCTTGAGGGTGGGCTCAAGGGGCCCGTCGTAACCGATCCGGGCCAGATAGGCGTCGAGGTCGAGGAGTTCGCCGGACCACCGGTCGGGCCGGTGGTCGGTCGGGCTGGGGGCGGTGGCCGGGGTGGCCGAGGCGCCCCCGGTGTCGGTCGGCTGGATGTCCATGATCCAATCTTCGTCCCTCGACCTGGCTTGAGGTCAAGCCGGGGTGCACAAACGCATTGCCCTTGCAGGGCAAGGCTGTTGATCGGATGATCGATAACCGCCGGGGACGGTCTCTGATGGTGTGGCGAACGGGGGAAGCGCTGTGGGCAGGTACGCCAAGCCGCTGGTCTTGGCCATCATCGGAGTGTTCATCATCTTGTTCGGGTTCACTGCCGACTGGGGTGAGGGGGCCAAGGAGTGCGCCGGCAAGAAGATGGGCCCGGGCGACACCTGCGTCGGTGCCTCCGGCGCGTACGGCTACGCCGACATCGAGGCCAAGGACGCGGAGAACCGGCACAACAAGCAGCTGATCACGTCGGTCATCGGCGGGGTCGTCATCATCGGTGCGGCAGGGTTCGCCGTGCGTACCGCGACCGAGGACGTGCAGGACGTGGCCGCGCGTCGCCGGTCTGCCGCCGAGGAACGCGCGCGTGCCGCCCAGGACCGGTGGCTGCGCCCGGCGGACCCCGGCGAGCTGGAAGAAAGTTCCGGGGAGCTCCTGGGCGGCGGAAGAGTCGACCTCTACACCCACGCCCTGTGCTACACCACCCGCACGCGCGACGGTCACGACGAACGATGGGTCCGATGGGTCCGATGGGACCAGGTCACCAGGGTCGAGGACAACCGCGGCAGCCTCAGCAGCAGCCCCGGCTTCACCGTCCGGGTCGGGGCCGAGGGGAACGTCGAGCCCCTGCAGATCACAGGGTTCACCGGGAGGGGCGGCCATCCGGAGTTCGCCACACAGATCGAGCAGATCGCCGTCCAGGCGGCAACGCCGAAGGTGCACGAGGCACTCAACACCACGGGCGTCTACCATCTGCCATCCGCCGAAGAGGGCGGGATCCTCGGGCTTGCGGGGCTTACGGGGCTTACGGGGTTTGAGGGGTTTGAGCAGCCCAGCCAGGACCCTCGCACCGACCTGCGTCTCACCGGCGAGGGATTTGTCTACCGGCAGCACAATCAGGACCATGTTCTGCCCTGGGCGCGGGTCACCGAACTCGCCATGTCCTCCGATGCCCTGTCCGGGCGGCGCGCGAAGATCACCCGCCGTGACGGCGCCAGCGACCACTTCGCCGCCAACACCACCACCGATGTGGCTGCCTTCCAGCTCGCACACCGACTGTGGAGCAGCGCACGCCGCCGCAGTTGAGTTGACGATCCGGCCCGCCGACGGCGATGGCGGTGGCGATGTCGGCCGTTCTTCGCACGCATGGCCGAAAGGGCGCCTCTCGGGCATGTGGCCCCATTGACCCCACAGTGCCGTCACGGTTGCATGCTCGAATGCTCGTGTTCCTCCGGTAGGGAACCGGAGGAGGGGTCGTGTCCTAGTCGTACTTGGGGGGAAAATGCGGGGAACCACGAACCGGAGCACCAGCAGACGATTACGGGCCGCCCTGAGCGCGGCGGTCGCGGTCTGCGCGGTGACGGCGGTGCTGCCCGCTGCCGCTTCGGCCGCAGACGCGGCACCCGCACCCGCCGCACGCGGCCTCACCACCAGCGTCGAGCGGATCAGCATCGCACCCGACGGCACCACCCAGGCCGACGGCAACTCCGGCGGCGCCTCGATCACACCCAACGGCCGCCACGTCGTCTTCTCCTCCTCGGCGAGGAACCTGTCGTCCGACACCCCTCCCGCCGGGGACAATCCGTACCTGCGCGACCAGCAGACGGGCCAGACCAAACGGGTCGCGAGCCTGGCGCCGCTGCAACCTCCGGCGGTCAGCGGCAACGGGGAGTACGTCGCCTACGCGACGCAGTGGATGAGGAACGTACGTATCCGCATGGAGCAGGTGAATACCGGCAGAACCGCTTCCGCCAACTGCTCGGCCTACAGCTGCAACCAGCCGTCGCTCAGCTCGGACGGCCGCTACCTCTCCCTCGCCATCCTCTACACCCAGCCCGGACTCGAACGCCAGCGCATCGAGGTCCAGGACAGCAAGACCGGCACGACCCAGACGGTCGCCAGCCTCCCCCACACCCTCGCGTCGCGGCCCTCCATGAGCGGCGACGCCCGCTACGTCGCCTACCAGGACGCAGACCGGCAGGACGTCTACCTCCGGGACCTGCCCGGCAACACCCTCGTCGGTCCGATCGAAGGCCCGTCCGCGACGGCCTCGCTCGTCCAGCTGAGCGACGACGGCAGCAAGATCGTCTATCTCTCGGGCACGGACACGTACGTCTACGACGTGGCCTCGGCCACCGCCCAACCGGTGCCGAACGTACGGGGCGTGGCCATAGACCCCACCGGCCGCTACCTGCTGTACGCCCCGAACGGCACCAACGGCACGACCGGACCGTCGCTCACGCTCCGCGATCTGCAGACGGGCACCGACGAGGTGGTCGCGACCCAGCCCGCCTCGGCCGGAACCGGCGCGGTCAGCGCCGGCGGGCACGACGTGGTCTTCCAGTCCACGGCCGACGACATCGTGCCCGGCGACACCAACGGGAAGTCGGACGTGTTCGTCCGCCACTTCTCCTGAGCGTACGGAGCGCGCAGGTCGTCGTCCTGTCGTCGCCCTATTAGGGTCGCGAGCATGACGACGACATCCCTTGCCGGCAGCGCCTTCGACTCGCTCCGCCTCGACGCCGTGCCCGACCAGGAGGCGCTGCGCCGGACGTACGAACTTCCCGGCGCAGCGGCCGTACGGAAGCAGATGACCGAACTCACCGACCAGACCCGGCGGCTGATCGGCTGCTCCTCACTGGTCCTGATCGCCAGCGCGGACGCCGAGGGAAACTGTGACGTCTCGCCGCGCGGCGGCCCCGCCGGGTTCGTCGCCGTCCTGGACGCACGGACGGTGGCGATACCGGACGCGACCGGCAACAAGCGGCTGGACACCCTGCAGAACGTCATCGCCACCGGCCGGGCCGGGCTGCTGTTCGTCATCCCGGGGCGCACCACGACGCTCAGGGTGAACGGCCGGGCCTGCGTCTCCACCCGCCCGGAGCTGCTGTCGCAGCTCACCGCCGTGGGCAAGCCCCCGGCCAGCGCGCTGGTGGTGGGGATCGAGGAGGTCTACCCCCACTGCCCCAAGTCGCTGCTGCGCAGCTCGGCCTGGAAACCCCAGGACTGGCTGCCCGCGGACGCCCAGCCCGCCTCGGCCGAGGTGACGCTGGCCCAGCTGCGGATGCCGGAGCTGACGATCGCCGACATCGAGCAGGCGGAGGCGGACTCGCTGAAGTACCGGTACGAGTAAGGGGCCGGCCCGGACTCGTGATCGGCACTCTGGCCCGTGGGGTCGAAGCACGCGGCCGCGGCATGTACCGCCGGGTCGCGTAGGGGTCGGGTTCGTAGCCAGATGGTGAGGGCTGCTGCGGTCGCTCCAGCACCACCTCCACCAGCCGGGCGACGAGGCTCTGCCACGGTGCCACCCCACCCCACCCCATCGCATCGGCGGCCAGGCAGGACACCCGCCTTCCCGGCCGCGGCACAATCGTGTTGACCGCCCCCGGCTGGCACTGCTTGAGTCGGCGCGTGGACAGCATCTCTGCCAACCGGCGGTTCTGGAACCAGATCAGCAGTGCCTACCAGCACGAGCATGACCCGCAGATCGGCGCAACGCCGCGGCTGTGGGGCATGTACTCCATCCCCGACGCGCACCTGCACGCCCTGGGCGACGTCACCGGCAAGCGCGTCCTCGAACTCGGCTGCGGCGCCGGCCAGTGGTCCAGGGCGCTTGCCGCTGAGGGCGCCACCGTGGTCGGGCTCGACCTGTCCGAAGCCCAGCTCGCCGCGGCGGCTCGCGCGATGGGAGCGGCCCGCTACGCGCTGGTGCAAGGCGCCGCCGAACACCTCCCGTTCGCCGCCGACAGCTTCGACCTGGTGTTCTGTGACCACGGCGGGCTCAGCTGGGCGCCCCCGCACCTGGCCGTCGCGCAGGCCGCACGCATCCTGCGCCGCGGTGGGCGCCTGGTGTTCAACGTCGCCAGCCCATGGTTCGAAGCCTGCTACGACGAAGCCGCCAGCCGCGTCACCACGACGCTGCACCAGGACTACTTCGGGCTGGACACCATCGCCGAAGGCCAGGGCGCGGTCAGCTATCAGCTCACCTACGGCGACTGGATCAAGGTCCTGCGCGGCGCAGGTCTCGTCATCGACGACCTCATCGAGCCACGGCCCGAACCCGGAACAGCCAACGGCTACAACCAAACCGACCCGCCTGACTGGGCACACCGCTGGCCTGCAGAAATGCTCTGGGTAGCCCACAAACCGTAAGCATCGCAGCATGGCCAAGACCCGTCGGACAGGCCCCAGACGCCGCACTCCCGCACACCCTTGGACCAGCTGACCGTGTACCGGAAGCGACCGGACGTGAATGGTGCGCATAGGGTGTCGGCATGTCTCTGGGTCACATAGTCCTCTCGTCCGGTCGTTCGATCTCGCTCACCGAGCTGCGGATGTCTTCGACCTACGGGGGGATGCTGGAGGGATACCCGTGCAAACGCATCAACGACCTGAAGGTCAGTTGGCTCCAGCGGCGGGCCGAGAGCGCGTTTCCCTCCACGCCGGTCCATTTCGTCCCGCCCACCCGTGCGTACCCGGACGAGACCGCCGGCCCCTTCGGCCCCGTTGAGGTGCTGCCTTCGGTGGCTTGCGTCGGTGTCTTCGACTCCACGGCGCTCGACCCGGCAATGGACCGTTCCGCCCTCGTCGTAGCCTGGTTCCAGTCGACGCCGGACGCACCGTCGGGCGAGGACGCCGAACTCGCGCTCCGCAGCATTCGCTGGGACGAGTTGGCCCAGGACTACGACCTGTAGCGCCGTGTGCCCGGAGTCGTCCCCAGGGCCGTGCGCTCGCGGCGTCGGCCTGGGTGACGACAGTACGCCCCTACCAGCCGGCGCGGGGTGCTCCTCCAGCGGAAGCTCGACGGCCGGCCCTTGGCTTGTTCTTCAAGGTCGGACCGGGCCGGTGGCAATATGTGGCAGCGGGACACCTACCGCCCCGAGCAAATCCGATGGCACCGACGGCCTTCCGGCGACAAGACTGCACCGGTGAACACCCTGCCGCCACCGCCCGACCCGCTCCTCCTGCCGGTACGGGACCCGCGCGCCCGCGACCTCGTTCCCGACCATGCGGACATGCACGCCCTGGTTGCCGACCTGGTTCTGCCCGGCGACGCGTCGATGTACGTCATGAGCGCGATGGAAACCTCCCGCGAGCTCATCCGGCACTCCTACTACCGGTACGAGTTCGCCACCGTCGCCGTCACGCATTCCCTGTTCGCCCTGGAGCACGTCCTCAGCGAGCGTCTGGTCACGAACGAACCACTCCACGCCCTCATCGAGCGAGCCACCGGCGCAGGGCTGATCACGGCCGGACTCGGCGCCGAACTCGACCGCGGCCGACTGCTGCGCGACAAGCTCACGCAGGGCGCCGAGTCAAGTGCCGCCCTCCGCCCCATCCGGGCTGTTGCAATGGTGCGTGCCGTCTTCGATGCCGTCTCCCTGCTCCTTCGCCCGCCGACAGCAGCCGAGGCGACAGCAGCCGAGGCGACAGCCGCGGGCGTGGGCGGAGCACACCCCGACGGCGGACTCGCCCGGCTGTGGGAGGACCACCTGCGCGCACTGTTCCCCGACGGCTTCCGCGGCGTGGACTTCGACGGCGTAGACCTGGTCCTCCTGGACGCCGACGTCGCCGGCCTCGTGCAGAGGGAGTTGAAGGGCGGACTCGACGACCGTGGCATCGCCCACCTCTGGGGCTGCATAGCCGACCTCGACAAGATCGTTCCTCTGATCAACGAGGAGTACTGCGCCTCCTACTTCACGAAACTTCGGACCATGGCCCAGGTCGCGGCAGTGCCCTACGTACCCACCGCGACCTGACCTGACCTGACCACCGGGGTTGAAACAGAGGGGTCGCCCGCGACCTCGTCAGGGTCTGCCTCGGTCGCGTTCGATGATGGTCCCGGGTCGTCTGACGGTCTTGCCCACGGCGTAGCGGGTGGCGGGTGGCGGGCGGCCATCGGCTCGCAGGACGGATGAGAGGCCAGGAGAGCTACGCGGGTCCTGCCAACAGGGTGTGTCTCCAGGCGCCACTCTGCATGTCGCGACAGGGGTGCGGTGACGGTCCGGCACGCTCCTGGCGAGATCATCCAGGAGGTGTGATGGAACGGATCAGGACCCGCGCCGTCCGGGCGGACAGTTCGGCGGCGCGGTCGTTTCGGCCGTTGGTGCGGGCAGGTTGTGCGCTGGCAGCGTTCGGTGTGCTGGTACCGATGGCTGTGAGCGGTCAGGCTCAGGCGTCGGACACCGAGATGGTCACCGAGGTGTGGAAGACGCTCACGGGCCCCGGCATTTTGGGGAGCGAGCTCCCGCCGAACGGGAAGGCCACCATCCTGCTCTGGGGGCCGGGAGGTGCCGGTGGGGGTGGCGGAGGCGGGGGAAGCGGCGGCGGAGGGGGAGGCGGGGGCGGAGGAGCCCGGCTAGCACTCGGCGCGAGCGCCGGTGGCGGCGGAGGCGGAGGCGGTGGCGCGGGCGGCTGCTTCGACAGCAGCCTCGGCACCGCCTCCGACCAGTGCTCGGACGGAGGATCCGGCTACTCCACCCTCGCGGGCTCCGCAGGACAAGCCGGCGGCGCGGGGCACAACGGCGCCGCCGTGATCCTCTGGACCCACCCCCGCACACCCTGAGCTTGCGTTTTACCCTCTGCCTCGATCAGTTTTCGGCTGGTCGAGGCAGACAAGAGAGCTCGCACGGAGCTGAGCGCCAGCTGCGTCAGCCGCGCCAGCTCTCAATCTTCGTGCGACACACCGAGGTCGTGGCGCATGGCGGTTCTCATGGTTCGGAGCATCTCCCAGACCTCGTACTGGGCCTGGGCCGCCGTCTCCATCGTTTCGCCTGGTTCGGGGGCGCCGCGTTCGAGGCGCTTGATCTGGCCGTAGACCTTGTTCAGGGCTTGATTGACGACACTCGCTCGCCTGAGTACTTCTTCGGGGGCGATCATCTGTGCTTCGGAGTACCGATCGCGGTGCGCGTTCTTCGCTTCCTCGAGTGCGTCGCTGTCGCCCTCCGCCACGCCGCGTTCCCTCATGACGTGCAGGTGGCGGTTGAGTGCGGTCGTGAACTGCCGGGCATCCCGGTTGAGTTCCACGTAGCAGGTGCGTCGCAGCGAACGGGCCTCGCGGACCTCCTCATGGTCTCGGACGAGCTCTATCTCCAGACGCTTCGCTCGTTCGGAGCCGCGCTGGGTGAGTAGCGCCCCTCCGAGGGTTCCTGCGACGCCTGCGACAGCGATGATCACTGAGCTGAGATCCACCGACGTACCCCGTGAAATTCTTCGGCCTCGTGCCCGCTGCACAGGGCCCAGGCCGTCAAGTCTGCCGCTCCTCGGCGCGCCGGGGTTTGGTGCCCTTCTTGTGTTCTGCGGGGCGGCTGTATGCCTCGCCCATGACCAGGACTCTGCCCACGTCATGACGGGTGGCCGGGCGGCGGTTCTTCGAACCCGGCGGCCGGCCAGGCCCCGGACGAGACGGTTTCGAAAGTCCGTCATCGTCTTCGGCGTGCTCGCCGCCATCCATCCGTCCAGTCATCCAGTCATCCAGTCATCGTTATCGGCGCACATTGAGGCTTCTGCCCTGCGCGGGGGCCGGCATCGTGCACCATCGGTGGGAAGCGATGAAGGGAGAGTTCATGGGCAAGCACCGCAGTCCGATCGGCGACGACAGAAGCCAACCCGGCCGACCCGTTCCGCCTCCGCCGCCGCCCCCGCCGCCGAAGTAGGGGCGCGCGTCGTGAGGACCGAGAGCCTTCTGGCCGAGATCACCGCTGCCTTGGGACGGTCGCCCGTCGATCCGTGGCCGGCCGTCCTGGCCGCGACCCCGCGGGCCGACTTCGTTCCCGACCGGGTGTGGGTCCGGGACGGTGACGGCGGTCACCGGCTGCTGGAGCGCGGGGTGAGTGCGGGGGCGTGGCTGGCCGCCGTGTACAGCGATCAGCCACTCGTCACGGGCTTCACGACGCTGGGCGGCGCCCGGGTCCCGCTGTCGTCGGCGTCCGCGCCCAGTACGGTGGTGCGGCTCCTGGAGGACGCGGGGCTGGCCGCCGACAGCCGCGTCCTGGAGATCGGGACGGGAACGGGGTTCAACACCGCGCTGCTGGCGAGGCGGTGCGCTCGGGGGTCGGTGGTGACGGTGGAGGACGTGCCGGAGCTGTCGGCCCGCGCCGCGCGGACCCTCCGCGATGTCGGTCTCGACCGCTCGGTCACGGTGGTCGCGGCCGACGGGACCGAGGGCTACGCCGCGCAGGCTCCGTACAGCCATGTCCTGGCGACCTGTTCGGTGCGAGCGGTGCCCGCCGCATGGCTGGCGCAGACCCGGACGGGCGGACGGATCGTCACGCCATGGGACAGCGCGTGGGTTTGCTACGGCGCCCTCGTCCTGGACCGGCGGGTGGATGGTGGTGCGGAGGGTCGTTTCGCGGCGCACGGGTCGTACATGCTGATCTCCACGCAGCGGGTGGCGGCCGACCTGGACGACGTACTGCGGCCCGGTCAGGTTCCGGTTTCCGGTACGAGCGCGCTCTCGCCTTGGGCGGTGGCCGGGGAGGACCTCGACGCGCAGTTCCACATCGGGCTGGCCGTGCCGGGGGTCTGGCACTCCTGGGACACGTCGGGCGATGAGGTACCCGTACGGCTGTGGCTGGCCGATGTCGCCGATGCCGACGCCGACGGCGGGGCGAGCTGGGCCTGCGTCGACTGGGACGGGCAGCAGGCGGTGGCCTTCGGCACGCGGCAGTTCGGCGAGCGGCGGTTGTGGGACGAGGTGGAGGCGGCGTACGGGTGGTGGGCGGCGGCCGGGCGGCCGGAGATCAGGCGGTACGGGATGACGATCGAGGCCGACGGCTGGCACGTGCCGTGGCTCGACAGCCCCGGAACTCCGGTTCCGCTGCCATCGGTCCGTACGGGCGCGGGGCGGCGGGCGCATGGGTAGGCACCGACGCCCGGGACCTCCGGTCGGCCCGGCGCCGACTGTGGCGACCTGGCCCGAGGCCGACCCGTCGAGTCCGCTGGCCGCCTACGAGCGTCGCCGGACGCCCCCGATGGGGGTCGTACGTCGGCACCGCCCCGCGAGCGGCGGCGGCAGCCACGTCCGGCCGGACGAGCCGCGGGTGCTGGAGGAGTGGGACGGGTTCAGGTACGCACCTCTGGGCACAGCTCCGAACCTAGCGACGGCCCGGGCCTGGGAGGCGGGGAGTCCGTGGGCGTAGCGCGACGATGCCTGAACCGACAGAGCTGCGCGGCTGAGGTGTGCAGCTCTCCGGGTAATTCCGGTATGCCGGAATCCGCGGAAGTGCTCCAAAACGGCCCACGCGCCGAGTAACGTTGCAGGTCACCAAGCCTGCTCCCCGCACGCGCGGGGATGACCCCAGGATCAGCCAGGCGTATGCCTCGGTGGTGTGATGCTCCCCGCACGCGCAGGGCTGATCCCGGCGTCGCCAGCGCGCGGGCGCGGCCCGCGTCTGGGGCGGGCCCGGCCGTCCGACAAGGATGACGTGCCGCCGAGGCCGATCGGCGGCCCGCACACCGACGTTCCCTGCCTCAAGGCTCCCGCAGGCGCACCGCGAGCGCGGCGATGTCGTCGTCGAGGCGGCCTCTGCTGTGGTGGACGAGGTCGCGGTGGAGAGCAGCGAGCAGTTCGCGGGGCGGCGTCGAGGGCTGGCGGCGCATCCAGGCCGCCAGCGGGAAGAACTCGCCGTCGCGGGCGCGGGCCTCGGCGACGCCGTCGGTGTAGAGGAGCAGCAGGTCGTTGGGCGCGAACTCGAACGTGTCCACGCTGTAATGATCACCGATCAGCTCCGCGAGGCTCAGCAGGGGCGAGGGGGCGGCCGGTTCGAGGATGCGGAGTCTCCCGCGGTTCAGGAGCAGTGGTGGGGGGTGACCGCAGTTGAGGATGTTGACGCGTCCGGCTCCGCGCGGGATCTCGACGAGAAGGGCGGTGGCGAAGCGTTCCATCGGCCCCTCGGGGGGAAATGCGGCGTTGTAGCGGGTGCTGCTGGCGTCCAGCCTGCGCGCGATGTCGACCATGTCCGTCTCGTCGTACGCCGCCTCCCGGAAGGCGTTGACGATCGCCGCGGCCGCCCCCACCGCCGGCAGGCCCTTGCCCCGCACGTCACCGATGAGCAGCCTGACCCCGTACATCGTGTCGACGACCTCGTAGAAATCCCCGCCGATGCGCGCCTCCGCCGCGGCGGCGAGATACAGCGACTCGATCTCGATGCCGCCGATGTGGCGGGGCAGGGGGCTCAGCACCACCTGCTGCGCCGCGTCGGCGACGAGCCGTACCTGGAAGAGCGTACGTTCGCGCTCCAGCCGGAGGTGGCTTCCGTACGCGGCGGCCACGGTCACCGCGATGATCCCCGCGGCCGTCCACCACGTCCCCAGGTCGGGGAAGACGAGGCTGAGGCCGATCATCAGAAGGAGGCAGACCGTCCCGAGCAGGACGGTGGGGAGGACCGGCCACATGGCGGCGGCGAGGGCCGGCGCCGCGGGGAGGAGGCGACTGAAGGCCAGGTCCGGCGGAGTGGAGTAGGCCAGGCTGGCGATGACGACGGTCAGGATGACCGGCGACAGCCGCACAAGTCTTCCCGCGCCGGGGCGCCTACGGAGCCTCGGCCGCCCAGACTCGATCACATTAGACAGAATATCCGGGTAATTCGGAGAAAGCGCTCTGGCCGGGTCTGGCAGGGACTGGACCCGGTCCTGGCAGTTCAGCGGGCGAGGGAGACGGCGAAGGGCTTGAAGCCGTGTCGGCGCAGGATGTGGGGCACGACCAGGATCATGGCCTCGGTGGCGCGGGCCGTGGTGATGTCGCCGAGGTCCTCGATCCAGTCGGGCTGCCAGCCCAGGTCGCCGAGCAGGCCGGTGACGGTCTTCTTCGCGTGTTCGTCATCGCCCGAGAGATAGGCGGTCGGCGGAGTGGCCAGGGTTTCGGGAGCGGTCATGACCATGAAAAGCATGGTGTTGAGGGTCTTGATCACCTGGGTGTCGGGGAGCGCGGCCTGGAGCTTCTCGGCGAGGCTGCTGCCGGGATAGCACAGGTCGCCGGGCAGGCCGTCCGCATCGTCGCGGGTGGCGTTGGAGACGTCGATGAGGATCTTGCCGGCGAGTTCGGTGCGCAGGTCGGTGAGGCGGTCCAGGGAACTGTCGCCTGGCGTCGCGTTGATCACGATGTCGGCGGTGCGGGCGGTGGTGCGCTGGTCGGCGAAGGCGATCCGCGGGGCGAGCCCGGCGGCGCGGGCGGCGGTGCCCTCGGGGCTCCGGCCACCGAGGGTGACGTGGTGTCCGGCTGCGGAGAACTTGCCGGCGAGGTTCGTGCCGACGCGGCCGGCGCCCAGGATGCCGATGCTGGTCATGTGGTGATGCTCCTTGCGGTATCGGGGTGGGGAGGAGGGGAGCCCTTTGGCCAGGTTGGCCCAGGTCAGACGATCGGCGAGAGGACCTTGAGGGCGGCGCCGTGGAGGCCGGGGGCGGCGGCCAGGAAGTCGCGGCTGGCGGTGTTCCAGGGTGCGCCCGCCAGGTCGGTGACGGTGCCACCGGCCTCGGAGACCAGCAGGGCGCCTGCGACCAGGCCGGAGCGGACGTCGGAGAACTGCCAGAACGCGTCCATGCGTCCGGCGGCGACGTGGATGAGCTGCATCGTGGCGGGTACGGACACACGTACGACCAGGCCGTTGATGAGCATCGCGGTGACGGAGTCACCGATCCGCCGGAAGGTGCGCTCGTCCTCGCCGGGCTTGGCCTGGCCGGTGCCGATGAGCGCGGCGCCCAGGCCGGTCTTGGCGGACACCTTCAGCGGTCGGCCGCCCAGGTGGGCCCCGCCACCGGCGACCGCGGTGTAGGTGTCGCCGGTCAGCGGCAGGTGGACGACGGTGAGCACCGGCTGGTTGTCGCGGACCAGGGTGGCGGTGACGGCCCAGTCGTCCATGCCGTGGACGTGGTTGATGTTGCCCTCGGCGGGGTCGACGACCCACCACTCCCCCGGCGGGAGCGCGCCCCCGGCCAGCTCGTCCTCGGCCCACTGCGACCCTCGCCGGGCCCGCAGCAGCGGCTCCCGCAGCACGTCCAGCACCGCGTCGTCATTGGCGTGGATCTCGGCGACGACCTCGTCCAGACTCACGCCCCGGGCGTGCGAGGTGTAGCGGTCGCGCAGCGTGACGCCAGCGGCCTTCACCGCGGCTGTCACGTCGGACAGGAGCGTGGTGTCGGCGGCGAAAGGCATGTCTGTGCTCATGGCTGTGCTCATGACGGGCTCCCTGGGGGATCGGTGGAAGCGGGGCGGTTGTCTCGTTCTCTCGCCCCGCACTTCGAAGGTAGGCCGCCCGATCATTAACAACAAGTGCATGCTTGTCACTTATAGAGTTACTGCCATGCAACTGGATCTGAACCTGCTCACCGCCCTGGACGCCCTGCTGGAAGAGGGCAGCGTCGCCGGCGCGGCAGCACGCCTCCACGTCACCTCACCGGCGATGAGCCGCTCCCTGGGCCGCATCCGCAAGGCCACCGGTGATCAGATCCTGGTCCGCACCGGCCGCAGCATGGTCCCCACCACCCGCGCGCTGGCCATGCGTGCCCAGGTCCACGCCCTGGTGCAGCAGGCCCACCACCTCCTCTCCGCGCAGCAGGAGCTCGACCTGGCGGCTCTGGACCGGGTGTTCACCGTGCGCTGGCACGACGCCCTGACCGCCGCCTGCGGCACCGCCCTGATCACCGCCGTCCACGGCCAGGCCCCCGGCGTCCGGCTGCGCCTGTCCGCCGAACCCGGGACGGACGACGCCGAGCTGCGCCGGGGCGAGGTCGACCTCGAATCGAGCTCCAGCCCTCCGGCGCTCCCCGACATCCGCCACCGCCTCGTCGGCAGCGACCGGCTGGTCGTCGCGGTCCGACCGGGCCACCCGCTCACCTCAGGTCCGCTGACCCTCCAGCGCTACGCGGCCGCCGAGCACCTCACCGTTTCGCGACGCGGAAGCCTGCGCGACCCGATCGACGACGCCCTGACCACCCACGGCCTCGAACGACACGTCGTCGCCGCCGGGCCCACCGCCGCCTTCGCACTGCGACTCGCCCTCGACACCGACCTGGTCGTCACCCTCCCCGACGCGGTCACCCGCACGGCCCGGGAACACCTCGGCCTGACCACACTGCCGCCGCCACTCCCCCTGCCCGACGTACCCCTGTACCTGCTGTGGCACCAGCGCTACGACGACGACCGCGCCCACACCTGGCTGCGAGACCTGGCCACCGAAACCGTCCAGGCACTGTTCACCCCACCGACCTCCTCTCCACAGGCCCTCACCGACCGGACCGGGAAGTGACGGATACGCCCGGGGAAAGGCCTGCGGCAGCTGACTCCCGCTCTCGCGAACACCACCTATTCGTGCGACTGCGCGACTCCTGATTTCTGTGGCGTGGGCCAGGCGACGGTGGTCTGGTCGGGCTGGTCGTAGTCGATGCCGTCGAGCCCCCATCCGTACAGGTCGCGGAGCTGGCTCATGAACCAGGCGGCGCCCGCGGGCGCCGACGCGAGTCCGGCTTGCGGATCCGCCCACAACTCCCGGACCTGGTCCTGGACCTTCGGGTCGAGTTCCCAGCCGTCGAGGCGGATGCGGCCCTGCTCGTCGGTGACGAGCGGTGCGGTGCCGGTGAGCTGGTCCCACAGGTCTTCTGCCTGCTGTGCGGTGGTGCGGAAGCGGTCGCCGAGGACGGTGTGGAGGAAGGCGGTGTACAAGGCGATGGAGGGGATGGCGCTGGAGGCCTGGGTGACGGCGGCTCCGGCGACGACGGTGAACGCCCTCTGGCCGTCCGCGAGGACGGTGTCATTGAGGTCCCCGGCGGTGTTCTCCAGGTGCTTCTTGGCGGCGCCGATGGTGCCCTGGCGGTAGACCGGGGCGGTCAGTTCGGAGCCGATGTAGGTGAGCGCGACGGTGGTGAAGCGGTCGGCGAGCAGGGATCGCTCGGCGAGGGCTTCGACCCACAGCTGCCAGTCGGCGCCGCCCATGACCTGTTCGGTGGCGTACGTCTCGTCTTCGGTGGCGGGCTCCAGGCGGATGCTGCTGACCTTGGCCGTGCCGTCGGAGAAGTCCAGGGCGGGGGCCTGGTAGGGCTGGCCGAGCGGTTTGATCACGGAGTGGTGGACCGTGCCGGTGACCGGGTCGGTGCGCCGGGGCGCGGCGAGGCTGTAGATCAGGTAGTCGACCGTCCCGAACCTCTCCTTGACCAGGTCGAGGACTTCGGCCTTGCCCTTCTCAGAGAAGGCATCGGTGTTGACGAAGACGAAGTCGCTGCCGACTTCGGCGGCGAGGCGGGCGGCGGCCGCGGTGCGGTACCAGCCGGCGGTGGCGGTGCGGCGCTCGGTCTCGGCGCCTTCGTAGGCGACACCGACGCCGCGGATCCCGTGCCGGCGGAGCCCGGTGAGCAGGGTGGCCAGGCCGTATCCGGCGCTGTGGCCGAGGAGCAGCACCACCGGGCTGCTGCCGTCGGTGCGGGCCGGGATCTTGTCCCACATCCGGGTGACCGTCTCGGCGGAGCCGGTGGGGTGGGAGTTGACGATCAGGAAGCCGCGCTGCTTCGGGTCGATCTGCCGGAGGCTCACGGGTGGGTGTCCGTTCCGCTGGTGGGGGTGAGGCGGTCGAGGTGGGTACGCGGGTCGGTGAGGGCCAGGCTGTCGATGCCGAGCCGGTGCTGGAGATGCCCGTCTTCGGGAAGCGTATGGGCGTCGGCGGTGGTGACCTGTGCGAGTGCGCTACGGAGAATCCGCTCGCGGGTTGTGGTTTCCGGCATTGACGGCTCCTTCGGGTCAGTTGGTGGCCGGGGCGGGCGTGGGGAGGCGCCCCATCAGGCTGTCGGCGGGGATGACCGGCAGAGGGAGGGCCGGGGGGCAGGCCGTCGCTGAACAGGTTGCCGAAGCCGAGGGATTCGGGGACGTCGAAGCAGGCGGAACTGGGCTTCAGCCACGCGTCGAAGCTCCGCAGCAACTGACCCTGACTCGTCTGCACCGGACATGCGGTGTGGCGGCCATCACAGTCGGTCGGGGTCGGTCGGTGTCACGTTTGACGTCGCTGCGTGGTCCCTACTGCAGAAGCGAGAGAAGGGATCGTGAGGATGAAGACCGTCATCGTGTGCGCCTCTGTGTCGCACGGCAATACGCGTCGTGTCGCCGACAGCATGGCCGAGGTTCTGGGTGCGCGGGTCGTCTCGCCCGAGGAGGCCGACTTGGCGGAGCTGGCCGGGGCCGACCTCGTGGGATTCGGCTCGGGTGTGTTCCAGGGCAGGCTCCATCCGCGGCTGACCGATTTCGTCAAGGCGCTTCCCGCCGGGCGGGGGCGGGCGTTCGTGTTCGCCACCAGCGGGCTGCCCGAGTTTCCGCTGGCGCCGTTCACCCGCCCTCTGGTCCAGCTGCTCGAAGGCAAGGGCTTCGAGGTGGACGGGAGCTTCTCGTGCCGGGCGTTCGACACCTGGGCGCCGTTCAGGCTCGTCGGCGGTATCAACAAGCAGCGGCCGAACGCCGGGGACCTCGCCGCCGCGCGGGCATTCGCCGCGCGGCTGCGGGACGGACAGGGGTCGGTGTCCTGACACCCGCCGCACTATGGGCTCTTTGCCTGGGGCGACGCGTTCGGACGGAGTCGGAGCTATCGAGTGTGCTGGGTGAGGCCGAACAGGGCACCCGTGGGATCGCGTAGGACCACGTCTCCGTTGGAGTCCTGACGGACCTCCGTCGCACCGAGCTGTCGGGCCCGCTCGGCGTCGGCATCAGGTTGGTTGCTGGCGAAGCGGACCAGCCAGAGTGATCGCTGCGCCGTTGGTTCGTCCGGCGGCGGGCTGGTGGCGGCGGTGGAGTTGTCCGGCAACCGGAACTCGGTGTGCTCGGGGTTGGAGCTCCAGTGCAGGGCTCGTCGGTAGAAGGCGGCAGCCTGTTCGGGGTGGCCGGTGAGAAGGCTGATGCCCGCGAAGGTGCCCGGTTCGTGGGCCAGTTGCATGCCGGTGTGGGTGCCGGGCTGCCAGAGTGACAGCGGTGCGCCGACGGGGTCCAGGGCGACGGCGGCGTGGCCGAGCGTCCCGACCTGGTTGGGTGCCACGATGATCCGGGCGCCCAGGCTCGTGAAACGGGTGGCAGTGGCTTGGATGTCCGACACGGTGACGTTGATCGTCCAGTAGGGCGCGCCGGGGTCCTCGGCCGGCCCCAAGGCGGCGACGAGCTGTCCGCGCAGTGTGCAGAGCCGGTAGCCGTTGGGATCCGGTGGGGCGACGGTCCAACCGAACAGCGCGGTGTAGAACGCCGCCGTCGTCTCCGTGTCGGGGGTGCCGAGGTCGATCCAGCTCACGCTGTTCTCGGGGTGCCGCGTGATGTTCATCGAGATGGCTTTCCGTTGAGGCCGCCTCGCCCCGGCAGCGGGGCGAGGCGGGGCGGTGTCCAGCGCTGACGTCGGCGGCGGCAGCCTGCGGTGTCAGCTGTAGTAGGGCGAGTTCAGGTCGATGCTGGCGTCCTTGACGATGTCGCCGTCGAACAGGCGTGTCGTTGCCGGGGCTCCGGCCCGGCGGGCTTCTTCGGCGAAGGGGCCCTGGGCGAAGGCCAGGGCGTTCTCGGCGCTGTCGAACTCGTAGAAACCGCCGACGGTGTGGGTGCCGATCCCCGACAGCCACGTCTTACGGATGAGACCCGGCGCGGTCTTCAGTGCCGCGTTGACCTGCTGCCAGTCGAACTGCTCGAACGGCACTGCCGCCTGGATCTCGGTGTAGAGAAACGTCTTGCCCATCACGAACCTCCGGCTTCGGGCCTGTCCGGCCCATGTCATTACTAGTACGCACGTCCTAGTAATGCGAGCATGGAGTAGGATGGGCGTACTAGTCAAGGGGGGTTGCGATGGCCGCGGACACGAAGTCCCGCATGATCAGCGCAGCGATCGGGCTGCTGCAACGCCATGGCCTGGCCGCGATGTCCTTCACCGACGTCCTGGCCGAGAGCGGTGCCGCGCGCGGGGCGATCTATCACCATTTCCCCGGCGGCAAACAGCAGCTCGCGCTCGAAGCCGCCAGCCGTAACGCGGAGGACGTCCGCGCTCACCTGCACGCACTGCCGGCGCGCACGCCGCGCGAAGTCGTGGAGGCGTTCCTCGGAAACGTCCGCCCCGTGGTGCAGGCGTCCGCCGGGGGCGGCGGCTGCGCAGTCGCGGCGGTCACCGTCGACGGAGGTGCGGCCATTGCCGACCAGGGCAGCCTGCGTACTGTCGCCGCCGAAGGGTTCGCCGGCTGGGTCGGCGAGCTCACCGGAAAACTCACCCAGGCCGGAATGAGTTCATCCGAGGCCGCCGATCTGGCCACTCTCATGATCGTTACGCTCGAAGGCGCCCACATCCTGTGTCGCGCCGCGGGCAGCATCGCGCCTTTCGACAGAGCCGCCACGGCCCTGCTCTCCGCCCTCCCGGGCTCAGGCTGACCTGCTGGCAGAGTGGAACGGCCGTTACATGACGGTGCCGCCGGACCGTCCCCCCAAGGGAATCTCGGTCCGGCGGCACGACAGGTGAGCTCAGGGCATGGCCCGGCCCCGTTCAGCTACTGGGCGGCGCCCATGACGGTGTTGCCGGTGACCGTGCCGTCGGCGCCGGACACGGTGACGCTGTGGCGGACGCCGTCCGGACCGATGACCACGGCCAGCCACGCGCTGCCGCCGCCGTCCTGGCCGACCACGCGCAGGCTCTCGACCTTGCCGCCGGTCACCGCCGCGGCGGCCTTGTCCGCGGCCTGGGAGAGGGGCAGGGCCGGGAGCGGCGCGGGGGCCGCCTTCAGACCCTTGCCGTTCCACGCGCCGGCGCCGGCGCCGTAGCCCCGCTCGCCGCGCTGCTGCATCTCTCCGGGCTTGCCCCCACGGCGCCCGTCCTTGCCGCCGTGGCCACCAGGACCGCGCCCGTCACCGTTCTCGCCGTGCTCGCCGTTCTGCCCGTTCTCGTGGTCCGAGTCGGCACGGGAGACCGAGAGCTTGCCCTCGTGCTCGTGGTGGCGCTCGACCACGGCCGCGGCAGCCGCCCCGCCGCCCACGAGGACCACGGCCGCGCCGACCGCCGCCCAGCGGGCGCCGCGACGCCGGGGTACCAGGCGACCCATGCCCCGGCGCGTGCGGCCACCGGCCTCCGGGACGCCTTCGGACTGCAGGGACTGCACGGCCTGCTCGGACTGCACGGGCTGCTCAGACGACTCAGACGGCTCGGACGGCGGGAAAACTTCAGACATAGTGGTGCTCCTCGTGCACAACCGGGCACCGCACCCGGCTCGGTGCAGAGCATGCGGCGTGGATACTGAAGCCCACCTGAAGCCAGCTGAAGACCTCTTCAGCTGGGCTTCCGACCGGCCTGAGACCCTGGTGGGCATGCGCGTACTGGTGGTGGAGGACGAACGACGGCTGGCCCTGGCCCTGCAGCGGGGGCTTCAGGCCGAAGGGTTCGTCGTGGACGTCGCCCACGACGGGCCGCAGGGCCTGTGGATGGCCTCCGAACACGACTACGACCTGATCGTGCTCGACATCATGCTGCCCGGCCTGAACGGCTACCGGGTCTGCTCACGCCTCCGCGCGGCCGGAAACGAGTCGGGCATCCTGATGCTCACGGCCAAGGACGGCGAGTACGACGAGGCGGAGGCCCTGGACACCGGGGCCGACGACTTCCTCTCCAAGCCGTTCTCCTACCTCGTCCTGGTCGCCCGGCTCCGCGCGCTGGGACGGCGTACGGGGCGCAGGCGCCCGGAGATCACGACCCTCGGCGACCTGGTCCTGGACCCGGCCCGGCACTCCTGTTCCCGCGCCGGTACGGAGATCCGGCTGACGGCGAGGGAGTTCGCGGTGCTGGAGTACCTCGCCCGGCACGCCGGTGAGGTGGTGCCCAAGCGGGAGATCCTCGACCAGGTGTGGGACAGCGCCTTCGACGGCGACCCGAACGTCGTCGAGGTACACATCAGCGCGGTGCGCCGGAAGATCGACGCCCCCTTCGGCCGGGCCGCGCTGGAGACCGTACGGGGTGCGGGCTACCGACTGGCGGCCGACGGTGGCTGAACCCGCGGCCCGCCGCCACCTGTCCCGCCTGTCCCGCCTACCCCTTCCACTCCGCGTCCACGGCCCCCTCCGTCGGCTGTGGCCCACCACGGTCCGGGCCCGTGCCACCGTGGGTGCCTGCGCCGTCGTGGCGGCGGCCCTGGCGATCGCCTCGTACGCCCTGCTCGGGTTCCTCGGAGCCAACCTGATGCGCAACGCCGAGGACGACGCCGAACGGCAGGCCCTCACCGTCGCGCAGCTCGCCGCCGACGGAAAGCTGGACCAGGTACGTCCGCCCGCCCACGGCGCCGACTTCGTCCAGGTGGTGAGCGCGGACGGCCGCGTCCTGCTCGCCAGCCCGAACCTCGCCGGGACACAGCCGATCCGAACCGCGAACCCGCAGCGCCCGGGCACGCTCTTCCACACCTGGCGGGTCCGCCCGCTCGGCGGCGAGCACCACCAGCGGGTCGTCCAGATCACCACGGACACCCCGCAGGGCTTGGTCACCGTCTACGCGGGCACCTCGCTGCGCGAAGCCGAGGCCGCCGACGACACCACCACGGCCGCCCTCGCCATCGGAGGTCCCCTGCTCCTCGCCACCGTCGCGATGGTCACCTGGTGGGTCACCGGCCGGGCGCTCGGGCCGGTCGAGGCGATACGCGCCGAGGTCGCCGAGATCACCGACCGCGACCTGCACCGCCGGGTCCCGGTGCCGCCCACGCACGACGAGATCGCGCGGCTCGCGCAGACCATGAACGCCACCCTGGACCGGCTGGAGTCCTCCGGCGCCCGCCAGCGCCAGTTCATCGCCGACGCCTCGCACGAACTGCGCAGCCCGATCACCGTCCTGCGCACCCAGCTGGAGGTGGCCCTGGCCGTACGGGATCCCGAGCTGTGGCCCGAGCTGATCAGCGGAGCCCTCGAAGACATCGAGCGGTTGCAGCAGCTCACCGTCGACCTCCTCCTGCTCGCCCGCATCGACGCGGCGCAGCCGGCGCCGACCGTCCGGCTGGACCTGGCCTCCCTGGTGCGCGACGCCACGGAGTCCCGCCTGGGCGACCGGGTCCCCGTACGTACGGACCTGGCCGAGGGCATCGAGGTGCTCGGCAGCGAGCTGTGGCTCACCCGGGTGGTCACCAACCTGCTCGACAACGCCCAGCGCTTCGCCGACGGGCGCGTGGACGTAGTCCTGCGAACAACCAGCGGGCCAGGCGGGCGCACCGCCGTACTGGAGGTCACCGACGACGGTCCGGGCATCCCGCCGGCCGACCGCGAGCGGGCCTTCGAACGCTTCACCCGCCTCGACGACGCCCGCAGCCGCGACCACGGCGGAGCCGGCCTGGGCCTCGCCATCGCCCGCGACCTGACCGCCCATCACGGCGGCACCCTGACAGCGGAGGACCCGACGCACTCCACGCACTCCACGGACTTCACGGACTCCAGGCAGGGCGCCCGCCTCGTCGTCCGCCTGCCGCTGGCCCAGACGGATTGATCACGAGCTTCGGCTGAGCGTGTCCCAACGCGCCGCCCGGGCGCCCACGGTGGCGCCGAGATGGGCATACCCCGGACCCCCGCCGAATACTGGGACAAGTACCGCCCCCACCGCGGCGAGGAACCCCAGCAGCGCCCGGCCGCAGAACGCTTCGAGTGGACCGGCCTGCCCGGCTCAGGCCCCGGCGCCGAGATCCTGGGGACCCTGAAGACCGCCTTGGACCTGGGGCCGGCCGAGGGAGAGAACGCGGCCCACCTGGCCCGGACCGGCGTCGAGGTCGTCGCGGTGGACTTCTCCGCGGTCCAGACCGGCCGCGCCCGGGAGTTCTGGAACGATACCCCGGGCCTGGAGTTCGTCCACGCCGAAGCCTGCGCCTTCCTCGACGAGGACGTGCGCCTGTGGGACGCGATCTACTCCACCTGGGGCGCCGTCTGGTTCACCGACCCCGATGAACTGCTCCCCCGAGTCGCCCGACGCCTCACCCCCGGCGGCATCTTGGCCTTCTCCCACCGCGAGCCGATCGTGGGCCAGTACGGCGCCCAGCAGATGGGCGGCAAGTGGCTGGAGGGCCGGGAGCCAGAGCTGACCGTCCTGCGCTGGCAGCACACCCCCGAACAGTGGACGGACCTCCTCAAGCGCCACGGCTTCGCCGACGTCAGCGCCGAGGTCCTTCCCGACCCGGACGCCACCGCCCTGGGCACCCTTCTGATCACCGCCAAGGCGGCGGCATGGCAAAGGAGGGCCCGCGTCCGGAGTTACGCTCGTTGCCCTGGTGTCGATCCGAGGGGGCGGACGAGTTGGCCGCAGTGGTGCTCGTTCACGGCCTCTATCACCGTCCCGAGCACTTCGCCGTGGTGGCGGAACGGTTGCGGGCCACGGGAAGCGAGGTCGTCGTTCCCGAACTCCACCGAGGCTCGCTCTCCGCTGATACAGCCGCTGTCCAAGCCGTCATCGACGCACTGCCGGAGCCACCGCTCGTGCTCGGCCACTCCTACGGAGGGTCGGTGATCACAGGGGTGCGCGGCGCGGGGCACCTGGTCTACCTGGCCGCCTTCGTGCCGGATGCCGGTGAGAGCGCGGCCGGTCTGGGCGGCGCGTCCCCGCAGCTCCAGGACGCGATCGTCCGTGAACCCGACGGCTCGACCAGCCTCCACCCCGACCGCGCCATCGATGCCCTCTACGGCGACTGCCCCGAACCCCTCGCCACCCGGGCGGCCGGCCTACTGCGTACGCAAGCCCCCGGCTGCGGACGAGGAGTCCCGGACCACCAGGCCTGGAAGCACACCCCCTCCACCTACGTCGTCTGCGCACAGGACCGGGCCATCGACCCAGGCCTCCAGCGGACGATGGCCTCGCGCTGCACCGACGTACGCGAATGGCACACCGGCCACTCCCCGTTCGTGGGCCAGCCCGATCTCGTCGTGCAACTCCTGCGGGAACTCCTCGCTACCCACACTCCACCTGGGCGAGACGAAGCCATCACAACCACTCCTTGAGGGCCGCGATGAGAACGGCCGCCCGATAGCGGACGGCCGGCAGCCTCTTCTGAGCCGCCATGGGCTACGCCCGCCACGCCCACGGCCCGCCACGCCGACCGTCCCGCCCGAGCCGCTCACGCAGTCCGTGGGTGCGAGGCGGGCCTGCGAGCGCGGTCTCCTTTCTCCCGCTGTGTGCGCAGAGCTTTCCTGGACATGGACATGGACGAGGGCTCAGCACCCGCGAGAGTCGCAGCCTGCGGAGAATCGGCCTTCCTCCATACCGGAACGCCATCAGTGCACTCCTGACTGGGCCGCAGTCCACCAGTAGGGACGCCGGAGTACTGGAGGAATGGGACGGGTTCAGGTACGCGTCGGTGGGCACGACCCCGGACCTCGCGGCGGCCCGGTCCTGGGAGACGGGGGGTTCCGTGGGGGTAGGGCGGGGCGAGGACTTGCCTCGATGAGGGCCACATGGTGGCAGGGCCTCAGGACGGGTGCCTGCCCAGCCGTCCCTTTCCCGTGCTCGCTTTGACCGATGCTGGCCTGGGCCAGCATTGAGCGACAGTGCCTGACCTGGCGGAGCCGCGCGCCTCAGGTGTGAGCATTTCCTAGATATCCCGGAATGCCGGAGTCTGTAGAAGTGCTCCAAACGGCCCGCTCGCCGAGTAACGTTGCAGGTCACCGAGCCTGCTCCCCACACGCGCGGGGATGACCCCTCTGGCGGCGAAGCCTGGCGACGGAGGACTTCATGCTCCCTGCACATGCGGGGAGCACGCCGTGGTCGTTCCTCCCGCTGTGACCGTGTCTGGCTGCTGCTGTCGCCTCGTAGGAACGGAAAACCGGAGTTGCTGTCAGAAGTGTGGACAGTGCCCTTGTCCGCCCGAGCCTCGGCGCCGAAGTGGCCTCGGCCTCGGCACACGCCGGGACCGCCCCGCTTCGCTTCGGCGGCTTGCGGAGAGCCGGACCGGCCAGGGCTCATCCCCTCGGCGGAACCAGCCCCGCCTCGTAAGCCGCGATGACGAGTTGGACGCGGTCGCGGGCGTCGAGTTTGGTCAGCAGGCGGGCCACGTGGGTCTTCGCGGTGGCGAGGCCGATGAAAAGGTGGGCGGCGATCTCGCCGTTGGACATGCCGCTCCCGACCAGGACCAGTACCTCGTGTTCACGTTGGGTGAGGCCGGTGATCTCCCTCCTCGGCGGGGAGGGGTTGGGCCGGCTGGTGATGTCGGCGATGAGGCGGCTGGTGACGCTCGGCGCGATCAACGCGTCGCCGCCGGCCACCACGCGGATCGCCGCGACGATGTCCACCAGCGCCATGTCCTTGACCAGGAATCCGCTCGCGCCGGCCCGCAGCGAGGCGTAGACGTTCTCGTCGTCGTCGAACGTGGTGAGCATGAGTACGCGCGGCGGTGTGGCCGTGTGGGTGATCGCCAGGGTGGCTTCGATGCCGTCCATGACGGGCATGCGGATGTCCATCACCACGACGTCGGGCCGCAGCTCCGCGGCCAGCTCAACGGCCCGCGCACCCGTTCCGGCCTCGCCTACGATCTCGATGTCGGGGATGTCGGTGATGACCATGCTCAGCCCGGCACGTATCAGCTCCTGATCGTCGGCGAGCACGACGCGGATCGTCATGCGGGCAGCCTCGCCGACACCCGGAAGCCGCCCTCGGGTCCGGGCCCCGCGCTGAAGCGGCCGTTCAGCAGGGCGACCCGCTCGCGCATCCCGGGGATCCCGAAACCGGTTCCCCCCGTCGTCACGTCACCGCGCGACCCGCCGCGCCCGTCGTCGACGATCTCGATGGCCAGCTCCTCGTCCCCGTACTCCACGGACACCCGGCAGCGGTCGGTGCCGGAATGGCGCACGGCGTTGGTGACCGCCTCCTGGATGATACGGAAGGCGGCGAGGTCGATCTCGGGGGGTATCGGGCGCCGTTGCCCCAGCCAGCGGACCTCGACCCGGACGCCGGCGTCCGCCGTCCTCCCCGCCAACTGGTCGACGGCCTCCAGGCCCGCTGCCGGAGAGCCGTTCACCGTACCCGTACGCTCCCCCTCCTCCCCGGCTTCCCCTGCCTCCGCACGACGCAGCGAGACCAGCATGCGGCGCAGGCCGGCCAGCGTTTCGCGGCTGGTGACCTCGATGGCGTCCAGCGCCTTGCGCGCTCCGGCCGGCTGGGTGTCGAGGACCAGGCGCGCCGCGCCGGCCTGGATCGCGATGACGCCGACGCTGTGGGCGACCATGTCGTGCAGCTCGCGGGCGATCCGTAACCGTTCGGCCGTGACCGCCTGGGTGGCGGCCTGCGCGCGCAAAGCCTGGCTGTAGAGGCGTTGCTGACGGATCGAGTTGCCGATCGTCCAGGGGATCACGACGCTCGCCGCGACGGCCAGCAGGGTGCTGAGGAAATCGCTGAACACATCCTGCCCGTGGCTGACCGCCAGCCATTCGCCGGACCACACCGCCAGCTCGGTGATGGCGGCCGCGACAGCGATCCGGCGCGGACGCACGACCGCGATGTAACAGACCAGGCCGTCCATCGCCAGAAAGAGCGGCCATGTCTTCACGCCGAGCGCCAACATCACCACCGATTCGGCCAGGAGCACCCCGAACACCAGCAGCGGCCGCCGACGGGCCCAGCCGATCGCCAGCGCCAGGACGACGGCCAGTCCCACCTCCAGCACGAGCCCCAGGAGCACCGGCTGACGCACGCCCGGGTGCGGGTGGAGCGGCGCCATCCGGTACGTCGTCGTGGCGAACAGCAGGAGTGCGAACAGCGCGGCGGCGCACCAGCACAAGGCCGTCCACACACCCGACGGCAACCGTCCCAGCAACGGGGGACTCGGCATCACGTGATCCACCTCGGGATCGTAGCCACCCCCACCACCGCCGGGCGTCCACCCGTGGGCGTACGCCCGCAAGGGGACCGGCCCGTCCCACCGGTCCGCCCCTGAGCTGGCGTCAGGAGCCGGGTGCGCGGCCTAGCTTCCTGGGCATGACCACACTCCGTCGCGCGGCGCTGGCCGCCGCGCTCGCGCTCGTCCTCCCGCTGCCGATCGCCGGGGCGGCCACGGCCGCCAGCCCGCCCGCCGCCACCGCGGCAGCTCTGCCACCAGCCCTCCTCACCCCGGAACTACCCCACCCAACAGGCCCGTTCACAGTCGGCCTCAACACACTGCACCTGGTCGACACGCACCGGCAGGACCCCTGGGTCCCGGCTGCCGGGCCCCGGCAGCTGATGGTCTCCCTGTTCTATCCCGCCCGCCCCGGGACCGGCGGGCCCGCCCCCTACATGACGACCGCGGGAGCCCTGGCCTGGCTGCGGCAGGACCACATCCCGAACGCCGCCGACCTCGCCCCAGCGCTCAGCGCCACCCACAGCTGGGCGTACACCGACGCACGCCCGGCGCCCGGCCGGTTCCCGCTGGTCCTGCTCTCCCCCGGCCTCACCATGCCGCGAGCCACCCTGACCAGCGTCGCCGTCGACCTGACCAGCCGCGGGTACGTCGTCGCGCTGGTCGATCACACCTACGAGGCGCCCGGGATCACCTTCCCCGACGGCCGGACGCCCGGCTGCGTCATCTGCGACCGGCCCCCGGCAGGCGGCCCGGAGGCCGTGGCCCTCAGCCGCGCCAAGGACCTCTCCTTCGTCATCGACCGGTTGACCGACCGCCACCCGTCCTGGCCGTACGCCCGCCTGATCGACCCCCGGCGGATCGGCCTGGCCGGCCACTCCATCGGCGGTGACGCCGCCGCCGCGACCATGGCCGCCGACCGGCGGGTGCGGGCCGGCGCCGACCTGGACGGCACCCTCTTCGCACCGATCCCGGCCACCGGCCTGGGCGGCCGCCCCTTCCTGTTGCTCGGCGCGCAGGCCGACGAGAGCCCGGGCCAGGACCCCAGCTGGACTCAGGGCTGGACGCGCCTGGACGGCTGGAAGCGCTGGCTGACCATCGCCGGTGCCCAGCACGGCAGCTTCACGGACGTACCGTTGCTCGCCTCCCAGGCGGGCCTCCCCGAGCCGCCCACGCCGCTCTCGCCTACGCGCGGCCTGCAGCTCACCCACGACTACCTCGGGTCCTTCTTCGACCTTCAGCTGAAGGGCATCCCACGACCACTGCTCGACGGACCGTCACCGGCGAACCCGGAGATCACCTTCCAGTACCCGTGAGCCGTGAATCTCCGGCCTACCCACGTGACGGGTGTTGCTGTGTGGATCACGGGGCGGGCCCGGGTGGCAGCCCGGACCCGCGCGGTGCGGTGTGGTGCGGTGTGTTGCGGTGATCAGGCCTTCGCTGCGGACCCGTTGTTGGACGGCGCCTCGGCCTTGGCGTCCGTACCGGCCTTGGCGTCCGAAGCGGCCTTGCCGCCCTGGTTGAGCATGCCGCCGAGGGCGCTGAGGTTGCCGGCGCCGCCTCCGACGCCTCCGGTGACGAGGGGTGCTGCCTTCTCGGCGGCTTCGACGGCGATCTTGGCCATCTTCTGCAGGTGTTCGGTGGCGGTCTTCAGGGCTTCCTGGGCGCGTTCGCCGGCGGCCTTGTCGTTGCCGGCGGCGGCTTCGATGCCCTTGGTGAGCACCTGGCCCATGGTGTTGAGGCCGCTCATGTCGCGGAACAGGTTCGCGGTGGCGATGGCCTGCGCCGTTTGCAGGCCGACCGGGTCGGGCATCGCCGCGAGCGGCGTGAACTTCGCCTGGGAAGCGCCCATGCCGGCCGCCGTGGTGTCGAGGTCCTTCGCGCGCCCTCCCATGGAGACCGGTGCGATGTCGGCCGGCGTGATCTGGATGGGCGAGTCCTTCCAGTTCCAGAAACGGGTGAGGTCGATCTTCTCGGCCGAGTTGGCCCGGCCGAGTACGGCCTCGGCGAAGACGCCCTTGGTGGCGATGGCGATCGTATTGGTCACCGGGGCCCCGAACGTGGCGTCGCCCGGCTGGCGGGCCTTGGTCCACGCCTCTCGTTCCTGCTCGCTGCCGAAGTTCCACCGGAAGCCGAGGTAGTTGCCGGTGGTGGCGATCGGCTTCGGGTCCAGCAGGGTGCCGAGCAGGACCGGTGCGGCGTTCGAGCCCGCCGGGGTGTAGGAGTAGTTGGCGAGGATGCGGCTGAGCGTCAGCTCGTCGGCGTTCGCCCAGACGGCCTGGCTGTAGTGGCGGCGGTTGTCGTTCAGGTGGTCCAGGACCGCCTGCGCCACGTTTCCGCCGCGCACGTAGAAGCCGAGGGAGGCGAGGTAGGTGCGGGTGCCGGACTTCACCGTGGAGCCGAACAGCCCGCAGATGGCCGCGCCGCCGGCGTCCTCGCTTAGGTCCGGCGCGACGGCGGTGGTCTCGGCGATCCCGAAGTTGACCACGCCCGAGGTCATCGTCAGGCGCAGTCCGGCGAGGCTGCCGCGGGCGGCCGTGCCGGACCAGGCATCAACGGCGAGCAGCTTGTCGGCGCCGCCGAAGGTGTGGGACGTGCGCTGCTGAATACCGGAGCCGCCGGTGTCGCCGTAGCGGACGGTGTGGCCGGGGAAGACCACCTGGAGGCTGCGGATCCCGAACTCGTCGTACCAGACGTCGATTTTGGACGCGTAAGGGGAGTCGGCCTTCGAGGGGACGTCGAAGGGGATCGGCGTATCCCGCTCCGCGAAGAGGCGCCGGGAAGGGGTCCCGGTGGTCTCCAGCACCCAGATGTCCCCGTTGGCGGACGAGACGAGATCTGCGACCCCGGTGCCTATCCCGAGGTAGCTGGAGGGAAGAACGGCCCAGGTCCCAGTGGTCGCCAGCCCGACGGGCTTGCCGTCGGCCGTGACGCCCCAGAGCGCGCCGCCCGTACCGGCGGACAGGCGCTTCATGTTCGTCGTCCCGGTCCGGTCCGTCCAGCCGGTGCTGGTGCGCTCGAAGGTTCGCCCCTCCCGGCAGTACCAGAGCTTGTCCCTGCCGACGACGGCGACGTCGTCGGCCTTGACGTTCAGGCTCTGCATTGTGCCGTCCGGGGAACGCTGCCCGAGTGAGTTTTCCGTGCCGACGAGGTAGAGCGTGCCGTCCGGGCCGCATGCGAGGGCCAGAGCCCGCCAGCTCTGCGGGTGGCTGCGCCAGGTGGTCCCGTCGAACTGCACGAGCATGTTGTCGGTCCTGAGTCCCCACACGGTGTCCTTGCCCGGTGCGATCCGGGCCAGGTCTCCGTCCAGTCCGGTGGTGGGCAGCGGGTTCCACTGCCGGCTCACCGGATCGAACCGGACCGGGCTGCCGTCGTACTTGCGCACCCCGTACACGCCCATGGACGAAGAGGCGATGTCGGACAGGTCCACCCCGTCGAAAGCCTGGAGGGTCGACGGCGCCTCTGGGGCCGTGCACGCGTCGAGCTTGCGCACGGTGGTGTCGAAGGGGTTTGCGGCCCGGATCTTCGCGGCCCAGTCGGTCGGCGCGACCGAGGCGAGCACCTCCTTGTACCGCTGCAGGCTGGTGTAGTTGAAGTTGAGTTCCTGCAGCGGAATGAACAAGCAGCGTTCCAGCTTCGTCGGCTTGGTCACCACGTTGTAGACCTGGACGACCTCGTAGTACTGCACCGACATCGCGTGCATGTGGTTGTAGTTGGTGACGACCCGGGTGAGGACCTGCTCCTTCTCCAACTGCGTCGTCTCGCGCACGACCGTCATGTTCCGGCTGCGGGCCGCGGTCGCCAGCTGCTGGGTCCGCGCGCTGATGCGCTGCGTCGCCTCCTCGGCGACCGACTTCACGCCGGTGGAGCGGGACACCGCGGTCGTGAAGCCCGTGTTCGACGACTCGCCCCAGTTGCCGCCGCCGCCGATACCGAAGAACGCGACGCCGATGCTGCCGCCGGAGCTTGACGACTTGCTCACCTGGGACGCCTGGGAGGTGCCGAACTGCTCCTCGCGGGCTATCGCGTTCGCGACCTCGCTGATCGACCGGTTCTGGTCGGTGGTGCCAGCGAGCGTCTCGGCCTCGGAAGCCGTCTCGCTGCCGGTGGCCTTGGTGGTGCGCTGCCAGTCGACGACCGCGACCTTGGTGCTCTCGCCGGGCGCGAGCGCGAGGCTGTGCAGCAGTCTGCCGAGCGTGACGCCCTGGGCCGACCAGCTCTGCTCCGTCGTGACGATCATGCCCTCGGCCGGGCGGTCGTAGAACGGTAAGTTCTCCTCGCCGAGGTCGATGGCGCCGGTCAGCTTGCGCGCCGGTTTCGCTCCGGGGATGTCGGTGAGCACCACCGAGCGGTACCGGACGATCTCCACCGGGTAGCTGCCGGTGGTCGGAAGCAGGTCCTTCGGCGTCGGACCGTCGAGCATCGCCTTGTCCACTTCGAACGGGGGCGACGTACTCGCCGGGGCCGTCGCGCTCGCCGGGGCCGTCGCTGGTGTGGTGGCAGGTTTTCCGGTGCTCGGGGTGGTCATCATGATTCCCGTCTGCGAGGAAAGGGTGGGGAGGCCGCCATGACCGCCAGGACCTGGAGCTCCTGGCCCATAGGCGAAAAAAGCCTTCCGGACCGCTCGAAACTACACATCCTGATCACAACAGCGACACACTTCATCAAACTTGGCCAGAATCAGGGCCGACTCAGTGCCCGGCTCAGCGGCCCTCCCGCGGCGCCCGCACGCGGTGATCCCGGTCTGGCCTCTCCACAGAGGGACGTCCTACCGATTGGTAGGTTGACGTCCCCAGCAAGGCAGTGAGGGGGGAACCGATGGGGATACGAAGGATACGAAGCGGGCGTCGGGGCGCCGGAGTGCTGTGGGCACGGGGCGCGGCCGGTCTGGCGGTCCTGGGCGGAGTGAGCTGGCTGCTGGCATGGGGCATGGCCCCGCCGGAGGGGTCCGTGAAGGTGTTGACGGGGCAGGGGCCCGGGGGTTTCGCCACTTCCATGCTGGGCGCGGTTGCTGCCGGGTCATGGATCGCCGCGTCCGGCGCGCTCGGGATCGCGCTGGTCATCGGGGCCGTGGATACGGTGCGGGGCTGTTGGCGGGCCGGCCGCCGGTCGGGCATGAGCGCCGGGTCTCTGCTGGCAGTGGGCGTGGCCGGTGGGGCAGTCCTGGCCTGGGTTCATCGGCTGCTGGTGGATGTTGTCCCGGAAGGCTCCATCGAGCTGCGGCCACGCCCGGGCGCCATGGGGTCCATGGGGTTCATGGAGGTCCCGTACGGGCCCGACCTGGTAGTGATCGTGCTGATGGTCGTGGCGGTGGGCCTTGTCCGGGGATGCCGCCGTGCGTCGAGACCTGCCTGAGGGCGGCGGCCGGAGTCAGTGGGTCGGCAGCGCGATGGCCTCCTCGCCATCGAGGATGCGGCCCAGGTCGGCCGGGGGCGTCGGTGAGCGGAGCGCCTCGCAGGCCTCGGACTCGCTCGGCTCCCCCGAGGGCGGGACGCGGACACCTGGGCCGGACTCGGTCAGTGTTGATACGGGTCCGAGGAGGAACGGCCCAGGAAACCGGTGTTGCTGTCGAACTATCTGCCACTGACCGGTTCTCAGCCGTTCCTCAGATGAGGTCGCAGGGCGGGCGTGATCGGCCGGACAGGCGATCATGCCCGGCCGAGCGGAGAACGGTGTCGGGCACCTGCCCGTGGGGCGGGCGGTGTGCGCTCAGGCGAGCAGGCCCAGCCCGCTGTACCAAAGCGGGCCGGGGTTGAGCCGGTCACCGTGGAGCTTCAGCATCGCGTCGAAGAACTCCAGCGGAGTGGGTTTGTCGGCGAGAAGGCGGATCGCGTCCCGCAGGTACTGGCGGGTTTCGTCGAGGATCTTGGGGTCGTCGGGCAGGTCTTTGTTCTTGTGGCCGGCGACCACGTGGCTGGGGTTGAGTTCGGCGATCCGGTCGATACCGTCGAGCCACGCCTGGAGGCCGCCGTTGCCGCCTTCGAGCATCATCTGGTGCACGCCGTTGTAGACGACGTCTCCGGCGACGACAAGGCCGATCGAGGGTACGTGCAGGACGCTGGAGTCGTCGGTGTCGGTGTGGCCGGTCTCGACCGCGCGCAGGACCTGGCCCTCCAGCCGGAAACCTTCGGCCGGTACGGGGACGGCGAGGACCGGGGTGTTCTCCGGGACCTGGGGAAAGGTCTTCGCGAACCCCTCCTCCTTGCCCTTCAGCTGCTCGTGCATCTGCCGGATGGTGCCCTCGGTGGCGTACACGACGGTGTCGGTATCGCCGAACCGCTCCACGAGCGTTGCGGTGCCGAACCAGTGGTCGGGGTGGCCGTGAGTGATGTACACGAACGCGAGCCGCTTGCCGGAGCGCGCCACACCCTGCCCGACCTGCGCGATCTGGCCGAGGGTCAGCGGTGGGTCCACCAGGACGGCATCCCGCTCGCCGTAGACCAGGGTGGACGAGATGGGCGAGGAGACGATCTCCTCCCCGTTCGGCAGCCGCAGATCGATCTTCCTGGGTACTCCGTCCGAGACGAGGACCTCGTAGGACAGGGCAACGGGTTCGGTCACTTTGGGCACTTCCCTCATGGATCGGCACAGGGTCCCCGAACCACTCTCGCACCAGGAGCGGCGCCACGCCCGCTGCTGGAGGCGATGATCGGGCTCCACACCGCGATGATGGTTCGCGCCAGACCACGGGTTGGCGGTGGGGCGCTGTAGCCCGGGACGTCGTCCAGGACGATGTCCGGTGGGCGCCCGCACACCGAGGTGATGACCAGGTTCCCGCAGGATCACGAGGGCCGTGAGGCGTTTCGGGCGGGCGGAAGCCCGGTCCCCACCCACCACCACATGCACTGGGCCGAAGACGTGAGTCGGCCGATCACCAGCTGACGGTGACCGGCTCGACCTCGGGCACGCCGGGACGGTCTGCGGCCAACTCGCTCGCGTCCGAACGTTGATGTGGACATGGAGCGGGGTGATCCGAGTGACGCCGGGTGGGAACGACCGCGGCCGTTCCTGCCGGTCAGTAACAGGCGGATCACCCCACCTGGACCCCACGCCCACCAATGGGCCCGGTTCGTCATGCCCCGAGCAGCACCAACACGCCCCCTCGCCTGGCCGGTTGCTGCTCGGGGCCGCCACCCCGACAGAAGGGACACGCCCCGACATGGTCACCCTGGACCTGCGCCACGTGGCAAGCCTCGCCGTACGGGACCTCCTTCTGTGATCAGACGGCCACCGCCGAGGGCCTCGGTCTGGGACTGGCGGGGACGGAGCAGGCCGTCGTAGATCACGACGGAGTTGGTATAGGTGCCGTTGTCCTGCAGGGTGCTGCTGGTGACGACCGGGGTCTCGTGCTCGGCGATCTGGTAGGCGAAGGTGTAGGCCGCCTTGTCCGTACCCGGCTTCTGGGGCGGGGTCCAGACCGCGGTGTTGCGGCCGAGGTTGTCGTAGGCCGTGGTGACCTTGCGGCCGTTGGCGTCGGTGCTCTCGAGTACGCTGCCGCGGGCCGGGTCGCCCTTGGAGACGGTCGTGTATCCGGCAGCGTTCGTCACCGTGGTGGCGAAGACCGGCCCCGTGGCCGGACTGTAGGCCGTGGAAGCGGCCTTGCCCGACGCGTCGTACACCTTGATGACACGGCCGAGGGCGTCGTATTCAGTGCGCGCCGTGGTGATCCAGCCGGTCCCTGCCGCGTCATTGGTGTCGACCTGATAGGGCAGGCCCTTGACCGGAGCGGTACCGAAGGCATTGAGGGCGTCGTACGAGGTGCGCGTGTCGGAGAGTGTTGTAGCGGTGCCGGACTGGGCGCAATCGCCTGCGGTCATCCGGGTCCGCTGAGGCAGCCCGATCAGGTACTTGTTCGTGTTGTGGACGTAGGTGGTGGTGGCGCACTTCTGGTCGACGGTTGACCAGCCCCCCGTGCCGTTCCGGGCAAGCGTGTCGTTCTGCGCCGTCACCGGAAGGCCGTAGACGGGCTCGACGGTGGATGTCGTTCGGGTGATGCGCGTCGCGCCGCCGCTGATCGTCTCGATCTTGTCAGTACGAGGGGCGCTGACCCGGTATGCATCGAGTGAGGTGGTGCCGTCGCGCGGCCGGGAGGCGGTCTTCTGGTTCGCCGTCCAGGTGAGCGTGCGGGAGGCGATGCTGCCGCCGGACTTGGTGTAGGTGATGTCCTCGAACGCACGGCCCTGGTACGGAAGCAGGTCTTCGCCGAGGTCCTCTGTGCCGGTGGAGTCCTTGACCGTGATTTTCGGGCGGCCAGCGTCCGCTGACATGCCGCGGAAGTAGCGGGTGCGGGTCTGGGACTCCTCGGTGGCGTCCGCGGCGCCTGTGTTGGCGGTCGCGCCCTTCTTCACCACGACGCTCGTGTACCCGCGCCCGCTGGAGGCCGGATTCCACCTGCTGACGCGGTATCCGGTGATCGGGTCGCAGACAGTGGCGACGAGACAGCGCCACGAGAAGATGGGAGTGTCGGGCCCGTAGACCATCGTGTTCCAGCTCGCGCCGATGACGTCTGCGATGTCGGGGACGGTCACGGTCGGCCGCAGGTCCAGTTGCAGCGTCTCCTTTGAAGTAGGAGAGCCGGCCCTCCGGATCCTCCACGATGTCCGCCTGTGCGCGGTGTGCGACCTCGGAGTCGTGCCAGATGAGGGTGATGTCCTCCAGCCCCTCGCCGAGTACAGACAGGCGGGTTCCGTTGATGGCCAGGCCCACGGCGCGGGTGGGGCCATCATGGCGCCATGGCGGTCCAGCATCAGGATCGGACCAGTCCGGGGCCCGCCTACGGGGTAGCTGTGTCTCTACGAGCGGCGGCTCCGTAGTCTCGCAGACGATCAGCTCCACGTGATCCGTGATGCGCACCCGGCACCCGGACCTGCGAGCGGACTTCGCGTCCACGATACGGACCCTCCTGGTCCTCTTCTCTTACATGGCTTTGCCGCCGCTCTTTCCTCGCCCTGTCACGGGCCCGGCAAGGTCGTTCTCACACCGGAGGACGACCGACGGAAGAGGGACGGGACGGGCATGACGCGTTTCACGAGTGGGGCACGGCGGGCGGGGCTGGTCGTGGGGGCCATGGCGTTGGTGCTCTCGGCGCTGCCGTCGGCGAGTGTCGCCGCGACGGGCGGGGGCGAGGGCGGAGGTGGTGACGGTCCGCGGTGGTGTCCCCGTGTGGTGGGGCAGCGGGTGGACTGTGGTTCGTTGCGGCGGCCGCTGGTGGTGGGCGAGCCGGAGCTGGGCACGATCGGGGTGAGTTACGCGGTCGTGCGCCACCGGGGGCAGGGTCCTGCCAGGGGAACCGTCGCGGTGAATCCCGGGGGGCCGGGCGAGGTGGCGATCGACAAGGCCGGGGAGTTCGCGGCCGGGTTGGCGGAACTGCTGGAGGATCACGACCTGCTGCTCGTCGATCCCCGGGGCACCGGGAAGTCGGAGCGGATGCCGTGCGGGGTCACGGACGCCGAATACCGCTTCGGCACGCGCCAGGAGCAGCGCGACGCCGTCGCGCGCTGCGCCCGTACCCTCGGCCCGCGCGCCCAGGGGTACACCACCGCGGCCACCGCCGATGACATCGATGCCGTCCGGGCCCGGCTCGGGGTGCGGCAACTCACCCTCTACGGGCTCTCGTACGGCACGTACCTGATGCCGGTGTACGCGAGCCGGCACCCCGAGAGCGTGCGCGCCGTCGTGCTGTCCGGGGCCTACCCGCACGACTTCGACCCCCTCGTCCGGCCCAGCGCGGAGGCCGTCTCGCTGGCCCTTCGCCGGGTGTGCGAGCGTTCCGTGCCGAAGGCGTGCGACGGGGACAAGGCCGTACGGGACCTCGCCACCACGGCCGCGCGGTTGCGGGAGCGGCCGTTGACCGTGCCGATCGAGGCCGGGGGGAAGACGTACCGCGAGCGGTTCACCGAGGGCAAGCTCGCCAACCTCATGTACGAGGCCGCGAGCCGCGGTGCGGGTATGGAGCCGGACGGGGCTTCGCTGCTCGGGAGCGCGCCGTGGGCCCTCGACCGTTTCGTCAAGGGCGATACGGGGCCGCTGCGCCGCCTGGTGCGGGAGGAGGGTTCCTCGGGCAGCGCGGAGGACCAGGCCCCGTACATCGCGGTGGTCTGCAACGACTACCGCAAGGCGTGGGCGGCGGATGCCCCGCCGTCCGTGCGGTGGCAGCAGTACCGCAAGGCCCTCGCGGGCGCGGGGCAGGGCGGTTTCGGCGCTTTCAGCGGCCAGGGGTTCACCGAGGGGCCGACGGACGGCGGGGACGTGTGCATCTCCTGGCCGCGCGAGAACACCGCGCGCCCGCAGCCCACGGACCTCGCGCTGCCCGATGTCCCGGTCCTGGTGCTCTCCGGGGACCTGGACGCCAACACTCCCGATGCCAACGGCCGCCTGGCGGCGGGGAAGTTCCGTCACAGCACCTTCTTCTCCGTGCGCAACGTGGGGCACGTGCCCGAGCTGGAGCCCAGCGGTTGCGTCACGGGCATCACCAGCCGGTTCATCCGTGGCGGCGCCCCCGGTGACACGTCCTGCCTGGAGTCCTTGGCGCCGATCGCCGTCACGCCCGTGGGCCGCTGAGGCCCGGCGTCGTGACCACGTCCACCGGCGGCGAAGATGATCACATGACTGAGGTGAGCGAGAACCGCCGTACGGTGCTGGTCGTCGAGGACGACCCCGGTGTGCGCAGCACGCTGGACCAGCTGCTGCGCTTCGAGGGGTACCGCGTCCTGCTGGCGTCCGACGGGCTCGAAGCCCTCGGCGTGCTCGAACGGGACTCCCCCGACCTGGCGTTGGTGGACGTGGTCATGCCCGGGCTGGACGGTCTGGCGCTGTGCCGGATGCTGCGGCGGCGCGGCGAGCGGCTGCCCGTACTGGTTCTGACGGCCCGTCACCAGATCGGTGACCGGGTCGCCGGTCTGGACGCGGGCGCCGATGACTTCCTGTCGAAGCCCTTCGCGACGGAGGAGCTGTTCGCCCGGATCCGCGCCCTGCTGCGGCGCACTGCGGACCCGCAGGCCGCGGCCGGTGCCGGTGCCGGTGGCGCGGCCGGTGCTGGTTCTGGTGCCGGTGCCGGTGTGCTCGCCTTCGCGGACCTCACCCTCGATCCCGGGGCCCGGCTGGCGCACCGGGGCTCCCGGCCGCTGGACCTGACGAAGACCGAGTTCGACGTGCTGGAGCTGCTGCTGCACCACCAGGGTGCCGTCCTCACCCGTACGCAGATATACGAGCGCATCTGGGGCTACGACTTCGACACCACCTCACGGTCCCTCGACGTGTACATCGGCTACCTGCGCCGCAAGACCGAGCAGGACGGTGCGCCACGGCTGATCCACACCGTGCGCAACGTCGGCTACACCGTCCGGGCCGCGTGATGCTGCGGACCAAGATCACCCTGGTCGTCGTGGCCGCCGCCGCGCTCGCCATGACGCTGGCCGCGTTCCTCTCGTACCGGGGCGTCAGCGACGTCGTCGCCGAGCAGTTCGACCACGCGCTCGAAGATCGCGCGGTGACGGTCGTCGCCCTGCTCGGCGCCTCCCGTACTCCCCCGGTCCGGCCGGACACGACCGAACAGGTGCTCAGCGCCGAGGGTGCCGTGCGACCGCTGGACCCGGGCCGCCCGGCGCTGCCCGCCCCGGAGTCGGCCCTCGCAGTGGCCCGCGGCGAGCGGAGCGGCGCCCGCGAGGACATCACCGTCGACGGCGCGGAGTACGGCGTCCTGACCGTGCCGCTGCCCGGCAATAGCAGTGGAGGTGGGGGTGGAGGTGGCGCGCTCATGGTCGCCCAGCACTACGCGGGCGCCGAGCGCATCGACCACGCGTTCCTGTGGCGGGTCCCCTGGACGACCGTCGCCGCCACCGCCCTGTCCGCGCTGCTGAGCTGGCTCGCCCTGGACCGGATCCTGCTCCCGGTGCGCCGCCTGGCCCGGGTGACCCGGGACATCACCACCACCCGGGACCTGACCACCGCCCAGGACCTGGCCACCGCCCTGCCGCAGGCCGGACGGGACGAGATCGGCCAGCTGACCCGCAGCTTCGCCAGCATGTTCGACGCCCTGCGGCGCTCCCGCGCACAGCAGCAGCGCCTCGTCCAGGACGCCAGCCACGAGCTGCGCACCCCGCTGACCTCGGTGCGCGGCAGCGCGGAGCTGCTCCAGCGGGGGCGCGGCAGGCTCGCCCCCGAGGACGAGGAGCAGATCCTCACCACCCTGGTCACCGAGGCGGCCGCGCTCGACACCCTGGTCCGCGAGCTCGTCGACCTCGCGACCGACCGCTCCACCGAGGAGGAACCGGCCGAGGTCGACCTGACCGCCGAGGCCGAGGACGCCGCGCACCGCCACCGGCAGCGCACGGGCCGGACCGTCACGGTCACCGCCCGCGCCCCCGTCCCGGTACGGGCCCGCCCGCGGGCGGTGCGGCGCTGCGTCGACAACCTCCTCAGCAACGCACTGAAGTTCAGCCCCGGGGACACCCCCGTCACCGTCCACGTCGAGGGTGCCCGGCTGTCCGTACGCGACCACGGTCCCGGTATCGCGCCGGACGAACGGGACGCCGTCTTCGACCGCTTCTACCGCGGCCCGCGCACCCAGGCCGTGCCGGGCTCGGGCCTCGGGCTCGCGATCGTCCACGACCTGGTCACCGCCGACGACGGCACCGTCTTCGCCACCGCCGCCCCGGACGGCGGGGCCGAGGTCGGCTTCCGACTGCCGCCCCATGCCCCGCGGGCCCGTTCCTAGTCGCCGTCGCCGCCGCTGGATCCGTTCAGGCCGCGGCGCTCGCGGCGGCGCCTGTCCTTCGCGGCGCGGCGCACCAGTTCACCGCCGGCGAGCGTCACCCTCGCCACACCGCGGGCCCATCGGGGCCCGCCCCGCTCAGCCCACACCACACACGCACACCCGCCGATGACGAGCGCCAAGATCCCCAGCAGTGCCAGAGCAACCATTTTCCCCACCTCTGTGTTCATTCGTACGGTTGCGAATCTACGGGTCAAGTCAGAGCTGGGGAACGTACGGGGCGAGGCCGACGATGAGGATGGAGCGTTCGCCCGGCCCTGGCTCCGAACCCGCGCGGACCGGGCCGACGTAATGGCTGACCCTGTGGTCGTGGACGGCGTAGCCCTGCAGTGGCTCGGTGAGGGTGAAGTCGGCGTGGATGTCCGCGGCCGGGTCATCGGGCCGGAGGCCCGCGCTGTCGGGTGTGGCGATGACGTTCTGCCCGCCGGTGACGTTGGTACGGCTGATCAGGTGGGCGAAGGTGAACGTGCTCGCTGAGCCTCCGTCCTGATGGAGGCAGTCCGGGGAGGAAACGGCGACCTCGTCGTGATGGCGGACGCCGAGCTTGATCAGGTGGACACCGGCCCACAGCGGCCGTCTTGCCAGGTTCTTCAGCCCCAGGACCTGTTCGATGTCCCAGCGCAGGAGCCGCAGCAGCAGCGGGTTTCCGCGCAGCGCCTCGGGGAGCTCGGGGAGAGCGCGCCGCTTGGGCCGCGCGTACTCGGGGTCGTGCTCGTCATGCTCGTCGCGCCCGTTGTACCCGTCGTCCTCGTTGTGGGAGAACGAGGTGACCGTGCCGTAAACGGGGTCGGGGGTTCCGGGGATCCAGGACAGTTCGTCCTTCCACGGCAGGTACACGGCATGGGAGTAGCGGCGGAACCGGTTCGTTCCCGGCGCGTTCGGGTCGGGCGGCAGATCCGCGACGACCTCCCGGATCCGGGCCAGGTCCCCCGCCGCGGAGCCGGCGGGCGCGATGCCGAGCCGCTCCGGGCCGTAACGGACGAATCCGCGCTCGCGCAGACCGCCCGTGCCGTCCCCCGGACCTCCCGCGCCGGAGGGCGACCGCCACTCGGGGTCAGTCTTGTGCACGTGTTCCTCCAACAGGTCAGGCCAGGTCCAGGAGGAACGACCTTTCCAGAGCGGACCGGCCGGAGCCAAATGCCCGCGGGGAGGACCCTAGGCGAGGGACCTGGGGGGAGGGACCGGGGGGGGAGGACCCGCGGCGAGGCACCGGGGGGAGGACGCGAGGGGAGGACCAGGTTCAGCCGGCCGGGGGTGCGACCGTCCGGCGCCGGTGCTCGCCGCGCAGCACCCGGCCGGCCGCCTCGTCGTCGTAGGAGCCGCAGGCGGTGCCCGACCAGATCGACGCCTGACGGGGCAGTGAGTAGTAGGGCACGAGCACCGTCACGGGGCGGTCACGCGCGTCGCGGACCGTCCAGAGGGCCGGCAGGACATTGGGGGACTCCCCCGCGATGAGGGCGAGCCGACAGGGCTCGCACGCCGGGCGGCGCGCCGCGGCGGCCTCCCGGGCGACCACCTTCCGCCCCTTGCGGACACCCTGGTTCCGGGGCGGCTCGGCGGCAGTCCCGTGCAGCGGGTTGTAGAAGCAGCGGGGACGCGGCGCGGGCGGGCGTTGGCCCAGGTGCCGGGCACGGGCGGCGGCGAACAGTTCGACCGCCCGGTCGGCGAGCACCACGCAGGCCGCAAGGTCCGGCAGGTCCTGCGCCTCGTCCAGCAGCTTGCCCGCGGCGTGGTACGCCTCCGTGGCGGCCAGGTAGTCCCGTCGTACCGCGTTCTGGCCGAGGGCCGGTGTGAACTCCAGCCGCGGGTCGGCCAGCAGCTCGCCCACTCGGGCGAGGTGTTCCGCCGCTGCCGGAGCGAGCTGCTCGCGCAGCGCCTCCCACTCCGCCCGGACCATCCGTTCCCGCTCGCGCAAGCGGACCCGGCTCGGCGGATCCGGGTACGCCGGTCCGTTCCCCAGCCGCCCGCGCAGCCAGCGGAGATCAGGCACGGCGGCCAAGACGGCGCGGAACGGATTCGGTACCCGGTACTTCCCCACGGATCCCCCTCCGCACCCCGTGATCGGGCTTCCACAATAGCCAGCTCCGAGCGCCGTTCAACTCGGCGACGGCGACAGCGGGGAGTGGGGCGAGCGGGGGCCGCGGGCGGTCGCACCGGCTTGCGGGAGGAGCCGGAGAAACAGCGGGAGGAGCCGCAGAAACAGGAGAAGCCAGAGGAGCACGAGGAGCCGTACCACCCTCCTCAGCGCGCGGCCGCCGCGCACGCCCGCACACGACGGACTGGTCGCATTTCGGACTCCCAAAGGAAGAGGGCACCGCACGGATCGGCTTCCGCGATCCCACCAGGCAAGTCATGTGCAGGACAAGTCAATTTGACGGTTGATGCCGAAGGCTTTACCTGAATGCGCAGTTCACCGACCCCTCGGCCACCGGGTCGCACCCGGAGATCCACCCCTCAAGCGGAGCAAGTCCCGCCGCGGAGAAGGGCTGTTGGACCATCCCGGGCAGTCCTGCGCGGGCCCGGACCACCCCGGGCCGTCCGTTCAGCGGACGCAAAGAGGCGAAATCCAGCCACGTTTCGGCGAATTCATGACGCGGTCCTGACAAGGGTGTTGATCGTTGGCACTCTCTCCCCATCCCCAGCGCGGACCAGCTCCGCGTGCTCGGCCCGGTCGGCCTCATCCCAGCCGCCCGGTACCCCCCATGTATAAGGAGTCAGCGTGAAATCGACGCACCGTCGTCACGCCACCGCCACCGGCGCCCTGCTCACCGCGGCAGCTCTGCTCACCGCGGTCGTCCAGGCCGGCACCGCCAGTGCCCAGGCCGAGGCGCCCGCGAACGCCGCCGCCGCCAAGGGCCAGGCCGTACGCAACCCGGGTGCGCTGCCCGCGCAGCTCTCCCCGTCCCAGCGCGCCGAGCTCATAGCCAAGGCGCAGAGCACCACGGCCGCCACGGCCAAGGAACTCGGCCTCGCCGCCCAGGAGAAGCTCCTCGTCCACGACGTCACCAAGGACCAGGACGGGACCACCCACACGCGGTACGAGCGCACCTACGAAGGACTGCCCGTCCTCGGTGGCGACCTGGTCGTGAGCCGTACCGCCGCCGACAAGACGCAGAGCGTCAACAAGGCGTCCAACGCCCAGCTGGCGGGCATCTCCACCGCCGCCCCGGCCGACGCTCCGGCGGCCGCCGGAGTGCAGGCCCTCGACGCCGCGAAGGCGGTCGGCTCCAAGGCCACCAAGGCCGACGCCGCGCCCCGCAAGGTCGTGTGGATGGCCAAGGGCGTCCCGACCCTCGCCTACGAGACCGTCGTCGGCGGCCTCCAGGACGACGGCACCCCCAACCAGCTCCACGTCATCACCGATGCCAAGACGGGCGCCAAGCTCCACCAGTGGCAGGGCATCGAGACCGGTGTCGGCAACACCCACTACAGCGGCCAGGTCACCCTCGGCACCTCGCAGTCCGGTTCGAACTTCACGATGAACGACACCGGCCGCGGCAGCCACAAGACGTACAACCTGAACCACGGCACGTCCGGCACGGGCTCGCTCTTCACCCAGACCAACGACACCTGGGGCAACGGAGCCAACTCCAACGCCGTCACCGCGGGCGCCGACGCCGCGTACGGCGCCGGGGTCACCTGGGACTTCTACAAGAACGTCCTCGGCCGCGCCGGCATCCGCGGAGACGGCGTCGCCGCCTACTCCCGCGTCCACTACGGAAACGCCTACGTCAACGCGTTCTGGGACGACGGCTGCTTCTGCATGACCTACGGCGACGGAACGGGCAACAACGACCCGCTGACCTCGCTGGACGTCGCCGGTCACGAGATGACGCACGGCGTCACCGCCGCCACCGCCGGCCTCAACTACAGCGACGAGTCGGGCGGCCTGAACGAGGCCACCTCCGACATCATGGGCACGTCGGTCGAGTTCTACGCCAACAACCCCAGCGCGCCGGGCAACTACCTCATCGGCGAGCAGATCAACATCAACGGCGACGGCACCCCGCTGCGCTACATGGACAAGCCGAGCAAGGACGGCGGGTCCAAGGACTCGTGGTACTCCGGCGTCGGCAGCCTCGATGTCCACTACTCCTCGGGCCCCGCGAACCACTGGTTCTACCTGGCCTCCGAGGGCTCGGGCGCCAAGACGATCAACGGCTTCAGCTACAACTCGCCGACCTCCGACGGTCTGCCCGTCACCGGCATCGGCCGGGACAAGGCGCAGCTCATCTGGTACAAGGCGCTCACCACCAAGTTCAACTCCAGCACGGACTACGCGGGCGCCCGCGCCGGCACGATCGCCGCGGCCACCGAGCTGTACGGGGCCGGCAGCGCCGAGGTCAACAACATCACCGACGCCTGGGCCGCCATCAACGTCGGCGCCCGTTCGAACGGCGGCACCCCCACCCCGGGGAACGTCTTCGACAGCACGACCCGCGTCGCCATCCCGGACTCCCCCGGCCCGGCGGTCACCTCGTCGGTCGCCGTCACCGGAATCACCGGCAACGCGCCGAGCACGCTCAAGGTCGGCGTGAAGATCACCCACACCTACATCGGTGACCTCCAGATCGACCTCGTGGCACCCAACGGCACCTCGTACCGCCTGCAGAGCTCCTCTTCGGACTCCACGGCGAACCTCGACAAGACGTACACCGTCAACGCCTCGGCCGTAGCGGCCAACGGCACCTGGAAGCTGAAGGTCCAGGACAAGGCCGCCCAGGACGTCGGCACGATCACCGACTTCAAGCTCACCTTCTGATTCAGGCGCACCTTCCGCACGACCGCGCCTGATCGGCGCTCCTCGTAAGACAAGACGTCAGGGCCGGCCTCCACCCGGAGGCCGGCCCTGACGTGCGTCCCGGCACACCCTGAAGCGCTCCGACCCACAGCATTGAACACAGTATTGAACACGTTCAGATTCTCTGACAGCATGGAGGCCGGGAGCCTGCTGGAGCGGGGGACGTGGATCCGCCCGCCCTTGCCACAGGTTCGCCGTGAGATCCGGGGGTCGGCGCGACATGCTCTTCGTCTTTCTCTTCTTCATCGTCTTCGGCTTCATCGTGGTGGCAGCGCCGGGCTTCGCCCTCGGCTACGCCTTCGTGGTGACGAGCAGCAGGCTGTCACTCCTGGCGAGGCTTCCCATGCTGGTGGCCCTGGCGGTGGGTTCGGGGCTGGCCTGGCGGCAGATGGTGGGGGACGCCAACTTCTGGCGGCCGGCCATCATCGCGCTGTCGTTCCTCGCGACACTCACCTCGGGAGCCATCTTCCTCGCGCGCGAAGCCCGCGCACGACGCGCACGGCGCGCACCCGTGTACCCCGGACCGGTGTGGCCGGCCTGGTCCCCGCCGACCGAGCCTCAGCGGCCCACGCACACCGATCAGCAGGGCCGGGGTGCGTGAAGCGCCTGGTGCGCGCCAGGCGCGCGCTGTCGCCGCGGTGGTCGGGTGCGGGGGCAGGTCAGTCCCACTGCTGGTCCGCCAGGGAAGTGACCGGCTGGGGCTTGCCGATCACGGCCAGGGCGATGAAGAAGTTGATCTGGCCGATCGCGATCGTGAGGGTGGCCAGCGCCTTCTCGTCGTAGTGCCTGGCCGCCTCCGCGTACAGCTCGTCGCTGACCCGCTCCTTGCCCTGCGGGGCGGGCTGGAGGACCGCCTCGACCAGGGCCAGGGCGGCCCGCTCGGCCTCGGTGAAATAGGGGGCGTCCTGCCAGGACGACACGGCCGTGATGCGCTCCTCGGACACCCCGGCCTTGCGGAGGAAGTTGGTGTTCAGGATGGTCAGGTAGGTGTTGCCGACGATCTGCCCGGCGCGCAGGTGGACCAGGCTCATCGTGGCGCGGGGCACCGAGCGGTTGCCCGTGGCCCGGAACAGGGCGGCGCTGACGTCGCTCAGTTCCGGGACGAACTCGCCGGGGTTGGGCATCCGCGAGATCGAGGCGGAGGAAGAGGGGGAGGAAGAGGAGGAGGAGGAGGAGGAGGAGGTGGTCGTCATGGCTGCTGGCTCCTTCGGTCGGTGTCTACACAGCACTGACGGATGGGGCGCCGGGAGTGTGACCGGTTCGGGGAGATTTTCTCGACGGAAACCGGACGCACGCGGACGGCCGGAACAGGCGGCACCGGGGCCTCGGTGAACGCACACCTCGAATCCTGACGGGCCGGTACCGCTCAGCGGGAGGCGTAGCGGATCCAGGCGTCCGTGAGGCTCTGCAGCGTCGTCCGGGAGGCACCGCCGCCCTCCAGGTGATCGGTGAAGGTCCGCAGCCGGTCGGGGCCTTCGGGCCAATGCGGGTCGGCGGCCGCCTGCCTGGCGACCTCGCCAACGGCGCCCTGGTCCGTCACGTGTCGCAGCAGCCACGCCGTGAACCCGTCCATCGGGCCGCTCCCGTCCTCGAAGTCACCGGCCTCGTCCCACGCTACCGGGCTACGGGGCAACCGGACCCGGACGGGATCGGTGATCGCCTCGCGTACGTGCGGCGGGTTCCAGCCGGTGGGCGGCGCCGACGCCCGCGCACAGCGGCGCAAGATCGACTTCCGGGCCGTCGGCCGCTCCACGAGACTCAACGATGAGCTCCCGGAAGAAGGCTGAGGTAGTCATGACGGAACCGGAGGATGCCCTTGCCATCCGCCACGTCGTCGAGCGGCTGATGGAAGCGCACCCCCATCTGGACGCCGCCGTGGTGCGCAGCTCCGTAGAGACGGCGTACGAGGAACTCAGGTACGCACGGGTACGCACCTACCTGCCCGTCCTGATGGAACGCCGGGCCAAGGACCTGCTGCCCACCGACGTGCGGGCGAAGCGGGATTCCTGAGCCCTGACCCCGTTCGGGCCCGGGCGGCGGCCCGCCCGACCGCCATGACGGCGGAGGCGCCCGTGCGAGCCGCGAGACTCTCCTGCGGCGCGTGCGCCGTCGCGGACCGATCAGGGCTGTCGGCGCCGCACGCAGTAGGCGACCGTGACGACGGCGAGCAGCGGTCCCCACAGCAGCATCGGCACGTAGCACGCGTTCATGATCCATGCGGCTGCGCCGTGGGGAGCCTCGGACCCGCCCACATCCGCGGGCGCACCTCCCCAGAACATCTGCAAGGACAGTGCGGTGACCGCGAGGGCCCCCAGCATCCCTGGAACGGCCACCGCCCAGACCGGGATGCGCCTGCCGCCCAGGAACGGCAACCAGCGCGGGACCGACTCTCCCCACGGCCGGACCAGACCGATGGTGAGGAGTGCGAGTCCCTCGGTGAAGAGGGTCAACAGGGTGATGTAGGAAGAGGTTTCCAGGCCGGGCTGCCAGTCCTTGGCCAACTGCCCGCTGAATCCCACCGGGATGCCCACGGCCATGGCCATCCGCCACAGCCCCGAGGGCAGGACGGCCACCGGTACCGCACGGGCCATCCGGTTCACCCAGCGCGGCACCGCGTCAGAGACGACGTCGGCGCCCGCGTTCGCCTTCGCGTCGGCGCTGACGTCCACATCGGCGTTCGCGTTCGCGTTCGCGGACAGTGTGCCCCCGGCCACCATGACAACCTCCCGGATGGTGTGTCTGTGTGTTCGCGCCTCAGGATTCCGCCCCGCGCCCCACATCGGCGTCCTGCCACGGTGGCGTCGTGTCTCCTCCCAACGGATGAACCCGCCTGGTTCCCAGGCATCTTGAGCATGGGGTGGTGTTCATGCCGGATTCACAGGGGGCGCTCATCCTGGGCGTCATGGTCCTCAGTCGACGAGCACTGCTGGCACTGGCACAGGCAACCGGCGCGGCCACCGTCGCCGCCACTCCTCTCCTTCCGGCTCCTTCCGACGCGATTCCGGCCCCCGCGCCGACCACCCGCCGGACGACCACCACGACGACCGTCACGACGACCCTGCGCGGCACGATCCCGGCGGGCGCCCCCGACTTCGTCTACGTCCCGCTGGAAGTACCTCCGGGTTTACGTGAGTTACGCGTCTCCTACCGCTACGAGAAGCCTGCGACGCCACCCGGCACTCCCGGCAACGCCCTGGACATCGGGCTGTTCGACCAGCGCGGCACCGCCCTCGGCGGCCGCGGGTTCCGGGGGTGGTCCGGCGGTGCGCGCTCCGAGTTCTTCCTCCGCGGTGACGACGCCACCCCGGGCTACCTGGCCGGTCCCCTGGAGCCCGGACGCTGGTACATCGCGCTCGGTCCGTACACCGTGGCCCCGCAGGGGCTCGCGTACGAGATCACCGCCACCTTCGTCACGGGCGAACCGGCCCCTCCCGCCGCCGCGGCCCACCCGCCCGAGCGGCTGCCGGGCCGCGGCCGGGCCTGGTACCGGGGGGACTGCCACGTGCACTCCGTGCACTCCGACGGGCGGAGCACCCCGGCCGAGATCATCGGCCTCGCCCGGGCCGCCGGGCTCGACTTCATCAACACCTCCGAGCACAACACCCACAGCTCACACACCGCCTGGGCGGACGCCGCCGCGGCCGGTCTGCTCGTGCTCACCGGTGAGGAGATCACCACCCGGACCGGCCACGTCCTGGCCGTCGGGACCGATCCGGGCACCTTCGTCGACTGGCGCTACCGGGCCTGCGACGGCCGTTTCGGGCGCTTCGCGCACGCCATACGACAGGCGGGCGGGCTCGTCGTACCGGCCCATCCGCACGCCACCTGCATCGGCTGCGCCTGGAAGTTCGGGTTCGGCGAGGCCGATGCCGTGGAGGTGTGGAACGGACCCTGGACCCCCGACGACGAGGTCTCCCTGGCCTCCTGGGACGCCACGCTGCGCGGGAGCGAAGGGGACCGCTGGCTCCCGGCCCTGGCGCACAGCGACTACCACCGCGCCCCGGACCGGCTGGGCGGCCCGCAGACCGTGGTCCTGGCCGACGACCTGTCGCGTACGGCGATCCTCGCGGGGCTGCGCGCCGGGCGGGTCTACGCCGCCGAATCCGCGGCCGTCTCCGTCGACTTCAGCGCCGTCACCGCGCGCGGCGCCCACGCGGGCACCGGTCAGCGGCTGCGGACCGGCGGACCGGACACGGAGGTCCTCGTCCGGCTGTCGGCCACCGGCGCCGAAGGCTGTGAACTGCGGCTGGTCACGGACCAGGGCCTCGCCCTGACCGCCCCGGCGGCCGCGGCGCTGACCTGGCGCACCACCGCCGCCCGGGCCGCGTACGTACGCGCGGAGGTGCGCCACCCTCCCCAGTTCCCGCCCCTGCCCGGAGCCCTGGCGGCCTTCACCAACCCGATCTGGCTGACCGGTTGACCCATTGACCGGCTGGCTGGCTGGCTGGCTGGCTGGCTGGCTGGGTCAGCGGATCCTGTGTTCCGTCCAGAACGGGCCGAGGTCCTTGGTCGTCGCCGCCTGTGCCGCGCGCTTGAAGTCCTCGGTGGTGGAGACGCCCAGCCAGTGGTCCCGTACGTAGCCGCGCAGCATGTCCGCCATCGCCGGGCCGCCCATGACGCGTTCGAGGTCGTGCAGGGCGCAGGCGCCGCGCCCGTAGACGACCCGGACGTATTCCGAGCGGTGGCCGTCCGCGTAGTAGGACATGGGCCGGGTGACGGCGGCGGTGTCGCTGGGCCACGTGCCCTGGTCGTCCCAGCAGGTGGTGGTGGGCTCCCGGAAGTACAGCTGGCTCGCGTACTGGGCGAAGGATTCGTCCAGCCAGGGCGACGCGAACTGGTCGTTGCCGACGATGCCGTAGAACCACTGGTGGGCGATCTCGTGGGCGGCGGCCGACCCGTCGGATTCGGTCCACAGCAGGACGAGGCCCGGGAACTCCATGCTGCCGAAGTCGTCGAGGGCGTCGCTCATGACGAGGTCGAGTTCGCCGTACGGGTAGCGCCCGAACCGCTTCCCGAACTCGTCGACCGAGCCGGCGGCGTCCTTCAGGACGGTGGCGACGCCCTCGGGGGGCGTGGTGGCGGTCCAGTACGCGTTCAGCCGGATCCCGCCGGGCGAGGTCACCGTCCTCGACAGGAAGGGGCCCGCCGCCCACGCGAAGTCCCGGACCCCGCGCGCGACGCTGGTGGTGAGCGTGCGGCCGGGTGCGCCCGCGCGGCGGGTGGTGGTGCCCGTCGCGGGAACGACGAGCGCGCTGGGGTGGTCGAGGACGACGCGGAAGTCACCGGCGAGGGTGTCGAAGCTCTCGCCGAAGCCGACGTCCGGGTCGAGGTGCGGGCCCTGCGCGTCCCGTACGGACAGCAGGGGCAGCGCGTTGCCGAGGTAGCGGTGGGCGCCGTCCCTGCCGAAGCGGTGGATCCGGTCCGGGACGGTGATGTCGACGTCGAAGGAGACGCTCGTACGCGCCCCGTACGGCAGCGGCGCGGGGAGGTCGATCCGCAGCGCGGTGCAGCCGACGGTGAGAGGCTGCGGGGTGCCACCGGTGATGCCGCCCACCCGGACCGGGGACGGCTTGTCCGGGGTTCCGCAGCCGTCGGTGCCGTTGCCCCACAGCCGTACGTCGACCGAACGCAGCGGGGTGCGGGCGGCGTTGCGGAAGGAGACCGTCTGGCGGCCGGTCCAGTGCGAACCGTCGTCGTCGGCGCGGAGCGCCACGTCGTACGAGGGGCGGTCCGGTGTCGCCGCCGACGCGGCGCGCGCGGGGGTCGCGGAGTCCGTGGAGTCCGTGGAGTTCGTGGGGGCCTGCGCCGCGGCCGACTGGGGAACGAGCACCAGCACGGCGGCGAGGGCGGGCAACAGGGCACGCCAATACCTGAGCGAGGTCATGGCAGGCACGCTAGAACGTCCGTACGCCCGGACGGGTCCGTTCCAGACCACTGCCACGGATGCCCGGATGCCCGGGTCCCCGGGTCCCCGGGTCCCCGTCCGTCGGCCCGCTACCCCATCGGCACGGTGGGCGCCGGCCGGGGAGTGGTCCGGGTTCGGCCGGCCGGCCGACCGGCCGTACGACCGCGGGCGCGCGCATCGCCGCCGGAGCAGTCACGCTCGGCCTGTCCCTGAGTCTGTCCCTGAGCCCGTCCCTCGCCATGGTCCTGCCCGCCGCGACGCAGGCGGCCGCGACCCGTTCGGCGGCGCCGACGGCCGGTCCGGGGGCAAGGTGATCTCGAAGACCGGTCAGTACGTCCACGTCGGGCCGACGACCCGGTCGAAGACGCTCGGGCACAGCCACCGCGCACGGGGGCCGTGGGGTCAGAGCCCGCCGCCGCACCCCGCGCAGCCGCCGCAGCCCAGGCCGCCGATCCCGATGCCGCCCATGCTGTCGGGGCCGTGCCCGGGGGCCCGTTCACGGGCGCGGCGCTCGGCCTCCCGTTTCTTGTCCTCCTGCCGCCGCCGTTCCCAGGCGGCCTCGGCCAGTGCTTCCGATCCCTCGTGGGCGAGCCGGAGGTCGTGGTCCGGGGGCAGGGCGACCAGGCCACCGAGCGCCACGGCGTACGGCGCCGATGGCGGGTCACCGAGGGCTTCGGCGGCCCGGGCCAGCACCTCATCGCCGAGATCCGTCGTCCCGCGCCGGCGCGGCCGCCGACGGCGGCGGGCGACGACGACGGCCCAGGTCAGCACGGGGAGGAAGGCCGCCAGTGGAAGGGCGAAGCCCCGGCCGTGGGCCAGCGTCCACCAGAGGGACGCCCCGGCGGCGGCCGCCACGAAGGCCGCCGTCTTCGGCGCGGGATCGAAGGCGCGGCGTGCCTCGTAGTGCGCGCTCCACTCCCGCGTCAGCCCGCGGCGCGCCAAGTCCCCGTCGATCTCACCGGCGGCGGGGCCGTCCCCGGCCTCCAGGAGCAGCCGCCGCAGGTCCGCGCTACGGCCGTCCCCGTGGACACCCCGGACCGCCTGGATGACCGGGTCCTCGACGGGGTCCCGTGGCGTGACGTCCGTGAGGGTGACCACTCCGGAGCGGAAGGCCACCAGTCGGCCCTCCCCGTGCATCACCGCGAGGACCGTCTCGTCCAGGTGACCCGCGAGCCGCGCCAGGGCGTGGAGCCCGGGGACGTACGGATCCTGCGCCCGGGCCGTCCGCTCGGGGCGGGTCAGCTCCTCCAGGGCCCGACGGATCCGTAGATCGGCGTGGACGACGGCCCCGATCGAGACCAGCAGGAGCAGCACCTCGAAGACCGGCACAACACCCCCTGGAATCCCGGGACTTCGCGACACCAGTCTGTGCGCGGCGGCGGCCCGGCCACAAGATGCCCGCGCGGCCGGCCGCACCTGCCACCACCCCGGGGATCTCGGGAACCCGGGGATCTCAGGCGCGGCGGTACTGGTCCACGACGATCGTGACGGAGCCCCCGGCCGCGGCTTCGACGAGCCGGACGATCGCGATCTCGCCCCGGTCCGGGCTGCGCACGCAGAACGGCCGCGCCTTGGTGAGCGCGCTGAACGGCAGGGCGGCGGCCGGTCGCGTTTCGATGCCGCGCACACAGTCGGCCGCCGTCGGCTCCCCGGCGTCGGGCACGAAGGCGTCCGACTCCTCGGACGGCAGGAACGCCTGCCCATCGCGGGCCAGGTACCAGGTGGCCGTTTCCGTGGCCACCACCTTCCCGGCCTTGAGGTCGAATTCGTAGCCCGGGTCGGGGGCGGTGAGCCGGACCCGCGCGTAACCCGGCAGGTAGCCGGGGGCCGGGGATGCGGACGGGGACGGGGACGGGGTCGTCCGGGGCCGGGCCGGGGGGCTCGCGGCCTGGTCGGCTCCGCCGTTCGCGCCGTCGTTCGGGCCGTCATGCGTGCCCCCGGTCGCGCCCCCTTCGCTCCCCCCGGGATCGTCCAGGTAGTACGCGGCTCCGGCGCAGGCCAACAGCGTGCCGGCCACCGCCAGGGCCACGATGGGCAGTCGTCCCCGCGCCGGGCCGGGCGCGCGGACAGCGGGAGCAGGGGCAGGGGCAGCGGCGCCGGGCGGGGTGGGAGCGGCCGGGGCGATGACCGCCGGGCGCGCGGGCGCGGTGGCCGACCGGGTCTCCTGGAGGTGCGCCGGGGCCGGGGCGGGCCCGCCGCCGTCTTCCCGGCCCCCGACCTCGTCGCCGACCGGCCGGGGCAGCCAGCCTTCGGTGAACTCCGGCCGCGGGCCCACCACCGGGTGCGCATGGACGTACTCGATCAGCTCTCCGGTCGACGGCCGGTCCCCGGCGCGCTTGGCCAGGCACCAGGAGACCAGTTCGTGGAGGTCACGGGGTATGTGGCTGAGGTCGGCATGCTCGTGGACCACCCGGTAGAGCACGCTGGACTCGGGTCCGTTCCCGAAGGGCGGGGCCCCGCCCGCCACGTACCCGGCCAGCGTCCCGAGCGCGAAGACGTCGGTGGCCGGTGTCACTTGGAGCCCCAAAGCCTGCTCGGGCGCCATGAAGGCCGCGGTGCCGATCCGCAGGCCCGTGCCGGTCAGGGCGGCGGCGTCCGCCGCGCGCGCGATGCCGAAGTCGATGACCCGGGGGCCGTCCCCCGCGATCAGCACGTTGGCGGGTTTGAGGTCGCGGTGGACGACGCCCACCCGGTGGATCTCCTGGAGCGCCTCGGCGATGCCCGCGACGAGCAGCAGGACCGTGCGCACCGGCAGGGGGCCGTACCGTCGCACCACCTCGTGCAGCGACGGGCCGGGTACGTAGGCGGTGGCGAGCCACGGCGTGGGGTCGTCGGCCCCGGAGTCGACCACCTGCGCGGTGAACAGGCCGTGGATCCGGCGCGCGCTGGCCACCTCCTGGGCGAACCGTTCGCGGAACTCGGGGTCCGCGGCGAACTCCCTGCGGACGGCCTTCAGCGCGACGGGGCGGCCCCCGGGCGTGTAGGCCAGGTAGACCACTCCCATGCCACCGGAGCCGAGACGGGCGTGGAGGCGGTAGCCGCCGATCTCGTAGGGGTCGTCGACGGACAGCGCCGCGGGGGCGGGCTGTACGCCGGGGAGCTGCTCGTACATGCGGTGGCTCTTTCAACGATGCGATGCGGCGATGCGATGACCTGCGCGCATCGTGCCGCTAACTGAAGTTTCAGTCAATGTATGTCAATGTGTGACGCCGCTGAGAGAGGCGAGGAAGCCGAGGGAGCTGAGGCAGCTGAGGGAGGGGGCTGGATCGCCGACGGAACAAGATCGCATAATCCGTCCATGGGAACAGTGGCGGCGTTGCACCGGTACCCGGTGAAATCCATGCTCGGCGAGGCGCTGACGAGCGTACGGGTCACGGCGGAGGGGCTGGCCGGAGACCGGGCCTTCGCCGTGCTCGACGGGGCGGGTGGCGTCGGCAGCGCCAAGCACCCCCGCAAGTGGGGAACGCTGCTGCGCTGCCGGAGCCGGCTGACCGGACCCGGAGCGGCCCGGGTCGAGCTGCCCGACGGTACGACCCTGTCGGCCGGGGCCCCGGAACTGGACCTCCGGCTGTCCGGCCTGCTGGGCCGCCAGGTGCGCGTATCGGACGAACCACCCGCCCACGGCGGGACCTTGGAACGGGCGGTTCCCGCATTCGAGGGCGGCGTCCCGGACGTCATGCGCGACCGGGCCGTCGTGGACGGGACGGGAGAGAGCATCACCTCGGGGCGGGTCGCCTCCGGCACCTTCTTCGACTTCGGCAGGGTCCACCTCGTCACCACGGCGAGCCTGCGGCGGCTCCGGCAGGCCCACCCCGCCGGGGACTTCGACCCCCGCCGCTTCCGGCCGAACCTGGTGGTGGACCTCCCGGGCGAGTCCGGGTTTCCCGAGGACGCCTGGGCCGGGGCGGCGCTGCGGATCGGCACGGCCCTGTTCCGGGTCACCGTGCCCACGCCCCGCTGCGTGGTCCCGTCCCTGGGCCACGACGAACTCCCCGCCGACCCGGACATCATGCGCACGGTGGCCCGCGAGCACCGCGTGCCGGTCCTCACCCTCGGGCCGCTCTCCTGCCTGGGCCTGTACCTGGACGTACTGGAGCCCGGCACGATCCGGATCGGGGACGCGGTGACGGTGGCGACGTGACGTGACGTGCCGTGATGGCGCATCCGGGATCATCCGTGTGATGCGCCTCACCGCCCGGACGCTCCGGGGCGGGCCTGCGCGATCATGACCGGATGGACGCCCAATTCCTCGGCATCGCCGAACTGGTCGAAACCCCGCCCGTGGCGGTCGTGGTCGACGTCATGCGCGCTTTCACCGTGGCCGCCTGGGCCTTTGCCCAGGGGGCGGAGAAGATAGTCCTCGCCGGGTCGCTGGACGAAGCCCTGGCGCTCAAGGCCAGCCACCCGGACTGGGTGGCGCTCAAGGACGGTCCGCCCGCGCCCGGCTTCGACCTGGTCAATTCGCCCGGCATGCTGCGGTCCACCGACCTCGGCGGACGGACCGTCGTACAGAAGACCACGGCGGGGACCGTCGGCGCCCTCGCGGTCAAGGAGGCGTCGCTGGTGCTGTGCGCCGGCTTCGTGGTGGCGGAGGCCACGGCCCGGATCCTGCGGGCGCACAAGAGCGAGAGCGTCACCTTCGTGGTCACGGGCGAGGACGGGCAGGCCGAAGAAGATCTGGCGTGCGCGCAATACATCGCCCGGCGTGCCACCGGGAAGGGGGCAGGGACGGGGAACGACGCCGGGACGGACGCGGGGACGGACGCGGCCGAGTTCCTCCGCCGGGCGGGCGCGTCGCGTGCCGCCGCCGAGCTGGCGGAAGGTGTGCGCCAGGGAGTCCATCCCGATGACATCGCACTCTGCCTCGAACTCGACCGGTTCTCCTTCGCCATGGTGGCGGCCGTGGAAGACGCGCTGATGGTCCTCCGCCCGTACGCCGCACCCGCGCCCGCGCCCGCGCCGACCAACGGGGTCGACGGGGTCGACGGGGTCTCTGCCTGATCGCCGGTTCAGGCGCCACGCTCCGCAGCGGGCGGGCCCGCGGCCCCCTAACCCATCACCAGTTTCATCAGCACCGCCAGGCCCAGGGAGGCGCTGGTCAGGAGTCCCGTGAAGGCCGCGGCCGCGGTGAGGCGGGCGGCGGGATCACGGCGTGCGCCGGTCCAGGGGGTGCCCGCCTTGGCGACCAGGCGGCAGCCGAGGGCGCAGGCGCCGAGGCTGATCCAGCGTTGGAGCGTCGACGCGTCCTGGTACAGGGCGAGTACGGCGAGGATCCCGGCGGCGATGACGGTGGCGGCGTACCCACCGGCGCGCAGCCCGGGCCGTCCGCGCAGCCCGCGCAGGGATTCCAGGGCTCCCGGCGCCACCGGGGCGGGCGGTGGCGCGCTGCCGGTGGGAGCCCCGTGCAGGGCGAGGCCGGCGGCGGCCGCGCGGTCCACCCGGGTGCGTACGTGGGCGGGCTCGTGGGCGGGCTCGGCGCGGCCGGAACCGCCGGAGCCGGTGACCGCCCGTACGCGGATCCGCTCGACCTCGGCCCGCATCGCCTCCGCGTCGGGGAACCGGGCGTCCGGGTCCTTCGCCAGGGCTCGCGCGACCAGCGCCTCCACCTCGGGCGGCTGGTGCGCGCCCGATGCGGCGAGGGAGGGCGGCCGCACGGTCACGTGCTGGTAGCCGATCCGGAAGCCCGACTCCGCGTCGAAGGGCAGCGCACCGGTGAGCAGTTGGAAGAGGACGACGCCGACGGCGTACAGGTCGGAGCGGCCGTCGACGGGCCGGCCGGGCTCGAACTGCTCCGGTGACATGTAGTGCGGAGTACCGACGGTGTATCCGGTGCCGGTGAGCGCCGTGGCCTGCTGGTCGAGGGCGCGGGCGATGCCGAGGTCCATGACCTTGACCGAACCGTCGTGCCCCACCATCACGTTGGCCGGTTTGATGTCACGGTGCACCATCCCGCGGGCGTGACTGGCGGCCAGCGCGGCGAGGACCTCGGAGACGAGTCCCAGGGCGTCCGGCAGCGGCAGGCCACCGGGCCGGGCCGGCACCCAGTGCCCGAGGGTGCGCCCCTCGACGTACTCCATCACGATGTACGGGACCCGGCCCGAGGGCAGTTCCTCCTCGCCGACGTCGTGGACCGCGACCACCCCCGCGTGGCTGATGGCCGCGACGGCCTTCGCCTCGCGCCGGAAGCGTTCGCGGCTGCCCGCGTCGGCGGCGACGGACGCGTTCATCGTCTTCACGGCGACGGAGCGCTCCAGTGCGGTGTCGCGTGCGCGGTGGACGGCCGCCATACCGCCCTCGCCGATCAACTCCTCGATCACGTACCGCCCCTGGGCCAGGGACTGGCCCGGCCCGATTCCTGACTGCATCCGCTTCCCCCACCTGGTCGGAGGGCAGGCTACGCCAACCGTGCGACCCCGCGCGGTCGCCCTCGTCCCACACCCGCGTCCCGCACCCGCGGGCAGCTGGTTCCGCGGCGTTGACCTCGGGCTTTTGCATGCCATGGCCGAGTAGGGCACGACGAAGGGGTCTGCGGCAGCACGCGCCCGCCGCCACGCCCCGCGCGGCCGGGACCGGCGTCTCCTTCCAGCTGCTCAGCGACCCGGACCCGGTGCGGGGCTTGCCGAGCACCGGGGACCCCGCGTACGTCCGCCTGACCCTCGTCGCCGCCGTCGAGGGCGACGCGAAGGTCACCTCACCCGGCTGGCCGTCAAGGTGCTGGCGGGAGCCGACTCCCCCACCTGGCGACCTCACTGGACAACGTCGAGGCGTCCCTCGACCGCGACGGGGCGAACCGGTCGATGCCGGGACCGGCATCGTGATCGGCCTGAACCGGATCCCGGTCAACCGGGCCATCGGCAGCTTCCATGTCACCGCCACCGCCACCGCCTTCGGCGAGAGCGGGGAGATCGACCGCACCATCGTCGAGGTCGGGAGGTTCCCCGCCTCCTTCTACCTCCGCGACCTCCACGCAACCCGCGAGACGAGGTCCTCAATGGCAAGTCGGTGGAACTGCGCTGGGAGGCCTCCCCCGGCACCACCCTGCACCTGCTGTACGAGGACGTGCAGTACGACGTCACGGTGCGCAGCGAGTTCACGGTGCGCGACATGCGCCGCACCACCGCCTTCTACCTCCGGACGAGCCACGGCTCCGCGGAGCGGACGCTGAGCCTCACCTCCCGGGCGCGGGAGGCGTAGTCCGGGGGGCGCAGTCCGGCGGTCACGCGCCCGTGAGCAGCTCGGTGAAATCCATGCCCTCGAAGGTGGCGGCTTCGGTGCTGCGGGCGAACATCGCCTCCTCGTACGTGGTGAGGGCGGCCTCGATGTCGTCGGGGTGTGCGGCGAGGGCCTTGCCGAGTTCGGCTCCGTCGAGCATGGCGAGGTTGGCGCCCTCGCCGGTCGGGGGCGTGAGGTGGGCCGCGTCACCGAGCAGGGTCACCCCGGGCACGTGGTCCCACCGGTGCCCGGCGGGCAGGGTGTAGTAGGGGCGCAGGACCGGCGGGGTGTCGCCGTCGGTGATCAGCGCGGTGAGTTCCGGCGCCCAGCCCTCGTACTCCCCCGCGATCCGCGCGATGGCCGCGGGGGCATCGGTGAAGTCGGTGCCCGCGAACCAGTCCAGCGGCTCGGACACCGCTATGTAGGCGTGCAGGGTGTCGCCGCGCTCCCGGTGCGCGAAGATCGTCCGGCCCGGTGTGTGCGCGATCAGCATCCCCCCGCCGACCGCTTTCGCGGCGGCCGGGTGCCGGGTGTCGGCGTCGAACAGGTAGGTCTCGAAGGAGGACGTGCCGTCGTACTCGGGTGTGGCGGCGGAGAGCAGCGGCCGGATCCGCGACCACGCGCCGTCCGCGCCGACCAGCAGGCCGGTGACGACGGTGCTGCCGTCGGCGAACGTCACCTCGTGGCGGGCCTCGCCGAGGGTGCGGGCGCCGCTGACCTTCTGCCCCCACCGGACGGTACCGGCCGGGAGCGAGTCGAGCAGGATCTGCCGCAGCTCGCCGCGCTGCACCTCGGGGCGGCCGCCCGTACCGTCGTCGGCTTTGTCGAGCAGGACGGTGCCGTCCCGGTCGAGGACCCGCGTCGCCTGGCGGCCCTCCAGGACGATGGCGTGGAACTCCTCCATCAGTCCGGCCGCTTCGAGCGCGAGCTGTCCGTTGTAGTCGTGGATGTCGAGCAGCCCGCCCTGCGTACGGGCCGTCGGGGAGGGCTCGGCCTCGTGGACGGTGACCGGGATTCCGTGGACGTGGAGGACACGGGCGAGCGTGAGTCCGCCGAGTCCCGCGCCGATGATCGTGACGGGTGTGCGCATGGTGGCTCCTTCGGGTACGGGCCGCCCGGGGGCTCCGGTCGGCCGTTCCTCGAAAGGTGTCAGGCCCCTCCGACGGCCGACTGACACCCGGCCGACAGCCCCCGTCCCGCACCGACACCCACCGACAGATGACCGACACCACGCCCCTCGGCGTCGCCGCCCGCCGCCCGCCGCCCGCCGCCCGCCGCCCGATAATCTGGCCGGATGACCCGCGAACTGCCCCCGAACGGCATACCGATCACCGCGGCCGAGGCAGAGGCCAGGTGGGCGGCCGCCTGGACGCCCACCGAAGTGGCAACCCGGCTGAACGGACTTTCGACCCCTTGGTACGTCGCCGGGGGCTGGGCCATCGACCTGTTCGTGGGCGAGCACACCCGCGAGCACAGCGACCTGGAGATCGCCGTCCCGGCCGCCCGGTTTCCCGAGATCCGGTCCCGGTTCCCCGAGTTCACCTTCGACGTCGTGGCATCCGACCACGTCTGGGAACTCACGCCGGAGGTCTCGGATCTGGCCCACCAGACCTGGCTGCGCGACCCGGCCACCGGCAACTACCTCGTGGACGTGTTCCGTGAGCCGCACGACGGCCCGACCTGGATCTGCCGACGCGACCCGTCGATCCGCCTGCCGTACACCGAGGTCATCCGCCGCACCCCGGACGGCATCCCCTACCTCGCCCCCGAACTGGCCCTGCTCTTCAAGGCCAAGGCCGTCCGCCCCAAGGACCAGCAGGATTTCGCCGCCGCGCTCCCCCTGATGGACGCGGCCTCGCGGCGGACCCTGGCCACCTACCTCACCAGGGTCCACCCGGAGCACTCCTGGCTGACGGCCCTCCGGCCGGGTGAGTGATCCGCCTCACACGCTGTCACAAGACCCGGTCCGGCGGTGTCTTGTGTCCGAACCGCGTGAACGAAGAGAAGGAAAGGGTTCGGGACATGAGCGAACACACCGCTGGCGAACACACCACTGACACGGCGACGGAGACCTTCGTCACCCACCGCAACCTGCTCTTCACCGTCGCCTACGAGATGCTCGGATCGGCGGCCGACGCCGAGGACGTCCTCCAGGAGACCTGGTTGCGCTGGGTCAAGGTCGACCAGGAGCAAGTGAGCGACCAGCGCGCCTATTTGGTCCGCATCACGACCCGCCAGTCACTCAACCGGCTGCGCACCATGAGCCGTCGCAAGGAGGCGTACGTCGGCCCCTGGCTGCCCGAGCCGCTGCTCACCGCGCCGGACGTGGCCCTGGACGTCGAACTCGCCGAGAGCGTGTCGATGGCCATGATGCTCGTCCTGGAGACGCTGTCGCCCACCGAACGCGCCGTCTTCGTCCTGCGCGAGGTCTTCGACGTCGGCTACGACGAAATCGCGGCTGCCGTCGACAAGAGCCCGGCGGCCGTCCGCCAGATCGCCCACCGCGCCCGTCGGCACGTCGACGCCCGCCGCCCCCGCCAGGCGGTTTCGGCCGGCGAGAGCCGGGTGGCCCTGGAGTCGTTCCAGCGCGCGTTCGAAACCGGTGACCTCCAGGGGCTCCTCGACGTACTCGCCCCCGATGTCGTCTACATGGGCGACGGCGGCGGCATCAAGCACGCCGCGCCGCGTCCGGTCATCGGAGCCGACAAGGTGGCGCGCCTCTTCACCGGCATGACCGGCAAGGCCGCCAGGATCCGTGCCGCGTTCGCGTTCACGCCCACCACGGTCAACGGCACCCCGGCCCTGGCCGTACACCTGGACGGCGAGCTGGACGGCGTCATCGCGCTGTGCGTCGAGGGCGCCCGCATCTCGGGGCTCTACTTCGTCCGCAACCCGGAGAAGCTGTCGGGCGTCGCATCCGAGATCTCGCTCACCCTCCGCTGACCAACATGCTTGACCTCAACCGTGCTTGAGGTGGGATGTTGATCCGCATGGTCACCGAATCAACGTCCCGCGCAGCCGACATCGAGGCGATCCGCCGGCTCGTCGCCACCGTCGAGCACTCCCAGCAGCACAAGGACCCCGAGGAGTTCCTGGCGCTCTTTCACCCGGAGGCGATCTGGACGACGGCCCACGGCAAGGTCCTCATCGGTCTCGACGCGATCTCGGAGTTCACCCGCGCGGTCCTCCCCGCGGCGAGCTGGGACGGCAAGGTCACCTACGAGGTGGCCCACGTCCTCTTCATCCGCCCCGATGTCGCCGCGGTCAAGGTCCGTCAGCGCTACCTGGCCCCGGGCGAGGAAAGCGAGGGCGCACCGCTGTACGTGGTCTCCCAACAGGCGGACGGCCGCTGGCTGCTGACGGCCTGCCAGAACACGGGGGTCGTCGCCGGGCCCTGAGGGTCCTGAGGATGCGGAGCGTCCGGCGGACCGCGTCCCGGTGCCCGGGCCGCAAGCCCTGTCCCCCGACGTTAGGCTCGTCGCCATGAACACGGCCATGACCAGCAGCGGTGCCCTCGGGCCCGTCATCCTCGACGCGACGGAGCTGACGTCCGATCCGGACCTTGAGGCCCGCTTCGCGGCGTCGGCCCACCGGATCCTCGCCGATCTGGTCCGCGCGGGTGCGGCGCTCGGCTGGACCGAGCCGCCCTCGCCCGATGAAGTGGCGGAACTCCTGGGGCACGTGGTCTCCGCGGTGCGCGCCGGTGACGCGGGCCTGCGTGCCGCGTACGTCGACCGGCGACTGGTCGGGCTGGGGTACTGGCAGCGCTACGCGCGGCCGACCCACCGTCCGCACGCCGACCTGGAGAAGCTCGCGGTGGACGCCGCCGCCCACGGCCACGGCGTCGGCAGGGCGCTGACCACGGCCCTGATCGAGGACGCGCGGCGGGCGGGAATCGAGGTCCTCACCCTGGACGCCCGGGGCGACAACGACAGCGCGCTGCACCTCTACCGGTCGCTGGGCTTCAGCGAATACGGCCGTCTGCCGGACTTCGTCGCCGTCGGCGCACGCCGCTACGACAAGGTGTTCTGCATGCTGGACCTCCGCCGCGCGGGATGACACCGGACGCGGGCCCACCGCCGCCCCGGGAAAACGGCTCGACGGCTCCGCACGGTCCTGCCACAGTGGAGCACCGTGACCAACTCCGAGCTTCTGAACGCCGCCGATGTGCGGCTCATGCAGGGTCTGGCGCAGCGCGTCACCGCCACCCACCCGCACCTGGTGAACAGCGACGCGTCGTACGGCGAGCTGGCCTGGAACTGGGGCCGGGGACACGCCGCCGACGGCGCGAGCTGGCGGCGGCGGCTGTGGTTCTCCGGCGACGACCTGGCCGCGTGGGGCTGGGCCAGCCTTCCGCGCCGGGTCCGGCGCAGCGACGGGTCGGCGAAGGACATCACCGGCGCCTACCTCGCCCTCCAGGTCCATCCCGACCACGCCGGGCTGGTCGACGAGGTGATCGACTGGTACGACGCCACGGCGGCGGGCCTCGACCGTACGGTCCTGCCGGGCGCCGCCGACGGGTTCGCCCTGGAGCGGTGGGCGGCCCACGGCTACGAGACCGACACGGAGGCGCTCGGCGACGCCGGGTCCTGGACCCAGCTCAACGGGCGCGCCCTGACCGATCTCGAAGCGCCGGTACTGCCGGACGGATTCCGCTTCCGCACGGCCGGCGAGGCCGGGCCGGAAGCCGTGGTCCAGGCCCATCTGAGCGCCTGGGGCCCCTCGGCTTACACGGCCGAGGGCTACGAGGGTGTCCGGCGGTCGGCCCCGTACCGCGGCGACCTGCACGTGCTGGTGGAGGCACCGGACGGGACGATGGCGGCCTCGACCATCATGTGGCTCGACGAAGCGAACAGGACCGCCGAGTTCGAACCGGTCGGGACGCATCCGGACTACCGGCGGCGCGGCCTGGGACGGGCGATGCTGCTGCACGGGATGCACCGGGCACGGGCGGCCGGGGCCACCCACATGACGGTCGCCTGCCTGGGCGCGCCGGGCCATCCCGCGGCGCGCGGGCTGTACTACGGGCTCGGGTTCCGGGAGTTCTCCCGGGACGCCCCGCTCATCAAGACGGCGACCGGCACCGGGCAGGGGCCCGCCTGACCGGTCGGCGTCGTCACCGCGTGAGGAGCGGCGCTACTCCCGGCGCGCGGCTGCGGCGTTCTGCCACTGGCGGCCGATGCCCCGGAGCATCGCCGGGTAGACGGCCAGGTACCGGAACGGCTTGATGGCGGCCATGTAGGCGGTGCCGAGCAGCCCGTTCGGTTTCACCAGGACGGCCATCTGGCCGTGGTAGCGGTCGGCTCCGTCCGGGATCCAGCCGATGTGGAGCACCGCCTGTACGGTCCGGTTGGACAGCTCCGCCGCCCACTCGTCGTGCGTGAGGTAGAGCGAGGTGAACGGGAGCGTGGCGAAGGCGGGCCCCCGGGGGCCTTCGAGGAGGTCCGCCGGGAGCCGGTCCCGCAGTGTCCGTGCCCGAGTGCCGGGCCGGGCATCGGGCTCGTCCCAGCCGAGGAGTTCCCCGACCTTCCCGCGGAGCGCGAAGAGTGCGCGCGCCACGGGAGAGGAGGTGTTCGTGGCGCTGCCGCTCGTGAACTGGTGCACCAGCAGCGCGAGGTCGTCGGGGCCGCCCGGCGTCGGGAGCGCCCACACGTCCTCGACCCGGAAGTCGGCCGCGATCTCGTGGATGCGCCAGGGGCGGGTGGTGTGCGCGGTTCTGGGGATTCTCATGAAGGTGCCCTCGTCCGTAGGACGCCCATCCATACGATGGCGTATGGATGGAGGCTAGCGATCCGCGACCGGGCCCGGCCACCGCAGCCGCGCCGAGGTGATGCGGCTGACCGGGCAATGGCTGCTGCGGCAGCCCGCCCGGGGCGGGTCCGGGCGGATCAGGCCAGGTAGTACGGGCGGTTGTGGGCGGCGACCGGGGGTGACTGGAAGGTCCACGCGCCCGCGGGTGCGGTGGCGTGGATGAGGTGGGTGAGGTCCTGGCCGACGGCGCCGGACGGGTCGTGGACGGTCAGGCGTGCGCGTCCGGCCGCCTCGGGCGCGGTCAGGTCGTACCAGTGGTAGGGCTGGTACACGTTCATCGGGCCGGCCAGGGTCCGCCCGTCGGGTTCGGTTCCGTAGCCGGTGATGGGGGTGTTGTTGGCAGTGACCGGGCGCAGGCCGTTCAGGTCCGCGGCGAGGGAGAACAGCGGGGTGGCGTCGGCCGCGTGGCAGTGGATGTTCCAGGCGTCGCCGGCGGGGCCGTTGAGCGAGGGCATCTCCGCGCTGAACGTGCCGGGGTACTTCGGCTCCGCGTACAGGAGGCGTCCGGCCTCGATGGCCAGGGGGTTGTCGCACAGGACGTGGACGCGGCCGATGCCGAGGAGCTTGGTCTGGTCGTGGCCCTGGGCGTACTGCGCGTAGCTGACCCGCGGCACCCGGTCCGCGGCCGCCGCCGGGTGGGCGACGATGTTGACTTCGATCTCCTGGGTGATGCCCCCGCCGTTCGGGTACTGGGCGAAGTACAGCTGGTAGTTGAGCGAGACGAGCGCGTATCCGGCGAAGTCCGCGGCGGTCAGGGCCGGATGGTGTTTGGCCAGCACCTCTCTCACCGGGTCCGGATGGACGAGGTAGTCCAGGCCGATGTTGTGCAGGGCCCCGTAGTGGAAGGGCAGTTGGTAGGGCGCGGCGACGGGCGGCAGGGGCAGCGGGCTCACAGGGTGGCTCCACGGGCTCGTAGGTCGGTGAGGGTGACGGGCCGGTCGCGGCCCGCCAGGTCGGCTTCGATGCGCTCGCAGCTGCGCAGGGCGAGGGCGGCCATGGTCAGGGTGGGGTTGGAGGTGGCGACCGACGGCATGCTTCCGCAGCCCACCGCGTACAGGCCGGGGTGGTCCCAGCAGCGCTGCCAGGGGTCGACGACGGAGTCGTCGGGTGAGCTGCCCATGATGTGGGTCCCGGCTCCGTGTCCGGCTCCCCGGTAGCCGTAGGTCCGGCCCTCGTGCTCGAAGCGGCCGGGCCAGGCGGGCGCGTTGAACTCGGTGTGGTCCTCGGCTCCCAGCAGGGTGAAGACCTGGTCGGAGACCGCTTTGGCGGCGGCGATGCCCGCTTTGACGTGGTCGTCGAGGCCGTACGTCACCACCGGCCGGGGCAGGCCGAGTGCGTCGCGCTCGCGCGGGTCGAGGGTGATCCGGTTGGCCGGGTCCGCGCTCTGTTCCATCTCGAACTGCAGGGTGAACTGGCGCCCGACGCGGTCGGCCACGGCCGCGCGCAGCTCGCTCCCGCGCAGTCCCCGCCCGTCCGCGCCGTTCAGCAGCTCGGCGACGTCGGTGTCGACCGGCCCCTTGGCCCACACCCAGCCCCAGTTGCCGATCTCGATGCGGAAGGGGGCGCGCGAGCGGCGGCCCGGACCCGAGCGGAATCCCTCGATCCCCGAGGTGGAGCCGGGCCCCCGGTACGGGCCGATCCGCTCGGGCATGAGTCCCCAGGTCAGCAGCACGGGGTGGTCCATGAGGTTGCGGCCGACCTGGCCGCTGCGGTTGGCCAGGCCGGACATCAGGAGCAGCTTGGCGTTCTCGATCGCGTGCGCGGCCAGCACCACCACATCGGCGTCGGCCGTGTGCGTGGTCGCGGGCCCTCCCCCGTCCGGTGCCGGGTACGCGAGGTACGTGACACCGGTGGCGCGGCCGTTCCCGTCGGTCAGCACCCGGCTGACCACGGCCCGGTCCACCAGGGTGACCGAATCCGCCCACTGCGCCTGCGTTTTGAGCGGGGTGTACTTGGCCTGCGCCGGGCAGTGGGGGATGCACATCGCGTGTCCCACGCACCGGCTGGCGGGGTCGGGCCGCCCGTGGGCGCCGATGGGCACGTAGCCCGCTCCGCCGTCGTAACCGGGGTGCGCCACGCCGTTGCGGGCGTGCGGGGTGCCGACCACCCGCAGCTCCACCGCTTCCGCGGCGGTGGGATCGACGACCCGCCGGCCGTCGAGGCGCTCGGCCATCACCCGGTCCAGACGGCTCAGCGCGAGGGCCCGCATCGGGAAGACGTACCCCTCGGGAAAGGGCAGCCCGACGTGCGCGCGCTGCTCCCCGGCGTCGGCGGCCACGCCCAGCGCGTGTTCGGCGGCCCGGTAGTGGGGCTCCAGCTCCGTGTAGCTCAGGGGCCACCTGCGTCCGTAGCCGAACGCCTCGGTGTCGAAGTCCTCGGGCAGCATCCGCGGGGTCAGGCCGGTCCAGATGGTTCCGGTGCCGCCGTTCGCGCGCAAGTACCCACTGGCGTACGGGAGTTCACCGTTCTGGACGAGGTATCCCTCGGCGCGGTAGCCGCCGCCGTCGAGCCCCCTCAGGTCGGTGACCTCGGGCCAGGGGGCGGCCCGGTTCGGGAGCTGGGTTGAGCTGGGCACCTTCACCGGCGCCGTGAAGTACCGGCCCAGGGCGTCCCGGTGCGCCTGCCCGGGGTCCGCCTGCGCGACCCCTGCTTCCAGCACCAGGACCCGCCGCCCGCGGTCACCCAGGTACCGGGCGACGAGGGAACCGGCGATCCCGCCGCCGACCACGATCACGTCGTACCGCGACGGGCCGCTCACCGGCCCGCCCCCGCGCGCTCCGCGGTGGCGGCGTCGGCCGGGGCATCGGCCCAGCTTCCGTGGCCCGCCGGGGAACTCCCGGGAGCGTGCCCGCCCACGGCCCGCCACACCAGCCCGGCCGCATACGCCCGCGCCGATGCGACGAACGGCCCGCTCTCCCCCGGGATCCCGGGCCAACCGCCGGTGTACCAGAGGTGGATCACCGCCCTGGCCGCTTCCTGGAGGCCCGGCTCGGGCGACTCCGGAGCGGCCAGGAGGCGTTCGTAGCGGACGGGTCCCAACTGCCGCCGCACGATGGCCAGATACTCACCGGCCACGCCGAGACCGCACAGTTCGTCACCGCTGAAACCGGTCAGCCCGGCCGAAAGTTCGATGAATCCGTCCAAGGCGCCGGTCGCCTGTCCGGCCCCGCGTCCGTCGTCCTGTACTGCCCCCGCTGCCTGCACCACGTCCCCTTCCGTACGTGGCCGGGCGCGGGGTCACGCACCGCCTCGCCCCTCGGTCACGCACGGTGATCAGCCCTGCCCCGGCGCGGCACCCGGCATGCGCCCGCACCGGCGAGAGGCCGGATTTCATTCCTCATGGACCGAAACCACGACGCGTCGCCCTGCCGGAACGCCCGGCCAGAACGCCCTGCCGGAGCCCCGTCAGCGGGCGGCCGGGAAGACCTTCAGCCAGGTGCCAGCCGGGCCCGCGGTGGCGTCGCCGTACCCGAGCCCGTCGGTCCGCGCGGCCGTGGCCTCGTAGGAGACCTCGATCCGCACCTTCGGGAAGTCCGCGATGAAGGCCGCCACCGCCGTGCGCCCGGCCTGGCTCGGCCCCCGCTCGCAGACGAGCCGGACGGTGCCCTGGTTGATGCCGTTGATCCACTTCCGGAAGGACTGCGGGCGCATCTCCTGGCCGGGGGCCATCGTGTCGCGGATGTTCGCCGCGACCTGGTCCAGGACGGCCGCCACCTCGTCGAGCGGAGCCGCGACGGCGGTGGGCGCCGGGTAGAGGAACGAGGCGTGGGGCTGCTGGTCGACCGCCGTGAACGTGCCCTGGAAGCGGTAGCCGTCCGGCCCGGCCACCTTGGCGTCGAAGGTCGCGGTGGCGGCGTACAGCGGGGTGCCGGGGTGGTTCTTGATCCACAGGTCGCCGGCGCCCTGCTCGGCGTCACCGATGCCGTAGGAGCCGTAGAGGCCGTCACCGGCCTGGAGCAGCCTCGCGGTGCCGCCGCTGAACAGGGCGTTGCGGTAGCGGACCTGGAAGTCGAGGGCCGGGAAGTCGGTCCGGAAGTCCTTGATCACCGACCGGCACGAGTGGCACGGCCCCATGTCGGAGTACAGGTCGACGGTGCCCCTGCGGACGGCGCCGATCCGCGCCTTGTACTGCGCGGTGCTCGCACAGCCCAGGTGGCGGTAGATCCGGTCGGCGAGGAGGTTCACGACCTGCCGCTCGGCGTCCTTGCGGTGCTGGATGCCCTGGAGGGCTCCCTTGTGGTCGGCGGGCTCGGGCAGGTCCTTGTAGTAGTTGTCCCCGCGCAGTTCCTGGTGCGAGACGCTCTCGACCTCGCCCACGAGGTCCGCGTACCCGATGAAGGTGATCGAGTACTGCAGTCGTGCCGTGTTCCTGAATGCCGCCGTGCTCATGGGCCCCCCACTCGCTCCCGGCGTACGCCGCGACCCGGCCGGACGGCCGGATCCCCCTCGCCGTACCCCGCCCGAACACCATGCCGCAGGGAAGTGGCAGTGCAATAAACGAACACTCAACGCCCCCGCCGGCGGCCGCGGACCGGTCGGGCCCGGGGCCGGGGGCCCGGCCGTCACTCGCCGGTCAGCAGCCGCAGTCCCGGTGTGGCCGCGGCCATGGCGAGGCCGGCGGTGACCGCGAGGCCGCCCAGGGCCAGGTAGAGCGCGGCGCCGGTGAGGTGGGTGGCCACCTGGCTGCCGATCGCGTCGCCCGCCGCGGCGGCCAGGAAGAAGAGCCCCACGAGCTGGGATCCGGTGCCCGCCGGGGCCAGTTTGTGGCTCATGGACAGTCCGGTGGGGGCGAGGAAGAGTTCGCCCAGGCTCAGCAGCACGTACAGGCCGACCAGCCAGAGCAGGGAGATGTGCACGCCGCCGGTGGCGCGGCCCGCCGCGAGGGCGAGCAGGAGGAAGGACAGCCCGCCCAGGACGAGCCCCGCGGAGAACTTCGCCGGGGAGGAGACGCGCGCCTTGCGCCACACGAAGGCGAGGACACCGGCGAAGGCGATGGTCATGACGGGGTTCAGGGCCGCCTGCCAGGTGACCGGGATGCCCCTCATGTCGACGTGGTCCGCGGCGAACAACTGCACGTTGGACGCGGCCAGGTCGAAGATGCAGAAGAAGGCGACGGCGGCCGCGAAGAGCCGCGCGTAGGCGCGGAGGCCCGCCCGGCCCCGCTCGTCGAGATCGGTGCGGCGCAGCAGCTTCACGAGGTAGCCGACCGGGACGACCACCGCCAGGACGGCGAAGGCGGTCAGCGCGCCCGACAGCGTCAGGGTGCCGGTCGCCCGGGCCGCGACACCGGCCGCGAGCACACCGGCCGCGCTCCACAGCGCCCGGACGGCCACCCCGCGCGCTTCGGTGCGGGTCAGCGGACGGCCGGGAGAGTCGGCGGCCTCGCGGAGGCTGCCCGACAGCTGGAACACCACCAGGCTCAGGGCCATGGCGACGGCGGCCGCGCCGAAGGCGACGTGCCAGCCGAAGTGCAGGCCGAGCCAGCCCACCAGGAGGGTCGCCGCCAGTCCGCCGACATTGACGCTCGCGTAGAACTTGCTGTAGGCCGCGTCCCGTTCCTGGTCGGTCCGCTCCGCATAGAGCGTGCCCACCAGCGCCGTCATGTTGGGCTTCTGCAGACGGGTGCCGACCGCGATCAGGACGAGCCCGGCGTAGACACCGCCCGCTCCGGCCTCCACGGCGAGCGCGATGTGCCCGGCCAGGATGGCGACCCCGCCGATGAGGGCGGTCTTACGGGCGCCGAGCAGCCGGTCGGCGATCCAGCCGCCCGGCAGGGCGGTGAAGTAGCAGGCCGACAGGTAGGCGCCGACGAGCGCGACCGCCGTGCCCTTGGCCATGCCGAGACCGTGGGCGGTGTCGATCAAGAAGAGCGCGAGGACCGCGCGCATTCCGTAGAAGGACCGCCAAGGAGAACCGCTCGGCTGCTTCGCTCAGGCACAGCGGAAGCAGACCCTTGCGGGTGCGGTTCTCTGCGATCACCTCCGCCCTCTGCTCGGTACACGTCGACATGGTGGTGTTCCAGACCCTTGGGATGCTTCCGCCGCAATGCTCTGCACGGAATGCGCTGACGGTGCTGACCCTTCCCAGGAAACACCGCCGGGGCCCGCCCGCACACCGGCCGAAAGGACACTGTCCGCGCGGCGTGGGTCACGCGGAGCCCGCCGAAGGGCCCGTGACCGCCGCGATGCCCCGGGCCAGGCAGGGGATGCGGTGCTCCGGGATGCCCGCGATGTTCACCCGCCCCGCGGCCGTTCCGTAGATCGCGAACTCCGTGCGCAGCCGCAGCATCTGCTCTCCCGTGAGCGGCAGCATCGAGAACATGCCCTTCTGCCGGGCGAGCGTCCGCGCCTCGCCGGCCCGGCCGAGGTCGCTCAGAACGGCCGCCAGTACGGCGCGGTGGGTGGTGATCCTGCCCCGCATCAGCTCCAGTTCCGCGCGCCAGGAGGCCCGTAGCCCGTCGTCCTCCAGGATCGTCGTGACGACGGCGGCGCCGTGCTCCGGGGGCATCGAGTACTGGGTGCGGGCGGCGTTCTGCAGGGCCGTCTCGGCGTGCCGCGCGGCCCCGGCGGAGGCGCCGAGGACGATGGCGCCGCCGACGCGGTCGCTGTAGAGGCCGAAGTTCTTCGAGCAGCTGACGGCGATCAGCATCTCCGGCACGCGCTCGGCCAGCATCCGGGTGGGCAGCAGGTCGGCCTCCAGTCCGTCGCCGAGCCCGTGGTAGGCGAGGTCGACGAACGGGATCCAGCCGCCGCGCACGGCCGACTCGGCGAGCGCCTGCCAGTCCTGCGGCAGCGGGTCGACCCCGGTCGGGTTGTGGCAGCAGCCCTGGAGGAGGACCACGTCGTCGCGCCCGGCGCGGGCCAGCTCCCGCAGCACGCCCTCCGTGTCGAAGCCGCCCTCGGCGTCGCGCCAGCCGAAGCCGCGCACCGTCAGCCCGGCGGCCTCCAGGATGGGCCGGTGGTTGACGTAGGCCGGTTCGCTGATCCAGACGGTCGCGCCGGGGCGGGTGCGGTGGATCAGGTCGGCCAGCAGGCGCAGGGCGCCGGAGCCCGCGACGGTCTGCACGGCCGCGGCCCGGTCGGCCGGTCCGCCGGGTCCGGTGCCGAGCACCATCGCGAGGACGGCCCGGTTGAAGGCGGTGTTGCCGGAGAGCCCGCGGTACTCCTTGGAGGCGGAGCGTTCGGCGAGCCGGATCTCGGCCTCGCGCACGGCGGCCATGACGGGGGTGCGCCCGGTCTCGTCGCGGTAGACGCCGAGGACGAGGTCGAGCCGTTCGGACCGCGCGTCGGCCCCGAAGGCGTCGGTCAGCACCCACAGCGGATCGGCGGGCGGCGGCGGGAGCAGCTCAAGCATCTGCGGGAACCTCGGGTTGGGTGCGGGGACGGCGGTTGGCGAGGACGACGCCCGCGGTGATGAGCGGTACGCCGATGAGGACGGCGGGGGTCGGCGATTCCCCCAGCACCGGAACGGCGAGCAGGACGACGGCGACGGGGCTGAGGCTCCCGACGACCGAGCTGCGCTCGGCGCCCAGTCGGCGGATGGCGAAGGCGTACAGCAGGCCGGCGCAGAGGCCGACCCCGAGCCCCTGGACGACGAAGAACAGCGCGATGTCGGATCCGGCGGCGTGCGCGAGGCCGGTGGGCAGCACCCCGGTCAGCGCCAGGAGTCCGATGACGGCGAACGAGGGCAGGCAGAGCAGGCCGATCGAGCCGACCGGATCGAGGTCGACCTCCTTCAGCCCCACCGTGTACAGCGCCCACAGGCCGCTGGCGACCAGCAGGGTGCCCGCGCCTTCGAGGATGTCCGCGTCCACGGGGACCACGTGGTCCCGGACCAGCGCGGCCACGCCCACGGCGATCAGTGCGAGCCCGGCGGCCTGCAGGCCGCGCGGGACGCGCTGCCCGCGGGCGACCATGAGCGCGGAGACGAACAGCGGGACCATGCCGGGCACGATCGAGCCGACGAAGGCCGCGGAGGTGAGGGCCCCGCCGTGCATCGCCGCGAGGAAGAAGGGCACGCCCGCCCCGCAGACGATCTTGGCGGCGGCGGCCGGGCGCACCGCGGCGATCCGGCGGCGGCGCCGCCACAGGGCGGGGGCCAGCACCAGGAGCGGTACGCCGAAGCGCAGCAGGGCGGCGTCCGCCGGCAGCAGGGAGGACGCGCTCAGGGCGCGGGCGCTGAGCGCGAAGGCGGCCCAGATCGCCACGGTCACCAGGAGCGCCGCCATGCCCACGCTCTGTGGGGAGAACCGGCGCGCGAGCGCTCGGCCGGGGCCCGGGGAAGGGGCCGTGACCGGGGGGTCGATGGCGACCAAGGGGGTTGCTCCAGGTTCTGGGGGCTCGGGCCCGTCGGGGCGGGGCTCGGGGCCCGTCGGGGGGTGGTGCGGCAGGGACAGCGGGGTGCGCAAGGGAGTCAGATGCGGCCAGCGCGGCCGGATCCCGTCCCTCCGCAACGCTAGGGCTTGTGCCGGGGCAGTCGATTGCCAGTTCTGCCTCCTGGACATACGTTTGGGGCAGAATCTGCCAAGGATCCGCCGAGGAGTGGCCATGGACGCAGTCGATCTGCAGATCATCCGGGAATTGCAGGCCGACGGCCGACTGTCCAACCAGGACCTCGCCGACCGCGTCCGCCTGTCTCCCTCGCCGTGTCTGCGGCGGGTCCGGCGGCTGGAGGAAGCGGGCCTGATCCGCGGCTACACGGCCGTGGTCGACCAGGTCGGCTTCGGACTCCCGATCACCGTCTTCGTACGAATACGCCTGGAACGGCACACGGCGGAGGCGGTCCGGCTCTTCGAGCAGCACGTCGCGCTCATCGAGCACATCCAGGACTGCTATCTGATGGCGGGCAGCAGCGACTACCTGCTCCGGGTCGTCATAGAGGACCTGGAGGCCTACGAATCCCTGGTGCGTGACCGGATCCACGCCATCCCCGGCATCGCCTCGATCGAGTCCAGCTTCGCCTACGGCAGCGTCAAGCAGTCCCGGACGTACCCGCGCCCCACTCCCGGAGGCCGCGCCCGACCGGCCAAGTGACCTGGCCAGGGCCTCGGTTACGATGCCACCATGGTGTCCGTCGGCGAACGACTCAGCCGGGCCCGGGTCCGGGCCTTCATCGGCCGGGACGAGGAACTCGGGCACTTCGAGCACGCCTTGACCGGCGATCCGCACGCGCCGTTCGCGTTCTACGTGCACGGGCCGGGCGGCATCGGCAAGTCGACGCTGCTGCGCCGCCTCGCGGACCGCGCCCGCGCCGCGGACCGGCCGCTCCTCGAACTCGACGGCCGCTTCGTCGACCGGGACCCCGCCGACTTCGAGCGGGCCGCCGGACCCTTCCTGCGCGATCCGGGCACCGTGCTGCTCGTGGACTCCTTCGAGCACTGCCAATGGCTGGAGAGCCGGCTCTGGCACCACTTCCTGCCGCGGGCCGCGGACGGCGCCCTCGTCGTCCTGGCCGGACGGCGCGCCCCGCAGCCGCAATGGGCCGCCGACCCCGCCTGGTCCGGGCTCCTGCACATGACGGAGCTGGAGCCGTTCTCCGAGGACCAGGCCCGCAGCCTGCTCGCCGCCGCCCGGATCCGGCCCGAACTGCGCGACCCCGTACTCCGCTTCGCCGGAGGCAACCCGCTGGCCCTGTCCCTCGCCGCCGCCGCGGGATCGGCGGGCTGCGGCCGGGAGGACATCTGGGCCCCCTCCGCCGACGTCCTGCGCACCTTGCTGGCGGGGCTGATCGGCGAGGTGCCCACCGCCGCCCACCGGCGCGCCCTGGAGGTGGCGGCGCAGGCCCACTCGACGTCCGAGGAACTGCTCGCCTCGGTGCTGCCGGAGGAGGACGCCCACCTGCTCTTCTCCTGGCTGCGGGAGCTGCCCTTCATGGAGTCCACCCGGCGGGGGCTCCACCCGCACGACGCCGCGCGCGAGACGCTGGCCGCGGACCTGCGCTGGCGGGCGCCCAACGCCTTCGAGGCGATGCGCCGACGCCTCGCGGACGAATACCTGCGCCTCCTGCGCGAGGCACCCGAGGAACGGGTGTGGACCGTCACCGACGAACTCTTCTACCTCTTCCGCGAGGGGAAGACCCTGGCCCGGCTGCGCACCTGGTCCCGCGAGGACGAGGTGCACGACCGCGCCCTGCACCCGGACGACCTGGACGTCCTGCTGCGCATGGCCGAGGAGACCGAAGGGGCCGCCTCCGCCGAGCTGGTCCGCTACTGGGCCGAGAGGCAGCCGCAGGCCTTCAGCGTCTACCGCCTCGTCAGCACGGGCCGGATCGTGGCGTTCACCGCCCGGCTGGTCCTGCCCGCTCCGCCCGATCCCCGGGATCTGGCCACCGACCCCGTCATCGCCGCCGCGTGGCACCACACGGAGGCCACCGCGCCGGTGAGCCCCGGCGAGCACATCGGCGTCAGCCGCTTCTCCGTCTACCCCGAGCGGTACCAAGTCCCCTCGCGCGTCATCGACTTGAGCAGCTCCCGCGCCCAGGCGGAGGCGGCCCGCGCCCGGGGCCGCGCCTACGGATTCGCCGTCTTCCGGGACGCCGAGACCTGGGCCGCCCGCGTCAAGGGCACGCTGGAGGACACCGGGGCGCGCCCGCGGGTCGGCGCGTACACCTACGGGGTGTTCGGCGTCGACTGGCGGGGCATACCCGTGGAGGCGTGGATCCAGAGCTTCATATCGGCCACCGACACCCCCGTCGCCGCACCGCCCGGCCCGTCAGCCATCTCGCGCACCGCGTTCGACCAGGCCGTGCGCGAGGCGCTCGCGCACTGGCGCGACCCCGGCGCCTTCGCCGTCTGCGCCCTGCTGCGCACCCGTCTCGCGGCCGACTTCACCGATGCCGTCGAGGAGTCGCGCGCCCTGCTGCGCCGGGCCGTCGACGAGCTGGCCGACGACCCGCGCGCGGTGCGGGCCCGCGAGGCGCTGACGGCGGGGTACTTCTCCGGCGCCCCCACCCAGGAAGCCGCCGCCCGGCGCCTGGGCCTGCCGTACGGCACCTACCGGCGCCACCTGCGCCAGGGCCTGGACCTGCTGTGCGCGGCCTTGTGGCAGGAGGAGCTGCGGTAGGCGGCAGCGGCACCCGGTGGACAGGTGCGGACAGGAGTGGACAGTGACCGCCCCCGCCGGGTCTGGATAGTGGACAGCGCCCCGCCCGAGGCTGTGCGTCATGAACCTCCTGCACCGCACACGAAGGAGCAACCCCTCATGACCGCCGACAAGCCCTACCTGACCGGCCATTTCACCCCCGTCGTCAACGAGGTCACCGCCACCGGCCTCACGGTCGAGGGCACCCTGCCCACCGAGCTGACCGGCCGGTTGTTCCGCAACGGCCACAACCCCAAGCCCGGGGTCACCCCCACCCACTGGTTCAAGGGCAGCGGCATGGTCCACGGCATCCGGCTGCGCGAAGGCCGCGCCGAGTGGTACCGCAACCGCTGGGTGCACACCCCCGCGCTGGAGGGTGCCCCGTACATGACGGAGAAGGGGCCGGACCTGACGGCCAGCGCCGCGGGCACCCACATCATCGAGCACGGCGGTCGGCTGCTCGCGCTGTGCGAGGCCAACCTCCCCTTCGAACTCACCGCGGAACTGGACACGGTCGGCGCGTACGACTTCGGCGGCAAGCTGCGCACGGCGATGACCGCCCACCCCAAGGAGGACCCGGTGACGGGCGAACTCCATTTCTTCGGGTCGTCACCCTTCCCGCCCTTCCTGGTGCATTACGTCGCCGACGCCAAGGGCGAGATCATCCACACCGCCGAGGTGCCGGGGGCGACCGCCTCGCTCAAGCACGACTTCGCCCTCACCCGCCACCACGTGGTGTTCATCGAGGGCAACGTCACCTTCGATCCCGCCGAGCACTCGGGCATCCCCTACGGCTGGAGCGACCCGCACCCCGCCCGCATCGGTGTCATGCCCCGCGGCGCCAACGGAAACGGTGAAGCCCGGGAGGTCCGCTGGTTCTCCATCGAACCGGGCAACATGCTGCACGTCGCCAACGCCTACGAGGACGGCCTGGGCCGCATCGTCCTGGAGGGCCCCACCGTGGACCGCGAGGGCTTCCGGCTCTCCTGGAACTGGTGGACCGGCGCCCCCGGGCGCGGCACCGAGCCCGTCTCCCGCTCCTACACCCGCCGCTGGGTGGTCGACATGACGGCGGGCTGCGTCGACGAACGGATCGTCGACGACCTGCCGGTGGAGTTCCCGACCCTCAACGAGCGGTACCTGGGCGCCGAGAACCGCTACCACTACGCCGTCTCCTTCCCCGACGAGAAGGGTTTCGGCGGCTACGGCATCGTCAAGTACGACCGCACCACCGGCGCCCGCCGCATCCACCAGGTCGGCGACGCCCGCATGCCGGGCGAAGCCCTCTTCGTCCCCGCGGCCGGAGCCACCCGCGAGGACGACGGCTATCTGCTCACCGTCGTCTCGGACCTCAAGCAGGACGCCTCGCAGCTGGTGGTCCTCGACGCGTCGGGCCTCGACCGGATCGCCACCGTCCACCTGCCCCACCGGGTGAGTGCCGGTCTGCACGGCTCCTGGGTGCCCGACAGCGCCCGGGCCGGAGCCGATGGCTCCGTGGGCGCGCAGGACGCGTAGGGCGCGTAGGGCTGATCCTCCCGTGGCCGTCCCGCGCGGAGCAAGGGAGGTGACTGCCCCTCGGCAGCGGATCCCGGCCCCCCACCCCCGTGGGGGAGCCCCGATCCGGCCGGGACCTCCCGTGCTCCGCGTCGGAGGTCACCACGTTATGGCCGGAAAGAGCACCTGCCCCGGGGCAGCACGCGCCAGCAAGGGGACCCCTCGCGCCACCGGGGGACTCCCCGCGCCACGATGGGGGCATCAGGCCCCGGGTTCCCGCGTTCACCTGGCATTTCGTGCTGGTCTATGCTCAGCCCCCGTGGTCACGCACGCACATCAGGGGACGACGTCCTCCGCCCTCGTCCGCCTGAGCATCAATGCCGCACGTCTGCTCGGCGTACCCCCGCACGGATACACCCACCTGTTGGGCGTGGCCCCCGAGCACCTCAACGACGACCTGTGCCGGACCCCCTCCGCCACCGGCCTGCGCATCGCGGAACTGACGACCACCCATTTCCCCTGGGCCGATCTGTCCGTGGCGCTGACACAGACGTCGGGCATCGGCAGCCTGGGCATCTGGGACTACCTGATCACCTCCGCGCCCACACCGCTCGAAGGGATCCGGGACGCCTCGGCGTACTTCGCCGCCGTCGCCGACACCGGCACCGACGCCCTGCGGGTCACCGAGGACGGCGCCCAGGTCACCGTCTCCCACGTCAACCGGGCCGACCTGACCCATGAGGCGGCCAACGCCATCCGCGGCTTCGCCATGGGCCTGTACCAGCGCCGCCTCAGCGAAGCCGCCGGGCGCCGCCTCATACCCGTACGCGTGTCCCTGACCGCGAAGGCACCCCGCCGGCACCAGGACCTCGTCGAGCTGTACGGCACCCGCAGCATCGAGTTCGAAGCCCCGGACGCCTCGATCACCTTCCTCGCCTCGGACCTCCGCTCCCCGAGCCCGTACATCCAGCCGGGGCTGTCGGCCGTGCTGCGACGGCACGCCGAGCAGACCCTCGCCACCTCGATCCCGCTGCACGACTGGCTGGACCTCTTCCGCACCGCCCTGGCCTCCGCCTACGCCGAAGCCACACCGACGCTGTCCGCGGTGGCGCGCCGCCTGGCCATCAGCACCCGGACCCTCCAGCGCCGGCTGGACGAACACGGCACCGCCTGGAGCGACGAGGTCGAGACCGTACGCCGGACCCACATCACCCAGCTGCTCCACGGCACCGACCTCAGCATCGACTCGATAGCCGTCCGGAGCGGCTACGCCGACGCCCGCGCCCTGCGCCGCGCGGTCCACCGCTGGTACGGCACCACCCCCGCCGCCCTGCGCCGCGCCGGTCACGCCCCCGCGGTGAGTCCGTTGATCATGCGGTCGAGGAGCCGGTCGAAGACGGCCTGAGGGGCGGGCGCGGGGTGACGGGTGTCCGGCGTCATGGCTTCGGTGAGGCGGGGATACCGGCCCGTGGCGGCGATGGCCCCGAGGTAGCGGGCCTGCGCGGCGTCGAGTTCGCCCGCGGCGCGGCCGGCGGCTTCGGTCGCCTGCTCATGGGCGAGTTCGTAGGTGACGTGGCTGGCCACGAAACCGGTGAGCACGCTGAAGGTCTCCAGCCTCGCCCCGGCCTCCACCCCGGCGGAGCCGAGTAGCCCGAGCGCGTACTCCAGGACCGCGAGCGTGTGGGGGCCGAACGTCTGCCGGGAGGGCAGCGCCGCGGCCAGCCAGGGGTGGCTCCGCATCATCGCGCGTTGTTCGTGGGCGAGCTGCCGCAGGTCGGCGCGCCAGTCGCCGGAGGGTTCGGGCGGAATCCGGTGCTCGCCGCTGACCTGGTCGACCATCAGCTCCAGCAGGGTCTCCTTGTTCGGGACATAGCTGTAGAGCGACATCGTTCCGGCCCCGATGCGGGTCGCGATGGCGCGCATCGTGACGGCGGCGATGCCCTCCGTGTCGGCGATGGCCACCGCCTCCGCGGTGATCGCGGCGCGGCTGTGCGTCGGCGGCCGCCCGAGTCGCGGGCGTTCCGGCTGCGCCCAGAGCAGTTCCGGATCCACACCGGCCTTGCGGCCACCGACTTTCCCGTCGCCGCCCTTGCGGCCGCCTGTCTCGCGGCCGCCCGCCTCACGGCCGGAGCCGCTGGAGCCGCCGGATGCGCCCGGTGCGCCTGTACGGGCCATGGCAGCCCTCCTCTCTTCCGTGGCCCATCCAACCATCCGCTATCATTCTCGTACACCGTACGGGAATGATGGATCCTGTCCCCCGCTCCAGGAATCGAGGCACCATGACGAAGCCGCCCCTCTCCGCCCGGCTCATGCGGCGCTCCATCCGGGGCACTCCTCCCAAGCTCCACGACATCGGCTGCGAGACCCGCCTGGCGGTGCCCGCCGCCGACGGCAGCACCTTGCTGACGGACCATTACTTCCCGCTGGACGAGGGCGACTTCCCCACCCTCCTGATCCGCTCGCCGTACGGCCGGGGCCTGCCCTGGGCGCCGATGTACGGCATCCTCCTGGCCGAGCAGGGGTTCCACGTCGTCCTGCAGAGCTGCCGCGGGACCGGCGGCTCCGGCGGCGAGTTCCACCTCTGGCGCAACGAGGCCGCGGACGGCCTGGCCACCGTCGCCTGGCTGCGCCGCCAGTCCTGGTTCTCCGGCGTACTGGGGACCATCGGACCCAGCTACCTCGGATACGTCCAGTGGGCGCTCGCGCTCGACCCCCCGCCGGAGCTGCGCGCGATGGTGATCCAGGTGGGCCTGCACGACCCGCACGCCCTCTTCCACCCCGGCGGCGTTTTCTCCCTCGAAACCGCGCTGGTCGTCGCCCTGGGAATGACGAACCAGCACCGGGGCGTCCGGCGCTTCGCGGGCGCCACCCTGCGGCTGCAACGCCACCTGAGCAAGATCATGCGGACCCTCCCCCTCGGCGAGGCGTACGTACCCGGCCTCGGCGGACGCGTACCGCTCCTGGACGAGGCGATGGCCCACCCCGAGGCGGCCGACCCGCACTGGCACGGCGCGGACGTCGGAGCGGCGGCCGAGCGCACGACCGTTCCGACGAGCCTGATCGGCGGCTGGAGCGACGTGCTCCTCGACCAGACCCTGCAGCAGTACGAGCGGCTGCGGAACGCTGGATGCGACACCACCCTGCTCGTGGGGCCGTGGACGCACACCTCAGCCCTCCAGCAAGGCTGGCCCGAGGTCTTCGCCGAGAGCCTCGCCTGGCTACGGGCCCACCTGTGCGACGACCCGTCGGGCCTGCGGCCGACCAGGGCGCGGGTGCACGTGGGCGGCCGCCAGGCCTGGCAGGACCTCCCCGACTGGCCCCCGGCGGGCGCGGCTCGACGCTGGTACCCCGGCAACGGCGGCGCCCTGGACACCCGGCCCACGGCGCATACCGCACCACCGGTGTCCTTCCGCTACGACCCCGCTGATCCGACGCCCTCGGTCGGCGGGCCCGTGCTCTCCCCCAAGGCGGGCGGCCGGGACAACACCGCCCTGGAAGCGAGGGACGACGTCCTGACCTTCACCACCGCACCGCTCACCGAGCCGGTCAGCATCCTCGGGGCGGTCAGCGCGGAGCTGCGCGTCACCGTGGACACGGGCCACGCCGATGTCTTCGCCCGGCTGTGCGACGTGGACCCCCAGGGCCGCTCCACGAACATCTGCGACGGCATACGGCGGCTGCGGCCCGCCGGATCCGGTGCGGCGGAAGCGGCTCCGGATGCGGAAGCGGCTGCGGATCCGGAGCTGGATCCGGCTCCGGCCGCGATCCCCAACACGGTCACGGTGGCGATGAGTTCCACCGCCCATGAGTTCGCCGTCGGCCACCGGATCCGCCTGCAGATCAGCGGTGGCGCGCACCCCCGCTTCGCCCGCAACACCGGCACCGGCGAACCCCTGGCGACGGCCACCCGCCTCGCGCCGTCCGTGGTGACCCTCCACCATCCGTCCGCGCTCGTCCTCCCCGCCGTCACGGGGGATCCCGCCTCCGAGCCCGGGCCCGGAGCGGCGTAGCGCCTCAGACCCCGGCCGTGCAGAAGACGCACCCCTGCCAGAACGGCAGCCCGTCCAGCACCCGGTGCCGTACGCACGAGGCCCTCGCGGCCTCGTGCGGCCCGGGCAGGACGCCCGCGCCGGACCCCGCCCCGGACCGCGCGCCCGCGGGGTCGAACTCCTCCACCAGTGCGCGGTACGCGCGCAAGTGCCCCTCGGCGCGGGCCGGTTCGTACGTCAGCTCCTCCCACCGGTGGCGGGACAGTGCCAGATCGAGGACGCGCAGCAGGAAGCCCTTGGCCGCGGCCCGCTCCCGCTGCGTGTCCCCCCAGTCGAGCTCGGCCAGAGCGAAGCCGACGGCCCCGCGCCCCATCACGCTCTGGTCCTGGAGCGTCAGCAGGGCGGCGAAGCGGTGGTCCCACGGCTCGCGGGCCAGCGCGGACACGGCGAGGACCAGCACGTCCACGAACACCGCCGTGCCGCCGTTGGTCATCTCCAGGAACCGGCCGTCGCCGCCCTCGAACACGTTCATGGCTCCAGGGTAGAGAAGGCGGCCGGGGCCCTGGTGATCTTCCTCGCCCCGCGCTCACTACCCTCGGTCATGGGGGTGGCGGCAGCGCCCCCGCACTGCCCCTCCCCCGGCCGCACCCGCCTCGCTCAGGAGAACTCCCGTGTCCCACTGGCAGATCGGCGACATCGCCGTCCACCGCATCGACGAGATCGACCTCCCCCCGGCCACCGGCCCCTGGCTGCTGCCCGGAGCGACTCCCGAGGTGGTGGCCGGTTTCGACTGGCTGACGCCGTCCTTCGCCGCACCCGACGGCCACCTCCGGCTGTCCGTGCACACCTTCGCCCTGGAGATCGCCGGGCTGCGCGTCCTCGTCGACACCGGCATCGGCAACGGCAAGACCCGCGCCAACCCGGCCTGGAACGACCTCGACACCGCCTACCTCGAGCGGCTCGCCGCCGCCGGATTCGCGTCGGAGAGCATCGACCACGTGATCCTCACCCACCTCCACGCGGACCACGTGGGGTGGAACACCCGCCCGGGCCCCGGCGGTTCGTGGCTGCCCACCTTCCCGAACGCCCGCTATGTGACCTCGGCGGCCGAGGACGCCCACTGGTCGCAGGTGCAGGACATGGAGGAGAGCCGGCGGCTGATGCTGGACGACTCCGTCGAACCGGTGCGCGCGCACGGCCTGCTGGACCTGGTGGACGTCGAGGAGGGCGGTACACGGCTCCTGCCCGGCCTCACCCTCGTCCCCATGCCCGGTCACACCCCGGGGCAGATCGCCGTCCGCCTCGACAGCGGCGCGCACTCGGCGGTCATCACCGGCGACTGCGTGCACCACCCGGTGCAGCTCGCGGACCCCGCCCTGTGCAGTTGCGTCGACATCGATCCGGTGGCGGCCGTACGCTCCAGGACCCGGCTGCTGGACGAACTCGCCGACACCGACACCCTGTTGCTCGGCAGCCACTTCCCGCCCCCGACCGCCGGGCTGGTGCGGCGCGACGGCGACGGCTTCCGGCTCGTGCCCGCGCGTCACTGACCGGCGCGCGGGGTTCGTGGCCGCGACCGGGGTGACACGGCGTCAGGCCGGGGCGTTCCAGGCGTTCGTCAGGCCGTCCAGCCAGGCGGGCGGCAGCTCCGCGGCGTCCCACTCCTCGCGCAGCGCCTGCGGCGCGGTGACGAGCCGCTCCAGTACGGCGATGCTCGTGACGGAGTGGACGAGCGAATAGCGGCCGTGCACCGCGATGCTGCTGCCCGGTCCGAACGCGCCGAACAGCCGTTCCAGCCGGACCCGGTGGGCCGTGGAGAACTCCGCCAGCCGCCCGGGATACCCGGCCCGCTGACGGGGGCTCATCGTGGTCAGGACGGCGGCGAGCACCTCTTCGGTCACCTCCGGGTCCAGCTCCGAGAGCTCGGTGAACGACAGGTACAGCGGTGTGAGGGCCACCCGCGCCCGCTCCACCTCCATGCGCCGGGCCCGGGTGCGTTCCCCTGCCGGGACGGACCGGCCGACCTCTCCCACGACCCGCAGCAGGGTCCGCTCGGTGACGGCGCCGAGGTCCTCCAGGAGGTCACCGGCGCCGTCGAGCCAGCCCGACTCGTACGCCTCGCCCTTGTCCCCCGGCGCGCTCCGACCGCCGCCGCTCAGCTCTTCGTAGGCGAGGACCAGCGCCCCCGCCTCCAGCAGCCCCATCAGGTGCCGTGCGTCATCGGAAGGGACCCCGGCCCGGGCGAGGAGCTGGAGCAGCGTCGCCCTGGCATTGTCGACACTGACCTCGTCCGGCCAGTGCCGTCCCTCCTCGGCCGTGCTCATCGGTTCCTCCTCAGCGCTCGGGTGGTGCGGTGCTTCCCACGAGATCGTTCCCTTCAGCGGTCACAGTACGTGGCGCAGGTGACGGCTTCCGGGCCACGGATGGCGTGCCGCGTGAAGGGCCGGCCTCACGCGCGCTCCAGCCCCTCCAGGAACGGGACGACCGCGTCGATGAAGTGGTCGTTGCGGTCCCCCGCGACCATGTGGCCCGCGCCGGCCACATCGACGCGCCGCGCACGGGGAACCTCGGCACAGAACTCGTCGGCGATGTCCTCGCGCACCACGTCGCTGTTCCCGCCGCGGACAAGGAGAATCGGTACGTCGGCACGGCGCGCGGCGTCGAGGAGACGCCCGGCCATCCCGGGCGGGTCCATCCGGCCCTCGAAGCCGGCCGGCATCCGCGGGTCCCAGTGCCAGACCCAGCGGTCACCGTGGCGTCGCAGGTTGTGCCGTATCCCGTCGGGGTGGTGCGGGCGCGGGCGGTCCGGCAGCAGGGCGGACACCGCCGCGGCCGCTTCCCGGACACTGGCGAATCCGTCCGGATGGCGGCGCATGAAGTCCACGATCCGGCGCGCGCCCCCGGGATCCGGGCGATGGGCCACATCGACGAGGACCAGGGCGCGGACCGCCGCCCGGGGTGCCTCGCCCGCGGCGAGCAGCGCGCTCAGGCCTCCGAGCGAGGCGCCGATGAGCACGGGCGGGCCGTCGAGTGCGGTGACGAGCGCCCGGACGTCGGCGGCGAACAGCCCGAGGTCGTAGTCACCCTCGGCCGACCAGTCGCTGGCGCCGTGTCCGCGCAGGTCGGGGGCGATGACCCGCCATCCCCGCGCGGCCAGTCGGGGGCCGGCCCGTTTCCAGGCGCGGCGCGTCTGGCCGCCGCCGTGCAGCAGGAGGAGGGGCGGCGCGGGCGCCTCGCCCCACACGTCCGCCGCGAGCCGGATCCCGCCCTGGCCCGTGAAGGTCCGGGAGTGTGGCTGCGCGTCGGCCTTCATCGCGCGCCCCCTCGGGTGCGCAGCGGCGCGAGCAGTCGGTCGCGGTGGGGGTCGGCGGCCGCGGCCGCGAGCGCGACGTCCAGCGCGAACAGAGCGCGCGCGAGGAAGCGGCCGTCGTCGATCAGCCCGGCGACCCACTGGTGCAGGGCTCCCACGCACGAGGTGGCGACCACCGCGGCCAGCGCGTCCGTGTCGATGTCCTCGCGCAGCAGACCGTGCGCGCGTGCGTGCGCCATGGCCCCCCGGAGCTGGACGAGCGGACCCCGGTCGAACACGAGGCCGCTCTCCTCCCACCCCCGCACCATGCGGCGCGACACGACCGGGTCGTCCACGAACAGCCGGACCGTCGACCCGACGACCTCACGCGGGTCATCGGCATCCAACCCCGCCAGGCGGTCTTCGAGTTGGTCCATGAACCCGGCGGCGAGCGCCTCCCAGATCTTTTCGCGCGGTCCGATCAGGTTGTAGACGGTGGCGGGAGCGACCGCCGCGCGCTCGGCGATCCGCTCGGCGCTCGGCACCGATTCCGGCTCGTCCCGCAGGAGTTCGCGCGTCGCGTCGAGGATCCGGCGCCGCCGCTGGGCCTTGTGCCGCTCGCGCAGCCCGCCTTCGGTCGTCCGCATGCGCGCACCCCTTCGCTGAAACCGCTGACCCGCCGACCCGTTGGGCACCACTGAACTTAGAGAGCTTTCTAATTTTATCAGCCGCACCTCGCCTTGACCTCAAGCTTGATCGAGGTTTTAGCGTGTCCGTCAGTTGATCACCTGACGACGGGAACCACGCTCATGATCCTCGTAACCGGAGCCACCGGAAACATCGGAAGTGCCCTGCTCAAGGAGCTGCACGCGAGCGGCGCCGGGCCGCTCCGGGGGCTCACCCGGGATGCCGCGCGGGCCGGTTTCCCCGCCGGGGTCGAAGCCGTCGAGGGCGACTTCGCCGATGCGGTGTCGATGAAGCACGCACTGGAGGGAGTGCGCTCGCTGTTCCTGGTGTCGCGCCTGGGCTCGGACGCCGACATCCTCGAAGCCGCCGGGCGGGCGGGGGTGGAGCACGTCGTGCTCGTCTCCTCGATCACCGTCCAGACCCACCCGCACCTCGGGCCCGCCGCGGAGAACCTGGCGGTGGAGGAACTGCTCAAGGCGAGCGGCATGGCCTGGACGATCCTGCGGCCGACGCAGTTCGCCTCCAACACCCTGATGTGGGCGGCTTCCGTACGCGGCCACGGGACGGTCCACGCTCCGTACCCGGAGACCGCGCTGCCGACGATCCACCCCGCGGACATCGCCTCGGTGGCACGGGTGGCACTGACCGAACCCGGCCACCGGGGACGTACGTACGCGCTCACCGGTCCTGAGCCGGTGACCGCCCGGCAGCAGGTCGAGGCCATCGCGGTGGCGGTGGGCCGGGAGGTCCCCTTCGCCCCGGTGAGCCGCCGGCAGGCCCACGCGCCGATGGCCGCGGCCTTCGGCGCGGCGGCGGCCGACGCGGTGCTCGACGTGATGGGCGGGGACGTGAACGAGGAGCTGTTGAGGGTCCGTGACACGGTCGAGCGCGTCACCGGCACACCGGGCCGCCCGTTCCGGCAGTGGGCGGCGGAGAACGCCCACGCCTTCCGCTGAGCGTGTCGGTCCGCGTTGGTCTTTTCGCTGAGAGGACCCCGCGTCCATGGTGGGGACAGCGCATTGCGCGGGCGGGTGCGGGCGATTTGGATGGCCAGGGCCACGGCCCGGGTCCTAGGGGGTGTCTGGTGGATCTCCGCGGCGTCGCGGAGATCCACCAGACACCCCCTAGGCCGGGGCTCCCGCACGGCGGACGAGGAAGCGATGGGACCCATGCTCGACGGCTGTACGCCCTGGCCCGAGGAGTTCGTCGACCGCTACTGGGCGGCCGGGCACTGGCGGGGCAATTCGCTGGACAACCTGCTGCGCGGCTGGGCCCTGCAGTACGGGCCGCGGACCGCGCTCGTGCACGACGGCACCCGCATCACCTACGCGGCCCTGAACCGGCGCGTGGGCCGCATGGCCGCCGGATTCCGGCTGCGGGGGCTGCGGCCCGGGCAACGGGTCGTCGTCCAGCTGCCGAACGTGCCCGAGTTCGTGGTCACCGTGTTCGCGCTGATGCGCGCCGGCGCGGTCCCCGTGTTCTGCCCGCTCTCGCACCGCGCCTCCGAGGTGTCCCCCCTCGTGCGGGTCACCCAGGCCGTCGGCTACGTCGGCCCCGCGGCCCACGACGGCTTCGACCACATCGCGATGGCCGCGGAGATCGCGGCCGAAGGGCCGTTCCTGCGGCGGGTGTTCCCGCTGGAGGCGCCGGGCACCTCGTCGCCGTACGGTGGCTTCACGACCGACCCCTCGGGCTGCCACTACTTCCCGCTGGGCTCCCTCGACTCCCCGCCCGACCAGGCGCTCGCGGTGAGCGCCGACCAGGTTGCGTTCTTCCTGCCCTCGGCGGGGGCGGCGGGTGCCGCGGGGGCGCCCGCGCTCGTTCCGCGCACCCACAACGACTACGCCTACCAGGCACGGGCCGCCGCCGAGCGGGTGTCCCTCACCGAGGACGACGTCTACCTGGCAGCGCTGCCCGCCGAGTCCAACTTCGCCTTCGGCTGCCCCGGCATCATCGGCACCCTCTCCGTCGGCGGCACCGTCGTCCTGGCCGAGAGCGCCGACCCCGCCGCATGCCTCGCGGCCGTCGAACGGGAGGGGGTCACCCTCACCTCCCTGCTGCCCGACGACGCGCGGCGCTGGCTCGACGTGCTCCCCACCGTCCGGGCCGACGTGAGCAGTCTGCGTCTCGTACAGGTCGGCGGCGCGCCCCTGGCGCGGGCGACCGCCGAACGGATCGGTCCCGCGCTGGGCTGCCGGCTGCAGCGGGTCTCCGGTACGACGGAGGGGCCGCTCACGCTCACCGGGCCCGGCGATCCGCAGGAGCGGGTGCTCGGCACGCAGGGCCGCCCGCTCTCCCCCGACGACGAGATCCGCATCGTCGACGCCGACGGCAAGGACGTGCCCGACGGGGAGCCCGGTGAACTCCTCGCCCGCGGGCCGTACATCCCGCGCGGCCACTACAAGGCACCCGAGCGCGACGCACGTGCCTTCACCGCGGACGGATACCTCCGCACCGGCAGGCTCGCGCGGCGCACCGCGGACGGCGACCTGGTGGTGACCTGACCGGCCACCTCCGGGGCCGCTTCACGGGCCACTTCACGGTCCGCCCCGTAGGGCACCGTTCAGCGGTGCAGCAGTGCCGCCCAGTCCTGCGGGACCCGGCCGGCCGGGCCCGGCACCGGCTGGTCCACGGGGTGGCCGGCCGGTGGGGCGAGCTCGGGCCCGGACTCGTACAGCTCGTCGCTTCCGTAGTCCCAGAACCAGTCCTCGCCCGGTTCGAAGCTCTGGACCAGCGGGTGGCCGGTGGACTTCCAGTGGGCGGTGGCGTGCTGGGCGGGCGAGGAATCGCAGCAGCCGATGTGGCCGCACTGGGCGCAGCGCCGCAGGTGGAACCACCAGCCGCCCGCCGCGTCGCACGCGGCGCAGCCGGTGCCGGTGGGCGGGGCGCCGGGGTCGATGCCGCTGATTCCGTTGCCGCCGTCGGGGTCTGGATCGGTCATGCGGGCTCCTCCTCGGATTCCGGGACGGTCAGGGGCAGCAGCACCTGGAAACGGGTGTCGCCGGGGACGGACTCGACCTGGAGGCTGCCGTGGTGCTTGCTGACGACGATCCGCCAGGAGATGTCCAGGCCGAGACCGGTGCCCTCGCCCACGGGTTTGGTGGTGAAGAAGGGGTCGAAGATGCGGCTGCGGATGTCCGCCGGGATGCCGGGCCCGGTGTCGCGGAACTCCACCAGTACCCGGTCCCCCTCACGGGCCGTGCGGACGGTCAGTGTGCCGTCGCCTCCGGTGCTCCCGATGGCGAAGACGGCGTTGTCGATGAGGTTGGTCCACACCTGGTTGAGTTCCGCCGGGTAGGCCGGTACGTCCGGTACGGAGCGGTCGTACTCCTTGACCACCCGGACCCGGCGGCCGATCTTGCCGGACAGCATCAGCAGGGTGCTGTCGAGGAGTTCGTGGACGTCGACGACGCGGTGCGGGGCACGGTCGAGCTGCGAGTACTGCTTGGCGGCGTCCACGAGATGGGAGATGCGGGTGGTGGAGTCATCGATCTCGTCCATCAACAGCTCGGTCTCGACCGTGTAGTTGAGCCAGCCGATCGCCCCCGGCAGGATGTCCTCGGCGACGGTGGCCGCGACCTGATCCAGCCAGTCCGTGTCCAGCCCGGCCTGGACGAAGGTCGGCGCGATCCGCCAGCCCTCCTGGATGCCGTGGTCGTCGAGCCAGTCGGCGAGCTGGTCCTCGCGGTCGGAGGCCTCCAGGGGGCTCAACACGGGTGCTTTGGCTACGCGTTCGGCGGTGCGTTCCTGGATCTCGATGAGTTCGGCGAGCGCTTCGCGGGAGTAGGGGCCCTGGGCGATGACGGCCAGCTTGTGCCGCATCTTGCCCACCCGTTCGCGCAGCGTCGCGGTGGCCCGGACGGCCGCCGCGGCCGGGTTGTTGAGTTCGTGGGTGAGCCCGGCGGACAACGAACCGAGGGCGAGGAGCCGTTCGCGCTGTCCGATGGCCTGCTGGGTGCTCCGCGAGCCGAAGAACAGCCCCTCCAGCAGGTGCGCGGCCATCGGGAACCACTCCCGCATGACGTCCGCGAACGACTGCGCCGGCAGGACGAAGAACCGGGTCCGCTCGGTCACCCGCATCGAGTTGTTGTACGTCTGCGGCACCCGGTCGCCCAGGTAGGCCTGCATGGCCCCGGAGTACACCCCGCGCTGCGAGGTGCGGCCGACCTCGACGTCGTCGGCGCCGACCCGGCGGGACAGCACGACGGTGCCCTCGATCATCACGTAGAAGCAGGTCGCGGGATCGCCCTCGGTGTACACCGGTCCCGCGTCGAAGCGTTCCACGTGTCCCTCGGCGCACAGCCGCCCGAGCTGCTCCGGGGTGAGCTTCTCGAACAGGAACAGCGAGGCGATCTCGCCCGGGCTGCACGGCATGGCCTGCCCGCTCATGACTGCTCCAGGTACCGGTGGACGAGCATCACGGCCATGGCTCCCTCTCCGACGGCGGACGCGACGCGCTTGGCGGACTGGGCGCGCGCGTCGCCCGCCACGAACACGCCGGGGATGTTGGTCTCCAGGTGGTAGGGCGGCCGGTCCAGCTCCCACTCCCGGGGCGGCCGCCCGTCCGGCGTGAGGTCCGGGCCGGCCAGGATGAAGCCGTGCTCGTCGCGCAGCACCGTACCGTCCAGCCAGTCGGTCAGCGGGGCCGCGCCGATGAAGACGAACATCCACTGGGTGTCGACGAGTTCGGTCGCTCCGCTGTCCACGTCGCGCAGGGTCAGCTGCTCCAGGTGGCCCTCGCCGTGCGCCGCCTCGACGACGGTCCGGGTCCGCACGGTGATGTTCGGCGCCTCCTCGATCTGCTGGACGAGGTAGTACGACATCGACGCCCTCAGCGACTCCCCGCGCACCAGCAGCGTCACCGACTTCGCCCCCCGCGCCAGGTACATCGCCGCCTGCCCGGCGGAGTTGGCGCCGCCCACGATGTACACGTCCTGCTCCAGGCAGGAGGCCGCCTCGGTGAGCGAGGAGCCGTAGAAGACGCCGCATCCGGTCAGGTCGTCGCAGCCCGGTGCGCGGAGCTGCCGGTACGACACCCCGGTCGCCAGGATGACGCTGTGCGCGGCGATCTTCGAGCCGTCGGAGAAGCGGACCACGCGCGCCGCACCGTTGACCTCCAGCCCGGTGACCTCGCGCGCCGTGAGGATCTCGGCGCCGAACCGGCTCGCCTGGCGGCGGGCGCGGTCGGTGAGCTGTGCGCCGGACACGCCGTCCGGGAAGCCGAGGTAGTTCTCGATGCGGGAGCTCTGCCCGGCCTGTCCCCCGGTCGCCGACCGTTCGATCAGTACCGTACGCAGCCCCTCGGAGGCCCCGTACACGGCGGCGCCGAGCCCGGCCGGGCCGCCGCCGATGACCACGAGGTCGTAGAAGTCCGCGGCGGGGGTCGTCGCGAGCCCGACGTGGGCGGCCAGATCGGCCGCCTCCGGCTCGATCAGTACGGCGCCCTCCGGGGTGATCACCAGGGGCAGCCGCTGCCCGTCGGCGCCGGCCGCCTCCAGCAGCCGCCGCCCTTCCGGCTCATCGGAGGAGTACCAGCGGTACGGCACCTGGTTGCGGGCCAGGAACTCCCGCACGGCGGACGAGCGCGCCGACCACCGGTGCCCGACGACCTTGGTGGCGGGTACCGGCCGGTAGTCGCTGGCGCGCCAGGCGGAGAGGAGGTCGTCGAGGACCGGGTAGAGCTTCTCCTCCGGCGGGTCCCAGGGCTTGAGCAGGTAGTGGTCCAGGTCCACGACGTTGATCGCGTCGATCGCCGCGTTGGTGTCGGCGTAGGCGGTCAGGAGCACGCGCCGGGCCCCCGGGTACACGGTCAGGGCCTGTTCGAGGAACTCGATGCCGTTCATCTGCGGCATGCGGTAATCGGCCAGGATGACGGCCACCAGGTCGCCCCGCAGCTTCAGCTCGCGCAGCGCCTCCAGAGCCGATTCCCCGGACTCGGCGCGGACGATCCGGTACCCGGCGCCATAGCGTCGTCGCAGGTCACGGGCGACGGCGCGGGACACCCCCGGGTCGTCGTCCACGGTCAGGATGACGGTCCGCGCTGTCTCGGTGGCCTCTGTCATGCGTCTCCCGCCGCGAGCGGTCCGGCCGGGGCCGGGCTGGCCGGAACCGGCCCCCGCGCCGGTTCCCGTCCATCGTATGTTCGATCCCCCGGGTTCGCTCCGGGACGCCTTGATCCATTGGCTTACGGTTTCCCCATGACGAGTACGCTCCGGCTGGCACCGGTCACAGCCGCCACCTTCGACGCCGCGATCGCCCTGAAGGTCCGCCCCGACCAGGAACACCTGGTCGCGCCCGTGGTGAAATCCCTCGCCGAGGCCTACGTGCACCCCGGCACGGCCTGGCCCCGGCTGATCTTCGACGGCGACCGGCTGGTCGGATTCCTGATGGCGTTCCTCGACATCGACTTCGCGGGCGACGGCAGCGGCACCGACATCCGCTCGGGCCTGTGGCACCTCAACATCGCGGCCGGCGAACAGGGCCGCGGTTACGGCCGCTTCGCGGTCGAGTCCGTCGCCGCCGAGATCCGCCGCCGCGGCGGCACCCGTCTCACCACGACCTGGCACCCGGGCGAGGACGGCCCCGAAGCCTTCTACCTGGGGCTCGGATTCCGGCCGACGGGAGAGACGAGCGGGGACCAGACGGTCGGCGAGCTGCTGCTGGAGCGGAACGCGGACCGGTAGCCCGAGGCGCCGGAAAGGACGGGGCGAGCGTCCGATGGGGGCCCGCCGGGGGCGTACGGCAGATGGGGGACGGTACTTGTGGAGCGGCGTGCCGGTCAGCACGCTTGCCGCATGACCGCACCCGTCCCCGCCCCCGCTCCGGTACGGGCTTCCGCGAGCGCCGGGCGTCCGGCCGGTGCGCGCCGGGCGCTGGTGGCGGGGTCCGTCGGCAACTTCATCGAGTGGTACGAGTTCGGCGTCTACGGCTGTTTCGCCACGGTCATCGCGGCCCACTTCTTCACCCCCGACGGCGGCAGCGCGGCGCAGGGGCTGGTCAAGGCGTACGCGTCGTTCGCCCTCGCGTTCTTCTTCCGGCCCGTCGGCGCGGCGGTGTTCGGACGGCTCGGGGACCGGATCGGCCGCCGCCCCACCCTCATCCTGGTCGTCTCCCTGATGACCGGCGCCACGACGCTGATCGGCGCGCTGCCGACCTACGCCGCCGTCGGCGCGGCCGCACCGTGGCTGCTGACGCTCCTGCGCGTCGTACAAGGGCTGTCGGCGGGCGGGGAGTTCGGCGGAGCGGTGTCGGTCATGACGGAATGCGCACCGCCGGGGCGCCGGGGACTGTACGGGGCGTGGCAGTCGTTCACGGTGGCGCTCGGCCTGCTCGCGGGCGCGGCCGTCGCCGCGCTCCTGGCGACCGTGCTCACCGCGTCGCAGCTGCACGACTGGGGGTGGCGGGTGCCCTTCCTGCTGACGCTGCCGCTCGGGTTCGTCGCGCTGCGGCTGCGGCTGCGGCTGGACGAGACGCCCGCCTTCGCGTCGGCCGCCCCCCAGCGGGGCGGACCCGTGCGGCGGCCGCCCGCCCGGGAGACGGTGCGGGCCGTGGTGCTGGGCGCCGGGCGGGTGATGGGGTGGTCCGCGGCCGGGTACACCTTCCTGGTGGTGCTGCCCTCGTACCTCCAGAGCACGCTGCACACGACGTTCCGGCAGGCACTGGTCGCCACGGTCCTCGCCAACCTCGGCTTCGCGGCCGCGATCCTGCCCGCGGGCCTGGTCAGCGACCGGATCGGGCGGCGCACGGTCATGCTGGCCGGGGCGCTGCTGGTGGCCGTGCTCGCGCTGCCGCTGCTGCACCTGGTACGCGACCCCGGCACGGCGGCGTACGCGAAGGGGGCGGCGCTGGCCGGTGCGGGGGCGGCGGTCGGGCTGATGGCGGGGCCGGGGCCCGCGATGCTGGCCGAGATGTTCCCGACGTCGGTGCGCTACACGGGGCTCGGGCTGGCCTACGCGCTGTCCAACGCCGTGTTCTCGGGCTGCGCGGGGCTGATCATCACCGAGGTCGTCGACCGCACGGGGGACCCCGACGTACCGGCGTACTACGCGGCGGCGGCCTGCGCGGTCAGCGCGGTCGCGCTGCGGACGCTGCGCGGCGACGACCACGCGCGGGCGCTGCGATGAGCGGTCCGCGCACGACCGCCGGGAACGCGGGCAACGCGGGCAGCCTGCGGGTGATCGGGCTCATGTCCGGTACGTCGTACGACGCCATCGACGCGGCCGCCGCCGATCTCACCCTGGACGGGGACACGCTCGTCCTCACCCCCCTGGGCATGATCAGTGCGGGCTACGACGAGGAACTGCGGGAGGCCCTGGCCTCGGCCCTGCCGCCCGCCCGGACGGATCTGGCCGCGGTGTGCCGGCTCGACACCCGCATCGGGCAGGCCTTCGCCGCCGCGGCCGTCCGCGCCGACCGTGAACTCTGCGACGGGCGAGCGGAGTTGATCGCTTCGCACGGCCAGACCGTCTACCACTGGGCCGGGGCCGGCCAGGTCCACGGCACGCTCCAGATCGGCGAACCCGCCTGGATCGCCGAGGCGACCGGGCGTCCCGTCGTCTCGGGCTTCCGTACGCGCGACGTGGCCGCCGGGGGCCAGGGCGCGCCCCTGGTGAGCGTCGTGGACGTCATGTGGCTGCGGGGGCGTGCGGGAGTGCCGGTGGCGCTCAACCTGGGCGGGATCGGGAACGTAACGGTGGTGGCGGATATGGCGGGTGGCCCGCCGCTCGCCTTCGACACCGGGCCCGCGAACGCCCTGATCGACGCGGCGGTACGGGAGTTGGCCGCCCACGACGGCGCGGGCGGGGCGCCCTCCATGGACGTGGACGGCGCGCTCGCTGCCCGGGGGCACGTCCATCCGGCGTTGCTGCGGCGGCTGTTGGACGAGCCGTACTACGCGCTGCCCGCGCCGAAGACGACGGGCAAGGAGCTGTTCCACCTCCCCCATCTGCGGGCCGCGCTGGACTCCTTCGGGCCGCTGCCCGTCGAGGACGTCATCGCCACGCTGACCCGCCTCACGGCGCGGACCGTCGCCGACGCCGTCCGGCCGTTCGGGGCGACGGAGGTGATCGCGTCCGGCGGGGGGACCCGCAACCCGGTGCTGATGGAGTGGCTGCGGGAGGAACTGGGCACAACCAGGTCCGGGGAGGGGGAAGTGCGCGTCCCGTTGCGGACGTCGGACGAACTCGGGCTGCCGTCGGGCGCGAAGGAGGCGTACGCCTTCGCCGTGCTGGGCTGGCTCACCGCGCACGGCCTCCCCGGCACCGTCCCTTCCTGCACCGGCGCCCGGCACGCGAGCGTCCTGGGTTCGATCACGCCCGGCGGCCCCGGCCTGCGCCTGCCGGACCCCCTTCCGGTGGCGCCCACCCGCCTCGGTGTCCGCACCGCGGGCACCCCTCCCCGGGGCCTTCTCAGCCGCGGTCCGGTTCCCCCAGGTCGGCCACCGTCTCGGCCTGGTCCCAGACCGTGAGGAACGACAGCCTCAAACAGCCCGCGAGCGCCGGGTGTTCGATGAACAGGGCGGTGGTGGCGCCGGTGCCCGCCATGGGGTCGGGCATGTCGCACAGGACCAGCGAGGCGTCGGCGATGATCAGCTTCAGCGGAAGCCGCGGGGCGAAGCGGGCCTCCTCGCCCGCGTCGCCGAAGCGCCGTACGTTCTCCAGCACGTCGGCGTCGTCGAGCGCGTCGTGCGTGTACACCGCGCGGGCCGTGCCCCCGGCGCGGCGCAGCCTGCGGACGGCCCTGATCCCCTCCGTGTTGGCCGCCGGGGCCACGAAGGGGGGTTTGCAGAAACTGAGGAGTTCGTGCGCCGCCTGCTCCTGGATGCGCGCGAACCGTTCGGCGATCGCCTTGGGGTCGCGCAGCACCTCGATGTAGTCGAGCGGGTCGGTGTGGGTCTGCCCGGCGGTCCACACGGGGGTCAGCGCCGCGGTGAGGGTGAGCGAGGCCTGATCCAGCCGTTCCAGCGACTCCCGTTGAAGGGCCATCAGCCGGGTCAGCGCGAGTTCGGGTGAGACCGCGGAGAAGGCGGCCACGCGTCCGGGGCGCGGGATGGCCAGTCGCCTGCGCACGAGCGCGTCCAGTACGTCATAGACCCGCTGGCGGGGGACGTGGGCGGCGCGCGCCGCCTCCGCCGCGGTGTACGACTCCCGCTTGACCAGCGCGAGGTAGACCCGGGCCTCGTAGCGCGAAAGCCCCAGCGCCACAAGGTCGTTGACCGCACCGTCGTCCGACGACTCCATGGCAGGACACGCTATACCCGGAGATCACTGACCGAAAGCAATCCTTTGCCCTCGACGGGTATTCCCTTGGCCTGGTTCTCACTACGTTCGTCGGTGGCCACCACTGAACGTGGTGACAGTCCGTCCGAAGTCCGTCGGCGCGGCCGGATCCCCATCCGGCCGCGGACCGCCTGCGGACCCGCAGCGGACCTGCCGTGCACCATCGGCACCATGTGCACCATCCGCACCAATGAACACGTGCCACTCGTAGCCCCGCGGCGCCGCCCCCCACCCCGTACGCAGGCATGTCATGCACCTGCCACAACAATCGCTCCACCGGGCGGGCGGCCCATCCCACCGCGAGGATCCGACCCCCCATGGAGGGCAGTTCATTGCAAACGAAACCCGCGGGCCGCGCCAGAAGACTGACGCGCCGTGCCACCACCGCGGCCCTCTCGGCCGCGGCCCTCATATCCGGCGGCCTGATCGCGCTCGCCGCCCCGTCGTCAGCGGCCCCCGCCGCCCCCGCGACGCCCACGGCCACCACCGTGCACACCCAGCGGCTCTGCTCCGAGCCCACGCGGCCCGGCTTCATGGCCTGCCACGCGCTGGCCCGCACCGACGTCAAACAACAGCCGAGCCTGGCACCGAACATCGTGCCGTCCGGCTACGGCCCCACCGACCTGCAGGGCGCCTACGCCCTGCCCGCCTCCGCCGGAGCGGGCGCGACCGTCGCCATCATCGACGCCTACGACGACCCGAACGCCGAGGCCGACCTGGCGACGTACCGCTCCCAGTACGGCCTGCCCGCCTGCACCACGGCCAACGGCTGCTTCCGCAAGGCCGACCAGAACGGCGGCACCAGCTACCCGACCGCCGACTCCGGTTGGGCGGGCGAGATCTCCCTCGACCTGGACATGGTCAGCGCGGTCTGCCCGCAGTGCCACATCCTGCTCGTCGAAGCGAACCAGCCGTCCATGGCCGACCTGGGCACCGCCGTCAACCGCGCGGTGACCATGGGGGCGAAGTACGTGTCCAACAGCTACGGCGGTGGCGAGGACTCCACCGACGCCGCCTCCGACGCCTCGTACTTCAACCACCCCGGCGTCGCGATCACCGTCAGCTCCGGTGACAGCGGCTACGGAGTCGAATACCCGGCGGCCTCCCAGTACGTCACCTCCGTGGGCGGTACGTCGCTGACCCGCGCCGGTGGCACCACGCGCGGCTGGTCCGAATCCGTCTGGGGCAGCAGCTCCGGCGGCAACGGCGCCGGATCCGGCTGCTCCGCGTACACCACCAAGCCGTCCTGGCAAAGCGACAGCGGCTGCGCCAAGCGCACGGTGTCCGACGTCTCCGCGGTCGCCGACCCGGCCACCGGCCTCGCCGTCTACGACAGCTACCAGGCGAGCGGCTGGAACGTCTACGGCGGCACCAGCGCCTCGGCGCCGATCATCGCCTCCGTCTACGCCCTGGCCGGAACTCCGGGCGCGGGCAGCTACCCGTCGTCCTACCCCTACTCCCACGCCTCGTCGCTCAACGACGTGACCAGCGGCGCCAACGGCTCGTGCTCCGGCAGCTACCTCTGCACCGCCAAGTCCGGCTACGACGGCCCGACCGGACTCGGCACCCCCAACGGGGTCGCCGCCTTCACGGGCGGTTCCACCGGCGGGAACACCGTCAGCGTGACCAACCCCGGCAGCCGGACCAGCACCGTCAACACGGCCGCCTCCCTGCAGATCCAGGCCACCGACTCGGCCAGCGGCCAGACCCTCACCTACAGCGCCACCGGCCTGCCGCCGGGCCTGTCGATCAACGCCTCGACCGGCCTGATCAGCGGCACCCCGACCACCACGGGCAGCTACAACGTGACGGTCACCGCCAAGGACACCACCAACGCCTCGGGCAGCACCTCCTTCACCTGGACCGTCTCCCCGGCCGGCAGCGGCTGCCCGCCGGTCCAGCTCCTCGGCAACCCCGGCTTCGAGACCGGCAGCCCCGCCCCCTGGACCGCCAGCTCCGGCGTGGTCGACAACGGCAGCGGCGAGGCGGCCCACGCCGGTTCGTGGAAGGCGTGGCTCGACGGATACGGCTCCACGCACACCGACTCGCTCACCCAGTCCGTGACCATCCCCGCCGGATGCCACGCCACGCTCAGCTACTTCCTGCACATCGACACGGCGGAGACGACCACGACGACCGCCTACGACAAACTGACCGTCCAGGCCAACTCCACCACCCTGGCGAGCTACTCCAACCTCAACAAGAACACCGGCTACGCGCAGAAGTCCTTCGACCTGTCCTCCTTCGCGGGGCAGACGGTGACGATCAAGTTCAGCGGCACCGAGGACCCCAGCCTGCAGACGTCGTTCGTGATCGACGACACGGCGGTCAGCATCAGCTGACCCTGGTCACCTGAAGGACGGGCCCGGACCGCTGACATCGGTCCGGGCCCGTCCGCGCGCGAGGCGGTCAGCGGACCACCACGGTCACCCGCCAGGCCGCCATCGCCAGACAGCCCATCGTGGCGGGCCGGGTCGGCTGCGGACAGCGCCGGAGTACGGACGTCAGGAGGACCGTACCGGCCGACTCCGCCCGGAAGACGTGGTCAGCGACCTCGGCCAGGCCCGCACCGGTCACGGTCACCGGCGGCGCGGGGTCTCCGGGCAGCGTCACCCGGACCGTGCCGTGCCGGTCCAGACAGATCCGGCGGCCGTCGTCCGCCGCGGTAACGCTCACCTCGCCGCCGGCCGCTGTCGCTCCGTTCGCGCAGCCGGTCGCGGTGGACGCCGGTTCCGGGTGGCCCGGGCCGCACCCGGAAGCGCACAGCAGCGCCACGAGAACCGCTCCGGCTCCGGTCAGGATTCGCGCACGCATCCCGTGACCTCCTCACACCACCGATCCTCCGGCGGCCGTCCATGGGACGCGGCCCACACCATCCCGGTTCCCCTCACGGCCCGTATAGGCTGCCGCGGAACCCTCCCCGAGGAGCACGCCCGCCGTGACGGACCACCCGATCACCCCGATCACCCCCGTGACCGGCACGCTCCACCACATCGAGATCTGGGTCCCCGACCTCGACCGCGCGGTCAGCGACTGGCAGTGGCTCCTCGAAGACCTCGGATACACCCTCCACCAGAGCTGGGACCACGGACGCAGCTGGCGACTCGGCCCCACCTACCTCGTGTTCGAGCAGTCCCCCGCCCTCACCGGCGGCCGCCACGACCGGTGCGCGCCCGGGCTGAACCACCTCGCGTTCCACGTCGACACCCCGGACCGCGTCGACCGGCTCACGGCGAAGGCCCTGGAGCACGGCTGGACCCTCCTCTTCCCGGACCGCCACCCCCACGCCGGCGGAGCCCACCAGCACGCCGCCTACCTCGCGTCCGCGGACGGCTTCGAAGTCGAACTCGTCGTCAGCTGACGGTCTGGTCCCCGTCCGGTACGTCCTCGACCGTGACCAGGGCGCGGGGCAGCCCGAGCCCCGTCGACACCGCCCCGGCAAGGCCCTCGGGGTCCTGGCCCGTCGGGAACGGAACCTGTTCGTCGTCTCCGTACGCCTCTATCGCCTTCACGAAATAGCCCGGATGCCAGGCGCCGACGGCCCCCTTGACCTGGACCGCCGTCACGGGACGGTCGCCGACGAGGGTCCTGAGGGCGGCCAGGACCTCATCGGACCGCAGCTCACCCGGCACCTGGAACAGGCTCGCGTGCGCGCCGACCAGACCGCCGTCCGCCAGCCGGACGGTCACGGTCAGGCAGCTGGTCACGCTCGGATACGTGATCACTCCCCCGGGCCCGACCTCCTTGACCTGCCCTTCCGTGACCGTCACCCGATCGGGCAGCGCCACCGCGCGCGCCGCGGCCGGTCCCGCGTGGGCGGGCCCGTACGCCTGGGCCACGGGGCTCAGCCCGAGTTGCAGCGCGAGCAGCGTCACGGGCAGGGCCAGGCCGCACACCGCGGCGGCCCTGCGGCGTGACGTCCGGCGTGCGGGGTGGAACGACTGGGATGACACGATCTGTCTCCTTCGGATGATGCGGGGATGGGGATGCCGGGATGGGGATGCCGTGCTGGCGGCCGGTCAGCAGGTGGCCATCGCGAGTTCCGCGAAGTGGAGTTCGTACGGGCGCCGGTACGCGCCCTCGCCACCGATCATCAGGTCGGTGGCCCGGCGCACACCCGCGGCCTGCGCCGTGCGGACGATCAGGGAGGCCATGTCCGGGGCCCGCACCTCCCCGGGGCCGCCCGCGTCGACCCGCCACGGCGGCTCGCCGTCGTCCCCGGCCCGTATGTGCCCGGGCGGCAGCGACTCGCGCCGGGTCCAGCCCAGTCCGGCGGCCTTCTCGCCGCGCGCCGCGTCCTCGACCAGGTACTCGCAGTACCCGAGGTAGAGCCGGTCGTCGCAGACGATGTCGAACATGATGGGCGCCGCGTCACCGACCCGCCCGTACAGGGACAGGCTCTGGGACATCCCGGTCGCCACCGTCACCGCGGGCAGCGTCCGCAGGAACGCGCCGATCGAGAGCTTCAGGCCGTCCCAGTCACCGGCCGACTCCCACCGCGGGTGCTCCAGCGGTGCCCCGCTGCCCTCCAGGACTCCGACGAATCCCCGGCCGCCGAGCGCGTACCACGACTCCCACGGCGCGCTGGGCTGCAGCACCAACTCCGGTCCGGCCGGCCCGGCCCGGAGTTCCAGCGTCACCCCGTCCTGGCGCCAGCGCAGGAACGGGCTGCCCCACAGGGGCCGTCCTTCGCGCCGCCCGTACGGTCCGGTGCTCCCGTGGCTGCCGCCGTACGTGGCGTCCCCGAGCACGCCGCGCACCGCGTCGGCCGCCCGCCGGTACTCCACGGCCTGAGCGCGCGGCTCCGGTGCGGGGCGGCCCAACGGCACCACGACTTCCAGGAATTCCTCCAGCGGAGCCCATTCCCGCTCCCGGGCACCGACCGGGACGAGCACGGCGCCCCCGCCCGGCAGCCCGTCCACGAGCCGCCGCAAGTCCGCCTCGTTCCAGCGCAGACCGACGGCGCGGCCGGCCAGTTCCCGGGCGAGCACGCCCATCTCATCACTGCTGATCATGGCTCCATTGCTACCAGGTCCCTCTGACAGCCCAGAGGCCGGAGCCAGTAACGGGCCCGGCTGCTCGCGGGGCCTCTCCCGGACCCGCCTCAACCGGGCGCCGCCCCTGCGGGCAGACTGCGCACATGCAGCTCCCCGCCGAGGCCGTCGCCGCCACCGCACTGATCGAGGTCGTACGGATCTCCGCCGTGCCGACCGGGCCGGACGACCCCTACCCCGGCCCGGTGGTGGCCCACTGGACCGGGAGCGAGGCCGCCACCGCCCTGACCCTGATCGGGAGCCTGCCCGGCAGCGAGCAGCACCGCTGCGGGTTCTGGCCCGGCTGGGGCGTGCGGGCGTACGAGGACTCGCTCGACCAGGTGCTGTTCGAGGCGGCGTTCTGCTTCAGCTGCCACGAGGTCCGCATGCACGGAACGGCCGTCCCGGCCGGCCTGGCCAAGCAGTTCTTCCACCCGGACGCCCAGCCGGCCCGGGACCTGCTGGCCCTCTTCCGTGCGGCGGGGGCGGCGGGCCCGTAGCCGACCGCTCAGCGGGCCGGGCCGTCGGTCGCGGGTGGCCGGGTGAGGATGCGGCGGAGCCACTGGGTGCGGGCGGCGCGGGCATCCTGGCTGAGCGCGGCCGTGGGGGCGAGGGTGTCGAAGCCGTGGAAGGCGCCCGGCCACACGTGCAGTTCGGCTTGGCCACCGGCCTGCCAGAGCGCGTTGGCGTAGGCCACGGACTCGTCCCGTAAGGTCTCGGCCGAGCCGACGTCGATGTAGGCCGGGGGCAGCCCGGACAGGTCCGTGGCACGGGCGGCGGCCGCGTACGGCGGCACGTCGGCGGCGCCGTACCGGTCGCCCAGCAGCGCCTGCCACGCCGTCGCGTTGGAGGTGCGGTCCCAGGTGTCGAGGCCGGCCATCTGGTGGCTGGAGTGGGTGTCGTTGCGGTCGTCGAGCATGGGGCACATGAGCAGCTGCCCGATCGGGGCCGGCCCGCCGCGGTCGCGGGTGAGCAGGGCTAGCGCCGCGGCGAGTCCGCCGCCGGCGCTCTTCCCTCCGATCACGATGCGGTCCGCGTCGATGCCCGTCGCCGCCGCGTGCGCGGCCACCCAGCCGAGTCCGGCGTAGCAGTCCTCCAGCGGTCCGGGGTACCGCGTCCCCGGGGCCAGCCGGTATTCGACGGATACGACGGCCAGTTCCAGCGCGAGGGCCCATTCGCGCAGCAGCCTCGGCAGGACGGACCACGCGTTGCCCATGAGCATGCCGCCGCCGTGCATGTAGTACAGCAGCGGCAGCGTCCCGGTGCTCCCGGCGGGCCGTGCGCTCACCAGCGTGACGTCCTGCCCGGGCTCCGCTCCCGGCACGCGCAGCTCGCCGACCTCGAAGCGGCCGTCGGCCCGCAGTTCGCCGAGCGTCGGTCTGGGCCGGGCCGCGGCGTCCCGCCGCTGCCGGGCGGCGAGGTTCTCCGGGGTGAACGGCTCCCTCGCCCCGGCGCCCAAAGATTCCAGCGCCGCGCCGAGTTCGGGGTCGAAGGGGGGCGCGTTCCCGGGGAGCGCTCGCGGGTGGTCCATACGGGGCAGTCAACCACGCCGCCCCGTTTTGGATTGCCGGGAGATCCTCAATACGATCCGGCGATGATCACAAGAAAACGGCTGGCTGCCGGGGCGTGCGGCCTGCTCGCCGCCCTGGCGGTCGGGCTCTTCCCGGCGAGCGCCGTCGCCGCAGACGGACCAACGGCCAAGGAGCCTCCCAAGGTCGACCTCGTCCTGGACGTCAGCGGCTCCATGCGGGCGACCGACATCGACGGTCAGTCCCGGATGGCGGCGGCGAAGCAGGCCTTCAACGAGGTCATCGACGCGGTGCCGGACGAGGTGCGGCTCGGCATACGGACCCTGGGGGCCACCTACGCCGGTGAGGACAAGGCGCTCGGCTGCAAGGACACCAAGCAGCTGTACCCGGTCGGGCCGTTGAACCGGACCGAGGCGAAGACCGCCGTGGCCACGCTGGCTCCCACCGGGTGGACACCGATCGGTCCGGCCCTGCTCGCCGCCGCCCAGGACCTCGACGGCGGGGGTGCCACCAAGCGGATCGTGCTGATCACCGACGGCGAGGACACCTGCGCGCCGCTCGACCCCTGCGAGGTGGCCCGGGACATCGCGGCCAAGGGCATCCACCTCACCATCGACACCCTCGGCCTGGTCCCCGACGCCAAGACGCGTGCGCAGCTGACCTGTATCGCGGAGGCCACCGGCGGTACGTACACCGCGGTGCAGCACAAGGCCGAACTGTCCGGCCGGGTACGCCAATTGGTCGACCGGGCGGCTGATCCGGTGGTCAACCCGGTGGCGACCGAGGGTGCGAAGCAGTGCGCGGGCGCGCCGCAGCTGAAGGCCGGTCTCTACAGCGACCGCGAGACCTTCGGCGAGCACCGCTGGTACCGGGTGGACGTCAAGCCCGGTCAGGAGCTGCGGGCTTCGGTGAGCATCGCCGCCGACCGCGCCGTCAACAACGACTACGGCGTCCTGTTGCGGGCGACGACCGTCCACGGGCGGGAGATCGTACGAGGGGCGGAGGCGGGTGACGGGCGCACCGACGTCGTCTCGACCGGCCTGCGCTATCCGAAGGCTGCCGGCGACGACGACACGGGCAAGGACGCCTCGCCGACGGCCGAGACCGTGTGCATCCAGGTCAGCAACTCCTTCTCGGCGTCCCCGTCCGTGAAGACCGCTCCCGGCATGCCCGTCGAGCTGACCATCGATCTGGTGGACGGCCCGGACGGGGCGTCGGACGCCGCCGCCTTCGGGCTCGGGCACGGCTGGTGGCTGCTGGGCGTGCTGGTGCTGACCGGGCTGCTGGCCGGTCTGGTGTGGGGCTGGGTCTCGCGCTGGCGAATCTCCGTCTGGAGGACCAACTGATGCGCACTGTAAGTAGATTGACCGCGGCTCTGCTCGCGGGTACCGCCGCCCTCGCGGTGGCGGGATCGGCCTCGCCGGCGGTGGCGGACACCCCCGCGCCTTCCGGCCCGAGCTCCACCCCGGGTTCCGGCAAGGGCGGCGCGTCCGGGGCATCGTCCGGTGCGTCGGCTCCGACCGAGGCGGGCACGAGTTTCCGTACGGCCGCCGCGTTCCGTCCGGGCCAGCAGGCCACGGCCGCCGCGTCCACCGGGGACTACCTGTACTGGGTGCTGCCCGTCGACGCGCAGCAGCGGGTGACGGTGAGGGCGACGGTCACGCTGCCCGAGTCCGCGGCCCGGCACGGCGCCTCGACCTGGCAGCTCGACGTGTACGACGGACTGCGCCGCCGCCAGGCGTGCACCTACGGCACGCAGCAGCGGGCGGCGGCGAAGGAAGCGGCCTCGGTCGAGCTGTCCTGCACGCTGCGCACGGTGCGTGCCGCGGCCGAGCCGTGGGCCAACGACCCGCTGCCGGGGAGCTATTACGTACGCCTGACGGTCGTGTCCCTCAAGGACGAGGACCTCGGCCTGCCGGTACGGGCGTCGGTCGAGGCCGCCGTGACGGAGACGGGCGGCGCCACCGCCGTGGACGGAGCGCTCGCCGCGCCGCTGGTCCCCGCCACGGTGACCGGATCGCTGCGCGAGCCGGAGGACGGCTGGTCCGGCGGCTGGTGGTCCGACCGCTGGATCTGGACCGCGGCGGGCGGTGTGCTCGGGGCCCTCGCGGGCCTCTTCGGGTACTCCCTGACGCGCGGCTCGGGCCGCCCGTCCCGGGTGCGTACGTCCTCCTGAGCGGGCGGGCCGGCGCGCGGCGGGCGGGCGCCGCGGTCCGGGGGGCTTTCCCCCACGGGCCGCGGCGCCGCCCGCACCACCGGGCTAGCCGAGCGGCAGGTCCAGGTAGGACGGGTCGGTGTCGGACGAGCTGATCGTGGTGGTGCTGCCCTCGACTCCGGCGTGCGAGTACAGCTGGTCCCGGCTGTTGACCACCAGGGCGAGGCGGTGGCCGTCGGGCAGGTCGTAGGCGGCGGCCTGCAGGGGCCAGTCGACGGTGGTGTCCTGGTCCGGGGTGAGGGCCGTCAGGGTGTAGGGCTCGTGGGCGATGATCCGGGCGGTATTGCCGTCCGGGTCGATGTCGAAGAGGTAGGCCACCAGGGTCGCGGAGGCGGCCGTACTGCGTACGGTCAGGTGCACCCGCGGGATGCCCCGGACCCGGCGGCCGGAGCCGCCCTCCGCGGTGGCGGCCAGCGGTTCGGTGCTCCAGACGAGGAGTTTCTGCCGGTTGAACTTCTCGGTCTCGTAGATCTTCGGGTTGCCCTTCCACTCGGCCTGGCCGGTGGTCATGACGGCGTCGACGGCGGTGGCCTCGGTCAGGCTCCCGGCGAAGAACTCCCGTTGCCGGCCCGGGTTCGGAGCGGGGGCCAGAGCGGCCGTCAGAGCGCCGTCCTGGCCGCCGTCGGCGGAGTCGGCCAGGTACCAGCGCTCGACCCGGGTCGTCAGCTCGTCCCAGCTCTGCACCTGCTCGCGTACGGCGGGCCGAGTGATCACGTTCTGGCCGGTGCCGGGGTCCGGCTCGGTGAGGTAGGTGAACATGACCTGGTTGCTGACCGGGGACCAGTTGGGCACGTCGTTCTGGACCTCCAGCAGGTGGTGGTCCAGCCAGGCGAAGGCCTCGGCGACCGGCGTGTTAGGCCCGCTGAGCGGAATGGTGAGCCCGGCACCCTCCGGCGCCGCGTGGTCCCCGATCCACATGTTCAGCCGCTTGGGCACGGTCAGCTGGTTGAAGGTCTCCAGCACCTGGTTGACCGGGAAGAGGGTCTCGTGCCAGGTGTTGGAGAAGAAGGTCGGGATCTCCCGGCCGTTGGTGTCCTCCAGGTAGCGCTCCGGAGCGCGCTCCCAGCCCCAGTCCCGCACGCCGTCGAGGTTCTGGCCGAGGTCGAAGTCCTGCAGGATCTGCCGGGTCGCCTCGTCGAACTTGCGTTCCACGGGGCCGCCGGTGAAGTTCACCAGCGAGGTGACGGCCTGGAGGTGGCGGGTGTCGTGGTGCAGCAGGCTGGTGGCCAGGTTGCCCCAGGTGCTCAGCGCGACGACCGCCTTGACCCGCTCGCGGGGATCGTGCGCCGCGACGAGCTGGCTGATCCCGGATCCGTAGGATTCGCCGAGGAACCCGATCGAAGTCGGCTGGAAGAACTCCTCCGCGTAGTCGATGACCGACGAGCCGTCGGACCGGTCCAGGGGGCCCGCGACGTCGATGGTCCCGCCGGAGGTCCAGAAGGCGTCGATGTAGGCACCGCTGGGGGTCTGGGTGGTCAGGCCCAGTCCCCGCGGGGTGTACGCCAGTACGTGGTACCCCCTGAGCGCCAGCTGGAGGTGCGCGTACTCGAACAGCACCCAGCCGAACGGGGTCCAGCCGGACGGCACGATCACCAGGGGCCGCGGCTCGGCGGTGTTGAGCCGGATGGTGTGGGCGGAGAGCCGGGTCCCGTCCTCGGCGACGATCCGCGGGAATCCGACGGTGGCCACGCGCTGCACGTCGGCGACCAGCTTCTGCAGTTCGGGCGTGAGCACGCCCTGGGCGGCGTTGCCTTGCAGCGTGGCCACCAGCGCCTGGCCGACGTTGGCCGCGTCCTGGTTGACCGTCGTGCTGGATGCCCAGATCCCGCTGTCGGCGACCTGTGCCAGCTGTGCGGGGGTGAGCGGGCGGGCCGAATCGTCCTGGGATGCGTTCATGGTCTGTTCCCTTTCCTGCCGTTCGGGCGTGCCGGAGCACGGCGTGACATGCGTCAGGAACCGGAGGCGGAAACGAGGCCGGCCTCCGGGGCACCACGATCATGGAACCGGTGAAGTGAGCTGACACGGGCATCAGTTGGGGCACACAGTGAACCCTTGGTGGCTCTGTGTGACGCTAACACGACGCTTCGTCCGCTCTTCGGCGGTTCTGATACTTGGCCCGACTTCGACCCCGGCGGCCGAAACCGTCACCGCCGCCGGTCGGCCACGCCCTGACCCGACCCCCCGGCCCTGACGACCGCGGCCGCGGCGGCGGTTCGCCACCGCGGCCGGGCTACCCGCCTGTGCCGGCTGAGCCGCCCGAACCGCCGAACCGGGCGAGGTAGCGGGACAGACCGGCCGTGTCCTCGCCCGCCCAGCCGACGTATCCGTCGGGGCGGACCAGGAAGACCCCCTGGCCGTACGGCTCGTAGCCGCCGATCCGGTGGATCCGTACGAACTTGGCGTCAACGGGCGGGAGTTCGATGTCCGTGCCGACGGTGAGCAGGGTGAAGTGCGGGCCCCGGAACAGGTCGAAGAGCCTGCGGCCGTCCGGGAGCGGGCCGTCGGGGGCGCGGTCGCCCGCCTCCAGGGCGCCCGCCGAGCCCTCGGAGAGCGGGCCTCCCCGGTAGCCCAGCCCGAGCTGGCGCCCGGCCTTCCCGCGTTCCTCCTCGCCCCGGTGGATCCGGGTCGACAGGCCGAGCATCTGTGCGGCGACGGGCGCGCGCTCGTGGTGGTACGTGTGCAGGAGCGCCGGGTCCGCGCCGTGGCGCAGGATCTGGCCGAGCTTCCAGCCGAGGTTGTAGGCGTCCTGGACGCTGGTGTTGAGGCCCTGCCCGCCCGCCGGGGAGTGCACGTGGGCCGCGTCCCCCGCGAGCAGGACCCGGCCGGCGCGGAAGCGGTCGGCCATGGCCGCGCGCGGCCGGAAGTCCGAGGCCCAGCGGACCTCGGTGACGTCCCGCGCGCTCAGGTGGGTGCGGGCGGCGACGACGGCGGGGACATCGAGGTCGTCGGTGCGCGCGACGAGCTGGTAATCGTCGGTGCCGGGCAGCGGACAGAGCGCGGCGAAACCGCCGTCCTCGCCTGGGAAGAGGTGCCAGTGGTCGCGGTCCAGGGCGCCGGGGCGCAGCCGGATGTCGGCGACGAGCATCGGATCGGGGGCCATGCCCTCCCCGCTCGGAGCGGTCATGGCGATGCCCACGGCCTGGCGGACGAGGGAACGGCCCCCGTCGGCGGCGACCAGATAGGCGGCGCGCACCTCGCTGCCGTCGGAGAGCCGCGCGGTCACCCCGGCGGAGTCCTGGGCGAGGCCGGTCAGGGCGGTTCCGAAGGCGACCCGGCCGCCCAGTGCGGTGAGGCGTTCGAAGAGGATCTGCTGCGTACGCCACTGCGGGAGCAGCCGGGCGCGCGGATGGGGCTCGGTGTCGGTGGGGCCGCCGATCCCGCTGTCGCCGAGCATGTCGCGCTCGCCCACCGGCTTTCCGTCCTGCCAGATCCGGCCCATGAGCGCGGTGGCGCTGTGGGCCAGCACCGCGTCGCCGACGCCGAGGTCGTCGAGGACCTCCAGGGTGCGCGGCTGGAGTCCCTTGCCGCGCGACCCGGGGAAGAGGGTGTCGGACCGTTCGAGGACGAGGGCGTGGACGCCGCGGCGGGTGAGGTCGATGGCGAGGGCCAGCCCGGTGGGGCCCGCGCCGACGACCACCACGTCGGGGGCCGGTACGCCGGAAGCCGCAGTACCGGGAGCCGCAGTACCGGGAGCCGGTTCCTTAACGTTGTTAAGTGAGGTCATGACCACGAGAGTGGGCTTAACACTGTTAAGTTGTCAAGGTGGCGAGAGAACGAGAAGCGAAACCCGCGCTCCCGGGCCCCAAGCCCGAGCGCACCCGGCTCGACCGCGCGACGGTGGCGGCGACCGCCCTGCGCCTGCTCGGCGAGGTCGGCCTCGAAGGCCTCACCCTGCGGGCCATCGCCAAGGAGCTGGACGTCAAGGCACCGGCCCTGTACTGGCATTTCAAGGACAAGCAGGCGCTGCTCGACGAGATGGCCACCGAGATGTTCCGCCGGATGACGGCGGACCTGGCGACGGCCGTCCGCCCGCCGCGCGACTGGCGCGAGGCCCTGGAGGCCGCGATGCGCGGGCTGCGCGAACACCTGCTGCGCTACCGCGACGGCGCCAAGGTCTACAGCGGTACGCACTTCACGGACATGAGTTTCGCCGCCCCCATGGAGGCCCATCTACGAACCCTGGTCGCCGGCGGTTTCACCGCCGCCGGGGCCGCCCGCGCCTGGTTCACCGCCTACAGCTACACCATCGGGTACGTGATCGAGGAGCAGTCCATGGGCCCGCTGCCCGGCGCGGACGGCGAGGGCTACGACCTGGAGGCCCGCGCCGCCCGCCTCGCGGACTACCCGCTGACGACCGCCGCGGGCCCGGCGATGTTCCGCGACCGCGACGCCGGTTTCGAAGCGGGCCTCACGGCGGTGCTCTCGGGCATCGGCGCGACACTGCTCCCGGCGCCGCCCGCACCGGACGCGCGTACGCCGCCCGACCCCACGGCCCCGCCGGGGCACCCCCTCGGGTGAATGCCTCGACCGATGGTTATACGGGCGCGCCCTGCGTGTTCTCGCCGCTGTACGGGTGGTGGTGCGCGACCATACGGCCGAGGGAAACACCGAGACAGGAAGAAGGACGGACGTGTCCGGCAGCGAAAGCGAGAACCCAGTCATCCCCGCCCCGGCCCCCACGTCGACTCGCCCCCGGGCGAACCAGGACTGGTGGCCGAATCAGCTCGACCTGCAGGTTCTCCATCAGCATTCGCCTCGGTCCAACCCGATGGGCGAGGACTTCGACTACGCCAAGGAATTCGCGACCCTGGACCTCGACGCCCTGAAGCGGGACGTCTTCGAGGTGATGACGGCGTCACAGGACTGGTGGCCCGCCGACTACGGGCACTACGGACCGCTCTTCATCCGGATGAGCTGGCACTCCGCCGGCACGTACCGCATCGCGGACGGCCGGGGCGGCGGCGGCGCGGGCGCCCAGCGTTTCGCCCCCCTCAACAGCTGGCCGGACAACGCGAGCCTCGACAAGGCGCGCCGACTGCTGTGGCCGGTCAAGCAGAAGTACGGGCGGAAGATCTCCTGGGCCGACCTCCTGGTGTTCGCCGGCAACTGTGCGATCGAATCCATGGGGTTGAAGACCTTCGGGTTCGGCTTCGGGCGCGAGGACGTCTGGGAGCCCGAGGAGATCTTCTGGGGGCCCGAGGACACCTGGCTCGGTGACGAGCGGTACAGCGGCGACCGGGAACTCTCCAATCCGCTCGGCGCCGTGCAGATGGGGCTGATCTACGTCAATCCGGAGGGGCCCAACGGCAATCCGGATCCGATGGCCGCCGCCAAGGACATCCGCGAGACGTTCGCACGGATGGCGATGAACGACGAGGAGACGGCCGCCCTCATCATCGGCGGTCACACCTTCGGCAAGTGCCACGGTGCGGTCGGCGCCGAGTACATCGGTCCGGAGCCCGAGGCCTGCCCGATGGAGCAGCAGGGCCTCGGCTGGCGGAACACGCACGGCAGCGGCGCGGGCGCCGACGCGCTCACCAGCGGGCTGGAGGGTGCGTGGACCACCTCGCCGGTCACCTGGGACAACGGGTACCTGGACAACCTGTTCCGGTACGACTGGGAGCTGACGACCAGTCCGGCCGGCGCGCAGCAGTGGAAGCCGACCGACCCCTCGGCCGCGGGCACGGTGCCCGACGCGCACGATCCGTCGAAGCGGCACGCTCCGATGATGCTGACCACGGACCTCGCGCTGAAGTTCGATCCCGTCTACGCGCCGATCGCGAAGAGCTTCCACGAGAACCCGGACAAGCTCGCGGACGCCTTCGCCAGGGCCTGGTACAAGCTGCTGCACCGCGACATGGGGCCGCTTTCGCGCTACCTCGGTCCGTGGACCGCGGCGCCCCAGCTGTGGCAGGACCCCGTCCCCGAGGCCGATCACGCGCTGGTGTCGGACGCGGACGTCGCCGCCCTCAAGGCGAAGATCCTCGCCTCGGGCCTGACCGTGTCCCAACTGGTCAGCACCGCCTGGGCGTCGGCGGCCAGCTTCCGAGGCACCGACAAGCGCGGCGGGGCCAACGGGGCCCGGATCCGGCTCGCACCGCAGAAGGACTGGGCGGTCAACGACCGGCCCGAGGTGGCCGGGACGCTGCGGAGCCTCGAACAGATCCAGCAGGACTTCAACAACTCCGCAACCGGCGGGACGAAGATCTCGCTCGCCGACCTGATCGTCCTGGGCGGCTGCGCGGGCGTCGAACAGGCCGCGAAGCAGGCCGGGTTCGCGGTCACGGTCCCGTTCGCGCCGGGGCGTACGGACGCCTCGCAGGAGCAGACCGACGTGGAGTCCTTCGCCGTGCTCGAACCCGCGGCGGACGGGTTCCGCAACTACCTCCGCGCGGGAGAGAAGCTGTCGCCGGAGACGCTCCTCCTGGACCGGGCCGTGATGCTGACCCTCACCGCACCCGAGATGACGGTCCTGACCGGTGGCATGCGGGCCCTCGACACCGGCTTCGCGGGGTCCCGGCACGGCGCCTTCACCGACCGGCCGGAGACCCTGACCAACGACTTCTTCGTCAACCTGCTGGACATGGCTACGGAGTGGAAGGCGTCGGCCACGGCGGAGAACGTGTTCGAGGGCCGGGACCGCGCCACCGGCAAGGTCAGGTGGACCGCCACCGCGGTCGACCTCGTCTTCGGTTCGCACGCCCAGCTGCGGGCGCTGTCGGAGGTCTACGCGTCCGCGGACGCGGGAGAGAAGTTCGTGCGTGACTTCGTGGCGGCGTGGGACAAGGTGATGAACCTCGACCGGTTCGACCTCGCCTGAGCCCGACGGGGTTCCCGGCAGGCCGCCCTGCGCGGCCTGCCGGGAACCCACCGTCGCTACGGCTGCACCGCGCCCACGAGTTCGGCCAGGGACGACGCCAGGGTTTCCAGGCCTGGGCCCGCGGGGCCGCCCGGCTCGGTCATGTAGGTGTCCCGGCGGATCTCGACCATCAGCGCCTCGACCCGGGCGTCCTTTCCGTAGTGCCTCAGCGGCACGTACGTACCGGCGAAGGGGCTGTCGAGTCCCGTGCCTCCGAAGCCCGCGAAGGCCTTCTCGGCCGCGGCGAGGAGGGCGGCCGGGGTGTGGAAGGGGTCCGTGCCGAGGCAGACCGGGGGTCGGCCGCCCTCCCCGTGGAGTTCATACGGGAGGGGCTCCGTCGGGTACGAGTGCACGTCGATGATCACGGCCCGTCCGACGGCCTCCAGCCGCTCCTCCACGGCCCGGGTCAACGCCCGCGCGTACGGGTCGAAGTAGCGCTCGATCAACGGCCGGCCGTCGAAGCCGCCCGGCCGCAGGCGCTCCCGGTGAGTGGTGCGGGTGTACACCGCTCCCATGCCCACCGCCAGCATCTCCTCGCGCTCGTCGGGGAAGCGCTCGGGGTCGATGACGAGACGGGACAGCCCGTTGACGAACCTCCACGGGGCGAGGGTGCAGGCGGCCGCCGCCGCTGCCGCGATGTCGGCCGTGTGCGCATCGGTGATGTGGTCCAACTCCCGCTCCAGTGCCGCGTCGTCCAGCACAATGTCGCCGCGGACGGACTCCGGGATGACCCGCGAGGAGTGCGGCACGTGCAGGATCACCGGCGACGCGGCGGCGCCGGGAAGGAGCTGGAAGGAGCTGGAAGGAGGCGGGGAAGCCGCGGGCGAAAGATGCATGGTGCGCCTAGTCTAGGGACGAGCGAAGGGGTGGTTGCCATGGGTGGGAACGGCGCGCCGGGCGGGGACCGGACACGCGAACAGGACCGGGACGACGCGGAGTTGATGTTCCTGGGGGTGGAGCGGCAGGCCGAGCTGGTGCGCACCGGGAAGGTCACCTCCCGCACGCTCGTCGAGGCTTCGCTGCGCCGCATCGCCCGGATCGACCCCGCTCTCGGAGCCTTCCGCGTCGTCCTCGCCGAGCAGGCCCTGGCCGAGGCCGATGCGCGCGACGCGCAGAGCGCGGTCGGCCCGCTCCACGGCGTGCCCGTCGCCGTCAAGGACGAGCTGGATGTCGCCGGTCAGCACACCGGCTTCGGCGGAGCCGCCAACCGCACCCCGGTCGCCGCCGATTGCGAGGCCGTACGCCGCTTGCGCGCCGCCGGAGCCGTCGTGATCGGCAAGACCACCATGCCCGAATTCGGCCAGTGGCCCTTCACGGAGTCCGAGGCCCACGGCCACACCCGTAACCCCTGGGACACCACCCGCACCCCCGGCGGCTCCAGCGGCGGCAGCGCCGCGGCCGTCGCGGCCGGGCTGGTCGGGGCCGCGCTCGGCGGTGACGGCGGCGGTTCGATCCGCATCCCGGCCGCCTGCTGCGGGCTGTTCGGCCTCAAGCCGCAGCGCGGCCGGGTCTCCACCTCCCCGCACCCCCACCTCTGGTACGCGCTGGGCACGGTGGGCCCACTGACCCGCACCGTGCACGACACCGCCCTGCTCTATGACGTCCTCGCGGGCAGCACCCCCACCGACCGCTGGAGCGCCCGCCCCGCCGCCGAATCCTGGGTGGGGGCCCTGGAGTCAGCGCCCGGGCGGCTGCGCATCGGGTACTCCGCCACGCCCGCCGTGCCCGGGGTGCGCCCGGATCCCGAGCACGTCGGGGCGCTGCTGGAGACCGTACGGGCGCTGCGCGAGCTGGGTCACGACGTACGGGAGGTGCGCCCCCACTACCCGGACGCGACGGCTCCGTTCGTCGCCCAGTTCTGCGGCGGCGTACGGGCGGAGGCCGCCGCCGTCGAGCGGCCCGAGCTGCTGGAGCGGCGCACCCGCCGGGTCCTCGCGCTGGCCCGGGCGGTCCCCGAAGCCGCCGTGGAGCGCGGGATCCGGGCGGGCGAGCGGCTGGCGGCGCGCGCCGACCGGATGTTCACCAGCATGGACCTGCTGCTCACCCCGACGATCGCTGAACGCCCGCGCCCGGTCGGCGCGTTGGACGGAGCCGGGCTGCTCACGGCGATGGTCCGCTCGCGCCCGATGATCGCCTACACCGCGCTGTGGAACGTCACGGGCCACCCGGCCGCCTCCGTCCCGGCGGGTCACGGCGGCGACGGGCTGCCGCTCGCCGTGCAGCTGGTGGGCCGCCGCGACGACGAGGTGAGCGTGCTGCGGGTCGCGGCGCAGCTGGAGACGGCCCGGCCGTGGGCGCAGCGACGCCCCGCGCCGGCGCTGACGTGAAGCTGGAGGCGCACCGCAGGCAGTACGAGGCCCAGAAGCACCGTCAGGGCCCGGGCGCGAACTGACGTCCGCCCCGGCCCGGACATCAACCCCAGCGCCCCGAGCCACAAATACTGTCGCATACGGCCACCCTGGCCGGAAATCCTTGCCCAATTTGGTGACAGACGCACTGATGTTCCATCATCGTGACAGCGCGTCAGCTTTGGCGCGCGTCGAGGAGCCGGGGGCGCCGGGGGGTCCCCCGTTCACACCGGCCGAGCCCGCAGGCGAGTCTTCACCCTCGCCGCGCCGTGCCGCTGACGGCTCCCGTCCCGTTCCCGTCACCTAGGCAAAGGCCCATGTCCGCCCAGCAACTCTCGGACCTCATACGTTTCGCCCGTCACAACTCACCCTTTTACCAAGAGCTTTACGCGTCACTCCCGCCGCACGTCGACCGCCTCACCGACCTGCCGGTGGTCGACCAGCGGGAGTTCTGGGCGGCCAACGCCCTCCACGACAACCGCGTACTGACCGGCCCGCTCAGCGAGGCCACGGTCTACAAGACCGGCGGCACCACCGGGGCCCCCAAGTTCTCCGTCTACACGCGCGACGAGTGGCGCACCTTCGTCACCGCCTTCGGCCAGGGTCTCGTGGACACGGGCCTGCGTCCCGGGCACCGCGTCGCCGACCTCTTCTACGCCGGTGAGCTGTACGCGAGCTTCCTCTTCGTCCTCGACTCGCTCGCCCACGCGCCCGTGGACAACGTCCGGCTGCCGATCGGCGGTGCCGCGCCGCTGGAGTCGACGCTCCCCACGCTGCGCGATCTCGCCGCCCAGGTGCTGACCGGCACGCCCACCACCCTGTGCCGACTCGCCGAACAGGCCGTCGCCTCCGGTGTCCGGCTCGATTCGGTCGAATTGCTCCTCTTCGGCGGCGAGGCCCTCTTCGACGACCAGCGGCGGCTGCTCGCCACGGCGTTCCCCGGCGCCGAGGCCCGATCCGTGGGCTACGCCAGCGTCGACGCCGGGCTGCTCGGCCGCCCCGTACCCGGCGCCGACGCCCGGGTGCACCGGGCCTTCACCCCCCACTCGGTCGTCGAGATCCTCGACGACTGCACCGACGAGCCCGTCACCGAACCGGGGCGGCCCGGCCGGGTCGTCGTCACCAGCCTCTTCCGGCGGCTCATGCCGGTCATCCGCTACCCCGCGGGCGACCGGGCCGAGTGGACCGGCACCGGGCCGGGGCACTTCCGGATCCTCGGCCGCGCCGAGGAGGGCGTACGGGTGGGACCCGTCTCCCTCTACACCCAGGACGCCCAGGACGCCGTGGCCGCGGCGGACACCGCCGGACAGGTGGTCGGCGTACAGCTCGTGGTCCGCCGCTGGGAAGGCCGCGACGGGCTCGTCCTGCGGCTGGCGACGGCCCCCGGTGACGGGACCTCGCGCGAACCGCTGGCCAAGGCCGTCATCGCGGAACTGGAGAGCGTAAGGCCGCTGTACCCGGACAGTGTGCGCGCCGGGTTCGTGCACCCGCTGTCCGTGGAGTGGGTGCGCCACCGCGACCTCGCCGTCAACCCGCGCTCCGGCAAGCTCGTCCGGGTCCTCGACGAGAGGCCGACCGCATGAGCGCCCCGCTCGTCCTGCGCAACCGCGCCTTCGGCGCCGTGTGGCTCGGCCAGGTCCTCACCCAGGCCGCCGCGCGCATGTTCCAGGTCGGCGTGTCCTGGTGGATCGTCGCCTACGCCGTGCACGACGCCCGCGGTCTGGCCTCCGGGCTGTTCATGGCCGTCTGCACGCTGCCCGCCGTGGCGCTGGCGCCCGTCGTGGCGGGCGCCGTCGGCCGGTTCGCGCACCGCTCGGTCCTGCGGACCGCCGCCGCCCTGGCCGGGGCCGCCTCGGCCGTCCTGGCGCTGTGGGCGTACCTCGACGGCCCGCCCATCGCCGCGGTGTACGCCGCCGGCCTCGCCCTGGCCACCTGCCAGGCGTTCTTCGACCCCTGTCTGACCACGTCGGTGCCCGAACTCGTCGACGACGCCGACATCGAGACGGCCACCGGCTTCGAGCTGTCCACGCAGTCGCTGGCCGGTCTCGGCGGCGCCCTGCTCGGCGCCCTGACCGTCGACCGGGCCGGTGTGGCCGGGCTGGCCGTCGGCTGCGCGGCGGCCTACCTCGGCGCCGCCCTCCTCGTCGCGAGCGCCCGCTTCCGCACCACCGGGCCGCGGGCCGACGAGCCCGCGGCCACATCGGCACCCACGGCCACGGCGGCACCGCGCCGCACGCTGCGCCGCATCCTCGCCGAACTTCCCTACGTACGACGGATCCTGATCTGCTTCACCGCGGCGAACCTCTTCACCACCGCCGTGTTCGTCGTCATCCCCCTCTACACCCGCTCCGTCCTCGGCGGCGGTGGCGCCACCGTGGCCCTGCTGGAGGCCTCCCTCGGCACCGGCGCGCTCATCGGCGCCGTCACCGGCGCCCGGGTACCGGGGCGGCCCACGGTCGCCGGGGCCTGGTGCCTGGGTCTGATGGCCCTCGCCCTGGCGCTGCCCGGCCTGTTCGCGCACCGCCCGGTCATCGCGGGCTGCCTGGCGGTGGCGGGCTGGTGTGCCGGGGCCGTCAGCGTCCGTTTCGTGGCCCTCTTCCAGCGTCTGGTGCCCCCGGCGGACAAGCCCGGTTTCTTCGCCGTGATGCAGGCGGTACTGGGTGCCTCCCTGCCGGTGGCCTCGCTGCTGTTCGGCTTCGCCGGTGACCTCGTCTCGCCGCGGACCCTGTGCCTGGTGCAGGGCATCGGCCTGGTCCCCGCCGCCTGCGCACTGGCCCTGCTCGGCTCCCGGTCCCCCGCCCCCGAGCCGCCGGCCGCCGGGGACGCGGCCCCGGACCGGACCCCGGAACCCGTCGGAGGCGAGCGGTGAGCCCCACCAACACGCCTGTCGGCGCCCCGGCCATCACCCCCGCCATCACCCCGGTCATCACGCCCGCCGTCCGCGCGGACATCGCCGAACTGCGCCAGCTCTACTACGCCGTCTACGGACCTCACTACCCCGTGGCCCTCGGCACCGACCCCGCCGAAATGGCGCGGCTCATCGAGGATCCGCACTCCCTGTGGCTCGTCGGCCGCTGCCCGACCACCGGGGCCCTGACCGCGTCCGCCGCCATCCACGGCGAGGCGGGCAGCCGGATCGGCCGCCTGGAGGGCATCGCCGTACATCCCGGGCACCGCTCATCGGGCCTGGCCGCCGCCCTGACCGGGGCGTTGTGCGCCGGGATGCTGGACTCGGGGCGGCTGGACTCGGTGTACGCGACCGTGCGCACCGTCAGCGCCGGACCGCAGCGCGTCGTCGCGCGCAACGGCTTCCGCCCGCTGGGCATCCTGCCCAACGCGGTGGATCTCCGCAGCCGCGAAAGCCTCGCACTCTACGCGCGTCACTCCGCCGGGGTGCTGGACCGGCGGATCCCCGTCACCGAAGTCCCGGCCCCGCTGCTGCCCTTGCTGCGCACCGCCGGGACCGCGCTCGGCATCGGCTACCCCGGGGTCCGGTCCACCACCGGACCGCTCCCGGAACCCGCACCCCAGGACGAGGTGGAGCGGCTGGAGTTGATCGAGGCTCCCGCCTTCGTGCACCGCCGCTTCCGCGAGCACTTCCCGGGCGCGGAGGGCTGGTTCTACCCGCTGCACACGCCGAACGTGCTCCTCACCCCCGCCGACGGCCGGTTCGAGGTGTACGCCTACCTCAACCGCGCCGGCGGCTACTGCTCCCTGCTGACCGCGCACCCCGACCCGGCCGCCGCGGCCGCGTACCTGGAACCCGTCACCCGGGCCCTGGCCCGCGCGGGCGCCGGATACGTCGAGGCCCTGGTCCCGCTCGCCCAGCCGGAGGCCCTCTCGGCCTTCCTGGCCCACGGGTTCGTCGCCGGGGCCCTCTACCCGGCGATGCGCGCGGACGGCGACGGCTTCCACGACTACGCCGTCCTGTCCCGCTCCAGCGAGCGGATCGACTTCCGCGGCGTCGCCGTCGAACCGCCCCTCCAGCCCTATCTGGACTGCTACGCCTCCGCCTGGGCGGCGGCGCACCTGCCCACACCATCCGAGGTTGCCTCATGAACCCCCATCTCGCGCCGGTCGCCGTACCCGACCCGGCCCTCCTGCCGCACGTACAGCAGCTGTGCGACCTGACCGACCCGTACGCCTTCGGGCCCGCCGAGGACGCGCTGTTCGCCGCCGCCATGGCGGAGACGAACGCCTGGCACACCGGGCGTTCCCCCTTCTTCCGTTCGCTGTACGAGGCCACTCCCCCGGCGGAGCCCTACCGCGCGCCGCTGGTCCACGCGAACTTCTTCAAGCGGCACGAGGTGCTCTCCGTACCGCGCGAGGACGTCGAACTGCACCTGACCTCCTCCGGCACCACCGGCCAGAAGTCGCAGATGTTCTTCGACCACTGGACGATCCGCTCCGCGCAGCGCATGGTCGCCCGGATCTTCGAGCACAACGGCTGGATCACCCCGGACCAGGAGGTCAACTACCTCCTGTACAGCTATGAACCGGCCCCCTCGCTGAACCTGGGGACCGCCTTCACCGACAACTACCTGTGCGATTTCGCCCCGGCGCGCAGCGTCGAGTACGCGCTGCGCAACACCGGCGGCGACCACGAGTTCGACCCCTTCGGCTGCATCGCCGCGCTGCGCCGCTTCGAGCGGGAGGACGCCCCGGTGCGCATCCTCGGCTTCCCCGCCTTCCTCTTCTTCACCCTGGAGCGGATGCGGGCGATGGGGCTGCCTCCGCTGCGCCTGCCCGAGGGCTCCCTCGTCGTCCTCGGCGGCGGCTGGAAGGGGCACGCCGACCGGCGCATCGGCAAGGAGGAGCTGTACGCCCGGGTGACCGAGCAGCTCGGCATCCCGGGCGAGCGGATCCGGGACACCTTCGGCTCGGTGGAGCACTGCATCCCGTACATCGAGTGCGACCACCACCGGTTGCACGCCCCCGTCTGGTCCCGGGTGACGATCCGCTCCACCCGCACGCTGGAGCCGCTGCCGTACGGGGAGCGGGGCTACCTGCACCTGGTGTCGCCGTACATCACCTCGGTACCGGCGCAGAGCGTGGTCATGGGCGACCTGGCCTCCCTCCAGCCCGGCGAGGCCTGCGGCTGCGCACTGAAGACCCCCTGGTTCACCGTCCACGGCCGTGCCGGGGTGAGCCGCAACCGCAGCTGCGCGGTGGCCGCAGCGGAACTGATGAAGGGCATGGCGTGACCGTGACGCAGACCGAGACCGAACAGCACTTCTGGCAGGGCGCCTTCATCGGCGACGCCGAGGCCGGGCGGCGCCTCGCCGGGCTGCCGGACGCCGTCGAGGCAGCGCTGGGCACCGTACTGGAGACCGAGACCGTCCTGGCCGCCTGCGACGCCCTCGCCACCGCCCTGCGCGACCCCGCCCACCCGGTGCGCGCCCGGCTCGCCGCGCACCTGCCCGAGGGGGAGGACACGGCCGTCCTCGCCGAGCTGGGCGCCGCCCTCGACCGGCGGGAGCTGACCCGCAAGCTGCGCCGGGAACTCGGCGGCGCGACGCCGGGCCGGCTGAACCGGGCCGATCCGCGCGAGACGGTCTACGAGGCGTGGGCGCCCGTGGGCCTGGTCGCCCACATCGCCCCGGGCAACGCCGCGACGGTCGCTCCGCTGAGCCTCGTCGAGGGCCTGCTCGCCGGAAACGTCAATGTCCTGAAGACCAGCAGCGCCGACACCCTCCTGACCCAGCACGTGATGGCCGAGCTGGCGGACCTGGACCCCAGCGGCGCACTGGCCGCGCGCGTCGTCGTCCTGCGCTTCCCGTCCTCCCGGCAGGAGTGGCTGCGGCTGATGTGCGCGCCCGCGGACGCCGTCGCCGTCTGGGGCGGGGAGGGCGCCGTCGCGGGGATGGCGGCCCATGTGCCGCCCGGCTGCAGGCTGGTGGAGTGGGGGCACCGGATCTCCTTCGCGTACCTGACGCGCGACGCGTGGTCCGATGCGGGGACGCTCGACGCGCTCGCGCACGACGTGTGCCTGTACGAGCAGCAGGCGTGCTCCAGCCCCCAGGTGGTCTACCTCGACACCGAGGACGTGCAGGAGGTGTTCGCCTTCGCCGAGCGGTTCGCCTCCGTCCTGGCGGCGGCCCGGCCGCCGGCCGCCCCCGCGTCGGCGGGCGCCGCGGATCCGGCCGAGGACGCCGAACTCACCACCACCGAGCTGATGGCCCGGCTGGAGGAACACCTGGGCCTGACCCGGGTGTTCGCCGCGCCCGACGGTTCGTGGCGGGTGATGGCCGACACCAGGTCCCCGCTCACCGCCTCGCCGCTGCACCGCAGCGTGTGGGTGAAACCGCTGCCCCGCAAGCGGCTCATCGCGACCCTGCGCCCGATGCGCCGCTACCTCCAGACGGCGGGCCTCGCGGGCAGCCGGACCGACATCGCCGAACTCTCCCGCACCGCCCTGGCCGCGGGCGTCACCCGCGTCACTCCGGTCGGCGCCATGCTGGAGAGCTACGCGGGCGAGCCGCACGACGGCGTGTACGCCCTCCAGCGCTACAGCCGTCGCGTCGCGGTCCAGGCGGACCCGGACCGCTTCGCCACCACCGCCTGCCTGGACGACCTGGCCCGCCCCGTCGTCCTGCCGCCCCCCGCGGGCCCGTTGCTGGGCAAGGAGGACGTCCAGGAGCGGGGCCACGACGAACTGGCCCGGTCCGACGCGGAGTTGTTCTTCCGCAGCGGCGGCAGCACCGGCGCCCCGGCCCTGTCGGTCTTCAGTTACGACGACTACGACACCCAGATGCACGCCGCGGCCCGCGGGCTGCTCGCCGCCGGGTACGACCCGGTCGGGGACCGTACCGCCAACCTCTTCTACTGCGGCGCCATGTACGGCAGCTTCATCAGCTTCTTCTCCGTACTGGAACGGCTCGGCGGGGTGCAACTGCCCCTGTCCGCGGGCCCCGACCACCGGGCGACGGCGCAGGCGCTGATCGACCACGGGGCCGACACCCTCTTCGGGATGCCCTCCTACCTGTGGCAGCTGCTGCACGCGGAGGCGGACGCGCTGCGCGCCTACGGCGGCCTACGCAAGGTCTTCTACGGCGGCGAGCACTTCACGGCGGAGCAACAGCGGGTGCTGAAGGCCGATTTCGGCATCGAGGTCATCCGCTCGATCACCTACGGCAGCACCGACCTCGGCCCGCTCGGCTACCAGTGCACCGAGAGTTCCGGCGGTGTCCACCACCTGCACGCCGACCTGCACACCCTGGAGATCCTGGACCTGGCCGAGGACCGGCCGGTGTCCCCGGGCGAGACGGGCCGGCTGGTCTTCACCACGCACGCCCGGCGCGGCCAGCAGCTGGGCCGGTACGTGATCGGCGACCTCGGCCGGGAACTCCCGGGCCGCTGCCCGTGCGGGCGGCACGCGCCGCGCTTCGAGCTGAAGGGGCGCACCGGCGACGTGATGCGGGTGGCGACGTACTTCCTCAACCTCCGCCGCTTCTTGTCGCTGGCCGAGGAAGAGGGCGGCCACCGGGGTGAGTTGCAGATCCGGCTCGACGCCACGGACGTACGCGAGCGGCTCACCGTACGCGTCGAGCGGACCGCGTCGACGGATCCGGAGCGGCTGCGGGAGGTCTTCCTGGCCGGGTACCCGGAGCTGCGCTCCGCGGTGGCGGAGCGGCTGCTGGACCTGCTGGTCGAGGCGGTCGACGGCCCGTCACTGGACCGCAGCCCGACCAGCGGCAAACTCCTCTCGGTGGTGGACGCGCGGTAGCCCGTGACGGCGGCGAAGCCCTCGTTCCGTGAGATACCCGCGCCGTTCGCGGCGTGTTCAGCCCGTGGCCGCCGGTGTGCCCGACGCTGCGCCGGGAGCGTACACGCGCTCCCGCACGCTTGCCCTCGCAGAAGGAGCAGCCACCTTGCGTACTCACTGGCGTGGACGGATCCGCTTCGCCGCCGTCTTCCTGTCCCTCCTCGGCCTCGCTCTGCCCGGCGCACCCGCTTCGGCTTCGGCTTCGATTTCGGCTTCGGCGCCGGCCCAGTCCGCGGTGCGGATCAACGAGGTCGAGTCGAGCGGCGGCAGCCCGGGCGACTGGGTCGAACTCGTCAACACCGGGACCGTCGCGGTCGATCTCTCCGGGTGGATCGTCAAGGACAACGACGACTCACACACCTACCGGATCTCCACCGGCACCTCGCTGGCCCCGGGCGCCTTCCTGGCACTGGACGTCGAGGCGTCGTACGGCCTGGGCAGTTCGGACGCGGCGCGGCTCTTCCTCGCGGACGGCTCGACCCTGGTGGACTCGTACACCTGGACCGCGCACGCCACCACCACCTACGGGCGGTGCCCGGACGGCACGGGCGCCTTCACCACCACCACCGCCCCGACCAAGGGCGCGGCGAACGCCTGCGGGACGGCCTCGGGTTCCGCGTGGCCGGGCGGTTCGGCGGTCACCATCGCGGACGGCTCGAACGTGTTCGGGACGAACCTCAGCGGCCTGTCGTTCGAGAGCGCGGGCGTGCTCTGGGCGGTGGACAACGGCCCGGGCAGGCTCTACCGGCTCGTGCCGGGCGGCGCGGCGTGGGGCCCCGACCCGTCCGGCGGCTGGGCGTCCGGCAAGGCCCTGCGCTACGCCAACGGCAGCGGTGACCCCGACGCCGAGGGCGTGGTCGCCACCCCCGACGGCCTGTTCGTCGCCACCGAGCGCGACAACGGCAACAGCTCCACCAGCATGCCGAAGATCCTGCGCTTCGACACCGCGTCCTCGGCGTCCACGCTGAACGCGACCGGCGAGTGGAACCTCACCCCGGACCTGCCCACCCTGCCCGCCAACGCGGGACCCGAGGGCATCGCGTGGATCCCGGACACCTTCCTGACCGCGCGCGGCTTCCGCGATGAGCACACGGGCGCCGCATACGACCCCGCCGCTTACCCGGGCCACGGCAGCGGCCTGTTCTTCACCGGAGTCGAGGCCAACGGCACCGTGTACGCCTACGCCCTCGACCTGTCCGGCGGCGGCTACACCCGCGTCGCCACCTTCGCCGGCGGTTTCCCCGCCGTGATGGACCTGGAGTTCGAGCCCGCCACCGGCCACCTGTGGGCGGCCTGCGACGACAGCTGCCAGGGCCGCACCTCGACCCTCGACATCAACGCCCAGGGGCGGTTCGCGGTCACCCACACCTACGACCGGCCCACCGGCATGCCCAACTACAACAACGAGGGCTTCGCCATCGCGCCCCAGAGCACCTGCGCCGGCGGCCACAAGCCGGTCATCTGGTCCGATGACACCAACGACGGCGGCCACGCACTCCGCGCGGGCACCCTGAACTGCACCCCCTGAACCGCACCCCCGAACCGCACTCCGTGAACCGCACTCCCTGAAGCGCTCCCCCGAACCCCGCTCAGCGCGGCCGCAGCCCGTCGAACACGACACCGAAGACGCGCTCCCGGGGCTGCGGATCCGCGCCGAGCTGTTCCATCGCCCTGCCGGTCCCGGCCAGCAGGGCGAGGAACTCCGGCATGCCCAGCTCCGGGCGGACCGCTCCCGCCCGTTGCGCGCCGGTCAGCAGACCGGCCAGCGCGGCCTTGATCTCCATGGTCGGCCCCTGCAGGGACGCGTGCACGTCCACCCCGGCGGCGGCGAGCGCCTGGGCGAACTCGTTCTTGCCCTCGGACTGTTCCACCACCAGGCGGAAGCAGGCGAAGAAGGCCTCGGCCGGATCGGCGCCCGCGGCCAGCCGCCCCGTTTCGGCCGCCATCGCCTCCAGCCTGCGCACCATGACCGCTTCCAGCAGCGCTTCCTTGGTCGGGAAGTGCCGGAAGAGCGTGCCGACCCCGACGCCGGCGGTGCGCGCGATCTCCTCGGTCGGCACGCTGATGCCGCGGGTGGTGAACACCTCCGTGGCGACATCCAGCAGCCTGGCCCGGTTGCGCGCCGCGTCCGCCCTCAGCGGACGCTCCTGAGCGCCACCCATCCGTATCCCGCCTTTCGCCCGCGACGCAAAACCACTCTGGACAACCGGAGTCTCCAGTCCGTATCGTGAAAACGGAGTCGCTAGTCCGATTCTATCCGCTGATCCCCGCTGGAGGTTGGTCATGTCCCACACACTGTCGCCGCGCGAGGTCTTCCAGAAACTGATCGACGGCATCGGTGCCGGGCGGTACACGGAGCTGGCCGACCTCTACGCCGAGGACGCCGTCGTGGAGACCGTCTTCGAGCCGGTCGGACCGCGCCGCTTCGAAGGACGCTCGGTCCTCCGGGAGCGGTTCGCGCTGGTCGCGGAGCACTCGCCGGTGGAGCTGACCCCGGCGAACGTGGTCGTCCGGGAGACCGACGACCCGGAGGTGATCGTCGCCGAGTTCGACTACCGGGTGCACCACCGGGTGAGCGGGCGCCGGTTCGAGGCCGCCAACATCCAGGTGCTGCGGGTCCGCGACGGCCTGATCGTCAGCAGCCGGGACTACCACGACCACCTCGCGCTCGCCGTGGCCGGCGGCCGGCTGCCCCAGCTGGTGGAGGCGCTCCAGGGCCCGTGAGGCAGGGCCCTGTGACCCGCACCCCGCGCTCAAGCGGCGGCGAGCCGGTTCACGCCTCCCGGCCGGTGTGCAGCACGCGGAAGCGGCACGGGTCCGCCGGATCCCGGTCGGCCACCTGGAGCGGCGCCCCGGCCCACTGCCACACGCTGATGCCCGGCAGCCGGGAGAACCCGATCCGCCCGCGGGTGCCGTCGACGCTGACCTGCGGCCAGGCCGCGGCGGTACGCGCCCGGTCCGCGCGGTCCGTGCCGTGCGCACGCAGCAGATCGGCGAGGACCGCCACCGTGTCGTAGCCCTCGAAGGCGACGAACGAGGGCGCTTCGCCCAGCCCCTCGCGCAGGGCCGCCCCGACGCGCGCCCCGTGCGGGCCGAGGCGCTCGGGCAGATAGCGCAGGAACGGGATCGTGGCGCCGTCCCCGCCCAGCAGCTCCGCCCATTCGGCGAACTCAGGCTGCCCGGCCGGGGCGCCCATCAGCATCCCGGCGAGCCGCTCGTCACTGCGGACGGCCCGGACGATCGGTACGGCCGGTTCCGGGTGGCCGACCAGCAGGAGGAGGGCCGTCGCGCCCTGGCCGACGAGCTCGTCGCACAGGGCCGCGGGGGTGAGCGCGCTCATGTCGAGCGCCGTGACGGTGCCACCGTGTGCGGCGAGGTGATCCCGCAGGACGCGGGTCCCGGACGCCCAGTAGACACTCGGCTGGGTCGCCACGGCGATGCGGCGGTGGCCCGCCGCGAGGAGGAAGTCCGCGTACGTCCGCCAGCCGCGGGACTGCGGCGGGGCGAGGCGCGCGACCCATGGCGTCGGCTCGTCGGTGAGCGCGTCGAGGACCGCCGACGAGCACAGGAACGGCAGACCGAGGGCGTCGGCCCTGGCGGCCGCCGCGCGGGCGACGACGCTGTGGTACTCCCCCGCCAGAGCGGCCACGCCCATGCCGTCCAGCTCGTCCACGGCCGCGGCGGCCTTCAGCGGATCGGCCGCGGTGTCGCGGACCACCAGCTCCAGCGGCCTTCCGGCGATCCCGCCCGCACCGTTGACCTCGCGGACGCCCAGTTCGAGTCCGGCGAGCAGGTGCCGGCCCGCCCCGGTCCAGCCGGGCCGGGTCAGCGGAACGAGGGCGCCGATCCGGACGGACGCCCCGTCAGCCTGCCCCGCTCCCGATGAAGATGGCGATGCCGATGACGATGGCGGCGTGTTCATGTGCTGGCGTCCCCCGTGACGATGCGGCTGCGGCGTACCGGCCGTGGCCGGTGCCTGGTGATCATGCCGGATCCTGTATCCACCACCGTCGGCGGGCAACCGGTTTTCCGGTCGGGGAATGACGAAGGGCAAGGAGATCAACCACTCCCTGCCCTTTCCAAGATATAGCGCACCGGGGGGCTTGCGGCAAGGCCCCCGCCGTGCCGCAAAATGGCCGACCTAAGGCCAGGACCTGCAGAAATGGGCGTTGTGATGATGGACGTGATCGTGGTCGGCGGCGGCCCGACCGGTTTGATGCTGGCCGCGGAACTGCGCCTGCACGACGTGCGCGTGGTCGTGCTGGAGAAGCTGACCGAGCCGACCGGGGAGTCCCGCGGGCAGGGCCTGCACGCACGCAGTGTCGAGATGATGGACCAGCGCGGTCTGCTGGACCGCTTCCTCGCCGTCAGCAAGAAGTTCAGCGTCGGCGGCCTGTTCGGCGGCGTCATGAAGGCGTGGCCCGAGCGCCTCGACACGGCGCACCCCTATGGACTCGCCGTCCCGCAGCCCGTCACCGAGCGGCTGCTCGACGAGCGTGCGCTCGAACTCGGCACCGAGATCCGGCGCGGCCACGAGGTCGTCGGGCTCGGTCAGGACGAGGACGGGGTGTCCGTCGAACTGGCCGACGGCACGCGGCTGCGCGCGCGGTACGTCGTCGGGTGCGACGGCGGCCGCAGCACGGTGCGCAAACTGCTCGGCGTCGGTTTCCCCGGCGAGCCCGCCTCGGTCGAGACGCTCATCGGTGAGGTGCAGGTGACCGAGGACCCGGAGACGATCACCGCCGTCGTCGAAAAGGTCCGCACCACCGAGATGCGGTTCGGCCTCGCCCCCACCGAGAACGGGACGTGGCGCGTCATCGTGCCCGCCGACGGGGTGGCGGAGGACCGTGCGACCGCGGTGACCCTGGAGGAGTTCAAGGAGCGGCTGCGGGCGGTCGCGGGCACCGACTTCGGTGTGCATTCCCCGCGTTGGCTGTCCCGGTTCGGCGATGCCACCCGGCAGGCCGAGCACTACCGGGTCGGCCGGGTGCTGCTGGCCGGGGACGCGGCGCACATCCACCCGCCGACCGGCGGCCAGGGGATGAACCTCGGCGTACAGGACGCCTTCAACCTCGGCTGGAAGCTGGCCGCGGCGGTCAACGGCTGGGCTCCGGAGGGCCTGTTGGACAGCTACCACACGGAACGGCACCCGGTGGCGGCCCGCGTGCTCCGCAACAGCCGCGCGCAGATGACCCTGCTGGGGTCCGATGCGGGTGCGACCGCCCTGCGGGAGCTGTTCTCGAAGCTGATGGACTTCGAAGAAGTGAACCGGTACGTCACCGGAATGATCACCGCGGTCGACATCGACTACGACTTCGGCGAGGGCCACGCACTGCTCGGCCGCCGGCTGCGCGACCTACAGCTCAAGGGGGGCGGCCGCCTCTACGAGCTGATGCACGAGGGACGCGGGCTGCTGCTCGACCAGACGGGCCGGCTCTCGGTGGCGGGCTGGGCGGACCGGATCGACCACGTCGTGGACGTCGTCGACGCCGGCGAGGAACTGGACGCGCCCGCCGTACTGCTGCGGCCCGACGGGCACGTGGCCTGGGTCGGCGAAGACCCGCAGGACCTGCTGGACCGGTTGCCCCAGTGGTTCGGAACCCCCACCGTCCCGCGTCCCTGACACACCCGTGCGTCTACTCTTGTGCCCTGCACAGGGCGGCAGAGGCCATGGACGAGCGGTTGTGAAACGGGGCGTGCGGTGCCGGCGGGGGAAGCGAACGACAACGAGCTGATCGGCAGGCTGCTCGGGGGGCGGTACCGGGTGACCTCGGTCGTCGGCCGCGGCGGCATGGGCGTGGTCGCCCGCGCGGTGGACGAACTGCTCGGCCGCGAGGTCGCCGTCAAGATCCTGCGGGCCTATACGGACGCCGGGGCGGCCGAACTGGCCGATCTGCGGACCCGGATGCGGCGGGAGGCGCAGGCCGCCGCCCGGATCCGGCACGGCGGAGTGGTCACCGTGCACGACGTCACGGAGGAGCAGGGGCTGCCGGTCATCGTCATGGAACTCGTCGACGGTCCCTCCCTCGACGACGTACTGACCGAGCGCGGCCCGCTGGATCCGCGGGAGGCGGCGGCGATCGGGGCCGCCCTGATGGAGGCGCTCGACGCCGCGCACCGGGCGGGGGTCCTGCACCGGGACGTGAAGCCGGGGAACGTGCTGCTGGAGCGCGGCGGCCGGGTGGTCCTCACCGACTTCGGCATCGCCACCATGGACGCCGCCGAAGAGGACGCCGTGTCCAAGCTGACCCGCAGCGGCCAGATCATCGGCTCCCTCGACTACCTGCCGCCGGAGCGCGCCCAGGGCCACGAGCCGGGTCCCCCGTCCGACATCTGGTCGCTGGGCATGACCCTGTACGCGGCGGTGGAGGGCACGTCGGCGTTCCGCCGCACCTCCGCCTGGTCGACCCTGTCCGCGATCGTCAGCGAACCGCTCCCCGAGCCCCGGCGGGCGGGGCCGCTCGCGCCGGTGCTGCGGGCGCTGATGGCGAAGGACCCGGCGGGGCGGCCCACCGCCGCCCAGGCCCGCGCGATGCTGGAACGGGTCGCGGCCGACCCGGCGCCTCCCGCGCCCGCCCCCGTCTCCGCGCCCGCGCCCGCCCCCGCCCCCGCGCCGGTGGCCGGCGGCGCCTTCGGCCCGCCGCCCGTGGTGGTGCCGTACGCCCAGCCGTACGAACCGCCCGCGCACACCGCGTTTCCGGCGCCCGGTCAGCCGTCGGCCGCCGTCGGTACCGACACCGGCGCCCGGTACACCGGCACCACCACGGCCACCGGCCGGACCCGGCGCCGTTCCCTTTCCGTGACGGCCTTCGCGGTGCTCGCCGTCCTCGGTGCCGGTGGTCTCACCTACGCCCTGACCGGGGGACACGGCGGCCGCGGCGCCGCACGCGCGGCGATGCCCGGCGGTCCATCGACCGGGCAGCCGGGTGCGGTGACGGGCGGCGCGAACACCCCGAGCGCCTCCCCCTCCCCCACCACGACCTCGAAGAAGAAGCCGTCCGGCACCGCCTCACCACGCCGGACGCCGACCTCGGCGACGGCCAAACCCAGCCCCGTGCCGACGAGTTGCGGCGGCTGGAGCCACAAGGACCCGACCCCGGGCAGCTACGGCTTCATGGCCGGCGACTACCACATCGAAACCGGGCCGTACGAGACGTGCCCCGCCGTCTCCCTCGCCAAGACCGGCACGAAACTCCGCTACTACTGCTACACAGTCAACGCCTACGGCAACAAATGGACGTACGTCCGGGTGGACGGCACCACCACCTCCGGCTGGATGTCCAACGACAACCTCACCGGCCAGAAGGGACCCCTGTCCCCCTGCTGACCCGCGTCAGGTCGCGGGTTTGCGGCCCCAGACGACCACCGGGTCACCGATGCCCGTGGTGTTCCACAGCCTCTCGGCGTCGGCCAGTCGGAGGTTGATGCAGCCCGCCGAGCCCCCTCCGTTGAAGAGGTCGCCGTACACGCCGTGCAGGGCCTGGCCGCCGGAGAAGTACTGGGCGTACGGCATGGGGGCGTCGTCGTACAGCTCCGAGGTCTCGTCGATGACGCGGTCGGTGATCTCGTGCCATCCGTCGCGGGTCTGCTGGCCCCATCTGCCGGTGCGGACCGGGACGGCCTCGTAGACGGCTCTGCCGTCGTACTGCACCCACAGCAGCTGCCGGGTGAGGTCCACGCACACCACGTTGCGGGCGCGCGCCGGGCACTTCCCCTCCCGGTTGGGGTGGCGGCGCTCCTCGACGACCAGGGTGGTGCGGTACGTCGCCAGGTCGGCACCGCCGTCGGCGGGCACGAGGCGCTGGCGCTGCTGGAAGGCGCGGATGGCCTCGCAGTCGGCCGTGCTCTGGCGGCCGTCGGCGGGGAGCCGGAGGTACTGCTCCATTTCCCACTGGTAGGGGCCGGTGTCGGCGGTGCAGGCGGCGGGGGCGGCGGACGCCGGGGCGACCGGGCACAGCACCAGCAGCCAGGTGAAGGCGGCCGCTACGAGCGGGCCCCGGAACCGGTGCCGTGATGCGGCCATGGTGCAGCCTCCAGACGATGACCCCTTGCAAGGCATTCGAGCACGCTCGGCCGTGTCGCGTGCCGTGGTGCGGGGCCATCCGGGTCCGTGGTGGTGGGGTGGCCGGGTGCCCCCACGCGTCCGGTTCCTGTGCGCGCCGCTGGCAGCGGCGCTGGCCCTCCTGTCCGGCTGCGGCGCAGGCGGTGGTGGAGACGGGGGCGGCCGCGCGGTCAGTCAGGACGAGGCCCAGCTGCTGGCCCTGGTCCGGCTGTCGGCGTACGAGTCGAGTCCCGCCGCGCTGACCGTACGGGTCCCCGGCCCGGCCGGGGTCACCGTGGTGGAGGCGGTCGTCGACTACCGCACCCGCCGCGCCTCGGGGACCTTCACGGTGCCCGGGCGGACGGGCGTCGCCGGGGCCCTGGCCTGGGACGACGGGAGCGTGTCCGTGGACCCGGCCGGAGGTCCCCGCCGCTGGTCGCGGCGGGCGTACACGCGGGACCCACTGGACCGGGCGCTGCGGCTGACCCTCCAGCTGGGGCACGACCGCCCGGAGAACGCGCAGCTGCTCGCGCAGTCCGGGGCCCAGTGGCTCGGGCGGCGGAGCCTGCCGGGCGCCGACGGGCGGCCGGAGGGACCGTACGCGGTCTTCGCGGGCCCCCGGCCGCCGCGCCACGAAGGGGCGCAGGCCTCGCCGCTGACGTACTGGGTCGATGCGAAGGGGGCGCTGCGCCGGGTCGAGGCCCGGCTCACCGGCGAGGGCCCGGCGGCGACCGTGGACTTCACGGGCACGGTCGCCGGGCCCACCACATCCGCCGGGCCTCAGCCCCCGGTCGGCGAGGGGTCCGGCAGCGGGTAGCGCGCCGGGTCCGCGGGCGGCATGCCCGCCGCCGTGGCGGCGGGCGCGGTGGCCGCGCCCGGCATCGAGGGCTGGCGCGCGGGTGCGGGCACCCGCCGGAACGACAGCCCGGCGGGCGCGGCCGGAGCGGGCGGCGCCACGGCGGCCGGGGGCCACGCTCCCGCGGGCGCGCCGCACGGGGCCGCGGCCGCCAGCCCCTCGGGCGAGGAGCTCGTCTCGCCGTTCCCGGCGAAGCAGTTCCCGGCGGCGCCCGGCGCGGTCAGCACGAGGTCGGTGCCGTTGCCGGTCACCCGGTTGGCGTCGGCCCTGTTTCCGGTGACCGGATAGCCGAGGACGTCGGTGAGCAGGATCCCCGCGTGCCGGTTGCCGTCGATCAGGTTGCGCTCCAGGACGTTGTCCCGCCCGCCGCCGATGCCGATCCCGATGCCGAAGCCGCCGTCCGCCTGTTCGGGGCTGGCCGCGTCGTTGTTGCCCGTGAGGGTGTTCCCGGCGAAGACGGCCCCGTGCTGCGGGGCGAGGGATTCCAGGTCGTTGGAGTTCACGGCCGCGCCGACGCGGTTCAGGCGGGAGCGGTTGCCCAGGAAGTACAGGTCCTGCGAGGCGTTGGTGACTTCGAGCCCGACCGCGTTGTGCTCGACGGTGTTGTCGCGGACCACCGTCCGGCAGGGCGAGCACTGCCCCACGTAGATCCCCGAGTCCGCGTGGCCCGAGGCGTAGGAGTGCTCGATGACGCCGTCGCTCGCGTCGAAGGCGTAGATCCCGTAGAGGGCGTTGTTGTGCGCCGTGACGTATGCGGCGCGAAAGCCGTGCAGGGGAGGGTGGAGGCGGGTGTCCAGCCGCTCGTAGTGCTTTCCGCCGCCCGCGCCCGTCTGCCGGGTGGTGTCGGTGACGCCGGTGATCAGCAGGCCGTTCGCCAGGTGGTTGCGCACGGTCAGGTTCTCCACGGCGGATCCCGCGCCGGTCACGGTGATCCCGTTCGCCCGCCGGAACTCCCCGTCGATCACCGTGCCGTTGCGGTCGGCTCCCCGCAGGACGACGCGGGGCGCGGAGAGGGTGACGCTCTCGCGGTAGACGCCCGGGGCGGCCAGCACCAGGTCGCCGGGGCGGGCCAGGTCCACGGCCCGCTGGAGGGTGGGGTACTGCGCCGGGACGCGCAGCACGCGGGGGCCGTGGGGTCCGGGGGAACCGGCGGAGTCGTCGGGGGGCGGGGCGCAGGAGGTGCTCGCCAGGGCCGTCAGGGCGGTGGCGACGAGGAGCAGGGCGCGGAGGCGGGATCGCATGGGGAGAGGTGTATCGTCCCGGATGCCCAGGACGCCATTTCCACCTATTTGTCAGATAATTCGGGGGCGCGGTCGTGGTCTTGCCCAGTCGTCGCGGCGTGGTCGCCGGAGCCGTCGGCGTGTTGCCGCTCGCGCTGAGCGGATGCGGGCCGACTCCCCCTGCTCCCCCGACTCCCCAGGGCGCTCCGGCACCTGGATCCGCCCCCGGCGATGCCGCGCGCGGCCGTCAGCGGGGTATCGCCGACCCCCAGCCCCGGCACGTGCTGCTGGTCTCCTACGACGCCGCGCCCGGCACCGCCGCCCCCTCCGCCGTCCGGGCCGCGGCCGCCCGCTGGTCGGGGCTGCTCGCCCGCGAGGGCGTGAACACCGGCCCGTCCCTCACCGCCACCGTCGCCTTCGGCCCCCGTGCCTGTCCGCCGGGCTCCGCCGTCGCCCCGCCGGGGCCTCTGGAGCTGCCGCCCTTCGCGGGGGACCGCCTCGACCCCGACGCGGGCGGCGGCGACCTCCTGGTGCAGATCTGCGCCCCGACCGCCGCGGCCTGCGCCCGCCTGGGCCGGGCCCTGGACGCGGCGGCCCCCGTACTGCGGCCGCGGTGGCGACAGGCCGGGTCCGTCCCCGCGGCCGCTCCGGGGGAAGCCCCGCGCAACCTCCTCGGCTTCAAGGACGGCACCGCGAACCCCGGCCCCGAGGAGGCCGGGCGTTCGGTGTGGATCACCAGCGGCCCGTACGCCGGGGGCTGTTATCTCGTCCTGCGCCGGATCCGGCTCCGGGTCGCGGAGTTCCTGGCCCTGCCGGTCGCGCGGCAGGAACAGGTCATCGGGCGCCGCCGGGAGGGCGGGGGTCCGCTGGGCGGCGGTCCGGAGCGGCAGGAGGTGGACCTGTTCGCGAAGACCCCCGAAGGGCGGTACGTGCTCCCGGGCAACGCCCATGTCCGCCTCGCGCACTCGCGGTACGACGCCGGGGCCCGGATGCTGCGGCGCGGGTACTCGTACGACAACGGGCCCGAGGACCGGGGCCTGCTGTTCCTGGCCTACCTGAACGACCCGCGGCTCTTCGCCCGGGTCCAGCGGCGGCTCGCGGCGGCCGACGCGCTGGGCGCCTTCACGGAGACCTTCGGGTCGGGGCTCTACTTCGTGCCCCCGGCCGGACGGCTCGTGGACACCGGGTGACGGGGTGGCCGGGCGACCGGGTGACTGGGGTGACGCACCGGACCCCGGCCGCGGGCTGCGGCCGGGGTCCGGTGGACCTGCGGGGTGCCTGCTCCGGGTTCAGTGCCGGTGCGCCCGGCCCCCCTCGTCTCCCTCGTCTCCCTCGTCTCCCTTGTCTCCCTTGTCTCCCTTGTCTCCCTTGTCTCCCTTGCCCTTGTCCGGCTCACCGCGTTCGTTGGTGAGCGTGACCTGGATCCCGGCGTCGGAGTTGCCGACGGTCAGGGTGTGCGGGCCGCTGACCGGGCGGTCGGGCAGCCGGTAGCCCTCGGGGACCGCCGTCTCGCGCAGGTAGTAGGTGCCCAGCGCGAGCCCGGTGAAGCCGCAGTGTCCCGCGGTGTCGGTGGCGCAGGCCGGACCGGTCCTGGTGTCCGCGGGGCTGCCCGTGGTCTGCAGTCCGGGCGTGCCGTTGGTCTCCTTCCACAGCTCGAAGACGGCGCCGCGCAGCGGCCGTCCGGTGGTGGCGTCCTTCTTGATGATCTCGATCCTGCCGAGTACGGCCTCGTTGGTGAGGGTGACGCGCAGCGCCTGGCCGGACTCCTGCGCCGTCAGTTCGTACGGTCCGCTGACGGCCGGGGTGGGCAGCCGGTGGCCCTGGGGAGCGGCGGTCTCCTGCCAGTAGTAGCTGCCGAGCGGGAGACCGGTGCGGGCGCAGAGCCCGTCACGCCCGGTGGTGCACTCCGCACCCACCCGGGTGTCCGGATCGCTGCCGTCGGTCTGCAGACCGGGGCTCCCGTTGGTCTCGTGCCACAGTTGGAACACCGCGCCGGCCAGCGGCTTTCCGGTGTCCGCGTCGGTCTTCAGGACGCTGATCGCGCCGGTGCGCGCCGCGTTGCCGATGGTGACGACGACGCCGCGTTCCGCGTTCCGCGCGGTCAGTTCGTGCGGTCCGCTGACCGGCGGGTCGGGAAGGACGTATCCGTCCGGGGCCGCGGTCTCCTGCCAGTAGTACGAACCCAGGGGCAGCTTGCCGGTCTTGCACACCCCGTCGGCGGCGGTGGTGCAGGGGTCGCCGACCTTGGTGTCAGCACCGGGGTCGCCGGTCTGGAGGCCCGGACGGCCGTTGGACTCGCGCCACAGCTGGAAGACCGCGCCCGCCAGCGGGCGGTTCGTCCCCGCGTCGTGTTTGACGACGCTGACCGAGCCGGTCGGGGGGATGTAATAGCCCGCGTCGTGCGTGTGGTCGTTCGCGCCGGCGGCGCCGGTGCGCAGTGACTCGGTCTGGGTGGCGGGGTCGGGATTGGAGTCCACGGACCGGTCGGTGCCGCGCTCCTTCGCCGTCGGCACCAGGTCGGCGGGGGCGGGCCGCTCCGGGATGGCGGAGGTGTCCGCCGTCGTCGCGTCGTAGCTGATCCGGTAGTCGGTGTGCGGCTTGACCTGGAAGTAGTACTCGCCCCGGCCGTTGGTCCGCGTGGTCTGGAGGACGGCTCCGTCCTTGTCCTTGAGGGTCACGGTGGCGCCGGGGACCGGCTCCTCGGTGGGGCCCTGGATGCCGTCGCGGTCGCGGTCGAACCAGACGCGGTTGCCGATCTGCACCGGCGCCTCGTCACAGAGCAGTTCGAGGTCTCCGAGGCCGTTCGCCTTGCCGAAGGAGCCGGTCCCGCCGTCGACCTGGTAGTCCTCCGACCCCTTGCCGGTGGTGTTGTCGAACTTGCGCACCCCGCCGGAGAAGATGGTCAGCGGGTCCACGATCGTGGAGACGGTCTTGGTGAAGCGCGGTGCGAACGCCAGGCCGCCCTGGAGCGATTCGGCGAGCTGCCCCAGGGTGGAGTCGTCGTGGTAGTACTCCTTCACGCCGTCCTGCTGCGGCGGAGCGCTGCCCGGGGTGAAGTGGTTGGGGCAGGCGTCCGACTCGCTGTCCCAGACCCATCCGGTGGCCGTCTTGCACACCCGGGTGATGTCGCCCATGGCGGGGAAGAGGGACCGCTGTGCGGTGTCGGTGCTGCCCTCGGGGGCCAGGGCGTCGTAGCCCGCCTGGTCGCCGAGCCGGTCCCGGAAGCCCAGGATCATCGATCCGTCGCGGTCGAAGACGATGTCGGAGAGCAGCGGCTGCGGGAAGTTGGCCTGCTTGAACCAGGCGTACGGGTCCCAGGTGGGCAGCCAGTGGCGCCAGTGGGTGTCGCCGAGGGTGGCGGCGTAGCCCATGCCGCGCTCGGCGCCCAGCCCGTGCTCGATCACCTTCTCGAAGGTGGTGCCGTTCAGCTTCAGGACGAAGGCCCGCAGGTCCTCGTCCTTCTGCGAGGTCTCCGCGCTGCACGTGCCGCCGACGTACACGGCTCCGTCGTGCGTGCCGAGTCCGTACGGGCGCCAGTCCGCGGCGCCGCCGGGGCAGCCGGGGTCGGGGATGGCGATGACCTGCTTCGGCGCGGCGGGCGGCTTGCCCGGGCCCGCGCCGTCCGTGTCGTAGACGAACAGGCTCTTCGCCTTGAGGCCGACGGCGTAGAGGGTCCGGCCGTCGTTCGCGAGGTCGAGGTCGCCGAGGCCCTCCTTGCCGACCGCGTTGTTGATCTCCATGGTGTCGCGGGTGAGGTCGGCCGAGTGCTTGGCGTCGCCCGCGTCGGGGACGGTCGCGAACAGCGAGGTCTTCTTGCTGCCGCGGTCCACGACGTAGATCCCGCCCGGGCCGGCGGGACCGTACGGCATCAGCCGCTTGGTCAGCGCGCCGGTGAACAGCTGGTCGGTGTCCCGGCGGTGGGCGAGGCCGTAGGTGGCGCCGATCTCCTCGTACGTCGTCTCGTCGGCCGGCGCCGGAGCGTCGCCCGTGCGGTCGTACGGCCACGAGACCAGGGCCCGGGTGCCGACCCGGCCCGGCGCGCTCTGGTGGTGGCAGGGGGTGGCGAGGTCCGGGTTGGCCTGGCAGTAGTCGGCCGGGTTGTGGACGCCCGTGACCACGGAGGCGCCGGCGTTCGTCACGTCGACGAACTCCACGAGGGAGGACAGGGACGGGGCGGGGCCGCCCGCCTGCGCGGGCCGCAGGTACGGCTTGTCGGGCGGGATGACGGCCTCGACCCGGTAGCGGCCGCCGGTCAGTCCGAGGGAGCCCGGGACCAGCACCACCTTGCCGTCGGCGCCGGTGACGCCCCGGCCCGTGCGGCCCGCGGCATCGGTGAGCGTCACCGGGATGCCCGGTTCGCCGACCTCCAGGGCCGGGGTCCAGCTGCCGTCGGAGTCGACGTCCCGGACCACGGTCACCGTGACCGAGCCCTCCGCCCGGACGGCCGGCCCCGCGAAGGCGGGCGGCGGCGCGGCGAGGGCGGGCAGCACGACGAGTGCGGCCAGACCCCCCAGCCACCGCCGGGCCCCGTGACCGGGGACTCTCAGGGGAACGCTCATGTGCCTCATTTCCGAGATCCACTGACTGTGGGCACAGCATGCGTTCCCGGCACCTGATCCCCCGTCAGCCGTGCGGAGCCCGACACTCCCCTGCCACACACGAACACCCGGACGTCCGTGCGTCGCCGCGCCCCCCTGTGAGAGGGACGGCTGTGAGAGAGACGGCCTACACCGTCCGCGCGGACCGGCGGTACGAGAACACCGCGTACGCGCCGAACAGCAAGGCCCACCCCACGATCACCCCGGCGGCCGCCGGGCCGGGAGCCGTCCCGGCCGCGAGGGACTGCCCGATCTCCGCGAAACGCTGCGTCGGCGTGAATCCGGAGACGGTGCGCAGCCAGTGCGGGAACAGCGCGGCCGGGAACCAGAGGCCGCCGACGATGGAGAGCGTCAGATTGCACGCGACATTGACGAGGCCGGTGGTCTGCGCGGTGAGCCGGTAGCCGTTGCCCATGCCGAGCAGGGTGAAGGGGAGCGCCCCCAGCCAGAGCGCGAGGGCGACGGCCGCCCACCGCCAGGGGTCGAGGCGTACCCCGTTGACGAGGGCGCCCGCCCCGAGGACGGCGGCGATGGCGGGCAGGATGACGACCGAACCGGTCAGCGCCCGCCCGGTCACCACCTGACGCGGGGTCATGGGGGTGACGCGGAGCTGGCGCAGCCAGCCGCTGTCCTTGTCCTCGGCGACTCCGGCGCCCGTGGACAGGGCCGCGCCCAGGGCTCCGTAGGCCGCCATGGCGACCATGGAGGCGGTCTTCCAGTCGGGGTCGCTGGTGCCGAGGTTGGTGAAGAGCAGGTACATCACCACCGGCATGCCGATGCCGAGGAAGACGAACCCGGTGTCGCGCAGGGCGCGGCGGACTTCGAGGCGGACGTAGGCGGCGATGATCATCGGGCACTCTCCACGGCGTCGCCGATGTCGGACCCGCCTTCGTCGCGGCTCCGCGCACCGGATCCGGTCAGGGCGAGGAAGGCCTCTTCGAGGGAGGCCGCCGCGACTTCCAGGCCGCGGATCGCGCCGAGGCGGGCGAGGGCGACGACGGTGGCGTCCGGGTCCGTCGTCCGCAGCCGCGCCCGGTCCCCGCGGATGTCCACGGCGACCACCCCGGGCAGTGCGGCCAGTTCCCCGGCCGGTTCCACTGCCGGCTCCCCGAGGGGGCCGCCGGCCAGGTCGATGGCGACGAGGGAACCCCCGGCGGCGCGGCGCAGCCCCTCGCCGGTGTCGTCCGCGACGATCCGGCCCCGGTCCACGACGACGATGCGGTCGGCGTGGGCGTCGGCCTCGTCGAGGTAGTGGGTGGAGAACACGACGGTGTTCCCGCGCCGGGCGTAGTCGCGCATGGACTCCCAGAAGGCGCGCCGCGCCTGCACGTCGAGCGCGGCGGTCGGCTCGTCGAGGACGATCAGCCGGGGGTTCCCGGCGAGGGCGACGGCGAAGCGCACCCTCTGGGCCTGGCCGCCGGAGAGCCGGTCGACGCGGCGCCCCGCGAGGTCGGTGAGCCCGGCCAGGCGGAGCGCCTCGGCGACGGGCATCGGCGCCGGATAAGTCCGGGCCACGAAGGTGACCAGTTCCCGCACGGTGAGCCGTGGCACGGCGCGGCCCTCCTGGAGCATCGCGCCGACCAGCCCGCAGCGCACCGCCCGCTCGGGGCTCTCGCCGAAGAGACGGACGCTGCCCTCGTCGGGCTGGTTCAGACCGAGGAGCAGGCTGATGGCGGTGGACTTCCCTGCGCCGTTGCGGCCGAGCAGGGCGACGGTCTCGCCGCACGGGATGTCGAGATCGAGGCCGGCCACGGCGCGGACGGGCCCGAAGGACTTCGTGGCGTGCCGGAAGCTCACCGCGGGGGAGGCCGCCGCCGGGTCCGCCCACGCCTGCCCCGGCGCCTCCTCGGACGCCCTCCCGCGTGCCCTCGTACGCGCCTTCTTGCGCTCCTGTGCTCGCGTGTCCGTCATACGGCTCACGCTACGGACGCGAGTGGCTTCCCCGGCAGAGCCGGGCGTACCAACTCCGGCCGTACGAATGTCACTTCACGGCCGGGGCGGAGTGGCCCCGCTCTCCCGCCCGCGCCGCCCTGTCCGGCCGGAAGCCGATGACCAGGATCACCGCGCCGGTCAGCGCGAAGGCCGCCGTCCAGAGCGCGCCGACGTGCATGGCGTGCAGGAACGCGCTGTCGGCCGCTCCGGCGAGCCGGGTGTCGTGCCTGGCGGCCGCCACGTGCCGGGCGAGTTCGGCCGAGACCCGGGCCTGTTGGCGTACGGATTCCGGGAGGCCGGTCAGCGAGCCGTCGATCGAGCGCCGGTAGACGATCGAGGTGATGGTGCCGCCCGCCGCGATGCCGAGCACGCTGCCGGTCTGGCGCAGGGTGCTGTTGACCGCGCTGCCCGCGCCGGACCGGTCCAGCGGCAGGGAGCCCAGGACGACGCCGGTGACGGGGGCGATCACCATGCCGATCGACGTGCCCTGGACCAGCATGACCGCCGAGTACCAGGCGATGGGCGTGGTCGCGCCGAACAGGGCCAGCGACCCCATCGCCAGGGCCGCGACGGCCAGTGAGACCGAGGAGACGAGCCGGACGGAGGTGCGGCGGGCCAGCCGTACGGCGATCGGCGAACCGACGACCACGCCGAGCGCTCCCGGGAGCGCCAGGAGCGAGGCGTCGAACGCCGAGTACCCGCGGGCGCCTTGCAAGTAAAAGGCGAGGTAGAAGGACGCGGCCGTCAAGGCCAGGAAGACCATCATCAGGGTGATGTTCCCGGCGGCGAAGCGGCGCTGCGCCAGCAGCCGGGGGTCGAAGCTGGGGTGGGCGATCCGCAGCTCCGTGACGACGAACGCGCCGAGCAGCGCGATGCCCGCGGCGGTGCATCCCCAGACCCGCGGGTGGGCGAAGGACGCGTCCTGGCCGGCGCGGATCAGGCCGTACGCGAGGGTGCCCAGGCCCGCCGTCGACAGGAGCAGGCCGGCCGGGTCGAGGCGACGGGCCCGGGCGCTGCGGGAGTTGGGCACGTACCGCGCGATGAAGCCTAGGCCGAGGAGGACCACGGGGACGTTGACGAGGAACACCGAGCCCCACCAGAACGCCGCGAGGAGCGCCCCGGCGAGGATCGGCCCCGCGGCGAGGCCGACACCGGCGAAGGACGACAGCATGCCGAAGGCCGCCGGGCGCTCGGCGGGCTCGAAGGTCCAGCTGACCACGGCCATGGTGGCCGGCACGAGCAGCGCGGCTCCCGCGCCCATCACGGCGCGTCCCGCGATGAGTTGGGCAGGGGTGGCGGCGTAAGCGGCGAGGGCCGAGGCGACGCCGAAGAGGGCCATCCCCGCCAGCAGGGTGTTGCGGTGCCCGAACCGGTCGCCGAACGCTCCCCCGGTGAACATCAGACCGGCGAAGGCCAGGGTGTAGGCGCCGGTGGCCCACTGGAGCTGGCCGGGGGTGGCTCCCAGGCCGCGGACGGGGTCGGACAGCGTCTCGAAGGCGGTGGTCAGGATGGTGCCGTCGAGCCATATGAGCAGCTGGGCGAAGACGAGGACGCCGAGGATGAGCCGCTGACGGGCCGGGGGCGGGGTGGCCGGAGCCGATGCCCGTGGAGCTAACGAGGTCGGTGACGGCGTGGATGGCGTGGATGGCGTGGATGGTGTGGCGGATGACATGCGTAACTGCCTTCGGATCAGGAGGGTTTCGGCGCTGCGCCAGAGTAGACTCGTCAGGTACCTGACGGTCAAGGCATCACGGAAAACTCGTCAAGTTCCTGTCGACTATGTGTGGGAAGGTCACCTCGTGGGCGAACAGAGTCACGGTCCGGTGCTGAGCTTCGTGGTCCGCCACGCCTGGCTCAGCATGCGGTCGGCGATCGAGACCGAGCTGGCGGAGTTCGGGCTGACCTCACCACGGTTCGCGACCCTCATGATGATCGCGACGTCCCCCGGCCTCTCGGCGGCCCAGGTGGCCCGCTCCTGCGGAAGCACCCGCCAGGCCGCCAACGAGATGCTCACGGCGCTGGAGCGCGAGGGCCTGATCACCCGCTCCCCCCACGCGACCGACCGCAGGACGCACCAGCTCCACATCACCCCCCTCGGCACCAAGCGCTACGAGGAGGCGCTGCCCGCCGTCCTGCGGCGGGAGGCCGCGCTCGAAGAGGGGCTGACCCCGGAACAGCGGGAGGCGGCCCGCACCTGGATGTCGGCCGTCACGGCCGCCAGTCGGCAGCCGCCGGAGAAGTGACGCGCGTACGGTCGCCCCGGGGCCGGAACCCGGCGGCGGAGCCCGGCGGCGGGCCGCGTCAGTCCTCCTCGTCCACCCCGGTGATCAGGTCGATCAGCCCCGGCAGACCGCCCTTGGCCAGGGCGCGCCGCTGGCGGTCCGCGGGGGTGCCGTCCCGCAGGAGCCGGTGGACGAGGGCGCTCACCTGACGGAAGTCTCCGGAGGCCTCCAGGGCCGGTGTGATGTGGCGCAGCAGCGAGCACAGGACGTCGCCGCTGGTGTGCGGGTGGCCGTACCGGTCCACGAGCGTGCCGTTCAGGCCGTAGCGGGCCGCGTGCCAGTTCCCCGCCTGCACCAGCTCCGGGGCCACGGCCGTCGGCGGGATGCCTTGCTGCTCCTCGGTGATGGCGGTGGCGACCAGCGCGCGGACGATCCCGGCGAGCATGACGGCGTCGTCGGCGCGCAGTTGGACGTCCGGGCAGCGCACCTCGACGGTCGGGTAACGGTCGGAGAGCCGCGCCTGCCAGTACACCTGCCCACGGTCGGCGATCACCCGGGACGCCACCAGTGCCTCCAGGCGGCGCTCGTAGTCGGCGGCGCCGTCGAAGTACGGCGGCGCTCCGCTGACGGGCCACCGGCCGAACACGATGGTGCGCCAGCTCGCGAATCCGGTGTCCCGTCCGTCCCACACGGGCGAGTTGGCGGACATGGCCATCAGCGTCGGCAGCCACACCCGGATCCGGTTCAGCACGGCGATCCCCGTCTCCGGGCCGGGAACCGCCACGTGGACGTGCATCCCGCAGATGAGGTGCTCGTCGACCAGCTGCCGGGCCTCCCCCTCCATCCGCAGGTAGCGCGGCGTCCGCGTCACGGGTACGGGCAGTGCGCCCCGCAGCGGCGCGGCGCCCGTGGCCGCGATCCGGCAGCCGCTCGCCTCGGCGGCCGAGGCCACCGCGTGCCGCAGGCGCAGCAAATGGCCTCCCACCTCCGCCAGGCTCGAACACACGGCGGTGGCCACCTCGACCTGCGCCTGGAGCAGCTCGTCCTGGACCTCGTCACGCTCCGCGATGGCGCCGAGACCTGCCGCCCGGCGCACCTCCTCCCCGAGGGGCGCGGGCAGCCCCGTGACGGCATCCAGCAGCAAATACTCTTCTTCGACACCGACCGTCATCACGCCCTGCTGCTACCCCGGCCCACCATGATCACCCCTGGCCCGGCGGCCCGCCGCGCGGAAGCGGGTGGTTCGCCCGTCGTCGGCGGGGTAGGCGCGCGGCGGATGGCGGCGGCGGCACCGCCGGTCGCCGACCCGACAGCGCGGACCCGTGCGCACCGGCCCCGGGAGGCAGCTCCATGATCCACGTCACCCTTCCGCTGGTGCCGGGAGACCACGGTGGCCCGCTGATCCCGGCGGACCACGTGACCGCCCTGCTGCGCACGCTCGCCGTGGACTGGAGGCGTTCCGCCGAAGCCGACGAGGAGATCGACGGTGACGTCGTGGAGAGAATGGCCGGCGTGCTGAACGATCTCGCCGACAGCATCGACGTGGAGTGCATCGCCTTCACCTCACAGGCGGAGCCCCTGGGCCCGGAAGGTTGACGGCGCCGTAGCGAACCCCTGGAGCACCGGGACGAAAGGAACAGCTCTACAACGAGGCCGGGCAGCGCGGCATCGAGGGCCGGTCGGCGATGAACAGGACCGGACTCAAGCGCGCCCTGGGCCATGGAGCCCGCGGGCCGGACGCGGGTCCGCCCGCCACGGAATCGATGACTCCGTGGCGGGCGGACGAGACCGTACTGACCGGTCGGGTCAGGCGGCGGTGATGTTCTCCGCCTGCGGGCCCTTCTGGCCCTGCGTGATGTCGAAGGTCACGGCCTGGCCCTCCTGCAGCTCACGGTAGCCCGTGGAGTTGATGTTGGAGTAGTGCGCGAAGACGTCCGGACCGCCGCCGTCCTGCGCGATGAAGCCGAAGCCCTTTTCGGAGTTGAACCACTTCACGGTTCCGCTGGCCATGATGATGCCTCTCAGTCGATGTCGGATCCGCACCGCGCGGACCCGGAGGTGATCGCCCTGGTCCGGCACTGCACAGCAAAACGCCCACGCCAGGGCGCGGGCAGGGACTGCGAACCACGACAGCTGGAAGAGAAGCTACACGGCGAATGCGCCTGTCACCAGAGAGCTACGATCACTGCTTTCGGACGATGGGCTTCATTCGGCTCACGCGACCGGGCCCGCTCCGGACAGGTGACGCGGGCGCGCCCGCGGCGGGTCGTGCGCCGGACGGGGCCGGGGCCCTCGGGCTGCTCCTGTCTGCGGGCACCGCCCGCCCCGGAGTGACACCGGCGGGACCGCCGGGGCTCCCCCGGGTCAGACGTACAGCGCCAGGGTCACGCACAGGGCGGCCATGCCCACGGTGAGCCAGGCGAGATTGTCCCCGAGCAGCCCCGAATGCAGGCGTCGCAGCGGGCGCAGGGCAGCCGCCGCCGAGTGACGCGCGGTGTGCCCGGTACGGCCGAAGAGGGCGGCGCCCGCACAGAGGCAGGCCAGTACCGCCGACGTCAGCCCCAGCGCCACGCCCTCGGAGGTCCATCCGGTTGCCGCGCCCGGGGCCCCCGCGTGCCCCGTGAACAGCTCGCCGCCCCGGGCCAGGCTCCCGACGAGTCCGGGGACGACACCGACCGCCAGGCACATGACGAGGAGCACGGCCGGGACCGCGGCCATCGGCCAGGGAACCCGCCCCTCGGGCAGCCGGACCTCGGGCTCCTCGCCCTCCCCCGTGCTCTCCGCCTCTCCCGGCCGTTCGGCGGGCCTCGGGCCCAGCCCCCAGAAGATCCGGGCGGCCGCCCGGAGCACCGCCCCGCCCGTGACGGCGGAGCACACCACATACGCCGCCGCCCCCGCGGCCGTTCAGGCTGTGCAGTACGAGATCCGGGTGCGGGCCGTCGGGAACGTCGACCACACGAATCCGCTCGCGAGCGCCGCCACACCACAGGCCACGGCCAGTTCGACGGGGCCCGGCGCACTGATGAGCACCAGGGTCAGGCCCGTCAGCACGGTCCACCACACGGTGAACCGCACGGAAAACCAGAGGATCGCCGCCACCCGCCTCCCCGGCCGCCCGTCACGGGGTGACGGTGTCGCCGTGCCGGTGGGCCACCCTCCACTCGCCGTCCTCGCGGCGGTACACCTGGGTGGCCCGCAAGGTGTAGGTGCGCGGCTGTCCGTCAACCGAGACGGAGGTGTGTTCAAAGCCGGTCGTGTACGCCATGTCGCCCGATACGTCGTACGCCTGGAGTTCAAAGGCGTACGACGTGCAGTCGGAGAAACTTTTACCCAGAGCGGTGAAGAGCCCGTCGATTTCCTCCTGGCCGGTGGCGTTGCGCCACGCACCCAGGACGCTCACGGGCTCCTTGCGGGACCAAATGGCCCGGCGCGGGGCCGCGTTGCCGTTGTGCAACGCACGTTCCGCCTCGTACAGGTCGGTCTTCACCCACACCAGGAAATCGTCGCGGTCGCTCATCCCGTCATCATGCACCCACTGACCTGCGCGGCCCCGTAAACATGCGGACAGCACGCCGGAGGAGTGCGGGGGACTTTCCGGGGAAGGAACTGCGGGTGTCCGATGGCGAATAGCATCTGGCAGCAACACCGTGAGGTACGAGGAGAGTGAGCCGCAATGGCCAACGAGCCCGACAGCACGCCCATCCACAACGTGTACGCGCAGCGGTTCGCCGCAGATCTGGAAATCAACCGCAAGGAACAGGAAGACATTTCCGCGCAGCTCACGGAACTGGAGGCCCGCCTCAAGCAACTGAAGGCCGATGAGGGCTGGCTCTCCGGCATGCAGGGCACACTGCCCACGGACCCGGCATCCGTACCGGCGGCCGTACCGTCTGCCGTCCCGGCGGCCGGGGGTGACGGCGCGACCGTTCCGCGGCCCCGGGAAGCGAAGAAGGCCACCGGCCGCGCGGCGGGCAGGAAGACTGCGCAGGCCAAGAAGGCCCAGGTCCCGGCGCCCACCCAGGCGCCCGCCGACGCGGCCGTCGAGGCACCCATCGAGGCACCCGCCGAGGCACCCGCGCCGGACGTTGCGGCCAAGACGGCCAGGACCGCCGCGCGCAAGAGCACCGCCACCGCCACCGCGGTGAAGAAGACCCCGGTGAAGAAGACCGCCGGGACGCACGGGACGCAGGCGAAGACCGTCGCGGAACCGCCGCGGCGCGAACTCGTCCTGGCCCTCCTCGTCAGCGCCGCGGAACCCCGCATGGTGAGCGAGGTGGCAGCCGAACTGGCCCGGTCACACCCCGAGCGGCCGGCCTCCGTCCAGGTGGTGCGCAACACCCTGGAGGGCCTCGCCAAGAAGGGGCTCATCGAGAAGGAGAACAAGCAGGGCTCGGTCATGTACTCCGCGCCCCGGCCCGAGGTGAAGGAGCAGGCACCCGCGGCGGCCCCGGCCGCCGACACGGCGGACGAGAAGGTTCCCGCTTCCGTCGAGGCCTGACCCCGGCGCCGCCCGCCGCGCCCCGGCGACCGTCACGACCCTCGCGGTCGTCCAGGGCGCGGCCGGCACGGCCTCACACGGCGCGCGGCAGCCGTAGCGCCAGTCCGTCGAGGACGACGTCCAGCCCGTAGGCGAATTCGGTGTCCCGGATCTCGACCGGATCGAGGTCGCCCGTGGCGGCGTAGGCCTCGGAGAGGTGGTCGTGGTCGGCCGCGTCGATCCAGCCGCCGGCGGGCGGGCCGAGCGGGTGCTTGTCGATGCCGAGGGCCTTGGCGCGCTGCTCGGGGGCGAGCTGTCCCGGGTGGGTCACGGGGGTGTACGGGGGCGGGGAGACCGGGCGGTTGCCGCCGGGCGCGTCGTACGAGCCGGTCAGTGCGGAGAGGGTGGCCAGGGCGCGTTCGATCTGGGCGGCGTTGGCACATGGCGGCGCCGGTCGGATGCCCGGGGTCGGGGCGTACGCCGGTGAGCCGGCCGTTCTCGACCGTGTACAGCGCGCCGCACTTCGACTTGCACAGGATGCAGAAGCCCTGCTTCTCCTCGGTCATCCGACTGACGGCCCTTCTCGCGCCCGTACGTCTTGCTCCCTCCCGTGGACACCTCGGTCGCGGCCCGGGCGTCGGCCGAGGGTCACCGGGGAAGGGGGCCGAAGTCCTACAGCGTCCACACGAGCAGGATCACGATCACTGGCGGAACGAGCGCGACCCGACCGGCGTACCAGCGCACCCAGGCATACCGGGGACGGCTCGGGAACAGCCAGGAGGCCACCACCAGCAACGGAGTCAGCGTCCAGCTCGCGAACCAGCAGACGGCGACGACCGCCAGGGTCTGGTTCAGGCTCCGGGCACAGCTGTCGGGGCCGCAGGAGTCGGTGGCCATGGGGGCGAGGGCGCCGAAGACGAACGCCAAGGGGACGAGGAGTACGGCGAACAGGGTCGTCCACAGCGCACTGGTGTTGCTGGGGCCGGTGCTGGGGCTGGTGGAAGTGCTGGTGCCGGCGGTGCTGGTGTTCGGGGTCGCTTCGTCCATGGGCACAGCAAACCAACCCCGGTTCCCGGCGCGCGTGGGCGGTCGTACTCAGCCGGGCCGGTGCGCGTACTCACCTCATCCCTGGGCGCGGGGCCGCAGGCGGTGCGACTCCCCCGACGCGGGAACGGTTCGGCCCGGAGTGCTCTCGGACCAGAGGAGCGGATGAAGGAGCAGGGGAGCTGGTGAAGCCGGTGAAGCCGGCCGAACTCGTGACGTTCGAGGCGAGTCCGGCCGGCTTCCGGCATGCAACAGGAGGCGAGGGGACGGTCAGGACTTGCGGCCGGCCTTCTTCATCTTGTCCCCGGCCTTCGACACCATCTCCTCGGCCTTGCCGCCCATCTGCTCGGCGCGGCCTTCCGCCTGCATGCGCTGGTCGTCCATCGCGCTGCCGACGCTCTCCTTGATCTTGCCCTTGACCTGCTTGGCCTTCGCCTTTGCCTTGCTCATGACGGAATGGGTTCCTTCCTTGGAGGGGGTGCTTCCCACCTTGCTGTCTCGACCGGCGGCCCGCACGTCGTGCCGGGCCGTCCGGCTGTCGGCTCCGGCGGGCCCGGCTCGGGCGCTCGGGCGGCGGCCCCGACGCCCGACGCCCTCAGGGAAGTTCCGGAACGAAGGGGAGGTAGTCCGTCCCCGGGGCGGCGGGGATCACCGTGTAGCTGGCCTCGGGCAGTTCGTTCCACACGCCGGGGAGGTCCCCGAGCGGTTCGGAGACGACGATGCGCGTTTCGTCGGAGATCTCGCGGAGGTAGTCCAGTTCCGGATGGAGGTGGCGGACGGTCTCGGCGCGGCTGCTGTAGAAGAGCGAGCGGGACTTTCCCTGGCTGGAGTAGCGGAACGCCCACACCCGTTCCCCGTCGCTGACCGCCACCGTCATCTGGAGCGGTTCCGGTACGCCGTGCTCCTTGCCGAGCCGCTCCACGAGCCCCGCCATCCTGGCCACCGCGCCCGGCACGTCCTGGTCGAGCCCGTAGGTGACCGCCAGGTAGAACATCACCTCGGAGTCGGTGGAGCCCTCGATGGACGGGAAGAGCGCCGGGTCGACGGCCATGCACAGGTCGCGCTGGAGGCGGTGGAAGTCCGCGATGGCCCCGTTGTGCATCCACAGCCAGCGTCCGTGCCGGAAGGGGTGGCAGTTGGTCTGCTGCACCGCCGAGCCCGTCGAGGCGCGGACGTGCGCGAAGAACAGCGGTGAGCGGACGTGGGCGGACAGCTCGCGGAGGTTGCGGTTGTTCCAGGCCGGGGCGATGTCCCGGAAGATCGCCGGGGTCCCGTCACCGTCCGCGCTGTACCAGCCGATGCCGAAGCCGTCGCCGTTGGTCGCCTCGACGCCCATCCGGGCATGGAGGCTCTGGTTGATCAGTGAGTGCTCGGGGCGGTAGAGCACGGCGTCGAGCAGCATGGGCGAACCCGAGTAGGCGAGCCAGCGGCACATGGGCGCTTCCCCTTCCGCACCGTCCCTCTTCCGCGCCGTCCCTTTCGAGACGTATGGGACTCTTCCGAGCCTAACCCGGTGCCTCTTCCACACCGGGGCTCCCACACCGGGGCAACGGGGGCGGGCAGCGGGCCGGAAGGGGCCGTCGCATCCGGGCGCACCGCCTGTACCGGCGTGGCATGCTCAAGGGGTGGACGTCGACGCCTCGGCCGCGGGCGAGGGCGCCGCACCCGAGGTGCTGGCGCTCGCCAAGGTCGTGGCCAGGCTGCGATCCGAGGTCGTGGACCTGGAAGGCGTCGCCGCGACGACCGCCGTCGTCGAGCGGGCCAAGGGCGTGCTGATGGCCGAGGCCGGAATCTCCGCCGACGCGGCCTACGAGCGGCTCCTCGCGCACGCCGCCGAGCAGGGCCGGTCCCTCCTGGAGGAGTGCTGGATCACCCTGGGGCAGGTCCGGTCGCCCCCGGTGAGCAGGAGCCCCGCCCCGCCTCCGGAGGTGGGCGCGACCGTCCCCACGCGCCGCGGGGCGACCGCCCGAGCGGCCGCGGACCCGGTCGGCGACCCGGCCAGCGACCCGGCCGGCGCCTCGAACCGGAAGCCGGTCGCCTCGTCCTTCAGCAGCGGACGCTACGTCGTCGCCCGTGACGGCCGCGGCGCCGCCCTGCGCCCGCTCCTCGCCCGGCTCGCCGACGGCCTGGCGCTGGCGCACGGCGGTGACGGTGTCGCGGAGCTGCTGCGCGGCGTGCTCGGCGGGGCCACCGGGGTGGACGCGGTGATGATCTACTCGCTGACCTCCGCCGGAAGCCTGGAACTGACCGGCCGCGCCGGAATAGGCGAGGGGCTGGCCGACCGGTGGCGCCACGTCCCCCCGCTCACCGGCGTCGCCGCGCACGAGGCGATCGCTTCGCAGCGGGCCCTGTGGCTGGAGGATCCGGTGCAGGACGCCCGCCGTTACCTGCTGATCGGGGAGCCGCCGGGCCAGTGGCCCTCGCGCGCCTGGATCCCCGTACCCGACGGCGGGCACCCGAAGGCGGCCATCGGGTTCCTCCGGTCCCGGCCCGGCCCCTTCGCGGCCGACACCCGCGCCCTGCTGCGGCGGGCGGCGCGGCTGTGCGCGGACCCGCTCGGCCTGCCCGGGCCGCCCCGCGACACGGACGTCGAGCGGCCCGCGGAGGACGCGGACGTCACGTCGGTCCAGCGGATCATGGACGCTCTGACCGGGCCCGCCATCCTGCTCACGCCCCTGCGCTCGGGAGCGGGCGAGGTGGAGGACTACCGGATCGACGCGGCGGCGCCCGAGTCCGTGGACGTGGCCGGGCGGCGCGGCAGGGAACTCGTGGGCCGGCGGATCCTGGAGACCTACCCGACCGTGGCGGGCAGCGCGCTGTGGGACGGCTATCGGGAGACCCTCTCGACGGGAACCGGGTACGAGGGCGAGCCGTTCGTCTACGAAGAGGTGACCGCCGGTCTCCCCCGCCAGTCGGTCTTCTCGGTCCGGGCGTCCCGGCTGGGCGACCGCCTGGTCGTGTCCTGGGTCCGCCACGACACCAGCGAGCGCGAGGCACGACGGCTGGCCGACATGCAACGCCTGGGCAATCTCGGCTGGGCGGGCTGGAACCTGGTCACCGACACCATCACCTGGTCCGATCAGGTCTACGCCATCTTCGACCGCGACCCCGGCGAGGGGCCGATGACCCTGGAGGAGCTGCCGCAGCACCTCCTCCCGGACGACCTTCCGCAACTGGGCGCGGCGGTCCGGCGGCTGCTGAGCGGCGGGGAGGCGATCGACCAGCCGTTCCGGATCTCCACCGCGTACGGCGTGCGGCACCTGCGGATCGTCGCCGAGGCCCAGACGGACGCCGACGGCACCCCGGTCGAGGTGCACGGCTTCTTCCAGGACGTCACCGCGCAGCGCGACACCGAACTCGCCCTGCGCGAGAGCGAACGTGCCGTCCTCCTCCAGCGCGGCATGCTCCAGGCGGAGCGGGCGCTGGCCGCGCGCCTCCAGGAGACCCTGTTGCCGATTCCGGAGCAGTCCCTGGAGCTGGCCGGGCTGTGCGTCGACGTCGCCTACATGCCCGCTGACGCCGGGATCAACGTCGGCGGCGACTGGTACAGCGCCATCGGACTCCCCGACGGCAGCGCCCTGTTCGTCGTCGGCGACGTGGCGGGCCACGGTCTGTCGGCCGTCGGCACGATGGCCCAGCTGCGGTTCACGGCGAAGGGCATGACGGTCACCGGCTCCTCCCTGCCCGACGTCCTGCGCAGGCTCAACAGCCTTCTGCTGCACACCGCTTCGAACCCTTCCGAGGGCGCCACCGCCACCATGGTCATGGCCCGCTACCAGCCCTGGGACCGGCGGCTGGTCTGGGTCCGGGCCGGACACCTGCCGCCCTTGCTGCTCCGGGGCGACCGGGCGGAGTTCCTGGAGCAGCCGCAGGGCAGTCTCCTCGGGGCCTCCTTCGACGCCTCCTACGCTCAGGCGGTCCTCGACCTGATGCCCGGGGACCACCTGCTGCTCTACACCGACGGGCTCGTGGAGGAGCCGGGCGAGGACATCGAGGTCGGCCTCCAGCGGCTCGCCGCGACCGCGCTGCGGCTCCTCCGGGAGGGCCGGGACGAGACCCTCGCCCGGACGGTGGCCGGTCTGTGCCCGGGGCACCGGGACGACATCTGCGTCCTGGACATCCACGTCCCGGACGACCTCTGACCTCCGCGTCGTGACCTCCGGCAGCCGCCGTTCGTCCATCCACCCGTTACGCGCTTGGGCCGCCGCGGGCTGGGCAGGGGCGGAATAGCACGATATCCACCGGATGGGAGGATCCATGAACACCCCAGTGGCCCATCTGCCCCCGTCGGACGGCAGGCGTTTCGCCATGGAGGTGCAAGACGTGCCGCGGGCCACGGTGCTGGCCCTGGCCGGAGAGCTCGACCACGACACCGCCGAGCCCGTGCGCCGTGCACTGGACGCGGCGCTGCGGCGCGGCGGCCGGCTCCTGGTCGACGTGAGCCGCCTGGACTTCTGTGATTCCACCGGTCTGAACCTGCTGCTGCACAGCCGGATGGCGTTCGGCGAAGCCTCCGCCGAGGGAGTCGGCGCCGGCAGCCTCGAACTGGTCGGCCTGCGTCAGCCGGTGGCCCGCATGTTCCACCTCACCGGCGCGGACCGGCTCTTCCGGATCCACCCCGACGTGGCCGCCGCGCTGGCGGCACCCCGGCACACGTAGCGGGCACGCCCGGCCGCCGCACGCTCCGGGCCACTCGTACGTACGGGTGGCGGGGCCCGTGCCTCGGCGCCCGGCACGTCCCCCGGGTCTACGGTGGAAGGGTCCCGAAGCCGTGCCCGGCGGAATTCCGGCAGATGAGGTGGGCAGCTGTGTCGACATCGAGCCACGAGATGTCCGGTGCGCCGTGCTGGGTGAGCCTGATGGCCCGGGACCTCGCTTCCGCCCAGGCCTTCTACGGCGCCGTGCTCGGGTGGGAGTTCCGCGCCACCCGCCTGGGCGACGGCTTCTCCGTCGCCTTCCAGAACGGCGCTCCCGTCGCGGGGATCGGCGCGCTCGCCGGGAGCCTCGGTGTGCCGGTGGCCTGGACCCCGTACTTCGCCGTCGAGGACGCCGATGTCACGGCGGGGCGGATCCGGGAGCGCGGGGCCACCATGGCGGTCGGCCCGCTCCCCTTCGGCACCGGGCGTGCCGGGATGGCCGCGGACCCCGCGGGGGCCGCGTTCGGGTTCTGGCAGGGCGAGGTCATCCCCGACTGGACGGTGGGTCACTACAGCGCCCCCGCGTGGCTGGAACTCCGTACGCGCGACGCCTTCGCGGCAGCCATCTTCTACGGGGAGATCCTCGACTGGGCCGGTGAGCCGCAGGGTTGCTGCACCGTGTCCTACGAGCACGACCACGTCGTCCTGCGGCACGGCCGTGACGCCGTCGCCCGGATCAGCGGCGGCGCGGTCGACGAGGACCCCGACCCGCAGGTCCGCCCCCGCTGGCACGTCCACTTCCGGGTGCCGGACCTGGAGGCGGCGATCGAGTCGGCGACCGGCCTGGGGGGCCGCATGGCCTCCCCCGTGGAGACCTCCGGCACCAGCCGTTCGGTGGTGCTGGCCGACGCCGACGGGGCCCTCTTCACCGTGGTCGCCCCTCAGGGCCTGTCGGCCTGAGGGGCGTACGGGAGCAATCCGGTGTCCGGCCGGGGCCGTTCCGCGGCGCGGGGGCTCACCGGCTACCAGTAGTGGCGGCGGCCGCCGACCGCGTGGCCGACCGAGCCCATGATCCACAGCACTGCCCCCACGATCAGCAGGATGACTCCGATGGTCCAGAGGATGGAGATTCCGGTCAGGAAACCGATGATCAGGAGAATAAGTCCGACGGCAAGCATGGTGCCCTCGCTCTCAGCTGGGGAACGCAGCGGAACGGTTCGCTCCGCGGTGTCGCTTCGGCGCGCGCCTACCCCGTAACGCCGCCTTTATCGCTGCTCGGGCGGCTGGAGGTATCCGGTGGATCTCCGTGGACCCGCGGACGTGCGGAACAGGCCACGGAGCTCACGTTCCCCCCGGCGCTCCCCGCATGATCGGGTAAACGATCTCCCCGCCGGAGGATCGGGAACCTGGAGGATTCATGTCGCAGCGGACCATGGACGTCACCCACCGCCTGGTCGCCTCACCCGCGGGCCGGATCCATCTGGTGGAGCAGGGCAGCGGGCCGCTCGTGCTGCTCGTGCACGGTTTCCCCGAGTCCTGGTACTCCTGGCGCCACCAGCTTCCGGCGCTGGCCGCGGCCGGGTACCGCGCGGTCGCGATCGACGTCCGCGGCTACGGACGGTCCTCCGCGCCCCACGCCACGGACGCGTACCGGATGACCGAACTGGTCGCGGACAACGCCGCGGTGGTGCACGCTCTGGGCGAGCGGTCCGCGGTGATCGTCGGCCACGACTGGGGGGCGTCCATCGCCGCGACCTCGGCCCTGCTCCGGCCGGACGTCTTCCGCGCGGTGGGCCTGCTCAGCATTCCCTACACCCCGCGCGGCGGCCCGCGGCCCGGCGAGGTCTTCGCGCGGATGGGCGCGGAGGAGGAGTTCTACATCTCCTACTTCCAGGAGCCGGGCCGCGCCGAGGCCGAGATCGAGCCGGATGTGCGCGGCTGGCTCGCGGGTTTCTACGCCGCGCTCTCCGGGGACACCCTGCCCGCCGCCGGTGCGCCCGACCCGCACTTCGTCGGCCGGAACGGGACGCTGCGCGAGCGGTTCCCCACCGGCCCGGCGCCGGCCTGGCTGGGCGAGCGCGACCTCGACGTCTACGCCGGGGAGTTCGAGCGGACCGGCCTGCGCGGTGCGCTGAGCCGCTACCGGAACATGGACCGCGACTGGGAGGACCTGGCCGGGGTCGACGGCGCCCCGGTCACCCAGCCCGCGCTGTACATCGGCGGGGCGCTGGACGCCTCGACGACCTGGCTAGCCGGTGCGATCGCCGCCCACCCGACGACGCTCCCCGGCCTGTCGTCCTCCCGCGTCCTCGAAGGCTGCGGCCACTGGATCCAGCAGGAGCGCCCCGAGGAGACCAACCGGCTCCTGACCGGGTGGCTCGCCTCGCTGCCGCGGCCTGCCTGAAGCGGAACCCGTCGGTCGCGGGGCGTGACCAAAGCCCTGCCGGATCGTTTCTCCTTACATCGCGCCGGATGCACATCCGCTCCCCTGCGGCGGCGCGACACGGGGAAGCCCCGGGAACCATCTCCCGGGGCTTCCCCACCGGACCTGATCAGGTCAGGTCCGGTCAGGTCCGCGAGCGCCCGGCGGGACCAGCTCGCGGCGGCGGCGGCCGATGGAGTCCGGGTCCCAGCCCGGGCGGGGTACGGACGCCAGCAGCAGCCGCGTATAGGGGTGGTGGGGGTCGGTGAGCAGCTCGGACACCGGCCGGTGTTCCATCGTCCGGCCCCGGTGCATGACCAGGGCCTCGTCACACACGTAGCGGACGACGGCCAGGTCGTGGCTGACGAAGACCAGGCCGATGCCGGTGTCCCGGCGGATGTCGGAGAGCAGGTTGAGCACCTGTGCCTGCACCGACACGTCGAGCGCGGACACCGCCTCGTCCAGCACCAGGACGGCCGGTTCGACCGCCAGCGCCCGGGCGATCGCCGCGCGCTGGCGCTGGCCGCCCGAGAGGCGGCGGGGCAGAGCGGCCGCCTCGCGGTCGCCGAGTCCGACCTGGGCGAGCAGCTCCCGTACGCGCGCCGCGCGGGCCGCGCGGTCGTGGGAGCCGTGCAGCCGCAGCACCCCGTCGATCGTCGCCCCGATGCCGATCCGGGCGTCGAGGGAGAGGTAGGGGTCCTGGAAGACGATCTGGACGGCCTTGGCGCGGGCGAGGCGGGCCGCCCGCCCCCGTACGGACGCGGCCAGCGGCTCGCCCTGTACGAGGATCTCGCCCGCGTCGGGGCGCTCCAGGCCGATCAGCATCCGGGCGGTGGTCGTCTTCCCGGAGCCGGACTCCCCCACGATGCCGAGCGCCCCGCCCGCCCGTACGGAGAAGGACAGGCCGTCGACCGCGACGACCTCCGTCCCGCCGGTCCGGTAGGTCTTGCGCAGGCCGCTCACGCGCAGGAGTTCCGGTGCGGGCGGCGCGGTGTCCGGGTCCGTGCCCGGCCGGATGCTGTGGACGCTCAACTGTCCTCCTTGCGGGCGGGTGCGCCGCCCCTGGTGGATCCGACGGCGCCGGTGAGTTCGGCGCCGGTGAGTTCGGCGGCGCGGTGGCAGGCGACCTCGGCGGAGCCGTGTCGTTCCAGCTGCGGCGGGGACTGGTCGCAGCGGCCGGGTTCGGCGAAGGCGCAGCGGGGTGCGAAGGCGCAGCCGGGCGCGGACTCCAGGAGTCCCATCGGGGCGCCGGGGATGGGGGTGAGGCGGCCGAGGGGGCCTTCGAGCGGTGGGGAGGAGCCGAGCAGGCCTGCGGTGTAGGGGTGCCGGGGGGCGGCGAAGAGGTCCGCGACGGGCGCGGTTTCGACGATCCGGCCCGCGTACATGACGTAGATGCGGTCGCTGACGGCGGCGGCGAGTTCGATGTCGTGGGTGATGAGGAGGAGTCCGAGGCCGCGTTCGCGTTGCAGCCGGCCCAGGACGGCGAGGATCTCCGCCTGGGTGCTCACGTCGAGCGCGGTGGTCGGTTCGTCGCAGAGCAGCAGCCGGGGTTCGGCGGTGAGCGCGGCGGCGATGACCACGCGCTGGAGCATGCCGCCGGAGAGTTCGTGCGGGTACTGCTTCAGGTGGCGGACGGGATCGGGCAGGCCGACCGCGCCGAGGAGTTCGGCCGCCCGGACGTTGGCGCGCGCCGTGGACCAGCCGTGGACGAGGCGCAGCGGCTCGGTGAGGAAGTCCCCCACCCGGCGGACGGGGTTGATGGCGGCCCGCGGGTCCTGGTAGATCATCGCCGCGGTGTTCGTCCGTACCTCGCGCAGGGCGGCGGGGCCGGCACCGACCAGGTCGGTGCCGTCGACGGTGACCCGGCCGCCGGTCTCCGCGCCCGGCGGGAAGAGGCCGAGGGCGGCGCGGGCGGTGACGGACTTGCCGGAGCCGGATTCGCCGACCAGGGCGACGATCTCCCCGGCGGCCACGGTCAGGCTGACTCCGTCGAGGACGGGGCGGGCCATGCCGGGGAGGGTGACGCGCAGGGCGTCGTAGGCGAGCAGTGTCATCAGGAGTCCCGCCCCGCGAGCCGGTCGCCGAGGTCTTCCCCGACGATGTTGAAGGCGACGACGACCAGGACCACCGCGATGGCCGGTGCGATCGCGGACAGCGGCTGTCCTTGCAGGACGGCCGCCTGCCCCTGGTTGATCATGGCGCCCCAGTCGGGGGTGGGCGGCTGGACGCCGAGCCCGAGGAAGGAGAGCGCGGCGAGGTCGAGCAGCGCGTAGCCGAAGTTCACCGTCGACTGGGCGAGCAGGGTCGGGGCGATGTTGGGCAGCAGCCTGCGGACGGTGACGTACAGGGGCGAGTGGCCCTGCACCTGGTAGGCGGCGATGTAGGGCCGGGTCTTCTCCTGGACGGCCAGCCCGCGCACGAGCCGCGCGGTGTACGGCATGTAGGCGATCGCCATGGCCAGGACCGGGGCGGTCATCCCCTTGCCGAAGAGGGCGACCGCGAGGATCGCCAGCAGCAGCGCGGGGAAGGCGAACAGGACGTCGAGGACCCGGCCGACGGCCGTGTCGATCCAGCCGCCGCGCCAGGCGGTGAACAGGCCGACGGCGGTGCCGAGGACGGTGGAGAACAGGACGACCGCGAGCGGACCGGCGAGGCTGGTCCGGGTACCGACGAGGAGCGCCGAGAAGGTGTCGTGGCCGCCCTGGTCGGTGCCCAGCCAGTGCCCGGCGCCCGGCCCCAGGAGGGTGTCGCCGAGGTGGCCGAAGGTGGGGTCCTGCGGGGCGATCCAGGGGGCCAGCAGCGCGACCAGCACGAACAGGACGAGCAGCGCGAGCGAGGTCCGCTGGAGCGGGCCGCCGCCGAGCCGCCGCAGGCGGGCGAACCGGTCGGGGCGGACGCGCGGGACGGCCTTGGCCGCGCGCGGGGAGGACGGGTCGGACGGGGTGCGGGAGCCGGTGCCCGCTTCGGGAAGGGTGTTCACCGTGCGCTCCCCGCCGCCGCCATGCGCGGATCGATCAGTGGGTGGACGAGGTCCACCAGGGCGTTGACGACGACGAACGCGGCCACCACCAGCAGCACGATCGCCTGGACGACCTGGAAGTCGAGCTGGTCGACGGACTGCACGAGCAGGGAGCCCACTCCGGACATGCCGAAGGCGGTCTCCACGATCGCGGTGCTGACCAGCATCCCCGAGACGAGCAGCGCGGAGACGGTCACGATCGGGCCGAGCGCGTTGCGCAGGACGTGGCGCCGGATGACGGTCCGGCGCGGTGTCCCACGGCTCAGGGCGACCTCCACGTGGTCGCGGCGCAGTTCGTCGAGCATGGCCGAGCGGGTCACGCGGGTGACCAGGGCGGTGAAGGTGACGGACAGGGCCACCGCCGGGAGGATCACGTGGTGCAGCCGGTCCAGGGCGCCGGAGCCGTTGCCGATCGTCGGGAACCAGCCCAGGCGTACGCCGAGGAGCGAGCGCAGCATCAGCGCGGCGACGAAGGCGGGCGCGGCGGCGCCCACCGTCACCAGGAGCATCAGCGACCGGTCGAGGCGGGATCCGCGGCGCAGCGCGCCGATGATCCCCGACCCGATGCCGAACACCGCGATCATCAGCGCGGACACGCCGACCAGCAGCAGGGACGAGGGCAGTCGCGACCAGATCACGGAGGAGACGTCCTGGTGGAAGAGGTAGGAGCGGCCGAAGTCGCCCTGGAGCACCCCTTCGAGCCAGTGCCAGTACCGGAGCAGGAACGGTTCGTCGAAGCCGTACTGGCGGCGGATCGCGGCGAGTTCCCCGGGGCCGGGGCTGCGCCCCTTGATCAGGAAGCTCGCGGGGTCCCCGGGCGCCAGGAAGAGGGAGGAGAAGACGAGGAAGGAGGTGACGAGCAGGGTCGCCGCCATCCCGGCCAGACGGCGCAGCACCCGTCCGGCCCGGGCCACCGCGGCCGTCATCCCTTGGCTCCGATCTCGGCCGCCCAGGGGTGGTACAGGTAGGCGATGGAGGGCTGGACGCCGGTGATCCGCTTGCCCATGAAGACGCTGACGGGCTGCGTGTACAGGGGCAGCCAGGGCAGTTCCTTCAGGGCGGTCCGCTGCGCCTCGGCGTTGGCGGCCGCGTGCTCGGCGGGGTCGTACGCCCCGACGGCCCGGTCGACGGCCTTGTCGAAGGCGGGGTTCGACCAGCCGCCGTAGTTGCTGAACGCGCCGGTCTGGAGGGAGGCGTACATGTCCAGCGGGTCGGTGATGGAGGTGTACCAGAAGGTGAGGAACAGGTCGATGCCCTCGCGGGCGGCCGGGTCGGTGAAGAGGGTCGTGTACTTCTCCGAGGACAGCGAGTCGATCTGCGGCTTGAGGCCGATCGCGGTGGCCGCCTGGGCGACGGCCTGGGTGATGATCGTCGTCTGGGAGTCGAGCGGGCTGGTCGCGATCACGACCTTCTGGCCGTTCACTCCGGCCTCGGCGGCGAGCGCCTTGGCCTTGGCCGGGTCGTACGGGTACTTCGGCAGGTCCTTGAGCAGCGCGTCGCGGGTCGCGGCGGGCGCCCCGGCCCAGAGGTTGTCGGTGACGAGGGAGTCGGCGACCTCGCCGACCCCGCCCGCGCCGGCCTTGACGATGCCCTTGCGGTCGATGGCCATGAGCAGCGCCTGGCGGACCCGGGGGTCGCCCAGCGGGCCCTTGAGGTTGGCCACCACCTCGTCGGCGACGGTGGTGTTGCGGCCGAAGTAGAGCGTTCCGGCCTGGGTGGAGCCCAGTTGGGCGTAGGCGTTCGGCGGGACCATCCAGCCGCCGTCGACCTCACCGCTCTGGAAGGCGTTGACGCGGGTCGTGGCATCGGCGAGGAAGACGAACTTCACCTCGCCGGACTTGGCCTTCAGCTGCGGGTTCCAGTATCCGTCGAACCGCTTGAGGGTGAGCGACTGGCCGGAGGTCCAGGACCCGAAGGAGAAGGGGCCCGTGCAGTTCACGCCGGTCTGCGGGTTGCCGTAGTCCTTCCCGGACTTGGCGAGGGTGGCGGCGGACTCCACGGTGCCGGGGCCGGCGGCGAGGTACTGGTTGAAGGTGGAGTCGGGCGTGGTCAGCGTGACGGTGACCTCCATCGCCCCGGTCTTGTCGATGGACTTCACGTTCTTGTACTGGTTCGCCCAGACGCTGGCCGTCGCGGGGTCGAGGTTGCGGCGCAGCGAGGCGACGACGTCGTCCGCCGTGAGCGCCGTACCGTCGTGGAAGCTCACGCCGGGGCGGATCTGGTAGACCCAGGTGGTGGGGGTGGGGTTGGCGAAGGACGCCGCGAGGTTCGGCGAGGTCGTCAGGTCGGGGTTCCAGCGCAGCAGGCTCTCGCAGACGTTGGCGAGGATCTGGTTGGGCGGGAAGTCGAAGGAGTAGGCGTAGTCGATGGTGGTCGGCTCGGCGTAGGTCGACCAGGTGAAGGAGTCCACGTTCCGGGCGGCGGCGGGGGTCTTGTCCGTCAGCCGGTAGGCGGCGGGCTTGTCCTCGGCGGGGTGCGCGGTGCCGCTGCACCCGCTCGCGACGAGCACGGCGGCCGCGGCGAGGGCGGCCGCGACGGCGTGGCGGACGCGGGTGACGCGACCACGGGTGGGGTGGGTGGTGCCGTCGCTCCGGTGGGCTGGGGATCCCGGTCGGGCTGTTGACATCGTCTGGCTCCCTGAGGGGGATGAAGCGCGGTGGGGTGGGTGACGCACGGCCGGGGTGACGGCCCGGCCGTGACCGGTTCTGCGGTGGCCCGTGCTGCGGTGGTCGGGCCGACGTCCGCTCAGTCGATGGCGGCTCAGTCGGTGGCGGCGAAGACCAGTTCGCCGTCGACGTACGTGCGCAGCACGCGGGTGTCGGCGATCTCCATCGAGGGGTGCGCGAAGGGGTCGCGGTCCAGGACGACGAGGTCCGCGTACTTGCCCACCTCCACGGTGCCGGTGACCTCGTCGAGGTGGTTCACCCAGGCGCTTCCGGCGGTGTAGGCGGTGAGGGCCTCGGAGAGGGTCAGGGCCTGCTCCGGGAAGAACGGCGCCATCGGCTCGAACGCCTCGGGCGAGTTCGGGGCCTCGTCCGGGACGGAGCGGTTGACGGCCACGTGGATGCCCCACAGCGGGTTCGGGCTGCTCACCGACCAGTCGCTGCCCGCGACGAGGCGGGTCCCGGCGCGCTGGAGGTCACCGAACGGGTACTGCAGCGCGGCCCGTTCGGGTCCGAGGAACGGGATCGTGAGTTCGTCCATCTGCGGTTCGTGCGCGGCCCACAGCGCCTGGATGTTCGCGGCCGCGCCCAGGCTCGCGAAGCGCCCGATGTCGTCGGGGTGGACGATCTGGAGGTGCGCGAGGTGGTGCCGGTTGTCGTTGGCGCCGTTGGCCTCGCGCGCCTCGGCGAGGGCGTCCAGCACCTCGCGTACCGCCCGGTCCCCGAGGGCGTGGAAATGGAGCTGGAAACCCAGGCCGTCGAGCCGGGACACCGCCTCGGTGAGCACCTCGGGATCGATGAAGCTCAGCCCGGAGTTCCCGGTGGCGCAGCCGCACCCGTCCAGGTAGGGCTCCAGCAGGCCGGCCGTGAAGTTCTCGGCGATGCCGTCCTGCATGATCTTCACGCTGGTGGCGTTGAAGCGGCCGACCCGGCCGGTGCGGCGGCGCTCCTCCAGGTCGGGTATCTGCTCCAGGCCGCGTTCGCGGTCCCACCACAGGGCGCCGACGACGCGGGCGCGCAGGGAACCCTCGTGCGCGGCGCGCAGGTAGACGCCGTAGTTGTCGGGGTTGCCGGGGAAGGCGCCGATCATGGCGTCCTGCCAGCTGGTGACGCCGAGGGAGAAGAGGTGTTCCTGGGCGGCGAGCAGCCCGGCGTGGGCCTCGTCCGGGGACGCGATGGGCACGTGGCGCGCCACCAGGTCCATGGCGCCCTCCTGGAGGGTGCCGGCCGGGCCGCCGTCGGCCTCCCGCTCGATCCGTCCGTCGACCGGGTCGGGCGTGGTGGCGTCGACCCCGGCGAGCCGGAGCGCGGGGGTGTTGACCCAGGCTCCGTGGCCGTCCCGGTTGGTGAGCATGACGGGCCGGTCCGGGACCACCGAGTCGAGCATCGCGCGGGTCGGCGTACCGCCCGGGAAGACGTCCATCGACCAGCCGCCGCCGCGGATCCAGGCGGCCTCGGGGTGCTCCTTCGCGTACGCGGCGACCACGGCGAGGTAGCCCTCGATGGTGCGCTCCTCGCTCAGGTCGCAGCTGAGCATCTGGACTCCGGCCACCGCCGGGTGGACGTGGGCGTCCTGGAATCCGGGGACGAGGAGCCCGCCCGCGAGGTCGACGACCTCGGTGTCGGCGTCCGCGAGGGAGCGCACGGTGGCGGGATCGGCGACGGCGAGGATCCGGCCGCCTCCGACGGCCACGGCGGCGTCGATCGGGGTGGGCCCGGTCCCGGTGAAAACCCGCCCCCCTACGAAGACGGTGTCGGCTCGCTGGGTGGTCCCGGGTGTGGTTCCCAATGTGATCCCCTGCGCGGTCCGTTGGCTGTTGGTGGCCATCGACGCATCCTCCGGCTCGGCGGGACGGACCCGCACGGCGTGTGTTGAGGAGGAGTGAACGGGAGCGCAACATTGTTGTCAACGGTGTTGCGCTTCCTCTGATCCACATCGTTACACTGGCCGCACCATGCCGAAGTCATCCGAGACCCCTGCCCGGTCCAAGCGCGCTGGCAGCCAGCTCACGCCCGACGCGATCATCGAAGCCAGCCTGCGCATCGCCGCCCGCGGCAGCGCGGACGCCTTCACCGTCCGACGCCTCGGTGAGGAACTCGGCGCCGACCCGACCGCGATCTACCGGCACTTCCGCGACAAGGACGAGCTGCTCCTGTCCGTCGCCGACCGCACCCTCGGCGAGGTGCTCGACAGCATCCCCGAGGGTCTCGGCTGGAAGGACCGGCTGCGGGCCCTCGCCGACGGCTCCCTCGACGTCGCGCTCAAGTACCCCGTGGTCGGCTCGACCATGGCCAGCCGCACCACGCGCAGGCCCAACGAGTTCCGCGTCGTCGAGCTGATCCTCGGCGCGGTGATGGAGGCCGGGCTCGACGGTGCGGAGGCAGCCGTCCACTACCGGATGGTCGGCGACTCCCTGCTCGCCTACGTCGGCCAGCGCGCCGCCTACCTCCTCTTCGACCCGGACGTGCGGGCCGCCGACGAGTCCTCCTGGAGCCGCGAGTACCGCCTGGTCGATCCCGACGGGTTCCCGAACATCACCCGGCTCAGCGCCGCACTGGCCGAGGTGACGGACGAACAGATCTTCCGCGCCCGGGTGGAGGCCCTGATCACCTCGATCGAGACCCGGGTCGAGGCCCTGCGCGCCGACGGGCGGACCTGACGGGCCTGACGGGCGCCCCTGCCCGGCGGACGGCCGGGACCCGTGTGTGAGCATGATCCCTTTGAGACGTTGACACGTTCAGTTGACACGTTCATGGGGGGACCATGCGCACCCGTACCACCCTCGTCCCGGCCCGCCTCGCCACCGCGCTCGCGGCGGCGGTCCTGCTGGCCGGCTGCTCGGCTTCCGGCGGCACACCGCAGGCGGGCGGGAGCGGCGCCACCGCCTCCGCTCCCGCGCCGCCCGCCGCGTCGGCGGGCGGCGGCGCCGGGTACGAAGGCCCCCGGCCGCAGGACCAGAACCTGCTCGCCTGGACCGGCGACCCGGGCGACGCGGGGCACGTCACCGCCCAGTCCAGCGCCGGGGTCGGCGGCCGGGTCACCCTGGTACGGATCGTGCTGCGGGAGCAGATCACCTGGTCCAACGTCTGGATCGGGCTGGCCGGGGTCGACCCGAAGGCCCAGCTCTCGAACTGCCGGCTCGGCGTGTACGACGCCAAGGGAACCCTGCTCTCCGCCACCGAGGACATCTCACCGCAGCTGATGACCGACGCGGTGGCCAAGCCCCTGCCCCTCGCCAAGCCGTTCACCGCCGCCCCCGGCACCTATTTCATCGCCCTGCTGCTCAACGGCAACTGGGCCACCAACGCCCTCACCTTCAAGTCCACGGGCGCGGGGATCTCGGTCAACGCGGGCCTGACCCCGCCGAACCTCCGCTACAGCACCCTGCTGACCGACCAGCAGTCCCTGCCCGCCACGGTGAACCTCGCCGAGCAGTCCACCAGCACCATCAACACCGGCTGGGCCAGCCAGTGGTACGCCGTCTCCTGACCGCCCCGCCCAAGAGCCCGCCTACGACGCCGCCTCCGGGCGGCGCAGCACGTACCGGACGCCGTCCTCCCCCGAGCCCGCCGGATGGAAGCCGACCCGGGCGACCACCCCGTGGGAGGGCAGGTTCCCCTCCTCGACCGTGGCGTGCAGCTCGGTGAGGCCGGGCTGTCCGAAGGCCCGGCCCGCCAGGGCGCGCAGCGCCTCAGTGGCGTGCCCGTTGCCCCGGGCGGAGGGGACCAGGTCGTAGCCGACCTCCGCGTGGCCGTCGGGATCAGGGGCGCCGTGGAACCCGACCCCGCCGATCGCGCGGCGGTCGCTCAGCCGGACGATCGCGTACGGACCCCAGCCCGGGCGGTACTCCCCCACCTCACGGGCCAGCCCCACCATCCCGGAGGCGATGCGGGTTCCCTCACCGGGACCGTCCCCGGGCCACACGAAACCGCCGTCACCGCCCTCGTACAGATCAGCGGCGGCGGACGGGGAGATCTCGCAGAGCACGACGCCGACGCCGGGCACCGGGTCGTTGTACCAGCGCCAGTTCCGCCGCCGGGGCAGCCCCGGCAGGTCCGCCCGCCCGGTGGCCGCGAGCAGGGACCCCCAGGGGCCGCCCTCCGCGGAGCGCGGCGCGTGCGGGAAGAGCCGGTCCAGGACCAGCCGGGCCGTGTCCCCCGACCCCTGCCAGCCGGTCGTGCCGAGGCCGTGCGTGATGTCGTGCGTGTGCAGCAGCAGCTCGGCGGCCCCCATCGCGGCGAACCCGTCGGGCCCCGCCGTACCCGCCGGATGCCAGGCCCTGTCGTCGTGGCGGGCCGAGCGGACGGCGGCGGACAGCAGCCGCCCGCCCGCCTCGACGAGGTCGGCCAGCCCGGCGGGCGTGGTCTCCGGGGCCGCGCCGACGACCAGCGGCAGCCAGCCGTCGGCGACCCGCCCGGCCAGCTGCGCGGCGAATCCGCTGAGGTCACCGGCCAGGTGCACGGCCGTCTCCCGGCAGCTCCACTCCAGCCCCGCCGCCGGCACCTCCCAGTCGAGCCCCGCCAGGGCCCGTAGCGCCCGTACGGCTTCCGTGACGGCGCGGTCGAGATCCTGCGGGCCCATGGGTGTCATGCACCGACCCTAAACGGCGGGGGCGGACGCGGCGGACGCGGCAGACGCCGGACGACCCGTCCGTCGACACGCACCTCTTCACCCGCGTGCACCGCCCTGCGCCCGGTGGTGTACGAAGTTCTCCGTGAACGAACAGATCCCGCCCCCGACCACCCGCGTGTTCATAGCGCTCGCTCCGCCCGACGACGCGAAGGACGAGCTGGCCCGCGCCCTGCGGCCCGCGTACGACGCGTACCCGCGCATGCGGTGGAACCGGATCGAGGACTGGCACATCACCCTGGCCTTCCTCGGCGAGCTGCCGGTGACGGCCGTGCCGCTCCTGCGGCCGCCGCTCGCGGAGCTCGCGGCGGCGCGGGGGTCCGTACGGCTGTCCATGCACGGCGGCGGTCACTTCGACGAGCGGGTGCTGTGGAGCGGGATCGAGGGGGACCTCGAAGGGCTGCAGCTGCTCGCTTCCGAGGTCCGCGGCCTGGTCAAGGAGTGCGGGATCGATTTCCCGGACCGGCCGCTGCGGCCCCATCTGACGCTGGCCCGGGCCCGGCGCGACGATCCGTCCAGCGTGCTGGGAGCCGCCGCCGTGCTGGACTCGTTCACCGGCCGGTCCTGGCGGGCCGCACGGCTGCACCTGGTGGGCAGCAACATCGGCCGCGGCCCGGGGCCCATCCACTACCGCGACATCGAGGCGTGGCCCTTCGGCGGTGGCCCGCCGCCTGCGTGAGCGGCCCGTAAATGGTTCGTCCGCGCCCGCCCGCGGTGGCAGGATCCGCGGGGCGTGCCGGGACCGGCCCGTCCGAGCGGACCGGTCCCAGCGGACCGGTTCCCCCGAGAGGCGGCTGTGATGTCCCCTTCCGTGCCCCCGTCACCCCCCTCGTACGGGTCCACGTCCGATCCGGTGGTCAAGACGGCCGCCGGGTCGCTGCGCGGCGCCAGGGAGGGAGGTGTCGCGGTCTTCCGGGGGATCCCCTACGCACGGCCGCCCGTCGGGGCGCTGCGGTTCGCCGCGCCGCGGGCGGTGCGCGGGTGGGACGGGGTGCGCGGGGCCCGCGCCTTCGGGCCGCCTCCCCCACAGGCCGGGGCGTTCGGGATGGACGCGCTGTCGCGGGAGGCGGCGGGCGACGACGACTGGCTGACGGTCAACGTCTGGTCCCCCGACCCGGGGCCGGGCGCCGGGCTGCCCGTGATGGTGTGGATCCAGGGCGGCGCCTATGTGACCGGCACGTCCGGGCTCCCCGAATACGACGGCGGGCGCCTCGCGCGCGAGCACGGCGTCGTCGTGGTGACCTTCAACTACCGCGTGGGCGTGGAGGGTTTCGCACAGATCGAGGGAGCGCCCGCCAACCGCGGTCTGCTCGACCAGGTCGCCGCGCTGGAGTGGGTCCGCGACGGCATACGAGCCTTCGGCGGGGACCCCGGCCGGGTCACCGTGTTCGGTGAGTCGGCGGGGGCGGGGTCGGTCGCCGCGCTGCTCGCCATGGGCCGGGCGCGGGGGCTGCTGCGGCGGGCCGTCGCGCAGAGCGTGCCGGGCGCGTTCTTCGCGCCGGAACTCGCCGCCGACATCGCCGGTGCCTGCGCGGCCGAACTGGGGCTGCGGCCCACGGTGGCGGCGCTGTCGGCGGTGGATCCGGCCCGGCTGGCCGCCGCGGGGGACGCCGTCACCGCCGGGCTGCCCGGGCGGGTGGAGCGGTGGGGCCTGCCCGCCCACCGGTCGATCGCGTTCGCGCCCGTCGTGGACGGCGAGGTCCTCCCCGTCACTCCGTGGCAGGCGCTGGCCGAGGGGGCCGGCCGGGACGTCGACCTCCTCGTCGGTCACACGCGGGACGAGCAGCGGCTGTTCACCGCGATCGAGGGCACGCTCGGGCAGGTGACCGGGGAACAGGCCGCGGAGGCGCTGGCGCTGTTCGCCCCCGGTCCGGACGGCGCCCGCCACTACCGCGGGGCGTTCCCGGCCGCGGGCCCTGGGGAGCTGTACGAGCTGGTCCACTCGGACTGGCTGTTCCGCATGCCGTCCCTCCACCTCGCGCGGGCGCAGACCGGGGCGGGCGGCCGGGCCCACGTCTACGAACTGACCTGGTCCGCGCCGGGCATGGGCGGCGCCCTCGGGGCCTGCCACGGCCTCGACGTCCCGCTGGTCTTCGGCAACCTCGTCCAGGGGCACGCCGCCGCGCTGATCGGCGACGACCTCGCGTCGCGGGCCGAGGCGGAGACCGTGTCGGCGTACGTCCGCGACGCGTGGACGGCGTTCGCCGACCGGGGCGACCCGGGCTGGCCCGCGTACGATGCCATGCGGCGCCTGACCAGGTGTTTCGACACGATCCCGGTCGTCGCCCCGTACCCGGAGGAGGCCTCCCGGCTGCTGTGGGAGGACCACGTCTTCGCTGCCCTGCCCCTGAGCGCCGGAGCGTGACGCCGGGCCGCTCGGGGTCACTCCCCGGGGTCACTCCCCGGGCGGCCCGGGGTCTTCGGCGGGCGCTTCGGCGGGTGCTTCGACGGCGGCCGGGTTCAGTACGCGGTCGAGGAAGTTCCTTGTGCGCTCCTGCGCCGGGGAGCCGACCACCTGGGCCGCCGGTCCCTGCTCGACGATCACCCCGCCGTCCATGAACACGACGCGGTCCGCGACCTCACGGGCGAAGCTCATCTCGTGGGTGACGACCATCATCGTCATGCCCTCGCCCGCCAGCACGCGCATCACCGACAGCACTTCGCCGACGAGTTCGGGGTCGAGCGCCGAGGTCGGCTCGTCGAACAGCATCACTTCCGGGCCCATCGACAGCGCCCGGGCGATCGCCACCCGCTGCTGCTGGCCGCCCGACAACTGTGCGGGGAACGCTTCCGCCTTGTCGGCCAGGCCGACCCGCTTGAGGTTCTCCCGGGCGACGGCCGCGGCCCGCGTCCGGTCCGTGCCCAGCACCCGGCGCTGGGGCAGCGTGAGGTTGTCGGTCACGTTCACGTGCGGGAACAGGTTGAACTGCTGGAAGACCATGCCGATGCGGCGGCGTACGGCGTCGATGTCCACGTCGGGGTCGGTGACCTCCGTGCCGCCGACGAGGATCCGGCCGTCGCTCGGCTCTTCCAGCAGGTTCACGCACCGCAGCAGGGTCGACTTGCCCGAGCCGGACGGCCCGATGACGCACACCACCTCGCCACGGGCGACCTCCAGGTCGATGCCGCGCAGGACGTGGTTGGCGCCGAAGGACTTGTGCAGTCCGCGGATCTCGATCTCCGGGCGGTCCGTGGCCGTCATGTCCGCTCCCGGGGCTCGCGTCTTCCGTGGCATCTCATCACCTCGTCCTCACGTCGCCTCGTCCTCACGTCGCCTTGTCCGCACGGGTCTCCAGGCGCCGCACCACGAAGCTCAGCGGCACGGTCACCAGGAGGTAGCACAGGCCCGCGACCAGGATCGGGGTGGAGTTGGCGGTCTGGCTGGCGAGGTCCCGGCCGAACTTGGTCAGTTCCCGTTCCTGGAGCGTCACGCCGAGGAAGAGCACCAGCGAGGAGTCCTTGAACAGCAGCACCAGTTCGTTGGTGAGCGGCGGGATGACGATCCGGAAGGCCTGCGGGATGATCACCGAGACCATGGCGCGGGCGTGCGAGAAGCCCAGCGAACGGGCCGCCTCCATCTGCCCCTTGGGCACCGCCTGGATACCGGCCCGAATCGTTTCCGCCATGTAGGCGGCGGCCACCAGCCCGAGACCGATGGCGACCTTTCCGTACGTACCGCCGGGGATCTCCGTGCCGGGGAACGCCAAGGGCACCGCCACCCCCACGAAGATGAAGATCAGCAGCGCGGGCAGACCGCGGAACAGCTCGATGTAGACGCCCGCGACCCAGCGGTACGGGGCCACGGAGGACAGCCGCATCATGGCGATGACCAGGCCGAGGACCAGACCGAGGAGGAACCCGGACAGGGTGTAGACCACCGTGTTGCGCAGGGCCGTGGTGATGATCTCCGGGAAGAGCCGCAGGGCCAGTTCCCGCTGCGCGAACTGGTTCTGCAGGCGCCCCCAGTCGGCGTAGAAACCGATCAGGACCAGCACCGCCACGAAGAGCGCGTACTGGACGCCCTGCGAGACGCGGCGGCGCTGTCGGCGGGTCAGCCGAGAGGTCACGGCGCGGCCTGGGGCAGCGGGCCGATCCACTGCTCGTAGATCTTCTTGTAGGTGCCGTCGGCCTTGGCGTCGGTGATCGCCTTGTCGATCGCGGCCACCAGGGCGGAGTTGCCCTTCTTCACCGAGAAGCCGTACTGCTCACCGGTCTGGATGTTCTGCGCGAGGGTGAACTCGGCCGCGTTCTTGGAGTCCTTGAGCCAGCCCTGGACCACCGGGTAGTCGATGACGACGGCGTCGACCTGCCCGGTGCGCAGTCCGTTCAGCACCGCGTCCGAACTCTCGAAGGCGACCGGATCGAAACCCTGGGCCTTGGCGTAGCTCTCGCCGGTGGTCTCGGCCTGCGCGCCCAGCTTCTTCCCCTTCGCCTTGAGGTCGGCGAGCGAGGTGACCCCGCTCTTCTTGGTGGCGAGCAGCGCCTGGGTCGCGTCGAAGTAGGGGACGGAGAAGTCGACGTTCTTCTTGCGCTCGTCGGTGATCGTCATTCCGGCCGCCGCGAGGTCGCACTCGCCGGAGTTGAGGAAGGCGCCCGTCTTGAAGTTCTCGAAGGGCGTGTCGAGGATCTTCTGCTCGACCTTGAGCCTGCTCGCCACCAGGTCGATCAGGGCCACGTCGAAACCGACGACCTTGCCGTCCTTCTCGAACTGGAACGGCGGGTAGGGCAGGTGGGTGCAGGTCGTCAGCTTGCCCTTGTGTACGACGGGCACCCCGCCGGCCGCCTCGCCGGCCCCGCCACCGCCCGAGGAGCATCCGGCGAGCAGGAACGCGCCCGCCGCGGCGGCCGCGGCCGTGGCTCGCAGGCGGAGGCTGCGGTGGCGACTGCGGTTTCCTCTGGCCGTCCGGAACACGGTTGACCTCCACGGATGCGGGGCGGGTGCGGCGGCCGCGGGGCGGGACCCGCGCCGCCGGGGCAACGTCCGCCGAGATCGTAAGCCACGGGTGGCGCGCGCCGAGGGATCTCCCGCGATGCGTTCCGGGGCGCCCGGCGGGATCCGGCCAAGGCCGTGGCGGGCGCGGCCACCGGGGTCCGGCCCGGTCCCCCACATGGGCGCAGGACGGCGCGCCGGTGCGCGGCCGGGGCGGTGCGCGGCGGGGTGGAGCACCCGCTGTTTCCAGACACCGGACGCGGCCGCGGAGGGGCGTCGGTGGTGTGCGTCTTCATGATGTCGCGGCTGCGACGGGCGGGGCGCCGCTGGGCTCGGTACGCCTGCCGTTACGCGTGCCGTACGTACGCCCCCGCGCGGGCGGCCGCCGCGGTGGCCGTCGCGGCGCGGTCCGCGGCGGCCTCGTCGAGGGGCAGCGCCGTGGTCAGGAACCGGTAGTACAGCGGGGCCGACACGGCGCGGACCACCTCTCGGGGGTCGGTGCCCTCGGGCACCTCGCCGCGGGCGGCGGCCTGTTCCACGCACGGCGCCCACTCCGCGACGCGGACCGCGTAGAAGCCGTGCAGCGCCTCGGCCGCCTTCGGGTCGCAGGTCGCGGCCGCGATCACCGCCTTGAACAGGGCGCCCTGCCGTGGATCGGCCAGCGTCCCGCACACCAGCCGGGCGTTGGCCGTCAGGTCCCCGAGGAGGGTGCCCGTCTCCGTACGCGGCACGGACTGCTGCGCCATGTCCAGCAGCAGGTCGGTCACCAGGCCGGTGGCCGTGCCCCAGCGCCGGTAGACGGTCGTCTTCCCGACCTCCGCGCGGCGCGCGATGTCGGCGAGGTCCAGGTGGGCGAAACCCAGCTCGGCCAGCACGTCCCCGGCGGCCCGCAGCACCGCCGCCCGCACCCGCGCCGTACGCCCCCCGGGCCGCACGGCTCCGGGCTCGGGCTCTGTGGGCTCCACGCACTCCATAACGGGACTCCTGTTCCATTAATGCCATCCACTTGCTACGCTGGCGCCATCTTAACGGAACCACGGACCCATTAGATGGATCCGTGGACGAGAGGAGACACGTCATGGAGTACAGGCGGCTCGGCGCGTCCGGGCTTCTGGTTCCGGCGCTCAGCTTCGGTGCCGGAACGTTCGGCGGACAGGGCCCGCTCTTCGGCGCCTGGGGCACCACGGGGGTCGCGGAGGCCCGCCGCCTGGTGGACATCTGCATCGACGCCGGAATCACCATGTTCGACACCGCCGACGTGTACTCCGGCGGCGCCTCGGAGGAGGTGCTCGGGGCCGCCCTCAAGGGCCGCCGGGACCAAGTGCTCATCTCCACCAAGGCCGGTCTGCCGATGGGTGACGGCCCGCACGACGCCGGCACCTCCCGCGCCCGCCTGATCACCTCCGTGGACAGCGCCCTGCGCCGCCTCGGCACCGACCACATCGACCTCTTCCAGCTGCACGCCTACGACGCGGGAACCCCGGTCGAGGAGGTGCTGTCCACCCTGGACGACCTGGTGCGGGCCGGGAAGATCCGCTACCTCGGGATCTCCAACTTCTCCGGCTGGCAGGCGATGAAGTCCCTCGCCACCGCCGAACGGCGCGGCCAGGAGCGCTACGTCGCCCACCAGGTCTACTACTCCCTCATCGGCCGCGACTACGAAGGGGAGCTGATGCCGCTCGGGATCGACCAGGGGCTGGGCGCGATCGTCTGGAGCCCGCTCGGCTGGGGCAGGCTGACCGGCAAGATCCGCCGCGGGCAGCCGCTGCCCGCCGGCAGCAGGCTGCACGACACCGCCGACTACGGTCCGCCGGTCGAGGACGAACACCTCTACCGGGTGGTCGACGCCCTGGAGGAGGTCGCGCGGGAGACCGGCAGGGCCGTTCCGCAGATCGCCCTCCGCTGGCTGCTCCAGCGGCCGACCGTGTCCTCCGTCATCATCGGCGCCCGCAACGAGGAGCAGTTGCGGCAGAACCTGGGCGCGGTGGGCTGGACGCTCACCGACGAACAGATGGCGGTGCTCGACGCGGCGAGCAGCCGGCCGGCCGCCTACCCCTACTTCCCCTACCAGCGCCAGGAAGGCTTCGCCCGCCTCAACCCTCCGGCCGTGTAGTTCAGTTGCCCCGGTACGGCGTCCACGCCGGGCGGAGCCGTTCGGCCGTGGCGGCCGCCTGGCCGAGACCGGCCCGGTAGGCCGGTTCCCACTTCGTACGGTCGCCCAGGTCGGTGCCGAAGGCGCGCACGGCCTCCGGGTCCGGGCCGATCGTGAGGACCGTCCCCGCCTCCAGGGCCGCCCGCTGCCGTTCGAGGGTCTCGGGGGAAGAACGGTGCGCCATCGGGTCCACGACGACCAGCGTGCGCGCTCCGGCGGCGAGATCGGCGTTGGGCCCCGACCGCAGGGCGCCGTCCATGTAGCGCCGCCCGCCGACGGCCACCGGCGGCTCCGCCCCGGGGAAGGCGCTGCTGGCCGCCACCGCGTGCACCAGCGGCACACCGCTGGTCCGGTCCCACACCACGGGCTCGCCGCTGGCCGCGTCCACCGCGGTGATCAGCAGCCGCCGGGCCGGCCACGCGTCCGTACCGATCAGGGCGCCCCGCACGGCGAGCAGCATCCGCTCGGCGTCCGGGTCCGCGTGGTCGAGCGCGATCCGGCCGACGCGGCGCCGCGCCTCCCCGGGCTCCAGGCCCGGTTCGCCGAGCACGGCGAACACCGCGCCCAGCACGGCGGGATCCACCGCACGCGGGGGAACCGGGGAGCCCCCGGGCTCCCCGGCGGGCGACCGCTGCGGCCGGGTGGCGATCCGGTCGAGGTCCTGGCCGGTGGCGAGCAGCGCTCCGACGATGGCCCCCGCCGACGTGCCGACGATCAGGTCGGCCTCGCCGAGGTCCACACCCGCGCGGCGGAGCCCGGCGGCGAGTCCGGCCGTCCAGGCCGTACCGACCAGGCCGCCAGGGCCCAGGACGAGCGCGCGGTCCGCGGGCGTCGGCGTCGGCGTCGGCGTCGGCGTCGGCATGGTGGTGGGCTCGGCGGTCGTGGCCTCGGCGGTCGCCGAAGTGGCCTGGGCTTCCGGGCTCATGGGTGCGTCTCCTGTCTGCGGGGGCTGATCAACACGGCCTGACGGTACGACCTCAAGCGGAGTTCGGGTCAAGGGATTTCCGTGGGCGCCCGGCACCCGGCACCCGGCACCGCCGGTCGATAGAGTCGACGGCCTCGAACAGATCAATCGGAGAACATGATGGACCTGATCCTCGAACCGCCGACCGGCGTGGACCCGCTGCGCCTCGGCATGACCTTCGACGCGGCGATGGCCGCCGTACTGCCGTGGGGCGAGCCCCGGGTGATCGGGGGGACCGCGAGCCGGCCCAGGCGGCGCGCCATGGGTTCCTTCGACGGGGTGGGCTACACCGCCTTCTTCGACGAGCACGGGCACCTCGACGCGGCCGAACTGTGGTGGCCGGGTGAGGGGCGGGCCACGAGCACCCGGGTCCTGTTCGACGGCCACGACGTCTTCACGGGCCCCGCCGACGAGATCCTCCAGGAGATGCGCCGACGCGGCTGGACGGTGAGCGACGCGGACGCCGAGAGCCTGGTCGTGCCGGGCGTCTCGCTGGGATTCACCCGCCAGACCTCGCAGGAGGTCCCGCGCGATGCGGCCGGCCTCCCCGTCTCCTTCACCTCCGTCCTCGTCGCGGGCACCGGCTACTACGACTTCCTCGCGGCGGGCTGAGCGGCACCTCCCTGGGTGTCCGGCTCCCTGGGTGTCCGGCCCCCGGGGTGGGGCGCGGCCTGGTACCCGGGGGTGTCGGGGGCGGAGGCTGGGGGTCCCATTCCTTCCCGATCGGACCCCTGATGAACGTCCACGACACCAGGAGCGCGGCCGTCGCCGACGAGCTGCGCCGACGCGCCGGAGATCCGGACCGGCGCGTCCTGCTGACCGGCGGGACCCTCGTCACCATGGACCCGCGGACCGGCGTCCTCCCCCGGGGCGACCTGCTCATCGAGGGCGACCGGATCGCCGCGCTGGGCGGCGACCTCAGCGCGTCCGGGGCGGCGGGCGACGCCGTGGTCATCGATGTCACCGGGGCGCTCGTCACCCCGGGATTCGTGGACACCCACCGGCACGCCTGGCAGGCGCAGCTGCGCCGGATCATGCCGGACGTGGACGATCTCGGGCGGTACGTGACGTCCACGCTCGCGACGATCGCGCCCGGCTACCGTCCGTACGACATGTACGTCGGCACCCGGCTCGCGGCGCTCGGCGCCATCGACAGCGGCATCACCTGCATGCTCGACTTCTCGCACAACGCCCGCACCCCCGACCATTCCGACCAGGCCGTCCAGGCCCTGCTGGACACCGGGATCCGTGGTGTCCACGCGTCCATGGGCCCCCATTTCGGCGACTGGGCCCGGCAGTGGCCGCGCGATCTGGCCCGCCTGCGCGAGCGGTACTTCCGCTCCGACGACCAGCTCCTGACCCTGCGGCTCGCGGCCCTGGCCACCGACGAGATCGCGGGTCCGGACCTCGCCTACGGGCCCGCGCTCGCGGCCACCGCCCGGGACCTGGGGATCGGGGTGAGCGTCGACGCCGTCTTCGGCTCCGCCTCCTCCGCGGCGGTCCTGCGCTGGGCGCGCGCGGGCCTGCTGGGGCCGGACGTCACCCTGATCCACGCCACCGGGCTGACCGGCGGGGCGTGGCGGGCGATGGGCCACGCCGGCACCACGGTGGCGCTCGCGCCCACCTCCGAGGCCCAGATCGGACTCGAAACGGCCGTTCCCGCGGTCGACGAGGCACTCGCCGCCGGGATCCGCCCCGGGCTGAGCATCGACGTGGAAGTCGCCCTGGCCGGCGACATGTTCACGCAGATGCGGGCGCTGCACAGCATCCAGCGCATGCGCGCGGTCAACGCCGCGTACGGCACCGGGCGCGAACCCGCGCGCATCGGCACCCTCGACGTACTGGACTTCGCGACCCTCCAGGGCGCCCGGACCAACGGCCTGGACGGGGTCACCGGTTCGCTGACGCCCGGGAAGCAGGCCGATCTGCTGGTCATCGAGGCGGAGGACATCAACAACATGCCGCTGAACGACCCGGTGGGCACGGTCGTACTGGGCGCGGACGCCCGGAACATCACGGCGGTCTTCATCGCCGGGCAGCTGCGCAAATGGGACCGGCGGGTCCTGGGGGTGGACCTGCAGGCGCTGCGCGAGGAGGTGCGCGCCTCCCGTGACCACGTCCTCGGGGCCGCGGCCGTCTGATCCCGGGTGGAGCGCACCCACCTTCGCCCCTGGATTCCGACCGCCGCCTCGGGGACCGTGGGCGCATGACCACCCCGCACCTCCCGCAGCACGGCAGCAGCAACATCAGCCGCAACAGCAACGGCAACGGGCTCGGCGAATTCCTCCGGGCCAGGCGGGCTCTGCTGAGCCCCGCACAGGCCCACCTCCCCGGTCACGGACAGCGCCGGGTTCCCGGCCTGCGCCGCGAGGAGGTGGCCTCGCTCGCGGGACTGAGCACCGACTACTACACCCGGCTGGAACAAGGCCGCGAGCGTGGCCCGTCCCGGCAGGTCCTCGACGCGCTGGCCGGCGGGCTGCGCCTCGATGAAGAGGCGCGGACGCACCTCCACCGGCTGGTCCACCCCACCGCGGGGCCGCTGCGGCCGCCGGTGGAACGCGTGAGCCCGGGGCTGCTGGGCCTGCTGGACGGGTGGCCGGATACGCCCGCCTACGTCCTGGGGCACGCGCTGGACGTCCTGGCGCTCAATCCGCTCGCCGCGGCCTTGTTCGGTGACTTCGAGCGGACCGACAACCTGCAGCGGATGGTGTTCCTGGACCCGGCGGCCCGCCGCTTCCACCGGGACTGGGACCGGGCCGCGGCCTCTTCGGCCGCGGCGCTGCGCACGGCCTGCGGCGCGGCGCCCGGCAGCCCGAGGACGGCCCAACTCGTGGCGGAACTGACCCGCGCCAGCCCCGAGTTCGCCCGGCTCTGGGCCCGCCACGAGGTCGGCGTCAAGACGCACGAGGCGAAGGCCTTCCACCACACCCTGGCCGGTGACCTCACCCTGCACTTCGAGACGCTCACCGTGAACGCGGCACCCGGCCAGCAGCTCGTCGTCTACCGGGCGGAACCGGGGACGCCGTCACACGCCGCGCTGGCCCTGCTGGGCGCGGGGTGACGTACGTCCTGAAGATCCGACTAGATAGTTCGAATTTGAACGGTATGCTGGAAGCGTTCACATCGAGCCACGCCTTTCGAGTCAGGTCCTTCGAGTCAGGTCCTTCGAGTCACACGGGAGCCCGCCGCCATGTCCGTCCGCCGTCTGAACCACGCCGTGCTCTGGATCCGTGAGGTCGAGCGGTCCGTCGCCTTCTACACCGACGTCTTCGGCTTCCAGGTCGACCACCTGATCCCCGGCCGCGCCGCCTTCCTGAGCGCACCGGGCAGCCTCAACGATCACGACCTCGGCCTGTTCGCGATCGGCGCCGACGCGCCCGGTCCCGAGCAGGGGCGGGTCGGCCTCTACCACCTGGCCTGGGAGGTCGGGACGCTGGGCGAGCTGGCGGAGCTGGGGCGCAAGCTCACCGAGCTGGGCGCACTGGTCGGGGCCACGGACCACCTGGTCTCGAAGTCCTTCTACGCCAAGGACCCGGACGGCAACGAGTTCGAGCTGATGTGGCGCGTCCCGCGCGAGGACTGGCCCGGCGCGGACTCCGACCTGCGCTCGGGCGCGCTCGACCTGCCCGCCGCGATCGCGCGCTGGGGCACGGACCTCGCGACGGGTTCGGCGGCGGGCTCCGCCAGCTGAACCCTGCCCCGGGCGCCGTCAGGGCGCCGTCGCGCTGACGTAGGGGGACGGCAAGAACTGGTCGAAGCCGGGCGGGGTCACGGGCGTCGAGGTCGAGGTGGGCGCGGGATCCGGTGCGAACGGGCCCGTATGGCTGGACATGAGGATCATCCCGATCCCCACGACGAGCAGGGTGATGACGATCAGGGCCAGCCCGATGGGATTGCGGGGGTTGCAGTAGTAGCGGCCCCTCGGCCCCCACTTGCTGCGGATGAAGACCGGCTCGTCGTCGGGATGCAAGGCTCGTCCTCGGTAGGGCGGACCCTCGGATGAGGGCGCGGCGGCCCGGCCCAATCTAGACGGCGCTCACGGCTCCCGGAAGGGGGCCCGGTCAGTGCAGCGCCGCTGGTGAGGAGCCGTTCGGGACGGTCAGCCGGGGGGCGCCGCCGCCGTCCGCGGGGGCCGTCCAGATGTCGCTGGGCCGGCCCTCCGCTCCCGGCAGGGCGTAGGCGACCGTGTCGTCGTCCAGCCAGGCCGCCTGGTCGTCGACGCTGCGCGTCTCCGCGAGCGGGGTCTCCCGCATCGTCCGCAGGTCGAGGACGTACAGGCGCCAGGGTGCGGCCGGATCGCCGGACACCTTCTTCTTGAAGGCGATCCGGGTGTTGTCGGGCGAGAGCGAGGGGCACTCGGCGTTCTCGCGCAGCACGCGCGCCGACCACTTCCCCATGTCGCCCTCGACGAGGTGGGTGCGGCCCTGGGTGGAGACGGTCGCGTAGAAGCGATTGTCGTCGCGGGCGAAGGTCACCCCCCAGAAGTTGACGTCGGGGGCGTGGTAGCGGGCGCCGTCGAGGGTGAGGGGGATCTGCTCCATGGACGTGACGAGGTAGCCGGTACGCAGGTCGAGGATCGCGGTCCGGGTGGAGAAGGCGCTGGTGGCGTACGAGTCCCCGCTCGCGAAGACCGTCCAGGAGAGCATCCGGCCCGAGGCGGAGACCCGGGCCCGGTTGGGGACGCCCGGCACCGTGACCCGGCGGACCTCGCGCAGCTGCCGGTCGAGCACGATCGCGTACGTCTTCGGCAGCACCCCCGGCTCGGCCCGCAGGCAGAGCGCCGTGTCCGCGGCGGCGTAGAACCGGTCGCAGGAGGGGCCTCCGGTGACGCGGGCGTCGGGGGAGTCGGGGGATCCGGACAGCGGCCGGTGCGCGACGCGGCCGGTGGCGGGGTCGCGGAAGTACAGCGCGGGACCGGTCAGGGTGAACGAGGCGTCCGCCGCCGCCACTTGGGCGGCGGGCCGGTGTCCGGCGTGCAGGACGTAGCCGGTGGCGCCGCCCGCGAGCACCAGTACGGCGCTCACCGCGATCGCGGTACGGGCCCGGGGGCCCAGGGGGGTCGCGGGCGCGGGGTGCCCGGCTCGGTCGGTCATGCGGTGCGCCTCTCGGGGTCGGTGCCTTCGGGGACGGGTGGTCGGGGAGCGGGGAAGGCGGGCGGCAGCAGGAGCCGGGCGCCCGCGAGGGCGGCGCACAGGAGCGCGATCGCCGCCCACAGGGCGGGCTCCGGCCCCCACACCGTCCAGGCGGCCCCGAATCCCACGCCCGCCAGCATGCGGGCCAGCGCCTGGCCGCTCTGGAGCAGGGCCAGTGCGCCCGCCGTGCCGTCGGCGGGCAGTACGGGCCCGGCGAAGGCCATCAGCACCCCGTCGGTGGTCGCGTAGAAGGCGCCGAGCAGGGCGAGGACGGGGACCAGCAGGAGCGGGGCGGGGATGCCGTCGGCCGGGACGAGCAGGGCGGCGTACACGGCGAGCAGGGCGAAGTGCCCGGCCAGGAAGGGGAGGCGGCGCCCGGACCGGTCCGCGATCCGGCCCGCCGGGACGGCGAGCAGCAGGTAGGCGGCGGCGCCGCCGAGCGGCAGCAGCGGGAACCAGCCGACGGGCAGGCCGAGTCGGCGCTGGAGCAGCAGGTAGACGAAGGCGTCGCCGATGGTGGCGGCGCCGAGCAGGGCGGCGGCCGCGAGGATGCGCCGGAAGGCGGGGTCGCGGAGCGCCGCGAAGGCGGCGACGGTGCGGCGAGCGGAGTGTGGAGCCTTGCGCGGGGCCGGGCGTGCGCGCGGCGCCGGGCGGTCCGCGGGCACGTACAGGACGAGGAGCAGGACACCCAGCAGGCCGACGCAGAAGCTGACGACGAACACCGCGTCGTAGGCCCCGGCCGTCGCCCACAGCAGGGCGAACGCGGCGAGCGGGCCGAGCAGGGCGCCGGTGGTGTCCATGGCCCGGTGCACGCCGAAGGAGCGGCCCAGTGCGTCGGGCGGGCTGCTCAGCGTGATGAGCGCGTCGCGCGGGGCCGTCCGGATGCCCTTGCCGATCCGGTCGGTGGCCAGGGCGGCGGCGATCCCGGCGGTGGCGCCACCGGCGAGGAGCAGGCCGAGCCGGGAGCAGGCGGAGAGGGCGTAGCCGGTCCCGGCGACGCGTTTGTGCCGGTGGCCGCGGTCGGCGGCGTGTCCGCCGAGCAGCCGCACGAGTGCGGTGACCCCATTGAAGAGGCCGTCCAGGAAGCCGAATTGGAGGGGTGAGAGACCCAGCCCGAGGACCAGGTAGAGCGGGAGCACCGCCGTGACCATCTCGGAGGAGATGTCGGTGACGAGGCTGACCGCGCCGAGTGCGAGGACGGTGCCCGGGACGCGCCGGCCCGCCCCGCCGGAGCGGGGCCGGGCCGGCGTGTCCGGGCGGCCTGTGGTCGCCAGGTACATCAGTGGCAGGTGTACTTCGGGCTGGTGTCCTTGGCCTTGCCGTCGGTGCCGATGTAGCTCCAGCTGTAGCCGGAGTCGGTGAAGTCCAGCTTCAGCACGCCGTATTGGCCGCTGATCCGCTTCTGGCTGTTGGGCTGGACGTTCTCGATGGGGTAAGGCTCGGCGCCGCCCATGCCGCCGACGATCTCGGTGATGCCGTCGGCCGTGGCCTTGCCGTTGGGGTCCTGCGGGGCGAACCGCTCGTAGTGGTGGTCGTGCCCGTTGAGGATCAGGTCGGCCTTGGCCGCGTAGAGGATGTTCCAGACGGGCTTGCTGACCGGGTCGTTGCCGTGGCCGCCCGAGGAGTACAGCGGGTGGTGCCAGTAGGCGGCGACGCACTGCTTGGAGTTCTTGGCGAGGTCGGCCTTCAGCCAGTCGATCTGGGCGCTCTGGTCGAAGGAGTTGGAGTCGAGGGCGATGAAGTGCCAGTTGCCTTCGTCGAAGCTGTAGTAGCTCTTGCCCTGGGGGTAGGCGATCGGCCCGAAGTAGGCCTTGTATCCGGCGAGGGATCCGGCCGGGTCGTAGGTCTCGTGGTTGCCGGGCACCGGGTGCGTCTTGTCCTTGAAGGCGCCCCAGCTCTTGTCGTAGTAGGCCCGGTAGTCGGCGATCCGGGCGTCGTCGTACTGGTTGTCGCCCATCGTCAGGTAGAACTTCGGGGCGAGCCGCTGGGCCAGCGCGGCCGTCTTCGGGTGGGCGCAGCCGCTGTCGGAGGCGGTGCACTGGGCGGCGATGTCACCGGCGGCGACGACGCTGAAGGCGCCGGTGGGCGGGGTGCCGCCGTCGAGGGTGCCGTACACCTCGACCTCGTGCAGCGAGTAGCCGTACGTGGTGCCCCGCGCGGTTCCGTAGACGCGCAGGTAGCGGCCCTTGCCGGAGAGGCCCGGCCAGTCGTCGGTGCCGCCGTTGCCCGCGGTCTCGTTCGCGAGGCGGGTCCAGGTGGCGCCGTCGGCGGAGATCTCGACCCGGTAGGCCTTGGCGTAGGCGGCCTCCCAACTGACGGACACGCGCGTGACATTGGCGTTGGCGCCGAGGTCGACGCGGATCCATTGCGGATCCTTGCCCTCGGCGCTCGCCCAGCGGGTGGCCGGGTCGCCGTCGAAGGCCTTCTCCGGGCCGAAGGCGGAGGTTTCGGAGGAGGACGCGGTGGCGGGTCTGCCGCGTGAGATGAGGGGGTCGGCCGCGGCCCCTGCCCGGTCGGGCAGGGCGAGCAACAGGCCGCCGACGAGGAGGAGTACGGCGGTGACCAGGGTCACCGTGCCGCGCCGTGCGGGCGCGGGTAATGAGGCGTTCGGGCGCATCCTGGGGGGCTCCTGCACTGGGGGGAGTGAGAGCTGGGCACCGTTGCGTGGCGCGGCCCGCCGGCCCGGTCGCGGGCAGGCGGGAGCGCCACGGCGGCCGGGTCAGAGCTCTCGCTGAGCGCGTCATGCCCGGTCGTACGGGCACCGCGCCGAGCCGCCGCCGGGAATGCTAGCGAACAGGAAAGTTTCCTACCAGTCCCCCGGGCGGCCCTTCCCCGACGCTCCTTTCCCCGCTGCCCGTTCGGGGCCCGGGCGCCGCCGCCCGGGCCCCCGCACGGCCGCGTCAGGGGGCCGTCGCGCCGCCCTTGGCCGAGACGGTGACGCGGTCGACCCGCATCGGATGGCCCGGCTCGGTGGCGGGGCCCGCGGTCGCGCCGTCCGCGAGCGGGAGGCTGCCGCCGACCGCCACGTTGAGGATCAGGAACACCCCGTGGTCCACCGTCTGCTTCCAGGTGGCCGGGTCCATCGCGGCCGCGCCCACCCGGTGGTACACCCGGCCGTCCAGCAGCCAGCGCACCTCCTGCGCGCCGGGCGAGAGGTCGACCTCGACGGCGTAGGAGTGGAACGCCGTCCGGCAGTCCGGGCAGGGCTGCGGACCGGAGGTCAGGCCGACGGGTTCCTTGCACGGGCCGCCGCCGAGGATTCCGCAGTGCAGGGTGGCGAAGACGCTGTCCCGGCCGTTGACGTTCTCCATGACGTCCAGCTCGCCGACGGACGGCCAGCCGGTGTATCCGTTGCGCAGCGGCGCCCCGAGGGTCCAGAACGCGGGCCAGTAGCCCGCCGCCTTCGGGCCCGTGACGTCCGGCAGGGCGATCGACGCCTCGATCCGCAGCACCCCGCCGGGCGGCGGCGCGAAATCGGCGCGCCGGGTCTCGATCCGGCCCGAACTCCACCGGCCGTCCTTGCGGGTGGGGACGATCTCCAGAGCGCCCTTGCCGTCGAGGCGGACGTTGTCGGTGGAGTCGGTCATCGTCTCGATCTCACCGGTGCCCCACTGCGGCGCGGGGCAGCCCGGGTAGCAGGTGCCCAGGTCGTACTGCCAGGTGGCGGCGGACGGGCGGCTGCCCGCCGGGCCGTCGAACTCCTCGCGCAGCAGCTCCTTCCAGCCGTCGGCGGCCGGCGGCGCGGCCGCGCTCGGCGTCCCGGGAGCGGCCCCGGAAGCGGCCCCGGCGGCGGGCAGCGCGCCGGTCTCGGTCAGCAGCCGTTCCAGCCGGGCGGTCAGGACGACGGCCGCCACGTTCGTCAGGTGGGAGTCGTCGCGGTAGAGCAGGATCCGGTCCAGCACCGCCGGGCAGGTCGGCCCGGCGCCCGGGCACAGGACCGGGTTCACGCTGATGCTCCGTACGCCGGGCAGCGCGCCCGAGGCGATCCGCCGCGCGAGGGCGTCGGGCTGCTGGGCGGCCTCCCGGCCGAACGCGCAGGCGTCCGGGGAACCGGGACTCCCGGAGAGGCAGGCCGGGATGTCCTTGCCCGGTACGGGGGTGTCCTCGATGTAGACGACCGGCACCCCGAGGGCGCGCAGCGGCTTCAGCGTCTCCTCCCACGCCCCGGCGAGCAGGGCGGGGTCGGCGGTGTAGCGGGCCAGTGAGGAGATCACGACGAGGCGGGGCTTCGGCTGCCGCTTCAGCCGGTCCAGGGCGTCGGCCCGCCAGGTGTCGCATTCGCGGTAGGCGCGGCCGAGCTGGGGGTTGTCGACGGCCAGCTTAGGGAGCGGGCAGCCCTGCTTGACCAACTCCTGGAGCGCCCAGCCGCGTTGGGAGGCCAGGGCGAGCATCGGGGAGAACCACTGCCCGGCGTGCGAGTCGCCGAGCAGCACGATCCGGTCCGGGCTGGTGACCGCGCCGAAGAGGCAGTCCGGGCTGCGGGTGACCGCCGGGTCCACCTCGCAGTTCCCGTCCGGCGGGAAGTCCTTGGCCGCCTGGGCCGGACCCGGCACGACCGGGCCGTCCAGCGGCGGCGCCGCCGGGCCGCGGGCCAGCAGGGTGGGGCCGGAGGCGGCGCCGGGCGGCAGGCCCTGGAGGTCGACGGGGGCGGCCGGGCCCAGCAGCCGCAGCGTCGTGGTGCCGACGACCAGCGCGAGCACGACCGGCATCACGATGGCCGTGACGCCCACCGACAGGCCGCGGCGCGGGAGTTCGGAGACCGTGCGGCTGCGGCGCAGCGGCCGCTCCACCCAGCGCATGGTGGCGAGGGCGGGCAGGACGGCGGCGAGGGTCAGCGCGGTCTTGGCCGGCCAGCCGAGCGTGCCCAGGCTCGCTTCGGCGAGCACCAGCACGGGCCAGTGCCACAGGTAGAGGGTGTAGGAGAGCCGTCCGACGGCCCGGGGTGCGCGGGTCGCGAGCAACCGCCCGACCCCGTAGGCGCCTTCGGCGTTCCGTTCGCCGCGGCCGGGGATCGCGGCGAGGATGACGGCGGCGGCGCCCAGCGTCGGGACGAGCGCCGCGAATCCGGGGTACGGGGTGCTCGCGTCGTACGAGAGCACGCACCAGCCGATCGCCACCGCGCCGGCCCAGCCGCACAGCAGCCGCAGCGGACGCGGTCCGCGCAGCAGGTGCCACGGCAGCAGCGCCAGCAGCGCGCCGGTGGCGAACTGCCAGACCCGCGAGGGGGTGCCGAGGTAGGCGAGCGAGACGGAGTGGTCCGTCCAGCGCAGGGACAGCGCGAACGAGCCGAGGGCCAGCAGCAGGGTGGCGAGCGCCACGACGGCGCGCACGACCCGGCCCCGGCGGACCGCGCGGGCCGTGCAGAGGGCGATCACCGCCATCAGCGGGGCCCAGAACAGGTAGAACTGCTCTTCGACGGCGAGGGACCAGAAGTGCAGCAGCGGGCTCTGGTCCCGGCCCGCGGCGAGGTAGTCGGTCTGCTGGGAGACGAACCGCCAGTTGGCGAAGGACAGGGCCGCCGCGACCACGTCGTACTCCAGCACGGCGCGCCGCAGCGGTACGGTCAGCCAGGCACCGGCGACCGCCACGGCGCCGAGGACGACGGCGGCGGACGGCAGCAGCCGCCGGGCCCGCCGGGAGAAGAAGTCCCCGAGCCGGATCCGGCCGGTGGTGATCGCCTCCCGGACCAGCAGGCCGGTGATCAGGTAGCCGGAGATGACGAAGAAGACGTCGACGCCGACGAAGCCGCCCGCCATCCCGGGGATCCCGGCGTGGAAGGCGAGGACCGCGAGGACGGCCACCGCGCGCAGGCCCTCGATGTCGGGGCGGAAGGCGGACCGGTGCGGACTGGGTCCGGATTCGCCGCCGGAGCCCGACGGCGGCGGGCCGGAGGCGGCGGGCGGTCCGGACGGCGCTCCGGGTGCCTCACCGGGCGGCCGCGGGACCGGGGTGGCGCTGTGCTTCCGGCGGAAGCCGGGAGTCACGGGGAAGGGCATGGTGACGAAGCCTTTCAACTCAGCCAGGGCAGCATCGGGTTGACCCACCCGGATGCCAGCAGGCCGATGAGCAGGAGGGCCGCGGAGGCGGCCAGGGTTTCGGGCCAGCGGCGGGGCCGCATGCCGGTACCGGAGCGCAGGGCGGTCCGGATCCGGTCGAGCGGCCGGCCGCTGTCACCGGCCGTGCTTCGGGGCGCCATTGCCCCGCGCAGTTCGCCTCTCAGGTCCCGGATCAGCGGGAGGTTGATCTGGCACTGCACCAACAGGTAGAGCAGCAGCCCCCAGTTGGGCTCCCAGCCGTTGCGGGCGACGGCGAGGGCGAGGCCGGTGGCCGCCGCGCCGTTGGAGAGGACCAGCCAGAGGAGCGAGACGGCGACCACACGGCGGGCCATGCCGCCCGACTTCTTGGGGCCGCGTACGCCGGTGGGCACCCAGGCGGCGCTGCGGCCGCGCAGCGTGTGCAGGAAGGCGGTCGCCGCGGCCACGCTGGTCAGGACGTTCGCGCGGATCACCTCCACCCGCCAGCGGGTCCGGCTGATGCGCGGCAGCAGCACGTGCCACAGCCACAGCGGGGCGAGCAGCGGCAGCACGTGCCAGGGCCGGATGTCGTCCGGGTACCAGAACATCATCACCAGCGGCGGCAGCGGCGCGGCGAAGGTGTTCACCACCGTGGTCAGATAGCCGACGACGCCTTCGTAGAAGCACAGCCGCATCCGCCAGGGTGCGCGCATCCGGCCCAGCACCGGTGTGCCGACCAGGTGCAGGTTGCCCATCGCCCACCGGTACTGCTGGTTGATGAAGGCGGTGGCCTCGTCGGGCGAGGTGCCCTTGGCGACCAGGACCGGTACGTACAGGGTGCGGAACCCCTGTTCGTACAGGGCGAGTCCGGTGTACAGGTCCTCGCTGTGGTCGAGCCGGGCGAAGCCCCCGGCGAGGTCGATCGCCCGGCGCCGGTAGACGGCGTTGCTGCCGCAGCAGATGGCGGCGTCGCTGGCGTCCCGGGACGGCTGGATCCAGCGGAAGAACCACTCCTGGGCGCTGCCGGCGGCGCGCTGGATCCAGCCCATGGACTCGTCGGTGTCGAAGCACTGCGGGCTCTGCACGATGCCGATGGCGGGGTCGGCGAGGTAGGGGACGAGGTGGCGCAGGAAGTCGGGCCGGGGCGCGAAGTCCGCGTCGAGGATCGCGATGAACTCGGCGCCGCTCAGGGTGAGCGCGTGGTTGAGGTTGCCCGCCTTCTTCAGGTGGCCCCGGTCGGGGCGTACGACGTACTCGTAGCCGTGCGCCGCGGCCAGGGAGGCGACTTCGGGCCGGTCGGCGTCGTCCAGGACCCACACGGTCAGCGCGCCCGGCCAGTCCACCTCCGCGACCGCGCGGTAGGCGTTGGCGAGGACGTCGAGGGGTTCGCCGCAGGTCGGGAGGTACAGATCGACGCTCGGCAGGGCGGCGGGCCGCCAGGCCCGGACGAGTATCTCGTGCGACTGCCGGGTCAGCCGGCGCTGGCGCAGGCTGTTGACGGAGGAGAGGACCAGAGCCACGACATTGAGGCCGAGGACCGCGAGGAACGCCCACAGGGCGGGCGTCCGCAGCGCGAAGGTGAACATCGTCGCCGCGGTGAAGGTGAAGGCGAGGGAGGTGCTGATCAGGACCCAGCGACGCTGCGGGCCGAAGTACCAGTACAACTCGTCGTCGGATGGCGGCTGCGGAAGATGATGCACGGTCATAAAGCCCCCCACGGCTGTTTATGTGCCGGTTTCAGGTGACCCACCCTACCGTCAAAGGTATAGACCACTTCCCCGAAACGGGGTCAACGCGGCGATCGACACATGGATTTGGCGCGAATGAAATGGTCCAGACCTGTTTACGGTCCCATTCGAACGGCTCGTCCGGCCTGTCCGGAAAGCCGCAGGTCACGGGCGGGTGAACAGAGCCCGAAGTCTTGAGGCCGCCGGTCACCCGACCGGTATGCACCCCCAGCGTTCCCGGACCGCGTCCGGACCGCGTCCGGACCGCCTCTCCACCGTTCCTTGAGCGCCGTCGACCAGCGTGGGTACCGCCGCACAAACGGCAGACGGAGACACGAACCCCCACCACACACTCAGGGAGACGCGTATGTCCGACACCACGCACACCTCGCACACCACCGAGTTCGAACTCCAGGACCTGGCACTGGACCTCGGCGACCTCACCGTGACCTCGATGCGCGACACCGTCGCGCTGCCCGAAGGCGGAGCCTCCTGGGGTTCCTCCTCCTGCCAGGGCTCCTCCTCCTGCGCACACCCGCAGGTCGACACCCCCGACGTGTAGCCGGGCCCCGGGCCCCCGCCACCGCACACCCAGGCCGCGAGTCCGCCCGCCGTACCCCCGTACGGCGGGCGGACCGTGGACCGCGAACCGTGATCCGTGGACCGCGCAGGACGACCGACCGACCGGCAGGGCGGGGAGGGAGCACCATGGCGCAGGAACAGACGCAGCCGCAGTCGCGGGGGACCGCGACGGCGACGGCCGAGTACCGGGTGCGCTCCGCACCCGGCGCACTGGTCCGCGCCACCGTGCTCGCCCATCCCGCCCAACTTCCGCCCGCGGCGGCCTTCCGCACCTCGCTCGGCCGCCTGCACCTCATCGACACCCGGCTGCTGCGGATCACCGGGCCCCTCGGTGACGCCCTGTACGCCAGCCGGGACGGCCATCCGCCCGAGTTCCACCGCGACACCGTCCTTCCGCTGCGCCGCGCCCTGCACAACGGCCGCGAACCGCGCGGCGCCCTGCTGGACCGCCTCGGCGGCCTCCCGGACCGGGTGCCCCTGCTCGCCGCCTGGCTCACGCTCCGCGCCCGGCGCGCCGAGGTGCTCGCGGAGCTGGGCGCCGCCGCCGAAGCCGCGCTCACGGGCGAACGTACGTCCCTGGCGGCCCTGTGCCGCGAACCGGCCCTCGGCAAGGCCGTCGCCCTCACCAGCGCCGACCTGCTGCGCGCGGTCGAGCGGGCGGGCACCGGCGCGGCCGACCGCCGGGCGCGCAAGGAAGAACCCACCGTGCTGCGCTACGCCCTGCGGGCCAGCACCAAGACCAGCCCGCTGTCCTGGTTCACCGCGGTCGGCTGGGGCGAACTCACCCCGCCCGAGAGCATGTCCGGGCCCGCACCGGCTCGCCCGGTGCCCGACTGGGGCGCCGCCCCGCTGTTCGACGGCCCCTTGCGGGCGGTCGTGAAGGTCAACCGGACGCTGACGAGCGCCCTCGCGCTCGCCCTCCAGGCCGCGCCGCACCGGCGCGCCGCGCTCCCCCACCGCATCACCAGCACCGCCCGGATCACCGGCGGACGCGCCGCGTACGCGCGCGACCGGACCGCCTTCGCGGGCGGCCGCTTCCTCGTGGCCGAGGAGGACGAGGTGGAACTCGCCCTCGGCGGTCCCCTGCGCCTGATCACCGGGCGCGCCGAAAGCCCCGTACCCACCGCCGAGTTGACAACTCTCCTGGCCGCGGCACTCAAGGGGACGGGCGACGGCCGGGCCGCCGCCGCGGCCTTCCTCGACCGTCTCGTGCGGGCGGGGCTGCTCGTACCGGGCGATCCGGTCGCGCCGCAGGACACCGACCCGCTGGAACGGCTCGCGGCCTGGCTGCGCGGCTTCGCCCCGGCGCACCCCGAGGACGCGGCGCGCGCCGAGCGGATCACCGAACTCGACCGGCTGACAAGGGACTTCGGTGGCACACCCGCCAGCGGGCGCCCCGCCGTGCTCGCCGCCCTGTCCCGGGGCTGGACGGCCGCCCTGGCCGACGCCGGGAGTCCCGTGCCGTCCGTGTCCGCCCCGCTCAACGTGCTCTCCGAGGACGTCGTCGCGCCCCGCCCCCTGGCCGTCGACTGCTTCCTCGACGGCGCCGACCACGAGGCGCTCGGCGAAGTCACCGCCCTGGCGGAGCTGTTCGACCTCGGGCACGTCGTGCGCCGCCTCGTCCGCGACCGCTTCGTCGAGCGCTACGGCTCCGGGGGCACCTGCCGACACCCATGGGAATTCGGGGCGGAGGTCGCCGGCGCGTGGGAGGCCGCCGGACGGCCGGCGGCCCTCGCCCCCGAGGACCGGAGCGCCTTCCCCACGGGGGTCGGGGAACTCGCCGCCCTCCGCGCGGAGGCCGTCCGCACGGTGCGCGGCGACCTGGCGCACGGAGGCACCGCGGACGCCGGGGATGCCCACGAGGCCGTCATACCGCCGGACTTCGTCAAGGGGCTCGGCGAACGGCTGCCCGGCTGGGCCGTCGAACGGCCGCTCAGTTACGCGTACTTCCTCCAGCGCTCCCCCACTCCCCTGCCGGGAGGGGGACCCGGGCCCGGCCCGCTCTGCGTGAACCACGTGTACGGCGGGTGGGGCAGGTTCACCAGCCGCTTCCTCGACGCCCTGGACCCGCGCGCCGCGGACGCCGTGTCCCGGCAGATCCGCACCGGGCTCGGGCCGGGCGCACGGGCCGCCCAGATCCGGCCCGTCGGCGGGTTCAACGCCAATCTCCACCCGATGCTCGTCCCGGACGAGATCGGACCCGACCGCCGCCGGGCCTCGATCGGTGAAGCCGACCTGGACCTCATCCACGACGAGGCCACCGACCAGGTGCGCTTGCGGCTGCGGAGCACCGGGGAACACCTCGACGTCCTGTACCCGGGCTTCCTCGCCCCCGTCCTGCTGCCGCGCCGCATCGGGGCCCACCTGGCCGACCACCCGCACGGCGCCGTCGACTTCGGGCCGCTGGTGCCCCGGCACGCCCTGCCCGCGCCGGGTGGCCCGGTGACGCGTACCGCCCGGCTGCGCCACCGCCACGTGGTGCTCCGCCGCCGCCGCTGGCTGCTGCCGCCCGAGGTGGTGCGGGCCCTGCGCGCCGACCTCGGCGCCGACACCGTCCCGGCCGCGGCCACGGCCCGCTGGCGCGCCCTGCTGGACCTGCCCGAGCAGGTCTTCCTGCACCCGGCCGCCGCCGCGCCCGGCGCGGGGACCACGGCCGACTTCCTGCACCGGCTGAGCCGCCCCAAACCGCACCTCGTCGACCTGGGGAACGCCCTGCACCTGCGCTGCCTCGCCAAGTGGCTGTCCCGGCACACCGACACCGGCGCGGTCCTGGAAGAGGCTCTCCCCGCACCCGGGGGCCGTCCCGCCCCGGCCCGCGCGGTGGAACTCGTCCTGGAGGTCTACCGGTCCGGACGGCTCCGATGAACCCCACTCCCCTCATCGACACGACAGCGGAAGAGAGCGTGTGCACCGTGCGACCCCCCGACGCCGACTTCCCCGCCGCCGACTCACCCGCCGCCGACTCACCCGGCACCGCGGCCCGCGACGTGGTCACCTACTACCACCACCCCGTCAAGGCACCGCTGCTGCGCGAGGTGCTGCTGCCGCTCGCCGAGTCGGCCGCGGCGGACGGGCTGGCCGCCCATGTCGAGCGGCACTGGCTGTACGGGCCCCACCTGAGGCTGCGCCTGGAGGGCCCGGCCGCGCGGGCCGACGCCGCCGCCGCGTCCGCCGCCGCCCGGATCCGCGGCTGGCTCCGCACCCACCCCTCGCACGGCGACCTCACGGACGCGCAGTTGCTGGAGCGGGCCGCCGAGGCCGGACGCGCCGAACTCGTCGCCCCGCCCTACGGGCCGATCGTCGCCGACAACACCGTCCGGGTCGCGCCCGTCGACCGCACCTCGCTGCGCGGACTGCTCGGCGACGACGGCGCCGACCTGCGCGAGGCGCTCCTGCGCGCCGGTCTGGACGCGCTGCGTGCGGGCGCCGGATTCCTGGCCGACCACGGCGACACCCCGCAGGCCCGGGTCCAGCTCGCGGTGACCGCCCTGGCCGCGCATGCCGGCGCCCACCCCGGCGGGCTGGCGGGCGGCCACTTCTCGTACGTCTCCCACCTGGAGGACTTCCTCTTCCACGAGGATCCGGACGGGCGGCTCCGGGACTGGTTCGAGCAGCACGGCCAGCGCGCGGGCGAGGCCGTCACCCGCCTCGTCGGACGGATCCGCGACGGCGGCGCGCAGGGGTGGGAGCGGGCCTGGACCGCCTCGGCGGAAGGCGCCTGGGAGCTGGTGCGCGGGCGGTACGAGGCGGGCGCCGACCTGCACGGCGACCCGGACGCCTACCGGGCGCGCGCCGCGGCCACCGGGGACGCCTCGGCGGCGCGGCGCTGGAACCCCGAGGAGCGGACCGGCTACAGCGCCTTCCACCACCTGCTGCGGCGCTCCGACCCCGGGGGGACGATGTGGAGCCGCCCCGACTACCTGGTGTACCGCACCTGCACCAACGCCCTGTACCGGCTCCTGGCCATCTGCGACGTCCGCCCGCTGGAGCGGTACCTGGCCGCCCACCTGGTGATCCGCTCGGTGCCTGCCCTGACCGGCTGCGACTGGCGTACGGAGATGCACGCGGCCGTCGACGCGGCGGAGGGAAGGTCATGACCGGCGACGCCCCCACCACCCGGCGGCTGCGTGCGGGGGTCGCCGTCACCCCGTTGCGCGGCGGCCTCCATCTGCGCGGCCGGCGCGGAACCCTCACCCTGGAGGGCAGCGCGTCACTGCCCGCGCTCTGGCGGTTGCTGGCGGAGCCCCTGCGCGAGGGGAAACTGGAACAGTTCCTCGACGGCATGGCGGCGGGCCCGTCCCTGCGCTCGGCCGTGGACACGCTTCTCGGGCAACTGGACGCGCACGGGCTGCTGGTGGACGGGATGCTGGTGGACGGGCCCGCCGGCGCACCGGACGGCGGCCCGGTGGCCGACTGGACCGAGGCGACGGCCGACCGTCCGGGAGCCGCGGCCGCCGCGCTCGCCGGAGCGCGGGCCGAGGTGGTGGCCGCCGCACCGGACGAGCCACTGGCCAGGGCCGCCGGGCGCGCGCTGGCGGCCGGGGGCCTGCCCGTCGTCCACACCGCCGACCCGGATCTGCCCGCCGGGCGGGTCCTCCTTTCCGTGCGCGGCACCGGCCCGGAGCGGTGCGTCGCGGTCGGCCGCCACAGCGGGACCGGCTATGCCACGGCACCGGGCAGCCCCGCGCAGGTCCGGTCCGAGGCCACGGCCCTCGCGGCGCGCCTCGGCCGCCCCGGCCCGCCGGGAGAACCCGGGCCGGCGGCCGGGGACGTGCCCGCCGCGTTCCTCCCCCTGCTCGCGGGCGCGGCGGCCCACCGGCTGCTGTGCGCGGCCGCCGAGCTGCCGGACCCGGCCCGCGAAGGGGAGGACGAGCGGCTGCCGCCGGGGCTGCCCGCGGTGCTGCTCGCGCAGGCCCGTCCGCTGCGGGCCGACTACCGCATCTGGCTGGGGCCCGACCGCATCGATGCCGACCGGCGGGTGCGGACGGCTCCCGCCGAGACCCTGGGCGAGGCGCTGCGGCGTGTGAGCGCCCTCACCGACGCGCGGTGCGGAGCACTGCCCGAGCCGCTCCCGGCGGACCTGAGGCAACTGCCCGTACCGCTGGCCCGTTGCGCCGTGCCCCTGGACGGGAGCGGTACAGGCAGGGGAGCTTCGGGCGGCGGTTCCCGCGCCGGGGCGGTGGTACTGGTCGCCGGTGCTGCGCGGCTGGACCTGGCTCGCCTCGACCTGTTCTGCCGCAGCGCCGAACTCCTGCTGGGTGAAGATGACTTCACCGTCGGCGCCACTCCCGGGCACGCCCGGGGGCGCGCCCTGCGCGCGGCCGTCCTGCGGCGACCGGCTCCCGTGTCCACGCATTCCGCCGTGGCCGCCGACCGGTGGTCCGGGCACCCCCAGGTCCGCCACTGGTGGACCACACTGACCGCCCGCCTCGGGGTGGCCGCTCGGCTGGAGGTGTTCCGGCTCGCTCCGCACGAGGAGGTGTACCGGGCCGTCGTACGTCCCACCGCGCCCGGAACCCCGATGTCCCCGATGTCCCCGACGGCCCGGACGGCTCCGGCGCCCGCGCCGCTCGGCGACGCCGTCGAGGCGACCCCCGGAGACGCGGCCGCCCTCGCCGCGCTCGCCGCCGTCGTCCGCGTCCGCGCCGCCACCGCCGAGCCGTCCGCCACCGCCGTCCGCGTCCCGGACGGCGCGCTCGCGCCACTGGCCGCCGCCGGAGCGCGGACGGCCGCCTGGGAGGACACCGGCTGGACCGGCCGCTGGCTGGCCGACCTGGCCGGACGCGAGGAGGCCTTCCAGGACGCGCTGCGCCGGGCGGCCGGAGCCGCTCTCCCCGCGCGGGGGCCCGTACAGCCGCCACGGAACGCGGAACTCGCCTCGCTGTTAAGGGCCTTCGGGTTCACCGTACTGCCCACCCCGCGGGAGGTCCGGTGAACGCGGTGAGCGCGGTGAGCCCGGCCACGGTCACGCTCCCCTTGGGGGCGCTGCCGGTGCCGGTCCTCGACGCCGGATCCGCGCTGGCGCTGCCGTCCGGCCCGGCGGTGGTGCTGCTGACGCGCTGGACGCTCGGGCTCGCCGAGGAGCTGAGCCGCCGTGCGCTCGGGCATCCCGTGACGCTCGTCCCGGTGCGCTTCGACGGCGCCCTGGCCGTGGTGGGGCCGGTGCTCCGGCCGGGGGCGGCGGCCTGCCTGTGCTGCGCGGAGTACCAGCGGCTCGCCACGGCGGGCGGCCGGGTGCCGTGGCGCAGCCCGGAGCTGGCGCTGGGCGGCGTACCGTCTCCGGCCCTGTCGGAGGCCCTCGGTACCCTCGCGGTCGGCCTGCTGGAGCACGCCCACACCCACGCCCCCTCCACCGCACCGGACTCCGAACCGGCCGTCGTGTACGTCGTCCACCAGGGCCGCGGCACCTGGTCCACCCACCACGTGCGCCCGGTCGGCGGCTGCCCGGTGTGCCGTCCCCTGCCGCCGGACTCCGCGTCCGGTGTCGCCCCGCTGCCGTCGGCGCCGCGCCCGCTCCCCGACCCGTACGTCCTGCGGGCCCCCAACTCCCGTACCACGTCCGCCCTGTTGCGCGAGGCCCTGCACGACGAGCGGTTCGGCCCGGTGCGGCGGCTGCTGCGCTCCGAGGACTCGGCGTTCTGTCTCACCAGCGCGTTCGTGAGCGACGGGCGGCCCGTCGACGACGGCGGCTACGGCCGGTCCCTGGACTTCGGCGACAGCGAGCGGATCGCACTCTTCGAAGGCATCGAGCGGTTGGCGGGAATGCGCCCGACCGGCAAACGGACCGCACTGCGGGCCTCCTTCGCGGAACTCGGGCCCGAGCGGGCCGTGGACCCGGAACGGCTCGGCCTGCCCGACCCCCGCCACCACGGACACCCCGCGTCGCCGACCGTCCCCTACACCCCGGACCTGGAGATGGACTGGGTGCACGGCTGGTCGCTCACCCGGCGGCGCGCCACGGCCGTCCCCGAGCACGTCGCGTACTGGGACGTGCCGGGGAACACCGGACCGCGCGTGGTGTACGAGTCCTCCAACGGCTGCGGACTGGGCAACAGCCCCGAAGAGGCCCTGCTCTACGGCCTGTTCGAGGTGGCGGAGCGCGATGCCTTCCTGATGGCGTGGTACGCGGCGACGCCCCTGCGCCGCATCACGCTGCCACCGCGGGACCGGGACACCGCGCTGCTCGCGGACCGTGCCGCGCTGGCCGGCTACCGGCTCGTCCTGCTCGACGCCACGAACGACTTCGGTATCCCGGCCGTCGTGGCGGTGTGCCGCTACGAGGGGTCCCATCCCGACGCACCCCGGATGTTCCTCGCCGCGGGCGCGCACCACGATCCGCGCGCGGCGATCCGCTCCGCGGTGGCTGAGGTCGTCACCAACGTCGTGGAATCGGGCCCCCGTTCACACGCCGAGGGCGGCCCGCGCGACCCCCGTCGGCTGCGGCCGATGCTGGAACGGCCGGAGCTGGTGACGACCCTGGACGACCACGTCGGCCTCAACACCCTTCCCGAGGCGGGCCCGCGCCTGGAGTTCCTCTACGCCGACACTCCGTGCGCGGCGGTCGAGGACGCCTGGCCGGGTGCGCCCGCGCCGGTGGGGGACATCGGCGCCCTGCTCACCGCGACCGTGGAGCGGCTGGCGCGGGCCGGACTGGAGGTGATCGCCGTCGACCAGAGCGAGGCGGGGCTGCGCGACCGGCTCGGGCTGCACTGCGTGAAGGCCATCGTGCCGGGCTCGCTGCCGATGACCTTCGGGCACGTCAACCGGCGCGTCCGGGGCCTCCCCCGACTGCTGGACGTCCCGTACCGGCTGGGCCGCTCGGACCGGCCGCTGCGCGACGAGGACCTCACGGTCCACCCGCACCCCTTTCCCTGACGCGGAGGACCCCAGATGACGACGACCGGCACCGATTCCGACGCCCACTCCGGTGGCTGGCACGGCCATCACCTGTTCCTGCACTCCACGGCCGAGGACACCGACGCGTTCCTGCTGCGGGAGGCGGCGCCCTGCCTCGACGGGCTGGTGGCGGCCGGGGAGGCGGCCCGGTGGTTCTTCATCCGGTACGGGGAGGACGGCCCCCACCTGCGGATCCGGGTCCGCGGCCTGGACGCGGCGGGCGCGGCGCGGCTGTCCGACCACCTCGCGCACGCCGCGAAGGAGGTCCCGGCGGTGGCGGGTCCCTGGCCGTCCGCGCACGGGGAGGTCCGTACCGTGCCCTATGTTCCCGAGACCCAACGCTACGGCGGGGCACGGGCGTTGCCGGTCGCCGAGGAGGTCTTCGCCGCCTCGACCGAGGTGACCCTCGAAGCGCTGCGGGCCCTGGACGGCGCGGGCGGCTCCGCGCGGCTGGCGGTCGCCGCCGACCTGGCGCACGCGACGGCGTACGCCCTCGGCATGGACCCCCTCGCGGCCGCGCGCTGGCTGCGCGGGCACGCGGCGGGCTGGCGGTGGGTGACGGAAGTGCCCCTGCTGCCGGGCGCGCCGGTCCACGCGCGGGTCAACTCGGTCTACGCGGCGCAGCGTTCGACACTGGTGCGGCGCGCCGCGGAGCTGCGGCAGCGGCTCGCCGACGGCTCCGCGGCGCCCTGGCTGAACCGCTGGACGGAGCGGGTCCGCGAGGCCGACGCGGCACTGCGCGCCCTCGGCTCGCCGGACGCGCCGGACTCGCGGGAGGACGCTCCGGCCCCGTACGCCTGGGTATGGGCCTCGCAGCTGCACATGCTCTTCAACCGGCTCGGGGTGATCCCCGACGAGGAACGGGCGGTGTGCAGGCTGGCGGCGCGGACCCTGCTGGAAACGGCGGAGACGGCGGAGGGCTCCGAAGCCGCGCCCTCGTACTTCCCGTCCTCGCACACCGCGCCCGACGTCCAGTACCTGGAGCGGAGCAAGTTCCAGATCGGCCGGGGCGAGGACACGGCGCTGCGGCCGACGGCGCCGCTGCCGCGCCCGGCCGTGCGGCCCGCCGGGCCCGACATCCCGCTGCCGACGGGCCCGTTGCCGGACGTACCGCTGGGCGCCGTCCTCGCGGGCCGGGCCTCGGCGCGCGGCGCGCTCGGCGGGCCGCTCGACGCGGAGACCCTCGGTGCCCTGCTGTGGCACTCCCTCGCCGAGAGCGGCCGCTCCGCCCAGCTCCTCGCGGACGGCTCGACCCGTACCCTCGCCCACCGCCCCTACCCGAGCGCGGGCGCCCTCTACACGGCCCGGGTGCGGCTGCTGGTGCTCGGTACGGACGGTGTCCCCGCGGGGACGTACGACTGCGTGCCCGAGTCCCGGACGCTGCGCCCCGTCGGGCCGCTGCCCCCACTGGAGGAGGTCAAGGCACTGTCGACGTACCTGTCCCGGCCGGCGAGCGACCCGGACTGGATCGGCATCGACGCCGCGCCCGTGGTGCTGGGCGTGTACGCGGACGTCGGCCTGCTGCGGCGCCGGTACGGGCTGCGCGCGCTGCGCCTGGCCCTGCTGGAGACCGGTCACCTGACCCAGACGCTGCTCCTCACGGCGTCGGCGCTGGGCCTGGCCGGGACCCCGCTCGGCGGCTTCCACGACGACCTGGCCCAGGAACTCCTCGGCCTGGACGACCTCGACCAGCCCCTGCAGTACCTGCTGCCGCTGGGGCGGCGCACGGGGAACCCCGGGTGACTCCGGGCGAGTCCGGGTGAGTCCGGGTGAGTCCGGGTGAGTCCGGGCGTGGCACGCCCTGGCCCGTGACCCGTTGTGGAAGGGTCGCTTCCGCCGGATCGGCCGCGGTGAGCCGGCCACGGCGCTCCCGATCGAGGTGATGCGGATGTCGATGCCCCGCGACGACGCGTACGGCGCGTGGTTCTACGAGAGTCAGCAGGACGGCTCGGCCCGCTCGGCCGGGCGGGTGCTGCCACTGGTCTTCGATCTGGTGCGGCCCTCCAGCGTGGTCGACCTCGGGTGCGGCACCGGTTCCTGGCTGGCGGCCGCCCGCGCACTCGGCGTGGAGACGGTCCTCGGGGTCGACGGGGACTGGGTCGCCGAGAGCGCCCTGCGGATCCCGCCCGACCGCTTCCTGCGGCACGACCTCTCGCACCCGCTCCGGCTGGAGGGGACCCGGTTCGACCTGGCCATGACCCTGGAAGCGGCCGAGCACCTGGACCAGGGCCGCGCCGCCTCCCTGGTCGCCGATCTCTGCGCCCTGTCCGACGTGGTGCTGTTCTCGGCCGCGATCCCCGGCCAGACCGGCAGCGACCACCGCAACGAGCAGTGGCCGACCTACTGGCGCGAGCACTTCGGCCGGTGGGGCTACGAACTCGTCGACTGCCTGCGCACACGGCTCTGGGACGACCCGGAGATCGAACCCTGGTACGCGCAGAACGCCTTCCTGTACGTGAGCGCCGACCGCCTCGCCGCCGACGAGCGCCTGCGCGCGGCCGCGGCGGAGACGGGCCGGATGCCGCTGTGCGCGGTGCACCCCGGGCTGCTGGCCCTCTTCTCGAAGCCCTTCGCCCCCGCGGATCCGGCGCCCCCGGTGCGGCGCGCGGCGCCGCTGCGCTTCACCTCGCCGGCACCGCGAGACGCTCCAGGGCGAATCCGCGGTTGAGCACGGTCTGGCGCCGGTAGGAGTCCGGCAGGTCGGGCAGGGCGAGGAGCCGGTCGCAGGCCCGGACCGACTCCGCCGGCTCGCCCACCCAGTACGCGGTGATGGAGTACTCGAAGAGCAGGCCCCACCGGTACACCCAGGGCTGGGTGAACAGGATGTCGTCCGGCGCGGGCCGGTCCAGGCAGGCCCGCACGACGGCGTGGGCCGCCTGGTACCGGCCGAGCAGCCGCAGCCGCGAGGCCAGTTCGTAGCTCGCCTCCAGCCGCTCCGGCCGGGATTCCCAGGCACGGTTCAGCGCGTCCATCGCGGCGGGCCAGTCGGCCGGGTCCGCGCTGTCCCCGTGCAGCACGCCGACCTGGAGGAGCGACTGGTAGACCTCCTCCGGCCAGCCGCCCATGGCCGCGCGCCGCTCGTACAGGCGGATGGCCTCGGCGCGGTCGCCCATGTCCCGCATGGTCTGGGCGAGGTAGAAGACGGTCCGGCCGTTGGAGGGGTCCCGTTCCATCTCGGCGCCCAGCAGCCGGGCGTCCCGTTCGAACTTGTCGTGCTTGGAGCCGCCGTCGCCGTGGTCCTCGATCACCAGGGCGTCGAGGTGGACCACGTTGTCGCTGAGGTCGCAGGTGATGTACTCGTGGGTCACCCCCTCGTACCGCCACGGCAGTCTGCCGCTGACCAGGCGTTTGATGCGGTACTCGGTGGCGCCCTCGTGCCGGAGCAGGTACGAGTCCGCCACGAGCGGCGGCAGCGGCGCGTCCTCGCGCAGCACCAGGTCCGCGTCGAGCAGGAGCAGGTAGTCGGCCCTGCCGCGGGCGCGGGCGATGTTGAGGCTCCGGTTGTGCCCGAAGTTCACCCAGGGCTCCTCGTGGAGCTCGCCGGGGATCCCGTCGAGGGCACTGCGGATCAGCTGCTGGGTGCCGTCGTCCGAACCGGTGTCGGAGATGACCCAGGTGTCGATGTGGTCCCGTACCGAGGCCAGGCAGCGCTCGATGACTGCGGACTCGTTCTTCACGATCATGCAGAGGCAGATGGTCGGCTTCACGGCCGGACCCTACGGATCCCGCGCAGCGTACGGGGCACAGCGCGCCGTGCGACTGACCCGTGTGGCCCGCGGGAACGCACCCGGGTGGCCTCATGCACTGGGCCGAACAACTGATTGTCGGGCGCGGCAGCCGCCGTCGCCGGTGCCGGATCCCCACGATGGCTGCTGTCACCGGGATTCCAGTGACTATCCGATCAAATGCTTCACGAGGAGCGGTGCATGCGTCCTGAGGACAAACCCCGATCCACGCTGGGCCCGCTGCCCAAGCGATCCGGCTGGCTGACCGGCGGAACGTTCGCCTCGATCGCGCTGGTGCTGGCGGGGATCGCCTCGCCCGCCGTCGCGGCGGGCCAGGCGATCCAGGCGAAGGCCGCCGAGACCGCGGCCGTGAGTCCGCCGGGCGGTGGTGGCGGTGACGAGTGCGAGGAGTCGGGGCCGGACGCCGCGAAGACCAACGGGCACGAGCGGTGCCGCGGCCCCGAGGGCCCCCCTGGCCCCCGAGGACCGAAGGGCAATACCGGCCCGACGGGACCGGCGGGCCACACCGGGGCGACGGGACCGACGGGAGCGACCGGAGCGACGGGAGCGACCGGTGCCACGGGAGCGACCGGTGCCACCGGTGCCACGGGCGGCACGGGCGGCACGGGTGCCACGGGTGCGACCGGAGCCACCGGTGCCACAGGTGCCACGGGCGCCACGGGCGCCACGGGCGCGACCGGAGCCACCGGGCCGTGCATCGACATCGACAGCTATGCCCCCTCCAACAGCGAGTCGTACAGCGCCGCGGTCCGCAACGGCATCGCCTCTGCCGGGCGCGCGGCGCCCCGCGGCACCGGGGTCGCCTGGCAGAACCTCTCGACCATCACCGGCTATCCCAGCGGAGGTGACGCCGGTACCGCGTGCAGCATCTCGATCGAGGCCCAGGGCACCACCGCCTACGTCAAGGTCCTGACCACCACCGGCCGGGTCTACCAGCTGGCCATCGACATCACCGGCGGAACCTTCGTCCCCAACACGACGACGGGATGGGTGCTGCAGGCCGGCCCCGTCCGCAGCCACGGCCGCAGCGTGCCCTTCTCCAGCGAACTGTCCCACGGGTTCGCGCCGAACCGGACCGGCTGATCCGAAGTACCGCCCCAGCTCGAACGCCGCCCGCAGCCCCTGCGGGCGGCGTTCGCGCGACGGCAGCGGAACGTTAGCGAAACGCAAGCGGTGAACGGCAGGCTCGCACGAGTCAGCAGGCTCGCCTGCGCATCGCACCGAGGAGCAACAGGAACATGAAGAGGATCAGGGCCGCCGTTCTCGCGGCCACCATCCTGGCGGGCCTCGTGGTCGCGGCCTCGCCGGCCCAGGCCCTGAGCCACTGCAACGGGGAGGCCGGCGCGATCTACATCTGCGAGTACGGGGTCGCCACCCAGACGGCTCCCGACGGCTCCAAGCACCAGTTCCTCATCGGCACCGACCAGGCCGTGTGGACCCGCGACGCCAGCAAGAAGGGCCGGTGGTCCGGCTGGTACTCCATGGGCGGCGTCTTCACCGACAAGATCTACATCATCGACCGCTTCAGCGGGGGCGACCCCTGGGTGTTCACGCTGAGCATCCGGGGCGATGACGGCTACCAGTGGATCAACATCCGTGACCACGACGGCAACTGGGGCGGCTGGCGCCGTATGCCCGACCCGGACTAACCGGTCGCGGGCCGGGCCCCGCTTCGCGCGCGGCTCCGGCCCGGCGAGTGTTCAGCCCCGGTGGATCTCGACGGCTCGCGCGGTGGCCGCCGCGGCTTCTTCGGGGCGGCCCAGGCTCCGCAGGGCCGCGCCCCGGGCCGAGAGCGCCATGGCTTCCTCGGCCCGGTCCCCCGACTCGCGGGCCAGGCGCTCGGCCTGGTCCAGCGGGGTGAGGGCCTCGGCCGGGCGTCCCGCCCGGAGCAGCGCGGTGCCGAGTTCGGTGAGCGCCGGCGCGAGCAGCCTCGGTTCCCGGGTCTCGCTGAGCACGCCGACGGCGCGGACCGCGGCCGCGACCGCCTCCTCCGGCCGTCCCGCGAGGCCCAGGCAGGAGGCGAGGACGAGCCACGCTTCGCCCTCGCCGGACCGGTCGCCGAGCCCGTGGCGGAGGTCCACGGCGCGCTGGTACACGGCCACGGCCGCGCCGGAGCGTTCCGTGATGCACAGGGCCAGCCCGAGGCTCTTGCACGCCTCCGCCTCCCGGGCGGGGTCGTCGCACTCGCGCAGGATGTCCGTGGCCTCCCGGAGCACACTGACGGCGTACTCCGCCTCGTCCGTCTTGACCAGCGCGCTACCGAGGTTGACCAGCGCGAGCGCCCTGCCGTGGACGTCTTCCCTCCTGCCCAGGGTCACCGCGGCGTCGTGCAGTGGCCCGACGGCCTCACCGAAGCGGCCCGCGGCGTTCAGCACCGTGCCGAGCACGCTCAGCGCGCCCGCCCTGCCGTGCTCGTCCCGCAGCTCTGCGAAGAGGAGGACGGCGTGGCCGGCCGATGCCTCGGCCTCTCCGTAGCTGCCCGTCGCGACCAGGGAGTTGGCGAGATTGCACAACCCCCGGGCCTCGCTCCGCCGGTCCCCGTGCGCCCGTGACAGCGCCACCGTCTCCCGCTGGACGGCGACGGCGGCCTCGTACCGGCCGAGCTGGCGCAGGGCGATGCCGAGGTTGCCCAGGGCCATGCCGAGGAACCGGCCGTCACCCCGGTCCCGGCACAGGCGGACGGACTCCGAGAGGACGGCGATGGCCTCGTCGTACCGGTGCGCGTGCCGCAGGGCGACCCCGAGGTTCGACAGGGCGTTGCCCTCGCCGCCCGTGTCCCCCAACTCCTGGAAGATCGCGATCGCCTCACGGTGGCGGGCGATCGCCTCCGGGAACCTGCGGCTCAGCCGCAGGCAGTTGCCCGACTGGTCCAAAGCCCGTGCCTCAAAGCGCCGTTGTCCCGCGCTCCTCGCCGTGTGGACCGCGCTGTCGGCCACGACCGACCAGTCGTCGAGGTAGCGGTGCCGCTCGAACCATTCCCCGAGGTTGAGCCCGAGCATGAGCGTCCCGTCGGCCGGGCCGAAGGCAGTGCCGGAGGAGGCCACCAGGGTGACGTTGTGCCGTTCGTCCTCCAGCCAGGCCTGCGCCTGCGCGGGCGTGTCGAACCTGTCCGTGAGCGGGCCGTCCGGATCGGGGCGCAGCAGGGTGACGGCCGTCAGTGCCGTGATCCAGTAGTGGTCGAACAGCCGTCGGCGTACGGCGTCCCGCTCGTCCTCCCCCGCGCTCCGCTCCCCCGTCTCGTCGGCGTACAGGCGCAGCAGGTCGTGCATCCGCCAGCGGCCCCACGTCCGGCCGGGCTCGATCAGATGGGCGCGGCCCAACTCCTGCAGGAGCACCGCCGTTTGTTCCTCGTCCAGCGCGGCGAGGCGGGCGGCGGTCTCGGTGGACACGTCGGGTCCGGGATTGACGGGCAGCAGCCGGAAGAGCCGCGCCTGCTCCGCGGTCAGGTGCCGGTAGGACAGGTCGAAGGCGGCCCGCACGGCCCGGTCGCCCAGTTCGAGGCGGTCCAGCCGGGTGTGTTCGGCCTGGAGGGCGCGGCCGAGGTCCGCGGGCGGGCGGGTCGGGAAGTCCACGAGCAGCGCCGCGACGATGTGCAGCGCGAGCGGCAGCCCCGCGCACAACTCGGCGATCCGCAGGGCGGCTTCGGGGTCCGACTCGATCCGGGTGTCCGCGGGGCCGGCGTACCGCAGGGCCTCGCGGAGGAGGTCGACCGAGGTCGGCCCGTCCAGCACCTGGACCGCGAACGGGCGTGCGCCGACGGCCAGTTTGGTGCGCGAGGTGATGAGTGCGGGCGTCGCCGGATCGCCGGGCAGCAGGGGCCGCACCTGCTGCTCGCCGCCCGCGTTGTCGAGGAGCACGAGGGTCCGCAGGCCCCGCGCGGCCCGGGCGGCCAGGGTGCTGCGCAGCAGGGCGGAACGGGCGTCCGTACCGGGCGGGATGCCCTCGGCGGGGACGCCGAGGGTGCGCAGGAAGTCGTCGAGGACGTCGGCGGGGGTGGCGCGGCGCGCGGGGTCGGGGTCGTAGCCCGCCAGGTCGGCGAAGAGGAACCCGCCGGGGAACCAGCCGGGTTCGCGCAGCGCGCGTTCGGCGCTCTGCAGCACCAGCTCGGTCTTGCCGACCCCGGGCATCCCGACCACCACGCCCACCGTGGCCGCTCGCGCGGGGGCGGTGGGAGCCACTGAGGCTTCCGGTTCGGCCGGGGCCGGGTCGCCTCCGGCCGGGGCCGGGTCGCCGAAGGGTGCGAGCAGCGCGAGCAGGGCCTCGACGGCCGCCGCGCGGCCGGTGAAGGTCGTCGAGCGCGCGGGCAGTCCCGCCACGGTCTCTTCCACGGACGGCGGGGGCGGCGAGGACGGCGGGGGCGCCGATGGCGCGGCCTCCCCGGCGTCACCGGCCGTCCCTGCCGCCCCCGCCGCTCCGCCCACCGAGGGGCCGCCGGGGCCCGGGCCGGTCCGGGTGCGCAGGATGAGGCGACGCAGGGTGGTGAAGGTCCGGTGGTCCGCCGTGGTGGCCTTGAGGATGCCGGAATGGTCGCCGGGCAGGGCCGCGGCGTCGGGGAAGACGCTCTGCGCGGAGGCGGGCGACACGACTCCGTCGCTCTCTCCCGCGTAGACCGCGAAGGGGATCGGGCAGGTGCGTTCGGTGACTTCCCGCGCCCCCACGACGTCCCGCAGGACGGTCCTGAGGGTACGGGTGACCTGCTCGTTCAGCGGCCGCAGCTGGCTCTCCTGCGGGTGACCGGAGCCGAACAGTCCGCGGCGCAGCGACAGCATCAGCTCGGAGCCGTTGTTGGGGCAGGCCAGCATGACGACGGCCCGGATCCGGGCCAGTTCCCGCCCCCGCCCGTCGCCGAGCATGCGGGCCAGCAGCCGCTGGGCGACCAGGCCGCCCTGGCTGTGGGTGACCAGCATCAGTTCCTCGAAGCCGCCGGCCTCCGTGGCCAGGTACTCCCCCAGGCTGTCCGCCGCGGTGTCGATGCTCGGGTTCACCCGCAGCGGATGGAGCCGCCCCAGCCCCGTCGCGTACCCGAAGGGGAGCGTGTCCACGAACCCGAGGCCGTCGTCTCCGGCGATCAGCGCCCGGAGCGGATCCCAGGCGCCGGGACCCGACCGGAACCCGTGTACGAGCACCACGCCCAGCCGACGCTCTCCCACCCCGCGCACCCCTCCCCGAAGCCACCGGAGCACTCACGGTAACGGCCGGTGGGGAACCCGGTGCGCGGTTCACCGGAACCCGGTCTCCAGCGGGCCGGAACGGCTCCCCCGGGCCCGGCGGGCGCGCCGTACCCGCCGGTTCGCCCCGAGACCGAGCACGGCGGCGGCCACCGCGGCGAGGACCAGGGTCGCCATCCCCGAGGCGGCCAGGACCAGCCGGGGACCCATGACCGCGGTGAGGGGGCCGCCGAGGGCGGTGCCCACGGGACCGGCGGTGAGCAGGGCCGCGGCCCGGAAGGCCAGGACACCGGTCAGCCAGGGGGCCGGTGTGCGGTCCTGGAACAGGGTGAAGGACAGGGCGGTGAAGGGTCCGTAGATCAGGCCGCCCAGGCCGAAGCAGGCGAGGGAGACCGCCACGGGCACGCCCAGGCCGAAGGGCAGCAGGATCAGACCCCACCCGGCCACGATGGCCAGGGTGACGGGCCAGTGGGGAAGCCGGCGCAGGGCTCCGGCCGCCAGGGTGCCGAGCACGGCGCCCGCGCCGAAGGCGGTCCAGTACAGCCCGAGCGTGCTCGCACCGGCCCGGAGGTCGTCGGTGACGTGCAGCGGGAGGGCTACCTCCACCGGTCCGTAGAGGAAGTTGAAGAACCACGTCAGGGCGAGGGCGCCGAGGAGTTCGGGCCGCCCGCGCAGCATGCGCAGGACGCGGTCGCCCCGCGGGCGGCCGCCGTCGGCCGGGGGCTCCGCCGCCTCGGGCACCTCCGGGATCCGGGCGACCCGGACGGCGAGGAAGGCGAAGGACAGCGCGTCGAGACCGATGATCCAGGCCGGGCCGACGGCCGCCGCGAGGAACCCGGCGAGCGCGGGCCCGACGATGACGGAAGCCGACGTACAGGCGCTGACCAGCGCGTTCGCGGCGAGTCGCTGATCCGGGGGCAGCATGCGGGCGAACAGGGAGTACTTTCCCGCGCTCCCCCAGGCGTGCAGCACCGAGGAGGCGGCCAGGAGGCCGACGTACAGCACCGGGTGCAGCATCCCCAGCGCCCAGGCCAGGGGCACGGCGCCGAGGAGCAGGGCACGCAGGCGGCTGTCCACGGCCATCAGCCGCCGGGGATGCATCCCGCGCAGCCGGCGGCCGAAGAGCAGGGCCCCCGCGGCCCCGGGGAGCGCGTAGGCGGCGAGGGCCGCGCCGACGACCCAGGCGGACCGGCCGGGCGGCGCGATCAGGAGGGCCAGCCAGGCCACGGCGACCATGCTCATCCCGTCGCCGAGGTCGGAGGCCGCGAGTGCGGGCAGCAGGCGCCGGAACCCGGCGTGGGCGAACAGCGGCCGGTACGTGGGGGGCAGCAGGCGGGTCAGCGCGGGAGAGGTCACCCGCGCAGGCTCGCGGTTCAAGCCCGCTTGAAGTCAAGTGACGTCAAGAGGAGAGGATCAGGGAGGATCAGGAGCAAGAAGAGGGGGATCCATGGGGGGATTCGTGGAGGGATCCGCGGCGGGCCCGCTGCGGGGGCCGGTACGGGAGCTGGGCATCGGTGACCTCGCACGGCGGGTCAGGATGCGGGCGTCGGCCCTGCGGTACTACGAGGGCCTCGGCCTGCTGCCACCGGCCCGGCGGGTGGCGGGCCGCCGGGTCTACCCGGTGGGCGCGGTACGGCGGATCGCGCTAATCAGAATGGCGCAGCGGGCCGGGTTCACCCTGGCCGAGATCCGCCAGCTGCTGGACTCCGGCGCCGACCGCGGGGCCACCCGGCAGTGGCGGGCCCTCGCCGAGCGCAAGCTCCCCGAGCTGGACCGGTTCATCGAGGACGCGCGAGCGCTGCGCGATGCCGTCGCCGACTGTCTGGCGTGCGGGTGCATGAACTTCGACGACTGCGGGCTGCTCGCCTCCGGGACGGCCGCCGACGCCTGAGCCCCGGAGCCCCGGAGGGGCCCCGGGGCGGGTTTCAGGCGTCCCGCTCCGCCGCCTCGGCGATCCGCTTGACGTTCGCCAGCCGCCGGTCCCAGTCCGCGGCGAGCGTGGCCATCCAGCGGGCCGTGGCGTCCAGGGCGGCGGGCCGCACCGCGTAGCGCACCTCGCGTCCGACCCGCTCGCCGGAGACCAGCCCGGCGGCGTCCAGGACGGCGAGGTGCTTGACCACCGCCTGGCGCGACACGGGCAGGCCTTCGGCGAGGGTCGTCGCCGTGACCTCGCCGCGCGCCGCGAGCAGGTCGAGCAGTTTGCGTCGCGTGGGGTCGGCCAGGGCGGCGAGGACGCTGTCGACCGCCTCGTCGCCGGTGCGGCGCTCCTCCGTCACGCGGAGGGCTGCTCGGCGCGCTTCCTGAACGCGTCGAGCACCTGCGGCCAGCCGCCGGTGTTGTCCTTGAGCGCGCGGGCGCGCAGTTCTTCGGACCCGGCGAGGGCCGCGAAGCCGCTCTCGACGACGCGGAGCCGTGTCTTGTCGCCTTCGCGGCTGAGCGTGAACTCCACGAGGGTGCTGTTGTCGTCGTTCAGGTCCTGCCCCGGGAAGGCACTGGCCCAGCGGTACGCGAGGTAGGTCGGCGGTTCGACCTTCTCCACCCGTACCGGGAAGTCCCCGTACTCGGCGTTCCTCGCCACGGTCACCTCGCCCTCCTGCGCCGGGCCGCCGGTCGGCTGCGCCTCGTCCGCCACCCAGAAGCCCGGTTCGGCCACGAGCGACCAGACCCGTTCCAGAGAGGCTTCGATCAGGGTTTCGCGTTCGATCCGGTTCTCACTCATGAGTGCATTCCTCACGTCGTCACCAGTAGATGCAACTCCAGGGTTGCACGTGAGCCCGCAGCGACGCAACCGGAGAGTTGCACGAGAGGGTGGACCGGCGGCGGTGGGAGGTGCGGTGGAGGAGTGCGGAGGCGGCTACGCGGCGGGCTGGTCGTACCAGGAGAAGGCCGCGATGCGCCAGCCCTCGGTGGTGCGGACGAACTGGATCGTCTTCGTCCCGCCGCCTTCGAACGGCTCGCCGTCCAGGACTCCGGACTTGCGGTACTCACCGAACCTCGACGCGATGTCACCCGTGATGTCGGTCCGCTCGGAGGTCTCCCACTCGCTGAACTCGACCAGCCGGCCGCCCGTCAGCAGTCGGCGGCGGGGTTCGATGAACTCGTCCACGCTGTAGACCGTGAAGTCCGGTCCGGTCATGACGATCACGCCGCCCGGCAGGACCAGCCGACGGAGACGCTCCAAGTCGGCGGTCTTTCCTGCCCTGTTGTCGAAAGCCCCGAAGAACTCAGCGGTCACCACGTCGATTTCAGCCTTGGACATGGCGCGACACTAACACGGCCGCACGCCCCCTCCCCTGGTCAGGCCACCGCGGTCACCGGCCCTCCCCGGCGATGAGGACGGGCAGCTCGCGCATGTCGTCGAAGACGATGGTGCCGGGGCCCTCCAGCCGTTCGGCCGGGGTGAGTCCGCCCACGTAGCCGAAGGAGCGCATCCCGGCGGCGCGGGCCGCCTGGACGCCGGGCCTGCTGTCCTCGACCACCACACAGGCCGCGGGGTCGACGCCCATCCGCCGCGCCGCGTGCAGGAAGAGGTCGGGGGCGGGCTTGCCGCGCGAGACCTCGGTGGAGCTGAAGATGTGGCCCGCGAAACGCTCATAGAGCCCCGTGACACCGAGGGTGTGGCGCATCTTCTCGTGCGAGCCGCTGGAGGCGACGCAGACCGCCTCCGTGATCCCGGCCAGCGCCTCGGGCAGCCCATCGACCGCTTCGAGCCCGGCATCGACCGCCTCCCGGTGGCGCAGCATGAGCTGCTCCCACCAGAGGTCGGCCGTCTCCGCGCCCAGCCGCTGCGCTATCTGCTCGCAGATGGACTGCTTGGAGCGGCCGATGAACCGCTCGACGACCTCGTCGGGGGTCAGCGGCCAGCCCAACTCCGCACCGAGGTCGACCTGGAGGCGCTGGGCGATGCGTTCGCTGTCGACGAGCACCCCGTCGCAGTCGAATATCACGAGTTCAACCGGCTTGATCATCCGCGCATCATACGGTCGCCCCCGTCCATGACCTGGGCGCCAGGTGGGTTAGCGTCGACGACGACACGACCAGGAAGGACCAGATATGAACCCCACCCAGCACGTCACGGCCGTCGCGGCGGAGAGCGCGCGCTTCGTCGCCGCGGCCAAGGGTGCCGACCCCGCCACCCCGGTGCCGTCCTGCCCGGGCTGGACCCTGGCCGACCTGACCCGGCACACCGGGAGCGTGCACCGGTGGTTCAGCGTGCTGCTGAGGCAGCGCATCCAGCAGCCGCCGACCAGCCGCGACGTGGAACTGTCCCTGCCGGAGACCGCCGCCGACTATCCCGACTGGCTGGCCGAGAGCGCGGCGCGGTCCGCGGAGGTGTTCGCCGCCACCGACCTGGACGCGCCCATGTGGGCCTGGGGACTCGACCAGCACGCCCGGTTCTGGGTCCGCCGCATGCTCTTCGAGACCCTCGTGCACCGGGTCGACGCCGAACTCGCGCTCGGCCTCACACCGCGCATCGATCACGCGCTGGCGGTGGACGGCATCGACGAGTTCCTCACCAACCTGCCGTTCGCCTCTTTCTTCGCGCCCGGGACCGCGGCCCTGCGCGGACCCGACCGGACCCTCCTCTTCCGCTGCACGGACGGCGATGACGGCTGGCTGGTCCGCCTGCGCCCCGACGGCTTCGGCCTGGTGCCCGGGGGCGCCGACCTCACCGACCCGGTGAAGGCGGACGCCACGGTCGAGGGGACGTCCGCCGATCTGCTCCTGCTCCTCTACGGCCGCCTCGACCGCACCAGCGAGGCCTTCCAGCAGCTGGGCGACGAGGACCTGCTCACCCTCTGGTTCACCCACTCGGCCTTCTAGCGCCGAACCGGCCGCGGCGGGGCGGGGCGGGCGGTCAGGCGGCGGCGAGGCTGATCTGGTCGTTGAAGATCACCCAGTGCTGGCCGCGGTCGGCGGTGTCGCACGGCTTGGTCGAGAGGTTCGGGGTGTTCCAGGCGTTGGCGAAGCAGTAGGCCGGAGCGTAGGTGAGGGAGATCTGCTGGCCCGAGACGGTCCAGTACTGGCCCTGGTCCTTGGGGTTGCACGGCTTCACCGAGACGGCCTGGGCGTTCCAGGTGTTGGCGAGACAGTAGCCCCGCGCGTTGCTGAGGGAGATCTGCTGGCCCGAGACGGTCCAGTGCTGGCCTCGGTCGGCGGAGTCGCACGGCTTGGTGGAGATGTTCGGGGTGTCCCAGGCGTTGGCCAGGCAGTAGAGGCCGGGAGCGCGCAGGGACGGGGTCGCGGTCTCGGCGGCCTGCGCCCCGACGGCCGGCAGGACGGAGGCGGTCAGGGCCAGCGTGGCGAGAGCGAGCGTGTGACGCAGTGCGATTGCCATGGGGCGGGATCCATTCGTTCTGCGGGTGGGTGATGCGCGCACGACCACGAGGGGATTCCCCCACTCGGGTTCGAGCGCAGGGCAATTGGTAGCACCACCCGTGTATGGGCCAATGGTTTCTGCGCGGCGCGTTCATTCCAACGAGTTCGTATGAACGATGATCGGACGGGCGTCCCGGCCCTTCCCTCCGCCCGGCGGGCGGACCGCCCCCGGCACGCGAGCGGGCCCCGATCGTGATCGGGGCCCGCGTGGTTCCGCTTCCGCCTGCCGGTTACGCCCGGCGCAGTGCGGAGCGGCCCGCGTAGCGGGCCGAGGCGCCCAGTTCCTCTTCGATCCGGATCAGCTGGTTGTACTTCGCCGTGCGGTCGGAGCGGGAGAGCGAGCCGGTCTTGATCTGACCGCAGCCGGTCGCCACCGCCAGGTCCGCGATGGTGGTGTCCTCGGTCTCGCCCGAGCGGTGCGACATGACGGCCGTCCAGCCCGCCTGGTGGGCCGTGGCCACCGTGGCCAGCGCCTCGGTCAGGGTGCCGATCTGGTTGACCTTGATCAGGACCGAGTTGCCGACGCCGGTACGGATGCCCTCGCGCAGCAGCGTCTCGTTGGTGCAGAACACGTCGTCGCCGGTGAGCTGGCAGCGGTCGCCGACGCGGGCGGTCAGCTCGCGCCAGCCGTCCCAGTCGTTCTCCGCCATCGGGTCCTCGATGGAGACGATCGGGTAGGCGTCGATGAGCTTGGTCAGGTAGTCGACGTTCTCGGAGGGGGTGCGGCGCACGCCCTCGCCCGCGTAGTCGTACACGCCGTCGCGGAAGAACTCCGAGGACGCCGGGTCCATGATCAGGCCGATGTCCGTGCCGGGGCGGTAGCCGGTGCGCTCGATGGCGGCCATCACGAAGTCGAGGGCTTCCTCGGCCGTGCGCAGCGCGGGCGCGAAGCCGCCTTCGTCGCCGACGCCCGTGGAGTGGCCGGCGGCCAGCAGGTCGCGGCGCAGGGTGTGGAAGACCTCGCTGCCCATGCGGACGGCTTCGGCGAAGGTGTCCGCGCCCACCGGCGCGATCATGAACTCCTGGAAGTCCAGCGGGTTGTCGGCATGGGCGCCGCCGTTGACGATGTTCATCATCGGCAGCGGCAGGAGGTGGGCCTCGGCGCCGCCGAGGTAGCGGTAGAGGGGCTGGCGGTGGGCGGCCGCGGCGGCCTTGGCGGCGGCGAGGGAGACGCCGAGGATCGCGTTGGCGCCGAGCCGGGACTTGGCTGCGGTGCCGTCGAGAGCGACCAGAGCGGCGTCGAGACCCGCCTGGTCCGCCGCGTCCCGGCCGCGCACGGACTCCGCGATCTCGCCGTTGACGTGGGCCACCGCGCGGTCGACACCCTTGCCGTGCCAGCGCGCGGAGTCCCCGTCGCGCAGTTCCACCGCTTCCCGGGCGCCGGTGGAGGCGCCGGAGGGGACGGCCGCGCGCCCCAGGGAGCCGTCCGCGAGGACGACGTCCACCTCGACCGTGGGGTTGCCCCGGCTGTCGATGATCCGGCGGGCGGTGACGGTCTCGATGGTGGCGCTGACGGTTCCCACTGCCTTTTCGGACATGGTGGTTCCTCCCCGTTGTCATGTGCCGTGGCCCCGGCTGCGACGACGCTGGCGCTGAGCCCGACGAGACCAAACCTTACAGCAATGCTGTTCAGTTCTGCTGTACAGCATTGCTGTACTGGTCAGGTGCACAGCAATGCTGCACAACGGGGTAAAGTGCCGTATGCCCACCTCGGAAGCCGCCGCCGCCATCGCCGCCGAACTGCGCACCGCGATGGGGAAGCTCACCCGACGCGTCACCCACGAGGACCGCATCCCGCTGGGCCAGGTCGCCGTGCTCGGTGTGCTCGACCGCGACGGCGCCATGACCACCAGCGATCTCGCCACCGATCAGCGCGTACGCCCGCAGTCGATGGCCCGGGCGGTGGGGCTGCTCATGGAACAGAACCTGATCACGCGCCGGGCGCACCCCACGGACGGCCGCAAGTCGCTGGTCGAGCTCACGGACGACGGCCGGGCCGCGCTCGAAGCGGAGCGCGGCCGCCGGGTCGGCTGGCTCGCCCAGGCCATCGAGGCCGAACTCACGGATGAGGAACGGGCGTTGCTGGCGCGCAGCGCCGCCCTGCTGGAGCGGCTCGCCACCCGCTAGCGGAGTCCGGTGAGGGGCGGGGTGCGCGGCTGCGGCTACCGGTCGGTCAGTTCCGCCACCAGTCATCGAGCGGAGTGACCGGGACGGTCCGCTTGTGCCGGGTCGCGAGGAAGATCGACTCCAGCTTCGCCGCAACCCCCGGCGCGACCTCGCAGCCCTCCAGGTAGTCGTCGATCTGCGCGTACGTGAGGCCGAGTGCCACCTCGTCGGGCAGCGCGGGCCGGTCGTCCTCCAGGTCGGCGGTCGGCACCTTCTCCCAGGCACTCGGGGGTGCGCCCAACTCCTGGAGCAGGGCCGCCCCCTGACGCTTGGTCAGACCGGTGAGCGGGGTCACGTCGACACCGCCGTCGCCGAACTTGGTGAAGAAGCCGGTGACCGCCTCCGCCGCGTGGTCGGTGCCGACGACGAGCATGCCGAGCTGTCCGGCGATCCCGTACTGGATCACCATCCGTTCGCGGGCCTTGATGTTGCCGCGCACGAAGTCCCGCAGGGTGGGCTCCTCGCCCAGCAGCTCGCGCAGGCCGAGTGCCGCCTCGGCGGCCACGGCGTCCGTGCTCGGCTTGACGTTCACCGCGATCGACCGGTCCGGCCGGATGAAGCCCAGCGCGATCTGCGCGTCGTGCTCGTCGGCCTGGACCCCGTAGGGCAGCCGCACGGCGACGAAGGTCGCCTCGTGCCCCTCGGCGCGCAGCTCCTCGGCGGCCAGCTGGCACAGCCGGCCGGCGAGCGTACTGTCCTGGCCGCCGCTGATCCCGAGGACGAAGCCCTGGGCCGGGGTCGACCTCAGATAGTCCTTGAGGAAGTCGACCCGCTGCCGGATTTCGACTTTGGGCACGACGTTCGCCTTGACCCCGAGATCGACGAGGATCTGCTCCCTTAGGTTCACCATCCACGTACTGTACTGGCCTGAATCCGGCCGCGGAAAACCGGTCGCCCCGACCACTGAGGGCTCGTACCGGCTCGGCAGGACCGCCGCTCCACCGCGCCACGAGAACCTGCACCTGCGCCCTGACCACTGTTCGCCCGCTCGCCGCCGAGGAGATCCTCCGTGCCGTCCACATCCGGTCCCGAACACCCCTGGCTGAGCCTGCACTTCGTCCTGCGGACCGAGCCGGGGGCGGCCGACGCCTTCCTCGTGGAGGAGGTCGCGCCACTGCTGGACGGCCTCGTCCGTACGGGCGGGGCCTCGGCCTGGTCGTTCACACGCCGGTACGCGGGCGGCGGCGGCCCGCACCTACGAGTACGGGTGCACGCCGCGGAACGGGGCGCGGTGGCGGAGCTGAAGCGATCGAAGTGGGTGTTACCGGGCACGGACGTCCAGGACGTCCCCGAGGCCTCGGAGGTCACCGAGGACTCCGTGGCCGAACCGGACGGGATCGCCGTGTGCGCCTCCCGGATCGCGGTCGAGGTGGTCTCCGCGACGGAGCGCGGCAGCGGGCGGCTGGCCGCGGCGGCCGATCTGACGCACGCGACGGCCTGGGCCCTGGGGATGGACCGCTTCGAGAGCGCGCGCTGGCTGCGCGGGCACGCGGCGGGCGACGCGTCCGGAGAGGTGGCCCGGCTGCCCGGAGCGGTGGTGCACGCGCGGGTGAACGCGGTCCACGCGGCGCAGCGCGAGAGCCTGGCCCGGCGGGCCGCGGCCCTGCGCGAGGACCTGGGGCGCGGCGCCGCCGCGGGTCCGGTGGCGCGCTGGGCGGCGGCGGTACGGGAGACGGACATCCGGGAGACGGCCGTCCAGGAGGCAGCCATCCAGGAGGCCACCGTCCGGGAGGCCGGTCCGGGCATCGGCGGCGGCGCCGACGGCGATGCCCGGGCGCGGGAGCGGGTGTGGGCGGCCCGGCTGCACCGGCTGTTCGACCGGCTCGGCGCGGCGCCCGACGAGGCCCGGGCCGTGTGCCTGCTCGCCGCCCACGCCCTCCTCGATTCCGGGCAGCCGGGCTCGTACTTCCCCGAGGGGCATCTGGCCGCCGACCGTCAGTACCTGGAGCGGAGCGCGTTCCGGATCGGCCGGGAGCACGAGATCGTTCCCCGCCACGCGCCCCCGGAGGAACTGCCCGCCGGGCCCGAAGTGGCGCTGCCCGCCGGGCCGCTGCCGGACATCGCCCTACGGGCCGCCGTCACCGGGCGGCGCACCGTCCGGGGGAGGCTGACCGGGCCGCTGACGGCGGCCGGGCTCGGCACGCTGCTGTGGGGTGCCCACGCGGTCAGCCACACGACGGGCTCGGAGCCGCCCGTCCCGCACCGCCCCTATCCGAGCGCGGGGGCCCTGTACACGGCCGGACTGCGGCTCTTCGCCCTCCGGGTGGACGGGCTGGCTCCGGGCACCTACCACTGCGTGCCCGAGCGGCGTGCGCTGCGGCGCGTGGCGGACGTACCCTCCCTCGACGAGATCAAGGCGCTGTCGGCTTACACGTCCGCGCCGCCCGACGACCCGCGCACGGTGGTCGTGGACGACTCCCCCGCGGTCCTCGGCCTGTACGTGGACCTGGGCCGGCTCCGGCAGCGGTACGGTCTGCGGGCGCTGCGGATGGGGCTGCTAGAGGCCGGTCACCTGGCACAGTCCCTGCTGCTGACGGCATCGGCGCTGGGGCTGGTGACGACCCCGCTGGGCGGTTTCCGCGACGACCTGGCGCACGAGCTGTTCGCCCTGGACGGCCTGGACCGGCCCCTCCAGTACCTCCTCCCCCTGGGCCGCGCGTCCCGATAACGGCTCGCGCCGGGTCGCGCGCGGCGGCTACCGTACGCGGGCCCGTGGCAGGGCCGCGGGGGGGTGCTTCATTCACGTGGAGGGGGACGCGCGGTGAGCGGGGAAACTACGGAATCCGAAGAGACCGAAGAGACCGGGGAAGCCGGGGAAGCCGGGGAAGCGGAAGAGGCCGGGGCGTCCGGCGGACAGCCGGAGCCGGTGTGGCTCGTGGCGGCGAACGTCGTGTGGTGGCGGCGGTACGGGGCGGGCGGGCAGCAGTTGCGGCGCGGGACGAAGTCCTTCCGGGGCGGGGCGAAGGTGTACGTCATGGACTCGCACTGGGGTCCGGGCAGCGAGCAGAGCACCGTCATCGGACGGGAGCGGAACACCGGCCGGTGGATCGTCATCGACATGGCGACCCGGAACCTGCACAGCTTCCGCCCGCGGTACGTGCACACGCCCCGGGTGCTGGAACGCTTCCACGGGTCGAGGCGCCGCCCGCCGTGGGACCAGGAGCGGGCGGCCCAGGTCGCCAAGGCCCTGGAGGAGTGGGCGCGCGAGTACCGGGCCGAGGGGTGGCGCGGCTCCGAGCACCCCGAGCGCTGTCTGTGCCACGCCTGCCTGACCGGCGAGCCGAAGGTGTTCGTGCCCGCGCCCGCCGGGGAGGGCGGGAGCGCGTCGTCCGGCTGATCTCCCCGGCGCGGGCGGGCGGCCCGTCGGCGCGCGCCCTCAGTGCGCGCCGTCGGCGAAGCGGCGCTCCAACTCCCCTTCGGGCAGGTCCTCCAGATGGGTCAGGAAGACCCACAGGTGCCCGAACGGGTCGCGGAGAATGGCGTTCCGGTCTCCGTGGAACTGGTCCTCGGGCTCCCGCACCAGCTCGGCGCCCGCCGCGACGGCCGCCGCGGTGAGCGCGTCCACGTCCGGGACGAAGACGTGCAGCGCGACCGTGGTGCCGCCCAGGCCGTCCGGCGCGACGAACGGTCCTTCGGAGGTGTCGCCGAGCATCAGCACGGCCCCGGCGATCCGGATCTCAGCGTGCAGGACCCCGCCGTCGGGGCGGTCGAGGCGGAACTCCTCGACCGCGCCGAAGGCCCGTCCGTAGAAGGAGAGCGCCGCGGCCGCGTCGGACACCATGATGTGCGGCACCACGGCGGTGCGGTAGCGCTCGGGGATGACGGTCTGTGCTGCCTCGTGAGTGGTCATGTCCGAGACCGTAGGACCTCGACTTTGCTTGAGGTCAAGGGCTGTTGGCGGATGTGGCGGGACCGCCCCGCGCGCGGTCAACCGGCGGAACCGGCCACGCCGGACTTCTTGAGCGGTCCACGAGCGGCCGACGGTACAAAGGCGCTGTACCTGCCGACCAGGGCTGGGCCGTCCCAGGCCGCACCACGCCGGATGCACCGCAGGACCACATCCCAGAACGGAAGCCCCATGGCCACTGACCACGTACTGCCCGGTTCTGCGCCGGCCCGCACGAGCGCGGCGCCACCCCGCGGGAGCACCGCACCGGCCCCCGCGGGCACCGCTCCCGCCCGCGTCACCGCCCCGGCCGCCGCCGCGCCGCAGCGCCCCCGGACTCCCCGGCTGGACTCCCTCACCGGCCTGCGGTTCCCGGCCGCGCTGGCCGTGTTCGCCCACCACGCCTTCCTCCCCATACCCCCGCTGCGGCTGCTGGGCGACGACGGCACCGAGAACCGGCTGGCCCACTGGTTCGCGCAGGCGGGCGGCCTCGGCGTCTCGTTCTTCTTCGTGCTCAGCGGGTTCGTCCTGACCTGGTCGGCCCGGGACCGGGACACCACGACGGCGTTCTGGCGGCGCAGATTCGTCAAGATCTATCCGACCTACGTGGTCACCTGGGCGCTGGCCCTGTCGCTGTTCGCCCTGTACTACACCTCCGCGGGCGTCGCGGTCGCCAACCTGTTCATGGTGCAGGTGTGGTGGCCCGAGTACATGACCAACTTCAGTGTGGACGCCCCGAGTTGGTCGCTCGCGGTGGAGGCCGTCTTCTACCTCTGCTTCCCGATGCTGCTCAAGGCCTTCCGCCGCATCGATCCCGGCCACCTCAAGTACTGGATCACCGGTGCGATCGCCGCGGTGGTGGCCACCCCCGCGCTCGCCTACGCCCTGTTCCCGAGTGACCCGCGGATCCCCAGCGGTCACGACAGCTCGGTCTCCCAGTACTGGTTCAGTTACGTGCTGCCCCCGGTCCGGATGGTCGACTTCGCGCTCGGCATCCTGGTGGCGCTCGCCGTGAAGCACGGGCGCTGGCGCAACATCGGCATGATCTGGTCGAGCCTGCTGCTGGCGGCCGGGTACTGGCTGACCTTCCACGTGCCGTACCTGTACGGGCAGCGCGCCGTGATGATCCTGCCGATCGTGCTGCTGATCGCGGCCACCGCGCTCGCGGACGTCGAGGGCCGCACCAGCCTGTTCCGCAACCGCACGATGGTGTGGCTGGGCGAGATCTCCTTCGCCTTCTACCTGCTGCACTACATCACGATGTGTTCGCTGCGCTGGGCGCTCGGCGCGGACGCGATGTACTCCCTTCCGGTCACCCTCGCGATGCTGGCGGGCGTGGGCGTGGTCACCGTGCTGATGTCCTGGGGGCTCTTCGCCTGGGTCGAGAACCCGCTCGTACGCCGCTTCAGCCGGTCGCGGTCGAAGTCGCAGTCGCAGTCGCAGTCGCAGTCGCAGTCGCAGGGCACGAAGGCGGGCTGAGCCGGCCGGGGCCCCCGCGGCCCTGGCCTCAGGGCATCTCGTCCGGGTCGCAGCTGGCCCGGCGCAGGCCGATGGTCCGCAGGGCGCGCATCAGCCCGTCGGTGTCCCCCTCCCGGACCACGTGCACGGCGCCGTCCACGGCGAGGGCCGCCAGCGTCCCGCCGGCCGATGCGCCCGGCGACGTACGCAGGACCACTCCGCTCGGCGGGTCCAGGGCGCGGACCCCGTGGAAGACGTCCAGGGCCCCGGGATCGGCTTCGAGGCCGGCGGGTACGGCGAGCACGGTGATGTCGGGGAGCAGGACCCGGGCGTGGGCGAGGGCGACGGCGGGGGCGTGGGCGTGGGAGATGACCTGGAAGTGCGGGTTGCTCTGGATCCGCGACCGCAGCCGCTCCAGTTCCGCGCCCTCCGGTACGCCCACCACCAGGACCGTCATCACAGTCCCCATCCTCCGTCCGGGCGCCGCCCCCGGCCAGGCAGGGGCCGGGGCCGGGGCGGGGTTCAGCGCATGACGCGCGGCAGGCGCAGGCTCAGCAGGCACGTCAGCGCGACCATCCCCAGCTGTACGGCGAGGGTGACGGCGAAGGCGTCGCGCATCCCCAGGGACGGGGTCAGGGCGAGGAAGAGGCTGCCCAGGGTCGCGACGCCCAGGGCGAGCGCCGACTGCTGGGTGGTGACCATGACCCCGCCGCCCACACCGGCCCGGTCGGCCGGTACGTCGGAGAGCATCAGCCGCATCAGGACGGGCAGCTGGAGGCCCTGGCCGAGGCCCGCGACGGCGACGCCGGGGGCGATCCCGGCGAGGCCGAGGTCCGGCCAGTCCCGCAGCACCGCCAGGAGCAGCAGCCCCATGCCGACGGCCTGGAACACGCCGCCCGCGGTGACGACGCGGGTGCCGAAGCGGCTGACCAGGCGGGGTCCGGCGAGCGAGGCCGCGAAGAAGGACACCGCCATCGGCACCAGGGCGAGTCCGGCCGCCACCGGTCCCATCCGCAAGCCCTGCTGGAGGGCCACGGCGACGACGAACATGAAGCCGCTGAATCCGATCGAGAACGGCACGACCATCACCAGCCCCCGCCGCAGCGAGTCGAGGCGCAGCAGGCTCGGCGGCACCAGCGGGGTCCGGCCGAGCCGGTCCAGGCGGCGCTCGGTGCGGTAGAAGGCGGTGGCCGCGAACGGGAAGACCGCCAGGGAGACCCACGTCCACAGCGGCCAGCCGGTCGCGCGGCCCTCGGTCAGCGGCAGCAGCAGGGACACCAGCGAGAGCGCGAGCAGCAGGGTGCCGCGCACGTCGACGGAGGCGGGGCGCTCGGAGCGGGTCTCCGGTACCGCGCGGACCGCGAGGACCAGTCCGAGGAGCACGACCGGCACGTTCACCAGGAACACCGACCGCCAGCCGGAGCCCGCCACGTCGGCGGCGACCAGGACGCCGCCCAGGATCTGCCCCGCGACCATGGACAGCCCGGCGGTGGCCCCGTAGAGGCTCATCGCGCGGGCGCGGCGCGGTCCCTGGGTGGTGGCCTGGATGGTGGCGAGCACCTGCGGCAGCATCATCGCGGCCGCGGCTCCCTGGGCGACCCGCGCGCCGACCAGGGTCCAGGCAGTGGGCGCCAGTCCGCAGGCGAGCGAGGTGAGGCCGAAGGCGGCCATGCCGATGAGGAAGAGCCTGCGCCGCCCGGCCGTGTCGCCGAGGCGGCCGCCGAGGACGAGGAGGACGGCGTAGGCGACGCCGTAACCGCCGACGACCAGCTCCAGCATGGCGGGACCGGCCGCGAGGTCGGTGTCGATGGCGGGCAGCGCCACATTGACGATGAAGAAGTCGATCAGTGGCAGGGCGGCGCCCAGCAGCACCGTGAACAGCCCGAGCGGGCTCATGGCCGCGGGGCCCGGGGCGCCCGGGGAGCCGGAGGGGTCCGGCGCGGTGGCGCGGGGGGAGGGGTGGGTCGTCGTACGTACCGTTGTGTCGCTCACGCAGGAGACGATCCTCCGGTCGTGAGCCTGGTACCAGAGTCTCTTTATCCTGGTACCAGGAGCACCTGGCAACCGGATGAGCGGTGCGGCACCCTGGGACCATGACCACTGTGGCCCCCGATACGGACGTACGCCGGCACGAACTGGCCGAATTCCTGCGCAGCCGCCGGGAGCGCATCACCCCGGAGCAGGTCGGGCTGCCGCGCGGCCGCCGCCGTCGCACGCCCGGGCTGCGCCGCGAGGAGGTCGCCCAGCTCTCCGCCGTGGGCGTCACCTGGTACACCTGGCTGGAGCAGGCCCGCGAGATCCAGGTCTCCCAGCAGGTGCTGGACTCCCTGGCGCGGGCGCTGCTCCTGGACGCGAGCGAGCGGACGCACCTGTTCGCGCTGGCCGGGAGCCCCGATCCGACTCCGCACGCGCCGTGCCCGACCGTCACCCCCGCCCTGCGGGCGCTGCTCGACCAGCTGGGGCCGGTGCCCGCGGTGGTGCAGAACAGCCGGTACGACATCCTGGCGTACAACGCGACGTACGGGCGGCTGCTGTGCGACATGGACCGGGTGCGGCCCGAGGACCGCAACTGCATGTGGCTGGCCTTCACCAACGAGGAGTGGCGGGCGACGGTCGTCGACCGCGCGGAGGTGAACCGGGTGATGGCGGCCAAGTTCCGGGCCTCCATGGCGGAGCACCTGGCCGAGCCCGCCTGGAAGACGCTGCTCGCGCGGCTGGAGGCGGCGTCACCGGAATTCCGCGAGGTGTGGGCGCGGCACGAGGTGGTCGGCCAGGGCGGCCGGTCGAAGTACCTCCGCAATCCGCTGGTGGGGCTGCTCCACCTGGAACACACGAACCTGTGGCTCGGACCGGCGGCCGGATCGCGGCTCATCACCTACACGCCGCTGGACCCGGAGACCCGCGAACGGCTGGAGCGCCTGGAACGTGTGGCGTCGGCCGCGCCGGTCCTCGCCGGGCGGAGCTGAAGGGGCTGAGCTGAAGGGGCTGAGCTGAAGCGGTGGTCGAGGGGCCGGGGGGGACGCCCCCGGCCCGGCCGCTCAGCGGTCCTTCGGGTCGTCGGCGTTGCGCCAGACCGTCAGGTCCACGGTGATGTACTTGCTCGGGTCGTCCGGTCCCGACTTGCCACGGTAGGTCGCCACCGCGATGTGCCCCGCCTTGCTCAGCACACAGATCTGCGATCCCTTGGTGAGCTGGTCGAGCCCGATCTTCTCGGTGTAGCGGGTCTCGGCGCGGCAGGTCTCCAGCGAACCCTGCTGCGTGTTGTTCAGCAGGACCAGCTTCCCGTTCGCGCTGCCGAGCTTGTCCTCCCCGAACAGGGTGTCGCTGTAGTAGTAGAGGTCGCCCTTGCCGTACATCACGCCACCGCCGTGGTCCTCGGCCGGGCGCGGCGGGTTGTCGGCGAGCATCAGCGCGTAGTTCCCCGTCACGTCGACGCCCTCGTACGCGGCGGGCTGCGGGTCGGCCCGCTTCTTGGGCGAGGCCGAGGAGCCGCCCGCGCTCGCGCCCGGGCCGTTGCCCGCCTTGGCGTCGCCGCCCTTCCCGGTGGTGTCCGGGAGCAGGTAGCCGATGATCCCGAGCCCGACGACCGCGGCCGCGACGGACCCGGCGACGATCAGCCCGGTCCGCCGGGGGCGCCGCGCCGGCGGCGGGTAGGCACCGGGGTAGGTGTGCGGCCCGGTGGGGTAACCCGGGTTGTGGGCCTGCGGGTTGTACGGCTGCGGGTGGTGGCCGGGCTGCGGGGTCTGGTAACCGGGCGGCGGCCGGTAACCGGGCGGGAGCCCCGGGGCGGCGGGTGCGGCCTGGACACCCGGTGCCGCCTGCGTCGGGGCGGCGGCCACCGCGTGTGCGGGCGGCGTGTGCGCGGGCGGTGCGTACGGGTGCGCGCCGCCCGGCGGCGGAGTCTGCGGGGAGTACTCGGTCGGCGTGGGCAGCGGCGTCGGCGTCGGCGCGGTGGCCGGCTGCTGCGGGGGCGGAGTGGGCGCGGGGGCGGGGAGCTTCAGCCGCTCGGTGATCGAACCGGCGACCGTCCGGGGCAGCCAGTCCTCCCCCTGGCGCAGCGGCTGCGGCGAGATCTGCTGGCACAGCTCGATGATCTCGGTCAGCGCGGGGCGCGCGGCCGGGTCGCGACTGAGGCACCGCGTCACCAGCGGCCGCAGCTCGTCGGGCAGGCCGCTGAGGTCGGGGTCCTCGTGGACGATGCGGTAGAGCACCGCGTGTGAGGGACCGTCACCGAAGGCGGGTGCGCCGATCGCGGCGAAGGCCACCAGCTGGCCGAGGGCGAAGACGTCGGTTGCGGGGGTGATCGTACCGGCCGACGCCTGCTCGGGCGCCATGTACGCGGGGGTGCCGACGCTGACTCCGGTGCTGGTCAGGGAGGTGCTGTCGGCGGCGCGGGCGATGCCGAAGTCGATCACGCGGGGGCCGTCGGCGGCGAGGAGCACGTTCGCGGGCTTGAGGTCGCGGTGGACGATGCCCGCGCCGTGGATGACGTGGAGGGCCTCCGCGACCCCGACCGTCAGCAGCAGCACGCTGCGCAGCGGCAGGGCTCCGTGCAGGGCGACGGCGTGGGCGAGCGAGGGGCCGGGCACGTAGGCCGTCGCCAGCCAGGGCTGCGCGCCCTCGGTGTCCGAATCGATGACGGGGGCCGTGTACAGGCCCTGCACCCGCTCCGCGGAGCGCACTTCCTGCTGGAAGCGCCGCCGGAACTCGGGGTCCTCGCTGAACTCGGAGCGGATCACCTTGAGGGCGATGGGGCGGCCGCCCGGTGTGTACGAGAGGTACACCTTGCCCATGCCGCCCGCGCCCAGGACGGCCGCGAGGCGGTAGCCGCCCACGACGGCCGGGTCGTCCGCCTTGAGCGGTTGGAAGAACTCTGCCGAAGGCGCACTGCTCATGATCAACCATCCCTTGCCTGCGGCGGTTCAGCCCCTGCCGAGGCCGCGAAGTCAACCGAGAGCGTATCCAATCCCGGGACCCTCCCCGGTCATGACAAGGCCCTGGTGGTGGAGTTGACCCCACCACGCATCGGGGGGACAGCCACCGTGAGTAAAGACGGCCGTACTCATAGCGTCTGACACCATGAGATATGTACGGAACAAAGCGAAGAAAACCGGTTTTGGCGGGTGCCGGCCCGGGCGGTCCGTCGCGGCGTTGGCCGTCGCCTCGGCCTTACTGACGCTCGCCGCCCCCGCGGCGCACGCGTCGGCCGCCCCCCGGGCGGCGAACGGCGGGCCCGCGTCGGCCGGTTGCGGCGGGGCGCGGGCGGCGGTCGCCGCCGGGCTGGACGGCCTGGTCACCCGGCACGGCATCCCGGGTGCGGCGGCCGAGGGGAGCGACCCGGCCTGCGGCCGCTGGACCGCGGCCCGCGGCGTCGCGGACCTGGCCACCGGCCGCCCGATGAACGCCGGGGACCGGCTGCGGATCGGCAGCGTCACCAAGACCTTCACCGCCACCGTCGTCGTGCAGCTCGCCGCGGAGGGCCGGATCGGGCTGGACGTCCCGGTCGAGCGGTACCTGCCCGGGCTGATCCGGGGCAACGGCTACGACGGCGGCTCCATCACCGTGCGCCAGCTGCTCCAGCACACCAGCGGCCTTCCCGATTACGTCGAGGCCATCGCCGTCACACCGGTCGACGACTGGCGGCTGCGCCACTTCGAGCCCCGCGAGCTGATCGCGACCGCGCTCCGGATGCCGCACCCGGACAAGACCTGGCACTACGCGACCACGAACTACCTCATCGCCGGTCTCATCGTCGAGAAGGTCACGGGACACGGGGTCGAGGCGGAGGTGAACCGCCGGATCCTGGCGCCCCTCGGCCTGCGCGACACCTACTGGCCGGGCGACAGCACGGACATCCGGGGCCCGCACTCGCACAGTTACTTCCCCACCGGCCCCGGCCCGCTGGCCGACGGAACCGAGTGGAACACCACCTTCGGCGGCGCGGGCGGCGCGCTGATCTCCACGCCCGCCGATGTGAACCGGTTCTTCCGCGCCCTGTTCGGGGGCGAGTTGATGCCCGCGCGCTGGCTCGCCGAGATGCGCCGCACCGTCCCCGCCGACCCCGAACGCCTCTGGCCGGGGGCCCGGTACGGGCTCGGGCTGATCGCCTCGCCGCTGTCGTGCGGCGGGATGTGGTGGGGGCACGGCGGGACGGTGCCCGGCGGCCACCGCGCGCTGGGCGCGACCGGCCCGGGCGGCCGGAGCATCGCCCTCGCCCTCACGAAGGTGCCGGACGGCGATCCGGCCGAAGCCGACTACCGCGCCGTCGTGGACAGCGCCTTCTGCACCACCGACCGCACCCCGCCCCAGGAGGGCTCATGACCATGCCCAGCCCGTCCACGCTCCGCGTCTCGGCCGCCGGCCTCGCCCTCGCCGCCGCGCTGACGGCCTGCCCCACCCTGGCCTCGGCGGCCCCGGCGGTCCCGGCGGCCGGGGCGCCCGCCGGGACCGTCCCCGGAACCGGGCTCGACCGGTTCCACCAGCAGCGCCTGGACTGGGGCGGCTGCGCCAAGGGCCCCGACGACACGGTGGGCCGCGACCTCGACCAGGCCGGGGTGCGGTGCGCGGAGGCGACCGTACCCCTGGACTACGCCGATCCCCACGGCCGGACGATCACCGTCGCGCTGTCCCGGCTCAAGGCGACCGACACCCGCCACCGCATCGGCTCGATCCTCCTCAACAACGGTGGGCCCGGCGGCACGGCCGTGGAATCGCCGCCGGACGTCCGCAAGTCGATGAAGGAGGTCGGCGCCCGCTACGACATCATCGGCTTCGACCCGCGCTTCGTCGGCCGCAGCACCCCGCTGGACTGCGGCTGGCCCGTGGGCAGTTCCTGGTTCTCCTCGGGCGCCGGCCGGGCGGGCTTCGACCGCCAGGTCACCCTGCAGAAGAGCCTCGCCGACAAGTGCCGCGCCACCAACGCCGCGGTGCTCCCGTACATCAGCACCCGCAACACGGCCCGGGACATGGACGTCATCCGCGGCGCGCTCGGCGAGCGGAAGATCTCCTACCTCGGCTACTCGTACGGCACCTATCTGGGCACGGTCTACACCCAGATGTTCCCGGGCCGCTACGACCGGGTGGTCCTCGACGGAGCGCTCGCCCCCGGCGACTTCGTCCCCCGGTTGCTGAAGGGCACCGAGCCGGAGAACGAGCGGGCCCTCTCCGACTGGGCCGCCTGGGCGGCGGGCCGCGACGACGCCTACGGTCTGGGCCGCACCCGGGCCGAGGTGCTCGCCACCGTCGACTCCGTCATCGCGGCGGCCGCGCGCGGCCCGCTGACCGTCGGCGCCGCCCCCGACGCCTTCCGGCTCGACGACACCCAGGTGCCGTTCCTCCTCTTCATGGGAAACGCGGACGACACCGGTCCCGCGCGGGCCGCGCTCGCCGAGCAGATGTCCGTGCTGGCCAAGGCGGCGAAGGGAGAACCGACCCGGCTGTCACCGCAGTTCGCCGCGACCCTCCGGTTCGCGCTGCGCGGTGAGCACGCCCAGTCGGGCGCCGTCCAGGCCGCGATCATCTGCGCGGACGGGACCGCCCCGCGCGACCCCGAGGTCTACTGGCGGGACATCGAGCGCAGCCGCGCCACGCACCCGCTGTTCGGGCCGATGAGCAACAACATCGGGCCGTGCGCCTTCTGGGACCGGCCGCGGGAGGAGCCCACCCGGGTGAGCAGTGACGCTCCGATGCTGATCGTGGCCGCCGAGGGCGACCCGCGCACCACGTACAAGAGCAGCCGCAAGCTGCACGAACAGCTGCCCGGCTCCCGGCTGCTCACCCTCCAGGGCGCCAACCGGCACGCGGTCTACGGCCTCTACGGCAACACCTGCGTGGACGACGGTGTCAACGCCTACCTGGCCAGCGGCCGGCTGCCCGCGACGGACCCGACCTGCGTCAAGCAGGCCGGCTAGCCGGGTCCGGGGCGCCTCCCTGGAGGGCCGCGCGCAGGGCGGGGTCGGCGTCGTCGTCGAGGGTGGTGCCGAGGTGGCGCAGCGCGTCGCGGCGTTCCGGGTCCCCCCGGGTGGTCAGGTCCGTGGCCCAGGCCACCCGGTCCGCGTCGGCGACCCCGGCCGTCTCGTGGAACAGCGCGTACACGGCGTACCAGCGGACGTCGGCATCCTCGTCCTCGGACAGCCGGAGCAGGGCGTCGACGACCCGGTCCTGCGTACGGTCGGGATCGGCCAGGCGGGGAAGGGCGGCGGCGACGGAGAAGCGGACCGGCTGCGCGGGGTGGGAGAGGTGGCCGAGCACGAGGTCGAGGGTCTCCTCGGCGATGTGGTAGCCGAGGACCGAGATCAGCCAGCCCAGCACCCCGGGGTCCGGTTCGCTGGGCAGCTCCGCCAGGACGACCGCGATGGTCTCCCGGGTGAACGGCCGTCGGCCGTCGTCGTCTCGGGGGCCCAGCTCGCGCAGGATCTGCGCCCCCAGCTCGCGCTCCTCGGGTTCGTCGTGGGCCAGCAGGCGCGCCGCCCGGCCGAAGACCTCACGGGTCGGCCGGGCGTGCAGCGCGAGCAGTGCGGGGGCGGGGCCGGCGTCCGCGCGGACTTCGGCCAGGGCCCTCACGAACAGCTCGTCCGTGGACGTGCCGTTCGGCTCGTACGGCTCGTTCTCCCCCACGTCCACGCGGCTTCCCCCGTTCCCCGAATGCCGAATGCGAATGCCGAAAGTATGGGGTGGCGGCCGGTGTGCGGGCACCCGCTTTACGGGGGGCCGACTCGTCTACGCGGCCGACCCGATGGTCACCACTCGCGCCCACGCGGGCGGCGTGTCGGGCTCGTAGTCAGGATCATCCTCGTCCCACGATCCGCCGGACCGCTGCCGGGGGAAGAGCCCCACCACCGTCCGGCACGGCGGCCGCGCGTCCGGCCAGGGCGTCTGCCCGTCGGTCAGGACCACGATGACGTCGGGCGGGGCTCCCGCGCGCAGGGCCTTGGCGAAGCCCGTGCGCAGATCCGTGCCCCCGCCGCCCAGCAGCGGGATTCCCCCGGCCGCGCACAGCGAGTGCGCGCTCTGGGCCGCGGCGTCGCAGGCGACCACGGTGATCAGGTCGCGGCGGCCGCCCACCGCGCGGGAGATCGCGGCGACCTCGTGGAGGGCGCTGCCCAGTTCGGCGTCGCTCACCGACCCGGAGGTGTCGATGATCACGCAGACCCGGGGCGGCTTGCGGCGCAGGCTCGGCAGCACCACCCCGGGCAGCCCGGCCGAGCGGCGCGACGGGCGGCCGTAGGTGTAGTCCTCGCCCGCGCCGGAGCCGGACGCGGCCGAGCGGACCGCCGCCCCCAGCAGGTCCCGCCACGGCTGCGGCGGTTGGAACGCCTCCTCCGCCCACCGCTGCCAGCCCTTCGGGGCGTCGCCCGGGCGGGCGTTGATGCCCTGCGCCACCCGGAAGCGCACCGCGTCGCGTTCGTGGGCGGCGAGCCCGTGCGCGCCGTCAGGTCCCAGGTCCCACGCGCGGTCCAGACCGTCGGCGCCGCTGCCGCAGTCGAGCCAGATGATGCCCTGCGTCCGCGGGCCGAGCCGGAACTCGCGCAGGTAGTCCTCCATCAGCTCCCCGGGCGTCAGCCCCAGGGTCCCGGGCACGACGGCGCCCTCGGGCTCGACCAGTCCGTCCCCGAACGCGTCGTCGTTGATCTCGCAGTCCGCGGCGATGTTCATCCGCAGCCGCTCCCCCGGGCCGGTCAGGCCGCGCTCGCGCGCGACCCGGTCGCTGCGCCCGTGGTGGTCGCGCAGCAGGTGCGAGACCTCGTGCACCCAGACCCCGGCGAGTTCCTCCACCGGTGTCCGGTCCACGAACGCCGCCGATACGTAGCACCGCCAGTGCCGGTCGACGGCCATGGTCGGCACCCGCCGTGACTCCACGACGTGCAGGGCGAACAGCGCCGTCGCGAGGTAGGGCCGGACCCGGGTGGCGTGCAGCCGGGCGGCGTAGAGCTTGCCGAGATCCAGCGCCCCCGGCGCCGCGCCGTCCATCAAGGCCGCCCGGTCTGCGTCGCGGCCGCGGCGCGGGCCGTCGCCCGGTCCGCCCTGCGGGACAGGGACACCGCTCCGGCGAGCCGCTCGATGGACGCCGGTACGTCCCACTCGTCACGGCGCAGTGCGGCGAGGGCGGTCGCGGGGACGACCACGAGGTCCGGGGCCCCGGTGTCCAGCGCCTTGACCAGGAGTTCCCACGCAGCGTCCCAGCGGGACTTCTCGGGGCGCGTGCGGACCGCCGCCACCACACCGTCGAGGACGGCCTGGCGCAGGTCGCCGCGTTCGGGGAGGGTGGCGCCCGCCGGGTCGGCGAGGAGGGTCTCGGGGTCCGGCAGGTCCATCCGGTCGACGCTCGCGAGCAGTTCCAGTCCGGGGCCGTCCCCCACGGTGCCCCGGACCAGCAGGGAGAGCACCTCCCGGGAGGATCCGGCCGCGGTCGCGAAGGCGGTCAGGGTCAGGGCCATGTCCCAGCTGCGCGGTGACGGCCAGGGGCCGCCCCGGCGCGCCTCGTTGCCGGGCAGCCGGTGCACCAGCGCGGGGCGCGCGGCCAGGAGTCCGCAGACCGCGCGCCGGGCGAAGCCGACGGCGCCCGGCAGCCGTTCCGGGTCGAGCCGGGGCAGTGTCGCGCGCGGCCAGGTCCCGCCGAGGCCGCGGACCACGACCTCGTGGTCGTGGGTCCATTGCAGGTGGACGAACCGGTTGGCGAGCGGTGGGCTCAGCTCCCAGCCGTCGGCCGCCGAGGAGCGCGGGTTGGCGGCGGCGACGATCCGGACGCCGGGCGGCAGTTGGAGCGCGCCGATCCGCCGTTCCAGTACGAGCCGGAGCAGGGCGGCCTGCACGGCGGGTGGCGCGGTGGAGAGTTCGTCCAGGAAGAGCAGCCCCCGCCCGGCGCGGACCAGGCGCACGGCCCAGTCCGGCGGGGCCATCGGAACTCCCTGTTCCGCGGGGTCGTCCCCGATGACGGGCAGGCCGGAGAAGTCGGACGGTTCGTGGACGCTGGCGATCACCGTGGTCAGGGGCAGGTCCAGGGACACGGCGAGCTGGGTCAGGGCAGCGGTCTTGCCGATCCCCGGCTCGCCCCACAGGAGGACGGGCAGGTCGGCGGCGACGGCCAGGGTGAGGGCCTCCAGCTGGATGTCGGGACGCGGTTCGGTGGTCGTGTCGCGGAGCAGGGCCAGCAGCTCACCGGCGACGTCGAGCTGCGGAGCGGACGGCATAACAAAGGGCGTGGAAACGGACATTCTTCATCACCTTTGAGGTTTTTTTGGGGGCCGGTGGGACGGCGGTCCCCGCGATTCAGCGAGTGGTGGCGTGCCGTGGACGCGTACGGGCGTCACGCGGGCGGCGGTCGCCCGGGCGGATCCGGCCGGGGCCGGGTCCCAGCAGCCCCGCCGTGAACAGCCCGTAGGTGATCCGCCGGTCCACGGCCGCTTCGAGCGCGTCCCGCAGCGGGCCGTCGAGCAGCTGCGCCCCGGGCCCCAGCAGGCCCTCGACCACGCCGAGCGCACCGGCGGTGTCCCCGTGGTCGAGGCGTTCGCGGACGCCGGTGAGGCAGTCCGGGCGCCGGTGCGCCGTGTCGATCTCCCGCAGGCAGGGCAGCGGAGTACCGGTCAGGGCGACGAGCAGTTCCTCCCGCCGGATCTCGGCCGGGTCGTGGTCGAGGGCGGCCAGCACCCCGTCGACCAGGCCGATCCGGTGCAGGGACCCGCGGCACTCCACCAGGCGCGGCGCTCCGGGAGCCACCGGGTCCGGTGGCGCCGCGGGCGGCGCGTGGCCCGGTACGAGCGCCGAGGCGACCAGCGGGTGCAGCCCGTCGGCCCCGATCAGCCCGGCCCGGAGCAGCTCCAGGTCGGGCGGCACCCAGGTCGCCGCATCGGGCAGGACCGGCGCCGCCGGTCCGCCGCCGGGCCCGGGCTTGGCCAACTCCCGGTAGCGGTAAGGGGATCGGCCCGGGTCGCCGGGGTACAGGTCCAGCCGGTCCCGGGAGCCCAGCCGGACCGTGACCGGCCCGCTGGCCCGGCCCTCGGCGCGCAGCAGGATGGCGGCCTCGGCCGCCCACCGGTGGGCGGCCCAGGGTTTCCCCGGGGGCAGGGACCCGAGCAGCTCGGGATCCGGCTCGGCGGGAGGGCCATCGGCGGACAGGAGACCCGCCCCGGAGCGGATCCGGAACTCCTCGGTCCGGCGCGCGTCCCACAGGTGCCGGTGCAGGTCGAGCCGGAAGCGCGGGTGGGGCCGCGGGTGCGGATGGGGAGGCGTCCCGGCGGCCCGGGAGCGCGAGCCGTCCCACAGCGCGAGGCTGATCCGCTGACCGCCGTCGGCCCAGGCGGGCGCGGTCCGGGCCACCAGGTGCACCGGGTACGGGCCGTCGCGCGCGGTGGCCTCGTACCGGGCCAGGGTCACGGTCAGGCCCGGGCGCAGCAGCCCGTCGGGGGCGACCCTCGGCAGGTGCCAGCGCAGCAGGTCGGGAGCGAGGTGACGGAGGTCGGCCCGTAGCCGGGCGGCGAGTTCCGCGCCGTGGACGCGGGCCACGGCGCGCGGCCGGACACCGGCGTCGACGTCGGTGTTGGCGGCGGCGCAGGCCCCCGCCCAGTCCCCGGTGCGGCGGCGGGCGGTGGCGGTCTCGATCATGGAGGGCGGCACGGCGTACGCACGTACGCGGAGCCAGCGGGAGAGGCGGGAATCGCCGTTCGCGGTGTCGGTGGGCATCAGCACTCACCTTGCGCGGACGGGTCCCCCGATCTGTGAGTCGTTTCGGTGATCATCGCGGTGAGCGTACCGCTCCCCGGGCACCGACCGCCAGGTGTTTCCGTCCCCGCCCCGGCGGACCGGCCGGCGTCGCGCCGGTCCGCCGGTCCGCCGGAGCGGGACCCGTCAGGTGCGGTAGGCGAAGTACACCGCGTTGGGGTACGAGGCGATAAGGCTCGCGACGGACTTCCGGTAGGTGTTCGTCGAGTGGTACGTGACGTAGGGCGTTCCCGCGCTGCTCCGGTACGTCACGATCATCGAGTGGTCCTTGGAACCGTCCCGGTTGAAGTCCATCTGCAGGATGTCACCGACATCCAGCTGGTAGACGTACGCCAGGTTCGGCGCCCGGTTGTTGGAGTTCGTGAACCAGGCCCATTCGTTGGCGCCCGCCCAGGAATCGGTCTGGAGTGAGCCGTCGTACCACCAGTCGCGGTAGTCCGAGGTGGACCCGGGGGCGTTCTTCCAGCCGCCCGCCTTCAGGGACTGGCTGATGAAGTTGGTGCAGTCCCCTCCGGCTCCGTTGAACTGCCGGTACGCCGGGTTGTAGTTCTTCCAGTACTTCTCGGCGTACGTCGCCATGGCGGCGTAGTCGTAGGCGCCGCCGGTCTTCGCCTTGGGCTTGGCCGGCGCGGGGTACTTGGTGGACGCCGGGGTGCCGTCGGGGTAGGTCTGGCCGTCGTCCTGGACGACGGCCGCCTTGGCGAGGGTCGGCTCGTTGACCGCGACCGGGCCGTTCTCCTTGGAGGCGATCGAGGTCAGCTCCCAGGCACCGCCCGGCTTGCCGACGAGGTTCATCTCGTAGCGCGTCTTGAAGCCGGTCGTCGTCGGCTCGTCGCCGTGGACCTTCTTGTAGGTGAGGGTGGTGTCCTCGGTGACCTGCACGGTCGCCTTGCCCTTGGTGACCGTGGCCTTGTCCACGACGACCTTGGTGTCGGCGGCGCTGTAGGCCTCGCCGAGCGCCTGCAGGCGGGTCTTGCGGGAGCGCAGCGACGAGAGCGCGTCCTTCTCGTCCTTCTGCAACTGGGGCGACATGCGCGTCTTCTGGCCCGAGGTGGCGGGGTGGTGCCCCGGCTGGTCCTCGACGAGGGCCTCGGTGCGCTGGGACAGCACGTCGTCGGCTATGCGGGCGAAGGTCTTCAGACTCGCGCTGTCCGCGGTGTGCTTCTGAGGAGCCTCGCTCGCGGAGGAGGAGGGCAGGAATGCGTACGACAGGACTGCGGCCAGAGCCACGACGCCGACGGCGGCGGGTCTGAACGTCTTTGGTATCACAATAGTTCCCCTTGTCACCGATCCACACGAACCGGCGGCGGAATCCTCGCACAGCCGACGACCCCGCTGAATTCCCCCGGCACAACCCGTCCGGAACCGCTCTCCCTGTGTCCCCGCTGTGAGACGGCGCGCGCCGAGGGTCCGGGGTGAGGTAGACATGCAGACAAGTTCTATATTCGTATGAACAATCCATGCGCGGCGGGGGCTGCGGTGACCACGGGGGAAGACAGCTGCCATGCCCGACACCGACGACGCCCCGGACTTCGCTTCCCGGGCCGCCCACAAGGCCGCGCGCAAGGCCCGCGCCAAGGCGCTGAACCGCAAGCGCATGGGGATCGGCTCCGCCGCGGTCGCCCTCGTCGCGGCCGCCGCCACCACCTACGCCTTCACCCTCGGCGGCGCCCCGGCGTCGGGCGGGGACGAGAAGTCGGCGGCCGCCGCGCTCTCGGCCGGCCAGAAGAACGGCAAGTCCGCCGCGGACCGCGAGCAGGACAAGAACTGGGACGGCAAGGTCAAGGTACTGGGCGACGGCTCCACCTCCTACACCGGACCGCAGCCCGGCCAGCTCAAGCCCGAGCGGCTGAAACCGGGCGAGAAGCCGCCGCAGTTCGTGGTGTTCTCCTGGGACGGCGCCCTGGAGGGCGACGACCACCTCTTCTCCCACTTCCGGCAGGTGGCCCAGGAGAGCAAGGCGCACATGACCTTCTTCCTCACGGGCATCTACCTGCTGCCGGAGAGCAAGAAGATGCTGTACAGCCCGCCGCAGCACAGCCCGGGCTCGGCGGCCATCTCCTACCCGACCGTCCCGCACGTGAAGAGCACGCTGGAGCAGCTGCGCGGCGCCTGGGGCGACGGGGACGAGATCGGCTCGCACTTCAACGGCCACTTCTGCGGGCCCAAGGGGGGCGGGGACTGGAGCCCCGCCGAGTGGAAGAGCGAGATAGACCAGACGTACTCGTTCATCAAGGACTGGAAGACGAACACGGGGTTCACGAACACGGCGCCGCTGCCCTTCGACCCGGACCGGGAACTGGTCGGCGGCCGCGCCCCCTGCCTGGAGGGCCAGAAGAACCTGCTGGAGGCGATCAAGCCGTACGGCTGGCGCTACGACGCCAGTTCCGCGGGGGACTTCCAGCTCTGGCCGTCCAAAATGAACGATATATGGAACTTTCCGCTGCAACTCGTGCCGTTGCAGAACAAAGAGGTACAAGTCCTCTCCATGGACTTCAATTTCCTCTACAACCAGTCCGGTGACAGCACCAAGGGCGACCCCACCAAGTACGCGGCCTGGCTCGAACAGACCCGGATGTCGTACATGAACGGCTTCAACCGCGTCTACAACGGCAGCCGGGCCCCGATGTACATCGGCAACCACTTCGAGGACTGGAACGGCGGCATCTACATGAAGGCCGTCGAGGACGTCATGAAGGACGTCTGCCCGCGCCAGGAAGTGCGGTGCGTCTCCTTCCGGGAGCTGGCCGACTGGCTCGACGCCCAGGACCCGAAGGTGCTGGCCCAACTCCGCCTGCTCGACCCCGCGCAGGCCCCGGACTGGCAGAACGTGATCAAGTAGCCCGGCCGAAGAGGTCGTCCATCGCGCGCCGCGCGGCGCGGGCCGGGGTCGCCCGGACGGCGAGGTCCCGGGCGGCCACCGCGAGGGGGTGGGTGAGGGCGCCGATCCGGCCCGCCCGGCGGGACCGGATCCGCAGGGTGTCGGTACGGGCCCAACGGGCCTCGGTGTAGGCGGCCAGCGCGGCCGGTACGGCGGCCGCCCCGGCGTCACCCAGGAGACCGGCCAGGACCACGGCGTCCTCGATGGCCTGGCAGCCGCCCTGGCCGAGGTCGGGGGTCATCGCGTGGGCGGCGTCGCCCAGCCAGACGAGGCGGCCCCGGTGGTACCGGGGAAGCGGGGCGGCCAGGTCGTGGAGGTCGTGCCGCAGCACGGCCGCCGGATCGAGCCGCCCCAGCAGCGCCGGGATCGGGTCGTGCCACGCGCCGAACCGGCGCAGGAGTTCGGCGCGGAGGTCCGCGGGGTCTGCGGGGTCTGCGGAGCGGCACCCGTCGGGAACCACGGCGGTCGCGTAGACGTAGACCCGGCCGTCGGCGAGCGGGACGACGCCGAAGCGTTCGCCGCGGCCCCAGGTCTCGGCCGCCTCCGCCGGGGCCGGACCGTCCGCGGGCAGGACGGCGCGCCAGGCCGTCTGGCCGGTGTGGCGCAGGCCCGGGTGGGCGGGGAAGTACCGTCCGCGCAGCGGGCTGCGGATCCCGTCGGCGGCGATGACGAGGTCGGCGGCGAGTTCGCCCGACGCGGTACGGACCACCACCGCCTGGTCGGCGTCGCTCACGTCGGTGACCTCGGCGGCGTAGCGGACCGCGCCCTCGGGGAGCGCGCCCGCCAGCGCCTCGGCCAGGTCCGCGCGGTGCACGGCGAGCGGGGGCGAGCCGTACCGGGCCGTCATCGCGGCGGTGTCGGCGCGCTTCAGCCACCGGCCGTCGGGGCGGCGCAGGCCGAGGGCGGCGGGTGCGGCGCTTCCCGCGGACCGGGTGATGTCGAAGCCGATGGAGCCGAGGGCGCGCAGGGCGTTGGGGGCGAGGACGATCGCGGCGCCCACGGCGGTCGGCCCGGGCGCCCGTTCGCAGACGGTCACCCGCCAGCCGCGGCGGTGCAGGGCCACGGCCGCCGTGAGCCCGCCGATCCCCGCTCCGGCCACCACCGCACGAAGCCGAGTCTCCGACATGTCACACCACGCCCTTCCCACCCCGACCAGTCCTCTACAGCCGTAGAGGAGACGACGGGCGTCACTCTACAGCTGTAGAGTGGCGTCATGTCCACCCCTGCCTCCTCTCTTACGTCTCCTCCGTCCGCTCCGGACCGGCGCACGCTGATCGCGGACACGGCGATCGGCCTCGTGGCCGCCGCCGGGCTGCGCGGCCTGACCCACCGCGCCGTCGACGGCGCGGCAGAGCTGCCCGCGGGCAGCACCTCGTACTACTTCCGCACGAGGACCGCCCTGATCGGCGCCTGTTACCAGCGGCTCGCGGAGCTCGACCTCGGCGACCTCGACGTCGGCGGCGCCCCCGCCGCGGCGCCCCCGGACCGGGAGGCGGCCGCGGTGCTCCTGGCGGGGCTGCTCCACCAGTGGCTGACGGTGGGGCGCGCGCGCCAGCTGGCCCGCTTCGAACTCAGCCTGGAAGCGGCACGCAATCCCGAGCTGGAGCCGGAGCTCCATCGGGCGGGGCAGGGCGCGCGCGGCCGGGCCGCCGTGATCCTGGCCGGGCTCGGCGCGGACCGGCCCGAGGAGGCCGCCGGGCTCCTGGCGGCGTGGATGGACGGGCTGCTCTTCGACCGGCTGGCCGGGGCCCTCGCCCGCTCGCGGCCGGCCCCGGATCCGGCCGAACTGACCGCGACCGCCCGCCGGATGCTCGACGCGGCCCTTGCGGGGGCCAGCTAGGCCCAGGTGACCGGGAGGCTCTTCACCCCGTGGATGTCCGCGCTCTCCGGGCGCACGGCGACCTCTTCGGCCGGTACGGCCAGGCGCAGCGCGGGGAAGCGGGCCAGCAGCGCGGAGAGCGCGACCCGCATCTCGATGCGGGCCAGCTGCTGGCCCAGGCACAGGTGGATGCCGTGGCCGAAGGCGAGGTGGCCGCCGGAATCCCGCCGGAGGTCGAGCGCGTGGGGGTCGGCGTAGCGCTCGGGGTCGCGGTTGGCGGTGTTGTACGACAGGACGACCGTCGTCCCCGCCTTGATCGTCTGACCGCCCAGCTCGACGTCCACCAGCGCGGTCCGCATGAAGGACTTGGCCACGCTCAGGTACCGCAGCAGTTCCTCCACCGCCTGGTCGATGAGCGCGGGGTCCGCCCTCAGCGCGGCCAGTTGCTCCGGGTTCTGGAGCAACGCGAAGACCCCGAGGGCCAGCATGTTCGCGGTGGTGTCGAAACCGGCCGCCAGCAGGATCAGGCTGATCCCCTGCAGCTCCTCGTCGCTCAGGTCGCTGTCGGTGAGTTCGCTGAGCACGTCGTCGGTGGGGTGCGCGCGCTTCGCGGCCACCAGCCCGGCGAGGTACTCCTGGGTCGCGGTGTAGGCCGCCAGCAGGTCCTCGTCGCCCGTCTCCCCGTTCATGAACTTGTCGATCTGCTCCTGGAAGGAGTCCCGGTCCTCGTAGGGGACCCCCAGCAGCTCACAGATGACGATGGTGGGGATGGGCTTGGCGAACGCGGTCACCAGGTCCGCCCGCGGCCCGGACCGCTCCATGGCGTCGAGGCAGTCGTTGGTGATCTGCTCGATGCGCTCGGTGAGCAGCCGCATCCGCCGGGCGGTGAACTTGCCCACCAGCGGTTTCCGGTAGCGCCCGTGCTGCGGCTCGTCCATGAGGAGGAACTCGCCGGGCGGCGCCGGCGGGAGTTCGAAGTCGACCACGTTCAGCAGGTCCTTGCGCGAGCTGAACCGCGGGTCGGCCAGGACCGACCGGACCAGGTCGTATCCGGTGATCAGCCAGCCGGGCCTGCCACCGGGGTGCGTGAAGGCGCTCAGGGGGCCGTGCCCCTGGGCCTCGGTCAGTCCGGCCGGCGGGTCGAAGGGGCAGCCGGACCGACGCTCCGTCGGCAGTGCCGTGACGGTGTGGAGGGATTCACTCATGACCGTTCCTCTTCTCGCGACATCACATGTTTGAACAATGCCGAAAGCTACGTTGCGTTCATGAAGTCGTCAATCAACATAAAGCCGTTTCCCCAGGCAGGAGACGGTAAATTGATGCAATGACGCGAAGGCTGAATGCAACGGAGCGTTGCAATGAATGACATCGAAGGCAACGTCGGCGGGGGCACCCCGGAGCGGACCGTCCAGGGCAAACACCTCCACCCGGCCCGAGGTTGGCCCCGCCGCACCCATCCTCTAGAGTCGTACTCGACGTCTACATTCATGTAGACGAGTGCGGGGCCACCCGATCGAACCCACGTCAGGGACGGACCAATTGAGCGCCATCGGTATCGGACAGGCCGTGATCCTCGGCATCGTCGAAGGGGTCACCGAATTCCTGCCCGTTTCCTCCACGGGCCATCTGAAGATCACTGAAGGCCTGATGGGCATTCCGGTGGACGACAAGTCCGTCGTCGCCTTCACCGCCGTCATCCAGGTCGGCGCCATCGCCGCGGTCCTCGTGTACTTCTTCAAGGACATCGTGCGGATCATGGCCGCGTGGGGACGCGGTCTGGCCAACCGCGAGGAGCGCCACCACCACGACTACAAATTCGCCTGGTGGGTCATCTACGCGACCATACCCATCGTGGTCGTGGGACTCGCGGCCAAGCCGCTCATCGAGAGCACGCTGGCCTCGCTGTGGATCGTGGCCGGCTCCCTGATCGTCGGCAGCGGCCTCATGTGGGCCGCCGACCAGATGGGCCGCCACCGGCGCGGCGAGCAGGACACCACCCTCAAGGACGCCATGCTCGTGGGCTGCTCCCAGATCCTCGCCCTGCTCTTCCCCGGTTTCTCCCGCTCCGGCGCCACCATGTCCACCGGCCTCATCCTCGACCTCGAACGCGTCGCCGCGACGCGCCTGTCGTTCTTCCTCGGCATCCCCGCCCTGACCGGCGCGGGTCTGTACGAGCTCAAGGACGCCATCGGCGCCGGTGTGGACCCCCTCCCCCTGATCGTCGGCACCCTGGTCTCCTTCGTCGTCGCCTACGCCTCGATCGCCTGGCTCCTCAAGTTCGTCGCGAAGCATTCCTTCAACGCCTTCGTCGTCTACCGCATCGCCGTGGGCGTCCTGCTCCTGGGCCTCCTCGGAACCGGCGTCCTGACCGCCTGACGGCCGGGCACGAGGCGGGCGGCCGTCAGGCGGCTGAGGCCTCGCCCTGGGCGATCTCGACACCGTGGTGCAGCCAGACCGCCCCGGCCACCGAGGAGGCCCCGGCCGCGGCGCACAGCAGGGCCATGGCCAGCAGGGCGGGGGCTACGCGCCGGGCGGGCTCCTGGGTGAGCAGGGCCCGTACCCGGGCCGGGACCGGACCGGTGACCGCACCCGCCGCGAGCACGGATCCCCCGGGCCGCTCGCCGCCGCGGGTGACGGCCAGTGCCGCCCGCCCCACCGCGTGCGCGGTCAGCGTCCGGCTGCCGGTGGCCCGGGCGGCGGACTCGTCGGCCGCGCGCTCGGCGGCGTACGAGACCTGCGGGACGGCGGCGGCCAGTGCCGGGTGGCACCATCCGGCGAGCTGGGCGGCGGCGAGGAAGAGGTGGTGGCGCGCGGCGAGGTGCGCGCGTTCATGGGCCAGCAGGGCTTCGCGTTCGCGCGGCTCCAGCGAGCGCAGCATGCCGGTGGTCACCACGATCCGGCCCCTGCCCCGCGGACCGCCGGGCAGGGCGTAGGCGTCCGGGCGGGAGTCGCGCAGCACGCACAGCCCGCCGACGGCCGGCAGGTGGGCGACGTCGCCGTGGGCGGAGCGCAGGCGCCTGGCCTCGGACAGGCCGCGCCGGGCCACGGTGGCGGCGATGACCGCGACGGTCCCGGCGGACAGCGCGGAGACGCCCAGCGTCAGGAACGCGGGACCGGCCCGCAGCGGCTGGATGAGGTGCGCGAGGGCGGCCAGGGGCCCGATCGACAGGGCCAGTGGCAGCAGCAGCGCACCGAGGCAGGCCACGACGCCGACGGCGAGGGCCAGGGTGGCGGCGGTGATCGTCCACAGGGCGGCCTCGGGCCGCACCCGGGCGGCCGTGCGCCGGGCGAGCGGCGGCAGCAGCCAGGGCAGCAGCAGGGGGACGATCAGCAGCCCGATCACTGCCCGCCGCCCTCCAGCAGCCGCCTCAGCTCCGCCTCGTCGTCGGAGCTGAGGCCTTCGACGAAGCGGGCCAGGACCACGCCGCGGTCGCCGTCCTGGTCGAGTTCGCGGTGCATCCGGCGCGCGGTGAGCCCGTGCGCGTCCTCCACCGGGAAGTACAGGAAGCCCCGCCCGCCGGGCCTGCGGTCTATGACGCCCTTCTCCTGCAGCCGGGCCAGCAGCGTCGCGACCGTGGTCCGGGCCAGGTCCTGGGGTATCGCGTCCCTGACCTGCGCCGCGGACCGGGGCCCGCGCGCGGCCCACAGGGCCGCCAGGACGCTGGCCTCCAGCTCACCGGCCGGGCGGCGTTCGCCCGTCTTGTCGGTCATGGAACCTTCCTCTCGGGGAGATCGTCTGCGGACACCATTATCGGGGACCTGGGTCGAGGGCGGAGCGTACGCCGCCCCCGCCGTGGCGTGCGGACGGCGGGTGCCGGGGCTCCCGTACTCACCGGCGCCTGAGTACGGGAGCGCTGCCGGGCGGCCGACGCGCCTGCTGGGATGGGCCCATGACCCGAACTCCTTCTCCCACCGCACCCGCACCGCTCCGCCGCCGCCCCGCCAGGGTGCTGGTCCGGGGCGGCGCGGTGCTGCTCGTCGCCGTACTCGTCCAGGGCTGCGCGCTGGTCCAGGGCCACGTCATGTCGGAGACGGAGTTCCGCACGCATCTGGAACGGACGCAGCGGGCGGGTGACGAGGCCGCGCGGCAGCTGGGGCTGAACCCCTCGGCGGTGGTGGACCGGCACGACATGTCCAACTCCTCTTGCAAGGACGACCTCGGTCTCGACGCGGAGGGCGTCAGCCGCGACCAGCCGAGCGTCACCTGGACCCCCGACTTCGCGAGCCCCGCCGCATACGCGACCGCGGTCGCCACGCTCCGCGAGGCGTGGTCCGCCAAGGGCCTGACGGTGCGGGACATCCCCGCCCCGGACGCGGGTGAGCGGGGAGCGGGCCTGCCCGGTATCCGGACGACCGATGACCACGGCGTCGAACTGTCGCTGCGCCCCGGCTGGTTCTCGGGCAAGCCGGAACTGGTCGCCGACGGCGGCTGCGTACGGCACGAGGGCGCGCTGGTCAGCTGGAAGTAGGCCACCGCGCACCGGGTACGGAAAAGCCCCGGTCTCCCTGAGGAGACCGGGGCCTTGATCGAGCGCTGGGCAGGCCTTGCACCTGCATCCCCCCACGGGAAGTGGGGTGCCTTTCCTTGGACCACCAACGCGAGCCCCACCACCGGGAATCCCGGCCGCGAGTACGAGGTCAATCGTATCCCACGCCGACCCGTGCCACGGACACGTGGGGGCGCGCATACCCCCTCCGCAAAGGGGTACGGAAGCGAGGTCGCATACTCGGTGGTCGTTGCCGTGAGTGCGGTGGCGGCCGGGCCCGGTGGACTCGGCGAGGGAAGGGTTGATGGGGGACATGAAGCAGGCGAGCGACGAACTGGCCGTGCCAGAAGTGATGGAGAGCCCGGCGTTGCGGGCGCAGCCGAACGGCGGCCTGGCGCGGTGGCTGCTCCGGCACCGGGTGCAGCCGATCGGGCCGGGGGCCGGCGAGGGGCACACCGAGTCGCACGCCTGGTGGAAGGTGATGTGCCTGACCGGAGTGGACTACTTCTCCAGCCTGGCCTACGTACCGGCGATCGCGGCGCTCGCGGCCGGGGCGGTGTCACCCCTGGCGACCCTCGTGATCGTCGCGCTGACCCTGCTGGGCATGCTGCCCATGTACCGCCGCGTGACGCACGAGAGCCCGCACGGCGCCGGGTCGGTGGCCATGCTGGAGGACCTGCTGCCGTTCTGGCGGGGCAAGTTGTTCGTCCTGGTCCTCCTCGGCTTCGTGGCCACCTCGTGGATCATCACGATCACCCTGTCCGCGGCGGACGCCTCCGTGCACGTGGTCGAGAACCCCTTCTTCCCGCAGGCACTGCACGGCCATGAAGTGGCCATCACCGTGACGTTGCTCCTGCTGCTCGGCGGGGTGTTCCTGCTCGGGTTCAGCGAGGCGGTCAGCGTCGCCATCCCCCTGGTCGCGGTCTTCCTCCTCCTCAACGCGGTGACCATCGGCGTGGGCGTGGTGGACGTGATCACCACGCCGGGCGCCTGGTCGGCGTGGACGGACGCGCTCTTCAACGGCGGAGGCGGCCTCGGCGGGCTGCTCGGTCCCGCCCTGCTCTCGTTCCCGCTGCTCGTCCTCGGCCTCTCCGGATTCGAGACGGGGGTGAGCATGATGCCGCTCGTCGCGGCCGAGGGCGCCGATCCCGAAGAGCGGCTGCGGGAGCGCATCCGCAACACGCGCAAGCTGCTGAGCACCGCCGCCCTCGTCATGAGCGTCTACCTGCTGGCCGCGAGTTTCGTGACCACCGTCCTCATCCCCCACGAGGCGTTCGAGCCCGGCGGCGCGGCCAACGGCCGCGCCCTGGCCTGGCTCGCCCACGAGCACGTCGGACAGACCTTCGGCACCGTCTACGACATCAGCACCATCCTGATCCTCTGGTTCGCGGGTGCGTCGGCGATGGCGGGCCTGATCAACATCGTCCCGCGTTACCTGCCCGATTACGGCATGGCGCCCGAATGGGGACGCGCCGTTCGGCCCGTCGTCTTCGTCTACACCGTCCTGTGCGTCGGCATCACCATCGCCTTCGACGCGGACGTCAACGCGCAGGCCGGCGCCTACGCGACGGGCATCCTCGCCATGATGGTCTCCGGGGCCTTCGCCGTCACCGTCTCCTCCTTCCGGCGCCGCCGGCGGGCCGCCACCGTCGGATTCACCCTGCTCACCGCGGTCCTGCTCTACGCGCTGGTGGCCAACATCGTCGACAAGCCCGACGGGATCGCCATATCCGGCCTGTTCATCGCCGGCATCGTCGTGGTGTCCCTGGTCTCCCGGGTCTCCCGCACGACCGAACTCCGCGCGGACCACCTGGTCTTCGACCCGGCCGCCCGCCAGTTCATCACCGACACCATCGTGTACGACAACGCCATCAACATCATCGCCAACCGCCGCCAGACCGGCGACGGCCCCGAATACGCCGACAAGGAGCGCGAACAGCGCGGGAACAACCCGGTGCCCGGCCCCGCCGACGTCATGTTCCTGGAAATCGACGTGGTCGACCCCTCCGACTTCAGCGAAGTCCTCACCGTCCGGGGAGTCGAGGTCGACGGGTACCGGGTCCTGCGCGCCGCGGCGCCCGCCGCGCCCAACGCGATCGCCGCCATCCTGCTCGCCCTGCGCGACACGACCGGAGTCCAGCCGCACTGCTACTTCGCGTGGGCCGAGGGCAGCCCGCTGACCCACATGTTCCGCTACTTCCTCCTCGGCCGCGGCGACACCGCACCCGTCACCCGCGAGATCATCCGCAAGCACGAGCCCGACCCCGCCCGCCGCCCCGGCATCCACGTCGGCGGCTGACCGCACCGCCCCCGCGGGCGGGTTGACCCGCCCGCGGGGGCGTACCTCAGTGCACCGCCTTGATGTAGTCCGCCCACAGCTTGACCGCCCGGTCGCTGCCGGGGGTGCCGGGGGCGTCCTCGCCAAGGCCGGTCAGCGGCAGGGGGATCAGGTCGGTGAGGGACATCCGGTAGACGACGACCGCCGTGGATTCCTGCCCGGTGCTGGCCACGAACCAGCCCGCGGTGTTCCCGGCGGTCGTCCCGGTCTTGCCCGCCGCGCCCGGGGACGCCTTGCTCGCGGCCTTCGCCGATCCGTCGGTGACGGCGTCGCGCAGGGCGTCCGTCACCGCGCCCGCCGCCGTGGCCGACATCGCCCGGGCGGGCTTGGGCGCCACGACCGGCAGCGCGCTGCCGTTGCGCGTGATCGCGCGCACCGAGTAGGGCTCGGTGTGCATCCCCGCGGCGGCGAAGGTCTCGTAGGCGCCGGCCATGCGGATCGCGCTGGGGGTCGAGTTCTCCCCGAGGGCGAAGAGGGGGACCTGGGGGCCGAGGCTCGGGCCGAGCAGCCCGGCGCGCTGGGCCAGGGCGTCCACCCGGTCGAGTCCGACGTCGAGTCCGAGCTGCAGCATCGGGGTGTTGACGGAGTCCGCGACGGCCTTGCTCAGGGGGATCTGTCCCCAGCTGCGGCCGCCGTCGTTGTGGCCCTTCACCACCTTGCCGCTGCGGTCCCAGTAGGGTCCGTCGGGCGTCTGTACGGTGACCTGGTCGTTGCCGTCGTACATCGCGGTCGGGGAGACCTTGGTGCGGGGCTTGCCGCGGTCGCGCATCACTCCGTCGTCCAGCGCGGCGGCGTAGACGAACGGGGTGAAGGCGGTGCCGACCGGGATCGTCGTCGCGTTCGACTCGTTGAAGCCCTGCTTGAGGTAGTCGGGTCCGCCGTACACGGCGAGCAGCCGCCCGTCGGGGGCGACGCTCGCCGCGCCGATCTTCGCGTACTGGTCGGTGGTGGGCCGGTGTTCGGCGTCGAAGGCCTTCTGCGTCTTCTGCACGGCGGCGGTCAGCGCGTCCGTGCGGTTCCTGTCGAAGGTCGTGTAGATCTGGTAGCCGCCGAGGTCGAAGTCCGAGTCCTTGATGTGCCCGGATTTGATCGCGTACGCCTTCGCCAGCTCCACCAGATAGCCGGACTGCCCGGTGGCGTCGCTGACGACGGAGCGCTCCAGCGGGTCGGGGAACTTCGTGTACTTCGCTCGCTCGGCCGCCGAGAGGTTGCCGGTCGTGACCATCCGGTCCAGGGTCCAGCTCCAGCGCTCGACGGCGCGCGCCCGGTTCTCCTTGCTGACGGCCGGGTCGTACAGGGCGGCGCCCTTGAGGAGGGAGGCGAGGAAGGCGCCCTCGCTGGCGTTGAGCTGGGAGACGTCCTTGCCGTAGTACGCCTGGGAGGCGCGCTGGATGCCGTAGGTGCCGCGGCCGAACCAGCTGGTGTTGAGGTAGTCCTGCAGGATCTGCTGCTTGCTCTTCGCGCGGTCCAGCTTCACCGCGAGGAGGATCTCGGTGAACTTCCGGGAGACCGTGCGGTCCTGGTTCAGGTAGGCGTTCTTCACGTACTGCTGCGTGATGGTCGAGCCGCCCTGCGTTTCGCCGCCGGTGACGGCGGCCTTCACGGCGCGCAGGAAGCCCGAGGGCGAGACCCCGGGGTCCGAGTAGAAGCTCGCGTTCTCGGCCGAGAGGATGGCGCCCTGGACCGGCTTCGGGACCTTGTCGAGCGGCATTTCCTGGCGGCTGACCCAGCCGGTGCGGGCCATTTTGGAGCCGTCGGACCAGTAGTAGACGTTGTCCTGCTGCTTCGCGAAGGAGTTGAGGTCGTCGGGTATGTCGGTGACGGCGTAGGCGATCCCGACGAAGGCGACCGCGGTGAGGAGCCCGTAGAGGAACGCGCCGAGCCACTGGCGCCAGGACGGTATCCAGCGGCGCCAGTCGGTGCGGCCGGGCCGGGGGTAGGCGGGGCGCAGGCGCCGTGCGAGGGGGCGCGCGCGGGCGATGAGCGGGCGCCCACGGGCTATGAGCGGGGCGAGGGCGGGCGCGACGGCGGCCCATCCGGCCAGCGCGCCGCCGGGGGCGCGGCGCTTGCGCCGACGGCCCGCGGCGGACCTGCCCCGGGACCCGGATCCGGAAGCGGACCCCGAACCGGCCACCGGACCGGGCCCGGACTCGGCCTCGGCCCCGTTCTCCGGACCGCTGCCGCCCGACCGGCCCCCTGATGCCCCGCCGCGACTGCTCACTCCGAATGTCCCCTCTGACGCTTTGCCCCCTCACCCTATGGCGCTCGTAGGAACCTCCATGACGGCGCCCCGGCGGTTCGGCCCGCCCGCCCGCTCCCCCGCCGGTATATGCCGGTGGGTGACTTACGATGCGGGGATGAGTGATCGTGCGATGCAGGAACCCACCCTCCTCCTCCTGACCGCGCTCGCGGACGAGCCCCGGCACGGCTACGCGATCGCCCGCGAGGTCGAGACGATCTCGGGCGGGCGGGTCAAGCTGCGCACCGGCACCCTGTACGGCGCCCTGGAGCGGCTCCTGGGGCAGGGCCTGATCGAGGTGCACGAGGAAGAGATCGTGGACAGCCGCCTGCGCCGTACGTACACGCTCACCCCCGCCGGGCGCGAGAGCCTCGGCGCCGAGGTCCAGCGGATCGCCGCGACCGCCCGCGAGGCGACCCGCCGCCTGGGGATCACCGGGGAGGCCACCGCGTGAGCCTGCCGCTGCTGCGCCTGTATCCGGCGAAGTTCCGCCGCGAATTCGGCGAGGAGATGGCCGAGGCGTACCGGGAGGCGACCGAGGGGGCCGGCCGGTGGACCCGCTTCCAGGAGGCCTGCGACATCGCGGCGCACGCGCTGCGGCTGCGCCTGGGGCTGGGCTCCGCCCAGCGGGGCGGGCGGCTCTTCGCCGCCGCGTCGCCCTTCGCCCTGGCCGCCACGGCCTCGTACTCGGCCTTCGACCTCGTCTCGACGGTCTCGGACTGGCAGATCAGCGACAACCCCGATTTCCTCGTGCCGCTCACCTACGCCACCGGCGGCGGCCATCTGGTGGCCCTGATCGGCGCGGTCGTGGCCCTGTCCGGGCGCCACTCGGGCGCCCTGTGGGCACTGGCGGGCCTGGTCGGCGGCGCCGTCTCCGTCCTCGTGACCGTGCTGCCCGCGGACCTGCCGGTGCCGTGGCAGCTCCCGGCCTTCCTGCTGCTGCCGATGGTGCCCGCCGTCCTGCCCCTGGCCTGTCCGCCGGACCTGCGGCCGGCGCGCCGGATCCGCAGCACCTCGGGGGTGCTGGCCCTGGCCCTGTGGGCTCCGCTGGCGGCCTTCCTGTTCGCTCTGCTCGACTCGAAGGGAATCGGGCTCTTCGTGCACTGGCGCTACGGCGTTCCGGTCATCGCGGCCCTGGCCCTGGCGGGCCGGTCGGCCCTGTCCGGGCTGCGCACCGCCCCTCAGGTCGTGGTCGCGGCGCTGCCCTTCATGATCACCGGGTTCTTCGGCGGAGTGCTCGACCAGGACAGCATCCCGACGGCCCTCCTGCTGCTGGCGGGCGCGGCCCTCGCCGTACGGCTGTGGCGGAGCCGGAACTCCGGGACGGCCACGCCCACCTGAGCCGACGCCCCGGGCCGCCTCCGCTCAGCGCGCGGTGACCCGGATCTTGGACTGGCCGTGGCCCAGTTCCTCCCAGTCCGCCATGAAGCGGGCCGCCAGTCCGTGCCGCTCGGCCAGGGCGACGAGGGTCTCGGTGCGGTAGTAGAAGTCCTCGCGGAGCACCTGGTGTTCGGAGCCGGTGGTGCGGTCGAAGGTGAAATCGAAGTGCCCGCCGGGCGCCAGTACCCGGCCCACGTGGGCGAGGCACTCGTCGATGACCTCGACCGGCGAGTGCGAGAACACGCTGTGCGCGTGCACGACGTCGAAGTGGGCGTCGGGCAGGAAGTCCAGCGTCAGGTTCCCGGTGATGGTCAGGTGCGGGACCTTGGCCTGGAGCCCGCGCTCGGTCAGGGTGCGCTTGGCCGCGATCAGGATGTCGGGCGAGATGTCGATGCCGTAGTAGTGGCCCGGCTCCAGGTGGTCGATGAAGCGCCAGCCCGCGCGCAGGTTGCCGCAGCCTATGTCCAGCATCCGCGCGCCCGGTTCGAGGCCGTGCCGGAGCAGGTAGTCGAACTGCATCCGGCCGAGTGCGAGCCACCGTTCGTGCGTGTGGCTCCCCACGGCCGCCTCGGGGCTGCGCCGGGTGTCCGAGGCCATCACGGCCCGGTAGTAGCTCACGTGGTCGGGGTGCTTGAAGGCCAGCCAGCGGTCGCGGGCGGCCCGCTTCAGGTACGGGGCGATGCGGTGCGGGCTGCTCGCGGCGTACCGGACCTTGTGGGCGAGGGACGCCCGGTTGGCGACGAGGTTCTTCTTGCTGGCCATGCCTGCTCCATCTCCGTCACATGCCGAAGTCCGGGCACGCGGGAGCGCGTCGACCGCCGCCGGACCGGGATTCATGCGGCCACTATATGTCGGTGAACGACATATACGTTTCACCGGGCCATGTGCGTGTCACCGGGTCAGGTCACCGGGCCGTGAGGGAGGTCAGGGTCGCGGAGGCCGCGGCCACTTCGGGCAGGCCCAGCGCCGCGAGCTGCTCCACCGCCTCCGCCAGCCGGTCCCTGGCCCGGTCGTGGTCCCCGGCCACCGCGAGGGCGGTGCCCAGCAGGCGCAGGGTCCGCGCCCGCGCGGCCCGCCAGCCCAGCCGCTCGGCCGCCGCCAGCGCCCGCTCACCGCACTGCACGGCCTCCCCGGCCCGGTCCGCGGCGAGCCGGGCCGCGGTCTCCGAGATCAGGTTCATGACCACGAGGGCCGGGTATCCCCCGCGTTCGGCCAGCCCGGCGCTCTCCCGGTGCCGGGCGACCGCCTCCCGCGTACACCCGGCGTGCCGGGCCACGATCCCCAGGCTGTACAGCGCGTGGGCCTCGCCGTGCCGGTCCGCGGTGTCGCGGGCGGCCGTCAGGCTCAGCCGGCAGGCCTCGGCGGCCTCCTCGAAGAGGTGCAGGTTCAGCAGGGTGCTCACGCTGTTCGAGCGCGCGCTGGTCGTGCCCCACGTACTGCCGCAGGCCGTCCCGAGGGCGATCGCCTCCCGGTAGAGGGCGTCGGCCCCGCGCCAGTCGGCGCGCGCCTGCCGGACCACGGCCAGGCAGGTGAGGATGTCGGTGCGCACCACCTCGTCGGCCGCCTCCCGCGCCGCCCGCTCGGCGTCGCGCAGCGCGGTCTGCGCCTCGGCCAGCCTGCCCAGCCGGGTGAGGGCCGACCCCAGCATGTATCCGGTGCGGCCCGCCGCCCTCGGGTCCCCCTGCTCCTCGGCGGCCCGCAGGATGCGGCGGGCCGGGGCCACCAGCGCGGCCCACAGGAACGAGCCGTCGAGCGGCGGATCGAGGACCAGGACCATGTCCGCGATCAGCCCGACCGCCGACGGGCTCGCCTCCAGCGTCTGTACGGCCACCGCGAGAACGGCCTCGATGTACGGCGCCACCGGGTGCCCCCCGCTGTCCTGGGCGGCGACGGGCACGCCGTCCGCGGCCGTGGGGGTGAGCAGGCCCACCACCGGATGTCCGGGGCGCTCGACGGCGTACGCGTACCGGGCGCGGGCCAGGATGTGGTCGACCAGCCGCAGCAGGGCGCGCGTCCGCTCCGGCGGCGCGTCGTCCCGCGCGGACCGCGCGGCGGCGAACGCTTTGAGCAGATCGTGGAACCGGTAGGTGGAGGGAGCCGGGGACTCCAGCAGCCCGAGCGCCGTCAGCCGCTCCAAGTACCGCTCCGCCCGCGGCCGTTCCAGCCCGGCCAGCGCCGCCGCCGCGGCCAGGTGCACGGTGTGGGCGTGGGGCAGCGCGAGGAGCCGGAACAGCCGCGCCTCCTCCGGGGCGAGCAGGTCGTAACCGAGCCGGAAGCACGCCTCGACGCTGTCCTCGGCCCCGGCCCGGCCGGACGGCCCGGGCGAGAGGGGTGCGTCGCGGCTCCCGTCGAGGAGCCGGACGAAGTCCGCGAGCGCCCAGGCGGGCCGCGTCGCCAGCCGGGACCCCGCGATCCGCAGCGCCAGCGGCAGCCCGCCGCAGCGCTCGGCCAGGGCCGCGGCCGCGGCGGGTTCGGCGCCGATCCGCTCCTCCCCCACGATGCGGCCCAGCAGGGTCAGCGCCTCCCCGGTGGCCAGGACGTCGAGGCGCACGCGCAGCGCGGCCGGCACCTCGGGCAGGGTGCTGCGGCTGGTGACCAGGACCGCGCAACCGGGCGAACCGGGCAGGAGGGGCGCGATCTGCGCCGCGTCGCGCACGTCGTCCAGGACCAGCAGGATCCGCCGGCCCGCGAGCCGGGTCCGGTAGAGGGCCGCGCGCTCCTCGGGCTCGTCGGGGAGGGACGGGCCCGCCACGCCGAGCGCGCGCAGGAAGGAGGCGAGCACGGCGTCGGGCCGCGCCGGGTCCTCCCGTACGCCGCGCAGGTTCGCGTACAACTGCCCGTCCGGGAAGTGCTCCCGCAGCCGCTGGGCCGCGTGCACGGCGAGGGTGGTCTTGCCGACCCCGCCGATCCCGCCGACCACGGCGATCACCACCCTGTCGGAGGCGGTCCGGGCCAGCCGGTCGAGCAGGGCCCGTACCTCTTCGTCGCGGCCGGTGAAATCGCTGGGGACGTACGGGAGTTGCGCGGGGATCGGTGGTTGGGGAGCGGTGACGGCGGCCTGGGGGACGACCGGGGCCTGGTGTGTCTCGCCGAACCGGCCGCCGCGCTCCAGGGCGGTGTCCCGCAGGGCGCGCAGCCGGTCATTGAGGGGGTGTTCCAGGCACAGACCGGTCAGTTCGGCGACGAGCCGGGCGTGGCGCCCGAGGGCCAGGTCGAGTTCGATCCGCTCCACCAGGACCGACAGGTGCAGTTCGGCCAGGCTCTCGCGCCGGATGCGGGCCTGCGGGCCGGGCAGCCCGGCCAGCGCGGCGCCGCGCCACATCGCCAGGGCCCGCGCCAGCAGGTCCCGCGCCCCCGACGCGTCATCGGCCGCGGCCGTCGCCCGCGCCCGGGCCACGAGGCCCTCGAAGCGGGCCAGGTCCAGGGCGTCGCGGCCGATGTGGAGGGCGTAGCCGCGGCCCTGGGTCACGAGGCCGGGGCCCAGGATGCGCCGGAGCCGGTACACGTACGACCTGACCGTGCCGACGGCCGCGGACGGGGGCTCCCCGTCCCACAGGCCCGCGATCAGCTCGTCCAGGCCCACCACGGCGTCACGCCGGCACAGGAGCATGGCGAGCAGGGCGCGTTGCTGTGGCGGACCCAGCGCGAGCGGGGCCTCGCCGCAGTGCGCCTGAAGGGGTCCGAGCAGGGAAAAGTACGGTTCGGGTCGCGTGCCACTCATTGTTCTTCTTCCCACTCCCGCTTCTACGGGGAAAATATGCGTGCGCGTGCCACCCAGCCGGAACTCTACCAAGAGCGCGCGGAACGGGAGGAACGGTGCGCGCGGGCGGCGGCCCGGCCGATGGACGGTCACCCATCGTTCGTCGACGGGCTGTTGATCCGCCTGCGCGACCCTGTGCGCAGCGGGACCACGAGCCCGCACCACACGAAACGGGGAGGGGAAAGACACATGCCGGTACTGACCGACCGCATCACCGTGACGATCCACGCCGCCGATCCGCTCAGCCGGGCCGGAGTCGTCCGCCATCTGCAGCACCAGCCGACCGTGGACATCGTGCCCTTGTTACCCGGGCGGGACGCGCCCCCGGCGCCCGCCGCCTCGGTCGCCGTGATGACGATCGACCGGATCGACGGACCGTCGGGGGCCGCGCTGTGCGAGGTGCTGCGGGGCGGCGCCCAGCGCGTGCTCCTGGTCGCCCGCGAACTGCGCGAACCGGAGCTGCTCGCGGTGGTGGAGTACGGCGTGCGCTCGATCGTCTGGCGCCACCAGGCCACCGAGGAGCGGCTGTTCGAGGCCGTCCAGCGCACCGCGCGAGGGGAATGCGTACTGCCGCCGGACCTGGTCGACCGGGTGCTGGGGCAGGTGAACCGGCTGCGGCGTTCGGAGACGGCGGCCGCCCGTACGGGCCCGGGCGGCGCGCCGCGGTTCGGTCTGGCGCCGCGCGAGACGGAGGTACTGCGGCTGATCGCCGAGGGGCTGGACACCCGCCGGATCTCCGAGAAGCTGGCCTACTCCGAGCGGACCGTCAAGAACATCCTGCACGGCCTGATGACCCGGCTCCAGCTCAACAACCGCGCGCACGCGGTGGCGCACGCGCTGCGCGAGGGCTACATCTGATGCGGCGGGCCCGGCCACGGGCCGAACTCCCGCACCGCGAACTCCCCCACCAGCGGGTGGAGTCGGTAACGGCCCGAAGGCCCGGGCGCCAGCAGACAGGAATCCACGAGTTCCTCCAGCGCGCGGGCGGTCTCCGGACCGGGAGCGAGGTCTGAACGGAGGGCGGGGGCAGGGCCGTCGAGCAGCGCGGCCGCTTCGGCGACGGTGAAACCGTCCGGCGCCGTCGCGGCCCCGGTCACCGCGGTGGACATCGCCACCGCCCGCAGGGCCCGTACGGCCGCCTCCGACAGCCCTTCGGCGCGGCGCCGGAAACCGTCCTCGACGGCCCGGCCGTCCGCCCGTGGCGACGCGGCCAGCTCCAGCGCCAGCGGCAACCCCGCGCACCGGTCCAGGAGTTCACGCAGTCCGGCGGGGTCCCGACGGACCCGCCGGGCCCCGGAGACCGCACCCAGGAACTCCCGCGCGGTGGCCTCGTCCCATTCCGGTACGTCGATCATCCGCGCTCCCGGTACGACGATCGCGCGCGAGGCGGCGGTCACCAGCGCCGCGCACCCCGGCGCCCCGGGCAGCAGCGCGAGCACCTCCGCGGTGTCCCGGGCGTCGTCGAGCAGGACCAGGACGCGCCGCCCGGCGAGCAGCGAGCGGTACAGCGCCGCCCTGGCCTCCACGTCTTCCGGCACCGCCGCGCCCGGTGTTCCCAGGGCCCGCAGGAGGACGCCGAGCGCGGCGCCGCGTCCGGCGCCGAGGCCGGCCCGCAGCACCCCGTCCGGGAAGAGGGCGCGCACCTGCCCGGCCACCCGGGAGGCGAGCGCCGTCTTGCCGACGCCCGGCATACCGGTGAGCACCGCGACGGGCACACCGGTCGCGGCGCCGGAGAACAGCCGGGCCAGGAGCGCGCACTCGGCGGCCCGGCCCACGAAGAGCGGCGCCGGGGCGAGGCCGTCGCCGTCGGGCGGGATCCCCGCACCGAGGTCCGGCCCGGACACAAATACAGGTACGGGTACGGGTGCAGGTACAGGTGCAGGAACCGGCTCGGGCAGAGCGACCGGCACCGACGGCGGCTCGGCGCGGCGCGGGCCGCCGGGGACGCCCCCCACGCTCTTCCGTACCGCACCGTGCAGGGCGGCGAGTTCCGGTCCGGGAGTGACCCCCAGCTCCAGGCCGAGGGTCTCGCGGGCACTCTCGTACACGGCCAGTGCCTCGCCGGACCGGCCGCCGCGGTGCAGGGCGCGCATGAGCAGTGCCTGGGCGCGCTCGCGCAGCGGGTGTTCCGCCGCGAAGGCCCGCAGGGCGGGGACCGCCGCCGTGTCGCGGTCCGGTCCCAGCTCCAGCGCGTCGTGGAAGTGGTCCTCCCGGGCGGCCAGCCACAGCCCGGTGAGCCGGTCGCGCTGCGCCTCGGCGTGCGGGCCGGGCAGACCCGCCAGCGGGCTGCCCGCCCAGAGGGCGAGGGCCCGGCCGCGGACGCCGTGCGCCTGCCGGACGGCTCCGGCCGCACGCAGCCGGGCGGCTTCGGCCAGCCCGCGTTCGAAGGCGGTGACGTCCAGCAGGGGGCGGGCGAGGCGCAGGGCGTACCCGCCGGAGGTGTACACGAGGAGCCGGGCGGGGGCCCGGGGCGGCCGGTCCGGTTCGAAGAGGGCACGCAGCCGGGACGCGTAGGTCCGCAGGGTTCCGACGGCGCGCGGCGGTACGCGTTCCCCCCAGAGCGCGTCGCACAGCTCCGCCGTGGTCGCGGTCCGGCCGGTGCGCAGCAACAGCACGGCAAGGAGGGCCCGTTGCTGGTTCGGGCCCAGGTCGAGTGACGCCCCGGCGGCCGTGCGCGCGGTCATCGGCCCGAGCATCCGGAAGCGCATCCCGTCCGTGGCCGCGGCCACGCGTTCCCGCACCACCGCACACACCTCCCCCGTCCCACGGCCGCCGCCTTGCGGCCACCGGTGAGGAGTCACGTTACTTCGGGCCACGGGCCACGGGCCGCTTCGCGGACCGGGCGCCGCCCGCGGCCCGGCCGGCACCGCCGGCCGCCGGGGGGAAGCGGCGGCCGGGGTGACGTCGGGCGCGGTCGGCACCCGGAGCGGGTGGCTCCCGGAGCCGTGCCTTACGGCGCGGTGACCTCACGCGTCAGCTTCGACTGCCACGGGCACCAGGTCGAACCGGGCAGGAGCGCGCCGCCCACCTCACTGAGGTGGTTGTTGACGTAGGAGATGCTGGCGTCGCAGACCTCCATGGCCATCCCGAAGAACTTCACCGATTCCGGGGCCAGCGTGTACTTCCAGGGCTGGTTGTACGAGGCGGGGGCCTTGACGACCCGACCCATCACACCGCGGTTCTCCGTGTCCACACCGCTCAGGATGTCGCGCGCCTGCTGGATCCGGGCGGCGTCGTTGAGCTTGAAGACGAAGGTGTTCTTGCCGTCGGTGAACTCGAAGTACGCCGTCGACGAGGCCGCGGGGGCCGCGGTGTCGAGCTGCGCCGCCTGGGCGGCGGGCGCGGCGAGCGCCAGCGCGACCATGGAGACCGCCGCGAGACTTCCGGCCTTGGTGAGGGTACGTCGCATTCCTGGAACCTCCAGTGTTCGTCGGGGCGCTTCTGCGACCCGCTCTGCAGCGAACGTAATCGGGAATCTCACGAATTGGTCAGTTGTCTCCCATGTGTGCCCCAGCGGACCGTCAAGGTTGCCCCAAAGACTCCCATGACCTTCAAAAACCTGCCCGCCAAGGCCATTGGCCATGGAAAGGGGTGAACACCAGGAATCCGGAGGGGGCTTGCGGCCCGTCAGGGGTTTCCCCGGGGTTTCCCGGATCCGTCCCCGGCAGGAGACGGCCGCGTCATCGACGGCCGGCCGTGGGGTGTTCCAGGCTCGAATCGTTCGGATCACTCGGATCGTTCGGATCACTCCTGCGACGAAAGGGAATCGCCATGCCCATCGCTCTCCACGGCGGACACGTCCGCACGCTCGCGAAGGCCTGCACGACCATCGCGGCGGGCGCGCTGCTCGTGACGGCGCCGGCGACCGCGACGGCCTCCGCACAGGCCACGACCGCGCCCTCCTCCGTCAAGACCTCCGTGAAGGCCTACGTCCAGCGCTGCACGGACCTCGGCAACGGCACGCTGTGCATCGACGTCAACGGACGGGTCGGTGCTCAGGGCGTCATCGGCGTCGGCTACTGGAAGCGGGCCGGGGACTCCGTCCACGTCCGGCTCGGCTGGCAGAACACCACGGGCGGCGGCGCGAACTTCAGCAGGAACGTGCACGGTCCGCTGGTCCCGGGGACCGACACGGGCACCGAGACGTGGCGGACGTACCTGGCCGCCGGCTGCGTGTACCCGCTGATCGAGGTGGTCGGCCAGGGCACGCTCAAGGGCAAGGAGGTCTGCGTACCCGCCTGACCGCCGCCACCGGGCGACGCGCGCGTGCGGCACCCGGGATTCCGGGACGTCACATGGGAATCTGTACCTCCCCCGTTCACCTTCCGGTGAGCCGCGCGTCGCCTGTGGAGAGGAGGTTCGCGCCATGGACCTTCCCAGCTTCGGCATCCCCGAGAAGCTCGCCGCCCGCATGAGCATGGCCGAGCAGCACGATTACCTGCGCTCGAAGTTCACGCGGCGCGGCGCCCTGCGCGCGGGCGCGGTCACCGCGGCGGTGGCCGGTGTCGGCCTGGCCTCCGGCGCGGCCTCGCCCGCCTACGCGGCCCCCACCATGGTGACCTCCACCGAGCGGCGCGGCGTCGACGGTTCGCTGGCCGCGCCGTTCGGCCGCCACCTGCAGTTCGGTGCGGACCCCAAGACGCAGATGCGGGTGTCCTGGCAGACCCCGTTCGCGGTGAAGAAGCCGTACCTGCGGGTCGGGACGAGCCCCTGGTCGCTGAGCCGGAGGATCGACGCGGAGGTCCGGCACCTGAGCACTCCCGTCCTGAACGGCGGCAAGATCGCGGCGGCCGAGCAGTTCTACATGCACGCGGGCCTGGACCGGCTGCGCCCCGGCCAGACGTACTACTACGGTGTCGGCCACGACGGGTTCGACCCGGCCGACCACCGCAACCTGGGCACGCTCGGCACCTTCACCACCGCGCCCGCGCGCGCCGAGAACTTCACCTTCACCGCCTTCGGCGACCAGGGCGTGAGCTACCACGCCCTCGGCAACGACGCGGTGCTGCTGGCCCAGAACCCGGCCTTCCACCTGCACGCGGGTGACATCTGCTACGCCGACTCCTCGGGCTCGGGCACCTCCGGCGACTCCTACGACGCCCGCACCTGGGACCAGTTCCTGGCCCAGACGGAGACGGTCGCCAAGTCCGTGCCCTGGATGGTGACGACCGGCAACCACGACATGGAGGCCTGGTACTCCCCGCAGGGCTACGGCGGCCAGAACGCCCGCTGGTCCCTCCCGGACAACGGCCCGGACCCGGTGAACCAGCCCGGCGTCTACTCCTTCGTGCACGGAAACGTCGGTGTCGTCGCGCTCGACGCCAATGACGTCTCGTACGAGATCACCGCCAACTTCGGCATCAGCGGCGGCAAGCAGACGGCCTGGCTCGACCGGCGCCTCGCCGAGCTGCGCCACCACCGCGACGTCGACTTCATCGTGGTGTTCTTCCACCACTGCGCGTTCTCCACCACCAGCGCACACGCCTCGGAGGGCGGCGTGCGCGAGGCGTGGGTGCCGCTCTTCGAGAAGCACCAGGTGGACCTGGTCATCAACGGGCACAACCACGTGTATGAGCGCACCGACGCCATCAAGGGCAACAAGGTGGGCCGCAAGGTCCCGATCGGCGAGCGCACCGACCCGACCCGGGACGGCATCGTGTACGTCACCGCGGGTGCGGCGGGCCGCTCGCTGTACAGCTTCCCGGTGCCCGACTCGTACGAGGGCCACGTCGCGGACCGCGACAGCGTGGACAGCTACCACTGGGTCAAGGGCGGGGCGAAGGCGACCGAGACGGTCGAGTGGTCCCGGGTGCGCTACACCAACTACTCGTTCCTCGCGGTGGAGGTGGAGACCGGCCGCTTCCCGAAGCTCAAGGTCAGCGCCCTCGCCGAGACGGGCCAGCGCATCGACCACTTCGAGATCCAGCGCGGCCACTGATCCGGACACCGCCGTGCGCTCCGGGGCCCGTTCCGAAAGGGACGGGCCCCGGCCGTTTTCCCCGGACCGCCGTCACGGCGCGTCGGGGCCGGCCGGCCCGGGCTCGGGCAGCGGTCAGCCTGCGGCGGCCCGTCCGTCGATCAGGACCTCCAGGCCGTCCAGGATCCGGCCGAGGCCGAAGGCGAACTCCGCGTCCGGCGCGTCGGCTTGTCCGATGGCTCCGGAGGCGAGGAGCCGGGTCACCGCCGGATGGCGTTCGGGGTCGGTGAGCAGCGTCAGGGTGTTGGTGTAGCGGGCCAGCATCCGGTCGGGCGTGATCCCCGTCTTGATCATGGCGTCCATGATGTCGGCCGTCAGTGTGGTCTCGTTGCGCACCAGGCCGCCGATCAGCATCAGCGTCGACAGTTTCTCCCCCTCGCGCAGACCGCTGTCCGCCAGGGAGACCAGCCCGCGTTCCATCCAGGCGACCTGGTTCGGGGTGGCCGGGGGGCCGGTGATCGGGATGCGCAGGATCCAGCTGTTCTGCTGGAGCCGCGCCCGCTGCTGGTAGGCCCATTCCGTGACCGCGCCGCGCCAGTCGGCGGCCGGGTCGACGGTGGCGGGCGGCGGGGTGCCCACTCCCGCCTCCGCCATCAGGATGTACAGCTCGTCCTTGGCGGTGACGTAGCGGTAGAGGGACATGGTCGAGGAGCCGAGCTGCTTGGCGACCCGGCCCATGGAGACGGCCTCGACGCCCTCGGTCGCGGCGAGGTGGATCGCGGCGTCCACGATCCGCTCCAGGGTGAGCGCGGGCCGCGGGCCCTTGGTGGGGCGTTCGCGCAGCCCCCAGGCCGTTTGCAGGCTGGCCGGGAGCCCGGTTTCCGGTTCGTCCGGCTCTTCCGGCTCTTCCGGTCCTGTCGCCATGCCATCTCCTGGGTGCCGTCCACGTGCTGCGCTGTTGACCCACATCCTAGTTCTGTGTATTACTTACACAGTAGAGCGTACGCCTTACGCAGAAGGGATGACCCGACGTGCACCTCGGAATCCATGCCACCGCACTCACCAAGTCCTACGGAGCCACCCGCGTCCTGGACGGCCTCGACCTGGCCGTCCCCCGCGGCAGCGTCCTCGCCCTGCTCGGCCCCAACGGCGCGGGCAAGACCACCGCCGTCCGGATCCTGGCCACCCTCACCGCCCCGGACTCGGGCACCGCGCGGGTGGCCGGGCACGACATCGCCGCCGAGCGTGCGCTCGTACGCCAACGCATCAGCCTCACCGGCCAGTTCACCGCGGTCGACGCGCTGCAGACCGGCGCCGAGACCCTGCGCATGTCTGGCCGGCTGGCCGGGCTCCGCCCCCGCGAGGCCCGCGCCCGGGCCGATGAGCTCCTCGGCCGCTTCGGCCTCGCCGAGGCCGCCGGCCGGACCGCCAAGAGCTACTCCGGAGGCATGCTCCGCCGACTCGACCTCGCGGCGAGCCTGGTCTCCCGGCCCGAGGTGATCTTCCTGGACGAGCCGACCACCGGCCTCGACCCGCGCAGCCGCGCCGAACTCTGGGACGTCGTACGGGAATTGCGCACCGACGGCACCACCGTCCTGCTCACCACCCAGTACCTGGAAGAGGCCGACCGCCTCGCCGACCGGATCGTGCTCCTCGACGGCGGGCGCGTCGCCGCCGAAGGCAGCGCCGCGGAACTGAAGTCCCGGGTCGCGGGCCACCGCCTCGACCTCGTCCTCGCCTCGCGCGCCGCCTACGACCGGCTCGCACCCCGCGCCGTCCACCACGCGCCGGACGACCTCACCCTCGGCGTCCCCACCGACGGCACCGCGGCCGATGTACGCGCCCTCCTCGACTCCCTCGACCCCGACCGCACCGCCGTGGACCGCTTCACCGTGCGCGGCGCCGACCTCGACGACGTCTTCTTCGCCCTGACGGGAGCCCACCGATGAGCACGACCACGAGCACCGTGTCCAGGCCGGCCGTGCCGGCTCCGCCGGTCCCACCGCGCGCGCCGTCCGCGCTCACCGCGTCCCTCACCATGGCCGGGCGGAGCCTGCGCATGAGCCGCCGCAGCCCGGACGCGCTGATCACCGCGCTGATGCTGCCGGTGATGCTGATGCTGATCTTCGTGTACTTCTTCGGCGGGGCCATCGACACCGGGGACGGCACGGCGTACGTGACCTACGTGGTGCCCGGCGCCATGCTGCTGTGCGCGGGCTTCGGCGCGGCCTCCACCGCGGTCAGCGTCAGCGACGACATGCGGGGCGCCGCGGTCGACCGGTTCCGCGCCCGCGGCATCGGGGGCGTGGCGGTCCTGGCGGGCCACGTCACCGCCTCGGTGCTGCGCAACCTGGTCTCGACCGCCCTCGTCCTGGCCGTCTCCCTCGCCATCGGGTTCCGCCCCGACGCGGAACCCCTCGCCTTCCTGGCGGCCGCCGGGCTGCTCACCGCCTACATCACCGCGATCTCCTGGCTCGCCGCGGCGCTCGGCCTGCTCGCCCGCACCCCCGAGGCCGCGGGCGGGTTCACCTTCCTGATGATGTTCCTGCCCTACCCCTCCAGCGCCTTCGTCCCCATCGACACCATGGAGCCCTGGCTCCACGGCTTCGCCCGGCACCAGCCCCTGACCCCGGTCATCGAATCCCTGCGGGCCCTGCTGCTCGGGCACGACGCGGGTTCCGCGCCGTGGGTCGCCCTCGCCTGGTGCGCGGGCATCACGCTGGTCTCGCTCGCCTCGGCGGCGGTCCTGTTCCGCCGCCGCACGGCCTGAACGGGCGCGTGGGCCCGCGGCCGGGTCAGGCGGCTGGGGTCAGGCGGCCGGGTCCGCGAAAGGGCCCTTGGGCGCGAAGACCAGAGCGGCGAAGCGTTCACCGATGCGGCGGTGGGTGGCGGCGTCCGGGTGCAGCTCGTCGGGCAGGGGCAGTTCGGCGTTGTCCGCCTCGCCGTACAGCGCGCGGCCGTCGAGGTGGTACAGGTTCGGGTCCTCGGCCGCGCGCTGCTCCACGATCCGGGCCAGCTCCTCCCGGATGACGCCCAGGGTCAGCTTCCCGTTCGCGCGCTCGGCGGGGTCGCCCGTGGCCAGGAAGCGCAGCCGGCCGGTGCTGAAGGCGGCGAAGTCGGGGGCGCTGGGGCCCGGGGTGTCCTCGTGGATGGGGCACAGGATGGAGGAGACCACCAGCAGCGGCGTGTCGGGGTGGCCTTCGCGGATGGTGTCGAGGAAGCCGTGGACGGCGGGGGTGAAGGCCCGCAGCCGCATCAGGTCGGTGTTGACGAGGTTGATGCCGATCTTGAGGCTGATCAGGTCGGCGGGGGTGTCGCGCAGCGCGCGGGCGGTGAACGGGTCGAGCAGGGCGCTGCCGCCCAGGCCCAGGTTGGTCAGTTCCACCCCGCCGAGGGCGGCGGCGAGCGCGGGCCAGGTGGTGCTCGGGCTCGCCGCGTCGGAGCCGTGGCTGATCGAACTGCCGTGGTGCACCCACACCTTGCGGCCCCGGTCCGGTGCGGGTTCGAGGGGCGCATCGGAGCGCAGGGACACCAGCTCGGTGGTCTCGTTGTGCGGCAGCCAGATCTCCACGTCCTTGTCCGCGTCGGACAGGCCCGCGAACCGCAGGGTGCCGACCGGGCCGGGCTCCAGCGTGGTGGTGCCCGTCGCCAGGTCGACGGTCAGGGTGTTGCCGCCGGTGACACCGGCCCGGCCGGCCAGAGCGCCGTCGACCAGCAGGTCGTACACGCCCTCCGGGCGCGGCGGGGCGCCCGGGTAGACCCGCTTGGTGGGCAGGGCGTCCAGTTCGAGGACGGTGGCACGGGTGCGGAACACCAGCCGGACCCCGGAGGGCTGGGACTCGGCCATGGCGAGCTGCGCGTCGGCGTACTGGGCGCGGGCGCGGGCGGGCAGCCGGTGCGGCAGGACGCCGTGCTCGGTGTGCTCCAGGTCGAGGGCGCCGCGCAGCAGGTCCGCGGTGACCGGTGTGGTGATCGAGGGATGCGCGGTGTTCATGGTGTCAGCCTGTCGGTCGGGGGTCGGAAGGGTGCGGGAGGACCGTCGCGCTTCCACTGTGCGGTGAAGTGGTCCAGGTGCGCAGGAGGGCGTCGAGCCGGTCGAGGATCCACGACCAGGTTTCCTGCGCGTCGGGAGCGCTGTGGCTGAATCCCCCGGACAGCTCCAGGGTGACGTAGCCGTGGAAGACGCTTCCCAACAGCCGGACCGCGTGCGTCTGGTCGGGCTCCGCCAGGTCGTAGCCCCGCAGGATCGCCCGGGTCATCCGCGCGTGCCTGCCGCCCGCGCTCGCGGCGGCCGCCTCGGGGTCGAGGCGGAACTGCGCCGCGGCGTAACGGCCGGGATGCGTCCGGGCGTAGTCGCGGTAGACGTTTGCGAAGGCCGCCAGGGCGTCCTTGCCCGCCCGTCCGGCGAGGGCGGCGGCGACCGTGTCGGCGAGTTCCTCCAGCGCGAGCAGGGCGATCCCGGTCTTGAGGTCGTGGGAGTTCTTCAGGTGCGAGTAGAGACTCGCGACCTTGACGTCGAAGCGCCGGGCGAGCGCCGAGACGGTCACCTGCTCGAAGCCGACCTCGTCGGCCAGCTCCGCTCCTGCCTGGACCAGGCGTGCCGTGGTCAGTCCCGCGCGTGCCATACCCGCACCTCCTTCTGCCTGAACACATCTTGCATTTACCTAAAGCCTTTAGGCAAATCCCGGTACGGACCCCCCGCACCGGTTTGGTCCCTCCGGGTCGATCCCGCGCCGGGCGAGGAACGCGACGCCCCGGCCCTCGTTATCCGCGCATGACGTGCGTCCGCGGTCGCCTCGCGTGACTGCGGTGGTGACGGCACGTCACCGAACGAGGGAGGCTCATGGCCCCGTCCATCACGCTGTCCGCCGTCCTGGCGACAGCCTTGCTGAGCGTTCCCGCAACGGCCCCCGAAGGCACCCCCGCCGCCCCCAGGACCGACCAGGCCCGGCACGACGTGGCCCTGTTCAGCGTCAAGGCCGAGAACAACGCGGCGGCGCAGGAATTCACCGCCGACTCCTCCCGCCTCGACCGGGTGAGCTTCTACCTGACCAGCGGGGCCGCCACCGGCACGGTGACCGTCCAGGTACGGACCGAGCGGGACAGCGCGGCCTCCGCGATCGCCGCCCGGACACTGGACCTGGCCGCCCTCGGCGGGGCCGGAGCGGGCTGGGTCGAGGTCCCGCTCACCGCCCCGCTGGCCGCCGGGACCCCGTACTACCTGTTCGTCCAGGCCACGACCGCCGAGAACAAACCCGTCGTCTGGCACGGGACCCGGCAGGCGGACCCTCAGGCACCGGTCAGCTGGAACTACGACCGCGCCCACTGGGGCGGCTGGCACTCCGACCCGGCGCGCCTCGCCTTCCATGTCAACCCGGTCGACGGCGACCGCTGCGGGGAGACGGAACCCTGCTACGTACCCGCCTCGGCGCTGGCCGCCCGCACCTCCGGGCTGCTCGGCAACCGGGACGCGACCGAGGCCGTCTCCCCCTCCTTCGCGGTGGGCGCCGCCTACGTCGAGGGCAGCAACGTGCTGCGCCTGCCGTCCGGCCGCTGGCGCTACCTCCCCACCGGCCGGACGGCGTCCGTGGTGACCGCGGCGGACGATCCCGGCGCGCTGCGGCAGATCGCCGAGAGCCGCGCCTGGCTGGCCGCCGGGAAGGTGCCCGGCGCGACACCCGCGCGACAGGCGGCGTCCCGGCGCGCGCTGCTGTCCATGCGGGCCCTGCTGCGCCCCAACGGGGCGTTCGCCGCGGCCTGGTCCCCGGCCTGGGAGAACAACTGGCCCCGCGACGGCAGCTTCGCCGCCGCCGCCTTCGCCGCCACCGGCCATGACGCCGAGGCCTACCTCGTGCTCCGCCACAACCAGGCGACCCAGCGCCCCGACGGCACCTGGGAGGCGCGGACCACGCTCGACGGGGCCGGGCCGCCCGACTCCCGGACCTGGCAGCTCGACGGCAACGGCTGGGTGCCCTGGGCCACATGGCAGTGGTACCGGGCCGCGCCCGCCCAGGACCGGGCCGCCCGGCTGGCGGCGCTCTACCCGATGCTCCAGAAGGCCGCCGACTACGCCACCGACTCGCTCGACGCGAACGGCCTTCCGCCCGCGGGGCCCGACTACTGGGAACTGCCGACGGACACACCCAACATCGGCACCGCCGCGGCCCTGCTCTCCGGCCTCAACGCCGCCGCCGACCTCGCCCGCGCGAGCGGGCGCGCCGGGGACGCGGCGCGTTGGTCGCTCGCCGCCCGGCGCCTCTCCAACGGCATCGCGACCCACTTCGCGCCCGGCGGGTACCCGCGCACCAGTGACGGGCTCCACGGCCGGGACAGCGCCGCCGCGTTCATGGCCCCGCCCTTCAACACCGCGCCCGCCGACCTGCCCTCGGCCCTCGACTCCACCTGGGACGCGCTGCTGCTCCCGAACGGCGGGATCCTTCCCGGCAACGACCCCGAGTTCAGCTGGGGGTCGTACGCGTGGACGCCCAGCACGACGTTCTTCGCGCTGGCCTGGGCCGGTACGGGCGAACACCAGAAGGCCGACCGGGTGCTGGACTGGGTCCTGTCCAAGCGCAACGGGCTCGGCGAACTCCCCGAGACCGTCGACGGCGCCGGGCGGCCGTCCTCGGTCGCGCCGCTCGGCTGGACCGACTCACTGGTGCTGCTGGCCGCCCTGGCCCTCGACGGCTCCCCCGCCCCGGCACCGCCCACGCGCTGAGGTATACCGTTGATCGTTCATCGTTGATCGAGCGAACTCCGACGAACTCCGAGGAAGGAAGCCCTTGTTCACCAAGGCACTGACGATTCCCACCCCGGACGGCGAGGCCGATGCCTTCGCCGCGTTCCCCGACGGGGACGGGCGGCACCCGGGGGTGCTGCTGTACATGGACATCATCGGGATACGGCCCGTGCTGGAGGAGATGGCCCGCGAGCTGGCCGGGCACGGCTACTACGTGCTCGTCCCCAACCTCTTCTACCGGCACGGCCCGGCGCCGCTGGTCGAGCTTCCCGCACACATCGATGCGGAGAGCCGGGCCGCGCTCTTCCCGCGGCTGGTGCCGATGCTCAAGGAGCACACCACCGACCGGGCGCTGCGCGACGCCGACGCGTACGTCGACTTCCTCACCACCCGGCCCGAGGTCAGCCCCGGACCGGTCGCCGCGATCGGCTACTGCATGGGCGCGGCCCTGGCGATGCGCACCGCGGCGGCGCATCCCGGCCGGGTGGCGGCCGTCGCCGGGTTCCACCCCGGGAAGCTGGTCACCGACGCGCCCGACAGCCCGCACCTGCTCGCGCCGGACCTCGCCGCCGAGGTGCACCTCGGGCACGCCGAGCACGACATGACGCCCGAGGCCCTCGATGAGCTGGACCGGGCCCTGGGGGCCGCGGGGCTCCGCTACACCTCCGAGGTGTACCCCGGTGCGGCCCACGGCTTCACCATGGCCGACACCAGCGCCTTCAGCGCCGCCGCCCTGCGGCGCCACTGGGACCGCCTGCTCCCCCTGCTCGCCCGCACCCTGCCCCGGCCCTGACCCCGCCGGCGGTGGCGTCAGCCGCCGGACTGCTCCTGCACCCGGTATCCGGCGCGGACCAGGGCGAGGGCGGCCAGGTGGACCGCGTGCGGAGTGCCTTCGAGGCGGTGCGGACCGGCGGTGAGCCGGTACCACTCCTCCGCGCCGGTGTACTGGATCTCGACGAGCGCACCACCGCCCGGCCGGGCGGTGGTGCGCAGGGTCAGGTCGCCGGTGACGACCCCGACCTCGTCGGTCATCGCCCCGCCGGGTCCGGCCACGACCTCGTCGGCCCACTGTGCGCCGGCGGTCATGAGGCGCAGGTGTCCAGCATCGTCGTGAGCATCTGCTTCTCCGGTTCGGTCACCGTCAGGCCGTACGTCGACTTGACGGTGGTCCAGGCGCGCCCGTACTGGCACCAGGCGCTCTTGTCGGTGGGCTGCCAGCTGTCCGGGGTCTGGTCGCCCTTGGACCGGTTGGCGGACGCGCTCACCGCGATCAGCTGCGGACGGACGAGGTCGTTCGCGAACTCCTTGCGGCGCTGCGAGTCCCAGGCCGCCGCGCCGGAACGCCAGGCGGCGGCGAGGGGCACCATGTGGTCGATGTCCAGCTTGCCCGCGTCGCTGACCGTGACCCCGTCGTAGAGGCTGCGCCAGGTGCCCGAGAGGGCCTTGCAGTCCGTGTTCAGCGCGACGTCCTTGCCGTCGCGCTTGATGACGGTCTCGCGCGTGTCGCACTTGTTGCCCTGGTCGATCCAGTGCGTGAACTTGTCCCGGGAGTACCCGGCCATCGAGCCCACGGGCCCGACCTTGAGCCCGGCCAGCTGGGTCCGCGCCACCTGCACCGTGACCATGCCCGGCAGCACGTCCCCGGCGGCGGGCTTGGCGTCGTCGGCCCCGGGAGCCTTCTTGGAGGCCGACGACGAGGGGGACTTGGCGCCGCTCGCGGACGCCGAGGGTTTGCCGTCGCCCGCGCCCCGGTCGGCCGCGGGCTTGCTGCATCCGGCCACGGCCAGCAGCAACGAGGCCGCCACCACCACAGCGGGCACCCGCATCTGACGTCCCATATCGTCCACCCCACCCAGAACCGCACCGACCCGTTGTCCGGTTCACCCTACCCAGTACCGATACCTCTCAAGTCGGCGGCACGCGAGCGTGCGTCACCGCACGGTCAGCGCAGCGCCGGGATCACATCGCGCGTCTCGTCCACCCCGGTGAACGCGGCGCGCCGGGCGAGCGGGGCCGGGGGCGCCTCGTCCGCGCAGACCGTGCCGCGGGCGGGCAGGGCCAGGGTGGCGAGGTAGGTGTTGATGAACGCGCTGGCGCACGCGCTCCGGTTGTAGGCGGTGTGTCCTTCACCGGCGAAGGTCAGCAGCCGTCCGTTGTCCAGCGTCCCGGCGAGGGCCACGGCGTCCTGGTACGGGGTGTCCGGGTCGCCGGTGTTGCCGATGACCAGGATCGGCGCGGAGCCCGCGGCCCGGTAGGAGCCCTCGAAGCGGCTCGGGCGCTCCGCCGGCCACTGGGCGCAGGTGGGCGCGTGGTTGTGGTCGTAGGTGGGCGGCCCCAGGCCGACGGGGGGTCCCATCAGCGGAGCGGCGGCGGCCTCGGCGCTGACCACCGCGCCCAGGAGCAGGCGGCTGGTGGGGTAGACGCGGTCGGCGCACTCGACGGCCATGTTGACGTTGAGGAAGTCGAAGGACGCCGGTGAGGGCGGGTTCAGCAGCCAGGTGGTCCGGTGCTCCTGGGCCGCCCGCAGGCTCTGGCCCAGGTCGGGCCAGATCTCCTTGCCCGAGTTGATGTTGAACATCAGCCGGTAGGCGAGGGTGTAGCCGGTGGCCGGGCGGCCGCTCGCGGTGATGACGGGACGGGCGTCCAGGTCCTTCTTGAGCTGCTCGAAGGCCTGCCGGGGCTTGCCGTCGCCGAACCCGCAGGTCGTGGGAGTCTGCGCGCACCAGTCGAGGAACCGGCCGACCGCCGCGTCCAGGGCGAGGAACTGCCCGGCGTCGTAGGCGTACGGCACGTCGGCGTAGTGCCGCGGGTCGTAGGAGCCGTCCAGGACCATGGCGCGCACGCGCTGGGGGAACTGGGCGGCGTACACGGTGCCGACGTAGCTGCCGAAGGAGCGGCCGTAGAAGGTGAGCTGCTCCTCGCCGAGGGCCTGGCGGAGCAGGTCGATGTCCTTGGCGTTCGAGGCGGTGCCGATGAAGGGCACCAGGTCGCCGGAGCGTTCCTTGCAGGCATTGCCGAAGTCACGGCCCTGCTGGACGGCGAGCTGCAGGGCTCCCGGGCCGGGCACGCCGTGCGCGGCGTCGACGGCCGCCGCGTACTCCTGGTCGTTCCAGCACTCCACCTGTCCGCTGCGCTTCACGCCGCGCATGTCGTAGCCGATGACGTCGAAGCCGTCGCGGAGCGCGGCGGGCAGTGCGTCGTAGCTGCCGCGCGCGAAGTCCACACCGGAGTTGCCGGGGCCGCCGGGGTGCAGCAGCAGGACGCCGGTGCGGTGGGCCGGGTCGGCCGCGAGGTGGCGGGTGACGGCGAGCGGGATCGTACGCCCGGTGGGCTGCCGGTAGTCCAGCGGAACCTGGGCGGTCGCGCACTCGAAGCCGTCCCCCGGGTCGGCGCAGGGGCCCCAGGCCAGGGTGGGCACGGGCGGCGCGGCCAGGGGCGTCGCCGTGGCGGCCCCGGGCGTGACGCCCAGGAGTGCCGTGACCGCGGTCAGGACGAGGGTTATCCCCCACACCACTCGTTTGCGCGGATCGACGGCCGATCGGATCTGCATGCGGTGAACTCCTCGTCGTGGCACGTGGGTCGGGCGGCGCACACGACGGGGGGCGTGCGCGCGCCCTCGCTCGGCTGAGCGGCACGCACAGGTTCCCATCCGTGGGCACGGCCGGGATAGACCGTGCGCCCGACAAGATCCCGAACGACGGGCCCCGGTGACGGCGCCCGGGCGCTCACCCGGGCGCCGGGGCGAAGTCCAGGCGGTGGCGGACGGATTCCGGGCCGCGGACCCGGGTGCCGGAGACCACCGGTTCGCAGGCGTCCCGGACGCGGCAGTCGACGCGCCGAGGTGTCCCCGTCAGCAGCCGGGGGCGCCGGTGCCGCCGCGCTGCGGCAGGCTCAGGTTGGGGGCGGAGTTCGGCCAGGCCAGGCTGATCGTCTTCGTCTTGCCGTCCGGCTGGATCTGCACGATGGGGGCGGGCTTGCCGACGGGGTTCCCGTGCTCTCCGAACGACAGCCAGCCGCTGGCTCCGGGGAGCATCTGCGCGCAGTAGAACTGGTGCAGGATGCCGGTCTCCAGGCCCGGGTTCTTCAGGCCCACGCCGTCGCGCCGGGCCGCGCTGATCGCGGCCACCGTGGCGTCGTGGGTGAGCATCGCCTGGCCGTTGGCGAGGTCGGCCGGGTCGTAGGCGAGGGCCGCCGCGTCCCCCTGGGTGGTCAGCCGCTGCCCGGTGCAGGGGTCGGGCCGTCCGGTGTACGCCGCCCAGAACTGGTCGAAGTTGTGCTTCGCGTCCGAGCCGGGGCATTCGGCGCCCCATTCGTCAGGGCTGGCCAGCGCGGTGTAGGCGACGGTGACCCGGCCGGAGGCGACCCCCTTGAGGACCGCCTCGTCGTGGATGGCCTCGGAGGCGTCGTCCCCGGCGAGGATGTGCAGCTGCGGGATCCCGCAGGGCGGGCCCTGTACCCAGTTCTCCACGAACGCGCCGAGGTCGCGGCCGCGACCGGCGAAGTACACGACGCCCGGCGCCGCCTGGCAGAGGTTCGCGTGCATCAGGTTGAACTGCTGGATCAGGTAGGCCTTGCGGCCGGAGCCGCTGGGCAGGTCCTTCGGCGAGGTGTACGGGAAGTCGGGGACCACCCGGTTCGGTCCCTTGAACTGCTCCTTCGCCTGGGCCGCGAGGGTGGCCGTGTAGTCGTCGCCGGCCACCGTGTCGGCGACCACGGCGACCGATCCGACGGCGGGGCGCAGCCCGGAGACGTACTGGTTGGCGGCGGTCACCGAGTCGGTGTTGGTCGGCGAGACCCGGAACATGTCGGGGATGTACTTCTGGGGGTCGGTGGGGTCGAGGTTCATCGAATTGCCGGTCACCGTCGAGCCGATGACGGGGATGTGGAGCCGGGCGGAGATCGCGGCGGCGGCCCGGTGGGCCCCGTCGGTGCTCTGGCCGAGGCCGACGACGGCGGAGATGTGTTCGGCTTCCGCGTGCTTCGCGACGCGGTCCACCGCCTCCTTCCACGAGCCGTACTGGCTGCCCATGTTGGCGAGGTACAGCTTCATGCCGGGCGTACTGCCGTACGCAGCCGTGTTGTTGGCCCGCCAGACGGCCGCGACGGCGCCTTCGATGTTGGGGTAGAGCGAGTCGTAGGTGAGGGTGTCCACATCGGCGACGGGTGAGAGGTCGAGCATCAGCACCACGCTGGCGGAGGGCTCCTTGACGGCTTCGTTGGCCGCCTTGATCGTGTCCTCCAGGGCGCGCATGCGTGCCGGTTCGGACTTGGTGAAGGGGGTGCTGTCCAGGTTCACGCCGACGCACGCCAGGGGTGACCCGGTCGCGGTCATCCCGGCTCCGCAGCTCAGGGGCGGCTGGACGATACGGTCGTAGACCCAGCTGCCGCCGAAGACGATCCCGGCGAGGAGGACGAGGGTGGCTGCCAGGGACAGCACCCGGTGACGTTGGAGCCATCCGAAGCGGGGGTTGTGGACACCTACGGTCATGAACACTCCTAGCGGTGCGCCCGGGCCCGCCCCGCGGCGGGCCCGGAGGGGTCAGGCGTAGAGCGCGCCCGCTTGCTGGAGTGCGCTGACGTCCAGTAAGCGGGAGTTGTGCGACAGCCGTTCGAAGCCTTCTTCGATCTGGGCGTCCCAGCCGTGGCTGTGTTCGGTGAGCGGGTCGTTGTAGAGCCAGAGCAGGGCCAGCAGTTTGGCCGTGGCCACCGCCACGACGTCGCTGCCCCGCTCCTCGATCCCGGCGAGCAGGAATGCGTACGCCTCCGGGGCGGACCGCTCGTGGACGAGGCGGCAGGGGGCCGACGCCAGGTAGTCGAGCAGCCGCACCCAGGCCCGGTGGTCGCGGTCGAACCGGGCCGCGAGGGCTTCGGCGACCGGGGTGAACCGGCCGAGGCACAGTTCGTAGAACAGCCGTTGTTCCTCGGCGGCCTCGGGCGGGCGGCCGCGGGCGGCGGACATCGCGGCGAGCGCCTCGGCCTGACGGCGGAACACCCGGTTCCAGGGATCGGTGTCCTCGGCGTCCCCGTCCCGCGGTGTCCTGGACGGGCCGCCCGCGGGCGGTAGGGCGGGTGCGGCCGACAGGGCGGTGAGGACGCAGCGGCCGAGCCACGGGTGCAGGGCCGCGGGCCGGTCCGCCGGGCCCCAGCCGACCTCGCGGATGCGGGAGGCGGGGTGCGCGTGCGTACTGACCCAGAGGTTGCGGCGCAGCAGCTCCAGGCTGTGCGGGAGGTCGGTGAGTTCGGCCGGTACCCACGGGTCGTCGGCGGTGCGCGCGTCCGCGAGGTAGGCCGCCGCCAGCACGATGGCGGGCGGGGCGGTCCAGCGCGCCGCGGGCACGGCGAGCCCCTCGGGCAGGCTGGTTTCCAGGGCCCGCGACCACAGGGGTCTGCCGCCGCTGTCGAGGGCGGCGGGCAGGGGTCTCCCGGCCGCGGTCGCGTCGTCGTCCGGCGGCGCGCCCTCGCGCTGTTCCTGTACGGCGGTGACGGCGCCCCAGTGGCCGCCGGTGAGCCGGTGGGCGACGGAGGCGGCCAGCGGCGGCGCGAGGGATCCGGGGGCGTCGGTGACGTAGCCGACCTGGTCCTCGGTCATCGGGTCGAGCCACACCGGGTACCACTGGGCCGCCACCGCATCGGGGTCCGCCTCGTCGTCCCGGGCCCACTGGGCGCGGGCGGCGCGCGAGAGCAGCGGGACGCGGCGCTGTGAGGTGCCCGCGAGCGGGGTGGTGCGCCAGGGTTCGCACCAGCGGTGGGTCCATTCGGGCTGCCACTGGTCGCAGGCGGCGAGCACGATCAGCGGGTCGGCGCCGGCCGAAGCGCCCTGGCCGTTCTGCCGGTTGCGGATGCGCGCGTTGACGAGGGCGCTCAGGAAGCGGCGTCCGGCGGGGGTCTGCGCGCCGTCCACCAGGAGGACCCACGCGTGGTCGTGGCGTCCCCGGGCCGCCTCGGCCGCGGGGATCTCGCACGAGCAGGCGGACCGCAGGGCCGGGTGGTGTTCGACGTGGTGCTGGGCATCGGCGAGGAACGCCGCGAGCAGGGGGCCGACGGCCGCCGAGCGGGACGCGGCGCTGAGTCTGATGAGGGCGTCGACGGAGCCCGCGGCCTCCGCCTCCGGGATGCTGACGTGCCAGCGCAGGGCGTCGCGCAGGCCCCAGCGGGCGGCGCTCTGGAGCAGCGAGCCGATGACGGGCCGGGCCTGGTCCCGGACGGCGGCGACCACTTGGCGGCCGGCGCCGGAGACCAGGGGGCTGAGCGCGCCGGTGGCCACGACGTCCATGGTGGTGACCGCGGCGCCCTCCAGCCGGGTGGCGAACCTGCCGTGCCGGGTGCCGCGCGTGTAGGCCTGTATCAGGCCCCTGATCTGGTCGGTGGCCTGGGTGCGGTCGGTCTCCAGGGTCTCGTTGAGGGCGAGCAGCCCGAGCGCGAAGCGGTGGAAGACCGGGCTGTGGCGCAGGGTGTCCCAGCCGCGCATCATCTGGAAGGCCACGAGGGCGGCGGCGGACACCGGGTCCACCGGGTTCTCGTGGAAGTCGAGATGGGCGTGCACCACTGTCGAGCCGCAGCCCTGGGACAGCGAGGCCAGCAGGGTGGACTTGCCCGACCGGCGCGGTCCGAGCAGGGCCATGACGGGCTGCCGCTGGTGCGGGTACCGCCAGATCATGTGCCGCAGAAAGGCCTCGGTCCCCTCCGCGTGGCCGTGCTCCGTCGTAGCGTTCACCATTGCCCCCGCCCCCCAGCTGGTCGCGTCGCCCGCGTCGGCGCAACGGAAGTAAACACCGAACGGACGCCGGACGACGGGCATACCGCGGATATTGAGGATCGTGAGAACAGCCGTTCCAGGGCCTCGTGTTCGCGGGTGCGGCACCGCAGAATGCCACCACCCCCCGATACGCCTAGGAGTCGAAGTGCGCAGTCTGCTGCCGTCCACGGTGCCGCCCGGTCGCCCGCGCGGGATACGCCGGTTCCTGACCACCGCCGGACTGGGCGCCGCGGCGCTGGTGATGACGCTGCCCGCGGTCGCGAACGCCGACGTACTGCCCTCGCTGCCGCAGAACGCAGATGGCCTGGAACAGACGTTCTCCCCCGCCTACGACTACGACAGGGACGGCTGTTACGCCACCGCCGCCATCAGCGGTGACGGGCGGCTCAACCCCGGCCTGAAGCCCGGCGGGGACGTGAACGGGCACTGCCGGGACCTCGCGCAGCTGCAGAACTCGAACACGTACTCCCGCGAGAAGTGCAACAACGGCTGGTGCGCGGTCATGTACGCGAGCTACTTCGAGAAGGACCAGGCCACGCTCGGCCCGCTGGCCATCGGGCACCGGCACGACTTCGAGCACGTCGTGGTCTGGATCAAGGACAACCAGGTGCAGTACGTGTCTACTTCGCAGCACAGCGGCTGGAAGTGGTACCCGCGTTCCGACGTCCGGTTCGACGGGACCCACCCCAAGGCCGTCTACCACAAGGACGGCGTCTCGACCCACTTCTTCCGGCTGGCCAACGGGAACGACGAGCCGCCCGAGAACCACACGGGCGGCTGGTTCTACCCGCGGCTGGTCGGCTGGAACGGATATCCGGCGGGTCTGCGGGACAAGCTGATGAACGCCGATTTCGGCGCGGCCACCATCAAGATCACCGACGGGCGCTTCGGTGACGCCCTGAACGCGGCCAAGCCCCCGATCCCCTTCGATCCCTACAGCTGAGCCTTCGACGCGGGTCGCGCACGGGCGGGCGCGCACACAACCGGAGGAACTCCTCCCCGTTATGCGTACGTCCCGTCCGTGCGGGAAAGTACGCCCCGTGCCGACGGACCAGGGGACGACCGGTGGATTCGCGGCGGAGCTGCGGCGCATGCGCCAGCTGCGCAAGATGTCGCTGTCGGCTCTTGCCCGCTCCGTCCACTACAGCAAGGGGTACCTGAGCAAGATCGAGAACGGTGGGAAGCCGCCGACCCCGGACCTCGCCCGCCGCTGCGACGAGGCACTGGACGCCGGGGGCGAGCTGGCCCGGCTCGTCCCGGCCCAGCGTCCGGCGGCGGGCGCCGCCGTGCGTCCGGACGCCGTACGGGCGGGAGGGGGCGCGGCGCCGGACGGAGCCGCCGCGGTCTGTCCCTACCGGGGGCTCGCCGCCTACGGGCCCCAGGACGCCCCGTGGTTCTTCGGGCGCGACGGGGACACGGCGGAGCTCGCGGCCCGGCTGGCCGGGCGGACCGGACGCGGCGCGCTGGCCGTGGTGGCCCCTTCGGGGGCGGGGAAGTCCTCGCTCCTGCGGGCGGGGCTGCTGCCCGCGCTGCGGCGCGGGGTGCTGCCGGTGACGGGGGCGGGCGACTGGCCGGTGGTGCTGTGCACGCCGGGCGCCCATCCGCTGAAGGAACTGCTGCGCTGCGCGGGCGAGGTGCTGGGAGCGGCGGCCGCGGAGATCACCCCCGAGGAACTCGCCGACCGGCCGGACCGGCTGCTGGAGGCGGCGGCCGTCGCCCGCGGGGGGCCCGGACTGGTGCTCGTCGTCGACCAGTTCGAGGAGGTGTTCACGCTCTGCGAGGACGAGCGGGAGCGCCGGGCCTTCGTCCGGGTGCTGCACGCGCTGGCCGGTGCGAGCGGCTCGGCCGGTACGGCGGACGCCGCCGCCGGTGCGGCCGGGGGGACCCGGCCGGGCGCGAACCCGGACTCCGCCTGTGCCACGACCGCCGTGGTGATCGGGATCCGCGCGGACTTCTGCGGCCACTGCCTGGACCACCCGGAGCTCGTCGAGGTGTTCACCCACGGGCTGTTCGCCCTGGGCCCGATGTCCGGCGCGCAGCTGCGCGAGGCGATCACCGGGCCGGCCGCCCGGGCCGGGCTCACCCTGGAGGGCGGTCTGGTCGAACTGCTCCTGCGCGACCTCGGCGACGGCTCGGCGGCCAACGCCGGTTCGCTGCCGCTGCTCGCCCACACCCTGCTCATCACCTGGCAGCAGCGGGCCGGTACGACGCTCACCGTCGCGGGGTACGAGATGACGGGCGGGATCCACGGAGCGGTCGCCCGGACCGCCGAGTCCGTGTTCGGCCTCCTCGATCCGGCCGAGCGGCGGATGTCGCGGGAGCTGCTGGTGCGCCTGGTGCACATCGCCGAGGGCGCGGCGCAGACCCGCAGGCCGGTGGAGCGCGGACGGCTGCTGCGCCAGTTGGCGGACCCCAGGGCCGGTGGCCGGGCCCTCGACGCGTTCATCGAGGCCCGGCTCGTGACGGCGGGCGGCGAGACTGTGGAGATCACCCACGAGGCACTGCTGCACGCCTGGCCGCGGCTGCGCGAGTGGACCGAGCGGGACCGGGCCTCGCTGCGGATGCGCCAGCAGCTCTCCGAGGCGGGGGCCGAGTGGGCGGCGGGCGGGCGGGACCCGAGCCTGCTCTACCGGGGGACGCGGCTGGCGGGCGTACGGGAGTGGATGGACCGGGCCGCGGACCGCTCGCTCGGGCCCGAGGAGCGGGAGTTCGTGGCCGCCTGCGAGGCCGAGGAGGAGCGGCGCGGCAGGGCGCTGCGCCGCCAGAGCCGGGTCCGCCGGGCCATGGTCGTGACGCTGGCGGGGCTGCTCGCGATCGCGCTGGGGGCCGGGGCCCTGGCCCTCCAGCAGCGTGCGCGCGCCGTGGACCAGCGGCTCACCGCGCAGTCCGAGGCCATGGCGGTGCGGTCCGGGCTGCTCGCGGCCGGACAGCCCGAGGCCTCGATGCTGCTCGCGGCGGGCGCCTACGGCACGGCCCGCACCCCGCAGGCGCGCGGCGCGCTGCTGAGCACGCAGGCGCAGTACTTCGCGGGGCGGCTGCCCGGACACGAGGGGCCGGTCAACTCGGTCGCCTTCAGTCCCGACGGCACGCTGATCGCCTCGGCCAGCTCGGACACCACCGTCAGGCTGTGGAACGTCGCCACCCGGCGCCCGGTCGCCACGCTGCGCGGTCACACGGGCCCGGTGACCTCGGTCGCCTTCAGCGCGGACGGGCTGCGGCTGGCGACGGCGAGCGCGGACGGCACGGTGCGGCTGTGGGACGCGGTCGCGCACCGGATCACGGCGACGCTGACGGGGCACCGCGGCGCGGTGCGTTCGGTCGCGTTCGCCCCGGACGGCCGGTCGCTGGCCAGTGGCGGGGTGGACCGCACCGTCCGGCTGTGGAACCTGCCCGACGCCACCGCCCGGGCCGTGCTGACCGGGCACGGGGACACGGTCATGGACGTCGTCTTCAGCCCGGACGGCGCCACCGTCGCCTCGGCGGGCGCCGACCGCACCGTACGGCTGTGGAGCACGGCCGGGGAGCGGCAGACGGCGGTCCTCGCCGACCACACCGACCAGGTGCTCGGCGTGGCCTTCAGCCCGGACGGCCGCACGCTCGTCTCCGGCGGCGCCGACCGGACCGTACGCCTGTGGGACCTGCCCGGGGGCACGGTGCGGGCGGTGCTCACCGGGCACGGCGACGACGTCAACGGGGTCGCGTTCAGCCGCAGCGGTGACACGGTCATCAGCGCGAGCGGCGACGGCACGGTGAAACTGTGGGACCCGGTCACCCGCAAGGTGGTCACCACCCTGTCCGGCCACACCGATTACGTACAGGCCGTCGCCGCCGGGCCCGGGGAGCAGCTGGCCACCGGGGGCTTCGACCAGTCGGTGGTCCTGTGGGATCCGGGCCGGTCCGCGCTGGCCGCCCGGCCGTTCGCCGAGTCGTGGCAGTCGGCCTTCGCCCCGGACGGGCGGCTGCTCGCGGCCGCGGAGGCGGACGGCACCGTACGGATCTGGGACACCGCCCGCCGCAGGCTGGTCAACACCCTGACCGGACACGACGGTTCCGTGTTCGCCGTGGTGTTCTCCCCGGACGGGCGGCTGGTGGCCTCGGCGGGCGCCGACCGTACGGTCCGGTTGTGGGAGGCGGCGACCGGGAAGCCGGTCGCGACGCTCAACGGGCACGGCGGTTCCGTCTTCGGCCTCGCCTTCGCCCCCGACGGCCGGGAACTCGCTTCGGCCAGTGCCGACCGCACGGTCGCGCTGTGGGACGTGGCCACCGGACGGCGCGAAGCCGTCCTGGAAGGCCACCAGGACTTCGTCAACGCCGTCGTCTTCAGCCCGGACGGGCGGACCCTGGCCACCGGCAGCGACGACCTGACCGTACGGCTGTGGGACGCGCGGGATCCGGGGCACCCGGAGCGCGCCGTGCTCCGCGGCCACACCGGGTCGGTGCGCGGGATCGCCTTCGCGCCGGACGGGCGCACCCTGGCCAGCGGCGGCAACGACGGCACCGTGCGCCTGTGGAACACCGCCCGGCGGACGGCGGCCGGGACCCTCGCGGGGCACAACGGCTCGGTGCGGGCGGTGGCGTTCAGCCCCGACGGCGCGGTCCTGGCGAGCAGCGGCAGCGACCAGACGGTGAAGCTGTGGGACCCCGCGGCCGACCGGCAGATCGCCACGCTGAGCGGTCACACCGGCCCCGTCTGGGGCGTGGTCTTCGACCCGGTGCTCCCGGGCACGCTGGCGAGCAGCAGCAACGACGGGACCGTGCGGCTGTGGAACACGGACGTCGCGGAGCGCGGGGCGCAGGTGTGCCGGCTGGTGGGGGACACGGGGAGCGCGCGGTGGGCCCGGCTGCTGCCGGACGAGCCGTACCAACGGGTCTGCCCGGCACGGCGGTAGGGGATCGCGGGCCCTCCCCGCGCCGACCCCCCGGGGGGCCGTTTCCCGGGGGTTTCCCGTTTCCCACTTGTACGGGCGACGCGTGGCGCCTCGACAGGGCCCCCGGCCGCGGCCCAGTCTCGAACCACCGCGGCCGATGACCGTACTTCCGGTCCTGAACGGCCGCGGCGGTACGACGAAACGGGGGAACACCAGCATGCGCAGCATCCTTTCCAGAGCGAAACGGTCCGCGGTCATCGCGGGGATCCTGGCGGTCTGCGCCGCCGGGGCGCTCGTCCAGCCCGCGGCGGCGGCGCCCGCTCCGGTGGTCTCGGCTCCGGCGGTGTCGGCCCGCCCCACGCGGGCCGAAGCCGCTTGCGGGGTCCTCGCGTCGGGGGCCTCGGCCGCGGCGGAGGCCGCGGTCCGGGCCGCCTGCACACAGATCGGCGTCTGGTACACCTGGGGCGGCGGCCACGGGCCGCAGCCGGGCGCCACCTACGGTCAGGTCGACCCCACCGACCCGGCCAGCGAACACGACCCGGAGCGGCTGGGGTTCGACTGCTCGGGCCTGGTCCGCTACGCCTACGCCCAGGCGACCGGGCAGGACCCGCTGGCGGGCAACGCCAACAGCCAGTACCACTCGCCGCGGGTCACCACCCGCATCCCCGCGTCCCAGGGCACCGGAGCACTGCTCCCCGGTGATCTGCTGGCCTGGGGCGGCGACGACAGCATCCACCACATCGCCCTCTACCTCGGCGCCGGAAAGATGGTCCAGGCCAAGCAGTCCGGCACCCATGTGATGGTCAGCGACCTGGTGCCCGGCGGGGACTACAACGGGGCGGTGCGCATCGGCGCGACGCCGGGCCAGGGCACCAACTTCTCCACCTGGGGCACGGACGTGTGGACCCACACCGAGCCGTCCACGACGAGCCCGCGGGCCGTCAAGTTCGCCGGTCCCACCCGGATCCGCGTCAGCTGCCAGAAGCACGCCCAGTGGGTGGACGCCGAGGGCTACCACAACGACGCCTGGTCGTACCTCCCGGACTACAACGCCTGGCTCACCAACATCTACATCCAGGGCCCGGCCTGGCTGGACGGCGTCCCGACCTGTCCGTGACCCGGTCCCGCGCCACCCGCTCTTTCGATCACTCGGTTCATCCTCAGAGGAGTTCGCTGTGAACGCACGCAAGAAGCTCGCCCTCCTGGCCGCCTCCGGCACCCTGGCGCTGGGCCTGGCCGCATCGGTCGCCCCGGCCGCGATGGCCTCGACCACCGACACGCAGGGCTGTCCGTCCGGCGCGGTCTGCATCTACCCGCAGGACGCCGGCTGGAACGGCGGCCACCCCAGTCTCACCTACTACAGCTACGGGGCCCACAACCTGTCCAACCAGAACGGGAACCACATCGTCTTCAACAACCAGACCGGCGGCGCCACGATGCGCACCTGCACCGGGTACAACGGCACCGGCTGTCAGGGCTACCTGCCGGCCGGGAGCTACATGGTCAAGGACCTGACTCCGATCAACTCGATCACCCTCCAGCCGTAACCCGGCCGCCGTACCCACGGACCGCTGCCCCCGGGACCCCCCGGGGGCAGCGGTCCGCCGTCATGGGCGCCGACCCCGGGTTCCGGCCTGCCGGGATACCGTGAGAGGGTCGGGCCGGTCTCGCCGGGAGGCCGGGCGAGGAGGACACGGTGACCGGGAACGCACACGTGGGCGTGGTGCTGGTCGCGGACGACGACGCGGCCATCCGCCGCTCCCTGGAGCGGGGGCTGCGGCTGAGCGGCTTCACCGTGCTGCTCGCCGAGGACGGGAGCGCCGCCCTCGACCTGGCCGTCGAGCGGGCCCCCGACGTCCTGGTGCTGGATGTGTCCATGCCCGGCATGACCGGTACCGAGGTCTGCCGCCGCCTGCGGGACCGGGGGGACGAGACACCCGTCCTGATGCTCTCCGCCCTGGACGAGCTGGCGGACCGGGTGGCCGGGCTCCAGGCCGGGGCCGACGACTACCTCGTCAAACCGTTCGCGCTGGAGGAGCTGGTGCTGCGGCTCCGCGCCATCCTGCGGCGGCGGCCGCAGCAGGCTCCCTCGGAGGTGCTGCGCGCGGGCCCGCTGGTGATCGACCAGGCGACCCGGCAGGTGCACCACGAGGGGGTCGAACTCCACCTCACGCGACGGGAGTTCGAACTGCTGGTGCAGCTGGTCCGCAACGCCAGGATCGTCCTCACCCGGGACCAGCTGCTGGACCGTGTGTGGGGCTACGACTTCGACGTGCGCTCGGACGCCGTCGACACCTTCATCAGCTACCTGCGCCGCAAGCTGGAGGAGGGCGGGCGCCCGCGCCTGATCCACACGGTGCGCGGCGTCGGCTTCGTCCTGCGCGTACCCGGGGAGAACGGCCCGTGAAGCTCGCCACCCGGATCGCGCTCTCGGTGACCGTGATCGTGCCGCTGCTGGTGCTCGGCGCGGGCCTGCTGGTCCTCGGCCTGGTCAGCCGTGACCTGCACCACCAGCAGGACACCCGGCTCCAGGACCTGGCCGCCGCCGCGCTGCCCGACGTACGGACCCTGCTCGCGGCCGAGCTGCGCGGGCGGCCCAAGGTCGAGCAGAACCAGCACCGGCGGGTGCTCGACGCCGTGCTCGACGCCGGGATCCTGGTCCGGTCCGCCGACGGGACCGATGTCCTGGCGGGCGGGCCGCAGCCCGCCGACCCGGCCAAACTGCCCGGCCCGGACACCGGCGGGCCGGTCACCGTACGGGCCAAGGGCCACGCCTGGCGGGTGCTGACCGTCCCGGTGACCGGCGCGGCGCCGGGCACGCTCTGGCTGTTCGCCCCGGCCTCGGCCACCGACCCGCAGCTGACCGCGGTGCGCGGTCGGGTGCTGCTGGTGGCCCTGCTCTCCGCTCCGGTCTCCGGCCTGCTCGCGTACGCGCTGGCCGGGCGCGCCACCGCCTCCGTGCGCCGCCTGAGCCGCCGGGCCGCCGCGCTCGACCCGGGGGCGGGCGCGGCGGCCTTCCCCACGGCTCCCGTCAACATCGCCGAGGTGGACGAACTGTCCGCTGCCATCGGCCAGTTGCTCGCCCGGTACGAGGAACAGGCGGCCCGGACCACGCAGGCGCTGGACACCGCCCGGTCGTTCTCCTCCGCCGCCTCGCACGAACTGCGCACGCCACTGATGAGCATGCGCACCGACCTGGACGTCCTCGCCGCGCACCCCGACCTCTCCCCCGCCGAACGGGCCGAGGTGGTCAAGGACCTGCAGAGCGACCACGCCCGGCTGCTCGAACTCCTCACCGCGCTGCAGATGCTCGCGCGGGGCGATCTGGTGGAGGTGTCGGCCTTCGCTCCGCTGGATCTCGCCGAGCTGGTGGACACGGCGGTCGGCGAGATCACCCGGCGCCATCCCGAGGCCCGGGTGGGCACCGCGCTCCCCCCGGAACTGCTGGTCTTCGGCTGGGACGCCGGGCTGATGATCCTGCTCGCCAATCTGCTCGGCAACGCGGTGGTCCACGGTCACCTGCCGGGCGAACCGCCGGGGATCTCCGTACGGCTGCGCGCGGAGGGCCCGTACGCGGTGCTCACCGTGGACGACGAGGGACCCGGCATCCCGCCGGAGGAGCGCGAAAGCGTCTTCCGGCGCTTCCACCACCGGCCCGGCAGCCCCGGGTCCGGGCTCGGGCTGACCCTGGTCGCCCAGCAGGCCGCGCTGCACGGCGGTACGGTCACCATCGAGGCCGTACCGGGCGGTACGGGCGCCCGGATCGAGGTACGGCTGCCGCTCCCGGCCACGGACGACGCCCCGGCCCCGCCGCCGCTGCCCACACGCCGCGACTGGATCTCCCGCGGCTAGGTTCCGGCTCTTGGGTCGGCGGTAATCGGGCCCTGGTCAGATCGTGACCGGGCCGTGGGCGGTGGCGAACTCGACCGAGACCAGGCCCGGTTCCTCATCCTCGACCCAGGTGACGTCGATCTGGTCGAGGGGGTGGTCGGCCGGTTCGCCGAGGAATTCGGCGATGGAGGCGGCGTCGCCGGCGATGGAGACCCCGTGGATGGTGGTGGAGGTGCGCGGGTCGGCGCTCGGGCGCTCCTCGAGGGGGACCGACCACTGGAGGAAGTAGGGCAGCTGCGGGTCGTCCATCAGTTCCAGCAGGCCGATCTGCTGCCACCTCAGGTCGAACCCGTCGGGGCGGACCCGGTGGCCCTCGGTAGAGGCGCGGCCGAGGCGGGCCTCGACCGGGGCGATGTCGTCGACGGAGACCACCCAGCCGAGCCAGCCGCCGCCCTCGGCGGCGCGGCGCGCGACCGCCTGGCCGAAGGGTGCGCGGTCGGCGGCGGGGTGGTCGAGCGTGGTGACGACCTCGACGTAGGTGCCGCCGCTCAGCGGGAGAATGAAATTGCGGGTGCCGAATCGTGGGTGCACGCCCCCGTCGACGAACCCGGCGCCGAGGGCCGATCCGATCCACTGAACAGTCGAGACGAAGCTGTCGCGGGCCACCGCATAGGACACGTGATCAAGTCGCACCGCGCCATCATCACCCGACGACCCGCACAAATCCCCACGCCACGCCCGCCGCCCCGGCCGCGTCCGCCGTGGACTCACAAAGAAACCACAAAGACGGTCCTTAGCGTCCGGTGTGGCCGGTCCGCCCGTGTGCCGGCCCCGTTCGCACCTGAGGAGACACGACCATGCCCGCGAACCGCACGACCGTTGCCGCGATCGGCGCCCTGGCCCTGGCCGGAGCGCTGCTCGCCGTCGCCCCCGCGCAGGCCGACTCGTCCCCGGCCGGATCGGCGAAGGCCAAGGCGCCCAAGTCCGCGCCGAAGGGTGACGGTTCCAAGGAGATCTGCAAGCGACTGCCGAAGACCAAGGCCCGGGTCGACGCCGCGGTCACCCGCCTCGGCGGCGACGCGACCGTGAACGGCTCGGTCGCACGGCTGGAGCAGCGCGTGGCCAACGCCAAGAGCGCCGGTCACACCGAGATCTACACCTACCTCAATGACCGCCTCACCGCCCGCAAGGCCCTGCTGCCCACGCTGCAGAAGCGGCAGGGCGACCTGAAGGGCGTGAGCACCTGGTGCGCCGCCCAGGACACCAAGTGACCGTGCCCCGCCGCGCCGCCGCAGCGCTCGCCGTGCTGGCCGCGGGGTCGGCACTGCTGCTCACCGGTTGTTCGCAGGACAAGGCCGACCGGCCCGCGGCGGAGCAGTCCGCCGGCCCGGCCGACAGCGGCGAGCAGGCCCAGATGCGGCAGAAGCTGGACGACGCCGACAAGGCGGCGGACGACGCCGACACGGACGCCACCCAGAACAACTGACCCACGGGCCCGGTCCGCACCCGGTCCGCTCCTCCCGAGGGGCGGACCGGGCGGTCCGGGCCTCGGGGCGTCCCGGGGTTTGCCCGGGTCGGCCCCCGGGATCAGACCGCGGCGGCCGGGGTCGTGTCGAGTTCCCAGGCGTGGCGCTTGAACTCCCGCACGAAGTCGGGGTGGTCCTCCCACTGGCGGGCCACCCCGCGCAGCACGTCCCAGTGCTGCTCGACCGACTGGTCGATGACCCGGGCCACGGCCGGTTCGGCGGTCGGGCGCCGCTCCAGCAGCCCCTTGACCGCCGACGCCTCCAGCACGGCGTTGCGCAGCGCGCGCAGGGCGCGCGAGGTGTCGTCCATCCCGAAGCCGTTCTCGCTGCCCGTCTCCGCGGCGAACAGCGGGGTCAGGCGCGCCTCGATGAACGCGGTGATCCGCTCGAAGTGCTGTACATCCATAGGAAACTCCCTCTCCTGCCGCACTGAGCGACGAACCGTGTGTCAAGACCCAGTTCTATCAGCGCGCCCGGGAGCCCCACGCGGGTGCCCCACGCGGGACCCCGCTAGCGGCGTTCCAGCGCACCGCGGACGAAGGCCGCCTGTCCGGCGTGCTGGAGGTCATCGGCCAGCACACTGACCAGCCGGGCCCCGAGGGTGACCGGCGGGTCCCAGCGCTCGTCGACCACCCGCTCCAGGTCGGTGGCGGCGAGGCCGCGCAGGAAGGCGACCGTCTGCTCGTGCACGGCGTCGAAGTACCCCAGCAGCAGCGCGTCCGAGCCGACCCGGACCGAGCCGACCTGCGCGGCGGTGTGCCCGTAGCCGGTCGCGCGGACGGGCAGCGGCAGACCGAACCGGTCCGCCCAGCCGCCCGCGGTCCACACCTGTTCGCGCTCCGCCACTTCCGCCACGTGGTCGTCCTGTACCCGCGTCAGGTGCCACACCAGCCAGCCGATCGAATTCGCCTCCGGGTCGAGGCGCGCGGCCAGTGCGTCGGCGGAGAGCCCTTCGACGCTCTCGTGCACCACCTCCTGGATCCGTCCGAACGCGTCGGCCAGTACGTCCGTGGCCTTCATGGGTCCTCCTCGCCCGTGGTGTCCCGGCGCCGCCGGACCGGCGGCCGCCCGTCCGGCCACCATGCACGGCGCGCGGTCCGGTGCGCGGTCTGGCGCGCGGGCACGGCCTCGGGCACCATCACACCGCACCCGTATCGCCCGTACCGCACCCGCATCGCCTCCCATCGCCGTACCGAACCGGAGGAACCACCGTGCGCGTCCGTCCCCTGTTCAGCGTGCTCGTCCTCGTGTCCGGGGCCCTGGCCGCCCCCGGCTTCGGCGTCCTCACCTCGGCCACCGCGGCCGAGGCCGCCCCCGTCAAGATCAGTCACGCGACGGCCACCTCGATGTTCCGGCAGTCGGGCATCACCTGGTCGTCCTCCGGCAACTGCTCGGACCGTTCCAACCCGACGTGCACGTCCTTCGAACAGCTGAACCTCGCGACGGCCCAGGCCGCCCAGGTGCTCAAGGGGGCCAGCGGCTGCGCCCTCAACATCACCGGCGGGACGGAGACCGGCCACGCGTCCGGAACCTACTCGCACTGGAACGGGTACAAGATCGACCTGACCAAGGGCACCTGCGTCGGGAACTACGTCAAGAACACGTTCACCTACATCGGCCTGCGGGGTGACGGCGCGCCCCAGTGGAAGTCCGGTTCGGGCAACATCTATGCCGACGAGGGCAGTCACTGGGACGTCCTGTACTACAACTGCGGCGGCTGCTGAGGCGGGCGCCCCGCCAACGACAGCGCGAGGATGATGCACGTGAGCGCGATCAGCATCGGTCAAGCCGTGATTCTGGGCGTGGTCGAGGGAGTGACGGAGTTCCTGCCGGTCTCCTCGACCGGACACCTGAAGATCACCGAAGGCCTGATGGGGATCCCCGTCGACGACAAGAGCGTGGTCGCGTTCACGGCCGTCATCCAGGTGGGGGCCATCGCCGCGGTGCTCGTGTACTTCTCCAAGGACATCGTGCGGATCGTCTCCGCATGGGGGCGGGGCCTGCGGAACCCGGAGGAGCGCTACCACCACGACTACAAGTTCGCGTGGTGGGTCATCTACGCCACGATCCCCATCGTCGTCGTGGGACTGGCCGCCAAACCCCTCATCGAGGGCACGCTGGCCTCGCTGTGGGTGGTGGCCGGCTCCCTGATCGTCGGCAGCGGCCTGATGTGGGCGGCCGACCAGATGGGCCGGCACAAGCGCGGCGAGGACGACACCTCGCTCAAGGACGCGATGCTCGTGGGTTCCTCGCAGATCCTCGCGCTGCTCTTCCCCGGCTTCTCGCGCTCCGGCGCGACGATGTCCACCGGGCTGATCCTCGACCTCGAACGGGTCGCCGCGACCCGCCTGTCGTTCTTCCTCGGCATCCCGGCGCTCACCGGCGCGGGCCTCTACGAGCTGAAGGACGCGGTCGGCGCCGGGGTGAGCGCCGTACCGCTGCTGGTGGGGACCCTGGTCTCCTTCGCCGTCGCGTACGCCTCGATCGCCTGGCTGCTGAAGTTCGTCGCGAAGCATTCGTTCAACGCCTTCGTGGTCTACCGCATCGTCGTCGGCGTGCTGCTCTTCGGCCTGCTGGGGACGGGCATCCTGCACGCCTGAACGGGCACCCTCTTCTGGAAGGAACGGACATGCGAGACGGCGGTACGGTCGCGGTCATCGGCGGGAGCATCGCGGGCTGTGCCTTCGCCGCGGCGGCCGTACGGGCCGGGGCGCGCGAAGTGGTGGTGCTGGAGCGGACCCTGGGGCGGCTGGAGGACCGCGGGCTCGGGCTGTGCGTCCACGACGAGCGGGCCGCCGAACTGACGGCCACCGGCGCGCTGCCCGCCGGGATCGCCGCGCACCGGCTGGTCCGGCGCCGGTGGGTGGTCCGGGACGGGTCCGGGACCGGCACCGGCGCTCCGTCCGCGGGCCCGGCCGCGGGTGGGCGGGTGATCTGGGAGCAGCCGTTCCCCTTCCACTCCTACCACTGGGGCCTGCTGTGGCGCGGGCTGCGGGACGGCATGCCCGCCGCCGTGGACTACCGGCAGGGCGAGACGGTCACGGCTGTCGTGCGGGCCGGTGAGCGGGCCGAGGTGCGCCTGGGCGGCGGCGGAGCCGAACGCTACGACCTGACCGTCGGCGCCGACGGCTACCGCTCGGTGGTGCGCCGGACGGTCTGCCCCGAATCCCGTCCGCACTACGCGGGTTACGTGTGCTGGCGGGGCAACCTCGACGCCCGGCGGGCCGCCGCCCTCGACCCGTCGGGCGGAGAGTGGGACGACGCGGTCACCACCGTCTGCTTCCCCGGCGGGAGCTGTGTCGTCTACCGCATCCCCGGGCCGGACGGCCCCCGGGTGAACTGGGTCCTGTACGCCACCCCGCCGCCGGGCGCACTGGGGCTCGACGACCCGGCGAGCGATCCGACGAGCTTCCCGGCCGGGCGGCTGAGCCCGGAACTGACGGAGCATCTGGCCGGGTTGCTGGCCCGGGAGTTCCCGCCGTACTGGGCCGCGGTGCTCTCACTGACCGAACCCGAGGACACCTTCGTCCAGCCCATCTACGACCTGGAGACCCCGCGGACCACATCGGGGCGGTTCCTGCTCGGCGGTGACGCCGCCACCGTGGTCCGGCCGCACAACACCAGCGGGGCCGCCAAGGCCCTCCAGGACGCCAGCGCCTTCGAGACCGCGTGGCGCGAAGCCGCGTCCTGGGACGGGCTGCTGCGCGGCTACGAGGAGGCCCGCGGCCCGGCGGGGCGGGATCTGGTCGCCCTGGCCCGCAGGCTGGGCCGCGCCCAGGTGGAACGTACGCCCCCGTGGGCCGCGATGAACGAGCGCGACGTGGAGGCGTGGTGGCGGGAGCAGCTCGCCGGGGCCGCGGGGATCGGCGGCGGGTCCATGGAACCGGCCCCTCGGGAGTCCTGAGGGGTGGGGAGGCGGGGCCGGCTCCCCGCCCGCTCACTCTTTGGAGGGAACGGCCCCTCGTTCATGCAAGGAACGCCGCCGTGGCCGCCACGAACCGCCCGGCGTCGTCGAGCCAGGGGAAGTGCCCGGCGCCGGGCTGGACGACGAGCCGGGCGTCGGGGAACAGCCCCGCCACCCCGGCCATCGCACCGGGCGGCGAGTTCAGGTCGTACTCACCGGCGAGTACGAGCACGGGCCCCGCGTGCCGGGCGAGCGCGGGGCGGGTGACCTCGGGCTCGAAGGCGCCCTCGGAGCCGTAGACGGCGGCGGCCACGGTGTTGCGCTGGGCGTCCGCCGCGCGCTGGTGGGCGCGGGCCTCCTCGTCCCAACGGCCGTACCAGAAGGGTGCGATGGCCCGGAAGGCATCGGCCGACGGCCGTCCCTCGACGACCGTCTCCAGGGCCGCGAACGCCTCGGGGAACCACGGCTCCTCCTTGCGCAGCAGCGCCGTCCCGCGCCGGTCGTCGCCGGTGACCGGGACGCCGACGGCCATGACGCTCGGGGTGATCAGGGCCAGCCTGCCCACGCGTTCCGGGTGGCGCGCGGCGTACAGCACCGCCAGGTTCGTGCCCGCCGAGTGCCCGAGCAGGTCCACGCGGGCGAGGCCGAGGTGCTCGCGCAGGGCTTCGACGTCGTCGACGAGCCGGTCGCAGCGGTAGCTGGTGTCGTCCGCCGGGTGGGCCGAACGGCCGGTGCCGCGCAGGTCCAGCACGATCAGCTGCCGGTGGGCGGTCAGCCCGCCGAGGTCACCGAGGTACACCGAGTCCTGCATCGGCCCGCCGGGCAGGCAGACCAGCGGTGGGCCGTCGCCGGTCACGCGGTAGGACAGTTCGGTTCCGTCGGGTGCGGAGAAAGTGGGCATCGCGGAACCGTGTCACACCCACCGGCCCCGGGCAACCGCATACGGCGGCCGTGCCGCTGCGGCCGCCCGTGCGTGCCGTCTGACGTGGGACTTTGGCGACAGGCCCGGCTGGGGGAACCAGATATTCCGCTTTTCTGGAGTACGGTCGTCGGCATGGGCGGCCGCGGCTGCCCATGCCTCCCCCGAGCATCTCCAGACATACCTCCGGGCTCCGCGAGCCGACGGCCCGGAGGAGGATCACAGGAGCGACCATGCCCGACAGCGACACCCTCGGTCCCGTCATCGCCTACCGCACCCTGGAGGCGGCACCCGAGAGCGGCGCGCCCTTCACCGTCTCGCTCCAGCTCGGGACACCGCGCCCGGAGGGCGACCCCGAGGGGGACTGGATCTGCCCCTGCCGGATCGAGGGCCTGGACGATTCGATCGTCTACGAGATCCACGGCGTGGACGGTCTACAGGCCGCCAGCATCGCCATGAGCGTCCTGCAGAGCCAGCTCGAACACGCCGCCCGGGCGGCCGGGCTCACCTTCACCTGGGGCGGCGAGAGCGGCCTCACCGCCGCACAGACCTCCCCCTGACGCCGTGACCGGTCCTACGGCAGCGGGCCGCCCCGGGCCGTGAGCCACAGGTCGTACCACTCGTCGTGGGTGAGATCGGGGTCCCGCAGCGCGGCGTCGCGGCAGGCGCGGATCCGCTCCGGGCGGCCGGTCCCCACCACGGGGGCGATCCGGGCCGGGTGGCGTTGCAGCCACCAGAGCACGATGGTCTCCGGCGTGGTGCCCTTCGCCCCGGCGAGCGAGCGGACGAGGCGCGCCGTCGCGTGCTGCTCCCCGGTCTCCTCCCGCCCGGTGAACCGGCCCTGGGCCAGCGGTCCCCAGGCCTGCAGGCGGACGTCGTGGGCCAGGCAGTACTCGATGGTCCCGGTGGGGAAACCGTTCGCCGCGGCGGCGGCGGCGGTGTTCACGAGGACGCCGTCCTCCACCCAGTCGCGCCGGTCCAGGCTCATCTCCAGCTGGTTGACGGCGAGGGGGAAGTCGAGGTGGGCCTGGAGGGCGGCGATCTGCGCGGCGTTCATGTTCGACACGCCGAAGCCGCGGACCAGCCCCTGCCGCCGGAGCGAGGTGAGCGCGGCGGCGACCTCGCGCGGATCGGCCAGGGGGTCGGGGCGGTGCAGGAGCAGCACGTCGATGACGTCCGTGCGCAGTCGCCCGAGGCTCTCCTCGACGCGCTGGAGGATGGCCGTACCGCGCAGGTCGTAGCGGCCGGGCCGGTCGCCTTCGGCCAGTCGGATCCCGCATTTCGTCTGCAGGGTGACGCGTTCGCGCAGCCCGGGCGTGCGGCTCAGCACCTCGCCGAAGACGGCCTCCGCCTTGCCCCGCCGGTAGATGTCGGCGTGGTCGAACACGCTGATGCCGCTCTCCAGGGCCGCTTCGATCACCGCTTCGGCCTGGTCGATGTCCGCGGGCCCGTACGGCTCGGGGCCCCAGCCGCCGCCGAGTGCCATGCATCCGTACACGACCCGGGCGGTGTCCACCCCGTCGGGCGCGGCGCCCCGCGCCGTCACCGTGCCCTGTGTGGCGTGTGCGCCCTGTGCGGCTCCTGCGTCCTGTGGCATGGCGACCACCCTACGTCCGGTCCCGCGGGCTCGGTTCAGTCGGCGGGGGTCCGGTCGGCGAGGAGGCGCTCGATGTCGTCCACCCCGTGGATCAGGTCGCGGTTGAGGGCCTCGTCGGAGGCGAAGTCGCGGGTCATGTCGACGTAGTAGCCGTCGGGCAGGGTCGATTCGGCCCGGGACAGATCGGAACGCAGGTGGCGCAGCCGCCCGACCGACTGCGCCGCGGGCAGCTCGGCCAGCGTGAGCGCCCGGTACAGCCCGCCCTCGGTGTCCGCGCCGGGCGGCGACGCCGCGCGCAGGGCCTGGCCGAGGGCCCGGACCCGGAACCGGCCCAGGGCGATGGCCAGCTCGATGCCCTCGTACGAGACCTCGACCGATGAGGGTTCGTCATGCTCCAGCCACGACGCGAGGTTGCCCGCCCGGCGCGGAACCTCGCCGTCCGGGCCGCACACGGCATCGAACACGGCGCTCACCCGGGTGATGTCCCGGGTCAGCGCGACGGCGTACGCACGGGCGTCGACCGCGGGGAAATCGACCCCGGAGTCCCGGTACCACGACGCCTCGGCGTCCTTGCGGAACCGGTCCGTGTGGAAGGCGAACAGGGCCCCGAGGCGTATGGCGGCCAGCTCGGCCATGGGGAGGTGTTCACGCCACTTGGCCTGCTCCGCCGCGTAAGTGCGCAGCGGGGCCTCGGGGCCGCGGTAGGGCCCCGGGGCGGGAGTGGGCGGAGCGGGGGCGGCGCAGGGCGGGACCGGGAGGCGCGGGTCGAATCCCCACGCCCGCGGGAAGGCCCGGGCGATACCGGCGGCGGCGAACGGCCCGCCGCCACGGACGGGGACACCCGCGCGCCCGCCACCGTGGCCCGCGCCGCCGATGTCGGCCAGCCCCGCCTCCAGGTCGAGCACACCGTCGAGTACGGCGGCCAGCTCGTCCAGCGCGGTGGTGAGCCGGGTGATCAGCGCGTCCTCGGTGGACGTGCCCAGCAGCCGTCCCACGGAGCGCAGCGTCCGGCGGACCTTGCCCGTCGGGAGGAGCAGTTCGTAGCCGGTCTCACCCGGCGGGTACGCGACCGCCGTCAGCGCGATCACCCGGCGCTGCCGCGGCTCCAGTCCGGCCAGCCGGTCGGCGACCGCCTCCCACGCGGCGAGCACCGGCACCTCCCGGGTCCCGGAGGCCGGCGGCGCGGGAACCGCCTCTTCCCCGCCTTCGGCCCGGCGCGCGGACTCTCGCCGCTCCAGCCCGGCGAGGGCGACCCGGTACGTCCAGGTGCACAACTCGCGGTCCCGGTCGCGGACTCGGGCTCGACCGCCGTCGCCGGGGTCCTGGTCCGCCGCGAGCGCGTCGGTGGTCACCGCCCAGTCCCGGGCCGCGGCCATCGTGTCCTGCGCGAGGCGGACCGCGTCGCCCAAGGCGGCGCCCCGCACCATCAGGAACGCGACCAGCGGCGCCGTCCGCGCCCGGTAGAACGCGGCGAACTCCGCCGCCGCGCCGTGGGACCGGTCCACCATCCGCACGCACCCCCTCGTGCTCGGGAACGGGGCTCACGCTATCTCCCGGGCCGCGTGGGCCCGGGATCCGATTCGGCCAAACCCGTACGGTCGCCGGACACCTACTCACCGAAAGGTATAGACCACTGCTACGTTGGTCCAGCAGACCGCGCAGTCCTTGACCACCCGTCCGAGGAGAAGCCATGCCCTCCCCTTCGCGGGGTGACGGCCCCGCCGTCATGCCCAAGTACCAGCGGATCGCGGCAGCGCTGCGGCAGGAACTGGAGCGCACCGCCCGCGCCCCCGGCGCCCGGCTGCCCTCCGAGCGCGTCCTGGCCGCCCGCTACCAGGTCAACCGGCAGACCGTCCGGGCCGCCCTCCAGCACCTGCGCGAGGACGGCCTGATCGTGACCGGCCGCCGCGGCACCCGGCCGGTCACGGCCGGACCACCTACCACCGGCCCGGAGCGCGAGACGGCCCACGCGACGCCCGATGTCTCCGGCGCTCCCGGTACCCCCGAGGCCCCCAGCCAGAACTGGCTGACCCACGTCACCGTGGCGCCCTCGCTCGCCGCCCTGCTCTCCATGCGCGGCGGGGACCGGACCCTGGTCCACCACCACCGCGCCCTCGGCCCCCGGGGCGAGGTCCTGCACCACGCGGTGACCTACCTCTGCCCGGCCGTCGTGGCCGCGACCCCCGAGCTGGCGGGCTACCTCGACCGGGCGGCGACGGCGGTCCGCGACGAGGACCTCCGGCCCCTGCACCGGTGGCTGGAGCGGGCGGCGACGACCGCCCGGACCGCCGAGACGATCACGATGACCCGCACCACGCACCCGTCGGCATCCCGCCCGGCGGGCAACCCGGCCTGCGGACTGTCCGTACGCCGCACCCTGCACGACCCAACGGGACGGCTGCTGACGGTCACCGACCTCGCCTACCCGACCTGGGACCGGCTGACCTTCCACCGCGACCTCCCGGCCCCGGGCTTCCTCATCACCTAGCGGAGTCGGCCCCGGGCGAGGCCGGTCCGTCGGTCTCGACGATCACGAGCGTGCCCCGGCTCCCCGGCCGGACCGCGTGCGGCGTCCCGGCCGGGACCACGTAGACCTCGCCCGCCTCCACCGGCACCGGCCGCCCGTCGACTTCGAGCGCAAGGTGCCCGTCGAGCACGAGAAGGGCTTCGGGAGCGTCGTGCCGTTCCACCTCCACGGGCAGGCCGTCCATCCTGAGCACCTTCACCCGCGCGGTACCCACCTGCCCGACGACCCGCGAACTCCAGGCGTCGGGCAGGTCCGTCGCGGCGTCCAGCAGGTTGGTCGCGTCCATCGGGCTCATCAGGTTCACGGCACACTTCTCCCACCGGCCGGCGGCACGAGGTCACCGGCCGTTTTCGACACGGTCGTTGGATGTCCCGAACGCTATCCGGACCGCGGTGACGGCTGGTCGACCGAACGGTAAAGGATCAGCTCCCGCTCCCGATCCCGCCCTCGCTCCAGCCCTCGCTCCAGCCCTCGCGCAGCGCCGCGAAGGCCGCGTGGAAGCCGGGGAAGGTCTTCCTGACGCAGCCGGGGTCGTCGAAGGTGATGCCGGGCGTGCGCAGCGAGGTCACGGCGAACGACATCACCATCCGGTGGTCCCCGTGCGTGGCGATCTCCGCGGGGCGCGGCGCGCCCGGGGTGATCTCGATCCAGTCCCGCCCGGTGGCGACCTCGATGCCCAGGCTCCGCAGGTTCTGCGCGCAGGCCTCCAGCCGGTCGCACTCCTTCACGCGGGTGTTGTACACGTCCTCGATGCGCACCGGCCCCGACGCGAAGGGGGCGATGGCCGCGAGCGTGGGCATCGTGTCGGAGATGTCCCGCATGTTGACGGTGAGGCCGCGCAGTTCACCGGAGCGGGCGCCGGTGACGGTGGTGCGGTCGCCCGCCATCCGTACGGTGGCGCCCATGCGCTCCAGCACCTCGACGAACCGCAGGTCCCCCTGGAGGGCGCCCCGGCCGAGGCCGGGCACGGTGACCTCCCGGCCCGCGACGGCGGCCGCCGCGAAGAAGTAGCTCGCGGTCGAGGCATCCGGTTCCACGGGGTAGGCGGCCGCGCGGTAGCCGCCGGGCGGGACGGTGTAGACCCTGCCCTCCGGGGTGTCGTGGCGGCCCACCTCCACCCCGAAGGCCCGCATCATCGTGGTGGTGATGTCGACGTACGGCTCCGAGACCAGCCGGGTGACGGTGATCCGCAGCCCCTCCGCCGTCAGCGGACCCAGCATCAGCAGGGCGGTGAGGTACTGCGACGACTCACCGGCGTCCAGGGTGAGTTCACCGCCCTTGACCCCCTGCGCGGTGACGGTCAGGGGGTGGTGACCCTCGACGTCTTCGTGGCGTACGTCGACCCCCAGCTCGCGCAGCGCCCGGGTGAGGGGCGCGACGGGGCGGCGGCGCATCTGGGCGGAGGCGTCGAAGCGGTACTCGCCGCGACCGGCGGCGGCCACCAGCGTGGGCAGGAACCGGGCGGTGGTGGCGCCGTCCCGGCAGTACACCTCCGCGTCGGCCACGGCCGGTCCGCCGGGGCGCCCCTCGATCGTCCACGCCTGCGGCTGTGCGTCCGGCTGCCGCTCGACGCGGTACCCGAGGGCGCTCAGGCCCTCCGCGAAGCCCTCGGTGTCGTCCGAGTGCAGCGGGCGCAGCAGGGTGGTGGTCCCTTCGGCGGCCGCCGCGAGGAACAGCGCCCTCGCGGTGATGGACTTGGAGCCTGGGATGTCGGCGATCGTCACGGGGGCCTCTCGGGTGCGGTGGGTCCTGTCTTCCGCCTCAGATCCTGCCCTGCCCGGCGGCCGCGTGCGGGGGCCTTCCACCCGTTGGACGGTCCGCCCGATGCTCCGCGGAAAGGCCTCGCACGTATGGCTATGGCCAAGAGTATGGCCGCGGTTCGGTCGGGAAGCGTCAAGGAACGCCCCGTCAGGCAAAGCATTCGACATCAAGCGACCAACCACCTTGTCCTGTGCATGACCTCCCGATGTGATCACGGCAGCCGCCCGTGCGGCTTCACTCCACACGAGGAGCATTCATGCGCACACCCCACCCCCGGTCCCGCGCCGTGGTCGCGCTGGCCGGGGCCACCGCCCTGGCAGCCGCCGCTCTGGTCAGCACGCCGCTCACCGCCGCCGCCCAGGCCGGTTCCCCTTCAACCGCCGGGCGCGCCAAGCCGGTTCCGGCGATCGCCGGGCACCAGCTGGTCCGCGCGGTCGGCAGCCCGCTGACCACCGAGCAGTGCCAGGCGCAGTGGAAGATCGCCTGCTACGGCCCGCTGCAGTACCGCCAGGCCTACCACCTCGCCCCGCTCTACCAGGCGGGCATCACCGGCAAGGGCCGGACCATCGTGATCGTGGACTCGTTCGGCTCGCCGACGATCCAGCACGACCTCGACGTGTACAGCAAGCAGTTCGGCATACCGAGCAGCCGGGTCGAGGTGGTCAAGTGGGGCAAGGTGCCGCCGTGGGACCCGAAGAACGCCGACATGACCGGCTGGGCGGGCGAGTCCACGCTCGACGTCGAGATGGCGCACGCGATGGCGCCGGACGCGAAGATCGTGCTGGTGGAGACCGCGGTCGCGGAGACCGAGGGGGTCACCGGCTTTCCCGAGATGATGTCCGCGGAGAAGGCGCTGATCGACCGGGGCGTCGGGGACGTCATCACGCAGAGCTTCGGCGCCACCGAGAACACCTTCCCGGGCTTCGACCAGGGCGACTTCTCCAGCCTGAAGGACCTGCGGTACGCGTTCAAGGACGCGGCGGCCCACGACGTGACCGTCCTCGCGTCCTCCGGTGACGGCGGCGCGACGGACAGCACGGCGGACGGCAGCGGCACCTACCCGATGCGGGTCAACTCCTGGCCCTCGTCGGACCCGTTGGTCACCTCCATCGGCGGGACCCAGCTGCACCTCGACGACCAGGGCAACCGGCTCAGCCCCGAGAGCGTCTACAACGACAACGGTGCGGGCGGCGGCGGGCAGTCGCACGTCTTCGACCGGCCCGGCTTCCAGAACGGCGTGCGCGGCGCCGTCGGGAACCGTCGCGGCACCCCCGACATCTCGATGGCCGCCGCCGTCAACGGCGGGGCCTGGGTGTACTCCAGCTTCGACCCGACCGCGGTCGGCTGGGACGTCTACGGCGGCACCAGCGAGGCCGCCCCGCTGTTCTCCGGCATCGTCGCCCTCGCCGACCAGGCGGCGGGCCGGCGGATCGGCAACTTCAACGACGCCCTGTACTCCCTGTACAAGCACGAGGGGTACAAGCCGTCGAGCGGCCTGGTGGACGTCAATGACGGTACGAACAACAGTTACGCGGGCGTCACCGGCTACACCGCGGTGAACGGCTACGACATGGCGACCGGCATCGGCACCATCGACGCGTCCCGCTTCGTCCCGGCCCTCGTCCGCGAGAGCCGGCACCACTGACCGGCCCGCGGCGGCGTGCCCACCTATAGGGGGGTGCGCACGCCGCCGCGGCGCCCCCGTCCCCGGCCCGGCACGCGCCCTCAGCGCACTCCGCGGGTACGGAACTGGATGCTGATCCGGGGGCCGACGGCGCGGGCGGTCTTCGGGACCGCGTGCTCCATGGTCCGCTGGCAGGAACCGCCCATCACCACGAGGTCACCGTGCCCCAGCGGCAGCCGCAGCAGGGTGGGGCCGCCGTCGCGGGGGCGGATCGCGAGGTCGCGCGGGTCGCCGACGGAGACGATCGCGACCATGGTGTCCTCGGTCGCGGAGCGTCCGGTGCGGTCCCCGTGCCAGGCGACGCTGTCGCGGCCGTCCCGGTAGAGGCACAGCCCGGCGGTCACGAAGGGTTCGCCCAGCTCGGCGGCGTAGTGCCGGGTCAGCGCGTCCCGCGCCGCGGTGAGCACGGGGTGCGGCAGGGGCTCGTCGGCCCCGTAGAAGGCGAGCAGCCGGGGCACCTCCACCTCGCGGTCGTACATCTGCCGCCGCTCGGCCTGCCACGGCACGTCCGCCGCCAGCCGTTCGAACAGGGCGTCCGCCCCGGTCAGCCAGCCGGGCAGGTGGTCGGCCCAGGCTCCGGCCCCGAGCGCGGTGCGGCGCAGGCCGCGGAGCGGGCCGAGCGCCGTTTCGTCGCTCTGGTCGAAGAGGGACCCCTGGAGTCCCGCGAGTCCGAGGTCCTGGAAGGCGTGCATGGTGCCAGCGTACCGCTCTATCCGAACACCTGCTCGATTTTGCCCTCACCCGGACCGTGGGGGGACCCGAACGCACGGCCCACCCGCCCTCACCTGCGTACGGAGGCTCCTGATCACGTACGCTCGGCAGATGGCGAAGTATTTCGATGTGCACCCCGAAAACCCCCAGCAGCGCACCATCGGCAGCGTCGCCGACAGCATCCGTGGAGGCTCGCTCGTCGCGTACCCCACGGACTCCTGTTACGCGTTGGGCTGCCAGCTGGGCAATCACGACGGCGTCAGCCGGATCCGTTCGATCCGTCAGCTCGACGACCGTCACCACTTCACCCTGGTGTGCCAGAACTTCGCACAGCTGGGCCAGTTCGTCCACGTCGACAACGACGTCTTCCGTGCGATCAAGGCGGCCACCCCCGGCAGCTACACCTTCATCCTCCCCGCGACGAAGGAGGTGCCGCGCCAGCTCCAGCACCCCAAGAAGAAGACGGTCGGCGTGCGCATCCCCGCCCACGTCGTCACCCAGGCGCTGCTCGCCGAACTCGGCGAACCGCTGCTGTCGAGCACCCTGCTCCTGCCCGACGAGCCCGAGCCGATGACCCAGGGCTGGGAGATCAAGGACCGGCTCGACCACGTGGTGGACATCGTCGTCGACTCGGGCGACTGCGGGACCCAGCCGACCACGGTCATCGACTTCTCCAGCGGCGAGGCCGAGATCGTGCGCCGCGGCGCGGGCGACCCGAGCCGCTTCGAGTAGGAGCGGGCGGGAGCAGGTCGGCCCGCCGGTTCAGTCCTAGCCGTCGAGCAGCCGCTGGAGCCCGGGAGCGTACAGGTCCGCGAGCCGCTCCGGCGGCGTACGGGCACCCGCGCCGTCGGGCCGGTGCAGGCTCAGCGTGGCCCCCAGCCCCAGCAGCTGACCCGCGATCAGCTCGGCGCGCAGCTCCCGGTCCCGGCCGGTCAGCGAACCGGCCAGTCGGCCGGTGACCTGCTCGCGGAACCGTTCGCGCAGCAGGGTGCGCTCGTCGTCGTTGCCGAGGGAGAAGACCACCCGCAGCAGCGGGTCACCGCGCAGCTCGTCGCGCAGCCGGACCATGGTCAGGACGAGGTGGCGGCCGAGCGCGTCCGGGGCCGTCGCGAACAGGGTGTCCGGGAACAGGGCGTCGGCGGCCGGGCGGAAGTCGGCGACCGTGTTGAACAGGCGCTCCTTGCTGCCGAACCGCTTCACGATCAGGGACGGGCTGACCCCCGCGGCGGCGGCGATGCCGCGCAGGGTGACCTCGGCGTACGGGCGCAGGGTGAAGGCCCGGCGGGCGGCGCGCACGATGGCGTCCCGGCCGCTCCCCGTCTCGGCGCCGCTCCCCGTCTCAGCGCCGGGGTCCGTCTCGGCGGCGGGGTCCGCGGGGTCCTCCATCGCGCTCATGTGGCCTCCCGGGCGGCGGACGGAGGTGTCGTCACGGCGACGTTACCCGCCGGGCCGGAGGGCCGTGCCGAGGGCAGGAACAGGGCCACCACCAGGGCGGCGAGCGCGGCCCCGGCCGCGATGAGGAAGATCAGCAGGTAGGCGTGCAGGGTGGGGGCGCTGCGCCCGGCGGCCATGAAGGTGACGTGCGCCAGGACGGCGGCCACCACTGCGCTGCAGCAGGCCTGCCCGACCGAGCGCATCAGGGTGTTCAGCCCGTTCGCGGCGCCGGTCTCGGTCACCGGGACGGCCCGCATGACGAGCGCGGGGAGCGCGGAGTAGGCGATCGCGGTGCCGGAGGAGACCACGGTGGCCCCCGCCACGATCAGCCAGAGGCTGTGGCTGGTGAAGAAGCGGACGACGTACCCGAGCGCCATGACCGCGGCGGCGAGGGTGTGGGGGTGTCCGGTGGATCAGGGTCGGATAGGCCGGGTCGGCTGGTGCCGTGCATTGCAAGGCGGAGGAGGGAGTCGACGCGGAGCGTCGGCGACCGACGACAACGCGGCAAGGCGCGGTGCCAGCCGACCCGGGCCCGGCCCTGATCCACCGGACACCCCCTAAGGCCGTCCGGGGACCGTAGGAGGCGGAGATCCGCGCCGAGACGGGGGAGAGCGCCACCATGGACAGGCCACCGGGCAGCAGGCACAGCCCGCTGACCACGATGGAGGCGCCGAGTCCGTAGCCCGTGCTCGTCGGTTCCTGCACCAGCTGGGCGGTGACCAGCGAGTTCGCGTAGAAGGCGAAGCCTATGAGCAGCCCCGCGACATTGGTCAGCAGCACCGCCGGGCGGGCCGAGACCCGCAGGTCCACCATCGGGGAGCTGGTGCGCAGCTCGTAGCGCCCCCACAGGAGTCCGATGACCAGGGAGCCGCCGAACAGCCCGAGGGTGCGCGCCGAGGTCCAGCCCCAGTCCGCGCCCTGGGTGATCGCGAGCAGCAGTCCGACCAGGGTGGCGGCGAGCCCGACGGTGCCGATGACGTCGAAGCGGCCCGGGGTGCGCAGGGGGGATTCCGGTACGGCCCACAGGACGAGGAGCACATCGAGCACGCCGAGGGCGGCGGAGGCCCAGAACATGGTGTGCCAGTCGAAGTTCTCGACGACGACGGCCGCGACGGGCAGGCCAATGGCGGCGCCGATGCCGAGGGTGGAACTCATCAGGGCGATGGACGGCAGGATCCGCTCGGGCGGCAGTTCGTCGCGGATGATGCTGATGCCCAGCGGGATGACGGCGAGCGCGGCCCCCTGGAGGGCGCGGCCCGTGATCAGGACGCCGATGTCGGAGGTGACCGCGCACAGCACGGACCCCGCGGTGAGCACGCCGAGCGAGGCGAGGAGCACCCGCCGCTTGCCGTACATGTCACCGGCCCGGCCGAGTACGGGCGTGAAGACCGCGCCGGTCAGGAGGGTGATCGTGACGAGCCAGCCGGCCGCGCCCGGGCTGGCCCCGGTCAGGTCCGGCACGTGCGGCAGGAGCGGGACGACCAGGGTCTGCATGACGGCGACGACCGCCCCGCAGAAGGCGAGGACGGGGACGACCAGACGCGGCACGGCGGCGGGCATACGGCTCCAGACACTGGCCCCGAAGGGGGGTGCACAAGCGTTTACCCCCAAGGTAAACGCTTGTGCACCCCCGTCTCCCCCATCTCCCCATCCCCGGTGGAGAGTTCCGAGCGGGCCGCCCGGGTGTCGCCCCGCTGAAGCTCCGGGGACGCTTGCGTTGCAGCCGCCACACGCGTGGTGAACAGGCGGGGAAATCAAGGGAGTTGGCATTGACGGCGCCATCGCCGCGCGCATCACGATGGGCGCATGAGAATCCCCACGCGCCTGGCCGCCCTCGGTGGCGCCGCTGCCGTCTCCCTCGCCCTCCTCGTCGCGCCGACCGCCTCGGCCGTCTCCTCCGCGGCGTCCTCCGCGACCTCCGTGTCCTCCGCGACCGCCTCCGTCAAGGCCGTCGGCACCATCTGTTACTCCGCCCTGCCGTCCCAGGCCCACGACACCCTGGACCTCATCGCCTCGGGCGGCCCGTTCCCGTACTCCCAGGACGGCGTCGTCTTCCAGAACCGTGAGGGCCTGCTGCCGAGCCACACCTCCGGGTACTACCACGAGTACACCGTGATCACCCCGGGCTCGCCGACGCGCGGCGCCCGCCGGATCATCACCGGGAAGCAGACGCAGGAGGACTACTACACCGCCGACCACTACGCGAGCTTCCGCCTCGTCAAGTTCACCTGCTGACCGGCCGGGCGGCCGGTCCCCCGGCCCCGTGCCCCGCACCGCGTACTACGGGGGGAGTACGCGCCCCCGCACCGCCCGGCGGACGACGGCGGGCCCCCGGGCCCTCTAGCGTGGCCGCATGGCGCAGCGGCGGGAGTACGGGGCACGGCGGACCAGGACCGGCGGGGGCGGACCGCCGTGGCGGAGCGCCCTCCTGGTCGCCGTGGTCGCGCAGGCCGGCACCGGTTGGGTGGCGCACCTGCAGCCCGGCCGGGAACCGCTCGGCTGGCCCGGCCACGCCCTGCTGCTGCTCGGCCCGCTGCTGCTCGTCCTGCGCCGCCGGTACCCGGCGGCGGTGGTGGCCGGGGTCTGCGCGGTCACGCTCGGCTATCTGGCAGGCGGCTACCCGTACGGCCCGGTCTTCTTCAGCGTGGCCGTCGCCTGCCTGTCGGCCGTGGTCGCCGGGCACCGGTACGTCGCCTGGGCCTCCGTCGGGCTGCTCTGGGCCGGGCACCTGGCCATCGCGCACTGGCTGTACCGGTGGCTGCCGCCCGCCGGGGACGGCCCCGCGCCGTGGGCGGGCGAGGGCCCGGTCATCGCCTGGGCGCTCGCCGTGCTCGCCGCGTCCGAGGTGGTGCGCGTACGCCGGGAACAGCGCGCCCGGGACCGGGCCGAACGGGCGGTCGCCGAGCGGCGCCGGGCCGACGAGGAGCGGCTGCGGATCGCGCGCGAGCTGCACGACGTACTGGCCCACAGCATCTCCGTGATCAACGTGCAGGCCGGGGTCGGGCTGGCGCTGCTGGATTCCGATCCGGAGCAGGCCCGTACCGCGCTGCGGACCATCAAGGCCGCCAGCAAGGAGGCGTTGGGCGAGGTCCGGCAGGTCCTGGACACGCTGCGCGCGCCGGGCGCAGCCCCCCGCGCGCCCGCCCCCGGGCTCGACCGGCTCCCCGAACTCTTCGCCCAGGCCGCGTCCGCCGGGCTCACCGTCTCCCTGGAGGGCGAGGCCGTCGGCCCCGCCCTTGCGCCGGGTACGGACCTGGCCGCGTTCCGGATCGTGCAGGAAGCGCTCACCAATGTGGTGCGGCACTCCGGCTCCCGGACGGCGCGGGTCCGCATCACCCGGCCGCCCGGCGTACTGGAGCTGCGGATCGACGACGACGGCCCGGCCACCGGCGGCGACCCGGGCGGCAGCGGCAGCGGGCTGACGGGGATGCGCGAACGGGCCGCCGACCGGGGTGGCAGCATCGAAGCCGGACCCCGGCCGGACGGCGGCTTCCGGGTGGTGGCCCGGCTGCCGGTGGCGGGCGGCGGAGCGGAGGAGCGGGCATGAGCGGGACGGCGGGAATGGACGCAGCAGCGGGAACGGGAGGCTCCGCGGGGGTGATCCGCGTGCTCCTCGCCGATGACCAGCAGCTCGTACGGGCGGGCTTCCGGGCCCTGCTCGACGCGCAGCCGGACATCGAGGTGGCCGGTGAGGCGTCCGACGGGGCCGAGGCCGTCGCCCTGGCGCGCGCCCTGCGCCCGGACATCGCCCTGATGGACATCCGGATGCCGGTGCTCGACGGGCTGGCCGCCACCCGTGCGATCACCGGGGACGCCGCGCTGGCCTCCGTCAAGGTGGTCATGCTCACCACCTTCGAGCTGGACGAGTACGTCTTCGAGGCGATCCGCGGCGGCGCGTCGGGTTTCCTGGTCAAGGACACCGAGCCGGAGGAACTCCTGCGCGCGGTACGGGCGGTGGTGGCGGGCGACGCCCTGCTCTCCCCCGGGGTGACGCGCCGCCTGATCGCGGAGTTCGCGGCCCGTTCGAAGGCCCCGGAGGCCGCCGCCGCGGCCGGTGAACTGCACCGGCTGACCCAGCGGGAGCGCGAGGTGGTGGCCCTGGTGGGGATGGGGCTGGCCAACGAGGAGATCGCGCGCCGCCTGGTGGTCAGCCCGCTGACGGCGAAGACCCACGTCAGCCGGGCGATGGTGAAACTGGGCGCCCGCGACCGGGCCCAGCTGGTGGTGCTGGCCTACGAGTCGGGGCTGGTCCGGCCCGGCTGGCTCGGCTGAGCCGCACACCTCCCGGGTACTCCCCCGGAGGTATCCGTACTGCCGCCGGGGGGACGACGACCGGGGGCCCTCGCGGGGCGAGGCTCGGGGTGACGGATCAACCCCTTCCGAGGAGCGCAGTCGTGATGAACACCCTGGCGTACGACGGGCCCGGCCCGTGGATCCTGTTCTTCCCGCTGGTCTGGGCAGCCGTGATCTTCACCGTGGTCACCGTGCTGCGCCGCACCGTGTGGCGCGGCGGACGCGGCGGGCGCGGCCCCTGGGCGGCGGCCGGACGCGTCGCCTACGGCGAGAACTCGCCGATCGCGATCATCGGCCGGCGGTTCGCCACCGGCGAGATCGACGAGGACGAGTACTGGCGCCGGCTGTCGGTGCTGGACGAGCAGTTCGGCCGGACCGGCGTCGAAGGCGGCGGACGCGGCCGGGACATGCCCGTCTGAGCCGGTGCGGATCGGCCCCGGGGCGCCGCGGCGAGGGCCGCGGCGCCCCTGGGCCGTCTCAGCGGTCGCCTCCGGGGTGGGTCCTGACCAGGGCGGTGAAGGTCAGCAGCCAGGCGGCCAGCGCGACCCAGAGCAGGATCTCGCCCAGCGGCCGCAGCCATCCGACGCCGGTCGGACCGGCCGCGGAGAGGCACGCCGCGGCGGTCATGCCGAGCGGGAAGACGGTCGCCCAGCGCCGGATGTCGTAGCGCGGGCGCGGGCGCGCCAGTTCGGCGGCCAGCAGGACGGCGTACCAGACGAGCGAGAGGGCGAGCGTCACCAGGGTGGCGGTACGCAGGGCGGTGTGCGCCCAACCGGCCCATACGGGTGAGGCCGTGAGTTTGGAACCGGCCAGGGCGCAGATGGCGAGCGCGCCGCCCGCCACCCACTGGTCACCCGCGCCGTGCACCACCTCCCGGAAGTCGAACCGGACGAGGGCCTGCGCGTACAGCAGCAGCCCGAGGCAGAAGGCGGCGAGCGCCGCCCACGCGAGCCAGTCCTGGCCGCTGTCCGCGGCGACCACGGCCGCGAGGACGGCCAGCGCCTGGGTGGCGACGCAGACGAGGAACGCCGCCCCGGGCGCACCCCGGTGCCAGTGCCGCAGGACCGCGAGCATCAGCCCGGGCCAGAGCAGCGCGGCCAGTGCCAGCAGGACGACGGCGACCGGGCGCCAGCCCAGCAGGGACAGCCGGGTGCCGAGCACCGCGGTGGCGGCGACCGCGGTGAGCGCCGCGGGAGTGTCGGCCTCGGAGCGGAACCGGCCGCGGTCACCGGCCAGCCGGGCGCCGAAGTCGGCGGCGAGTACGAGCCACAGGGCCCCGGCGACGGCCAGTGCGACGAGGGACGGCGCCTCGTGGCCGGTCAGGTGCAGACCGACCGAGATGATGCCCGCGGCCATGACCGCTGCGCCCGCCGCCGGGGGCAGGCCGGCCCACCAGCGGGGGCCCAGGGTGTCTGGCGTTCCCCGGGGCCGCTCGGGTGCGGGGTTCACCCTTCCAGCGGACACCGCGGGCGCGCGGTGCGCGAGCGCAGGGGGCCATTGGGGCCAACGGTCCGGGCCGCCCGTGAGGCGCGGGGGCCGCCGCGGCCCTTTGATGGCTTCATGGCGGATCACCGGCGGGACGACGGAACGGGCGCGGTGCGCGGGGTGCGCGGCACACGCGGGGCACTCGGGACACGGGCGGGGCGGCCGGGCGACCGGTCCCGCGCCGTCTGGCCCGGTCCGGCCGGTCCGGGCCAGACGGCGCGTATGGCCCGTACGGCCCGTACGGGCCACGAGACCCACCGCCCCGCCGCGTAACCGTGACCAGGCGAGCCCCGGCGGGGACGGCACGGCGCTCCGCCGGACGGCGCGGGCGGCGGCGGATCCCCCCGCCGCCCAGCCGGTACCGGACCCACCCGGCGGGGTCGGCGCGCGTGTCGCCGCTGCTGCGGACCGTCGCCGCCTACGCGTGGCGGCTGCTGATCGTGGCCGTCCTGGCCTACGGCGTCTTCGTGGTGCTCGAACGCTTCCACGAGATCGGGCTCGCCGTCTTCCTCGGGCTCGTCGCGACGGCGCTGCTGCGGCCGCCCACCCATCTGCTCTCCCGCTGGATCCCCAGACCCCTGGCGGTGGCCTGCACCCTGATCGGCTCCATCGTGCTCGTCCTCGGCGCACTGGCGTTCGTGGGCGAGACGGTGGCCAGCCAGTGGACCGACCTCGTGGCGGAGTTCCGGGACGGGCTGGGCCGGATCGAGCCGTGGCTGGAACGGGCCCCGTTCCGGCTGGATCCGCACGCGCTCAGTGACATACAGGCCCGGATCGGCTCGTACCTCTCCAGCCACAGCGCCACGCTCCTCGACACCGCCGTGACCGGGGCGGGGAGGCTGGTACAGGCGCTCACCGTCATCGCCCTGGCCCTGTTCTGCTCGGTCTTCTTCATCCATTCCGGCGACCGGCAGTGGGCCTGGTTCTGCGCCCAGTTCCCGCGGGGCGCGCGGCAGCGGCTCGCGGACGCGGGCCGGGCGGCGTGGCGGACCTTCACCGGGTACACCCGCGGCATCGTGCTGGTGGCCGGGACCAACGCGATCCTCGTGGGCGTCTCGCTGCTCCTGCTCGGGGTGCCGCTGGCGGCGCCGCTCGCCCTGCTGGAGTTCGTCGCCGCGTTCATCCCGCTGATCGGATCCCCCGTGGCACTCGCCGTGGCCGCCATCGTCGCACTGGCCGTGAAGGGGCCGCTGATCGCCGGCCTGGTGGTCGTACTGATCGTGGTCATCGGCCAGATCGAGGGGCACCTGCTGCATCCGCTGGTGATGAGCTGGGCCGTGCGGCTGCACCCGGTGGTGGTGGCGCTGTCCGTGATCGCGGGGGCCATCGCCGCCGGGGTGGTGGGCGCGGTGGTGGCGGTGCCGCTGGTCTCGGTCCTCTGGTCGGTCCGCCAGACCCTGCGCGCGCCCGCACCGTAGCCGGATTCAGGCTGCCCGGCGGCCGCGGCCGAGGAGCAGGCCGAGGAGCACCTCGACGTCGGGGGTCCTGGCGAGCGGGAGGACGACGTCGCGGGCGGGTGTCTTGATGAGCGCCCGGCCGGGGGACTCCATCCGCAGCCCGCCGACGTCCCGCCAGCCGAATTCCCCGCCGGGGGTCCGCAGGCCGGTGGGGGTGGCGGTGAAGGTGCCGAAGGGGACGCTCCGGCCGTCGGCCAGGTCCCGCACCGCGCGCGGCCAGGCCGCGGCGAAGACGGCTTCGGAGGCGGCGCGGCGCAGCTCGGCGAACCCCGTCCAGCCGGAGGGGCGGAAGGTGTGGCGGGCGCCGCCGTCGGCCCGCACCGTGAACCCGGCGGTGTCCGCCGCCTTCCCGGCGGTCTGCGGTACGCCGAGCAGGCTGGCCTCGCTCCACGGGCAGACGAACACGCTGGTGTCGCCGGTGAGAACGGCGAGCCCGCGCCGCCCGATCAGGACCGCTCCGCGCTCGCCGCGGCGCACCTCGGCGAGCAGTCCGCGGCCGGCCGCGAGGACCACGGCGAGGGCGGCCGCCATGCCGGCGATCCCCGGCAGCAGCCCTTCGCCGGGGGGCAGCAGCACGGCGACCGCGAGGAAGGCCCCGAAGACCACGACCGCGCCCTCCACCAGCAGCATCGACCGGTAGTCGGGGCGCGCGGCGTACCGCCCGAGGACCTCGCCCACCGCCCCGGGCACCACCCCCGGCGCCGCCCCCGTCATGGCCGCCCGGCGGCGGCCACGCCGCAGCAGCACAGCGCTCGCGGCGGCGCCGAGCAGGGCGACGCCGGCCAGGGCGGCCGTGGTGAGGGCGGCGACGCTCTGGGAGAGCCGGGGCTCGCTGTAGGCCGTGTCGCCGAGCGCCCGGGCCCGGCCGCTGTACGACAGCGGCTCGGTGCCGGGACCGGCGTAGAAGAGGGCGCCGCCGTGGATCTCGCCGTTGTGCGGGCGCAGGGTGCCGGTCACGGTGCGGCCGTCGACCGTCCACCGGGCCCCTTCGCAGGTCGTGGCACCGCTCGACCCCATGACGGGCACCTTGCAGGAGTGCCCCAGCGTCACGGTCACCGGGGTGGCGCGCACGTAGTAGTCGTAGAGCGAACCGCTGATGACCCAGGTCAGGAGCAGGCCCACGGCCAGCAGGACGACATTGCAGTAGAACACCGGGCGTGCCGACGTTCGGTGATTCCCCGTCATGGGTCGAGTCTGGAGCAGCCCGCTTCGAATCTGGAAGGTTTTCTAGAAACTATTTCTATGAAGCCGGCTGCCCCACCGCGTCGGGGCCGGTCACTTCCCCAGGCGGGCGCTCATCCACTCCATGGCGGGCGGGATCTCCCGGCGCCAGGTGTTGAAGCCGTGTCCGCCGCTGTCGAGGGTGATCGACGCGACGCTCGCACGGCCCTTGGCCTTCTCGACGAACTCCCGCGTCGGCTTCAGGTTCGACTCGCCGATGAGGGAGGTGGTGACCAGGAAGGACGACTTCCCCTTCGGCAGGTGCTCCAGGTTCGTCATCAGGTCCGAGCGCTTCTCCAGCTTCTTGTCCCCGTGGAAGAGGTCTCCGGACTGGGCGTCCACCTCCGGCTTGTAGTCCGCCGACAGACCGATGGCCACCGAGTAGCTCTCCTGGTGCTGGAGCCCCATCTTCAAGGCGCAGTAGCCGCCGGTGGAGTCGCCCATGATCCCCCAGTCGCGCGCATCGGTACCCGTCCGGTACGACTTGGCGATCGTCCGGGTCAGGTCGGTCCCGAAGAAGGTCTCCGTGGCCGGGCCGCCCGGGATGTCGATGCACTGCGAGTTGGACGGGACGACGGTGGGCCGCATCATCACCAGGATCATCGGCTTCATCTTCTTCTCCTTGGCCAGCGTCCACGCCGTCCTCGGATAGCGCAGGTTGCGCACCAGGTTCTCGGCCATGCCCGGGTATCCGGTGAGGACCACCGCCGCGGGGAACTTCCGCTTCTCGTTCCCCTTCTGGAAGTACTCCGGCGGCAGGTAGACGTACGCCTCACCGCCCTGCCGGGACCGCTCGCCCGTCAGCAGGACCTTCTCGACCACCCCAGCCGAGCGCGGATCGGCGCTGCCGGGCACCTCGGGCTTCTGCCGCGCGAGGACCTTGACGGCGGATCCGCCGGGCAGGGCGTCGCCCTGGGCGGCTTCCGTCTTCTGTCCGGCGAACAGGTCGCCCCACGACCCGTAGAGCAGGAAGGTCCGGTTCGCCACGAGGCCCACCGAGGCCAGGACCAGCACCTGTGCGACGAGGATCAGCCCGACCCGGCCCAGCACGGCCCGCCAGGTGCGCCGGGCCAGCCGCGGCCACAGCCACACTCCGGCCACGAACACCAGAAACGTACCCAGCAGGATGGTCACCAGGAACGCGTTACTCATCAGACTCACGGATCAGAACTGCTCTCTGCGATGTTCCGGGCCGGACCCCCCGGGTCCGGGCGCCCGCCTCCGGTGCGCGTCAGGGTAGACAGTCAGGCCGGTCGATCCGTTCCACTTCGGCGCCCCTCACTCGCTCGGGTGTGCCATGCGTGCCTCCATACGGCTCCATCCCGACCCGGAAGTAAAGAATCATTGACATGAGGTCAAGCAGACCTTACGTTCACGGTGTCAAAGATGCTTTACATGACTTGAGTTGGCTCTACACGGCAACGGGGAGCACGCATGTCGTTCGAAGAGAAGCGCGCCTGGACGATGGGGCTGGTGGCCGTCGCGGCGTACGCGGTCTACCTCTCCCTGCTCCTGAGCCGGGCGGGGGACGGCCCGCTGACCGAAGTGGCGTACGTACCGCTGCTGCTGTGGTCGGTCGGCGGTTCGACCGGCGCGACCATCGCGGTCACCATCGCCCTGGGCATCGCCTCACCCCGGGGCGGCCGCAGAACGGACCAGCGCGACCGGGAGATCAGCCGGTTCGGCGAGCACATCGGACAGTCCTTCGTCGCCATCGGCGCCATCGCGGCGCTGCTGATGGCGATGGCCGACTGGGACCGCTTCTGGATCGCCAACGCCGTGTACCTGGCCTTCGTCCTGTCGGCGGTGCTCGGTTCCGCGGCGCGGATCGCCGCCTACCGGTCGGGCTTCCAGCCATGGTGAAGCCGACGGAGGTCACCAACAGCATCCGCGCCCTGCGGTTCGCGCACGGGGAGATGACCCAGGCCGAGCTGGCGGACCGGATCGGTGTGACGCGCCAGACCGTCATCGCCATCGAGAAGGGGCGCTACTCCCCCTCGCTCCAGATGGCGTTCCGGATCGCCCGCGTCTTCAAGGTCCCGCTCGACGAGGTCTTCCAGTACCCGGACGACGAAGCGTCCGGCACCGACGGCACAACGGAAACCGACACCGGAAGCGGGACACCATGAGGGCCATCGTCCAGGACGCGTACGGCACGGCCGACGCGATGAGGTTCGACGCCGACACCGAACGGCCCGTCCCCGGGGACGACGACGTCCTCGTACGGGTGCGCGCCGCCGGGGTCGACGCCGGGGTCTGGCACCTGATGACGGGGACGCCGTATCCGGTCCGGCTCATGGGCTACGGGCTCCGGCGGCCCAGACACCGCATCCCCGGCATGGACCTCGCGGGCACGGTCGAGGCGGTCGGCCCGCAGGTGACCCGACTGCGGCCGGGCGACGAGGTGTTCGGGATCGGCAAGGGCGCCTTCGCCGAGTACGCGTGCGCGCCACAGGCCAAACTCGCCCTGAAGCCGCCCTCCCTGAGCTTCGAACAGGCCGCCGCGCTGCCGGTGTCCGGGCTCACCGCGCTCCAGGCCCTGCGCGACAGCGGCGGGTTGGCGGCCGGTCAGAAGGTGCTGGTCATCGGCGCTTCCGGGGGCGTCGGATCGTACGCCGTGCAGCTGGCCAAGGCGTACGGCGCGGAGGTCACGGGGGTGTGCGGCACCGCGAAGACCGGCCTGGTCCGCTCGCTCGGCGCGGACCACGTCATCGACTACACCCGCGCGGACATCGGCGACGGCTACGACCTCGTCCTCGACATCGCGGGCGGCCGGCGCCTCTCCCGGCTGCGGCGGGCCCTCACGCCCCGGGGGACGCTCGTCCTGGTGGGCAACGAGAGCGGCGGCCCGTGGACCGGCGGGCTGGGCCGCCTGCTGCGGGCCGCTCTGCTCTCGCCGTTCGTCGGGCAGCGGCTCCGGCCGATGGCCGCGGTGGAGCGGTACGAGGACCTGCTGGCGCTCGTCGGCTTCGTCGAGGCCGGGCAGCTGATCCCGGCCCTGGACCGGACGTACCCGCTGCGCGAGGCGCCCGAGGCCGTCCGGAGCCTGGCGGAACACCGGGTCCGCGGCAAGTCCGTCGTCACCATCTGACCCGCCTGCGGCTCAGGTCGCCGTGAGGCGGCGGACCGCCTCGACCAGGGCCGCACGCTGCGCGGTGGCACCCTCATCCGCGACGGCGGGGACCAGCATCCGGGAGAGCTGCGGCAGGTTGAACCAGGACACGGTCAAGGAGATCACCGTGTGCATGAGCTGCCCGGGCGCGACGGCTCCGGTGAGCGCGCCGGCCCGCTGGGCGGCGGCGATGGCCGCGATCTTCTCGTCGTAGTGGTCGGTGCGCTCGCACTGGGCGGCCACCCAGTCCTGGCACTGGAGCCCCTCCCAGGCGAGGAGGCGCACGAAGTGCGGGTGCTGCCGGTGGTAGTCGAACACCCGGCCCGCGTAGTCGCCGAGGTCCTTGGCCTGCGCTTCGTCCAGCGGCACCGCGGCGGCGAGCTTCTGCAGTTCGCACTCCAGGACGGCGGCGAACAGCTTCTCCTTGCCGCCGAAGTACTGGTAGATGCGCTCCTTGTTGACGCCCGCGCGGGTCGCGACACGGGCGACACGGGCGCCTTCGGGGCCGTGTTCGGCGAACTCCTCGACCGCGGCGTCGAGCAGGAGCTGTTTCGTGCGCGCAGTGTCCCAGGCCATGGCCCGACTCTAGCCCATCTCCAACCAGTGGGTTGGAAATGGAGTGGATCACGTGCAAGACTCCAACCAGCTGGTTGGAGATCAGGGATCCAGCCGCTCGGCACCCCATGACCAGGAGACCCCCATGCCCGCGACCACGCCCGCCCCCGTTCCCGCCACCCCGGCCACCCAGGCCGCCTCTCCGGCCGTTCCGTCCATACACCGCCGGGCGCTGATCACCTGGCTGGCCGTCTACCCGACGATCACCCTCGCCCTCGGACTGCTCGGTCCGGTCACCGCCGGTCTCCCGCTGCCGCTGCGGACACTGATCCTCACCGGGGTGGTCGTCCCCGTGGCCGCCTACGGCCTGATCCCCCTCCTGATGAAGGCCAACGCCGCACTCGGCCGCCGCACCGGTGGAGCCATCCGGCCAATTGCATGACATGGGCCTGACATTTCAAGGTCCCTGTGGGACGTTCCCTGGCGCGTCAGTCCACCCCACTGGGCCATGACAATGAGGAGCGCACGATGAGCATGACCAGCATCAGGAAATGGACGGGCCTGACCGCCCTGGCCGCCGCCACGGTCCTCGCCGGATCCTCGGCGGCGATCGCCCTCGGACCCACCGCCGACCAGCGGGCCGACGGCGTCATCGTGGTCTCGGGCAACACCTGCACCTGGACCAACGCCAAGACGAGCGCCAATCCCCCCACCGCGCTGACGGTCGACCGCACCACCATCAACACGCCGGGCGGCAACCTGTCCTGTACCGGCGGCATCACCGCGGCGCTCAACAACAACCCCGCGTTCACCTTCGACGACGCGAACGGCCTCGCGAAGACGGACGCGATCGACATCACCGGCAAGCAGAGCTTCGTCTCCTGCCGCTACAAGGCCACCAACATCGCGTGGAACCGCGACGGGGCCACCCGCAAGTACCTCAACCAGGCCTTCACCGCGACCAAGACCTCGGGGAGCTTCCTCTGCCCCGGCTCGGTCACCACGGCCGCCGGCGGCGCGTCCATGCTGTTCCACTGATCCGCCGATCCACTGATCCACTGAACCGCCGATCCGCTGATCCGCTGATCCGCTGATCCGCTGATCCGCTGATCCGCTGATCCACCGCTCGACTGACCGGTGGTGCGCCGCGACCCCGTCCCGGGCCGCGGCGCACCGCCCGTATCAGCGACAGATGCCCTGCTCGTAGTCGACCGTGGCGGTCGCCTTGGAGTACTGCCACTGCGGCGCGAGCAGTTGCGTGCGCAGCTGCCCCGCGGCGGCCGGGCTCTCCACCACATAGCCGAAGTCCTGGAGCCACGCGGGGTAGAGGTTCTTCGACCCGATGTAGAAGGCCGCGTCGTCGACGGAGACCAGCTTGTGGTGCTGCGCGTACGGGTGACCGTCCGCCCAGGTCGGGTTCGCGGCGCTGCGGAAGGTGGCGAGCTGGAGCCCGGAGCACATCACGGTACGGGCGCGGGCCTGGTCGCCCGTGAGGCGCGCCAGGCGGTCGCGGAGCGTGTCGCTGATCTCGGAGAGGGACTTGATCTGCGAGTAGCCCCCGCTGCCCACGGCGCCGCGGTTGGCCGGATCACTGACGACGATGCGGACCTTGACGCCCGCGGCCAGGCGCTCGGCGAGGGCGTCGTAGGTGCGGATGTCGTAGCGCGGCAGGGGCGGGCAGGTGGCGTTGAGGTCCTGCTGTGAGATCTCGATGTGCGCGCCCGCACTGGAGATCAGCGTGCGCAGGGCGCTCTCCTCGGGGTTGACCGTGTCGTAGTCGCGGTCGGCGTTGGTGTTGTCGTGCAGGCCGACGACGCATTTGGTGTCGGGCGCGGTCGGCAGGACTGACTGGAAGAGCGAGGCCGGGTCGTTGCGCCGGATCCCCACGCCGAGGCCGCCGACCGCGATCACCGGTACGTCGCCCGTGGCGGGCGCGGGCGGCTCCACCCGCGCCAGTGCGGGCAGGCATCCGGCGCCGTTGGAGGAGGCGAACCAGACGCTCGCGATGTTGCCCTTGTTCTGGCAGGTCCAGGACCACAGCTCGTCCAGGTACTTCCCCGCGGAGGCGGCGGCGGGGCCGCTCAGCGCGAGGTCGACGTCGGACACCGGGTGGGCGGTGTCGAGGTAGTCGCCCTTCCAGCTGTTGATGCCACCGGTGACGGCCGACTGGCCGTCGACCACGAGGAGTTTGGAGTGGTTCCAGGAGAACGCGGTCTTGGAGGTGGTCATCGAGGCGACGTTGAGCGTGACGTTCGGCGCGTCCGCGCCGAGCCTGCCCACCAGTTCGTCCCGGTACTTCGACGGTACGACGTTCAGGTGGTACACCGGGGCCGCCCCGACCAGCACCCGGACCGTGAGCTTGTTCCCGGCCGCGGCCGATGCCTTCAGGCCGACGACGAGGGCGTCCTGGAAGGCGCCGTCGGGGAACGGCGCCAGGGTGGATATGTCCACGGTGTGCCGCGCGCGGGAGATGTTCTCGGTCATCTTGTCGAGCAGCCGCCGGGTGCCGGGGCGGTCGGCGCAGGTGGCGTCACCCCAGCAGCCGGGGGTCTGGAGCAGCCAGTCGCCGCCGCCCGGTGTGGACGCGTCGAGGCTGTTGCCCGCGGTGCGCTCCCACACCCGGCCTTCGAGACCGGGGCTGACCTGACGGAGCGTCCGTTCGACGGAATCGAGGTGCGGCGCGTCGGCGGCGGCCGCCGGGAGGACGGGCAGCAGCGCCAGCAGGAGCGCGGGAAGGACGGGCAGCGCGACGCGGGTGAACGGCGCGGCAGGACGGAGTGAGGGCTGGCGGACCAATGTGGGTTCCTTGCACGAGGGGATCGCCGTCGCACTCTGGGGCGACCGGCAAGATCAACTCGCGGAACCTATCAGTCCGATATGCGGAGTTGGTACTCCGCATATCGGATCAGGCCAATTTCGGCTCTTTGTCGCGCGGCCGCGTCCCGGCGCCCGGGAAGGTATCCGTGAGCACCGCTTCGAACAGGGTCACCAGGTCCTCGGCGGCCAGCCCCTGTTCGCGCGCCTCGCGCGCCCACTCGGCGAGCCGGGCCCGCAGCGGGGACTCGGGGCCGGTCTGCGGTGTGACCAGGGTGCGGGTGATGAACGTACCCGCGCCCTGGCGCACTTCGACCAGCCCGGCCCGTTCCAGCTCCCGGTAGGCCTTGAGCGTGGTGTTGGGATTGACCTTCGTACTGGCGGCCACCTGCGCCGCGGTCGGCAGCTTGTCCCCCTCGACCAGCGCGCCCATGCGCAGCGCCTGCTCCACCTGCGCCACGATCTGGAGGTAGGTGGGCAGGCCCGCGCGGCGCTCTATCCGGAATACGACCACGTGAACCCGCCTCCTCGCTTCCCGTTCGGTGTGCCTTCGCCGCTGTGGACAGTGTGGACCCTCAGGGCCGGAGCGGTCCGTGCCGTCCGCACGGTCCGCGCGGTCCGCGCGTTCAGCTCGGGTACCGCCGGATCCACCACATGGCCAGAGCGGTCAGGGCCGCGGCCAGAACCAGGTAGATCCCGGCCTCGGTCCACTGCATCCCGGGCATCTGGTCGAAACTGAGGTAATCCCAGACCGAGTTCACGATCCCGAGCCTGGCCCGGCAGGCGTCCGGGACCGCGTCGTGCACACAGGTGCCGTACCCGTAGAGCTTGCCGGAGGCCGTGCCCACCCACTGGTCCGTCTGGACCGCGCGGTCGAGCACCGGGTAGTGGTCGGCGAAGGGATAGGTGATGCGGTGCGTGGTCACCAGCCGGAGCCGGAGGGATTCGACGGCGATGACCGCCGCGGCGGACAGCACGTAGGTCGCGGCGCTCGCGGCCACCGCGCGGCGGGCCATGACGCCGATGGCCATGCCCAGCGCGGTGGCGAACAGCGCGCTCGCCACCAGGACGGGGCCGGTGGCGCCGAAGACGCTGCCCTGGAGCCAGTCGCCCGCGCCGAACGGGGCGATGGAGTGCCACCACCAGGTGTGCAGGGCGCTCAGCGTCCCGGTGACGACCGTGACCAGGACCAGGGCGAAGCCCAGCTTCCAGCGCAGCCACCGCCCCCGGGACACCGACTGGGTGGCGACCAGCCGCGCGGTGCCCGATTCCCGGTCCACCGCGATCAGCGGGGCGCCGAGGAAGACGCCGAACAGTACGGGCAGCCGGGTCAGATAGCCGCTGTAGGAGTTGAAGTCGTTGCCGACCCGGTTGACCACATCCGGGTCGAGCGCGTCCGCGGGCGTGCCGGGCCATCCGGCGGCGTGCAGGGTGTCGAGCATCGCGCCGCGCTGGTGGACGGTCCAGGCGGCGCCGAGCACGGTCAGCGCGGCGCAGACGATCAGGACGGTGCGGTGCTGGCGCGCGATGAGCCAGGCCAGGCCGCGCAGCCGACGGGGCCGGCCGGGACCGGCGTCCTGGTGCGCGGGGGCCTCGTCGATGGTGTGGGTGGGCACGCTCATGCCGCGCTTTCCTCTCGGTGGACGGGAACGGCGGACGGGGACAGCAGGGCGGGCGCGTGCGGTGAGCGGAGGTAGGCGAGCAGTACCTCCTCCATTCCGGGTTCGGCGCGCTGCCAGTCACCGCCGAGGGGGCCCTGGCGGCGCACCATCGCGGTGAACTGCCGTCCGGCGGTGCGGACTTCGATCAGGGTGTGGTCGTGCAGCGCCGCGGGCAGCTCCCCGTCCACGGTCAGTCCGGTGACCACGCTGTGCATGGCCACCAGTTCATCGGCTTCACCGGCCATGCGGACCCGGCCGTCGGTGAGGACGAGGACGAAGTCGCACATGCCCTCCAGCTCCGCCAGGACGTGGGAGGACATGAGGACGGTGGTTCCGTGCTCGGCGGCCTCGGACATCAGCAGGGCGCCGATCTCATCCCGGGCCACCGGGTCGAGATCGGCCAACGGCTCGTCGAGGAGCAGGAGTTCGGGGCGCTTGCCGAAGGCGAGCGCGAGGGCGACGCGGGTGCGCTGGCCGCCCGAGAGCTGACCGGCGCGGGCGTTCGCCGGGATCCGGCCCTCCGCCACGATCCGCTCGGCGGTGGCCCGGTCCCAGCCGGGGTTGAGTTCCCGTCCCATCCGCAGGTGCTCCGCGACGGTGAACCGTTTGAAGAGCGGCTTGTCCTGACCCAGGAAGGACCAGCGGGACATGCCGTCCGGGGATCCGGCCGGGAGCCCGAGGATCCGCAGCTCCCCTTCCGTCGGCGCGTCCAGGCCCGCCGCCAGCCCCAGCAGGGTGCTCTTGCCCGCCCCGTTGGGTCCCACCAGGGCACAGACCCGGCCGGCCGGGACCCGGAACGAGCAGTCCCGCAGCGCCCACCCCCGCCGGTACCTCTTGCCCAGGCCGCCCGCCTCCACGGCCCATCGGGCGCCTGTCGTACCGGACATGGTCATGTTCCGCCCCACCCCCTATCCATCAATCCACTATGCGACTAGTGGAATAATCAGTCAGTGGATCTTCCCTGTCAACCAGCGTCCGCCCCGGCGCCCGACCCTGGGCCCCGGACGGGCACGGACTACGATGGATGACCATGGAACTCACTCAAATCCGCCTGCTGGTCACGGACTTCACCGCCTGCTACCGCTTCTACCGGGACGTTCTCGGCCTCACCCCGCAGTTCGACGACGAGCGGGGCCCGTACGCCAAGCTCTCGCCCGACGGCGGCAGCGCCGCGATAGCCCTGCACGACCGCGCACAGATGGCCGCACTGGTCGGGTCGCTCGCCGAGGCGCCCGAGGGCCACCGGGCGCTGATCGCGCTGCGGGTCGACGACCTCGATGCCACCCACGCCCTGCTCACCGCGCGCGGCGGCGTGTTCCTGCGCGATCCGGCCCCGCTGGGTGACCGGATCAAGGTGGCGCACCTCGCCGACCCCGAGGGCAACCTGGTCGAGTTGCAGGAGTGGGTCCGGGCTCACCCCGCGTAACGTCCCGGGATGCGGACGGGGCGTACTGCTGGTTCGCTGAATGCGCCCGCTCTCCCCGATCGACCAGAGGAGTGATCATGAGCGTTGCAGGCGAGTCCGGTGGCCGGGCCGGGCAGATGCGCGCGAAGGCGCAGGAGCTGAACGAGGCGGCCGAGCGGGCCGCCGACCCGCAGGACCGCCAACGGCTCAAGGACAAGGCGAAGCGCCTGCAGGAGCAGAGCGAGCAGGAGAGCAGGATCGACGATCCGGGCATGGACCTGCGGTAGTCCGCCCGGCTGTCCTGCCGGCCCCGCCGCGCGGGACCGGCGTGGCATCCGCGATGAATTCGCGCGGCCCCGGGAGTCTCTTCTCCGAGGGGCCGGCCGCGGGAGCGTGCGACCGGCCGGACGGACGTCGGACACGTGGAGTGTGGAGTCATGACCGGTCTGCGCGGGATTCTGGAACCGCCGGTGAACGCCGGGACACTGCCGGGCGCGGTGGCGCTGGTGGCCCGGGGCGACCGGGTCGAGGTGGCCGCCGTGGGGACCGCCGAGGCCGGCGGGAGCACTCCGATGGCCCGGGACACGATCTTCCGGATCGCCTCGCTGACCAAGCCGGTCACCGCCGCCGCGGTGATGCTGCTGGTCGAGGAGGGCCTGCTCACGCTGGACGGCCCGGTCACGCCCTGGCTGCCGGAGCTGGCCGACCGGGTGGTCGTCCGTACCCCGTCGAGCCCCGTCGCCGACGTGGTGCCCGCGGTCCGCCCGATCACCGTGTCCGACCTGCTGACCTTCCGCGCCGGATACGGCTTCCCCCGGGACTTCTCGCTCCCCGCGGTCGGCCTGCTCTTCAGCGAGCTGCGCCAGGGCCCGCCGCAGCCGCAGCGGGTCGCGCCGCCGGACGCCTGGATGAAGGCCCTGTCGGGGATTCCGCTGCTGTACCAGCCGGGCGAGGCCTGGCTCTACAACACCTGCTCGGACATCCTGGGCGTCCTGATCGCACGCGTCTCGGGGCAGCCCCTGCCGGAGTTCCTGGCCGAGCGGATCTTCGCGCCGCTCGGCATGACGGACACCGGCTTCGCCGTCCCGGCCGCCTCGCTGGACCGTTTCACCGGCTACTACCGGGCCGCCGCCGAGGAGGGCGGCGCGCCGGAGCTGGTCGACGCCCGCGACGGCGGGTGGACCCGCGTGCCCCCGTTCCCCTCCGGCACGGGCGGGCTGGTCTCGACCGTGGACGACTGGTACGCCTTCGCCCGGATGATGCTCGCCGAGGGAGCCCTGAGCCCCGGCACGGGCACGGGTACCGGCACCCGCACCGGCGCCACCGCCGCCCGGCTGCTGTCGCCCGGGTCGGTGCGGCTGATGACCACCGACTGCCTGACCCCGGCCCAGCGCGCCGGGGGCGAGCTGTTCCTGGAGGGCCAGGGCTGGGGCTTCGGCGGATCCGTCGACGTCGAGACGCGCGAACCGTGGAACGTACCGGGCCGCTACGGGTGGGTCGGCGGCACGGGCACGGCCGCGCACCTCGTCCCCTCCACCGGCGCCGTCTCGATCCTGCTGACCCAGCTGGAAATGAGCGGCCCGACGCCGCCGCCGCTGATGCGCGCCTTCTGGCGGTACGCGGCGGGCAGCTGACCGCCCCGCGCGGCCGGATCCGGCCACTCGTCACACAACCCCCGCGCCCGGGTGGTCCGTTCGTGCGGCAGCGGCCCCGTCCTCGCCGGAACCCCACCCCGGCTCCCCTGTGTTCGTCCCGTGGATCAATGCAGCGGGCCGCCCCGCCGTGATGTCGTCCGGGTCGCGATGGGCGGAGCCGCCGCGCTGGCCGCCGCCGCCGTCCCCCCGCCCGGGCTGGATCCGGCCCGGGTGTCCTGGTCGCCGGACGGTTCGCGGGTCGCCGTGTGCGCGTACCAGGACGGCGGGTTCCACCTCTGGACCATGGCCCCGGACGGTGGCGGGCTGCACCGGCTGACCTCCGGGCCCTGGGACGACCGGGGCGTGTCCTGGTCGCCCGACGGGACCCGGATCGCCTTCTCCTCCGAGCCCTGCGGCGACCCGGCGACGGGGGCCCCGTACCGGATCTGGACCGTGGACGTGCGCTCCGGCGCCCTCACCCGGCTGACCGGCGAACCCGGCGCCGAGGACTACGACCCCGCCTGGCACCCGGACGGCAGCCGCGTGCTGTTCGTCCGGGCGGGCGCCAAGGGCGGCCGGACGCTCGCCTGGGTCCCCGCCGCGGGCGGCGCGGCGACGGTGGAACGCACCCTGGACGACGGCGTGGCGGTGGGCCCGGCCGTCGGCCCCGGCGGCCGGGTGGCGTACGTACGGATGGCCGACTCGGCGCGGCCGGGCTCGGCGGCCAGTGCTGTGGCCGGGGAGGTTTGCCGGGTCGCGGTGTCCGGTGCCCTGGGGTCTCCCCAGGCCCGAAGGGCCGAGGGGACGCATCGCAAGGCGGAGGGCCGCGACTCGTACTGGACGTACCGTCGTGGTCCGACAACGCGGCGAGGCGCCGTACCGGGCGCCGCGACACGGTGAGCCTTCCCGGCCACAGCACTGGCTGCACCCTGATGGTCGACGGCGAACCGGTGACCGCCGATGAGGACGTCTCGCCGACCCCGCCCTGCTGGACCGCCGGGGGCGACCTCCTCTATGTGGCCGACGGGCAGGTCCGCCGGCTGCGCCCGCGGGACATCCCGCGCAGCGTCCCCTTCAGCGCGTCGCTGCGCGTCCCGCGGCCGGAGTACCGGCGCAAGCGGCACGCGTTCGACGGGACCTCCCCGCTCCCCGTGCGCGGGATCCATCTGCCCGTGCTCGCCCCGGACGGCGGGTCCGTCGCCTTCGTCGCGCTCAACTCCCTCTGGGTGATGCCGATCGGCGGCCGTCCGCGCGAGCTGGTGCCCGCCGATCCCTGCGCCTACGTGCAGATGCCCTCCTGGGCGCCGGACGGGCGCAGCGTGCTGTACTCCTCCGATCAGGGGGACGGCGCCGGGAGGGGCGACGGCGCGACCGGGCTGATCCGGGTGCACCGGCACTGGCTGGACGACGGGCGGGACGAGGTGCTGGCCACGGGCGGGCGGCTGAATCCCGTCCTGTCCCCCGACGGCCGCCGCCTCGCCTGCCAGGACACGACCGGCAACCTGCTGCTCCGCGATCCCGCCTCCGGTACGGAACGCCTCCTCGTCGCCCCGCTCGGCGGCAACGGGTTGCCGAGCGCGCCCAGTTGGTCACCGGACGGCCGCTACATCGCTTTCTGCGACCGCAACCGGATCAACCAGCGCTTCCGCGAGGGATACAACCTCATCCGGGTGGTCGACACCGCGACGGGCACGTGGACCGTCCATCTCCCGTCCCTGCACGCCTCCTTGTCCGACCGCGGCAACGGCGGTCCGGTCTGGTCGCCGGACGGCCGGAGCATGGCGTTCGTCATGGAGTCCGCGCTGTGGGTGCTGCCGGTGCGTCCCGACGGGGTTCCGGCGGGCGAGCCGCGCCGGATCACCGACGAGGCCGCCGACCACCCGTCGTGGTCCGGCAACTCCCGGACCCTGCTGTACACGTCGGGGGGCCGGCTGCGGACCGTGCGCGCCGATGGCTCCGGCCGCCAGGAGGTCCGAGTGCCCCTGGAGTACACCCGGCGGCTGCCGCCGCCCGCGCGGGTCACCCGGGTGCACGCCGGGCGGCTGTGGGACGGCACCGGGGAGGCGGTGCGCGAGGACGTCGACCTCGTCATCGGCGGCCACCGCGTCCTCGCCGTCGAGCCGCACCGCCCCGGCCCCGCGCGGCCCGGCGAGACCCTGCTGGACGCCTCCGGGTCCACGGTGATCCCGGGCCTCTGGGACGCGCACACCCATCCCTGGCCGCACACGTACGGAGCGCGGCAGGGCGCTCTGATGCTCGCCTACGGGATCACCTCCAACGCCTCGCTCGGCGGTTTCGCCCACGAGGGGGTCAGGATCCGGGAGTCGGTGGCGGCGGGCCGCTCGGCCGGGCCGCGGCTGTTCACCACGGGCGAGCTGATCGACGGCAGCCGGGTCGCCTACAGCATGGCGCGCGCCCACCGCACCGAAGAGGGCGTACGGCGCACCCTGGAGCGGGCCGTCGCGCTGGACCACGACTTCGTCGAGACGTACGTCCGCGCCCCGGCCTGGATCATGCGGGAGGCGGCGCGGACCGCGCACGAGCGGCTCGGCGTCCCCGTGGGCAGCCATCTGCTCTCGCCCGGGGTGGCCATGGGCCAGGATCTGATGACCCGGGGCTGCCGCCGAAGCGCGCCGCGCAGCTCGTCCGCTTCGACAGGGCGGTACACCGCCTCGCCGCGGGTGACGCCGCGGTCCGGGTCGCGGCGGACGGCGGCTACGCCGACCAGTCCCACCTGCACCGTGACGTGGCGGCCTTCGCCGGAGTGACCCCGTCGGCCGTGGCCCGCGAGCCGTGGCTGGCCGTCGACGATGTCGCCTGGCCCGGCCGCACGCGCTGACTGTCCGCGGCCCCGGCTAGAATCACCAGCTTGTTCGATTGCCGGGTGAAGTGGGGGTGCGTGGATGTCCGCGCAACTGAGGGATATCGCGAGTGAGTTGGCCGCCGTCCTGTGGCGGGAGCACACCGTCTACCGGGACCGGTCGGGCGAGGTGGTGATCCGGGGGGATCACGTGCAGCGGTGGATCAGCCTGTCCTCGGGCGCGGGAGCGGACGAGGTCCTGCTGCGCGCCGGACGGATCCTCGACGGCGGGACGACCGCCCCGGCCCGGTGCGAGGCGATCGCCCGGCGCTCCGCCGGTACGGGTGAACTGGCCACGGTCTGCCGTCGGCTGCTGGCCGAGACGGCGCCAGGCGCCACGGGGGCACCGCGTCCCGGCCGGGCCGGGCGGCCCCGCCGCCCCCGCCGCACCGGCCGGCACACCGGTTGGGCGTCGTGGCTGGTCGTCGTCTGCGTGGTCGGGCTGGTGGCCTACTACCTCCAGCTGACGCGGGGCGTCTTCTCGTAAGACTCAGAGGCGGACCTGCCATTCGGCGGTTGACCGCAGGGTCCGGGCGATCTCCGGGTCGCGTACCGAGGGGGTGCGGTCCTCGGCGGTGACCGTCAGCCGGTGCGCGCGCAGGTCGAACAGCCACAGTTCGCCGACGTGTACCTCGGTACGGCCCTCGAATCGTTTCTGCTCCCGTCCGTCCAGGTACCAGCGCACCACCGGCTGCCGCCCGTCCGGGCCGGTCAGCCGGGGTACGGCGACCTTCGCGGCGTCCCGGAGCCGTAGCGTGCGGCCGGTCGGGGCGAGCGGGGTGACCAGGTGCGCGTGCTGGTGGAAGCCCGCGATCATCGCCTCGACGCCGGGCAGGTTGAAGGGCTTGCCCAGCACCCGCATGATCGAGGCGTCGGTGGGCCGGTAGAGGCCGGACACGTAGTACCCGCCGCCCTCGTACGCGCCGACGGTACCGCCGTCGGGCGAGGTCTCGCCGAGCCAGCGGTACCACTTGGACCGCTGCCCGGCCATGGGACCGGCCGCGAGGGTGGAGGTGTTGGACTCGGCGGGCTCGGAGCCGGTGTAGTGCTCGTACTCGGGCACCCCGGGGTAGAAGTACTCGTCGGCGAGCTTGCCCAGCGAGTGGCCGGTCTCGTGGACGGCGACCTGGCCGGACTTCGGGTGGCCCGCCGAAGCGGTCGATATGCCCTCGTAGCCGAGGGTCGCACTGCGCTCGTTGTAGCCCGCGCCGCCGTACTTGGCGCTGTTGGCGAGGACGATCACCAGGTCGGCCGCGGGCGCCTTCGCCACGTAGCCGTCCACCTTGGGCTGGTCGACGCAGAGCAGCCGCTCGATCTGCTCGCACCAGAAGTACGAGCCGAGCGCGGTGTCGCGGACCGTCGCCGGGTCCGGGTCGCCGGAGACCCCGGACTCCCGGGAGACGGCGTCGACCGTCCAGACGTTGAAGAGGTTGCGGTAACTGGCGTAGGGCTCGACCGCGGAGAGTTCGGCCCACTTCTCCTTGGCGTCGGTGTGGAAGCGGTCCAGCTCCGCGGCGGTGTATCCGTCACCGACGACCACGATGTCCAGGCGGTCGGCCACCGGACCGTTGTCGATCATTTTGGTGACCGCTCCGTCGGCCATCCGCTCGGCCTCCGAGAGCCGCAGCGCGGGCTTCGCCCGCCCTTGGGACGGCACCCGCACCGACCCGGAACCGGCCTCGCCGCCGTGCTCCGGTCCGGGCACCTCCACGGGTACGCGGGTGGCGCCCGGCGGCGCGGTGGCCGGACGCGGCGCCGGGTCGGCGCTCGCCGCGCCCGGCCCCGCGGCCAGCAGGACGGTGGCGGCGCAGCAGGCCACGGCGACCGCGCGCAGGGCCGGACGGATGACTGGTCTCATGAAGTCCCCCCGGGGACAAAGAAGTTAAGCAGCCGGTTAAGCAGACTGAATCGAGTGCTTAAATTAGGGGGCGCAGGAGGCGTGCGCAATGGTCTGCGCGGCCCAATACTGGTCGTTCAGCGGAGCGTTGGCGGGAACGGGGAGCATCGATGGACGAACCGGCGGAGATCGGGCGCAGGGTGCAGCGGTTGAGAACCGAACGCGGGCTGACCCAGCGGCAGTTGGCCGAACCCTCCTACAGCGCCGCCTACGTCTCGACCCTGGAGTCCGGCAAGGTCCGGCCGTCCGAAACGGCCCTGCGCTTCCTCGCCGGCCGCCTGGACGTCAGTTACGAGGAGCTGGTCACCGGCAGGCCCGCCCACCTGGCCACCGAGCTGCGGCTCGGGCTGACCGACGCCCAGCGCGCGCTGGCCACCGGCGCCGCCGACGAGGCCGCCGACCGCTACCTGCGCCTCCTCGCCGAGGCGGAGCGGCTCGGCCTCCCCGCGGAGCGGGCCGAAGCACTGCTGGGCCTGGGCGACTGCGCGCTGGAGTCGGGTGAACTCACCGAGGCCGTCAGCCGGTTCGAGGCGGCGGAGCGGCTCCTGGAGGGCGAGCCGCTGCACCGCCGGGCCCGCCCGATCCGGGGCCGCGCGGTCGCGCTGCTACTGGCCGGTGAGCTGCGCTACGCCTGCTACCTGCTCGAATCCACCATCGACGAGCTGAACGCGGGCGGGCTGCCCGACCCCGAGGCGCTGGTGCTGCTCTACGCCGCCGTCATCGGCCCGTACATCGACATGGGCGCGCACGCCCGGGCCGCGCACGCGGCCGAACTCGCGCTCGCGCTGGCCCCCCGGGTCGGCGATCCGGCGCTGGTCGCGGGCATGCACCGGCAGGTGGCCCGGACCTTCCTCGCCGAGGGGCGGCCCGCCGACGCCGATGCCTCGCTCGCCAAGGCCCAGGAGATCTACCGGCAGCTGCGGCTGGGGGCCGACCTGGCGCACTGCCACTGGATGCGGGGGTACGTACAGGCGCAGAACGGCGAACTGCACGCGGCGGAGCGGGAGTTGCGCACGGCGCGGGACATGCTGGCGGCGCGCCGGGCCGCGCTCTACACGGCGCAGGTCGAGGTGGAGCTGGCCGACGTGCTGCGGCGCCTCGGCCGGTACGAGGAGGCGGCGGAGCTCCTGTCGGAGCTGCTGGAGCTGGGCGACCGGCACGGCGCGGTGCACGCGGGCGGGGCCCACCGGCTGCTCGGGCTGATCGCGCAGGAGCGCGGGGACACCGGCGCGGCCGAGGAGCACTACGTACGGGCGCTCGCGCTGCTGGAGCGCAGCGGGGCCTCGGGCGATCTCGCCGACCTGTGCCGCCTGCTGGGCGATCTGCTGCGGCGGGCCGGGCGCACGGAGGCGGCGCTGGACGCGTACCGGACCGGCCTGGGCCACCGCGCGGCCCCGGGGACCACGACCCTGGGCCCGGCGCCCGCCGCCCCGGCCGTCGAGGGACCACGGAGCGGATCCGGGGTGCTCCGCCTCCCCCGGTAGCCACCGTGACCCGGTGGTCGCGGGAACGGCCCACGGGCCGGGCCGGAGCGCCGCGCGGTGTGCGCCGCGGCGTCCGTCCCGGCCCGTGGGCCGTGCGCGGGTGGGCTCAGCCCGCGGGGCGCTCCCAGCGGTAGAAGCGCTGGGCCATCGCGTCCTTCGGGCTGCGCCAGGTCTCGGGGTCGTGCGGGCTGATGTACCGGGCGAGGCTGTCGCTGAGGCTGCGGAACTCCGGGTGCCCGGTGACCTCGGCGATGGCCGGTCCCGGCGGGGTGTCGGACTCGATCAGGTGCATGTACACGTCGCCGAACTGGAACAGGCTGCGGCGCTTGACGCCGACCAGGTGGGGCAGTTCGCCCGCGTCCGAGGCCGCGAACAGGTCGGCGATGTCGGGTGCGGAGCCGGGTGCCATACGGGCCACGATGAGCGCTTGGTGCATGGGAGGGGGACGGCCTTTCTGCTCGTGATGGCGGGTGGCGGTCAGCGGCCGCCGGCGGCGGGGACGGGGTGCTCCCGGCCGTGCTGCTCGATCTTGTCGCGGATCAGCTCCATCTGGATGCGGGAGTTGTGGTTGATCCGGTCGGTCATGCCCGCGTCGTCGATGGGGGCCTCCGGCTTCATCGCGAAGTCCTGCACCCAGCGCATCCGGGTGCCGCCGGGGACCGGGGCGTACTCCCAGTGGATGTTCATGTGCGCGAACGGGCCGGTCTCGACGCGGCGGGCCTTGACGGTGAGGCCGTCGCGGTCGACGGTGCGCTCCGAGACCCAGCTCCACACCACGCCGTTCTCGTCGGGGTGCATGGCGAGGCGGAACTTGGTGGTGTCACCGGCCTGGTCGAGGATCTCGATGGACGCGTACTCGCTGAAGAGCCGCGGCCAGTTGGGGAGGTCGTTGGTCATCTCCCACACGAGGTCGACGGGGGCCTTCACGGTGATCTCGTTGTCGGTGTGGCCGGCCATCTCAGGCTCCCGTCATCAGGCTGTTGTTGACCAGGTCGAGGAATTCGGCCGGGCTCTTGCAGCGGTCCGCGTCGGTCGGCAGCGCGCGGCCGCGCCGGTTCTCCAGTTCGCCGACGACGCCGAGCAGGCCCAGCGAGTCGAGGCCGTAGTCGTCGAACACGGCGTCCGGCCGGCTCGCCATCTCGGCGGGGTCGACGGTGATGCCGGCGGTCTTCATCAGGGCCGCCAGTTCTTCCATGGTGAGTCGGTCGGACATGGTGGTTCCTTCTTTCTGCGACTGCTTCTCTCTCGGTTACGGGCTCTCCGTCGGTTACGGGATCTCCGTCGGCTACGGGTGCCGCCCGCGGATGACGACCGCCGAGTTGGAGCCCATCAGGCCCCGGCTCAGCACGAGGGCGGTGCGCAGCTCCGCGGAGCGGGCGCCGCCGGTGACCACGTCCAGGTCGTGGCACACGTCGAAGACGTTCGGGGTGGGCGGGACGATGCCGTGTTCCAGGGCCAGGACGGCGGCGGCCACGTCCAGGGTCCCGGCCGCGCAATAGGCGCGCCCGGTACCGCTCTTGGGTGCGGTCACGGCCACCGTGCGGCCGTGCGCGCCCAGCGCCGCGTGCAGGGCCCGGGCCTCGGCGGCGTCGGCTTCCGGGGTGCCGAGGGCGTCCGCGAAGACGACGTCGACCTCCTCGGGGGCGCAGCCCGCCTCGCGCAGCGCGCCGCTGATCGCCCGGGCGAGGCCCTCGGCGGACTCCGCCCAGCGGCCGGGACCGGTGAAGGTCGCGGCGTGCCCGGCGAGTTCCGCGCGTACGGGCGCCCCGCGCGCCACGGCGGCCCGCTCGTCCTCGACGACGAACATGGCGCCGCCCTCGGCAGGGACGAAGCCGCAGGCCTTGTCGGTGAAGGGGCGGTAGGCCCGTTCGGGGTCGTCGCTGACGCTCAGCCCCGGGTAACCGAGCTGGCAGACCACCGAGTACGGGGCGAGCGGTGCCTCCGTCGCGCCGACGAGCATGGCGCGGCTGCCCTGGCGGATGGCCCGGGCGGCGTGCGCGAAGGCGTCGAGCCCGCCGGCCTCGTCGCTGGCCAGCACCCCGCAGGGGCCCTTGAACCCGCGCCGGATGGAGACCTGGCCGGTGCTCGCCGCGTAGAACCAGGCGATGGACTGGTACGGGCCCACGTAGCGGGGTCCGCGTCCCCAGAGCCGTTGCAGTTCGCGCTGCCCGAACTCGCCGCCGCCCGATCCGGCGGCGGTGACCACGCCCACGGAGTACGGGTCGTCTTCGTAGTCGGCGCGCCCGAGCCGGGCGTGGTCCAGGGCGAGGTCGGCCGCGGCGAGGGCGTGGTGGCTGAACCGGTCGGTCTGGACGAGGAAGCGTTCCTCGACGAGCGTGCCCGGGTCGAAGCCGCGGACCTCGCCCGCGACGCGCAGCGGGAGGTGTTCGCAGCCCTGCCGGGTGATCCGGCCGATGACCGCGTCCCCCGCCTGGGTGGCCTTCCAGAAGGCGTCGGCGCCGGTCCCGTTGGGTGCGATGACGCCGATGCCCGTGATGACGACCGCCGGGGGGCCGGACGGGCGCCCGGCGGCACTGGTACGGGTGTTCACACGCGCACCTCCTTCGGCCGGGACATGACCACGGCGGACTGGAACCCGCCGAATCCGCTGCCGACGGAGAGCACGTGGCGCAGCGGGTGCTCGCGGGCGGTGCGCGGTACGTAGTCCAGGTCGCATTCGGGGTCGGGGGTCTCGTAGTTGGCGGTCGGGGGGACCACCTGGTGCCGCAGCGCCAGGACGCAGGCGGCGAGTTCGATGGCGCCGATGGCGCCGAGCGAGTGGCCCACCATGGATTTGATGGAACTCATCGGGGTGTTGTAGGCGTGGTCGCCGAGGACCCGTTTGACCGCGGCGGTCTCGTGCCGGTCGTTCTGTTTGGTGCCGGATCCGTGCGCGTTGACGTAGTCGATGTCCGTGGCGGCGATCCGCGCCTGGCCGAGGGCCGTTTCGATGGCCCGGGCCATTTCCAGGCCTTCGGTGGTGAGCCCCGTCATGTGGTGGGCGTTGCCGAAGGTGGCGTACCCGCCGATCTCGCAGTAGACGGTGGCGCCGCGGGCCCGGGCGTGTTCCAGCTCCTCCAGGACGAGGACGGCGCCGCCTTCGCCGAGGACGAATCCGTCGCGGTTCGCGTCGAAGGGCCGGGAGGCGTGGGCCGGGTCGTCGTTGTTCGCCGAGGTCGCCTTGATGGCGTCGAAGCAGGCGACCGTGATGGGGGACACGGGTGAGTCGGAGGCGCCGGCGATGCAGACGTCCATCCGGCCCTCCTGGATGGAGTGGACGGCGTACCCGATCGCGTCGAGCCCGGACGTGCAGCCGGTGGACACGGTCTGTACCGGGCCCCGCGCGCCCGTCTGTTCGGCCACGGCCGAGGCCAGGGTGGCGGGGGTGAAGGCGCGGTGCAGGAAGGGCGAGGCGAGGTGCTCGTCCACGTCCCACCACTCGCCCCGCTGGCTGACGGCGACGTAGTCGTGTTCCAGGCGGGTGGTGCCGCCGACGGCGGTGCCCAGGGAGACGCCGGTGCGCCAGGAATCGTCGGCGGTGAGGTCGAGGCCCGCGTCGGCCACCGCCTCCCGGGCGGCGACCAGGGCGAACTGGATGTACCGGTCCGCCCGGGCCGCCGTGTCCTCGTCGAGGCCGTGCGCGGCGGGGTCGAAGTCGACCTCCGCGGCGATCCGGGACCGGAAGCCGGCCGGATCGAAGAGGGTGATGCCACGGGTCGCCGTACGGCCGTGGGACAGCAGGTCCCAGAAGGCTGCCGTGCCGATGCCGCCGGGCGCGACGACGCCGACTCCGGTGACGGCCACCCGGCGGCGGGTCACGACACCGCTCCGGTACGGTCCGGCGGACGATCCCACTCGACGGCCGTCGTGTGCGCCGCCGTATGCGGTGATTGCTCGGTGTCGACGTGGCCGAGTTCCGGCCGGGGGGCGAGCGGGCCGAGGTGGAAGACCATCCGGGCCTCGGTGTCGCCGATGTTGCGGAACCGGTGGCGCACGTTGAGGGGGACGAGCAGTCCCTGGTCGGTGCGCAGCGGGTGGGCCTCGCCGTCGAGGTCGACCTCCAGGTGCCCGGCCACCACGTACACGAACTCCTCGGAGTACGGGTGGTAGTGCTCGGCGATGGACTCACCGGGGGCCATCACGGCCAGGCCCATGAAACCGCTGGTGCAGCCCACCGAGGTCGGTGTGAGCACGGCTCGCAGATCTCCTCCGCGCCGGGTGTTGGGCTGCGTCTCGCTGAGGTCGACGATGCGTGGGCGTTCTCTGGTCATGGCGGACTTCCTCCGGGCGGAGACGGAGCCTGCACGAGGCTGTCGTGGCGGGGGTGGGTGAAGGGGGGTGGAACAGGTGGGGATCAGGACCGCGCGGGTGCGTGGCGGTCCGTGATCAGCTTCATGGGGTGGGGTGCGGCCGGGGCGGGTCCGGCCGGGCCCGCGAGCAGCCGGGCCAGGACCGCCGCCTTGCGCGGCCCTTCGATGCCGACGGCCGCGTCGGGGCGCGCGTCGGCCGGTCCGCACACGTCCAGGAGGCGTACGACGACGTCGTCGCGCTGGAAGATGCTGCTGCTGCGCACCGGACCGCCGGGGCGCCGGGCCGCGGACTCGTCCTGCTGGGAGAGGAACCGGGCGAGCGCGGGCCCGTAGCCCGGCTTGGCGGGGTAGAAGACGGCGCGGCGGTGGACCTCGGCGGCATCGGGCTCCCCGTCGCGGGCGGCGATGTGGTGGACCGCCGGAAGTCCGGCGCGCATGAAGAACATCCGGGCCGATTCGGGGTCGGCGAGGTCCCGGTCCTGTTCCAGGTACGGGTTGATGGCCTCTTCCACGGCGCGGACCTCGGGCTGTTCGGACACGTGCCGCAGGGCCGCCATCAGGTCGCCCTGGACCTCGACCGTACGCACCACCCGGTTGCCGTGCATGAAGAGGGTGGTGCGGCACAGCCGGGTGTGGTCGTCGACCCGGGCGGCCGGTGAGGCGTACGAGGAGAGGATCTCCGCGACGGCGGATTCGCTGCCCGGCTTGACCGTGAAGGTGAGGCCGTGGCGGACGATGCCCGCGCCGAGGCGGGGCGCGGGCTGGAGCCGGGCCCGTACCGCGGGGGACGCGGGGGCGTCGTAGCGCTTGCCGGTCTCGCGCAGGACGGTGAACTTCAGCGGCTTCATGGCGCGGGCGCAGGCGCCGAGCGGGCGGACCTGTTCGGCGTGCTCCTCGCTGTTGACCCAGGCCAGGTACTGCGGTGCGCTCTCCCACTCGCTGGTGATGAGCCATTGGGAGGGGTTCTCGAAGGACTGGCACAGCTGGTCGCCGAGATGTCCCGGGACGGACGCGATGTCGTGGCGGAGCTTTTCGTACGCCTCGAAGAACCGCTGCTGGGTGCCCTCGTGGAGGTCCATCAGCAGGACGACCCGGAGCATCGAGCCGTCGAAGGCGGACTGTGACACCCGTTCGGCCAGGGTGTTGGTCATCTGCTCACTCCTTCGTGAGGGCGTGGAGGCCATCGCGTTCCGACGTGGGGGGAGCGCTGTCCCTCATGCTCATCCGGACCGGGACGAATCGCTACATCTCACAATCAAGCGGGTGACAACGGGCGAATCGCCCGGGGTCCGTGGCCGATCGGGGGCATAAAGGAGTCCACTCCCCCGCACCGACCCGCACAGAAATCAGGAGCCCTTCGCCAATGGAAGAGAACGTCGACGTCCGCGTACCGGTCCTCGTCGTGGGCGGCTCCCTCGTGGGCCTGTCCACCTCGCTGTTCCTGAGCCGTCACGGCGTCAGGCACATGCTCGTCGAGAAGCACGCCGGTACGTCCGATCACCCGCGCGGACGCGGAATCAACGCCCGGACCATGGAGCTGTTCCGCACGGCGGGCGCGGAGCCCGCGATCCGGCGGGCCGCCTCCGCCCTGGAGGGCAACAACGGCATCCTGCAGACCGAGTCGCTGACCGGCGACCAGCACAACTGGCTGGTCAAGGCCATCGACCCGGGCGGAGCGCTGGCCCGGTTCAGCCCCACCGGCTGGTGCCTGTGCAGCCAGAACAACATCGAGCCCGAACTGGCCGCGCAGAGCCGGGCACAGGGCGCCGACGTGCGGTTCTCCACCGAACTGATGAGTTTCGACCAGGACGAGACCGGTGTGGACGCCCTGGTGAAGGACCGGGAGACCGGTGAGCACATCCGGGTGCGCGCCGACTTCCTGATCGCCGCGGACGGGCCGCGCAGCCCCGTCCGGGAGGCCCTGCGCATCCCCCAGTCGGGTGGCGGCGAGCTGTTCCACAACGTCAGCATCACCTTCCGCTCCGAGCGGCTGGCCGAGGTGCTGGGCGACCTGCGCTTCATCGTCTGCTACCTGATCCGCCCGGGAGCGGACGGGGCGCTGCTGCCGGTGGACAACCAGACGAAGTGGGTCTTCCACGCCCCGTGGCACCCGGACCAGGGCGAGACGCTGGAGGACTTCACCGACGAGCGCTGCGTACGCCAGATCCGCGAGGCGATCGGCGTCCCCGACCTGGACGTCGAGATCGGCGGAAAAGCCCCCTGGCACGCGGCCGAACGGGTGGCGCAGCGCTACTCCACCGGCCGGGTGTTCCTCGCCGGGGACGCCGCCCACGAGATGTGCCCGACCGGTGCCTTCGGCTCCAACACGGGCATCCAGGACGCGCACAACCTGGCGTGGAAGATCGCGGCGGTGCTCGACGGATCCGCCGGCATCGGCCTGCTGGACACCTACGAGGCCGAACGGCTTCCGGTGGCGAAGGCCACCAGTGAGCGGGCGTCGGCGCGCTCGGCCGAGCACAGCCACCCGGGCTACGCGCCGCCGCCGGTCATGGGCGGTGGCGGCCCCAAGAGCGGGGTGCTGCCGACGGCCATGGGGTACTGCTATCCGGTCGGCGCGGTCGTGGGCGGCGACCCGGGGCGCCCGGTCATTCCGGACGGACTGCGCCTGAAGGGTGACGTCGGCACCCGGGCACCGCACATGTGGCTGACCCGGGCCGGGCAGCGGATCTCCACGCTGGACCTGTACGAGCGGTCCTTCGTGCTGCTCAGCGCCCCGGGCACGGCGTGGGCGGGGGCGGCCGGGGAAGCGGCCCGGCGCACCGGGGCACGGCTGGACTCCTACACGATCGGGTCCGGCGGCTCGGGGGCCGATCTGGTCCAGGCCGACGACGCCGACTGGACCGAGGTGCACGAGCTGCCCGCCGCGGGCGCCGTCCTGGTCCGCCCGGACGGATTCGTGGCCTGGCGCGCGGACGGCGCCGCGGCCGATCCGGAGACGGTCCTGTGCGACGTGCTGTCGAAGGTGCTCCGCACGGCCTGAGACCGCACTGCCCGAGGCCGGACCGCCTGAGATCGCACGGCCTGAGGCCGGACAGCCTGAGGCCGGAGGGGCACCCGCCCGGCCGCCACCCGGGGCCCGCCGCCGTCAGCCGCAGGCCCAGCACCCCGCCCAGCATCCGTGGGCCCGCGGTCCCGGATGCCGGTGGCGGGGTGCCCGGGCGGGCCGGGCGGGGCGGCCGGCTTCCCGGGCGGCGTGCGAGGCACGGCCCACGAGGCAGGCCACCACGACCGCGATCGCGGCCAGTTCCTCGGGTTCGGCGGTGCCGCGGTGGACCCGCAGCAGGCTCGATATCGGCGCGTCCGATTGCATCGACATGGCCTCTCATCAGGAGAGTTCACCGTGTCGGGCCGCTGGGTTGTCTCTCGGCCCCTGACGCTGTCGACGCTACGAGCACCCGGTGGTCCTGTCGTGCCGGGCGGCTCCGTCCACACCCATCCGGGCGACACGCCCGGGCGCGGGGGCGGCCCTACGGCCCGGCGAGTTCGCGGACCGTCGCCATGTCACTGAAGGGGAGCAGCCGGTCGCCGATGATCTGGTGCGGCTCGCTGCCCTTGCCCGCGATCAGGACGGTGTCGAGCGGACCCGCGACGGACAGGGCGTGGGCCACGGCCTCCCGGCGGTCGGCGAACCGCTCGAAGGGCGTACCGGTCGCCGCGAGGCCCGGCGCGATCTGGTCCAGGATCCGCTCCGGGTCCTCGTTGCGGGGGTTGTCCGAGGTCAGGACGCACAGGTCGGAGTGGGTGCCCGCGATCCGCCCCATCTCGGCCCGCTTGGTGGTGTCCCGGTCCCCGCCGCAGCCGAAGACCGTGATGACGCGGCCGCGCGCGAACCCGCGGATGGCGGTCAGCACCTTGTCCAGCGAGTCCGGCGAGTGCGCGTAGTCCACGATCACGGAGGTTCCCCCCGGGGTGCGCATCCGCTCGAACCGGCCGGGCACCGGCGGCATCACGGCGAGCGCGGCCACCAGCCCGGGCAGCTCGTGCCCCAGGACGTGGCAGGCCGCCAGGGTGGCCAGCGCGTTGGCGACGGAGAACCGGCCGGGGACGGGAAGGGACGCGGCGTACTCCCGCCCGTCGTGGCACAGGGTGAACCGGGTGCCGGAGGCGTCCATCACCAGACCGGTGGCCCGGTAGTCGGCCTCCGTGTCCAGGGCGTACGTGGTCACCGCGTCCGGCATCAGCTTGCGGATGCCCTCGCCCACCGGGTCGTCGACGTTGACCACGGCCTGCCGGCACAGCCCCTGGAACAGGCGGAGTTTGGCGTCGCGGTAGTTCTCCATCGTGCCGTGGTCGTCCAGGTGGTCCTGGGTCAGGTTGGTGAACACCCCGACGTCGATGAACGTACGGTCCACCCGGTGCGTCAGCAGGGCCATCGAGGTGGCCTCCAGGACGGCGCTGGTGGCCGCGCGGTCGCGCATGCACCCCAACAGGTACTGCAGATCGGGCGATTCGGGGGTGGTCAGCACCGAGCGGGGCATCGGGATCAGTTCGTCGCCGATGCGGCTGCCCGCCGTGCCGATAACCCCCACCTTCGCGCCCTCGGCGATCCGCAGCACCGACTCGACCATGTAGGAGACGGAGGTCTTGCCGTTGGTGCCGGTGATGGCCACCACGTCCATCTGCCGCCCCGGTTCGCCGAAGTAGCGGGAGGCGGCGACCGCGGCCGCCTTGCGGGTGTCCGCCACCCGTACGACGCATCCGCCGGGCGCCGGGACCCGCGGGGCCCCCGCCCCGACGAGGACGGCCGCGGCGCCGCGCGCGAGGGCCGGTCCGACGGCGGCGGGACCGCCCTCGACATGGCCGGGAACGGCGATGAACAGCGAACCGGGGGTGACCCGGTCGACGTCGAAGGTGGGCCCCGCGGTGATCGCCACCGTCTCCGGGTCGCCCCGGAGAACCTCGTGGTCGTGCCCTGCCAACAGCTCGCTGAGCTTCATGGTGGTCCCTTCGAAGGTGGCGCGCGGCCCGGTCGTGCGGCTGCGGCCAGGCGGCAGCTCCGGCGGTGCGCCGGTGGCTGCGGTGAGAAGTGCGCGCCCGCGGCCCGGACCGGCGGGCGGGTGCCCGCGGTGTTCCGGGTGCTGTGGGGACGGTGGTGACCGGTGATGACCGGTGGTGGTGACCGCTACGGGCCCGGGAGACGGGGCGCGGGGCGGTGCGCGCGGGTCAGTGCGCGCGGTTCGATGCGCGCGGCTCGGAGCGCGGGGCGGAGCGGCTGCGGAAGATCGCTAGCCGTGGCCGTGCAGCGCGAAGGCGGCCCGGTGCGGGCACTTCCCCTTGACGCGTGTGCGAGTACGACCCATGCGCCGAGTGTACGTGCGGTGGAGCGGCCGGAATCCCGCGTGAGCGGCGCGGGGGGTGCCGCCCGGCGCCGGGGACGGATCCCCCGCGGCGCCGGGCGGCGGCGGTCAGGACAGGCGTCAGGACAGGCGTCAGGACAGGGTGCGCACTCTCTGGTCGCGCAGCTCGTAGCGCGCGGAGACCACGGCCAGCCTGCCGGTGGCTATGCGCCGCGCCAGGTCGGGTTCCGCCGCGAGCCGCTGCCGCGTGCGCCGGGCGTGGGCGTCGATGGTCGCGCTGACGCGGGCGTCGCCGTGCTGGGTGCGGTCGATGGCGGGCCGGATCTGCTCGGCCAGGTACTGGATGTGCGCGGGCAGCGGCTCGCCGCTCTCGTCCGCGTGCACGGCGGCGCCGACGGCTCCGCACGACTGGTGGCCCAGCACCAGCACCAGCGGGACGTCCAGTTCGAGGACCCCGTAGGCGATGCTGCCGAGCACCGCCTCGTCCAGTACCTCGCCCGCCGTGCGGACGGTCAGCAGATCGCCGAGGCCCTGGTCGAAGACCAGCTCCGGAGGGACCCGGGAGTCCACGCAGCCGAGCACGACGGCGAAGGGGTGCTGGCCCTGGACCAGCTGGAGCCGTACGGACGGCGTCTCGTGCGGGTGTTCCTGGCGGTACGCCGCCCAGCGCCGGTTGCCCGCCGCCAGGCGGCGCAGCGCCTCCTGCGGGGTGGCGGGGCGGCTCTCGGCCACCGGGGCGGCGGAGGCGGGGAAGGCGGAGCCGAGGGCGAGGACGGATCCGGCGGCGGCCGTTCCGGCGACCGCGGTGCGCAGCAGGGCGCGGCGGCTCGGCGGCGCGTGGGCCGGGGCGGGGACGACGGCGGCGGGGGCGACAGGGGCGGGGACGGGGAGGACGGGGGTGGACGCCCGTCTGTTCGAATACATGGCGGGACGCTAATCCGGCACCCCCGGCACCCGGCCGACTACCGGCGGGTATTGGCGGGATCGTCCCGGGACTCGGCCAGATCGAGACGGCCATCTCACCCACCGGACGGCCGGCAGTGGTGCGCGGGCAGCCCGGGACCCCGCCGCGTAGCGTGGAAGCAGAGGAGATGAGGATCATGAGCGGACGGATATTGAGCGAAGTCAGCGCCGTCGTCGCGGCCGAGCGCGAAGCCGACCTCGTCGCCGCCTACCGTGAGCTCGTCGCCGGCCCCCTCCCCGACGGGCTGGTGCGGAGCGAGCTGCTCGGTGGAGCGGACGGACTTTGGCGCATCCAGACGCTGTGGCGGGACCGTGCCGCACTGGAGGCCGTGCGCGCCGCCCCGGAGGGGCCGTCGGCGCCCCGGCTCTTCCGCGAGGTCGGCGCCGACCCCGGACTCGCGCTGTTCGAGGTCAAGGTCCACGTGACCGCCGAACCGAGCTGACGGCCTGGACGGACACAGGCGCGGACACGGACGCTGGCACGGACGCGGACACCGGCCCCGGCACCGGCACCGGCACCGGCACGGACACGGACCCCGTCGCGTGCGCGGCACGCCCACCAAATTGTTCCTTTCCTCCTACTATGGGCCGCGATTCGGCCCGAGGGTGCGGGAGATCACCCGGTGGCGTCCCCTCTCGTGTCCAGGAGCCCCATGCCCCGCGCACACCGGTCCGCCGCCGTACGGTCCGCCGTCCTGTCCGCCTGCGTGATCCTCTCCACCCTCTCCTCCCTCGCCGCCCTGGCCCCCGCCCCCGCCTCGGCCGCTCCCCCCGCCCCCGACCCCGGCGAGGCCGCCGTGCTCGGCGAGGACCACGCCCGGGAGCACGCCCGGATGCGGCAGGCCACCGGGGGCACCGGCGCCGCCGCGTACCCGCAGGCCAGGCGCACCGCGAGCCTCGACGCCCTGCGGACCTCCCAGCTGGCGGCGAACGCCGCCTTGAGCCCCGCCGTGTCGGGCCAGTTCACGGAGTACTTCCCCTCCCCCGACTTCGGGGTCCACATCGCCCAGCTTCCGACGGGCAAGGTGCTCCTCTTCTCCTTCGAGCGCGTGGGCACCGACCCCACCAAGGAGACCGGCCCCACCGACCGGATCGGCCGTACGAACGCCGGGCGCGCCTACCTCTGGGACCCGGCCAAGGGCACCGGGTCCCGCGCCTTCAAGGAGGTCCGGCCGCCGACCGTGCTGATGCCCGACGGTCTGTACGTGCCCCGGCCCGCCCCCTTCTTCTGCGCCGGGCACGCCTTCCTGCCGAACGGCATGGTCGCCGTGTTCGGCGGCAACGTCGGCGGCAAGGGCGGTACCGGCGCCAAACTGTCCTTCGTCTTCGACCCCTGGACCGAGACCTGGTTCCGCAACCGCGACATGTCCGTGGGCCGCTGGTACCCCTCGGTGGTGACCGGCGCGGACGGACGCCAGTACGTCATGTCGGGCCAGTCCGAACGCGGTACGGGCACGCCCACCCCGGTCGTGGAGCGCTTCCCCGCGCGTTCGCGTCCCGTGCCCTGGCGGACGTACGACATCCCCGTGAACCTCCCGGTGGAACGCTTCGGGGCCGACGCGCCCTTCCGCAACGACTACCCGCACCTCTTCTCGCTGCGGGACGGCATGATCTACGGGCTCGGGCGCGACGCGGACCAGCAGTGGCTCTTCGACCCGGTCAAGGAGACCCGGAGCGACCTGGCCCGGCGGCCCGCCGACTTCCGGGGATACGGCTCGGCCGTGCCGCTGCCGGCCGGGTTCCGCGGCCCCGACGCGGTCCTCGTGCTCGGCGGGGACCCGCACGACCCGAACACCTACCGGCTCGCGGGCGGCACGTGGACCACCGAGGAGCCCCGCGCCTTCGGCCGGACCCAGGACGACACCCTGATCCTCCCCGATGCCACCCTGCTCACGGTCAACGGAGCCCTGGACACCCGGGATTACGGCCACGGCCCCTTCAATCCGGAGGCCGACCTGAAGTACCGGCAGACCGAGATCCGCGGCGCGGACGGGCGCTGGCGCCTGGGACCGGCCCAGCGGCTGCCCCGCGGCTACCACTCCAACGCCCTGGTGATGCCGGACGGGCGGGTCATGGTGACCGGGGACGAGCTCCAGCAGATCGCCAACGACCCGGACATCCGCGACGGCATGGACGGCAGCATCGAGCTGTACGAGCCCGCCTACCTGCACCGCGGCGCGCGGCCCGCCCTCGACCGGGTGCCCGGCGGCGACCTCGGCTACGACACGGAGTTCCGGGCCTCGACCTCGACGCCGGACGAGGTGGCGCGCGCCGTGCTGCTCGCCCCGACGACCGTCACCCACGCGGTGAACACCAGCCAGCGCCACCTGGAACTGCGCCTCACCGGCGCCCGGGGCGACTCGGTCGGCCTGCGCACGCCCCCCAGCGCCGCCGACGCCCCGCCCGGCTACTACATGCTGTTCCTCCTGAACGCCCAGGGCGTCCCCAGCACCGCGCGCTGGATCAAGCTCGGCACCCGCTGACCCTCGGCACCCGCTCACCACCGAAAACCCCGCGCCCCGGGCCCGGCCGCCCGGGCACAATGCGCGGATGCGCACCGACGTCACCCTGCGACCCCTCGACCCCGACCTGCTCGACGCGCTGCTGCGCACCGCGGTGGCGGACGCCGATCCGCGGGAGGTGATGCCTCCGGTGCCGGGATCCACCGGGTGGACCGCCGGGGCCCGGGAGGCGTTCCTCCGCTTCCACCGCTCCCGGTCGCTGTCCGCCGAGCCGGTGGAGGCCACCTTCGCCGTCCTCGTGGGACCGGAGGTGGCCGGGGCCGCCCGGCTGTGCCCGGCCGCGGCACCGGCCGGCCCGGCGGCCGCGTCGGGGCGGACCGTCGAGGCGGGGCGGACGGCCGAGGCGGGGGTCTGGATCGGGCGCGGGCACCGGGGGGCCGGGGTGGGCGGGGCCGTGCTGCGGCAGCTCCTCGACCGCGCACGGGCCGACGGCTTCGAGGCGGTGCTCATCAGCACGCGCCCGGACAACACCCCCGTCCACCGCCTGATCACCGCCCTGGGCGTCGCCCTCGTCCACGGGCCGGACGCCGTCACGGCCCGGGTGGACCTCACCCCCGGTCGGCCCGCTTAGCCCGTGGACCGCGGGGGAACACGAATCGCGTGAACCAACGCATCGAGGACTACGCGCTGATCGGCGATCTGATGACCACCGCCCTGGTGGGCCGGGACGGATCCATCGACTGGCTGTGCCTGCCCCGTTTCGACTCGGGCGCCTGCTTCGCGGCGCTCCTGGGCGACGAGGAGAACGGCCACTGGCGGATCGCCCCGGCCGCGGCCCCGGCGGGAACGGGCTGCACCCGGCGCGGCTACGTGGGCGACTCGCTCGTGCTCGAATCGGTCTGGGAGACCGACGAGGGCACGGTCAAGGTCACCGACTTCATGCCGCAGCGCGATGTCGCCCCCGATGTCGTGCGCATCATCGAGGGGGTCTCCGGTGCGGTGCCCATGGCGGCCACGATCCGGCTGCGGTTCGACTACGGGGCCGTCGTGCCCTGGGTGCGGCGCAGCGAGGGCCACCGCGTCGCCGTCGCCGGACCCGACTCGACCTGGCTGCGCAGCGACCCGCCCGTGGAGACCTGGGGCGAGGACAAGAGCACCCGCTCGGAGTTCACCGTGGAAGCGGGCGAACGGGTGGCCTTCGTCCTGACCTGGCACCCCTCGCACGAGCCGCGCCCGGACCTCGTCGACCCCTACGAGGCGCTGGAGCACAGCCTGGAGGACTGGCGGGCCTGGTCCGCCCAGTGCCGGTACGAGGGCCCGTACCGCGAGGCCGTCATGCGCTCGCTGATCACGCTCAAGGCACTGACCTACGCGCCCACCGGCGGGATCGTGGCCGCGCCCACGACCTCGCTCCCGGAGGAGATCGGCGGCGTACGGAACTGGGATTACCGTTACTGCTGGCTGCGCGACGCGACCCTCACCCTCGGATCGCTGCTCCAGACCGGATTCCTCGACGAAGCCCGGGCCTGGCGCAGGTGGCTGCTGCGCGCGGTCGCGGGCGATCCGGCCGATCTGCAGATCATGTACGGGATCGCGGGCGAGCGGCGGATCCCCGAGACGGAGCTGCCGTGGCTGGCCGGGTACGAGTCCTCCGCGCCGGTCCGGGTCGGCAACGCGGCGGTCGACCAGCTCCAGCTCGACGTGTACGGGGAGGTCATCGACGCCCTCTATCTGGCCCGCGCCTCGGGGCTGGTCGCGGAGTCGCACGCCTGGCAGATCAATGTGGCCCTGCTGCGGTTCGTGGCGGACAACTGGCACCGGCCCGACGAGGGCCTGTGGGAGGTGCGCGGCCCGCGCCGTCACTTCGTGCACTCCAAGGTGATGGCATGGGTGGCCGCCGACCGGGCCGTGCGCACCCTGGAAGCGAATCCGGAGTTCGACGGCAACATCGAGCGCTGGCGCACGATGCGCGAGGAGGTCCACCGCGATGTGTGCGAGAAGGGCTTCGACCCGGTGCGGGGCACCTTCACCCAGTCGTACGGCTCCGTGGAACTCGACGCGGCGACCCTGCTGATCCCCCGGGTCGGGTTCCTGCCGCCGGACGATCCGCGGGTCATCGGTACGGTCGACGCGGTCCGCGCGGAACTCGGCCACGGGGGGCTCGTACGCCGCTACTCGGCCGAGGGCCCCTCCGTGGACGGGCTGCCCGGGGCCGAAGGGACCTTCCTGGCCTGCTCCTTCTGGCTGGCGGACGCGCTGCTCATGACGGGGCGGGAGAAGGAGGCGCGCGAACTGTTCGAGCGGCTGCTGGAGTTGCGCAACGACGTGGGGCTGCTGGCCGAGGAGTACGACCCGGTCGGGGGGCGTCAGCTCGGCAACTTCCCGCAGGCCTTCAGTCACATCGGGCTGGTGGGCACGGCGCTCGCCCTCGGCGGCTGCCAGCCGACGACCGACGCCCCGACGCTGACCGACGAGTAGGCGCGGGCACCGGCACAAGCGGAACGGAACGCGGGCACAAGCGGAACACAGGCATGCGAAAGCTGGTCTAGACCTTGACAGGTCCAGACCAGCTTCGCTTGAGTGGCGGTAGTTGCCCCACACGGCAACTCCCCCCACCCAAGGAGCAGTTCCGTGATCCGTGCGCTTCGCCGCCGCGCTCTGGCCCTGGCATCCGCCGCGGCCGTCACCGCCGCCCTCGCCATCGCCCTGCCCGCCACCCCCGCCGCGGCGGCCGCCGCCTGCGCGGGGCCCTGGGCCTCCTCCGCCGTGTACACGAACGGAATGACCATCTCCTACGGCGGCCACAACTGGCAGGCCAAGTGGTGGACCCAGGGCGAGACGCCCGGCACCACGGGCCAGTGGGGCGTCTGGTCCGACCAGGGCGGCTGCGGTGGCGGCCAGGACCCGGACCCGAACCCCGGCACCCCGTCCGGATTCGTGGTCTCCGAGGCCCAGTTCAACCAGATGTTCCCGAACCGGAACCCCTTCTACACCTACAACGGGCTGGTCGCGGCCCTGTCGGCCTACCCGGGCTTCGCCAACACCGGCGACGACACGACGAAGCGGCGCGAGGCCGCCGCCTTCCTCGCCAACGTCTCCCACGAGACGGGCGGGCTGGTGTACATCGTCGAGCAGAACACGGCCAACTACCCGCACTACTGCGACGCTTCCCAGCCCTACGGCTGTCCCGCCGGGCAGGCCGCCTACTACGGCCGCGGCCCCATCCAGCTCAGCTGGAACTTCAACTACAAGGCGGCCGGTGACGCCCTGGGCATCAACCTGCTCGCGAACCCGTACCTGGTCGAGCAGGACCCGGCGGTGGCCATGAAGACGGCCCTCTGGTACTGGAACACCCAGAACGGCCCGGGCACGATGACCGCCCACGCGGCCATGGTCAACGGAGCGGGATTCGGCGAGACCATCCGCTCCATCAACGGCTCCCTGGAGTGCAACGGCGGCAACCCCGCCCAGGTCCAGAGCCGGGTGAACAGCTACCAGGCCTTCACCCAGCTGCTGGGCGTCACCCCGGGCGACCGGCTCACCTGCTGACCTGCCTGACCTGCTGAGACCCGCTCAGAAGGGCTTGGTGGGGAGGTACTTGCCGTCGAGCGTGATGACGGCGCGCTCCCCGCCCTCCGGGTCGGCGACCTTCTTCACGTCGAGCCGGAAGTTGATGGCGCTGATGATGCCGTCGCCGAACTGCTCGTGGACCAGGGCCTTCAGCGTGGTCCCGTACACCAGGAGCATCTCGTGGAAGCGGTAGATCGTCGGGTCGGTCGGGATACCGCCCGGGATCGACCCGCGGGTCGGGACGCTCTGCAGGAGGCGTACGGCGTCATCGTCCAGGTCCAGCAGAGCGCCGACGGCGGCGGCCGCGTCGGCCGGGAGCGGGTGCTGGCCGAGCAGGGCGGCGGTGACGAAGGCGACGGACAGACCGGTCACGTCGGCGATCTCCTGCCACGACAGGTCCTTGCGGGTCTTGGCCTCGACGGCCGTGATCGCGAGGGCCTGCCGGGCGGCGGGGTCGAACTGGGCGTGCAGCATGAGGGGCTTCTTTCTTCGCAAGGATCGGGTGGTGAGGATGGAGAGGGTGGTGAGGGCCGAGGCGGCCAAAGCTCAGGCCGGGGCTCAGGCCGCGGCGGTGAAGTCCTCGACGGAGCCGGTGAGGATGTCGTAGACCCAGCCGTGCAGGGCGACGGTGCCCGCGGCCAGGGCGCGCGCCACCGAGGGGTGCGTGGCCAGGTTGGCCAGCTGCGCGGCGACGTTGTCCCGGACCAGGACGCCGACCCGGTCCGGGTCGGCACCGCCGCGCTGCGCGGTGCGGGCCAGGGAGGCGTCGGCGTGGCGCAGCCAGTGGGCGACGGCGGGCAGGGCGGCCAGGTCACGGCCCTCGGCGAGCGCGGTCATCGCACCGCAGGCGGAGTGTCCGCAGACCACGATGTCGCGGACGCCCAGCACGGCGACGGCGTACTCGATGCTGGCCCCGACCCCGTCGGAGCCCGGGCCGTGGGCGGGCACCAGGTTCCCGGCCGTCCGGATCACGAACAGCTCCCCCGGCTCCCGCTGGGTGATCAGCTCGGGCACGACACGGGCATCGGAGCATCCGATGAACAGCGTGTCCGGCCGGTGGGTGGTCGCCAGGCGGGCGAAGAGCCCCGCCTTCTCCGGGAAGACGTCCTGCTGGAAGTGCGCGACACCTGTTGCGAGGTCGAGCATGGCCACTCCTTTCGGTGTGTGTCCGCCGTGACCGGCTGACGAGATCCACCATGCATGACCTGTATCTATAGTGTCCAAGTCGTACTGATCATGACTGCTATTGGTCTCATCTATACCTGGGTCTATCCTTGACCCATGGCCCCGGAACTGCGTCACCTCCGCTATCTGCTCGCCGTCGCCGAACACGGCAGCTTCACCCGCGCCGCCGAGGAGCTACGGGTCTCCCAGCCGACCCTGTCGCAGCAGATCAGGCAGCTGGAGCGGACCGTCGGCGTCCAGCTCCTGGACCGCAGCGGGCGTACCGTGCGGGCCACCGACGCCGGGGCGGTCTACCTGCACCACGCCCGCCGCGCCCTGCGGGACCTGGCCGCTGCCGAGCGGGCCGTCCTCGACGTGGCCGATCTGTCCCGCGGCACCCTGCGGCTCGCGATGACCCCCACCTTCACCGCGTACCTGCTGGGACCGCTGGTCGCCGAGCTGCACCTGCGGCATCCCGGAATCACCCTGGACGTCAAGGAGATGACGCAGGCTCAGCTGGAGTCGGGGCTGCTCGCCGACGCGCTGGACCTCGCGGTCGCCTTCGCGGGGCCGCACCTCGCGGGCATCGCCGCCACCGAACTGTTCACCGAGACGCTCGGGATGGCCGTGGGCGATGCCCACCCGCTCGCCGGACGCACCGCACCCCTGCCGGCGGCGGACCTCGCGCAGTGCGATCTCGCCCTGCTGAGCGGTGGGTTCGCGACGCGCACCCACATCGACGGGTACTTCGCCGCGCAGCGCATCGCGCCCCGGATCGCGGTGGAGGCGAACTCCCTCGGCGCCCTCACCGAGATCGTCCGGCGCACCGCCCTGGCCACGGTGCTGCCCGACGCCCTGGCCCGCGACCAGCCCGGCCTGCACCCCGTCGGCCTCACGCCGGCCCTGCCCGCGCGCACCGTCGTACTGCTGCGCCGGGAGAGCGCGTACGAGAGCGCGGCGGCCCGCGCTTTCACGGCGCTCGCCCGCGACTGGGCCGGGCCGCGCAAAAAATCCGGTGCCGTACCGCCGCGGACGTGATTTCGTCATGGCGGCTCACCGCCGGTACTCCGTACGACGTACCGCTTCCCACCACCGGATCCGAGGACCACGTGCCCCACGCTTCACCTGACCGCATCACCGAACTCGCCGACGCGATGGCCGCCGCCGACCGGGACCGCGCGGTCCAGGAGGTCCAGACCCGGTACCGGGCCGAGCTGGTGCGTCGCTGGGACATCGCGCCCGGCGCCCGTGTGCTGGAGGTCGGGTGCGGGCAGGGCGACATGACCGCCGTGCTCGCGGACGCCGTGGGGCCGCACGGTCACGTACTGGCCGTCGACGTCGCCGATCCCTCCTACGGCGCGCCGGTGACGGTCGGCGATTCCGCCGCCCGGCTCGCCGCCGGGCCGCTGGGGCCGCGCATCGACTTCCGCTTCGGCTTCGACGTCCTGGACGAGGAGGCCACGTCGGACTTCGCGGACGGCGCCTTCGACCACGTGGTCCTCGCGCACTGTTCCTGGTACTTCGCCTCGGCCGAGCAGCTCACCCGCACCCTCGCCCGGGTGCGGCCGTGGGCCCGTACGCTCTGCTTCGCCGAATGGGACCTCACCCCGCGTTCGGCCGACCGGATCCCGCACCTGCTCGCCGTACTGGCCCAGGGACAGGCCTTCGCGTACGGGCACGGCGAGGACGCCAATGTGCGCGTCCCGATGTCCCGTGACGCCCTGCGCGCCCTGCTCGGCCCCGCGGGCTGGCAGGCCACGGCGGCGGAGACCGTGGAGACCACCGGGCTCCAGGACGCGGACTGGGAGATCGCCATCTTCCGGAACCTGTACGCCACCCTCGACCCCGGCTCAGCGGTCGCCCGCGCGCTGCGGCCGACCCTGGACGCGCTCGACCCGCTCGCGCTTCCCCGGGGGAACGCCACGCTCGACGCGTACACCCTCACGGCGCGCTAGACGCCTTACCGCGCTCCGGGGCCGCCCCCACCAACCGACCAGATCCGGCCAAGGCGGGGAGCGGGAACGCGCCCGGGAGACGGCGCGGGGCGCGGCCGGAGGCGCTGGTCGGCGGGGCAGGGGACGGGGGCGCACGCCCGGCGGCGGGGTGGCGCAAGGCGGGATTCGGTCAGGCGTGCGGAAGCAGGGCCCTTGCGGACACCAAGTCACAGAGTGTTTGCTCTGTTTCCGACCGCGCCCCCATCGCCCCACCGACGAAGAGCAGGCCCATGTCGACGACCCCGAAAGTCCACGAGCTGCCCCAGACCAACCAGCTTCGCGCCCTGCACACGGTCATCCGGGACCGTGGTGCGAGCCGCGCCGACTTCGTCCTCTACTCACGCCGAGTGATCCGGTTGCTCCTCGAATCGGCCCTGGACCTGCTGCCCTTCGACAAGCACGAGGTCATCACGCCCGTCGGCGAGACCTACCACGGGCTCAAGTTCACCGGGAAGCTGTGCGCCGTCCCGGTGATCCGGGCCGGGGACTCTATGGCGGAGGTGCTGCGGGAGTTCATACCCGGCATCCGCATCGGCAAGATCCTCATCCAGCGGGACAAGACGACCAAGCTGCCCCACCTGCAGTACTGGAACCTCCCCGACGACATCGCCGAGCGGCACGTCCTGCTGCTGGAGCCGATGCTGGCCACCGGCGGCAGCGCGAACGCCGCGATCGGCGTGCTGACCGACGCCGGGGTGCGCGAGGAGAACATCGTCCTCGTCGACTTCCTCGCCGCGCCCGAGGGGATCGCGGCGGTGCACCGCGAGCACCCGGCCGTCACCATCATCACCTCGTCCATCGAGGAGTGCCTGAACCCCAACGCCTTCATGATCCCCGGCATCGGGGACTTCGGGGACCGCTTCTTCGGCACCACCGACTCGGCCGTGGCCGCGCGGTGAGCGGCCACCGGGTCGCGGCGGATTCCGCCGTCACCGCCCTCGCCCCCGCCGTGTGGGGATCGACGTACCTGGTGACCACCGAGTTCCTGCCCCCGGACCGGCCGTTGCTCGCGGCCACGGTCCGGGCCCTGCCCGCCGGGCTGATCCTGCTGCTGATCGGCCGGAAGCTGCCGCGCGGGATCTGGTGGGCGCGGGCGCTGGTCCTCGGCGTGCTGAACATCGGCGCGTTCTTCACCTTCCTCTTCCTGGCCGCCTACCACCTGCCCGGCGGGGTCGCCGCGCTGGTGGGTTCGGTGCAGCCGATGTTCGTGCTGATCCTCTCGGCCCTCCTGCTGGGCGACCGGATCAAGGCCGTGCACGTGGTGGCCTGTGTCCTGGGCGCGACCGGCGTCGGGCTGCTCGTGCTCCAGCCGAACGCCGGGCTCAACACGACCGGGGTCATCGCCGGCCTGCTGGCCGCGGTGAGCATGGCCTGCGGCATCGTGCTGACCAAGCGCTGGGGCCGCCCCGAGGGGGTCGGGCTGCTGACCTTCACGGGCTGGCAGCTGACCGTCGGCGGCCTGGTCCTCGCCCCCGTCGCCCTGTTCGGCGAGGGGCTGCCGGAGGCGGTCACCGGGCGGAACCTGGCCGGATTCGCGTACCTCGGCTTCGTCGGGGCGCTGCTGGCCTACGCCGTCTGGTTCCGCGGGGTGGAGCGGCTGCCCGCGCTCGCCGTCTCCTTCCTCGGCTTCATCTCCCCGCTCGCCGCGACCGCGCTCGGCTACCTGGTGCTGGACCAGACCCTGACGCCGCTCCAGCTGGCCGGGGCGTGCGCGGTCGTCGCGGCGGTCGTGGTGGCCCAGCCGCGCGGCGGGCGCCGGGAGCCCGCGAAGCCGTCACAGCTGCCGCAGGCCTCGCCCGGCGAGCATCCCCCCGTGTCCACCGGACGTCCGGCGCCCGCCGCGTCCCGCCCGTCCGGAGTCACCAGATGAACGCGGACCCGATCAATGGAAGACTCACACCGTCCACCGTGCTCACGGACCTGCTCGCCGAGCAGGTCCGGGTCCGACCCGACTCGGTCGCCGCCCGCTGCGCCGATCACCAGCTGACCTACGCCGAACTGGGTGCGGCAGCATCCCTGTTGGGGCGGCGGCTGCGCAGGCTGGGGGCGCGGGCGGACACCGCGGTGGGGCTGTACGCGGAGCCCTCGCTCGACCTGATGACCGGGGTGTGGGGCATCCTCGCCGCCGGCGGGGCCTACCTGCCGCTGTCGCCCGACTATCCGGAGGACCGGCTGCGCTACATGATCGAGGACTCCGCCATGGAGATCATCGTCACGCAGCGCCACCTCGTGCCCAAGGTCCGCGAGCTGGCACCGGCCGGCACCACCGTCGTGGCCCTGGGCGGCGGCGAGCCGCCCGAGACCCCGGTCCGTACCGGGCGCGGCGGACACCGGCCCACGGCCGGGCGACCGGGCGACCTCGCCTACGTCATCTACACCTCGGGATCCACGGGCCGCCCCAAGGGCGTGCTGATCGAACAGCACAGCATCGTCTCCCAGTTGGGCTGGCTCCTGGCCGAGGGCCACCTCGGACCCGGCACCACGGTGCTCCAGAAGACGCCCATGAGCTTCGACGCCGCGCAGTGGGAGATCCTCGCGCCCGCGGCGGGCGGCCAGGTGGTCATGGGGGCGCCCGGCTGCTACCGGGACCCCGAGGACCTGGTCGACACGATCACGACGCACGGGGTGACCACCCTCCAGTGCGTGCCCACCCTGCTCCAGGCCCTCATCGACACCGAACGCCTCGCCTCCTGCACCTCCCTGCGGCGGGTGTTCTCCGGGGGTGAGGCACTGACGGTCAAGCTCGCCCGTGCCTTCGCCGCGCAGCTGCCGGACACCCGCCTGGTCAATCTGTACGGGCCCACCGAGTGCACGATCAACGCGACCGCCCACACCGTGGACCCGGCCGCCCTCGCCGGGGAGGAAGCCTCGGCGATCGTGTCCATCGGCGTACCGGTGGCGCACACCCGGTGCTTCGTCCTCGACGGGGAGCTGCGCCCGGTGGCCGGCTCCGGGGAGAAGGGCGAGCTGTTCATCGGCGGGGTGCAGCTGGCGCGCGGCTATCTGAACCTGCCCGAGCAGACCCGGGAGCGGTTCCTCACCGCCCCCTTCCTGCCGGGCGAGCGGCTGTACCGGACCGGCGACCTCGCCTCGTGGAACGAGGACGGCACGATCCGCTTCCGCGGCCGCGCGGACACCCAGGTCAAACTGCGCGGGTACCGCGTCGAGCTGGAGGAGATCACCTCCGCGATCGAGGAGCACACCTGGGTCCGGCGGGCCGCCGCGGTGGTCACCGACGATCCGCGCACCGGCTTCCAGCAGCTGTCCGCGCTCGTCGAACTGAACCCGCGCGAGGCCTCGTTGATGGACCAGGGCGCGCACGGCGCGCACCACCAGTCCAAGGCGAGCAAGCTCCAGGTCAAGGCCCAGCTCTCCAATCCGGGTCTGCGCCCCGCCCCTGACCTCGTGGGCCGTCCGGTGACCGTGCTGCCCGGCCGGGAGGCCACGGGCCCTCAGCGGCGCGCGGCCTTCGCCCGCAAGACCTACCGGTTCTACGAGGGCGGCAAGGTCACCCGCGCCGATCTGCGGGAGCTGCTCACACCCGCCGCGGCCATCGCACCGACCGGGACCGCGCGCTCCGTCGGGGACCTGACGTCCGCGGAACTCGGCGCGGTGCTGCGGTGGTTCGGCCCGTTCGGCAGCGGGGAGCGGCTGCTGCCGAAGTACGCCTACGCATCCCCCGGCGCGCTGTACGCCGTGCAGATGTACCTGGAGACGGGCGGGGGCGTCGCCGGGCTGGCGGCGGGGATCCACTACTTCCACCCCGTCGAGCACACCCTCGTCCGGATCGGTGACGTCCCGGCCGGTGCCCACGCGTCCGGGCCCGGCACGCTCCGGTTGCACTTCCTGGGGCGCCGGGCGGCGATCGAGCCGGTGTACAGCACCAACATCGAGGAGGTGCTGGAGTTCGAGACCGGTCACATGCTGGGCGTGTTCGAGGAGGTGCTCCCGGAGTACGGGCTGACGGTGCGGCCCGCTGCGCACGGCGGGGCGGCGGTGAAGTCCGCCCTCGGCGTGGCCGACGAGGACCACTACGTCGGGAGCTTCGAGCTGGCCCCCGACGACCGCCCGGCGCGACCGGACCCGGTGGACCTGTTCGTCCAGGCGCACCCGGGCCGGGTGCTCGACCTGCCGGGCGGCCTGTACCGGCTGGACGGGGGCGAGTTCACGCTCGTCTCCGCCGACGCCGTCGAGAAGCGGCACGTCATCGCCATCAACCAGGGGGTGTACGAGGCCGCGAGCTTCGGCGTCAGCGCCGTCAGCCGGACCGGGGACGAGCGGCTCGCCTATGTGAGCCTGGGCCGGACCCTGCACCGGCTCCAGCGCAACGCCCTGCGGCTGGGCTTGATGTCGTCCGGCTACTCCTCCCGTTCGGGGCATCCGCTGCCCACCGCCCAGCGCATCGACGCCGTCCTCGCGGAGGCGGGCATCCCGTCCGGGCCGTCGTACTTCTTCCTCGGCGGGAAGGTCAGCGAGGAGCAGGTCTCCTCCACCGGGATGCGCGAGGACTCGGTGCACATGCGCGGTCCGACGGAGATGATCCGGGACGACCTGGCCCGGCTGCTGCCGGACTACATGATCCCCAACCGGGTGCTGGTCCTGGACGCGCTGCCGCTCACCGCCAACGGGAAGATCGACTACAAGGCGCTGGCCGGCCTGAAGGAACTCACCGCTCCCGCACACGGTTCCGGCACTCCCGTGCCACCGCGGACCCGGACCGAGCGGATGCTCGCCGGGGCCTGGGGGAAGGCGCTGAAGTACCGGGACACAGCCCGGGTGTCGATGACGGACAGCTTCTTCGCCTCCGGCGGCAATTCGCTGATCGCGATGACCCTCACCCGGTGGATCAACCGGGAGTTCGGGATCTCGCTGCCCATGCAGACGCTCTTCGGCCACCCCCGGCTGGCCGATCTGGCCGACCGGATCGCGGACGCCGATCCCGAACCGGCCTCCCGGCTGGTGCTGTTGCACGACAGCGGCCCGGCGGACGGCCGGTACGCGCAGGGGCCCGGCTCCCCGGTGTTCTGCTGGCCGGGGCTCGGCGGCTATCCGATGAACCTGCGGCTGCTCGCCCAAGAGGCCTGCGCGCGGGGCCCGTTCTACGGGGTCCAGGCGGCCGGCATCAACGCGGGCGAGGCGCCGTACCGGACCATCGGCGAGATGGCCGCCGCCGACGTCGCGGAGATCCGGCGGCTGCAGCCCGACGGCCCCTACACCCTGTGGGGCTACTCCTTCGGTGCCCGGGTGGCCTTCGAGAGCGCCTGGCAGCTGGAACAGTCCGGCCAGCGGGTCACGGACCTGCTGCTGATCTGCCCGGGCAACCCGAAGCTCCGGGACGCGCGCGGGCTTCCGTACGGCCGTGAGTCCTCCTATGCCAACCCCGGCTACGTGACGATCCTCTACTCGGTCTTCGCGGGCGCCATCGGAGCCGGGCCGGACCTCTCCGCGTGCCTGGCCGCCGCCCGGGACCAGGACTCCTTCGTGGAGTTCGTGGTGGGCCGCTTCCCCGAGCTGGATCCCGGGACGGTCCGGCGGATCACCCGGATCGTCGAGGAGACGTACGAATTCGACTACACCTTCCACGAGTTGGCCGAGCGGTGCCTGCGCGCCCCGGTGACCATCATCCGGGCCGCGGGCGACGACTACTCCTTCGTCGAGGGGCGGTCGGGGTACTCCGCCGCCCCGCCGGTCGTCATCGACCTGCCCGCCGACCACTACCAGGTGCTGCGCCGCGAGGGCATCGAGGCCCTCGCCGCGGCCGTCCGCACCCGCGTCCCGTCCGACGCCTGAACCGTCCCGTCCCGCCCCGACCGCCGACCGCCGACCGCCGACCGCACAGACCTCACGACCGAAAGGAGGGGCTCCGTGCCCCACGTCCACATCCGTCACTTTCCCAAGGACATCACTCCCGAGCGGCTCGCCGCTTTCGACAAGGCGGTCACGGCGGCCGTCACCGAGGCCTTCGACGTCGGCGAGGACGTCGTGTCGATCTCGCTCGAACCGGTGGCCGCCGAGGACTGGAACGACCTGGTCGTCACCGACATCGCCGCCCGCCGGGAGCTGCTGCTGAAGGCGCCGGGCTACTGGGACGGCGCGTGAGCGCCCTCGCGGGGGTCCCCCTCGTGTACACGGAGGAGGTCCGCGAGGCCCTCCACGAGGGCCGGGCGGTGGTGGCCCTGGAGAGCAACGTCATCACGCACGGCCTGCCCTACCCCGACAACGCGGCCACGGCCCGCAAGGTCGAGGACGCCGTCCGCGCGGGCGGGGCGGTCCCCGCCACGGTCTGCGTGGAGGACGGCGCGGTCCGCGTCGGCATGAGCGACGCGGACATCGAGCGGTTCGCCTCCCTGCCCGGCATCCCGAAGGTCTCCAGCAGGGACCTCCCGGTGGTCCTCGCCCGGGGCGGCCCGGGGGCCACCACCGTGGCCTCCTCGCTGGTGGCCGCCGAGCTGGCGGGGATCCGCTGGTTCTCCTCCGCCGGGATCGGCGGGGTGCACCGCGGTGCCCAGCAGAGCTTCGACATCTCCTCGGACCTGATCCAGTTCACCCGGTCCCGGGTCGCGGTCGTCTCCGCGGGCGCGAAGATGATCCTGGACCTCGGCCTCACCCTGGAGTACCTGGAGACCCACTGCGTACCGGTGGTGGCGTACGGCTCGGACGACTTCCCGGCCTTCTACTGCCGTACGAGCGGCCACCGCGCCCCGCACCGGATCGACGACCCGGACACCCTGGCGCGCGCCGTCGAGACCCACCGGGCGCTGGGCGGCCCCACCTCGTTCCTGATCACCACCCCGGTCAGCGAGGAGGACGCCATCGACTCGGCGGAGGTGGAGGCGGCCATCGCGCGGGCGGTGACCGCGGCCGACCGGGACGGGGTCACGGGTCAGGGGCTCACCAAGTACCTGATGCGCGCCGTGGACGCCGCCACCGACGGGCGGGCCGCGCGGGCCAACATGGCCGTGCTCGTGACCTGCGCCGAGGCGGCGGGCCGACTGGCCTCCGCGCACGGCGCGCTTCTGCGGGCCGCCCCGGTAGGTTCGGCCTCATGATCAGACTCGCCGTATTCGACCTGGACGGAACACTCGTCGACTCCCCGCGCGCGATCGTGTCGACCTTCGGGGCGGCCTTCGACGCGCTGGGCGTCACCCGGCCCGCGGACCTCGCGGTGCGGGCGACCATCGGACTCCCCCTGGAGCGGGCCTTCGCCCTCCTCCTGGAGCGAGAGCCGGCCGACGCCCAAGTGGCCGAGGCCGTCCGGCTCTACCGGAAGTTCTTCGACACCATAGTCCTCCCGCAGGCCCCCGGCCTGGTCTTTCCCGGGGTCGTGGAGGGACTCGCACGGCTGCGGGAGGACGGGGTGGCGCTCGCCGTCGCGACCAGCAAGTTCCACGCCCCGGCGGACGCGCTGCTCACCGCGGCCGGGCTGCGCGCCTCCTTCGCCGTGGTGATCGGCGCGGACGAGGTCACCCGGCCCAAGCCCGACCCCGAATCCGGACAGGTCATCCTGGAGCGGCTGGCCGTCGCCGCGGAGCACGCGGTGATGGTCGGGGACACCACCCACGACCTGCTGATGGCGAAGGCGGCCGGAATGCGGTCGGTGGCCGTCACCTACGGGGTGCACTCCGCGGCCGAACTGGCCACGGCCGGACCGACCTGGGTGGCGGACACCTTCGAGGAGGTCGTCGCGCACCTTTCCCCCGTGGCAGCGTAGCCGCGCCGGGGTTCCCCTCTCCCCGGTGGCCCGGTGTCCGTATGTGACAGAGAACCGTCATTGCGGCCATCGGACCGGGCGGTGAGGATGGACGCATGCCCACTCCCCACCGTGTCGTCATCGCGGTCTTCCCGGACGTCGACCTGCTCGATGTCACCGGCCCCGCCGAGGTCTTCGCGCTGGCCAACCGCGAGTCGGCCAGCCGCGCCTACGAGGTGCGGCTGGCGGGCCCCGAGCCCGGCCAGGTGACCACCTCGGCCGGGGTCCGCCTCGCCGTCGACCTGACGTTCGCGGAGGTCGGGGCCGCGGTGGACACCCTGCTGGTGCCCGGGGCGGTGGAGCTGGGGCCCGACGGGCCCGTCCCCCGCATCGACGACGACGTGGTCGAGTGGATCAAGGTCACCGCCCCGCACGCCCGCCGCGTGGCCTCGGTGTGCGTGGGCGCGCACCTGCTGGCCGCGGCGGGACTCCTGGACGGGCGGCGGGCCACCACGCACTGGTCCACCGCCGCACGGCTCGCGGCCGAGCACCCGCGGGTCCAGGTCGACCCGGACCCGATCTTCGTCCGCTCCGGGCGGGTGTGGACCGGGGCCGGCATCAGCGCCTGCATGGACCTGGCGCTCGCCCTGGTCACCGAGGACCTGGGCGAGGAACTGGCCCTGGCCGTGGCCCGCCATCTGGTCATGTACCTCAAACGGCAGGGCGGCCAGAGCCAGTTCAGCGTCCCGCTCAGCCGTCCGGCGGCCGCGCGCCGGGACATCGACGAGCTGTGCGCGTACATCGCCGACCATCTCGACTGCGATCTCTCCGCCGCCGCGCTCGCGGAGCGCATGTGCGTGAGCGAGCGGCACTTCGCCCGGACCTTCCGCCGGGAGACGGGCGTCGGCGCGGCCGGATACGTGGAGGCGGCCCGGGTGGAGGCCGCCCGGCGGCTGCTGGAAACCACCGACGAGCCGCTCGAACGGATCGCGGCGGCCGCCGGACTGGGGTCGGTGGAGACCCTGCACCGCGCCTTCCGCAAGCAGATCGCCACCACTCCCGCCGCCTACCGGCGCCGCTTCCGCACCGCGCTCTGACCCTCCCGCACTCCCCGGCCCGCCGCATCCGCAGCTTCGCCATGCCCATTTCGCCGTACTCAACGCACGAACCACACGAACCGTACGAACCGAACGAGAGGTCCACTTCCCATGTCCGTCACCGCTGCCCCCGTCGTCACGCCCTCCGCCACCCTGCGCGAGCTGTCCGGGCTCGACCCCGCGCTCCCCCGGCTCGGCGCCACGACGACCGTGATCATGATCGACTTCCAGCAGACCTACCGCACCGGAGTGATGGAACTGGAGGGCGCCGAGGCCGCGTTGGCGGCCGGCGCACGCCTGCTCGCCGCCGCCCGCGCCGCGGGCTCGCCCGTGGTGCACGTAGTCAACGACGGCGGCGCGGGCGGCCCGTACGACATCCGGGCCGAGATCGGCTCGATCAGCCCCGAGGTCGCACCCCGGGACGGCGAACCGGTCGTGGTCAAGACGGTCCCGAACGCCTTCCACGCCACCACGCTGGAGGAGACCCTGCGGGAGCTGGGCGCCGCTCCGGACCTGGTGCTCGCCGGTTTCATGACGCACATGTGCGTCACCTTCACCGCCCAGGGCGCCTTCAACCTCGGATACCGGCCCGCCGTGGTCGCCGAGGCGACCGCCACCCGCACGCTGGCCGCGCCCGACGGAAGCGTCGTCCCCGCCGCGGTGCTGCAGAGCGCGAGCCTGACCACCATCGGTGACCTCTTCGGGGTGGTGGCCGCCACCGTCGCGGAACTGACGGCGCGGTAGGCCGCTGCCCGGTCCGTCAGCCCATGGACCGTCAGCCCTTGGACCGTCAGCCCTTGAAGCCGTCCTGGCGGACCGGGGAGGCGGCTGCGAGCGCTTCGGTGACGGCCTGGACACCGCCGCGCAGCCCGTACACGGGGGTTTCGGGCTGCTGGCGCCAGGAGTCGTCGAGGCCGCCCGCGTCGACGGAGTCGAAGCCGAGTTCGTCGATGAGGGCGCGGACGGTCTTCTTCGCCGCCTCGTCGTCACCGGCGACCGGCAGGGCCACCCGGTCCGGGTCGCCCGCCGGGAGCGGCCGGGTCAACAGGTCTTCGGCGTAGGTGCCGTTGAAGGCCTTGACCACCGTCCGGCCGAGCTGCCGCGCCGTCCAGCGGCTCTCGGTCAGCCCCTCGTCCTCGATGCCCGCGATCCGGCCGTCGCGCTGCTGCGGGTAGTAGTTGCCGGTGTCGATCACGACGAAGCCGTCGGCCGCCCCGTCGAAGAGGCCGGAGGGCAGGTCCGGCACGTTCTTCAGGGGGATGGTGACGACGACGATCTCCGCGCCGCGCGCCGCCTCGGCGACGGTGACGGGGGTGGCCCCGGTCTCCTCGGCGAGGGCGGCCAGGGTCTGCGGGCCACGCGAGTTGGCCACGGACACCTCGTGGCCGAGGGAGGTCAGACGGCGCGTCAGGTTGCCGCCGATGTTGCCTGCGCCGATGATGCCGATCTTCATGGACTTCTCCAAGCGTGCGGTGTGGTCGGGTGTCGCGATGATCCGAACCACGCGCCGCCGCCGCGCATTCCCCGGCGCCGCCACGTCCTGCGAACGGGTGCGGCCCGCGTCGCGGACGCACGGCCGGGTGGGCCGATCGGTGTGTGCTCGGACCCATTCGGCGCGTCCGGAGCTCCCGGAGCGCTCCGACCGGGCCAGGTTCGGACTATGACGACCACGCCCTCGCCGGATTCATCCCCGTCCTGTCCCGTGCTCCCGTCCCTTCCCGTGTCCCTGCGCTGCGCCGCCGCGCTGGCCGCCGTGCTCCTCACCACGGCGAGCGCGCCCGCCGGCCGGACCGGGCCCGGCGCCGCGCCCGCCGACGCGGCCCGCGCGCGGACCCGTACCAGCTCCGCTTGGCTGCCGTACTGGGACACCGAGGCCGGTTACGCCTCGGCGCTGGCCCATGCCGACCAGCTGCACACGGTCAGTCCCTTCTGGTACACGGCCTCGGCGGCCGACACCGTCACGGGTGAGGCGGGGGCCGGTGACCGGCGGATCATCGACGGTCTACATGGCAAGGGGATCAAGGTCGTCCCGACGGTGACCGAGACCCCCGGACCCGCCGCGATGGCCGGGCTGCTGGGCGATCCGGACGAACGCGCCACGCACGTGGACGCCCTGATGGACGTGGTGACGAGCCGGTCCTACGACGGCCTCGACCTGGACTACGAGCGGATGGCCGAAACCACGGACCCGGCGCTGACCGGGAAGGTCCGTGACGGCTACAACCGGCTGACCGAGGAGCTGTGCGCCCGGCTGCACGCGGTGGGCAAGACCTGCGTCGTGACCGTCATGCCCCGGGTGGACGGGGACGGGCTCGCCTTCGACTACGCACACCTGGGCAAGGTCGCGGACACGCTGCGGATCATGGGGTACAACCTGCACGACGCGCTCGGCGAGCCGGGCCCGCTGTCCTCCCTGGACTGGTACGACCGGTTCGTCGGGTACGCCGTCGGGGTGGTCCCGCGCGCGAAGCTGGAGGTGGCGCTGCCCGCCTACGGCTGGAACTGGACCGTGGGCTCGGGGGCCCGCGCGGGCCACGTGACCAGCCGGGAGGCCGAGGCCCTGCGCGTACGGGTGGGCGCGGCCCGGGCCTTCGACCCGGTGTCCGGCACCCCGCACTTCGACTACACCGACGACGACGGGGAGGAGCACGAGGTCTGGTACCAGGACGCGCGGGGCTCGGCGGCCCACCTGGCCGTACTGGACCGTCACGGGGTCCGGGGCACCGGGCTGTGGGCCCTCGGCTTCGAGGACCCACAGCTGTGGGCCGCGCTGGAACGTTGAGGTCAGGACGGGTCAGGAAGGCTCAGAACGGTCAGGACGGGTTCAGTTTGATCGCGAAGGCGTTGAAGATCGACCACACGTCCACCCAGGCCAGGCCGGTGCTGCATTCCTGGGAGGCGTTGCAGCCGTAGCCGTAGCTGACGATGCCGTTGAGCTGGCGGGAGTTCTGGTCGTTGATGGTGATCACCGGACCACCGCTGTCGCCACCTCGGCCGACGATCCCTCCGTAGTGGGGGACGCCGTAACTTCCGTTCACGGTCGTGCCGTTGACGTTCCAGCTGGCGTTGCCCGCATAGACCGTACGGATGTTGCAGAAGACCTTGGTGTTGTAGCCGAGCTGGCAGGTGAAGTCACCGACGGCGACGTTGCGCACGCCGTTGAGGTAGCGGGTGTAGCCCGTGGCGTCGAGGCCGTCCCACGTGTAGCGGTTGGTGGGTGCCTCGATGAACGCCGAGTCGACGGCGGGGAGTTTGTACTTGACCTGGCCGATGTAGTTGCCGCCCATCGTGTAGACGTTGTCGTTCACGTTGTGGCAGTGGCCCGCCGTGACCAGCCACTGGCGGCCGTCCCAGGTGCTGACCGCCGGGATGCCGCTCGTGCAGTGGGCCTGGCCGCCGATGTTGGGGCCGAGGGCCGCTCCCGCGTAGAAGGGCGAGGTGTCGTTCTCCCGGGTCAGGGGCCGGGAGGGGGGTGCCTGGGTGACCTGGACGGCGGTGGCGGCGCCCGCGGCGCGGCGCGCCGTGACGGCCGGTGAGGCGAAGTAGCCGCGGGCGGAGGCGGGATCGTCCACGGCGAGCTGGATGGATCCGCCGTCGGGGGTGCTACCCGCGAGGGCGACCTTGAAGGGGAGATCCTTACGGTCGGCGATCTCCGCGATTTCCTTCTTGAGCTGCTGCGCGGATTTCTTTCCCCGGACGATGTGAATCAGCCCGGTGTCGGCTTTCGGATTCGTTTTGCGCACCGCGGAGAGGAAATCGCGGCCTTGTGCGACATCGGTCAGATAAACATTGACGGAACGATAGTCGGATGCGAGTTCGACCTGGGTGTACACATCCGCCCGGGCCCCTCGCCCCACCTGCGCCACGGCGTCGGCCGCCAGCCTCAACGGCCCCAGGACTTCCGCCTGTCGCTCGGGCGTCATGGCGGCCACCGTGTCGGCGGACAGCGCACCGGGTGTTCCCGCGTGTGCGGAGACGGTCATGATCGGCAGCACGGCGAGGGCGCCCACGAGTGCGATCGAGCGCCGAATTCCGATCTTCATTCATCCCCCTTGTCGACCCCGCACGAACGGGGCCATGAACTGGACGCGGGAGACGCTAGTCAGATATCCGGGGGCCGTTAAGGCGGATTACGGCCGCATTCCGGGGCCGCACACCTGTGTTTCAATGGGGCAGGTGATCGAGTTCGTATTCATTGCCCTCGCGGCCGGCGGCGCCGGCTGGCTCGTCCGGCGCAGGCACCTCCAGCGGGTGACGGCCGCCTCCGACACGGCCCCCGTCGGCATTCCCGGCATGGCCCGACTGCCCGCGGGCCACGGGCGCTGGCGCATGGGCCGGGTGTACGGCGGCCCGGAGGCCGTGCGCTGGGTACCCGCGCGCGGCGAGCCCGCGCCGCTGACCGGGGCCCGCTCCACGGGAGTCCGCCCGCCCTCCGTCCGGGAGGGCATGGTGATCAACCCCGGCTCCCGCATCCTGTCCTGCACCTACGCGGACGGCACCGCCGACATCGCCGTCATGGCCCTGGACCTGGCCGAATTGCACACCCTGATCCCGCACGCGCCGGAGGCGGCCGCGCAGGGCGGCCCCGAGAGCGTCTAGGAGTCGCGGAGCCGGCGGGCGACTTCGCCGAGGCCGTCGGCCACGGCGGACAGTTGCGCGGGGGTGAGGACGTCGATCAGGGCCTCGCGGACCGCCGCGACGTGGCCGGGGGCCGCCGCGTCGAGGCGGTCGCGGCCCGCCTCGGTCAGGACCGCGTAGATTCCGCGCACGTCGGAGGGGCAGCTGCGGCGCCGGACCAGTCCGGCCTTCTCCATCTGGGTGACCTGGTAGGTCAGCCCGCTCTTGGAGTTGATCAGGCCGTGCGCGAGTTCGGTCATGCGCAGCTCGCCGTCCGTGGCCCCCGCGAGCCGGACGAGGATCTCGTACTGGGCGTGCGAGAGGCCGGAGTCGTCCTTCAACTGCTGGTCCAGACGGCGGTTCACCAGCGCCGAGGCGGCGAGGAAGCCCTGCCACGCGCGCATCTCGTCGTCATCCAGCCATCTTGTTTCAGCCATGTCTCCAGCTTATGTCAAGTTGTTCCAATTTAAATCACGGGCTAGGGTCTGACCTGGTCGTTCAAATTCGAATGACCTCATCGCTTCTACGGACAGTCCCCACCGGGAAGGATCTCCCCGATGACCCCCACCCCCACGCCCACCCTCGCCCCCACACACTCCCCCACGACTCCCGCCGCGCCGCACGCACACCCCTTCGCGGGCAGCGGACTGCTGATCCTGCGCCTCGTCCTCGGCCTCACCATGGCGGCCCACGGCTCCCAGAAGCTCTTCGGCTGGTTCGGCGGCGGCGGAATCAGCGGGACCGGCCAGTTCTTCACCATGAGCGGTTACCCGGCCGGCAAGACCATGGCGGTCGTCGCCGGTCTCTCCGAGACCTTGGGCGGACTCGGCCTCGCCGTCGGACTGCTGACCCCGCTGGCCGCGGCCGCCGTGATCGGCACCATGGTCAACGCGATCGCCGTCCATGGCACCGGCCACTTCTTCGCGCCCGCGGGCATCGAGTACGAGCTGCTGCTGACGGCCGCCGCCGCGGCCCTCGCCCTCACCGGTCCCGGCCGGTTCGCCCTCGACCGGTACGTGCCGGTGCTGCGCGAGCACCGCCCGGTCTTCGGCGCGCTGGCCGTGGTGCTCGGCGTGGTCCTCGCGGGCGCGGTGCTCCTCTCCCGCTCCTGATCCCACAGGAGCCCGGCGGCCGGACGGCCGTCAGACGGCGGTGCGGGTGTAGCGGACGTCTCCCTCGCCCGCGCCGCTCTTCGTGAATCCGGCCCGGCCGACGACCGCGTGCGAGGCCAGGTTGTCGTCGTCGACGGTGGCGTGCAGCGTGGTCAGGCCGGGCTGGGCGAGGGCCCAGGCCGCCAAGGCCCGTACCGCCTCGGTGGCGTAGCCGTTGCCCCGGGCCGAGGGCACCAGGTCGTAGCCGATCTCGGCGTTCCCGTCGCCGTCGGGGGCCGCGTGGAAGCCGATGCCGCCCACCGCGGTCGCGTCGGCGGCGCGGACGATCGCGTACGCGCCCCAGCCGGGCCGGCGGGTGCCCGCCTCGTGCGCCCTGGCCACCATTCCGGCGGCCATCCGGGTGCCCTCGTACGGCCCGTCCTCGGCCCACGCGAACCCGCCCGTGCCCCCGGCGTGCAGGTCGGCGCCGGTCACCGGGGCGATCTCGCAGAGCACGAGCCGCTCCGTCCGGATGGGGGCGGTGTGCCAGCGCCACGCCGACAGGCGGGGCAGGCCCGGCAGTTCGCCCCGGCCGGTGGCCCACAGCAGGGTCGGCCAGGGGGAGTTCACGCGCGGCGCGTGCGGGAAGAGCCGGTCCAGGACCGCCGCGCACAGCTCCACGGACGGCTCCCAGTCCGTGACCCCGAGGCCGCGGAGCATGTCATGGGTGTGCACGAAGGCCTCCACGACGCCCATCGCCGCGAAGTCTTCCGCGCCGGCCGCGCCGTACGGGTGCCAGGCCCGGACGTCGGGGGCGCTCGTGGCGACCACGGCCGAGAGGATCCCGCCGGTCGCCTCGATGCTCTGGATCAGCCCGGCGGGTGTGGTCCCCGGATCGGCGGCGATCTCGAAGGGCACCCACGCCTCGCTCGCCCGGGCCGTCAACTGGCCCGCGTAGGCGGTGAAGTCGCACGCCACATGGACGGCGGTGTCGTAACAGCTCCAGTCGAGCCCGTCGGCCGGGACCGCCCAGTCGCGGTCCGCGACGGCGCGCAGGGCCTTCGTGGTGAGGGACACCGCTTCGTCTATGTGCTGAGCACCCATGATCGTCATGCGCGCACCCTAGGGCCACCGGCCGTTTCGGGCCAGCCGATTACGGCCGCCCGGCCCGCGGCCCCGCCCGCCCTCACCGCGCCCGCAGCGCGGTGGCCAGCTGGGCCCGGGAGCGGACGTCGAGCTTCTGGTAGATGCGGGTCAGCCGCGCCTCCACCGTCTTGACGCTCACGAAGAGCCGGTCGGCGGCCTCCTGGTTGCTGGCCCCCTGGCCGACGAGCAGCGCGAGCCGGGTCTCGGCCTCGGTGAGCGCCGCGGCCCCGGGGTGACCGGCCGCGCCGTCGGGCCCGCCCGCCGGGCCGGGCGGGGCCTCCGCGGCCAGGTCCGTCCAGGGCTTCGCCCCGGCCTGCGCGAAGATCTGGGCGGCCGTGCGCAGCGCGGCGCGGGCGGGGGCGCGACGGCGGCGCCTGCGTTCCACCCGGGCGAGGGCGAGCAGGGTCCTGCCGCGTTCCAGGGGCAGTTCGAGGCGGTCGAAGCGGTCCGCGGTGGCCTCCAGCAGGGCGACGGCCGCGTCCGTCTCGCCGCGCGCGGAGAGCACCAGGCCGAGGGCCCGGTCGAGGGCGGCGACCACGGCGGTGCGGCCCAGGGCGAGGGCGACCGTACGGACGGACCCGGCCAGCTCACCGGCCTCGTCGGGGGCGTCGGCGGCGACGAGGGCCTCGGCGAGTTCCCCGTGCCAGCGCAGCACCGAGGGGTCGACGACCTGCTGGGCGGCCTCCAGTTCGGCGACCCGGCGCAGGGTGGCCACGGCCTTCGCGGTCTCCCCCGTCGCCAGTTCGACCTGCCCGAGGGCGAAGAGGCTGCGGGAGAGGAAGACCTGGTCGCGTTCCTCCTCGGAGGCCTGGATGCCGCGCCGGGCGTAGCCGGTGGCGCGCGCGAAGCTGCCGCCGGTGGCCTCCGCGGTGGCGGCGACGTACCAGGCCGGGCCGGGCGAGAGGCCCGCCTCGATGGTCAGTTCCAGGGCGCGCCGGGCGTGGGCGCGGCCCGCCGCGCAGCGGCCGCGGCGCAGTTCGACCTCGGTGAGGCTGCGCAGCACCTCGAAGACGTCCTCGGCGGAGCCGGTGCGCTGGACGGCGGGCAGCAGGACCAGGAGCTGTTCGCGGGCGTCGGTGAGCCGGTCGTCGAAGAGGGCGTGGCGGACGGCGAGGTACTGCGGGGCGTTGCGCATGCCGAGCGGTACCTCGGGGGCGGGCAGGGTGAGGGCCTCGGCCAGGATGTCCTCGGCGTCCGGGTCCCCCAGGATCCGGCCCATCCGGGCCCGTACGGTCAGGGCCATGGCCTCGGCGACCTGGTCCCCGCCGGTGGCGGCCAGTACCCCGGCTTCGGCGGCGGCGTCGCGGGAGCGGACGGGGTCGCCGTCGCAGAGATTGAGCTTCCAGGCGATCCGCAGCTGGACGGCGGCCTGGAGCGAGGGGTCGGCGGCGGCGTCGGCGCGGGCGTGGGCGAAGGTCTCGTCGAGGTCGGCGAGGGCCTGCCCGGCGGCGTCGATCACGGCGAGCCGGGCCCGTACCCGGTCGGCGGGCGAGGCGTCGCGGGCCAGGACGGCGCGGGCGGCGCGGCGGGCGAGGTCGGCGCGGCCGGCCCAGCCCGCGTCCTCGGCGGCGCCGACCAGGCGGGCCAGTTCGGCGGCGGGGCGGTCGGCCGGGGTGCGTTCCGCGGCCAGCAGGCCGAGTTCGGCGGCCAGGGCCCGTCTGCCCCGGCGGCGACTGGCCGCGGCTGCCTCCGTGATCTCGGCGGCGAGGTCCTCGTCGGGGGTGTCCACGGCGAGGGCGCGGTGCCGGACGGCCTGGACGGGGTCGTCGACGGCCCGGGCCAACGCGGCGTGCCCGGCGGCCCGTTCGGGCCAGCCCGCGTCGGCGGCGAGGGCCGTGGGCAGGGCTCCCGCGGTGAATTCGACGGTGCCGTCGTCCCGTACGGTCACCAGCGCGGCCCGTTCGGCTTCGGCCAGCTCGGCCTCCGCGTCGGGGCGTCCGGCGCGGCGGAGCAGGGCGGTGGTGGGGCGGGCCGCGAGGGCGGCGAGGAGCAGGGTGCGGTGGGCGCGGGCCGGGGCCTCGGCGAGCAGCCGCCGGGCCACCTCGCGGGCCTGGCCGGACAGGGGCAGGGTGTCGGCGTGGTGCGCGGCGCCGTCGCGGGCCTCGGCGAGGGAGTGGCCGAAGGCGAGGGCGAGGCGCGGGTTCCCGCCGCTGGCCTGGTGGATCCGGCCGGCGAGGCGGGCGGGCAGGCCGCGGCGGACGAGGAGTTCGGCGACCTCGTCGGCGCCGAGCGGCGGCACCCGCACGGTCGGGGTGCCGGGCCCGCAGAGGGTCGCGGCGACGGGGGCGCCGCCCTGGACGCATTCGGCGACCAGGACCCGGACGCCGCGGGGCGTCAGGCGCAGGGCGAACCGCAGCAGGTCGGTGGTCTCGGCGTCGAGCCACTGGGCGTTGTCGAGGACGAGGAGCAGGGGGCTGCGGTCGGCGAGGGTGCGGAGCACTTCGACCACGGCGAGGCGCAGGGCGACGTGGTCGCGTCCGGCCCGGGGGGCGTCGGCCTCGCGGCGCAGCAGGGCGATGGCGGTGCGCTGCGGCGGGGCGAGGCGGTCGAGGGCCGTGCGCGGGACGGAGGCGAGGAGGGCGGCCGCGGAGGCCTCGGGTATCCACTGGTCGGCCGCTTCCGGCGCGAGCCGGAGCACGCGTTCGCGGCGGCCGGTGGCGGCCGCCGCGATGGCGTGCAGTACTTCGGTCTTGCCCGAGCCTGCCGGTCCGGTGAGGACGGCGCGGCCGTGCGTGGTCAGCGCGCGGTCCACCGCCTCGATGAGTTCACCGTGTCCGACGGTCGTGTCAGCGTTCCCCGTCGCCGCCACGCACAGCCACCAGCCTCTCGGTCCCCAGTTCCTGTGCCGCTTCTGTGAGCGCGACAATACGAGGTCCGCCGCCGGACGGACCCGGATTGTGACGCAGAAATCAGTCAGGTGACCGGAAAGCCCGCCGGACCAGCCAATACGCGGTGTATCAGCAGGTCCGGGGGCCGGCTTGGTCCGTACTATCGGCCCGTCAGGCCGGTGTGGCCGGGCTGGCCGGCCGTTTCAGGAGCCGGTTGAGAAGCAGGTTCAGCAGTGGAGCCGGTCCAGCGGTGGAGCCGGTTCAGAAGCCGAGGCTCCAGGAGTCGATGTAGCCGGTGTCCGCGGCGGCGACGTCCTGGACCTTCAGCTGCCAGGTGCCGTTGGCGGGCAGTGCGGAGGCGTCGACGGTGTAGGTGGTGAGGATGTTCGCGGCGCTGTCGCTGGACGAGTTCTGCAGCCGCTTGACCACGGCGCCGCCGGGGCCGACGAGGTCGATGACGAGGTCACCGCGGTAGGTGTGCTTGATGTCCACGTTCACCTTGAGGGTGGCCGGGGCGTTGCCGGTGCGGCCGGAGACGGTGATCGAGGAGGAGACGGCGCCGGCGTTGTCCGGGATGGCGACGTCGGTGGTGTTCTCGTAGGCCGGGGCCGGGGTGCCCGAGGTCACCGCGGCCACGGTCGCGGCCGCGTCGGCGAGACCGGCTCCGCAGCCGCCGGTGCAGGTGCCGGCCAGCGGGCGGGCGTTGGCCTTGATGGCCGACTCGACCTGGGCCGGGGTGAGGGAGGGCTTGGCGGAGACGAGGAGCGCGGCGAGCCCGGCGATGTGCGGGGCGGCCATGCTGGTGCCCTGGTAGGGCTTGTAGATCTCGGCGCCGGGGGTGGTGGTGCCCGCGTTCAGCGAGGACAGGATGCCGTTCTCGGGGGTGGTGACGGTGCCGGGCGTGTCGGTGGCGCGGCGGGTCTCACCGCCCGGGGCGGCGATGTCGACGAGGGGGCCGAAGTTGGAGTAGAAGGAGCGGTCGCCGGTCCGGTTGGTCGCGGCGACGGCGATGACGTTGTTGCAGCTGGCGGGGGTGAAGCCGCTGGCGTCCGCGTTGCTGTTGCCCGCGGCGACGACGACGGTCGTGCCGCGCCCGACGGCCGCGTTGATGGCGTTCTGGTAGCTGGTGCCGCAGGAGCCGGAGCCGCCGAGGCTCATGTTGATGACCTTGGCGGGGGTCGGGTTGGCCGGGATGCCGGGGACGGAACCGCCCGAGGCCCAGGTGATGGCGTCGACGATGTCCGAGGTGGCGCCGCCGCACTTGCCGAGCACGCGGACGGGCTGGATCTTGGCGCCGTAGGCGATGCCCGCGATGCCCTTGCCGTTGTTGGTGGCCGCGGCGATGGTGCCGGCCACGTGGGTGCCGTGCCAGGAGGAGTCGCTGGCCTTGGAGCCGGTGCCGCACTCCTCGGCCGCGCTCCAGTCGCCCTGGTCGGCGGGGTTGTTGTCGCGGCCGTTGCCGTCACGGGCGGCGGTGGAGCTGGTGATGAAGTCGTAGCCGGGGACGATGTTCGCGGCCACGTCGGAGTGGGCGACGTAACCGGTGTCGATGACGGCGACGGTGACGCCGGTACCGGTGGTCGTGGCCCAGGCACCGGGGACGTTCATGCCCGCGGTGGGCTCGAAGAGGTCCCACTGCTTGGCGTACTCGGTGTCGTCCGGGGTGGCCATGGCGTAGGCGCGGGAGTCCGGCTCGACGTAGGCGACGTCCGGGTCGGCGCGGAACTGGGCGATCACACCGGCCGCCTCGGCCGGGGCGACGGCTCCGCCGAGGTTGACCAGCGCGGCGCCGGTGCCGAGCCTGCGCTCGAACTTCGTCTTCTTGCCGCTCTTGTGGCCCTTGGCGACGGCGTCGTCGGCGGCGGCCGTGTTGGAACTGGCCTCGGTGGCCGAGGACTTGTAGCCGACGATGAGGTTCTCGACGGGGGCCGAACCGGTGGCGGGCGCGGCCGGGGCCACGGGGACCGGGGCGGCGGCCGGAGCCGCGGCCGGAGCCGCGGCCGGGCGGCCGAGTGCCATCGAGGTGGTGGCGCTGCCTGCGAGCAGGGTGACGGAGACCGCCACCACGGATATGAGCCGACGTCTGGATGCGTGCACGGTGTTCCCTTTCGCGGGCCGCCCCCGGCGGGCCGGGGGCGGCCGGTGTGGTGCTGTGTGGGAGGTTGCGTGGGGGGTGGGCATCGGGGAGGAGGCACGGTTCCCGCACGGCGGTGTGCGGGAGGGGGCGGTGAACGACGGGGAGAGGACGGACGACCGGGGAGGGGTGTGTGGGGCTTGGCCCGCCGCGAGGGCGGCGGCGACCGGAGAGGGCTCCTCGACACGCCCCGGCCACCACCGCTCGCCACGACCCCGCCCGCGTCGACGAGGAGGGGTACCGGCGGTACCGGGGAAGCGCCGGGCCGCAGAGCGCCGCGCCATGTGGGGTTGGCGGGGCGGATGTTCGGCCCGGGCGAGACCGCCGGTGGGCAGACAGTAGGCAACGCCGGGATGAACTCGATACGGGGAAAACCCTTGCTCAGCCCCTGCCACTGCCCCGCGACCCCCGGCGCGCGGCCTCCGACCGGCGGCCTTGTCCCGTCCGCGTCCCGCCCTTGTCCCGTCCGTGAGACACGGTTGACCGCGCCCGCGCGAGCGGCGACCGTGGCCGTCATGGGGACGGAACGCCGACTGCTCGCGCTGCTGATCTGCCTGCTGCTCGGCGGCGGGCTCACCGGCGCCGTGCTGGGCGCCACGCGGGCGGCCGAAGCGGCGCGGCCCGTGGAAGCGGCCGGTACGGCGCATTCCGGCGCGGCGCATTCGGGGACGGAGCATTCCGGGACGGCCGCCGCGGACCGCCCCGCGCCGGGCGACTTCGTGGACATCCGCGACGTACCGCCCGGCCCCGCCGATCCGCCGCCCGGCCCGGGCGGCTCCGCCGGGACGGTGACGGTGGACTGCGGCCGTGACGAGGAGGGCCACTACAACGAGGACAACCTCGTGGTCTCCCCCGGCCTGCGTGCGGGCGCCCACCACACGCACGCCTACGTCGGCAACCTGTCCACCGACGCGATGTCCACGGACGACACCCTGGCCGCGGCCGCCACCAGTTGCCGGGGCGGCGACCGCTCCACGTACTACTGGCCGGTCCTGCGCCGCCCGGACCGGCCCGCGGCGCACCCCCGCGAGGGCGCGGCGGGGCACGGGAACGCGGGCGCGATCCTCCCGGAGGCCGCCGTCTCCGTGGAGTTCCTCGGCAACCCGGTGAGCCAGGTGGTGGCGATGCCCCGGTTCCTGCGCGCGATGACCGGCGACCCGGTGGCCGCCACCGCGGCCGACGACGCCGACGTCCGGGCCCGCTGGGGCTGTTCGGGCACGCCCGACCGGTCCACCACCCGCTACCCCCGCTGCCCGGCGGGCCGGCGCCTCACCCGCACGCTGGTCTTCCCCAGCTGCTGGAACGGCCTGGACACGGCGAGCTTCGACCACCGCTCGCACCTGGTGTTCCCCGGCGCGGGCGGGATCTGCCCGCAGGGCACCTTCGCGGTGCCGCGGCTGCGGATCTCCCTCGCCTACGACGTGCCGCCGGGCGCGCCGGTCTCCCTCGACTCCTTCCCCGAGCAGCGGCACAGCCCGAAGACGGACCACGCGATGTTCGTGAACGTGATGACGGACGCCGCGATGGCGGGCGTGGTGTCCTGCCTCAACTCCGGCCGCCACTGCTGAGCACGGCGGACAGAACACGGAGCGTGTGACGCAGGCCACATGAACCCGGGGCTCCCGGGCGGCGTGTACGGACCGCACCACGCACGCGAGGAAGACGGAGAGGGTGTGAGATGGCCGGACCACTGTGGCCCCGCGGCCGGCGGGGCTCGACCGATGAGGCACTGATCAGGTCGGTGTACGAGGAGCACGGGCACGCCCTGCTCGCGTACGCGACCCGGCTGACCGGGGACCGGGCCGCCGCCGAGGACGTCGTCCAGGAGACGTTCATCCGTGCCTGGCGGCATTCCGAGGTCCTGGTCAACGGAAAGGGCTCGGTGCGCGGCTGGCTGCTCACCGTGGCCCGCAACATCATCACCGACCGGTACCGGGCCAAGGCGGCCCGGCCGCAGGAGGTCTCCGGATCCGCGGCCACCCCGCCGGTGGAGCTGGACCACGCCGACTCCGTCGTGGACTCCATGACCGTACTGGGCGCCCTGGACCGGCTGACCCCCGAACACCGGGACGTCATCAAGGAGTTGTACTACCGCCAGCTCAGCGTCACGGAAGCCGCGGACGCCCTCGGCATCCCGGCGGGCACGGTCAAGTCCCGCTCGCACTACGCCCTCAAGGCATTGCGCGAGGCGTTCCGGGACGGCGCCGGCGCGGGCACCGGCAGGGAAGGCAGGAACAATCGGGGCAGCAGAGGCAACCGACCGGGCAGGCCGCCCCAGCAGCCCGGACTGCAGGAGGTGGTGGCATGAACCGGGAGCTGCACGAGGAGGAACTGCTCGGCCCCTACGTGCTCGGCGTCCTCGACGACGCCGAGGTCCGCCGCGTCGAAGAACACGTGAGCGGCTGCGTGCGGTGCCGCGAGGAGGTGGCCGCGTTGCGTGAGATGGAGGCCGCGCTCGGGGAAGTCCCCGAGGAGGCGTTCCTGGAAGGGCCGCCGGAGGGCGGCGACCTGCTGCTCCAGCGCACGCTGCGGCAGATGCGGGGCGAGCGCGCCGGGCGGTCCCGGCGCCGCGCGGCCGTCGTGGGGCTCGCGGTCGCGGCGTCGCTCGCGGCCGTGTTCTGGGCCGGGACGCGACTGGGCGCCGGAGACGGCCGAGACGTGGCCGACGGGCCCCCGGCGCCGCCCCCGACGGCGACGGCCTCCCCCTCACCACCCCCGGTGGGGACCAGGGTGGCCTCGGCCACCGATACGCGGACCGGGGCGCGCATGACCGTACAGATGACGCCCGCCGCGCGCTGGGTGCGGGTGCACGCGGCGGTGACCGGGGTGCCCGCGGGCGAGCGCTGCCTGCTGGTGGTGGTCGCCCGGGACGGTACGCGCACCACGGCGGGCAGCTGGGTCGTGGGCGCCCAGGAGAACGGCGCGGGCAAGGGCGCGGCCCTGGACGGTTCCGCCGCCGTGGATCCGGGCGACGTGAAGGAGATCGTGGTGCAGAACGAGGCGGGCACGTCGTTCGTGTCCGTACCGCTGCCCGCCTGAGCGGCGCCGCACGCGGCGCGTGCGGCGCACGGCGCGGAGCGCCGGCCGGGGGACGCCCCCGACCGGCGCTTTCGTGTGTGCGCGGCCGGTCCGCCGCGGCCCCCTGACGCAGCCGACTGAAGAAACTCCCGGAATTCGTTGAACCCGTCCCGAGGGGGTCGCGTGTTTGCGGTGCCGACAGTTTGAAACGAACCACCGGATTACGGGAGTTGTCATGATGAACCTGCGCAAGCTCACCCTCGCCGGAGCCGCGACCGCGCTGCTCCTCGGCGCGACGGCCTGCGGCACGCAGGCGAGCGGGAAGACGGACGCCAAGCCCGCGGGCGCCCAGGTCCCCGCGGCGGCCCCGTCGGCGGCCGCCGACCCGTACGGCTACGGGGACGGCGCGGCGGCCCCCGCGGGCGCCGCGTCCGGCCCCCTGGCGGTCCGTACGGACGCCAAGCTCGGCCAGGTCGTGACGGACTCCGCCGGATTCACGCTCTACCGCTTCGACAAGGACACCGCGAAGCCCGCCTCGACCTCCGCCTGCTCCGGTGACTGCGCGAAGACCTGGCCCCCGGCCCCGGCCAAGGGCGTCGCGGCGGGCGCCGTCCCCGCCGGCGCCCTCGGCTCCCTCAAGCGGGCGGACGGTACGGAGCAGGTCACCATCGCGGGGTGGCCCGTGTACCGCTTCGCGAAGGACACCGCGCCCGGCCAGACCAACGGCCAGGGCGTGGGCGGCACGTGGTTCGCGGTCACCCCGGAGGGCAAGAAGGCGGGCGCGCCCGCGGCGGGGCAGCCGGAGCAGCCCGCCCTGCCCGCCCTGTCGGCCACCGACGACAAGACGCTCGGCAAGATCCTCCGGGACGGCAAGGGCCGTACGCTCTACCGCTTCACCAAGGACACCGCGTGGCCGATGAAGTCGAACTGCGAGGGCGCCTGCCTCGACAAGTGGAAGCCCGCCCAGCCGGTCGACGCGGACAAGGTCGAGGGCGTCGACCCGAAGCTGCTCAGCACCTACACCCGTGCGGACGGCACTAAGCAGCTGGCGATCGACTGCTGGCCGCTGTACTGGTTCACCGGCGACCAGAACCCGGGCGACACCGCTGGTCAGGGCGTGGGCGGCACGTGGTTCACGGTCACCCCGCAGGGCAAGCTCGTCAAGTGACGGCGGCGCCGGGGACCTGGCGCCCTGTGCCAGACTGGGGAGCGCCGCCCTTCGGGAAACGCGCTGGTCAGCAAGCGCACAGGCTGACAGACTGAAACGGTTTCAGATCAACCCAGGAGGACACATGGCAGACACCGCGGACACCCCGGAGGACACTTCCCCCGCCGCCGAGGCCAAGCGCAAGTTCCGGGAGGCCCTGGAGCGCAACGAGCGCAATGCCCAGTCCCAGCAGGCGCACCAGAGCCGTGCCAAGATCTCCGGCACCAGCAGCGGTGGCAGCGGGAAGAACAAGAAGGTCCGCCGCAAGACTGGCTGACCCGTGCACACGGCCCGGTCCCCGCTGACGGCGGGGGCGCTGCCGCTCCGGTCCCCACGGGCCGACCGGAGCGGCACTCGCCTGTTTTCGGCCATTTAGGGCGGCCCGAGAACCGTCCGGCACGGCCCCGCGTCGTTGCGTGCAGTGACAGTGACCACACTGCATTCACTCGGAACGGGGAAAGGTTCAACCCATGCTCCAGCGCCCGACCAAGCGCACGGCCGCCATCCTCTTCGCGGCCACCGCCGCCACCGCGGCCCTCTCCCTCGCCTTCGTCACCACCGCCTCCGCGTCCGGCGACGGGACCGCCCCGAAGGCCGCCCCGGCCGCGGCCCTCCCGTCCGTCTCCGGGAGTCCCGAGGCCGCCTTCACCCGGATCGCCGACTTCTACGGCGCCTACATCGACGCGGTCTACGACGGCAGCGACACGGCCGTCCAGTTGCGCTCCTCCTACCTCTCCAAGCCCCTCCAGGCCGAGCTGAAGACGTGGGAGGAGACCAACCACGCGAACGGCGTGCTGCGCGCGCAGAACGTCCCCTCGCAGTGGAAGGTCACCTCCACCGGCAGCGGAGCGGGCAAGACCAGCGCCACGGTCACCCTCACGTGGGGCGGCGGCACGACGACCCAGATCCACGTCCAGGCCGATCTGGCCACCAGGAAGATCACCTCGATCCAGGACTGACGCCCCGGTCGGGCACCGGGGCCCCCGCGGCCGAGGTCGTCTCTTCCAGGGGCTGGCGCCTCAGCTGCGGGGGTCCACCCACAGGGCCTCGCCGACCGCCAGCACCTCGCCCCCGGCCGTGGCGAGCGCCGTACCCACCCGGTGCTTGCGGCCGGACTCCCCGAGCAGCCAGGCGTACGAGATGAGCCCGCCGGCGGCCGGTACGGGACCCAGCAGCCGCGCGGTCAGCGAGGCGGTCACCGCTCCGGCGCGCTGGCTGCCCAGGAGCCGGCCCGCCGCGTTCCCGGGGCAGTCCAGCGCGGCCCACACCAGCTCGGGCGGCAGCGTGCCGTCCGCGGCGAGCAGCCCGGCCCCGGGGGTCCAGGCGGTGGCCACGATCTCCCGGCCCGGCACCCGGCCGCAGTGCAGCCGCAGGCCCGTGTCGGGCGTGCGTCCCAGCCCGCAGCCGAAGCAGTCGGACACCTCGTCCGGCGGCGCCGCGCGGTAGGCCTCGGCGGCGGCCAGGGCCTCGTCCCAGGAGGGCGCACCGGGGGCCTCCGCGGCCGCCTCGGCGGGGGTGGCCACGGCCAGGACCAGTACCCCGTTCGTCAGCTCGCTCCCGCCGTCCGGGGTCTGCGCGAGGCCGAGCGGGGTGCCGGTGGGCGTCGGCCGCCGGAAGTCCACCCGTACGGTCTTCGCGGCCGCCCGCCCGGCCAGTACGCCCGCCACATAGCCGCCGAAGGCCACGCCGGGATAGCCGTTGCGCCCGGCCGGCACCATGAGGGTCACAGCTCGCCCCGGTCTCTGAGCTTGCGGAAGTAGGTCCAGCTGGTCTCGTTCGGTTCGCTCCACGCCTCCGGGGCGTGCGCGAACTCCGGGTGGTGCGCCGCGATGTACGCGCGGGTCCGCTCGGGGACCTCCATGTAGGAACCGAGCTTGCGGCCCCGGCAGTGGAAGGTCAGGCCGCCCGGCCGCTGCCCCTGCTCCATCCAGGGCAGCCAGGGCGACATCCGGGTCCACGACATCGTCGACGGCACGCTCGGCGCGTCGGTCTCGAAGACCGTGGCCGGGGCGAAGAACTGGAAGAGTTCGAGGGCCTTGTAGGTGTCGTCCGCCGAATTCGCCGGGAAGCGCTCGACCGGCAGCGGCGACGGATAGGCGAGCGGGATCTCCAGGCTGAAGCAGACCTGGTCACCGAGCCGGGTCAGCGGGACGGGGAACGGCCTCCACCGCTGGTTGGCCGGATCGTTCCAGACGTGGACGACCGGCTTGCCCTCCCAGGTCTCCATGATCTCCCGGGTGTCCGGATCCAGGTAGAACGCGGCCTCGCGCGTCAGCAGCTCATAGCCGCTGTCCGTGGTCACGAGACGGGCCACATTCAGCCCCTCGAACCCGAACACGCGTCGGTAGGGCTGGTCCGGGGACCAGGCGTGGACATCGCCGGTCCACCAGAAGGTCACCTCCGCGCCGTCGAGCGAAGCGCGGGTACGGACGAAGGCTTGAAAGAGATCGGCCGGATTCATGGCGCCCACTGTGCAAGGTCACCCGCATGCTCGGCAAGCATCCCCGCACGGGAAAGCGCGTCCGGACGGGCACCGCCGGTGGGCGGTCATCGACGTACCGGTCCGCACGGACGGCCCCGGTCAACGGGGTTCGTGGAGCCCGTGGAAATGAGCGAGGACCGCCCGCACTGCGACGTCGTTCCGGCTATGCCGACGGGGTGAAGGGGTCACGGAGCTGCTCCCCGTCACCGGGGTCGGCGGCCGTCGTGTCCGAGTAGTCGTCCTCGGGGCCGAAATCCGGGGCCCTGAAGGGGTTCGTCGTCGCCGGGAGCCGCGATGCGGGCGTCGTGGCGTAGGTCCGTACCGGTTCCGGTGCGGAGAACAGCGGGGATCCGTCGATGAGGGCGCTGCCTTTCGTGGTTCGGGATGCCGAGGTCCAGAGCGGGTGGGACCGAGCGGAGGCATGGCTCATCGCCAAGCCTCCACTCGACTCTCACCGTCTCAAAGAGTGGTCATCTTGGTGTACGGGCTCAGGATCCGCATCCGCGACGAACCGAAATCGACGAGTACCGCGATTCCGTCCTCGATCGCGATGACACGGCCGAGGCCGTGCTGATCGTGTGTGACCCGGTCGCCGACGACGAACACCCTGAGAGGCGGAGCGGTCGCGGCCTTGAACGGGCTTGCGGGCAGGTGGCGCCGGGTTCCGGCTGACTTTGTCATTGTCACCAGTATGCGCCTGTCGGGCCGCTGTGCCGCCCGGTGTGGTCCTCTCTCTCATTGCGCCCTGATAACGCCGGTGCCGGATTCTGCCGGTTGGACCCGATCGGTCCGCAGCCGTGACCGCCCTCCGGGGCCGATCCGTTTCCCTGCGGCCGGTCCCGTGGGTGACCGTGCCGGTACGCGAGATCACTGCGGGTGAAGCGCGTGTCGGCGTGGCCCGCCGGGCCGGCGCGGTCGGCGCGGCCGGCGGAGGCGAAATCCGGTGGCCCGGGGAAGATCCGGTCGACCAGAGTGGCCCGCGATGAGAACCGCATCCGAGGAGTCCTGACATGTCGACGCTGCGCGTCACCGCCGAGCCCCTGACCGTCCACACCCATCCGAACGCCGACGCCCTCGAACTGGCCCAGGTGGGCCTCTACCGGGCCGTCGTCGCCAAGGGCGCCTACCGTACCGGCGAATTCGCGGTGTACATCCCGGAACAGGCGGTCCTCCCGACCGAGCTGATCGGGGAACTCGGGCTGACCGGACGGCTGGCGGGCAGCCGGTCGGACCGGGTCAGGGCGGTCCGGCTGCGCGGCGAGCTGTCGCAGGGGATCGTGTGCCGCCCGGCGGCGCTGGCGGACATGGACCTGGCCCACGCGGCGGGCGAAGGGACGGACTTCGCCGAGCTGCTCGGGATCACCAAATGGGCTCGCCGGTCCCGACCACGATGAGCGGCGATGTCGAGGCCGCGCCGGAGCTGCTGCCGTGGGTCGACATCGAGAACCTGCAGCGCTACCCGGACGTCTTCACGCCCGGCGAGCCGGTCGTCCTCACCGAGAAGCTGCACGGCACCGCCTGCCTGACCACCCACCTCGTCGAGGGTGCCCGGACCCATGTCTCCTCGAAGGGCTTCGGCGCCAAGAGCCTGGCCCTGGTGGAGGACCCGCGGAACCTGTACTTGCGGGCGGTCCGCTCCCATGACGTGCCCGCCGTCGCGGCCCGGCTGGCCGAGCGGCTCGGCGCGACCCGGGTCGGGATCTTCGGCGAGGTGTACGGGGCCGGCGTACAGGACCTGACGTACGGGGCGGACGGGCGCAGCGAGCTGCTGGGCTACGCCGTCTTCGACGTCTCGGCGGAGATCGACGGCCAGGTGCACTGGCTGGACCCCGCCGCCGTGCTCGACGGCGAGCTGCCGCTGGTGCCCCGGCTGTACGAGGGACCGTACGACCTCGCCGCGGTGCTGGAGCTGGCCACCGGGCGGGAGAGCGTCTCCGGGCGCGCCCTGCACCTGCGGGAGGGCGTGGTGATCCGCCCGGTCACCGAGCGGTACAGCCCGGTCGTGGGCGGCCGGGCCATCGCCAAGGCGGTCAGCCCGGCGTACCTGACGCGCAAGGGCGGCACGGAGTACGAGTGAGGCCCCGGGCCCCGGGCTGCGGCCCGGGGCCCGGAGCCACGCCTCGGCCCGGAGCGGCCGGTCGGGCGTGGCCGGTCAGTTGCGGGCGGCCGAGGCCGTGGTGCGCAGGCGCGGGGCGGCGGTGCGGCAGAACCGTGCTATCAGGTCGGACAGTTCACGGCCCGGATCCACCCCCAGTTCGCGGCGCGTCAGTTCGCGATAGGCGTCGTACGTCCGCATGGCCTCGATGAGATTGCCCTCCGCCAAGTGGGCCTCGATGAGGGCCCGCTGGGCGCTCTCCCGCAAGGGCTCGGCGCCCACCGCGACCAGTGCCGATTCGACCGCTTCCGCATGGCGCCCGGCCCGGCCCAGCTGACGGCTCAGCGCCTCCAGCGCGTGCAGCAGGCGCTGGCGGACCCGCTCCCGCTCCAGCAGCACCCAGTCGTCGTACCAGCCGGGCAGCAGATCGAGCGCATCCGTGCGCCACTTGAGCGCGGACAGGTCCTCCCCGGTGGCCGTGCCCCCGATGAGCCGTCCCGCCCACCCGTAGAGGACGTAGAGATCGACCACGGTGTGCTCGCGCATCGCGAGCGAGCACTTGTCGGAGTCGAGCAGATCGATCCCCGCGGCTTTGAGCCGCCACAGGGCCGAGCGGAGGTTGCCCGCCGCCCTCAGATCGTCGCCGGACGGCCACAGCGTGCCCGCCGCGTGCCGACGCTCGACCCGGCCGCCATTGAGGGCCACGAAGGCCAGCAGCCGCTTGCTCCCCTCCGGAACGTCCAGACGTCTCCCCCGGTGCACCACGCGCGGACCACCGATGAGGTGGAGAGCCGGAGTGTCCCCTTGCCCGGGTACCCGGGCCAACGACTCACGGAACTGCGCGGTCAGCGTATTCGGCGTGTGCAACGTGCTCGGCGTATTCATAGGCGGTCCCCCTGCTAGAAAGCCCGCCATCGATACTATGTGCAGTGCGTCACGGATCAGTCACCGACTGCTACACATCAACCGGTCGAGTGGCTTCCGGCCGCCTCCCCCGGGCTGAAGCAGAACCGCTGCTGCCGCCGGACGAACGCCACCCAGTTGGTGACGGGCCGCCCCTGTCCGTCGGACGGGACCAGGATGTCGACGGCGCCGGGGCGGTCCAGCGGGATGCGGTCGCGGTGCTGGGCCTCCTCCACGGCCTGCGCGACATCGTCCAGGGCGCAGGAGCAGTACCGCACGTCCACCTGCGGCCCGAGGAAGGTCTCGATCCGGCCGGTCGCGGCCGGGGACACCGACGCCCGGGACAGCGCGTCGGCGCCGCCGTCGGGGGCCAGCGGCAGATACCCGGCGGGCGGGAGTTCGGTGATCCCGAGCCGCTCCAGGGTCTGCGGCTGCGGCGCTTCGGCCGCGCCGGGCCCCCGCAGGCGTCCCGCGTCGATGCCTTCGACGAGCAGACCCAGCTCCCGGCCCAGCTGCTCCTTGGTGTGGCTCTGCAGGAAGGTCTGGCGGCCCAGCCGGGCCAGCTGTTCCAGCAGCGGCCGGAGGTCCGCGCGCGGCGCCGTCGCGGCGGCCGTCAACTCCGCGAGCTGGCACTGGAACTGGAGGATCTGGGCCATGAACACGTCCCAGGGCCGCATTCCCGTCCGTGACTGCCAGTACCGGTGGGGCGGGGGCGCGCCGCGTTCGCGGCGGGCGGTCCAGGTGTCGACCTCCCAGGCGGCGGCCGCGCCGGGGGCCCGGCTGAGCACGGCGAGCCGGACCCCCCGCTCCTTGCCCGTGACACCGGGCGGGGTCCAGGTCAGGGGCAGGTCGGCGGAGCCCGGTCCGTGGGGCCAGGGGGAGTGTGCGGTGCGTTCCGCCGCGAAGAGGCGGGAGGCGAGCCAGTTCCGCCGGTTGTCCGGGGGGCGGTTGTCCAGTCCGGGTTCGCTGGCCTCGGTGAGCCGGATGCGTACGCCCTCGGCGCTGTAAGGGCTGCGGGTGGTCCCCGCGCCGGAGCAGGGGTCGTCGCAGTAGCTCCCCTGGACCGGGGCTTCGCCGTACGGCCAGGCCGCGGGGACGGCCTCGACCCACCAGAAGGCGTTGGGTCCGGGTGTCAGGCCGCCCAGCGGGAGGGTGATCAGGCGCTGTGAGCGCAGCGGACGGCCGTCGGGGGCGATGGCGAGTCCGCCGCCGACCCGCAGGGTGGCGTCCCGGACGCTGACCTCGTACCCCTCGGCCACCCCGGGACCGGCCGCCTCGCCGACGGCCAGGGCGAGTTCGCGGGCGTAGTCCTGGATCCGGTTCAGGTGTTCGGCGCGCAGGAACAGGCCGTCGAAGGCGGTCAGCCGGTCGATGCCGCCGCCCGCCGTCGCGGAGGTGCCGTCGGAGGCCGGTGAACCCCCGCCCGTGGGTGCGGGGTTGGCGGGCGGGCCGGGCGGCGGGCCCGGGACGGACGGGACGGGGCCGGACGGACCGGGCGGGACGGCGGGCGGGGGTGTGCCCTCGGTGACGGTCATGCCTCGGTCCTCCCGGCCGCCGACACGCGCGGCAGACGTACGGTGATGATGGCGTCGTTCCCTTCGTCGGCCGAGCCCGGCGGCCCGCCGACCACTCCGGCGAACGGCACCGCCGGATCCTTCCCGTAGAGCGGTTTGGCGCCGGTGCCGCGGACACGGATGCGGACCGTCTCGTAGGCGGGCCGCTGGTCGAGGTCGACCTTGACCCGGTACCCGTCCGTGGAGATCCGGATTCCGGCGACCTCGTCGTCGGCCCAGCCCCGGCCCGCGTCGGACAGCGAGCTGATCTCCACCCCCTCGGGTTCGGCGGACCCCTGGGCGAGCGGCACGGTGACGTCGAAGCTGAGCACGGTGTGCTCCCGCGACCAGGTCAGCGATTCCGGGACCAGCCGGGGTCCGCCCGCGTCCGGCGCGGCGGGGGCGCCGATCAGGGCCGGGGCCAGCCCGCACAGCAGTTCCTGCACCGTGGTGGTCGGCAGGACCGCGGTACGGACCCCCGCGTCCAGCGTGACCTCGCCGATCCGGACGCACTCCTCGTACTGCGTGACCTCGACGGTGAGGCGGGCCAGCACCACCGCCGCGTGGTCCTCCGTCACCGGCGCCCAGGGCGGGCACGCGTCGCCCTCCGCCCGCTCCGGCGCCTGCTCGGTGGCGTCGAGCGCGGCGAGCCGCCGGAAGGCGTCGAGCAGGGCCGGGGCACGGTGCGCCTCGGGCACCCGGGCCACCACGGCCGCGGCGCGCCGGGCCTCCTCGCCGGCCCGGTCGCCCGGCGGGACCTCGTCCAGCCCGAGCAGGACCCGTACCCGGTGGTAGGGCCGCCAGGGGGCCGGGGCTTGGGAGCGGATCGTGATCCGCGCCGTCTCGACGGTCCGCGAGAAGTCGTCGTGGCGCCGGGTCACGTCACACGGGTTGGCGAGCGCGGGCACCGGGCGGTCCGGGCAGGTCGCGAACTCGGCGAGCACCCAGGCCTCGACGGTCCTCGGCACGGGCGGACCGGGCGGACCGGGAGGCGGCTGCGCGGGGCCGGCCGACGGCGCCGGGTCACCAGGGGCATGCCCGGGCTCCGGGTGGCGCCCGGCCCAGGCCGCGGCCCATTCCGTGAGGGACACGCACCAGGACGTCTCCAGGCTCAGCTCGCGCCCGAGCCCGTCCACGGCGAGGCCGGGCAGCACGCGCAGCTCCCCGCCGTCCCGTCGCACGCCGAGGCCCCACACCACGCCGGAGCCGTGCAGCCAGGCGCTGTGCAGCATCTGCTTGCCGCGCGGATTCCCCATCAGGACACGGAAGTCGTCCTCTCCCAGGAGCATCCCGAAGGCCACGCGCAGCGCGAGGAACGGATTGACCGCGAGGTCGTCCCCGCAACAGGGCCCCGGATCGCAGGGCGTGCCACGGGGACCGTCGGGGGGCAGGTCCGGGGCGGACGCGCCGCCGCAGCCGCACGGGCTGGTGCTGCCGGTGCCGAGCGCCGTCATGATCTCTCCTTCTGAGGGGGCTGCTGAGGGGGCTGCTGGGAGGGCTTCGGAGGGGGCGGCTCGGCGGCGGCGAGGGCCAGCGCGGCCCGGCGGTCGACCCGGGCGCCGCCCGGCTCCGCCCCGCCCCCGGGAAACGGCCGGCCCGCCTTCGCGTACTCGCGCCGCATCGCGTCGACGAGGTGGTGCCGGCGGACCGCGCTGCCCTGGTCCGCGGCGCGGAAGGCGGCGCCGATGGCGGCGTTGCGGATCCAGCCGCCCGGTACCGGACAGTGCCGTGCGAGCGCCGCGAGGTCCACGTCGGGGTGCAACAGGCCCGGCGGCAGGTGGAGTTCCCACAGCAGACGGCGCCCGTCCGGGTCCGGGAGCGGGAAGTCCACGACGAAGTCCATCCGGCGGATGAAGGCCGCGTCGATGTTCTGCCGCAGGTTGGTGGTCAGCACCGCGAGGCCGTCGAACCGGTCGAGCCGCTGGAGCAGGTAGGCGGTCTCCATGTTCGCGAAGCGGTCGTTGGCCTCGGAGACCTCCGTCCTGGTGGCGAAGAGGGCGTCGGCCTCGTCGAGCAGGAAGACCGCCTGGGTGCGCTCGGCGACGTCGAAGCACGCGGCGAGGTTCTTCTCGGTCTCGCCGATGTACTTGGAGACCAGCTCGGACCCGTCGACGATCAGCAGGTCCCGCCCCGCCTCCCCCGCCAGCACCTCCGCGGCCAGCGATTTCCCGCTCCCGGACGGTCCGGTGAGGAGCAGCCGGACCCCGCGCGCGGCCCGGGCCGCCTCCCGCAGCCGCCAGTCGTCCAGGACGAGTGCCTGGTGGCGCAGCCGGGCCACGGCGTCGCGGAGCTGCCGGCCGGGCTCCCCGTCGAGCACCAGCCGGGACCAGCCCGCGCGCGGGGTGAGCAGCTCGGTGCCCGGGGGCAGCAGCGCGGCGGCCCGGGCCCGGATGGCGCCGCGGACGTCCTGTTCCACGTCGGCGCCGCCGTCGTCGCCCGCGCCCAGGGCGGCGCTGCTGTGGACGTCGAGGGCGACCTGCGCCGTGAGCGCGGGGTCGAGGGGATGCCGCGCGGCCAGGCCGGGGGCCCGCTCGGGCGTGTCGGGCAGCGCCGCGCGCCAGGCCGTACGCCGGTCCTCCACCCCGATCGGTCCGACGGGCACGGTGATGACGGGCCACCGCGGGCCGGGGCGGACCGTACCGGGGGCCGCACAGACCAGGAGCGGGCCGGGCAGCCGGTCCAGGGCGGGGACCGCGGGCCCGGACCCGGCGGCCGGCGGGGGTGCGACCAGCAGGGGCACCGCGCCGCGCACCGCCGCGTGCAGTCCCAGCAGTCCCATGGCCCCGGGGTCGTCGGGGCGGGCGCGGGCGGCGGTCAGCCCGAGCCCGGCGGCCCGCGCGAGCACCGCGCACCGGCTGAGCGCGACGCTCTCGTCCCGGTCCGAGACCAGCAGGACGCGGGGTTCGGCGGAGCGGAGGGCGGCGACGGCCCGGGCGCTCTCGGGGCGTTCGAGCCAGGCCTCCAGCCCGGCGACCGGCGGTCCGAGGTCGACCGGGCCGAGCGCGGCGGGCCAGGCGGGGTGGCCGTGCAGGGCCTCCCAGAGCTGGTCGGCGAGGGTGAGGGAACGCTCGTGGAAGGGGCCGTCCCCGGTGAGGGCGAGGACGCCGCCGCGCACGGCGGCGCCTTCGTGCAGCAGCCTGCGCAGTGCGGTCCGGGCCCGGTCCGTGGTCCCGCCGGCACCGCCCGCCCGGTCGGTGAGCAGGCAGGCGAGGCCGACGCTGGGGTGCGGGGCGCCGCCGGGGTGCACGGCGCGGAAGGTCCGGGCGAGGCCCTCGTGCTCCTCGGGGAGCCCGGCGAGCAGGACCAGTTCGCACTCCAGGGTGCTGAGCCCGAAGCGGTCCACGAGCCGCCCGAGGGGCGTGCCGAACAGCGGGGCGGCGGGGTCGCCGACGACCGCCCGGCTCGCGGCGCCCTCGGCCCAGGCCCGCAGGAACGCCGCGGGAGCCGCGCCCGCCTCCGTACTGCACGTGCGGTCCAGCAGGTCGGCCAGCCGCACGGCGAGGGCGGCCGCGCGCGCGGAGAGGTCGCGGCTGACGCGGTCAGACATAGCGGTACCTCACGACCGCGCCGAGCCAGCCGAGCCAGCCCGGGTCGAGGTCCAGTCCGGCGCGGCGGACCGCGAGGTCGGTGTCGGCGGCGGACAGGGTCGCCTCGATCCAGCCGGGTTCGGCGATGATCCGCCCGGCCCGGCGGGCCATCGCCGCCACCGCCTCCGCCGGGTCGGCCCCGGCCCGCTCGCCGTGCAGGCGTACGGCGGTGACGCGGGCCCAGTCGGCGGCGAGTTCAGCGGTACGAGCCTGCTCGGCCGGGGTCGCGGGGGCGGCGTCCAGGACGGTGGCGGCGCGGGCCCGGCCGAGCCCGGCCAGGGCGAGCGGCGCCGCGTCATCGGCCGGGAGGCCGGGCAGCAGGAGCCGCCCGACACGGTGCAGCACCCAGGACAACGGGCGGGCGGCGAGGGCGGGTTCGTCGAGGACCCGGCCGGGCAGACCGGCCTCGGTGGCCGTGGCGAACAGGAACAGCAGCCCGGTCCATCCGGTGTCCACGCCCGGGGCGGAGCCTGGCCCCGGCTCCGCGCCCGGTCCGTCCACGGGCCCGGGCGGGCGCGGGGGCGCCGCGGTCCGGGACCCGGGCGGTACGGTCCCGCGCGCGCGGGAGCCGTCGGCCCGGGGTGGGGACGCGGGCGGGGACGCGGGCGGGCCCCCGGGGGCCGAGCCCCCGGGCCGGGGGTCCGCGGCCCGCCAAACGCCGTCGCCGGGCCGGACGGAGAGCCGAGCGGAGGATGGAGCCGAGGGCGGGACGGGGTGCGTGGCCGGGGGCGCGGCGGGCTCCGGCGCGGGCCGGACGCCCGGGGCCGGGGGCGCGAGGGCCGTGCCGCCCCGCTCCGGTGGCGCACCCTCATGCGCCGTCAGCCGTTCGGCGAGCAGCCCCGGCAGCCCGCCGCGCGGCGGACGCCCGAGCAGGGCCGGGGCGGTGTCCGCGACCACCAGCACGGCCCACGCGGCCCGCACGGGGGCGGTGGGGCGCAGCCGGGACGCCCGGATCAGCGCCGCCAGCGGTGATCCGGCGGCCAGGGTGGCGGCGAGGGCGCGCGCCGACCGGTCCGGTCCCCCGGCGGGTTCGGCCCGTACCGCGGCGGCCACCGCGGTCCAGCCCGTGTCCGGCGCGAGCCGCGCGGCCAGCCGCTGCCAGCCGGAGCCGCCCAGGGCCCGGTCCAGGGCGGCCAGCCCGCACCGCTCGGCGGCCCGCACCAGCGCGGCGGGGGTCTGGCGGGGGTGGCGGTCCAGGGCGGCCAGGATCGCCGCGCCGGGCGAGGCCAGCGGGTCCGGGTCCGCCGCACGCAGGATGCCGGTCTGCCGCCAGGCCCACAGCCGGTCGACGCGGCCGGCCGCGAGACCGGCGACGGCGTCGGCGAGCACCTCTCCGTCGTGCCGGTAGTGCACCGGCGTGTCCGGGCGGCCCTCCCGGACGCTCACCTCGATCGCCGCGGCCACCGCCCGGGACCAGGCCCGGGCGAGGGCGGGGTCGGTGCGGGCGAGGTCGAGGGGAACGGTCAGGTCGAGCCGGGGCAGGCACCAGCGCCCCGGCGGCAGGTCCAGCTCGCGCAGGGCCATTTCGAGACCGCCCCCGAGCGCGTGGCGCACCGCCCCGCGCAGCCTCCCGGCATCGGCCCCGGGCCCCTCGGCCTCCGGTCGCAAGACGACCGAGAGGCGGTCGACGACGAGCGCGGGACGGCCGGCCGGCCCCGCACCCGGAGGGGCGAGGTCCGCGGCGGCCCCGGCAGGCGTACCAGGGCTTGGGTCAGCACTCACAGGGCACCCCTCCTCACGGCGGCGCCAGGAACGGCGCCGACAGCGCCGACCCCCGGCGCGGCTACCGGCACAAGCCCGGCCACGGGCACAGACACGGGCCACGGCAGGGCCACGGGTGCCAGCCCAGGCACCGCCAGGGACACGGGTACGGGCCCCAGTACAGCCACTGGCCCGGGCGCGACCAGAGGCACACGCACACGTACGGCGGTGGTGTTCATCCGACCCGCACCGCCCCCGTGATCGAGGTCTCGCCGACGCGGGAGCCGGTGGCGGGAACGCCGACGACGCCGGTGTCGCCGAGGCGGACGGCGCCGAGCACGGCGGGATCCCAGGCCGCTCCGGGGCCGACGACCGAGGTGAGCCCGAGGTGGAGCGTGCGGCCGACCCGCATGCCCGCGCCCAGGAGGCAGATGTCGACCAGGGTGTGGGCGGGTTTGTGGGCATCGGCCACGGCCCGGACCACCTCCAGCTGTTCGGCGCCGAGGTCGGCGGGGATCAGCACGCTGAACCGGTGCGCGGTGGCCGTGTATCCGTCCTCGCCGGGGCGGGTGCCGCCGACGGTGAACCGGCCCAGCGCTCCGGACGTGCTCGCCGCGCCGCCGACGGCGGGGGCGGGGGGCCCGCCGGGCCCGGCGCCGAGGACGGCCCCGCCGAGCCCGCGCAGCCGCCAGCTCTCCACCACGCTGAGGGGCAGCGGGAGGTAGAGCCGCAGGATCCGCTCCAGGCAGGCCACGGTGCCCCGGATCCGGAACAGGTCGTGGGCCTGGGCGAGCAGCGCGCGCCGGGCGGCGACGGGCCAGCGCCGGTCGAGGGCGAGGCCGAGCAGCCCGGCCAGCCATCCGAGGGCTTCCTGCGGGGTGGTGTCCGGGTCGAGCAGCAGGGCGCGTTCGGCGGCCCGGCCGTCCAGCTCGTGCAGGAGCCCTTCGGCGGGGGCGAGGAACCGCTGGAGGAACGCGGTGTCGCCCTCGTCCCGGCTCCAGGCCCGCGGGAGCTGTCCGGGCAGCCGGTGGCCGGGCCGCTCCACCCGCAGTCCCCGGACGCGCGGGGTGAGCCTGCGGGTCCCGGTCAGCCGGAGCACGATCCACAGGTACCGGCCGGGTGGGGCCGGTACGGGCGCCTCGTACGTGTCGTACCCGTCGTCGGGGGCGATCTGGGCCCAGGGCCATTCGCGGCCGGTGGGGCGGCGGAAGAGCGGCGCGGGGTCGGGGAGCGAGGAGGCGAGCTGGTCCCGGGAGGGCAGCGGCGGGGTCAGCTCGGGGTGGCGCACGGTCCGCCCGCCCCTGACCGGCGGCGCCGCCGGCAGCGGGTCGGGGACGGTGTCCTCGTCGCTGGTGAGGCAGCTGATCCGGACGTCGGTGCCGGGTGGGACGCACGCGTCGAGGAACACCCGCCCCCAGCGGGTGCGGTACGCGGCGCCGTCCAGCCGGTAGCAGATCACCGTGCCGGTGGGCGTGTAGCGGGCGGCGGGTCCGGCGCTGCGGCCGGTTCCGCTCGCGGTGGTGAAGGTGATCCGGCCGTCGGGGGCCACGGTGACGGCTCCGCCGTCGTAGCCGGGGGCGCGCAGGGGTTCGGTCTCGGCCCAGGAGTGTCCGTCGGGCCGGAAGAGCCGGAACGGCTGTCCCGGGCCGCGGGCCGCCACCAGGGTGCCGTCGGCGGTGAAGTCGAGGTCTCCGGCGCCGGGCACGGCGAGCGGACGGCTGCCGTCCGCCCGGGCGAGCACCGCGCGGCCGCCGTCCGCGCCGGTCCACAGGACGTACAACTGCCCCGCGTGGTCGGCGATCCGGGTCGGGCGCAGGCCCTCGGCCCCGGCCGGCGGGCGCAGCGCGGGGCCGGGCCGGGGGTCCCGGCGGCCGCGCAGGACGACGAGTCCGGCGGGCCGGGTGAGCAGGGCGACGACGGCGCCGCAGTGGGCGGTGAGGTCGAGCGGCCGCCGGTGCGGCCGGGCGGTGTCGCGGACGGGGACCCGGCGCAGCGGCCGCTCGGCCCACAGGTCGACGACCTGCACGGCGCCCGCGCCGGATTCGGCGATGTACAGGCGCTGCGCGGTGTCGACGGCGAGTCCGCGCGGTACGCACAGCGCGCCGGGCGGGTGCTGCGGAGCGCCGGCCGCCAGGGCCCCCGCACCGGCCCCGTCGGCGGGCAGGAGTTCGACCCGGCCCGTCCTCGGGTGCGAGCGGTAGCCGCGGCCCCACCGGTCGAAGGCCAGCCCGGCGGGCCCGTGCCCGGCCGGCCGGGGACCCTCCTCCGGTTCGGGTTCCCAGGCCAGGCACACCCCGCCCTCGTCCAGGAGCGCGGTCGCCTCGTGGGCGCAGCGCGCCCACTGGTCCGGGTCGGCGAGCAGGCTCAGTGTCCGGTCCGCGTACATCAGCACACCTCCGGGGGCAGGGGGACGACGACGGGATCGCCGGGCGGTGGCGGCGGGGTGCCGTACCCGGCGCCGACGGGCAGGGGGCTGCCGGTGACCACGGTGATCCCGGCGAGCCGGGGGACCTCCCACGGCCGCAGCGCCACGAGCGGCGCCGGCGTCCACACCGCTCCGGCCGTGTCCCCCGCCCCCGTGCCCGGCGCACGGCGGGCCAGCAGCAGTTCGTCCTCGATGTACGCGAGGCCTTCCACCTGGACGGCGACGGCCTCCAGTTCGGCGCGCCGCACGGCCCGGCCCAGCGGCCATCCGGCGCCCTCCGGCCCGTACGGCGGGAGCGGGGCGAGGTACTGGCGCAGGATCAGCTCCACCCAGCGGCGCACCGCGTCGCTCTGATAACCCTCCCGGGTGCGGATCCCGACGGAGACCGCGATGTCCACGTAGGTGGGCGGGATGACATACAGCTCGGTGGTGACCAGCCGGCGCGGGTTCAGGTACGCCGCCACCTGGCGCAGCAGCGCGAGGTCGGGCAGCGGCGCGCCCGGGTCGCGCAGGTCCTCGGCGGGGAAGACGAGCACGCTGATGACGCCCGCGGCCGGCTGGCCGGGCGTGTCGGGGTGCAGCAGCGGCAGGGGTTCGGCGCGGCGGACTCCGGGGACCTCCAGGGCCAGCGCCCGGAAGTCCTCGGCGGTGACGGCCCGGTCGCGGCGGTGCACCTCGGCGGGCAGCGCGTCGAGGGCGTCGGCGAGGGAGGCCGGATCGGCGCCCCCGGTCGCGGGCAGCGGGTTGGTGACCTTCACCCCGGCGACCGCGGTGAAGGAGCCGACCGCCCCGGCCGGTACGTTCCCCGCGGAACCACCCCCGTACCAGTAGGAGAGCACCCGGATCCGCTCGCCGATCCGGGGCAGTCTGCCGCGCTCGGCGAAGCGGACGACCCCCGCTTCGGCGTCCAGGGTGTAGTGCCGGTCGAAGGGGCCGGTGGCGGCGAAGGACTCGGCTTCGGTCCAGGGGCGCCAGCCGTCGGCTTCCTCGACCTCCAGCCGGACGCTGCCCGCGATCACGGGGCGCTGGGTGAGGCGGAAGGCCTGGCCCGCGTCGGCCGTGCCGGTGCCGAGGTGTTCGGGTGTCGCGGTGCGGGCCTGCACGGCGCCCACCGCGTTGATCCCGACCCAGCGGATGCGGTGGATCGCGTCGTTCTCCCCGGCCGGGCGGCGGACCCGGAGCCAGCCCAGGACCCGGGCCGCGGCCTTCTCGTCGTCGAGGGGCGGCGGGCTGTTCGACCCGCCGGTGCTCGCGGCGCCCCGGGCGTGGGTGGGGAACGCGGCGGGCAGGGCGAGGGAGACCACGCCTCCCGCGCTCAGTCCGCGGGTGGTGTCCGCGAGGACGTCGAGGGGGGTGAAGGCGGCCGGGGCGGACGGGCCGTTCCACAGCTCCCAGAGGAAGCCGGGCGGGGCCGCGAGCAGATCGGCCGCGCGCAGCCGGGTGGGATCGCCGGGGGTGCGGGGCACCAGGTCGTAGGGCCGCGGCAGTTCCTCGTCGGGCAGGACGCCCAGGAAGATGCTCCGGCCGCGCAGTTGGCGGGGGTCGGCGGAGTCCTTGGCGAGCAGCGCGATCCACAGGCACTGGTCGATGGTGGTGGCGACATCGAGCGGTACGGAGCCTTCGCCCAGCGGATCGGCGGGCACGGCGGTGGTGACGTAGAAGGACACGGGCGCACCGGTGCGCGCCCGGTCCCGCTCGGCGGGCGCCAGACCCTCCACCGCGTCCTGGCGGCGCCGCTGCTCGGTGGCGGCGCGGGCGGGGTCATCGGCGGCCGGGGCCGGGGCGCGGGTCTTCCCGACCGCGAGGACCTCCAGCGGCCAGGCCACCACTTCGCCGTCGGTCTCGAAGGGGACGGCGCCCGCGCGGGCCTCGGTGCCGGGCAACACCTGGACGCCCTCGGGCCGTTCGGTGTCGAGGACCAGCAGGGTACGCGCGCTCAGCGCGGGCCGGGGGCGGACGCCCAGCAGCCGCAGGAACGCGACTTTGGTGGCGTCGGGGATCTGGTTGAAGCGGAAGAGGACCGACTCGCCGAGGTGCGCGAAGAGTTCGAGCAGGGCGATGCCGGGGTCGCCCGCATTGTGGTCGGTCCACTCGGGGGCGTAGACCGGGATCCGCTTGACCAGCTCGTCCCTGAGCTGCTCGAAGGTCCGGTCGTCGAGGATGGGGCCGATCAGTGGCATGGCGCGCTCCCCTCGTCCTCTATCGCAGGTAGAAGGGGTAGACGAGATTGTCCGGGCGCAGGTCGGCGAGGCGTACGTAGCCGATGTCGATCCACACCATGGACGGCTCCTCCCCCGGGGTCACGGCGACCCCGGTGACCCTGATCCTCGGCTCCCAGCGGGTGAGCGCCTCGGCTGTGTCCGCACTGATCGCGGCGCGGGTGGCGGGGGTGTTCGGTGCCATCAGGTGGCGGCGCAGTCCGCAGCCGAAGGTGGGCCGCATGACGCGCTCGCCGGGCTCGGTGTCGAGGATCGTCTCGATCGACTGCCGGATCACGGCGGTTCCGCTCAGCCAGGCGAGGGCTCCGGGGCGGCCGCCGTCCGCCGTACCTGGTCCCAGCGCGCCCAGCGCGCCCGCCGCGCCCGCCGCCAGGGGGCGCAGCGGGAACCTGACCCCGGTCCCGGTCCAGGGATCGCCTGTGGGTGGGGCTCCCGGTCCATAGCCGCCGGGGGCGGAGGTGAGGGCGTCAGATGCTGCCATGTCCTCCATCCTCCGCACGGACCGTCACCGCAACGTTTCCGGCGGGGCCTCAGCGCGGGCGGCTGCCCAGGATCTTCGCGATCTGTCCCAGGAGCAGGGCCTTGGCCTCGTGGTACCAGCCCACCGCCCGGTTGACGGCCGCGGCCGGATACCACTTCCGGGCGCCGCCCCACTGGGGCCAGGGCACCTCCTGGCGGGAGGAGTTGGGCCCCTTCTCCTGCATGCGCAGATTGCCCCGCTGGTGCACCAGCTCCAGCCGCTCCTCGGGCCACAGCCGAGCGACGTCCGGGATTTCGGCGAACTCCTTCTTGGCGACCACGTGGTCCAGGCTCCAGGAGCCGCGCGGAATGGGGTTCTCGCCGTACTCGTCCTTGCCCTGGGCCCGACGGTAGATCCAGTCCCGGTCCTTGCCGGGCACCTGCGTGTTCTTCACGGTGTCGTAGACGGTCTCGGCTTTCTTTCCGGCCCGCTCCGCCGACTTCTGCGCCGCCTCCTTGTCGGCGGTGTCGCGCCCGATCTCCTCGGCCTTACGGGCATTCAGTTCCCTGATGTGGATCAGGACCATCCCCCGGGTGACGTCGGCGGGCTCGAGGTCGGGATACGCGTCCCGCAGGATCGCCCGTTCCACGGCGGTGCTGCCCTGTCCCACCTTCTTGGCTCCGACGGCCTCCATGCGCCGGTTCAGGCCGATCAGGTGGGCGTACGCCTCGGCATCGTCGGGGACGGCCACCTCCCCGACCGGCTTCGCGGTGGTGTCGGCGTCGATGGGCGGAAGGTTGCGGGTCGTGGGGTTCATGGAGGCCGTGATCTGCCATGCGCCGCCGTGCAGTTCGGCCTCCAGCGCGGTGAACCCGTGCGCCTTCTTGAGGCCGGCGAGGGCGGCCCGTAGCTCGGTCGCGTCGTACGGGTCGTGGTGGGACCGCTCGGCGACCGCGCCCAGCGCCTTCAGACCGGTGAGCCAGCGCTCCTGCACGGCGGGCGCGGGTACGACCGCCTCCTCCGTGACCGGTTTCGCGGCACCCGGTTTCGCGGCACCCGGTTTCGCCCCGGCCGGGGCCGGTGTGACGGCGGGCGGCTTGGCTGCGGGCGCACCGGCGGCGGGACCCGCGCCCGCCCGGGCCGGTGGCGCCGCGGCTCCCGGCTCGGTCCACGCCCCGCGCCTCGGTTCGTCCTTCGCCGTCTTCGCGGGCATCCGGTCGTCGACCAGGTCCGCCAGGAACTTGTCGGGAGAGAAGTTCACCTCGCCGAAGGTCACTTCGGGCACCTTCCCCGAGCCCACGACGTGCTCCACATCGGCCCCGATGCCGAACTCCCCGGGCAGTGGGTACTCCCGCTGGAAGAGCGGCCAGTTCCAGCGGTGGTCGGGGACCGGGGACCACCACGGGCTGTCCAGCTCGACGAAGAGTTCACCGCCGAGGCCCAGGAACGGCTGGGCGGCGATCTCCATGTGGCCGGCGAGGAAGAACTCGCCGTGCTTGCCCGCCTTGGGGTCCGCGACCTCCCGGTAGCCGATCCGGGGCGTGGCCTCGACATAGCCGCGGACGGCCGCGAGCGCGCTGAGCGCGAGGCCCGCCTTGATGTCGTGGCCGACGAGCGTGGCTCCGGCGCCGCCCTCGGCGGTGAGCCGGAGCCCGGCGGAGGCCGAGACGTTGAGGGTCGCGGTGAGCCCGAAATCACGCAGCACCTCGGGCTTGGTCGACCAGGTCCCGGTGAGTTCGATGTGGTCGAGGGTGGCCGGGCCGAGGACGGCGAGGGCTTCGAGGCCGATGTTGGCGAAGAGGAAGACATTGCCGACGAGGGGGACTCCGTAGGCCGCGCGGACCTCGAACCGGGCGAGCTGCTTCTGGTAGTGCCGGTCCGCGAAGAGGGGTTTGTCCATCCTGGGGCTGATCTTGCCGACCACGGTGACGTCTCCGTGGTGGTCGACGATCACGAGCGCCTCGCCGCTCAGCCAGTCGGCGAGCCGGACATGGAGCGTGCCCCAGCCCGCCACCACCCGGGGACCGGGCGCCGCGGCGGCGGGAGCGGATGCGGAGGGCGCGGCCGCAGCCTTCGCCGGGTCCGGCGCTTTGGCGTCCGGAAGCTTGCCGTCCGTCAGCTCCTTGGCCGTCTTCGCGTCGGTGGCGACCAGGGTGACCTCGCCGTCGAACTTCTCGTTCGCGTACCGCACCGTCCCGCGCACGTCGACGGCGCCTGCCGCGAACGCCGCCGTCACCTGGCCGGTGAACCCGCGCAGCAGTACGTCGACGCTCGCGCTCCCGGTCAGGGCGCCGTCCGGACCGCGCCGGACCGGGACCTCCACCGCGCCCAGCCCGGCCACGGCTCCGCGCGCGACCGCGTCGAAGGTGACCACCTCGCCCGCGAGGCCGAAGGATCCGGTGGCGCTGAGGAAACCGCCGAGGGTGAAGGACATCCCGGTGACGCCCACCACCAGCGTCGTGCCGCGCAGTTCGTTCTCCACACCGGGCAGGCGCAGGCCGCCCAGGCCCGCCCAGCCGAGGGCTCGGGGATGCTGTTCCATCAGGTCGAGCAGGGCACGGCCGCCGGTGAGCAGTCTGCCCTTCACCACGGCGGAGGCATGGCCCTCCAGGACCCCGTCGTGGACACGGAGCGCGAGGACCGGTTCGATGCCCTCGGCGCGCAGCGGGTGCAGCAGGGGGTGGAGGAGCGGGACCGGCTGGAAGGCGTCACCCGGGCCGGTGGTCAGGGTCAGGCCGTTCCCGTCGGCCCGCCGCAGGTTGAGGGTGCCCGCCGCCATCTGGCCGAGCCGGACCCGGACCGGGCCTCCCGCGGCTCCCCGGGTGTCCAGGTGGGCGGCGGTCGCGGGGGTCGCGGTGAGTGCCGCACCGCCCTGGAGGGCCAGCTCCTCCGCGAGCGGACCGCCTGGTACGGCGCCTGCCGGGGCCGGGGCCGCTCCGGGCGCGGGGACCGGCCCCGCGGGAACCGGCGGCGCGGGAACCGACACGGGCACGGCCTCCGGAACCGGCACCGGAACCGGCACCGGTGCGGCGCGGGCGCTCATGGTCCGCTCCCGCACAGCGGGTCGGGAGGCGAACTCTCCGGTTCGGGCCGCGGTACGGGCCCGGGCGGAGGCGGGGTCAGGGCGTCGAGGAGGTCGTCCCCGTCCTCGTCGGCGAATCCGCTGCCGGGGTCCTGGAGCCGGGCGGCCGCCCCGGCGGTGCCCAGGAGGGAGTCCAGGGCGGCCCGTTCGTCCGCGCCCATGGTGGACAGCTTTCCGCCGCCCGCGAAGTAGGCCTTGAGCGCGGCGATCGCCTCCGCGGACGGGGGCAGGCAGAACCGGAGGGCCAGCAGCCACCAGAGCTGGAAGAGGAACACCACGATCGGCAGGAACATGCTGAAGACGAAGAACGCGACGATCATGAAGATTTCGACGGCGAAGGTGCAGGTACGGGCTGTGGTGCCGCCCACGGAGCCGCCGCTCGGGGTGCCGCCGCCGGGGTCAAAGGCGAGCTGTGAACCCGGTGGGCTGGTGACGGCCACTCCCCCGGGTCCGGGCGGGCCGCCCGCGCGGGCGGCGACCGCCCGCAGGTCCGGCAGGGTCAGGGAGGTCTTCCGGTTCTTGGTGCCCTCCGGGTCGTAGAAGGCGGCCAGCCGGAAGCCTTCGGTGGGGGCGCTCCACGAGGTCGCCACCGGGCAGTGCGCGTGTCCGGGGCGCGCGGGGCGGCGTACGAAACAGGTCAGTTCATAGAGGGACTGCGCGTCGAGTTTGGGGGCGCCGAGGTCGTCGTGGTCACCGGAGGCGACCGGCACCAGGCCGAACCAGAGGGAGCGGGCGGGGGGCGGCGGCCGGTCCGGGCAGTCGCCGGAGCGGGGCGGGAGCCGCCACATCGGGAACTCCTGCTCCCGGTCGGCCGGGCGGCCGGGCGGCGCGGCCCCGCCGAGGGGACGCCATTGGCCGCCGGCCGGTCCGGTCATCCAGGCCTCGGTGTGGGTCTCCAGGCCCACCTGGTCGAGCAGTTCGCGGTGGTCCTCGGCGAACCGGGTCCGGGCGAGGTCCGCCCGCAGGACGTCCCCGGCCTCCGCCGTCGCCAGTCCCGCACCGGCCCGGCCCGCGTCGGCCCGTCCGGCGCCGGCGCGTTCCGCACCCCGTTCCGCGCCGAGCAGTTCCGCCGTGAGGCGGCCCGCGAGCCGACGCAGCACCTGCGGCGGCGCGGTCAGTTCCATCCGGCGGCGGCGCATCACGAACCCCACCTCCAGCCCCTCCGAGGACTGCGGCCGGGGCAGCCCGGGCCGGTCGCAGAACAGCTCGACCACGACCGCGTAGAACCGGTCGTGGCTGGGCTGGTAGAGCTTGCGCAGCCCAGTGCGGACCAGTCGGTGGGTGGCGAAGCGGGCCCGCCCCGGGGCCCGGTCGCCGAGGGCGACGGGCACGGGGTAGGACCAGACGTCCTCGGCGGGGTCGAAGCGCAGCGAGGCCCGCGGGTCCGCGAGGAGCCGGGTGACGAAGTCGGCGGAGTCGTACTTCTGCAGGGCCGGGGCCAGGGCCCTGGGGTCGAAACGGTCGAAGCCGCCGCGCTCGCAGGCGTACCAGGGGGCGAGGGGGCGGAAGCCGTGCTCGGCGGCGCTCACCAGATGTTCCCGGCGCCGGGGCTGTAGGCGGGGGACACGATCCCCTGGTCGACCAGCAGGGTGCCGACCTGGACGACGCCGCTGAAGGAGGTGTATCCGGCGCTCACCTTGACGACGGGCGCGGTGACCTCCAGGGAGGCGACCGCCTGGATCTCCACGGTGGCGCCGGTCAGCCGGATCACGCACCCGCCGCCGTGCCGGATGGTGATCTGCTGGGTGGCGTCATCGAGGGTGACCTCGTGGCCGGAGGCCATGGTGATCCGGACCTTGGCCGCGCCTGGCGTGTCGTCGAACTGGAGCCTGCTGTCCGCCCGCGAGCGGAGCTGGCGCAGGTCGTTGGAGCGCTGCGGTGGGTGCGGGAGGGCCGCGCTGCCGTGCCAGGCGGCGCCGAGGACATACGGGCGGCGCGGGTTCCCGGCTTCGAAGGCGACGACGACCTGGCTGTCGACCTCGGGCAGCACGAGCAGTCCCTGCTCGTCATCGGCGTACGGCGAGCACAGGGTGGCCCAGGCCCGGACGTCGCGCTCGCCCTCCTTGCCCATCCAGGGGAAGCGGACCTCGACCCTGCCGAGCCGTTTCTCGTCGACGATGTCGGTGACGAAGGCGGGGTAGACGCCGAAGTATCCCGGGGCGGAGCCGTCCGCGGGGGCGGGCAGGGTCATCACACCACCTCGTTCAGTGCGGAGCGTTCGGCGTCGAAGCGGGTGCGGAAGCCGTGCTCCGGGTCGAAGGTGTGCCGGATCCGGGTGACGTGGTAGCCCTCCCCCTCGAAGGGCGCGCCGACGGAGCGGAGGGTGAGGCGGCCGCCGACCACCAGGTCGGGGCTGCCGTGGGTGGTGCCCGCGACGGTGACGAACCGGCGGCCGCGGCGCAGCATTTCGGCGCGGGCCCAGGCCCGGGCCTCCTCGGCGGTGAGGGCGGCCTCGCGGATCCGCAGGCTGGTGGAGGGGCCGAGCGTCTGGGTCAGGAGCCGGGCGCCGGTGCGGCCGCCCGCCGTCTCGGCCTCCACGGTCTCGGGTCCGGCGCGCTCGTCGATGCCTTCGCCCCGCTCGGCGTCGTATCCGGTGACGACGATCTCGCTGCGCTGGTGGGCGAGGTCGGCGGCGAACCGGGCGGAGAGGAGTTCGCTGCCGTAGACCAGGGTCTGGGCGGTGGTGCCGCGGCTGCCGCGGGGCCGGAAGTGCAGGGTGCGTCCGCTCGCCCACAGTTCGGCCTGGATCAGCCGGGCCCGGTCGCGCAGGAAGGCGAGGTCGCTCTGGTTGAGCTGCTGGACCAGGTCGTAGCGGGGGCCGGGGGCATCGGTCTCGGCGCCGAGGCCGTGTTCCGCGGCGACGGCCGCGGCGATCCCGGCGTCGGTGACCTCCCGGTAGGTGCGCAGGCGGCGGCTCATCCGCAGGCGCATCAGCGCGTCTTCGGCGTGCACGAGGACCTGGGGCGGTTCGCCGTCGCCGAGGACGAGTTCGATGGCGGAGACCACCCCGTCGAAGACGTGGCGCAGCCGGGCTGCGGGGCCGAGGGCGACCTTGAGGGCGCTGCCGAGCCCGATGGTGCTGCCGTCGAGGTGCAGGAGGCGGGCCGGTGGCCCCGTGGCCCCGGCGCCGACGGCGAGGAAGTGCGCGCGCAGGGTGCGCAGACCCTCGGTCCCCTCCGTCACGTCGAGGTGTACGCAGTCCCGCGCGAGGTCTCTGACCAGCGCGCCGCCGACTTCGAAGACGGGTGAGACGGCCGCCACCACCGGTTCAGTCATCGAAGGCCTCGGCGGCGGTCCGGGCCGCGAGCCAGGCGGAGCGCTCGCAGGCCTCGCGGTGCCGGTCGGCGGCGGCGTGCGGATCCGCGGCGCCGGGGGCCGGGCCGGTGGGGCCCTGTCCGGCGGCGGGCACGACGTCGGTGTGCAGTTCTCCGATGTAGACGCTCATGGCGGGCCTCCTCGCGGTGTCCGTCCCAGGGTGCGGGGGCCCGCGTCACGGCGGCGTTGCTCGCAGTCGGCGGTGGTGCGGCCGGGCGGATCGGGTGGCAGCCGCTCCCAGGGGGCCGCGCCGGGGTCGGGCGCGGGAAGTTCCCGGCGCCGGGCCCGGTCGGCCAGGCTCCGGCCGCCGCCCGCTTCCACTTCGGCGAGGGTGCCGGGGTCGGCGCGCGCCCGCAGCGGCACGCCGCGGCCGTAGCCGAGCGAACGCCGGTCGGGGGCTGCGGGGCCGGGCACGGGCGAACCGGGGACGACCGGTCCGGGCCCGGTGGGCGCCGTCGCGCCGGCCGGTACCTCGAAGGACTGCCGGGCCCGGGTGGTGGCCCGGTCCACCTCAGCGGCGCTGACCACGGCCGCCGCCGCGGCGATGCCGCCACCGGCCGACAGGGCGAAGCCCACGGCGACCGGGTCCGGTACTCCGCCGTACCCGGCGGGCGCGGGGTTCCCGCTGCCCGGACCGCCGTCGGCAGCGCTTCCCGACCCATTGCCGACGTCTACGGCGATGCCCAGGGCGCCGGCGAGCCCCGCGACGGAGGTCGCCGCGGCCCCGCCCGCGAAGCCCGCCGCCGCCCACGGTCCGGACGTGCCCGCGGCGAAGGGGACCGTCACCTCGGCGCCCAGCTGTACGGCGGCCCCGGCCGCCAGGGTCAGCGGGCTGTCCAGCCCGTTCATCGCACCGCGCCACCCGGCCGGGTCCAGCCCGAGGCGGGACAGCAGTTGCTGGGCGGATTCCCCGTCCCGGGCCCGCACCACCCGGTCGGGGCGGCCGGTTCCGGAGGTGCCGGGGGCGGCGCCGGTGCGCGGGGCTCCGGGTTCGGTGGCGGCGCGGGCGTCGCGCGTACCGGGTCCCTCGGCGTGGGCTTCGTAGGCGAAGTTCTGCTCGACGAGGGTGACGCCGACCTTGGCGCGCAGCGGGGTGCCGTCGGGGGCGAAGTGGTCGAGTTCCTCGTTGACCTGGGTGACGATGCCGTTGTAGCGGAGGGTGCCCCAGACGAAGCGGACGACGGGCGGCGGGTCGGCGGGCTGGTCGGGGGGCGGTTCGGCGTACTGGCGCACCAGCGCCGTCCAGCGGCGCACGTCGACGTACTGGCCGCCGGAGCGCTGTTCGGAGGTGTCGAATTCCAGGTCGAAGGTGAGGGTGGAGCCCTCCGTCGCGGGGTGCTGGCGCTTCTGGGAGCGGGTGGTGGCGCCGCCGCGGTCGACGGTGTTGTTGCGGCTGATGCGCAGGGTGGTGGGGTTGAACTGGACGGGGACGGCGGGGCCGTCGTCCACGACCAGCGGCGGCTGGTCCTTGGCTCCGGCGCCGCTGTGCGCGAGGCGTTGCAGGGTGGCGTGGGCGAGGGCGCTCACGGGGTGCGCTCCAGGCACAGGCCCTCGTGGGCGATGTGGAGTTCTTCCATGGCGATCTCCCCCGTCTTCGCGTTCAGCGATGGGCCGATGATCTTCAGTGGCAGTCCCCGGGTGAAGGTCCACCGGGCCACCACGCGTTGTCCGGTGGGGTCGAGCACCTCGATGTCCCCGTCGTAGCGGACGGCCGGCGCACCGCCGTCGACCATGCCCTGGAGCCAGTCCCACAGGCCGGTGTCGGCGCCGCCGTCGGCCGTGGCGAGGAGCATGCCGCGTTTGAGGACGAGCGGCTGGAGCCGGACCCGGCCGACCCGGCGCACCACCGCGTCGTTCGCCCCGCCCTGCGCGTGTTCGCGGAGGTCGGCCTCCAGGCCGAGTCCGGCGCATTCCTGGAAGCCGCCGTCGCCGAGCCGCTCGGGCGCCGCGGCGCCGCTCCCGCGCTCTCCCCCGGCCGCGGCGACGGCGGCCGCCGGGGCGTCGTGGGTGACGTGGGCGAGGACGGGCGGCGGCAGGTCGGTGCGGCCGGGGGCGGCGCTGCGGGTGAGCCGGACGCGGAAGCGGAAGGTCTGGACGAGGTCGGGCACGGCTCACCCCACCGTCACGGCGCCGTCGCCGTCCTGCGCGATCCGCAGGACGAGGTACTCCAGGGGCCGCGCCGGGGCGACCCCGATCTCCGCCACCAGCCGCCCGAGGCCCTGGGACCAGGGCGGGTTGAGGCGTTCGTCGCAGTGCACGAAGAAGGAGTCCTCCTCGCGCTCGCCCGCGAACGCCCCGGAGCGGTGCAGTCCGCGCAGCAACTGCACGACGGTCCCCCGCAGTTCGGCGCGCAGTCCGGGCGAGTGCGGTTCGAAGGCCAGGGCCTGGGCCTGCCGGTCGAGGGCGAGGCGCAGCATGGTCATCAGCCGCCGGACGCTCAGCTGGCGGTAGTCGGGATCGCCGGAGAGGGTACGGGCGGAGGCGAGCCGGAAGCCGTCGCGCTCGGCCCGGAAGACGTCGACGCCGAGCAGGTGCAGCGGGTCGTGGTCGGCCTCGTCGAGCCGCTGGGCGGCGGTCACGGCGTCGGCGGCGAGTTCGTTGGCCGGTCCCCAGGGCAGGCCGAGGCGCCGTTCCCGCTCGGCGATGATGCCCGCCGCGAAGCCGCAGGGCGGGACGAGGACGGCGGCGCCCCGCGGGTCGTCGGCGGGCGATACGCCGAGCCACGGGTGGTGGGCGGCGGCGTACGAGCTGTCGAAGGCGGCGCGCCAGCGGGCGACGGCGCGGACGGGCATCCGGGGCGGTACGTCGAGCAGCGCGACGAAGCGCCGCTGCCGCTCGGCGAGGGCCACGAGCCGTTGCTGGCGGCGCAGGATCTCGGGCAGTTCCGTCGCTCCGTCCAGCAGGAACTCCCGTACGGCGGCGGGGCGGGAGGTCAGCGCCACCGGCGGGGGCGGGCACGGTGCGAAGACCGCGCCGGGCGCGGTCCGGGCCGGGAGTTCGGTGCTCTGCGGGGCCTCGCTGTGCTCCCAGAGCAGGTCGGGCACGGCCAGCAGGGCGACCTCGGTGACCAGTGCCATCCGGTCCATGCCGACGGCCGGAAGCGGGCCCCCGCCGGGCTCCTCCGCGCTCTCGCTGCCGCCGGTCGGCAGCAGGTCGACGGGGCCGGGGCCCTGGAAGCTGTCGGGGCCGATGTCCGCGTAGCGGTCGAGACCGGGACGGACGGGCCGGGACAGTACGGACCCGAGCCGGCCGTCGGGGGGCAGCAGGGTCTCGGGCCAGGTCCCGGCGGGGGTGACGAGGAGGGATTCGGCGGCCAGCACCGCGGCGGCGGCGCGGGGGTGGCCGGGGGCGAGCCCGAGCCCGGCGAAGCGTTCCTGGCGGGGGCGCGCCGGGTCGGGGTCGGTGACCGTGACCGTGAGGGTGACGGCCTCGGCCTCCACGGTCAGCGTGACGGTCCGGCCGCCGGGGCCGGTGAGGGGCGGCCGGTCCAGGACGGCGGTCCGGCGCCGCGGCCCCCTGGGGCCGGGGCCGGTGGGCGCGTCCCCGAACCCGGTGACGCGGAAGAGGCTCCCGGCGGCGGGCAGTCCGGCGCCCCGCAGGCGCAGCACGCTTCCGGCGGGCGGGGTCCGGGCCTCGGGCAGGGCCAGCTCCCGGCCGGTCACGACGGCCTCGAACTGCTCGGACCCGGTGAACTCCCAGCGGACCGAGAGCCGCCCGCCCCAGCCGCCCTCGTCGCGGGCCCGCAGGTCCACCTCGGGGCCGCGCCCCGCACCCGTCCCCGCACCGGTTCCGTCCCCGAGCCGGGTCCGGTGCAGCGCGTGGGCCGCTTCGGCCGCGGGGTGCGGGGCGCGCGGGAGGGGGGACACGCGCAGCACATGGGCGCGGACTCCGCCCTGGGCGAAGAACGCCCGTACCGCGTAGGGCAGCAGGCCCGGGCCCTCGAAGCCGCCGAAGCGGTCCAGGTAGTCCGTCCAGCGGTCGACGGCGACCGGGGTGTCGACGGGGCCGCGCGGGGCCACCCCGACGAACCCGGCGATGTCCAGGCGCACCGGGCCTGGGGCGGGCGCGGGGCGGCGCGCGTCCCGGTACACACCGGGGGCGCCGAGCCGCGGTCCGGCGGGGGTCACGAGGAGGCCGACAGGAAGTCGATGGATTCCGCGACGAGGTGCAGCTCCTCCATGGCCACCTCGCCGCCGCCCTTGCCCTGGAGGGTGGGGCCGACCCATTTCTTGGGCTGGGCGAAGTTCAGCCGCCAGGAACAGACGGAGGTGTGGCCCTCGTCGTTGAGCGTGACGATCACGGTGAGGGGGCGGTAGAGGCCGCTGCGGGTGTCGGCGATCCACTGGAACAGGCGCAGGTCGCCGATGATGCCGCGCTTGAGGGTGATGTCGTCGGTGGTGTTGGTGTTGGCGATCTTGCGGACGTGGTTGAACTGGTCGTTCCCGTTGCGGTACTCGGAGAACTTCACCTCGTTCCCCGCTCCGCTGAAATCGGAGAAGCCGCCGCCGATGTCCCCTTCGATGCCGGCGCTCGTATTGCCCAGCTGGACGAGGAAGTTGAAGGCTCCGTAGGGGTTGGTGCGCGTGGCCATGGGTCTGTCTCCTGGTCTTCCGGCTGCTGGTCTCGGGGCGCGTCAGGCGCGCTGGGCGTCGGCCGTGAACTGTCCGACGCGGAACACGACGAACTCGGCGGGGTAGGTGGGGGCCACGCCGACCAGGCAGACCAGCCGTCCGTTGTCCAGGTCGTTCTGCGTCATGGTGGTGCGGTCGCAGCGGACGAAGAACGCGTCCTCGGGTTTGCTGCCCAGGAGCGCGCCGGTCCGCCAGGTGGCGATCAGGAAGTCCTCGACCGACTGTCGGACGGAGGCCCACAGCCGTTCGTTGTTGGGCTCGAACACCGCCCACTGGGTCGACTTGTCGATCGAGTGCTCCAGGTAGATGAAGAGCCTGCGGACGTTCACGTACTTCCACTCGGGGTCGGAGCTCATGGTCCGGGCGCCCCAGACGCGGCGGGCGCGGCCCTCGAAGAACCGCAGGGCGTTGATGCCTTCGGGGTTGAGCACGGCCTGGCGGTCGTAGGTCACGTTCGTGGTGAAGTCGTCGATGCCGAGGAGGACCTCGTTGGCGGGGGCCTTGTGCACACCGCGCTCGATGTCGCTGCGGGCATAGATCCCGGCGACGTAGCCCGAGGGCGGTACGTCCAGGAGGGCGGCCGGGGCCCCGGGGTCGGCGCGGCGGGCCGGGTCGGTGATCCGCACCCACGGGTAGTAGAGGGCGGCGTACTTGGTGTCGAACTGGGCCCGGAAGCGGCGCACTTCGGAGACCGAGCTGTCCGGGGGCGGATCGATGACCGCCATCCGGTAGCGCAGTCGCTCGCAGTGCCCGATGAGGAGGTCCACCGCGCTCTTCTGCTCCGCGGCGTCGAGGGTGACGGTGTCCGGGACGGCGACGATGGCGATGTCATCGATCTCCGCGAGCGCGCCGAGGCCGCGGGCGGGGTCGGTGAGGCTGTCCGGATTGGCGTCGCGGCCGCCGAGGTCGGCCGCGGTGAGCGCGTCCCCGTCGCCGCCGCCGGTCAGGTAGAGGCCCTGCGCGGGGGTGAGGAGCGCGGTGAGCCGGGCGCCCGCGGTCACCGGCTGCGCGCCGGTCGCCGGCGGTACGTTCTCCAGCCAGACCAGGGCGAACTCGTCGGCCGGGTCGGCCGCTTGCAGGACGCGGGCCACCGACCGGGGGTGGGCGTCGTCCAGCTCCAGTTCGTTGTACACATCGGTGCGCTCGCCCTCGGAGCGCACGGTGACGGCGAGGGTGAGGTGGAAGGCGGCGGTACCGGCGGCGACCGGCTCGAAGGCGCCCTGGGCGCCGAGGTAGCCCAGCTCACCGTCGGCGCGGCGGGCCACGATCCGGACGTTCCCCGGGACCGGCGCCGTGCTGTCGGGCAGGACCGGGGCCTCGCCCCCGGCGAGCGGGACGACCTCCACCGCGGCGCCGGGGCGCACCCCGGTGAGCCGCGGCAGGGCGCCCGTACGGGGGACGAGGATGTTCTTGCCGCGGCGGAAGGTCACGGCGACGCTGATCCGCGAGCCCGCCGAACCGGGCCAGCGCGCCCGCCACCGGACCAGTGGCGCGCCCTGCGCGGGGACGGGGACGGAGGCGAAGTTGCGGGGGACGTCGATGACGGGGGGTGTCCCGGCGGTCCGGGTGAAGGTGAAGACCCGGGAGACGTAGAGCCGTCGGCCGCCGTTGGCGAAGAAGGCCCGGGCGGCGAGCGCGAGGTGGCAGTTGTCCTCACCGATGGTCAGGCCGCCGAAGGCCCGTTCGTACTCGGTGTAGCTGGTGACCAGGGTCGGCGCGGGCAGCACGGTGGGTCCGCCCTCGGGCAGGCTGTAGGGCACCGGACCGTACGCGGTGCGGCCCGCCATGGCGAAGGTGCTGGTCGGTACGCCCTCGATGGACCGGGAGCGGAAGCTGGTCTCCTCGACATAGACGCCGGGGGTCAGGTACTCGGGCATGTACGGCTCTCCTCGGTCACGGGCCGGTCGGTGGTGTGGGACAGATCGCCGGCGGGAACCACCTGGCCGACGGTGAGGGTGCGGACGGTGTCCACGGCGCAGGTGCGGTATCCGGGCGGCGGTGCGAGGCCGCGCAGCACGTCGTTGTCGAGGTCCTGGGGCCGGGGCGGGGAGGTGCTGCGCTCGACGGCCTCGGCCACGAGGCCGTCGAGGGGGTCCAGGGGGTCGAGGGGGTCGAGGGGGTCGTCCGGCGGGGCCGCCGGGCCCGGGTCGGGGTCCGGGTCCGGGGCGTGGGTGCGCAGCGCGACGTCGAAGCGGGGCGGCGGCGGGAAGGGCAGGGGCGCGCCGCCGCCGATCAGCAGCAGCACCTCTCCGTGCTCGTCCCCATGGCCCCAGCCGACGAGCACCCCGCCCGGGCCGTACGCCTCCACCCGCGGCCACCGCACGGGGGTGTCCGGCCCCGGTCCCCGGCCCGGGCGGGTGACACGCAGCCGCAGGCCCGTCATGCCCTGCGGGAGCGGGTAGGCGGGGCCGGGCAGCATCCAGGGCAGCAGCAGCCGGGCGTCGGCGCGGACCGGGGGCGCGGTGGGCGGGCTGGTGTCGGCGCCGGCCAGCTCGGCGCGGGTCCACAGCGGTACGGAGAACCGCCGCGGGATCCAGCGGCGGGCCGGGTCGTCGATCCGTACGCGCACGGCGGCGCCGATCTCGCCCGGGGCGCCCGAGGTCCCGTACCGCAGGACGAACCCGGCCGCTTCGTGGCGCTCCAGGGAGCGGACGGGCCCCTCCGGCCGGGGGCGGCGGCCGGGGACCCGGCCGGATTCCCAGCCGACGCGCACCCCGGGACCGGCCGGGGCCCGGGTGTGGGCGTCGAGCGGGCGCACGGCGAGGGCGAGCCGGTGCAGTACGGCGGCCACCCCGGCCGCCCCGGCGGCGAGGGCGAGCGGCCGGTCCGGACCCGCGCCCCACCGGTCCGCACTCCACCGGTCCGGGTCCGCGCCCGGGCCGGCGCTCATCGCGGCGGCTCCGAGGTCGCGACGGCGACCGTGGTGACCTCGCCGGGAACCGGGAAGCGGCGGCCGTCGATGCGCACGACCCGCGCGAGGTAGGGAAGGGAGAGCCGGTAGTCGGTGGTCATCGCCTGGAAGGCCTCGCTCATCGAGTCCATCGCCAGCTCGTCGGGCACGACCTGGACGGAGTCCCCCGGCAGCCAGTCGCCGGTGGGATCGAGGAGGGGCCCGGTGAGGGGGCCCGCGCTCTCCATGATCCGCACGGCGAGGCCGAGCCATTCCAGCTCGCTCTCCACGAACTCGTCCCAGGCGGCGAGGAGCAGGTGCATCCGCAGCGGCAGCCGGGGCAGCCCGTCCTGCGCGGCCAGGGCCGCCCACGCGGGCCGGGTGTCGTGGTCGACGCTCAGCCGGTAGCAGTAGACGGACACCGCGGGGCGGCGGATGACGGCGTCCGTGCTGCCCACCCGGTCGAAGTCGACGGGCCCGGCGAGGACCGCCACCGGGCGGCGGGGCCCGTCGGGGATCTCCGCGCGGAAGCCCGCGTTGAGCAGCGTCACGACGCTGCGCCCCACGGCGGCGAGTGCCCGGTATCCAGCCATGCTCCGATGCTGCGGGCCGCCCCGTCACGCGGGCGTTGCGGGGCGCGGGCGACGGACCGGTGACACCCCGCGGCCCACACTCGGTGCGCCTGCCCCTTCGAGAAGGAGAGCCCTCATGAGCAGCACCTCGCACCCCCGGCCGGCCGGCACCGACTGTGACCTCGGCGCCATCGACGCCCTCGCGTGCAGCGCGAAGGGGATCCAGCGCCGGGCCGAGGTCACCCAGGAACACCTGCCGCAGCTGCGGGAGTTCCAGGAGAAGCTGGGCGCCGCGCGCGTGGAGTACACCAAGGCCCGGCACACCGCCCAGGCCGATCTGGACGCGGCGGGCGAGGTCCTCGACCGGGTCCGCGAGCAGATCCGCTGCCGCATCACGCCCGAGCAGCGGCACTGTCTGCGCGAGGCCGTGGACGAGGTGTTCGAGGAGATCAGCGCGTGCTCGGACGGCTGGGGCTGCTGTGTGGACGAGTGCGACTGCGTGTTCGACGACGAGGTCGGGGACGAGGACACGGTCGCGACCCTGTCGGCGCGGATCGCCCGGTACACCGCGGAGGTCGTGCGCGACACGGCGTGCTTCGTCTCCCTGGACGGGGAGCTGACGGCGCTGCCGGAGCGGGCCGCGAAGATCCGGACGGACGCGGCGCAGTTGCTCACCGACGCCGCCGACCCGGTCGTGGGCAAGGACGTCGTCCGGCTGTACGCGCGGCTGCTGGTGCTGCTGCGCCGGATCCATGACGCGTGGCGCGGCTTCGCCAACGTATCGGCCTATGTGGAATGCCTGTGCAAGGTGCTGCTGTGCGTGCTCAAGGGCTGGCAGGCCATCGCCGTCCTGGAGGGGGCGCGGGCCGAGCTGGTGTGCAAGGAGGAGTCGCGGAAGGCGGCGTGCGTGCGCAAGCGGAACCAGACGGTGGAGGAGGTCATGGCCGTGTACGCCCGCCTGTGCCCGCCCTGTCCGGCGGGCCACGGGGAGGGGGCGGAGGAGGAGCCCCGCGAGGACTCCGATCAGGCGTGAGGAGTCCGCGCGGGTCCCCGCCGCGCCCTGTCGGGGGGCACGGCGGGGCGGTCCGGCGCTGGTTCGGCGCGCGGTCCGGTCAGAAGGCGCCGTAGTTGACCTGCCAGGTGGGCAGGCCCATCCGGCGCCAGATGGCGACCACCCGGTCCCGGTCGTCCAGCGAGACCCGGACCGCGAAGCGGCTCCGAACGTGCCGGTCGAAGAGTTCGGCCTTGACGATGTCGTCCTGCCGGTGGTCCCCGGACGCCCGCATCCACAGCTCGTCGTAGGGCACTTCGTACCGCGCGAGCCATTCCTCCGTCTGCGGACGGTGTTCCTCGCTGCGCCCGGACAACAGCACGATGGTGTCGCCGTCGGCCCGCCGGAACGCGGTCAGGGCGTGCCGGACCGACGGGTTGAGGAGGTCGGTCCCGCACCGCGAGAAGTCGTACGGGCCGCGGTCGCCCCGGATCGCCAGCGTCCCGTCGATGTCGCACATCACGGCGGCCGGCAGCGCCGGGTCGGCGACGTAGGGCCGTACGTCCGGCTGGTCGTTCAGCCAGGCCTCGGTGAGCCGCCAGCCGCCCTTGGTGGCCTTCGCATGCTTCTCGGCGAGGATCCGGATGATCTCCTCGCCGACGGACCGCTCCCGCTCCGCGTCCCGGCGTACGCATTCCTCGACCGGCACGCCGGTGAAGTCGTGGACGACGAAGGCGGCCCGGCCCGCGACGGCCGCCTTCAGCCGCTTGGGGACGTGCTGCGTCAGGTGGGTGTTGTCGACGACCACGTCGAAGCCGCCCTCGACGGCGGTGCGCACCGCGGCGTCCTGGATCGCGAGGACCGTCTGTTCGTGGGCGAACGACCGCTCCCCGTCCTGAGCGGGGACGTCGAGCATGGCCCGCAGGTCGTCGAGGTTGACGCGGCGCATCCGGCCCCCGGACTCCTCCTGGAGCGAGCGCGCGGCGGTGGTCTTGCCCGACGCGGGCAGCCCCGTCATGACGTGTACGACAGGCACTGGTCAGTTCTCCTCATCGGTCGTGAACGGGTCGGACGCCTGCGGCCGCACCGCCCGCCAGGTGACGAGGTCGGTCGGCCGCCCGTCGAACCGCAGGAACATGGCCGCCCGGATGCCCGGATCGGTCACGGCGCGGGTGGCGCGGGCGAAGGCTCCCCGGTCGTCGCCGAGGTGCGCGATCTCCCGGAAGGCCTCGTCGATGGCGCGTTCGCGGTCGGCCGCGGCGCGTTCCATCCCCGCGATCATCTCGCGGACCCAGGTGTCGAATTCGTCCGGGACCTGTTCGAGGAGCGCGTCGAGCGGTGCGCCGCCGTGGGCCCGTACCTCGGCGAGCGAGCAGCCGAGGCCCTGGGCGACCTGCCGTGCGGGCAGCGCGGCGAACCGCTGGATGCCGTGCCCGCGCCAGATATCGCGTTCGGTGACGCCGGTCAGCACCTTGTGGAGGCGTACGTATTCGGCGATCTTGGCCTTCACCCGGACCCCGGAGGCGTAGCGCAGGACGTAGCCCTCGGCGTCGGTGCCGGTCGCCGCGCCGCCTCCGGGCAGCGTGCTGGACTCGGTCAGCGCGATCAGCTCGGCCAGCGGCATGGCGGGCCACGCCGTGACGACGGAACCTATGCCCTGCCAGTCCTGCGCGGCCCGTGCGAGCGGCAGTTCGGTGCCGTCCGGGCCCATCGCCGCGAGCAGCACCAGGTCCCGGCGGTCGCCGTAGTCGACGACGATCCGGTTCTGCGGGTAGAGGACCTCGGCCAGGTAGGTCACGCCCGGGGTCAGCGCGGTGGTGTCCTTGGCGTCGAGGTGCCGCTGGGCCCAGGTGGCCTGCTCGCTGATGAACGAGCCCTTGGACGCGACCCGCCACGCTCCCGCGTAGTGGAAGACGACCGCGAGGCTCCCGTCGACCTTCTCGTACACCTCGAACGGCTCGTCCGGCAGGGCGGGCGCGTAGGGCTGACCGGCCGTGTGCTCTCCGACGTTGAAGAACTTCGGCAGGGGCAGCGCGACGATCTCACCGGTCGCGTCGTCGGCGACCAGTCCCCGGCAGCGGGTGGTGACCCGGTTCCAGACCCGCTCGTACTGGCAGGTCCGCGAGTAGGTGTAGATCGACAGCGGTAGTTCGGGATGCGATTTGCGGGTGACGTGCCCGGCATCGAGGGCCGCCGCGAGCTCGTCGGGCGGCATCAGTTCTTTGAGAGTCAGGGGCGCCTGGCTCATGGGATTCCTCCTGGTTGCGAGCCCTCAGTCTGCCCGGGGACCCCCGCTGACCGGTAACGATTAAGGGCGCGCGGCAGCCGGGGCGCTGGGGCGCGGGCGGTCCGGACGTGGTGTCAGCCCCCCCTCCTATGCTGGACGGACAAGATCGGATGACGGCATCCGGCGGGGAGTTGTGGGAGGTACGCGGTGCACATCGAGCGCCATGCGGTCGGGGAGGCGGCGCTGTCCGCCGCGGTGACGGATTTCGCCGAGCGGATGGCCGGTGACGTGCACCGGATGCAGCACGACGAATCCCCGGAATACGGCTGGGAGATGGTCTGCGAGTCCTTCCTCGACTACCTGGGGGCCCGGTCGGTGGCGAACCCCTCGCTCACCGGGAGGGACTGCAAGCTGGCCTTCGAGTCGGCCGCGGCGGCGGCGACGGGCTCGTTCGCGCTGACCGCGCGGCCGTCGCGGGTGGGGGACGTGTTCATCGAGTACACCGGTACCGGCGTGGTGTACGACAAGGACGGCCGCGGCCGTGAAGTCCCCGCCTACGACTGGCTGGACGCCTTCTTCCTCGCGTTCGTCGCCGGTGACACCGACCGGGACGGACAGCTCTTCGTCGAGACGGCGGTGACCCGCCGGGGTCACGAGGACCGGGCCGATGTGGCGCTGGTCCACGCCCTGCTGGCCTTCGTCTACGGCGAGATCGAGGACCCCGGGACGGCCGGTGAACCGGGTCCCGTGTCCGACGAGCAGCGCAGTGCGCGGATCGACGCCCTGGTCCGGGAGCTGGGCCCGGGCACCGACCGGCCCCACCACCGGGCGGCGCTCGCGACGCTGCGGGCCCTGGCGGCGGGGGACCGGGACGCCTTCGGCGAGGCGCTGGCCGCGCAGTTGGCGGAGTACCGGGAGCGGCACGCGGGGGCGGGGAATCCCGCTCCGCGCACCTTGCTGCCCATGGACGCCCTGGCGCTCGCCGCGATGGCCCAGCGGTGGAACGGCTGGCAGCCGGGCGTCGACTCCGACTACCTGCCCGCGGGACCCATCGGCGGTTTCGCCCCGCCCGTGCCCCGGGTGCGGGCCTTCGGCGCGGACAAGCGGGCGGACGCCGTCGCTGCGCTGGCGGCCGGTCCGCTGGTGGTGGACCGGCCGCGGCCACCGGAGCGAGCCGGAGCCGGCGATCCCGCGGAGTACGAGGAGTACCTGACCCGTAGCGCGGCGGAGTTCGGCGATCCCGGGCAGGAGCCGGTGAACCTCATGCGGCGGCTGACCCGGGTGATGGACCATCAGTACCAGCTCTGCCAGAGGCGGCTGGCGGTCGACACCGACGGGCCCGACGAGCGCGGGCGCGCGGCGCTGCTGCTCGGCGCCGAGGCGGGGTCGGCGGCCTTCGTGCTGGCCGGGGCCGAGCCGGGCACCGAGCGGGAGGTCACCGTCGGCGGCGTGACGCGCGTACTGCCCGCCGGAGGCCGTCGGGACCGGGTGGGTCCGGTGCAGTGGCTGCGGGCCGCGGCGCTGGCCGTGGTCACGGGGGAAGAGCGGCTGCTGGCCGAGTGTGTCCGGGTCGGCCCGGATCCCCTCGCCTACGGTGGGTACGCCCTGGCGGCCAGGGAGTACGCGACGGCCCTGCACGAGCACCTGCGCGGGGCGGACGCCGAGCCGGCGCTGCGGCGGGCGGCGACAGAGGCGTTCCGCGCGCGCGACCTCAACCAGCTCGCGCCCCCGGTGGTGCTGCTCTCGCAGCTGACCGCGGGGGACGAGGAGGGCTTCGCCCTGGCGCTGGCGGACGCGCTGGAGGCGCACCGCGATCACTACGAGGTGGGTGAGAACGCCTCGGATCCCGACGCCGCCCTCAACCTGGACGTCCTGGCACTGGTCTGCCTCGCCCGCCGCGCCGGCTGGGAGGTGCCGGTCCGCTCCCCGTACCTGCCTTCGCAGCTGGTCGCGGGCCTGGTCGGGTAGCCGTCCTCGACCGGGGCCAGACCCGGGCGGAACGGGGTCACGCCGTGGGAGCACTCCGGCCGCGGCGGCGGGCGTCACTCCCAGGGCGTGGTCCGGGTTCCGTCCGGGTCGAGACCGTACGGCCAGTTCAGTCTGCGCCACTCCCAGGCGGTCGTGCCCTCCGTCCAGCCGCGGTCCGCGGCCAGCCGGGCCAGCCGCTCGGCGTCCTCCCAGGCACCCGCTTCCTCCCGCATCACGACCAGCGTGTTCAGGGTGTCGCCGGATCCGACCGTGCGTCTGCCGCCGTCTTCGAGGAGAGCGAGGCGCTCGGCCTCCTGGTGCTCGCCCGCCCGCTCCCGCCGCAGCGCGAGCCGTCTCAGCTCCCGGGTGTCATCGTGGTCGGCGGCCAGCACGGCGAGGCGCACGGCCTCCCCGTCCTCGCCCGCCCGCTCCCGGTTCGACACGAGCCGGTGGAGTGCGTCGTAGTCCCGCTGTCCGGCGGCCAGGACCGCGAAACGCTCGGCCTCCGCCCGGTCCCCCGCCTCCTCCCTCAGCTCCGAGAGCCGGTCCATGGCCCGGGCGACGCCGTGGGAGGCGGCGAGCACATAGAGCCGGTCGGCCTCCGCGTCGTCCCCGGCCCGTTCCCGCAGCCGTGCGGCGGACACCAGGGCCCAGGGGGCGCCCCGGTCTGCGGCGAGCCGGTAGAGGCGCTCGGCGTGGTCCCGGTACCCGGCCCACTCCCACCGTTCCGCGAGGTGGCCCAGACCGCCGCTGCGCAGGGCCAGCCGTTCCGCTTCCTCGTGGTCCCCGGCTTCCTCCCGCAGCTGGACGAGCTTGTAGAACCCGTGGGCGTCCCCGTGGTCGGCGGCGAGCCGGTAGAGGCGTTCGGCGTCCTCGCGGTCACCGGCGTCGAGGCGGTATCCGGCGATCACGCCCAGCACGACGGGGTTCCCGTCGCGCGCGGCCAGCCGGGCGAGCCGTTCGGCATCGTCCCGCTCCCCCGCCTTCTCGCGCACGCTCGCGAGGTGCATCAGGCCCTCGGGACGGTGGTCATCGCGGTCGGCCAGCAGCGCGAGGCGCTCCGCCTCCGCCCGCTCCCCGGCGGCCTCACGCCGGTCCGCCAGCCACCGCAGGGCGGTGGAGTGACCCTGCTCGGCCGTCAGGACGGCGAGGCGCTCGGCTTCCTCCCGCTCCCCCGCCTCCTCCTGCCGCTGCGTCAGCCAGTGGGTGGAGTGCGGGTTGCCGTGGTCGGACGCGAGCCGGTAGAGGCGTACGACGTCCTCCTCCGCGGCGTCGCCCCGCGTCGCGTGGGCGCCGTGGCGGAACCACGGGAAGGCGCCGTCATCCGGCGGGAAGCGGAGGTAACCGGCCCGGTGCGAGTCCTCCCCCGGTGTCCGTGGACCACGGGGCCGGAAGGCGGGGAAATCGCCGCCGGGTGTGCTCGTGGGTGCTCTCCCGGATGCGCTCGCGGGTGCGCTCCGGCCGCTGGAGAAGGGATGGAACGGATACGGGCGGCGCAGGTCGCTCTCCCGCTTGTTCGCGAGCTGGCGCAGGGCCTGTGTGTGGCCTTGTTCGGCGGCGCGCAGGTACAGGCGCTCGGCCTCCTCGCGGTCCCCCGCCGCCTCACGCTGGTCGGCGACCTTCACGAGGGCGTGGCGCTGGCCCAGAACGGCCGCCCGTGCGGTGAGGTGGTGTGCCCACCGCAGGCGGTGGCGCTCGTCCGCCGCGTTGGCCAGGCGGTACACGTCCTCGGCCTCCGTGAAGTGCTCGTGGGCCGCCTGCCAGAACGATTCCGGCGGGCACAGCGCGCGGCGCTCGGTCCGCCCGTGCTGTTCGAGGTAGTCCGCGAGCCGGTGGAGGGGCCCGGCGGGTGCCACCGGCCGGACCGGCACCGTCGCCGGGGTGCCGGGCGTACGCCGAGGGGGGCGCGGGCGGACCCGGCGCAGCGGGGCCAGGTTTCCGTGGACGGGCGCGGCCAGGTAGCCGAAGGCGCGCTCGGCCCAGTCGTCGGCGAGGGTGTCGTGCTCGGCCTCGGTGAGGTAGTCCGTGACGGCTTCGGTCAGGAAGGAGTGGGGCAGGTGGAGCCCCACCCCGAGCCGGCGCGCGTCCATCGCGGCGCGCAGCAGCGCCCCGGCCGCGGGGTCCGCGGCGCGGTAACGGTGCAGGAGCTGGGGCGCACCGGCCAGCTGCTGGGTCAGGTGCCCGTCGCTCACCAGCGGCAGCGAACGCGCCAGCTGTACGTCGCCCGCCGCGGCCAGGTCGGCGGCGGCGCCCAGGGCCGCCTGGTCGAAGGCGTCCGGAACGACGACGATCCGCCCCTCCAGCAACTGGCCGACCTGCGAGGCGGGACGCGACGCGGCCGGTCCCGGCAGGGCCGTGTAGGCGTGGGCGTAGTCGGGCCACAGGGTGGCCAGGACCAGGACCGGACCCCGCTCCGGGTCGCTCAGCAGGGTCCGCAGGGCCGCGGCCACCCGCTCGCCCGTCGCGGTGTCCGCGCCCAGGTAGTGCTGCGCCTCGTTCAGCCAGACCACCGTGCGCGGCGCCACCCGTTCGATGTCCGCCAGGGCGGCCTCGGCCCGGGTCGGGTCGTAGGGGTGCCACAGCCGCCACCCGTGGGGGGCCAGCGCCTGGACCGCCTCCCAGCAGGCCCGGGTCTTGCCCGTCGAGGAGGACCCCACCAGCACCACCATCGCGCTGGTCCCGGTGGCGGCCGCGCGCACCGCCCGCTCCAGCACCGCGTCGTGCTCCCGGCGCACGTACCCCGCCAGGGCGCCGGAACCGGCGGCTCCCCGGCTCCCGGGGCTGCGCACGCCGACGGGGTCCGCGCTGGGGTGCACCTCCAGGTCGATCGGATCGCACCGCGCGATCGGCCGCCCCACCCCGGCCGGAGGTGCGCCGGCCGACCGGTCCCCGACGGGCGGCTGATCGGTGGGTGACTCCCGAACGGGCGGCTCCCGGACGGGCGGCACCTCGGGCAGGGTCAGGGCCCGGCGACGTAACTCCAGCAGCGGCTCCACGGGGAGTGCCAGCGACTTCGCGAGAGCGGCCACCACCCTCCCCGAGGGCGGCTCCCCCGCCTTCAGCGCCTCGTACAGGGTCGACCGGCCCAGCCCCGCCCGGCGGGCCCACTGCGTCATGCTCAGGTCCGCCTTGTCGCGGCCGTCCTCCAGACGCGCCCGCAGTTCGGCCAGCGCTCCCCGCCGCCGCGCCTCGTCGGCGCTCTCCCCGGCGTCCCCGGCGCCGCGCGCGTCCCCGGCGCCGCCCCCGCCCGCGCTCCGCTGCTCCACCGCGATCCCCAACTCAGCCGCCGGTGTCCGACGTTGTCCATCTTCGTCCGGCCGGATCCCGCTGGACAGGGCTTCCCGGAAAGTGAGCCGCACAGCCCGTCCAGAAGCCCGTCCAGAGGGAGAATCCGCCGTGTCAGAACACCTCGCCGTCATCCTGCTCGCCGCCTCGAACGTCATCCTGGTCGCCGTCCTGGCCGCCCTCGTCGCCGGGTGTCTGGCCCGGCGCGCTGGTGCCGGTTACCCCGCCGCCGTCACGCGTGCGGCGGTCGCCTTCGTCACCACGCTCACCCTCGCCTCCCTGATCACCTCGACACTCACCCCGTTGGTCGGCTGATGGCCGGCCGACCGTCAGCAGGCCGCCAGGACCGCCTCGGTGGTGACCACCTTCGCGAACCGCATCCGGTGCAGGACGGCCGAGGTGGCGCGGGCGAGGTCCTCGGCGGGGATGGTGTCCCCGTCGGGTCCCGCCATGTCGAAGGTGTGCATCGCGTCGGCCGGGAAGACGGCGTCGTAGCCGAGGTTTCCCGCCATGCGGGCGGTGGTCTCGTTGCAGACGTTGGTCATGATGCCGATGATCACCACCTGCTTCGCGCCCCGCTCCGAGAGCCAGGCGTGCAGGTCGGGGGTGCCGTAGAAGGCGCTGTTGACCGTCTTGGTGATGTACAGGTCGGCCCGGACGGCGGCGACCTCGGGCTTCAGCTCGTACCCCGGCGTGCCCGGCTGGAGCGGGCCGCCGGTACTCGCGTGCTGGACCACGACGACGGGGCGTCCGGTGGACTGCCAGGCGTCGGTGAGGGCGGTCATGTTCTTCTCGGCGCCCGGGTTGTCCCGGCGCCCCCAGAAGGTGTGGTCCTCGAAGCCCCGCTGTACGTCGATCACGATCAGGACGGCGTCGGGGTCGAGGGAGAGGGGGGCGTCGAATGCGCTGGTGTTGGTCATGGCTCCATCGTGGTGCGGGCCGGCCGGGGCCCGTGAGCGGGCGGACCGCCGGTGATCGATAGATTCCTGCCATGTCCGCCGCGCCCGTTGCTCCCGCCCCCGTCCGCATCCCCGAGCCCGAAGCCGTGCCCGCCCTCCGGGCGCCGCGGACCGTCGGCTGCCTGCTCTTCGACGGGGTCCGGGCCTTCGACTACGCCGTCATCGGTGAGGTGTGGAGCCGCCTGGCGGGTGTCGAGCTGCGCGTGTGCGGGCCGTCCGCGGCCCGGGTCCGGCTCGGCGGCGGCCTGGAGCGGGTGCCCGATCACGGTCTGGACGCGCTGCTGGAGTGCGACCTGATCCTGGTTCCCGGGGTGGAGGAGCCGCTCGCCGCCCGCGATCCGGCCGTGCTGGAGGTGCTGCGCGCCGCGCACGGCCGGGGGGTCGCGCTGGCGTCGCTGTGCGCGGGTGCGTTCGTACTGGCCGAGGCGGGCCTGCTGGAGGGCCGTACCGTCACCACCCACTGGTCGCTCACGGGGCGGCTGGCCGCGCGGTACCCGGGCGTCGACGTCCGGCCGGAGGTGCTGTTCACCGGGGACGGGGAGATCTGGACCTCGGCCGGGGTGGCGGCGGGCATCGACCTCTGTCTGCACCTGGTGCGCGCGGCGCACGGGCAGCGGGCCGCGGCGGCGGTCGCGCGGGCGATGGTCACCGCGCCGTTCCGGCCGGGGGGCCAGGCCCAGTTCATCCCGTCTCCGGTCCCGCCGGAGCCGGACGCCGGGCGGGACGATCCGCTCGCCGGGGCGCGGGCGGTGGTACTGGGCGCCCTCGGGGACCCATGGACGGTCCGGCGGATGGCCGACGCGGCCCTGATGTCCGAGCGCACCTTCGCGCGCCGGTTCGCCGAGGCCTGCGGTACGACGCCGCTGCGCTGGCTGCTGGAGCAGCGGGTACTGGCGGCCCAGCAGCTGCTGGAGGAGACGGACCTGCCGGTCGAGGAGGTCGCGACGCGCTGCGGGTTCGGTTCGGCGGTCTCGCTGCGGCCCGCCTTCGTACGGCGGCTGGGGCTGTCCCCGCGCGCCTACCGGCAGACCTTCCGCGGAACGGCGTAACCCGCCGCGACCGGTGGAAGGCGGCCGCGCCGTCAGAGCGCCTTGCTCTCCATCGTCGGGCGCAGCCGCTCCAGCAGGGCGTGGAGCGTCGCGCTCTCCTCCTCGTCGAGGGTGTCGAGCGCGCCGTGCGTGGCCTGCATCTCCTCGCGCACGCGCCGGATGATCTCGCGGCCCGCGTCGGTGGCCACGACGTTCTTGACGCGGCGGTCGGCGGGGTCCGCCTCGCGCCGGACCAGCCCGCGGGCTTCGAGCCGGTCGACGATCCCGGTGACGTTGGATGCGTCACACACCAGCAGGGTGGCGAGTCCGCGCATCGGGACCGGCGCGTCGAGCTGGGCGAGGGCCTTGGCCTGGGTGGAGGTGAGGCCGTGCCGGGCCGCCGCCGCCGCGAAGTCCCGCCACTGGGCGGTGGCGATCGCCGCGAGCAGTTCCAGCAGCCGGAGCTTGGCGGGCGTGTGCGGGGTGGTGGCGCTCATGCCGGGAGTCATGTCTGGAGTGACGCTCATGCCTGGAGTGTACGCGGAGTGCTTGAGGTCATCAATCATTTACTTGACGTCCTTAACTATCGAGGTTTAACGTCATCCTCCTGACCAGTTGCTTGAGGCACTCAAACATCCGCGGTCTGAAGCGAACCTGAGCATTACGAAGCCATGAGAAGGTCCTGCCAGCCATGAGCACCCCCGCATCCGCCCCCGCCGCCGCCGGGCACAGGAACGAGACGGTCATCGTCTTCGCCCTGAGCCTCGCCGCCATGGTCGTGTCGATGATGCAGACCCTGCCCGTCCCGATCCTGGGTCTGATCCGGACCGATCTCGGTACCTCCACCGCCAACGTCAGCTGGGTGACCACCGCCACCCTGCTCTCCGCCGCGGTCTTCACCCCGCTTCTCGGCCGCTTCGGCGACCAGCACGGCAAGAAGCCGACCCTGATCGCCGTCCTCGGCGTGATGGTCGCCGGATCCGTCATCGCCGCGCTGGCGACCTCGCTCCCGCTGCTGATCCTGGGCCGGGTCCTCCAGGGCGCCGCCACGGCGATCTTCCCGCTGGCGCTGTCGGTGCTGCGCGAGGAGGTCCGCCCGCAGAAGCTTCCCGGTGCGATGGCCCTGGTCAGCGGCACGCTCGCGTTCGGCAGCGGGCTCGCTCTCGTGGCCACCGGCCTGCTCACCTCCGGCAAGGACGCGGACTACCGCAACGCCTTCTGGATGGCGACCGGCTTCGCCGTCCTCGCCCTGCTCGCGGTCGTCTTCCTCGTCCCGGCCACCCGCCACAAGACCGGCGGCCGCACCGACATCCTCGGCGCGCTGACCCTCGGCATCGCGCTGCTGCTGCTCCTGCTGCCGATCTCGCAGGGGCACGAGTGGGGCTGGTCCTCGGGCCGCACGCTGGGCAGCTTCGCGGGCGCCGTGGTCATGTTCGCCGTCTGGGTGTTCACCGAGCTGAAGGTCCGCGAGCCGCTCGTCGACATGCGGATGTTCGTGCACCGTCCGGTGCTGATGGCCAACCTGGCCGGCATCCTCGTCGGCTTCGGCATGTTCGCGAACTTCCTGGGCGTCTCCTACCTCGTGCAGATGCCGAAGGCGCTCACCGGATACGGCTTCGACGCGTCCATCCTGCGCGCGTCCGTCCAGTTCCTGCTGCCCGGCGCGATCGTCTCGCTGCTCGCCTCCCCCGTCGGCGGCCAGCTGGTCCGCCACCGCGGACCGCGGATCGCGCTCGCCGTGGCCGCCGGGCTCGGCGCCGTGGGCTTCGGCTGGCTGGCCCTGGACCACGAGCACACCTTCTCGGTGATCGGCGCGGGCGTCGTCGTCGGCGCGGCCGTCAGCTTCGGCTACGCGGCCATGCCCGCCGTCATCATGGCGAGCGTCCCGCACCACCAGAGCGGCATCGCCAACGGCATCAACTCGATCTCCCGCTCCACCGGCAGCGCGATCGGCAGCGCCATCGTCACCACGATCCTGGCGTCGAAGACGATCGAGCACCTGCCCGCCGGAGTTCCGCCGCTGCCCGCCGAATCGGGCTTCACCCTGACCTTCGGCATCGGGGCCGTCGCCTTCGCGCTGGTCGCGGTGATCAGCTGGCTGGGTCTGCGCGGCGGCCACGGACCGCGCGTGGAGGCCGGTTCGGTCGAAACGAGCGCGCCGCTGCTGAAGAGCGTGCCGTCGAAGGCGCCCGAGAGCGCCGACGCCGTCTGACCCGTACTACCCCGCCGGTGTGAACCGGACCACCGCCGCGCGGCCTTCCGCGCCCAGGTGCAGGACGCCCTGCTCGCCGCCCGTCGCGAGCAGGGCGTCGTACGTTCCCAGCCCGACGCGGTCGGTGTGCGCGCCCTCGACGGACACCGGCCCCGCCAGGGAGACCACGAGCAGCGCGCCACCGCCCGGCGGGGCGGTCAGGGCGAGGTCGCCCCGTACGACGGCGACCTCCGCGCGCGTGGTGTCCCGGCGGTACATGACGTTGAAGTTCACGACGGGTCCGGCGAGCAGCCGGCAGCCGGTCGCCGCGTCCCCCGGGAAGCGCTGGGGCGCGTAGCGCTCGTCCACGAGGCGCGGTACTCCGTCCACGGTGAGGTCCATCCCGGCGCCCTCGGCGAGGGTGAGCGTGCGATCGACCCCGGGGAAGACCGAGAAGGGGCCGTCGGCAGCCACCTCCGCGAGGCTGACCCGCCAGCCGAAGTCGCCGGACGCGGAGCCGGGGGCGGTGCCGGATCCGGGGCCCGTACCAGAGCCCGTGCCGGAGCCGCAGGCCCCGGCCGCGATCTGCCGGGTGACTCCCCCGCCGTTCTTCCAGGCCTCGGCGGTCCGGTCGGCGGCGCGCAGGATCCGTACGTCAGGTGCGTTCGTCATGGTGATCAGGATGCCCTGACGGCCGGACCCGACGGCGGCCGCGCCCCCTGTCACCGGGGTCGCGACCGCCGCCGCACCGAGAGGGGGTCCGGTCTATCCGACCGCGAGGTCGTCCCCGTAGACGGATCCCTGGCCGTACCAGCCGTGCAGGTACACGGTGACCGTGCCGGAGGCCCCGGTGGTGAAGGGGACCGACAGCTTGCTCCAGGAAGCGGAGCTGGTCCACGCGCTGCCGCTGGCGCCGCCCCGCACGCCCAGGTAGGCGTAGCTGCCCTGGACCCATCCGCTCAGCGTGTACTTGGTGTTCGGGGTGAGTGTGAGGGTCTGCGTGCATTCCCCCGTCTGACCGGCGGTCGGCGCGGTCTTCAGCGCGTACGAGCCCCCGTGCGCCGGGGTCGCCACCACCGCGCCCCCGCTCTCACAGGTCCACGGGGCGAGCGCCCCGCTCTCGAAGCCGCCGTTGACCAGGGCGCCGCTGCCGCCGCCCGGGCCGGAGACGGTGAGGGTGAAGGTCGCGGAGTGGGTGAGCTGTCCCGCCGTCCCGGTCACGGTGACCGGGTAGGTGCCCGGCGCCGCCGAGGCCGCGGCGGTGACGGTGAGCTGCGCCGAGCCGCCCGCCGTGACCGTGCCGGGGCTGAGCGTGGCGGTGACCCCGGCCGGGGCTCCGGAGGTGGTCAGGGTGAGGGTCTTGGCGCTGCCGGAGGTGACGGCCGTGCTCACCGTGGCCGTGGCGGCCGCGCCGCCGGGTGTCACCGAGGCCGATCCGGGGGCGACGGCGAGGGAGAAGTCGTCGGCCACCGGTCCGCCGCCCCCGGTGAAGGGGGCGAAGGTGTGGGTGAAGTACCAGGGGTCCTGGGCGATGCCCGAGCAGGTGTCGGAGCCGCCGGTGCCGGGGCAGCCGCCGTTGTCGCGCTGCAGGGCCCAGAAGGAGAGGGTGTTGATGCCCTTGCCGACGGCCCAGTTGTAGACGGCGCTCGCGTCGGCGGTGGTGAAGGTCTCGGCGGCGCCGAAGTCGTCGATGCCGGGCATCTCGGTGACGCCGATCATCCCCCACAGCTGGGCGGGGGTCTTGGCCGGGTAGAGGGTGGCGAGCTGGTTGTAGAGGCCGGTGGCGGCGGTCTGGGTGTCGGCCGCCATGTTGTGGCTCGCGTTGTCGTAGTAGTCGAAGGTCATCAGGTTCACGACGTCGACCTGCGCGCCCGCGGTCTTGGCGCTCTTGAGGACGGCCAGTCCGCTGCTCGCGAGGCCGCCGGTGGTGGTGGGCAGGGTGTAGGAGATCTGCAGCGGGCGGCCGCTCGCCGCGGCCCAGTCCTGGACCTTCTTGATGGCCTGGTTGCGGCGGTCGATGCCGGCCTTGTTGGTCAGCGAGTTGTCCTCGATGTCCATGTCGAGGCGCGCCATGTCGTAGGTGGTGATCACCTTCTCGTAGGCGGCGGCGATCGAGTCCACGCTGCTGCAGCTGTCGGCGATCTCGGTGCCGCCGTTGTCGGCCGCGTACCCGCCGAAGGAGGGGATGACGTCACCGCCGCGCGAGCGGATGGTCGCGAAGTCGGCGCCGAAGACGGCGGAGGAGACCGGCTGGGCGGTCGAGCCGTTCCAGTAGGGGGTGCACGATCCCTTGGCCTCGGTCTGGACGAACGCCATGGTGAGGTACTTCGCGCCGGACTTCTGGGCGAGGTCGGCGGGGCTGTCGTTCGAGTACGCCTCGAAGTACGGGGCGAAGACGTGCGCGGGCAGCGGGGTCGCGGCGGCGTGCGCGGCGGAGTCGGCCGCGAGGACGAGGCCGGCGGAGGCGGTGACCGTGCAGAGGGCGGCCAGTAAGGCGTGCAGGGGCCTGGGGCGTCTCATCGTTGCTCCCGGTGGGGCGTGAGCGTGCGGATGGGCGGACGCCCCATGATTGGTCTGGACCAACCCTCGGTCAAGGGTCCAGACCACTTCATTCCCAAGGGTTTGCCGATCCGGCCAAGTCGGCGCCGCTCATCGCCCGTTGACGGGCGGACCGGGACGCGGGGGTCCGTACCGGGACGGGGTCCGCACCCCCCGGGAGCCGGGAACAGCACACCGATGCCGGGCTCGTGGCGGTTCATGACATCCTATGACGTCACAACTCGCCGGGCCGGACCGGTCGATGTCCGGGCAGACAGGGAAGGTCGATGAGGCTCTGCTTTCTGGTGGAGGAGCAGTACCGCCATGACGGCATGCCGAACGAGGTGATCGGGCAGCTCACCGCGTGGGGCCACCACGTGGACGTGGTGCGGCCCGGCGGTTCCCTCCTGCGCATGACCGAGGCGGTCCGCACCGGTACCCACGACGCCTGGGTGCTCAAGACCGTCTCCGGCGGCCCCGGACTCACCCTGCTCGAAGCCGCCGCGGGGGCCGGGATGACCACGGTCAACGACGCCCGCGCGATCCGCGGCGTCCGGGACAAGGCGCTCGCCGCCGCCCTGGGCAGCAGCCGCGGCCTGCCGCTGCCCCCGACGTACGCGGTGGCCCGCCCCGAACTCCTGCTGGAGATACCGGACGCGGAGTACCCGCTGGTCGTCAAGCCCGCCGACGGCAGCTCCGGCCGGGCCGTGTACCTGGTGTCCTCACCGGACCGGCTGGCCGCGATGCTCCCGGAACTGGCGGGCGAGGGCATGCTGATCGCGCAGCCGTACGTACCCAACGCGGGCACCGACATCAAGGTGTACAGCGTCTGCGGCGAGCTGTACGCGACCGAGCGCCGCTCGCCGCTGCACCCGGACCACTCGGTACGGGAGCGGCGCGTCCCGCTGTCCGCCGAAGTGGCCGCGATAGCCGGGCAGGTGGGCGCGGTGTACGGGCTCGACCTGTACGGGGTCGACGTGATCCTCGGCCCCGACGGCCCGGTGGTGGTCGACGTGAACGACTTCCCGAGCTTCCGCCAGGTGCCGGACGCGGCGGCGCGGGTGGCCCGGGCGGTGCTCGGGCTGGCCCGGGCCGGAGCGCCGGGCTCCGCGGGCGCGGGCACGGGCCTGCGGTCCCCCTCGATCCCGGCGCAGGTGGGCGCGGCGGGGGCGTCGTCGGTGGCGGGCGCCTCGTCGGCGAACGGGGCGGGCGCGCCGTCGGCGAGGAGCGCACCCGCTTCCGTCCCCACGGCCGTGCCGGCGGGCGAGGCGCTGTGAGGATCGGCCTGATCACCCCCGAGCCCGGCCATCCCCTGCTGGCGGGCGCCACCGCGCTGCTCTCCCCCCGGCACCGGGTCGAGGCGCTGGACCCGGGCACCGCGACGGAACTCCCGGGACCGCCCGCCGATGTGTACCTGCTCAAGTCCCGTACGCCGCGGGCCCTCGCCCTGGCCCGGGAAGCGGAGGCGCTCGGGGCCCCGGTGATCAACTCGGCGGCGGCCACCGCCCTGTGCCAGGACCGTACGGCGATGGCGGAGCTGGCCCGCGGGGCCGGACTGCCCTTCGCCGCCACCCGCGCGCACGCCTCCCTCGCCGCGCTGGCCGCGGGCCCGCCGCTGCCGGGACCGGTCGTGGTCAAGAGCCGGCACAGCCGCCGCGGCGATCTGGTGGCCCGGGTCGACGACGGCGCGCGGCTGAGCGCGCTGGCCCGCCAGTGGGCCGGGGAACCGGTCGTGGTGCAGGAGTTCGCGCCCAACAGCGGCTGGGACCACAAGCTGTGGGCGATCGGCGACCGGGTCTTCGCGGCGCTGCGCCGGTCCGAGCTGTCGCCCGGCGGGCGCGGCCCCACCGTGCCGCTGGCGCTCGACGACCTGCCGCCGGGCTGGGCCGATCTGGTCCGCGCGGTCGGCGAGGTCTTCGCCCTGGACGTGTACGGCGTGGACATCATCGCCGCCGGTGCCGACGGCGGCGGCGACGGCGACGGCGACGGCGAGCGGGCGGGGACCGGCGGGGAACCGCTGATCGTGGACATCAACGCCTTCCCCGGCATCCGGGGCCAGGCCGGGGCGCCCGAGGCGCTGGCGGCGCTGGCCCTGCACCGCGCGCAGGCTCTCGGCCGCACGAGCCCGCGATGAAACGGTTCCGCGAGGAAACGCGCCCCGACCTAACGGATCATGAAAAATTCGGGTGCGGATGCGCGGGCCGGATGTGAGGGTGCGGCCATGACCATGAACCGTGAACAGATCTCCCGCATCGCCCACACCCGCCACCCGATCAAGTCCCCGCTCGACGACGCGTCGGTGCAGCGGTTGCTGGAGCACGGCGTCGCCCACGGCCAAGCGCGCCTGCTCGATCTCGGCTGCGGCACGGCGGAATGGCTGCTGCGCGCGCTCTCGGCCCATCCCGAGGTACGGGCCGAGGGCGTCGACGTGTCCACCGAGGCCCTGGAACAGGCCTCCGAGGCGGCGCGTGCGCGCGGGGTGCAGGACCGGCTGGTCCTGCACCAGCAGGAGGCCGCGGCCTTCACCGCGCCGCACACCTTCGACCTGATCCTGAACGTGGGGTCCAGCCACGCCTTCGGCGGGCTGCTGCCCACCCTGGACGCGGCGGCGGCCCACCTGGCGCCCGGCGGACGGGTGCTGATCGGTGACGCCTTCTGGGAGCGCGAGCCGTCCCCGGAGGCCGTGGAGATGCTCGGCGAATACGGCGACCTGGCGACCACCCTGGACCAGATCACCGCCGCGGGCTGGACTCCGGTGCACGCGCACGTCAGCACCCGCCAGGAGCTCGACGCCTACGAATGGGCCCTCTGGGGCACGCTGGCCGACTGGGCGCTGGACCACCCGGAGGACCCGGACAGCGCCCAGGCCCTGGAGACGGCCGCCGAACGCCGCTCCGAGTGGCTGCACACCTATCGGGACAGCTTCGGTTTCCTGTCCCTGGTGCTGCGCCGTACGGCCGGGTGAAAACGTGGTGCGGCCGCCCGGAGCCCCGGCCTAGAGTCGGGGGATGAGCACTCGCACCTTCCGCATCACCGTCCGCGGGGCCTTCGACGGGCTCACCCCTGAGCAGCACGCCGAGCTGGCCGCCCGCGCGCCGGAGCACGACGTCCTGCGGGCGGAGTTCACCACCGAGGGCCATCTGAGCTACGACATCGGCTCCCGGCCGTTCTTCACCTTCCGCTTCCTGGACTCGGGCGAGAAGGAGGAGGACATCCTCGACGCGGGCGCGCGGGCGGAGCTGGCCGCCGAGGCCTGGCTGACGGAGCACGGGTACGGCTTCAAGAACCTCAAGTCCCAGTCCCAGGACCTGTCCCTCGCTCCGCTCGGCAAGCGCGGGCGGCGGGCGGCGGCAGCCGCTCTGGCGACGGACTGACCCACGGCCCCGTCGCGCGCCGGGATGCGGGTGGCGGGGTGCGGCGGGAGAGTGGCCGCATGGGAATCGATGATTACGGCGGCGGCACCGGACCTCAGTCCGCGGTGCTCGTCGTCACGACGAACGACGTTCCGGGCTATCGCGTCCAGCAGGTGATCGGCGAGGTCTTCGGGCTCACCGTCCGCTCGCGCCACCTCGGCAGCCAGATCGGCGCGGGCCTCAAGTCGATGATCGGCGGCGAGCTTAAGGGCCTGACCAAGACCCTGGTGCAGACCCGCAACCAGGCCATGGAACGGCTCATCGAGCAGGCGCAGGCCCGCGGCGCGAACGCGGTACTGATGATGCGGTTCGACGTGACGGACGCCGCCGACGTCGGAACCGAGGTGTGCGCCTACGGGACGGCCGTCGTCATCGCCCCCCAATAGGCGGACCGGCAGCAGGCGGACCGGCAGCAAGCGGGCCGGCAGTAAGCGGACCGTCCACCCCGTCGCCACCTCTTCGTCATGCGCGGATGCCACCCTGCCCGTGGGTCGAAGTTGTACATACAACTTTGACCCACGCGGGCGAGAGCACCGCGAAGACGACGAGAGACACGACGACGGGAGCCGTGATGACGGCAACGACGACGATCCCCCACCCACCCGCCTTCTGGCTGCGCGACAACTGCCCCTGCACCGACTGCCGCGACCCGCGCAACGGACAGAAGCTGTTCCAGATCACCGACCTCCCGGCCGGCCTGGCGATCGGCTCCGCCCGGGAGGCCCGCACGCCGCTCGGCGAGCCCGCCCGCGAGATCGTCTGGGCACCGGACGGCCACCGCTCGCTGTACCCGCTGGCCTGGCTGGACGCGCACGCACCCGAGCGGGAGGCCCCGCACCCCGGCGACGGGCGGACGGAGGCCGACAAGGAGCTGTGGGCCGCCGCCGACCTGCGGGGCCGGTTGCCGCAGGCCCACTGGGCCGCGTACAGCACGGACGACGCGGTACGGATCCACGCCCTGGACGGCGTCCGGCGGCTCGGCTTCGTGCTGCTCCGTGACGTCCCCCTCCGCGACCGCCAGGTCCTGGACGTGGCCCGGACCTTCGGTTTCGTCCGCGAGACGAACTACGGCGAGCTGTTCGAGGTGCGGGTCGAGGCCGATCCCAACAACCTGGCCTTCACCGGGGCCCGGATCACCCCGCACACCGACAATCCCTACCGCGACCCGGTACCCACCCTCCAGCTCCTGCACTGCCTCGCCAACGAGGCGAGCGGCGGGGACTCCGGGCTGGTCGACGGGTTCCACGCGGCCGCCCTGCTGCGCGCCGAGGACCCGGCCGCCTTCGAGGTCCTGACCCGGACCCCGGTCGAGTTCGTCTTCGCCGACGCGCGCACCGAACTGCGCGCCCAGCGGCCGCTGATCGAGACCGACGCCCTCGGCCGGATCCGCGAGGTCCGCTTCAACAACCGCTCGACCGGGACCCTGCACCACCCGGCCGAGGTCCTCGACGCGTTCTACCGCGCCTACCGGAGCTTCGCCGCGCTGCTGCTGCGCCCGGAGCTGCAACTGGACTTCCGGCTCACGCCCGGCGACTGCCTCGTCTTCGACAACACCCGGCTGCTGCACGCCCGGACGGCCTTCGCCGAGTCCGGTGCGCGCCACCTCCAGGGGACCTACGCCGACCTCGACGGCCTCGCCTCCACCCTCGCCGTCCTGCGCCGCGAGGGGGGCGCGCGATGAACCCGCTCGACGAACTGGCCACGCTCTTCGAGGGCGAGGGCAGCGCCGAGTACCTGGGCGAGGCCGTCACCCAGGCCGGGCACATGCTCCAGGCGGGCGCGCTCGCCGAAGCCGCCGGGGCGCCCGCGCCGCTGATCGCCGCCGCGCTGCTGCACGATGTCGGGCACTTCCAAGGGGCGGTCACCGGACGGGATCTGATGGAGGGTCACCAGGACAACCGGCACAGCCACACCGGGGCGGACTGGCTCGGGCAGTGGTTCGGGCCCGAGGTCACCGAGCCGGTGCGGCTGCACGTGGCCGCCAAACGCTACCTGTGCACCGTCGAACCGGGTTACTTCGCCCTGCTCTCGGAGGCCTCCGTGCACACCCTGCGGATGCAGGGCGGCCCGATGCCCGCGGAGCAGGCCCGCGCCTTCGAGGCGTTGCCGGGGGCGGCCGACGCGGTCGCCGTGCGCCGCTGGGACGAGCGGGCCAAGGATCCGGACATGCCCACCCCCGGGTTCGGCCACTTCCGGCCGCTGCTGGCGTCCCTGCTGGTCCAGCGCGCCTGACCGCCGGCGCCTCGCCCCCGATCAGGGGGCGAGGCTGCGGCCGAGGGCGCTGGCCGCCGTCGTGTGCACCGTGAAGGCCACCGTCCCCGGCAGGTAGCGGTCCTGCGACCACTCCATCGGGGTGCCCGCCGGGTCGGTGGAGCGCCGCCGCTCGCGCAGCAGCGCTTCCCCGGCCCGGCAGCCGAGCAGTTCGGCGTCGTCCGCGTCCGCCGCCACGAGGTCGATGGTGTGGTGGGCGTCCATGAACAGCACGCCGTGCAGGGCGAGTTCCTCGGAGTACGAGACGGTGTCCCGCGGCATGCCCGCGACCAGGGCGCCGACGGCCTCCGGGTAGGTCGTGCGTTCCACCATCACCGGGGCCCCGGCCAGCGTCCGCAGCCGCCGCACCCGGTAGACCGTGTCCCCGGGGCCGATCCGCAGGTGTTCGGCCTCTTCGGCGTCGGCCGCCACCCGGTCCACCGCGACCGTCCGGCCCCCCGGTTCACGGCCGAGCGAGCGTGCCCACCGGGTGAAGCTGCGCAGTTCCGCGGAGCCCGCGTCGCCGGGCGCGGCCAGGACCACCCGGCGGGTGCCCCGGCGCGAGGTGATGAGGCCGTCGGTGCGCAGCGCGGCGAGCGCCTGGCGGACCGTACCCCTGGACACGCCGTGACGGCGGGCGAGTTCGTCCTCCGCGGGCAGTCTGGCCCCGGATCCGTATTCGCCCGCCGTGATGGCGGTCCGCAGGTCGGCGGCGACGCGGAGGTACAACGGGGTTTTGCGGGGTGCCTGGTTCACGGATCAAGCTTGCCATGTGTGCGCGTGCGCACCGCGGTTGGAGTGCGCCCGGCGCCGCTCACGCGCACAGCGCGCGCAGCAGCGCGGGGTCCGCGTCCGCGAGCGAGCCGAGCAGGGTCAACCCGGGTGCGGGGGCCAGCGGTTCGGTGGAGGGGACCCCGAGCACGCGGCAGCCCGCGGCGAGCGCGGAGGTCACGCCGGTGGCGCTGTCCTCGACGGCGACGCAGCGGTCCGGTGCGGCGCCGAGCGCGAGGGCGGCCGCCAGGTACGGGTCCGGCTCGGGCTTGGTCCGTACGGTGTCCTCCGCGCCGAACAGCGCGTCGAAGCGGTGCCCGTCCAGGGTCCCCGCGACCTGGTGGACCACGGCGCGCGGCGAGGCCGACACCAGGGCGGTGGGGACGGATTCGGCGCGCAGCGCGGCGAGCAGCCGCAGCGCACCGGGGCGCGGGACGGTGCCGGCGGCGAGCCGCGCGGCGAAGCCGTCCCCGAGTTCGGCGGCGAGGTCCGGCTCCCGCGCGTCCAGGTACCGGGCCAGCAGCGCGGCGGCGTCCTCGACGGAGCGCCCGGTCACCGCGGTGCGGCGGGCGGGGTCCAGGGCGCGCCCCCGGCGTGCGGCGGCGGCCTCGACCACCTCCAGCCACACGCCCTCGGTGTCGACCAGGGTGCCGTCCATGTCGAAGAGGACCGCCTGCAGGCTCATGCCGGGCCGTCCTGGACGTCCTGGACGTCGGGGACGGCGAGCAGCACGGGGCGCGGCTGCGGGCGTACGGTGACGCGCGCGCCGGGCAGCAGGGCGGCCGCGGCGTGCGTGGGGACGTCGGCCTTCAGCTCGGTCCCCGCGTCCGCGCCGTCGGTCAGCTCGATGCGGACCCGTACGGTCGGGCCGTGGAAGGCGGTGGCGAGGACGCGGCCGGGGCCGTCGTCCTGGGCGGTGACCTCCAGGCTCTCGGGGCGCAGCAGCGCCTCGACGGGGCCGGGCGCGGGCGCCGGTCCGTCGACGGGCAGCCGGACGCCGAGCACTTCGACGGTCCCGTCGGCGGCGGCCCGTGCGGGGACGCGGTTCATGGCGCCGATGAAGCCGGCGACGAATCCGGTGGCGGGGCGGGCGTACAACTCGGTGGGGGTGGCGCACTGTTCGAGGCGGCCGCCGCGCATGACCGCGACCCGGTCGGCCATCGAGAGGGCCTCTTCCTGGTCGTGGGTGACGAAGACGGTGGTGATGCCCAGCTCCAGCTGGAGGCGGCGGATCTCCTCGCGCAGCGTCACCCGGACCTGGGCGTCGAGAGCGGAGAGCGGCTCGTCGAGGAGCAGCAGCCGGGGCTGGAGGGCGAGGGCGCGGGCCAGGGCGACGCGCTGCTGCTGGCCGCCGGAGAGCTGGTGCGGGTAGCGGTCGCCGTGGCCGGGCAGGCCGACCAGTTCGAGGAGTTCGGCGGCGCGGGTGCGCCGTTCGGCGGCGGGCGCCTTGCGCATCCGCAGGCCGAACCCGACGTTGTCGGCGGCGTTCAGGTGCGGGAAGAGGCTGTACGACTGGAACACCATCGCGGTGTCACGGCGGTTGGCCGGGACCGGCACGATGTCCTTGCCGTCGAGCAGAACCTGTCCGGCGTCGGGCCGTTCGAACCCGGCGAGGACGCGCAGGGCGGTGGTCTTGCCGCAGCCCGACGGGCCGAGGAGGGCGAGGAGTTCACCCGGGGCCACGTCCAGGTCGAGCCCGTCGAGGGCCACGGCCGAGCCGAATTCCCGGCGCAGGCCGCGCAGTTCGAGGCTGGCTCCGGTGCGGGTCGCGGTCATCGCGTTCATCAGGGGGTGACTCCTACGGATACGGACTTCGTGCGGGAGGTGCGGTGGTGGCGTTTGCGGCCGGCCACCGTCAGGGCGAGCAGCAGGATCCAGGTCAGCAACAGGCTCAGCAGGGACACGGCGACGGACAGCCGGGCGTCGGAGCCGGAGGCCTGGACAACCCACACGGTGAACGGTTCGAAGCCGAGCAGCTGGGCGACGGTGAACTCGCCCAGGACCAGGGCCAGCGCGAGGAAGGACGCGTTGAGGAGCGCGCCGCGCAGGTTGGGCAGGACGGCGAGGACCAGCGCGCGGGGCCAGGACGCCCCGAGGTCACGGGCCGCCTCCACGAGGGTCCGTACGTCCACCGCGCGCAGTCCGGCGTCGAGCGCGCGGTAGACGAACGGCAGGGCCATCACGGCGTAGGCCAGGACCAGGATCAGCGGGAAGGAGGGGTTCTGGACGGCCACGAAGGTCTGGTAGAGCGGGGTCGCGGCGAGCTGCTCGGGGCCCCAGCGCAGGACGGTGCTGATCCCGGCGGTCAGCGCGACCGGCGGCACCACGAGCGGCAGGGTGCAGACGACTTCCAGGACGGAGCGCAGCCGGGGCGCCCCGAGCCGGACCGCGACGGCGGCCGGGACGGTGACCAGCAGCACCAGGGCCACGGTCGCCGCGGCCAGGCCGAGGGAGAGGGTCAGGGCGGTGAGGAAGCCCTCGGCGTGCACGATCCGGGTGTAGGCGGAGAGGGTCCAGCCCTGGCCCGGGATGTCGAGCGTGAAGACCGCCGAGGCCAGCAGCGGGACGAGGAAGTACGTCGCGGCCAGCAGCAGGACGACCGTGCGGCCGGGCCGCAGCCTTCCCCGGACCCGGACCGCCGGGATGAGGGTCGCCGGGTTCAGGCGAGCCATCGGGTGCTCCTTCGCTGGAGGGGCAGGTGGACGGCCATCACGAGCACCGCGACCAGCACCATGTCCAGGCTGAGCGCGAGCGCCACGTTCTCCTGGCCGATCAGGACGTTCCCGGAGAGGGCGTCGGCGATCTGCATGGTGACGAGGGGGACGGAGCTGCCGACCATGGCGGCGGCGGTGGCGTAGGCGGCGAAGGCGCTGCCGAAGAGCAGGACGAACCCGCCGAGGAGGGTGGGCAGCAGGACGGGGATCCCGATGTGCCGCCAGTAGTCCCAGGTGGAGGCGCCGCAGTCCTGGGCGGCCTCGCGCCACTGGGGGCGCAGCCCGTCGAGGGCGGGGGCCACGGTGAGGACCATCAGCGGGACCAGGAAGTAGAGGTAGGTCAGCGACAGGCCCCAGAAGCCGTAGAGGGACCAGCCGTGGGCGCCGAGGCCGAGGCCCGTGGTGAGGACGCCCGCGTTGCCGAGGGTGGCGACGAAGGCGAAGGCCAGCGGGACGCCGCCGAAGTTGGCGAGCACCCCGGACGCGGTCAGTACGGCCTCGCGCAGCGCGCGGCTGCGGGAGCTGACGACGGCCTGCGCGACGAGGAGCCCGAGGAGGGCGCCCGCGGCGGCGGTGAGCGCGGACAGTTTCACGCTGCCGATGAGGGCGGTGCGGTAGGCGCCGTCGACGGAGCGGGTGAGGTTGTCCATGCCGTAGGCGGTGGTGCCGGCGACCGGGTCCTTGACGCTGAAGGCGCCGAAGACCATGGCCAGGGCCGGGAGGCCGAAGGCGAGGCCGACCAGGAGCAGCAGCGGGACGGCGGCGAGCCAGGCGCCGGGGCGGCGCCGGGGTCCGCGGCCGGGCCGGGATCCGGGGCGGGCGGCGGGGCCGGCCTCGGGGCGCGGCCGCGGCAGGGCGGACCGCGCGGGGGCGGGGGCGGGGGCCGCCGCCGCGCCGGGCACGGGGCCCGGCGTGGCGGCGGTCGAGGCGTGGGGGGTCATCTGCGCGTCAGCCGGCGATGGCCTTGGCCCAGCCGCCGGCCAGGGTTTCCTTGGCCTTGGCGGTCTGCTCCTGGCTCGGGAACCTGGGGCTGCCGGTGACCGGGGGCAGGGCGGCGGCAGCGGTCTTGTCGAGGGTGCCGTCGGCCTCCATGACGGGCATCAGCACCGGGCGGGCGTGGCCCTTGAGCCACAGGTTCTGGCCCTCGGCGCTGTACAGGTACTCCTGCCACAGGCGGGCGGCCGCCGGGTGCGGGGCGTCCTTGTTGATCGCCTGGGAGTAGTACTGGGCGAACTGGCCGTCGGCGGGGACGGCGACCTTCCAGTCGATGCCCTTGGGCTTGAACTGCTCGGCGTACCCGGCGTTCAGGTAGTCCCAGTCGATGCTGATGGGCGTCTCGCCCTTCTCGACGGTGGCTGGGGTGGACTCGACGGGGTTGTAGTTCCCGTTCTGCTTCAGCTTGCCGAAGAAGTCGAGGCCGGGCTGGATGTTGTCGAAGGAGCCACCGCTCGCGAGGGAGGCGGCGAAGACGCCCGCGTAGGCGGAGCCGGACTTGGTGGGGTTGCCGTTGAGGGCGACCTGGCCCTTGTACTCGGGCTTGAGGAGGTCCGCGAAGGTCTGCGGGCAGACCTTGACGCGCTTGGCGTCGCAGCCGATGGAGACGTAGCCGCCGTAGTCGTTGAACCAGCGGGCCTGCGGGTCGCGCTGGCCCTCGGGGATCTTGTCGAAGGCGGTGACCTTGTACGGGGCGAGCAGGTTCTCGGCGGCCGCGGACTGGGCGAAGGCCGCGCCGAGGTCGAGGACGTCCGGGGCGCGGTCCTGGCCCTTGCGGGACTTCACCGCGTTGACCTCGTCCGAGCTGGAACCGTCCGGGTTCTCCACCTTGACCTGGATCGCGTACTTCTTGGTGAAGCCGTCGATCAGGGCGCCGTAGTTCGCCCAGTCGCGCGGGATGGCGATGGCGTTGAGCGTGCCTTCCTTCTTGGCGGCGGCGACCAGCGCGTCCATACCGCCGAAGTCGGCGGCGGAGGCCGCGGTGGCGGCGTTCTTGCCGTCCTTGGTCGTGGCGGCCGCCTTGTCGGGGGCGGCGCCACAGGCCGAGAGGGCCAGGGTGGAGAGGACGAGACCGGCGGCGAGGGCGACGGTCCGGGTGTGAGCGGTGATCACGTGGGGGCTCCAAGTTGTATGGACAACTGAGCCCATTACTGGAGTCCCGGATGTCGCCCCGGTGAATGGAAGACGGCATCCTGACAGCACTTGGCGGTCGTTTCAGGCCACTGCCTGAAATCACCCCATCAGTCGGGAGGCCTGCCGGACGGTGTCGGCGAGCCCGCGCACGTCCGCGTCCTCCGTCAGGTCCGCCACCGTCGCCGCCCGCTCCGCGAGCCGGTCGAGCGGGAGGGCGCCGGGTACGGGCTCCCAGCCGCCCCCGCGCTCGCGCAGCGCCGAGGCGAAGTACGCGGCCACGGCGGTGACCTGGAAACGGGCGTCGGCCTCGGTCCACGCACGGCCGGTCAGCGCGGCCGCCTCGACGGAGGCCGACTCCTCGTGCGGGGCCCGGGTGGCCGGATCGAGCCAGCGGACGGTGGCCGTCGCCACGTGCCCGGCGGCCCCCGGGCGCGTACGGACGGCGTACAGGGCGGTGACGCTGTGGCCCGGGCCGACCTCGCCGCCGTCCACCGCGTCGTTGCGGAAGTCCTGGTCGGCGACGCGCCGGTTCTCGTAGCCGATCAGCCGGAACGACTCCACGGTCTGCGGGTCGAAGGCGACCTGCGCCTTGGCGTCGCGGGCCCGCAGGTCTATCTGGGCCGGCAGGTCGTCGCAGAAGACCTTGCGCGCCTGCTCGGGGTCGGAGACGTAGACGGTGTGCCCGTCACCGCGGTCGGCGAGGGTCTCCATCAGCCGGTCGCCGTAATCACTGCCTACGCCGACGCCGAACAGGGTGATGCCCTTGTCCTTGCGCGCCTTCTCGACCCGTTCGAGGATCCCGTCGGCCGAGGTGTCACCGGAGTTGGCGAGGCCGTCCGAGAGGACCACGACCCGGTTGGTGGCGCCCTCGCGCAGGCCCTTGACCGCCTCCTCGTAGCCGCGGGTCACCCCGGCCTCGACATTGGTGGAACTGTCGGGCCGCAGACCGGAGATGACCTCGTGGACGTGCTCGCGGTTGCCACCGAGGCGGGTCATCGGGATCCGCGTCTTCGCCTTGTCGCTGAAGGTGACCAGGGCGATCGAGTCGTCGTCGCGCAGCCGGTCGGCCATCAGCTCCATGGAGGTGCGGACCAGGTCCAGGCGCCCCGGCTCGGCCATGGAACCGGAGATGTCGACGACGAAGGTGAGCGCGGCGGGCTTGCGGACCGAGTCCGCGGCGGGGGCCCTGGTGGTGAGCCCGACCCGCATCAGCGACCAGCCGTCCGCGCCGGTCCGGGCGCCGTCGACGGTGACGGAGAAGCCGTTGCCGTCCGGGCTGCGGTAGTCCTGGCGGAAGCTGTTGACGAACTCCTCGGGCCGGACGGTCTCCGGGTCCGGCAGGCGGCCCGAACCGATGGTGCGGCGGGCGAAGCCGTAGCTCGCGGTGTCCACGTCCAGGGCGAAGGTGGAGAGGTAGTCGGCGGGCGGCGCGGTCCGTTTCGCCCCGTCGGTCTCCCCCTCGGCCTGCCCGGGGTCCGGGGTGCGGCCGCCGCCGTCCGGGGCGGCGTGGCGGATGCCCCCCGATGCTCTCTGGTCCGCACTGCGCGAGCCGCTGCCCGCACTGCACCCGGTCAGCAGTACGCCGCCCACCGCGAGCGCGGCGACCGTCCTCATGTATGTCCCCGTGTACGTCCTCACGCGAAGTCTCATGCGGTGCTCCTCCGTTGGCCGGTACTGCTGAATGTGACGCCCCGGCAGGCTTTCCGGACGAGTCGGAGGCGTTGCGAATGCGTCTCGAAGCGACAACGGCAGGCGGAACATCAAGGTCTGGGCTCGGAAGGGCCACGAAGTCCTCACGGAGAACAACCCCTGGCCGCTGCACACATTGAACGAAATCCCTATTTGCGACGCCTTCGATATCTCCGGTCAGGGACGTGAATCACCGGAGCAACACCTGGTCGGATCGAGTTGATTTGTCCGCTCGGCGGATACTGTCGCCACATGAACGGCTCTGGCACGGCTTCTTCGCCGATTTCGGGCAGACCGTCGGAGTACCCGCGATCCCCCGGCGCGCCGGAACCGCACCGCGCCCGAAAGAGAGTGACCGATGAATCTCGCTCCCCGTGAGATGGACAAGCTCTGGATCTACGTCGTCGCCGACCTCGCCCGCAAACGGCGCGACCGCGGCGTCAAGCTCAACTACAGCGAGGCGTGCGCCCTGATCAGCGAGGGCATTCTGGAGGGCGCCCGGGACGGCAAGACCGTCGCGGAGTGCATGGAACTCGGCAAGCAGGTCGTCGCCGCCGCCGAAGTCATGCCCGGGGTCCGGGAGATGCTGCCGCTGCTCCAGGTCGAGGCCGCCTTCGTCGACGGCACCAAACTGGTCTCCTGCCACGACCCCGTCGGGGCCTGAGCGTGACCGCGGCCGTGGACACGGACGAACGGCCCGGACCCGCCGATGTGACACCGCCCGCCTCGGTGGTCCTGGGCGCCGGGCACGAGGGCGGGGCCGCCGTCGGCGGGGTGGCCGCCGGGCGCCCGCTGACCGAGGCGGTCACCGCGGCGCTCGCCGCCTCCACCGCTCCGGTGTGCGTGGTCCCCATGACCCTGGGGCGCGATCCGAAGCTGATCGCCGACTGCGCCCGCGCGCTGCGCTGGCTCGGCCGCGGCGAGGGCGGGGGCGAGGGCCGGGGCCGGCTGGTGCTGGCGCCGCCCTTCGCCACCGCCGACCACCTCACCGCCTGGCTGCGCACGGCGGCGCTGCGGGCGGTGCGCTCCGCTCCGCAGACCTCGGCGGTGCTGGTGACCGCCCCGGCCGCGGGCCCGTTCGAGGACGCCGAGCTCTTCCGGGTGGCCCGGCTGGTACGGCAGTACGGCGCCCACCGCTGGGTCGAGGTCGCCTTCGACGGGGGCGACCCGGACCTCGCCGAGGGGGTGGAGCGGTGCCGCCGCCTCGGGGCCCGCCATGTCGCCCTGGTCCGCGCGGCGTTCGGCTCCGCGGGCGACGTAACCGACGTAACCCGTGCGACCGGTGCGACCGGCGCGCCCGCGGACGTGCTGGACACCGGGCCGCTGCTGGGTGAGGCGGCGATCGCCGAGGTGCTGCGGGCCCGGGTCGCGCACGCCCTGCACCGGCTGGCCCACGGGGACGACGGCACCGGAGCCGGGCTGGACGCGGAACACGGCCACGGCTACGCGCACGCGCACGGCCCGGAAGACGGCGACGGCCACGAACACCCCCACCACTGAAGGGAAGTACCCCCATGTCCGGTGGCGCCACCTACCTCTACGGCGAAGGCACCGTGGAGATCAACGCAGGCCGCCGCAAGGCCACGGTGTCGGTGTCCAACACCGGTGACCGCGCCGTCCAGGTCGGCTCGCACTACCACTTCTTCGAGGCCAACCGGGCCCTGGACTTCGACCGCAACGCCGCCTACGGCATGCACCTCGACCTGCCCGCGGGCACCGCGGTGCGCTTCGAGCCGGGCGACACCCGCGAGGTCGAACTGACCGCCTTCGCCGGCCACGGCCGGCTCATCGGCTTCAGCTCGCTGGTCGACGGCGGGCTCGGCTGCGCCGACACCCGCAACCGCGCGCTGCGCCGGGCCGTCGAACTCGGCTTCCTGGGCGCCCGGATCGAGGAACCCCAGCGGCCCGGGGCCGCCCCCGGCGCCCCGGCCCCCGGAGGCGACGACGGCGGTCACAAGAAGAAGAACAAGGGCCACAAGAAGGGCGAGAACTGATGGCCGTCCTGAGCCGCAAGCAGTACACCGACCTGTTCGGGCCGACCGTCGGCGACCGCTTCCACCTGGCGGACACCAATCTGGTCGTCGAGGTCGAGAAGGACCACAACGAGGGGCACTACGGCGACGAGGCCGTCTACGGCGGCGGCAAGGCCATCCGCGACGGCATGGCCCAGGACCCGCAGGCCACCAACCAGCAGGGCGCCCTCGACCTGGTGATCACCAACGTGGTCGTGATGGACGCGGTGCTCGGTGTGGTCAAAGGGGACCTCGGCGTCAAGGACGGGATGATCGCGGGCCTGGGCAAGGCGGGCAACCCGCACACCCAGTCCGGGGTGCACCCCGAGCTGGTGATCGGCCCCGGCACCGAGGTGATCTCCGGCGAGCACCTGATCGCCACGGCGGGCGGGATCGACACCCACATCCACTTCATCGCCCCGCAGCAGGCCGAGCACGGCCTCTCCAACGGCATCACCACCCTCATCGGCGGTGGCACCGGCCCCTCCGACGGCACCAACGGCACCACCTGCACCCCCGGCCCCTGGAACATCGGCCGGATGTACCAGGCCGTCGAGGACATGCCGGTCAACGTCGGCCTGCTGGGCAAGGGCAACGGTTCGCTGCCCGACGCGCTGATCGAGCAGATCGAGGCGGGCGTCTGCGGGCTGAAGGTGCACGAGGACTGGGGCACCACCCCGGCCGCGCTCAGCAAGGCCCTCGACGTCGCCGACGACCACGACGTCCAGGTCGCGGTGCACACCGACACCCTGAACGAGTCGGGCTTCTTCGAGGACACCCGCTCCGCCATCGACGGCCGCACCGTCCACACCTTCCACACCGAGGGAGCGGGCGGCGGTCACGCCCCGGACATCATGCGCATCGCGGGCGAGCCCAACGTACTGCCCTCCTCCACCAACCCGACGCTGCCCTACACCGTCAACTCGGTGGACGAGCTGCTCGACATGGTGATGGTCTGCCACCACCTGTCGCACGACATCCCCGAGGACGTCTCCTTCGCCGACTCCCGCGTGCGGGCCGAGACGATCGCGGCCGAGACCGTCCTGCACGACGAGGGCGTCATCTCGATCTTCTCCTCCGACTCGCAGGCCATGGGCCGGATCGGCGAGTCCTGGACGCGGGCGTTCCAGACCGCGCACCACTGCAAGGACCAGCGCGGCAAGCTGGCCGGGGACACCGAACGCCACGACAACTTCCGGGTCATGCGCTACCTGGCCAAGATGACCATCAACCCGGCCATCGCCACGGGCACGGCCGAGCACATCGGCTCCCTGGAGGCCGGCAAGCTCGCCGACATCGTCCTGTGGCCGATCCACTCCTTCGCCGCGAAGCCCAAGATGGTCATCAAGGGCGGCCTGATCAACTGGGCGCTGATGGGCGACCCGAACGCCTCGCTGCCGACCCCGCAGCCGGTCTACTACCGGCCCATGTTCGGGGCGTACGGCAAGGCGAAGCAGGCCACCCGGGTCTCCTTCATGTCCCAGGCCGCGATCGCGCTCGGCGTGCCGGAGCGGCTCGGCCTGGACAGCCGGGTGCTCCCGGTGCGGCACTGCCGGACCGTCGGCAAGCAGCACATGCTGCACAATGACGCGCTGCCCGAGATCACCGTCGACCCGGAGACCTACAAGGTCAGCCTGGACGGGGTCCCGGCCACCATCGAGCCGGCCCGCGAACTGCCCCTGAACCACCTGTTCTACCTGGTATGAGCGCCGACCCCACGGCCGACGCCACGGCCGACGGCGGGATCGGTTCCGCGGCCCTGCTGGTCAGCCTCCAGCTGACCGACTCCTCCTTCCCCAGTGGCTTCTACACGCTCTCGCACGGCCTGGAGGGGTACGCCCAGGCCAGGGCCGTGACCCCGGAGGGCGTGCCGGAGCTGCTCGCCGACCTGCTGCGGCACTCGGTGGGGCCCTCCGACGCCACCGCGCTGGCGCTGGCCCACCGGGCCGCGTCGGCGGGCGACTGGGCGGAGCTGGGCGAGGTGGACCGCAGGCTGTACGCGGCCAAGCTCAACGAGGGGCTGCGGCGCGCGGCCACCCGGACCGGACGCCAGCTGCTCGACATCGCCCGCGCGTGCGTGGGCGGCGCGCCCCTCGACCGGTATGCGGAACTCGTCGCCGCCAAACGCGCGCCCGGGACGCAGGCGGTCGCCGCCGGGGTGGCGTACGCCGCGGCGGGCGTCCCGGTGCGGGCGGCCGTGGTCAGCGACCTGTTCGCCTTCTCGGCCAGCTTCACCGGGGCCGCGCTGCGGCTGCGGCTCACCGACCACGTACGGGCCCAGGTCGTGCTCCGCGCCACCGCCCCCGTCATCGAGGAGGTGGCGGAGGCGGCCCTGCTCCGCGAACTCGCCGACCTCGGCGGGTGCGTGCCCCTGGCCGACGTGATGTCGGCCCGGCACGAGCGGGCCGAGGCCCGCCTCTTCGCCACCTGATCCCTCTCCCCGCCTCCTACGGAAACGGAAAGGCAGCAGCAGCCCATGAGAGACGACCACGTCCTGCGGGTCGGCATCGGCGGCCCCGTCGGCTCCGGCAAGACCGCGCTGATCGAGGCACTGGTGCCGGTGCTCATCGCGCGCGGGCACCGGCCCGCCGTGATCACCAACGACATCTACACCCAGGAGGACGCCCAGCACGTGCGCCGCACCCTCGCCGGGGTGCTGGATCCCGAGCGGGTGGTCGGCGTGGAGACCGGCGCCTGCCCGCACACCGCGGTGCGCGACGACCCGACGATGAACCTGGCCGCGGGCGCCGAGATGCTGGAGCGCTTCCCCGATGTGGACACGCTGCTGTACGAGTCGGGCGGGGACAACCTGACGCTGACCTTCAGCCCGGTGCTGGTGGACCTGTTCCTGTTCGTACTGGACACCGCGGAGGGCGAGAAGATGCCCCGCAAGCGGGGGCCGGGCATCACCGAGTCCGACCTGCTGGTCATCAACAAGACCGACCTCGCCCAGTACGTCCGCGCCGACCTGGGCGTGATGGAGCGCGACGCCCACCACGTGCGCGAGGGACGCCCGGTGGTGCTCACCAACTGCCTGACGGGACACGGCCTGGAGGAGGTCGCGGCCTTCGTCGAGTCCTTCCGCCGGGTAGCGGCGTGAGCGTCGTGGCCGACCCGCCGACCGTCCCCGCCCGGTCCCCCGCCCGCTCCCCCGGGCGGCTGGAGCCGGCGCACTACGAACCGGCTCGCGTGCCCCGGGAGGTACGCCGCCACTCCGCGGTCCCCGACACCCTCGGCGTCGGCCGCCCCGGCAAGGTGGGCCTGCTGGAGCTGGGCTTCGAACGGCGCGGCGGCCGCACCGAGCTGGTCCGGCACTACCAGAAGTCCCCGCTCCAGATCATGCGGCCGCTGTACTTCGACCCGCACCGCCCCGACCTGCCGGTGACCTTCCTGATGTCCACGGGCGGCGGTGTCGTCCAGGCGGACCGGCTGCGCCAGGACCTCGCCTTCGGGCCCGGGACGGCGGCCCACATCACGACGCAGGCCGCCACGAAGGTCCACCGGATGGAGTACGACTACGCCGTCTCCCAGACCTTCCTGACCGCCGGGGCCGACTCCTACGTCGAGTACCTGCCCGACCCGGTGATCCCGTACGCCGACTCCCGCTTCTACCAGCGCACCGTGATCACCGCCGACCCCTCCGCCACCGTGCTCGCGAGCGAGACGGTGCCGGCCGGGCGGCTCGCGCGCGGGGAGCGGCACGCCTACGCCGTCTTCGCCTCCGACTTCGAGGTGCGGCGCCCCGGCGGCGACCTGGTCGCGCTGGACACCGTACGGCTGGAGCCCGGCGCGGGCGGGGTGGCGGGGCCGGCCGTGCTGGGCGGGCACTCGGTGATGGCCTGCTTCTTCGTCCTGACCCCGCTGGCCCCCGCCCGGGAGGTGGCCGACCTGCTGCACGGGGCCCTGGCGGACCGCGGTCTGCCGTACGGGGTCAGCGTGCTGCCGCAGGAGTGCGGGGCCTGGGTGCGGGTGCTGGGCGAGCGGAGCCAGGAGGTCTCCCGGGCCCTCGCCCTCGCGTGGAACGCCGTACGGCTGCGGCTCATCGGCAGCCCGGCGCCCGACCTGCGCAAGACCTGAGCCGCCGTGGGCCCGGCCCGCGGGCCGCGTCAGGGTCGCGGTGAGGGTGTCGAGTTGGGGGGTGGCGCGTTCGCCTTCACGTGGTACCTTGCGTTGCATGGTACCTGGCAATGCAAGCCCAGACGGAGCCGATGGCCACGTGGCCAGTCAGCTGCGCAAGGGCGTACTGGAGTACTGCGTTCTGGCACTGCTGCGTGACGGCCCGCGCTACGGAGTGGAACTACTGGAAGAGCTGGCCCGGGTCGAGGTGATGGCGACCAGTCAGGGAACGATGTACCCCCTGCTGTCCCGCCTGCGCCGGACCGGACTCGCCGACACCCATCTGCGCGAGTCCGCCAGCGGACCACCGCGCAGGTACTACACGCTCACCGACGCGGGCCGCGAAGCGCTCGCCGAGTTCGCGGCCGGCTGGCCCTCCTTCCGCAGCGCCGTGGACCACTTCCTCACTCCTGGAGAGACGACGTGAACGACACCCTGACCCACCCCCTGGTCCGCGCCTTCCTGTCCGAGGCCGACGAGCGGAGCCGGACCCTGCCCGGCGACCGGCGCCGCGAGCTGCTGGCGGATCTCGGCGAGCACATCGAGGTGGCCCTGGCCGAGGCGGACCCCTCGGACGAGACGGCCGTGCGCCTCGTCCTGGAGCGGCTCGGATCGCCCCGGGAGATCGTGGCCGCCGCCCTGGCCGAGGAGGGTTCCGGCCCCGCGGGCCCGGAACCGGAGAGCGCGGCGCGCACCTGGGTCACGCTGGGCCTGGCCGCCGTGGCGTTCCCCGTGGCCCTCGTCCCCGTGGTCGGCTGGCCGGTCGCCCTGATCGCGTTGGCCGTCGGCCTCATACGGCTGGGACGGTCCGCCCAGTGGGCGCGCCCCGAGAAGCGGCAGGCGATCTTGCTGCTGCTGTCCCCGGTGGTCACGCTCTTCGCCTTCGCGGCCCTGCTCTCCGTGGTGTTCGGCGGGCTGACCGCCTACGCCGTGATGACCGCGTACGTGCTCTCCTGGTGCCTGCCCGCCGTGGCCGCCGTCCGCCTGGCCCGCTCGGCCGCACGACTGCGCGGGGCGGTGGCCTAGCTCAGGAAGGCTCCGGCCCGCGCAGCGGGTTCGGCAGCGGCAGGTAGCGGGCGGCGGCGCCGTCGGCGCGGGTCCAGCGCAGCAGCAGGTTCGTCTTGCCCGGGAGCGTCGGGGCGCTCAGCAGGTCGCGCACCTCGGGGAGGCCCTGCTCGGCGTCGTAGCGGCGGAACTCCTCGCGCGCGGCGGGCCACAGCCCCGCGGCGATCCCCGGGTGGCGGTCGGCGAGGGTGGCGGCGATCTCGCTGAGGTGGTTGACGACCAGGCAGTACACCAGCCGCTGCCAGCCCTCCTCGCGGCTGGTCTCCGGGAGCAGTTTGACGCCCTCCGCGTCCCGGAAGAGGGCCTGCACCGGGGTGCCGGAGCCGTCGACCGCGATCAGGGTGTTCTGGAGGTGGGCCTCCAGCACCACTCCGTGGCGCGCGAAGACCTCCAGGACCGGGGGCACGACCTGGCGCAGGTACGCGCGCCACCAGGCGGCCGGATCGGCGGTGCGCTCCAGCGGCCCCGGCTCGGAGCCCTCGGCGAGCGCGGCGGCCAGCAGCGGGGTGGCGCCCGGCACGAGGTGCGCGCGCAGCCCCTCGCGGACCATGACGGCCAGCTCCTCGAAGGCGAAGGCCGCGGTGCGGTAGCCGAGGTCGGCGGTCCAGGCGGCCGTGGTCCCGGAGCGGGCCCGGACGGCCGCGAAGGCGGCGACGACCGCGGCGTCGGTGCGGCGGAGTTTCAGCAGGTCGTGCCGCCACAGGCGGCGCACGTCGTTGGTGATGCGGACGTCGAGGCTGAACTTCGCGAAGAGGTCGGCGGCCGGGCCACCGGGCAGGTACACGGTCCGCACGGAGGCCGTCGGCCAGCCGACGCGGGTCCCGGTCCCCAGCCGCAGCAGCCGCCCGTCGGCGTGGGCCGCCCGCAGTTCGGGGCTCGCGCAGGTCAGCTCCAGCTGCCAGGGGTGGGCGGGCAGCAGGACGTACCCGGACGGGACGGGCGGCGCGCCCGCGGCCTCGGCGAGCGCCCCGAACAGCTCCGCGGCGGGCGCGCCGCCCTCCTCCCGCAGCTGGTCGGCGCGCAGTCCGAGGAAGGCCAGCGGGAACCGGCCGTGGGCCTCGGGCGCATACGGCAGCCAGGAGCGGGCCGGAGCGCCGCCGCGGGCCTTGGGCGCCGGGTGGTACGGGTGCCCCATCAGCAGCGACTGCTCGGAGCGGACGTAGGGGTCGGCCGCCGCCCCGGCCCTCGCCCGGGCCTCCAGCAGCGCGCCGATCGCGGCGCGGCTGTCGGCCATCTCGGCGGGCAGTTCGTCGTTCACCGCGCCGGTGTAGCGGCGCAGCTCGTCGGCGGTGAGCTTGACCAGGTCGGTGTGGCTGAGCGGGTGCCAGCCGTCGGCGTCGCGCAGCTCGGGGCCGCTCGGGCGGCGCCCGGGCCGCACCCGCAGCAACCGCCCGCTGCCGCGCAGCCGGTGGACGCCGTCCGCGTCGCCCTCGGGGTCGGCGGCCTCGCGCAGGAGGCAGTTCAGGAGCGGCGCCGCGGCGTACTCGTCGGCGGTGACAGCGGTGACGGCGGGCGTCACGGCGGCGGTGGGTTCCAAGGGTCCACGGACTTCCCTCTAGGTCCGGCAGTGATCTTCAGTATCGGCGATCCGAGCGGCCGCCGGGGCGTTCGGGTGATGATGATCCGGCGATCTGGTCATCCGGTGATCCGGGAAACCGATCATGCAATGACATGACGTGATGTGCCGTGATGGAAGGAGTACTGCCCTGTACCGCAGTGGCCATGCCCCCGGATCCGCCGCCGAGGAGGCCGTCGCCGCCCGGCTGGACGACGTACGGCCGACGCTCGGCCCGGCCTACGCGGCGGCGCTGCCCGGCGCGCGGGCGGCCGTACTGACCCGGCTGTGGCGGGCACTGGCCTTCGAACCGCTGCCCTGGGTGGTGCGGCGCTCGGTGTCCGGTGACGCGATGACCGTGCTGCTCGCCGGTGGCGGGCGGCTGCGCGGGCCGCTCCCCGATCCGTACGCGAGCGACGCGTACGTGCGCGAGCTGGACCTCGACAGCGCCGTGCACACGCGGGCCTCTGACCTGATGGCGGCGCTGGGGGCTCCGAACGGCGCCGGTTTCGCGGCCGAGCTGGACGGCAGCACCGCCTCCCTCGCGCTCTCCCGGGCCGGGCAGTCCCGCCACCGGGGCCCGGACCGTCCGGCCGAGGTCTGGGAGTGGGAGCAGCGGGTGGTCGACGGACACCCCTACCACCCCAACTGCCGCTACCGCCCCGGTTTCTCGGTGGCCGAGGAGCTGGCGTACGCGCCGGAGCACCGGCCGGTCGTCACCCTCGGCCTGCGCGCCGTACGGGCGGACGAGACCCTGCTCGCAGGCGCCTGGCCGGCGGCGCTGCGGGACGGGGCGCGGATCCTCGTCCCGGTGCACCCGTGGCAGGCGGAGCACGTGCCCGGGCTCCCCGGGGCGGCGGTCGGCGGGGCGGGGTTCACGGCGCATCCGCTGATGGCGCTGCGCTCGCTGGCCCCGGTCGCGGGCGGCCCGCTGGACGGCTTCGCCCCGGCGGGCGCCGCCCCGCAGCTGAAGACCGCGCTGAGCACCCGGCTGACCTCCTCCGTGCGGGACATCTCGGCGTACTCGATCGAGACGGCGCAAGCGGTGTCGGACTTCGCCGGCTCCCTGGCCGCCCGGCTCGACGGACGGCTGCACGTCACCCGGACCCTGGGCGCGGTCACCTCGCACAGCCCGGACCTGGCGGCCGTGCTGCGCGAGCCGCCGGAGCGGTACGCCGACACCGGCGCGGGCGAGCGGGTGGTGCCGGTCGGGGCCCTCGCCGGCACCTCGTGGGCGCGCTCCCCCGCCTGGCGGGCCGCCTTCGCCCGGCTCGCGCTCTCGGTGTGCCTGCGCGTCCTCGACCTGGGCGTGGCCCTGGAGGCGCACGGCCAGAACCTGCTGGTCGTCCTCTCCCCCGCCGGGGAGCCGCTGCGGCTGGTCTACCGGGACCTCGCCGACATCCGGATCAGCCCGGCCCGGCTCGCCGCGCACGGGATCCCGGCGCCGCCGCTGGCGGGGCGGCTCGTCACGGACGACGAGACGCTGCTGCGCCGCAAGCTCTTCGGTTCGCTGGTGACGGGGGCGCTCGGGGCGCTGGCGGGCTCGGCCGGGGCGCTCGCCGAAGACCTGGCCGCCGCCGCCCCCGCGCTGGAACGCACCCCGGACACGGTGGCCCTGCTGACCGGACCCCTGCCCGCCAAGGCGCTCACGCTGATGCGGCTGAGTCCGCAGACCCCGGGCGATCTGTGGACCACCCTGGGCCACCCGTCGGGACCAGGGGGTGTCTGCCGGATCTCCGCGGCGTCGCAGCATCCCTGAGGCACCGCGCCCGGCCGGGGTGTCGGGGGTGGGCCGTTCGGGGGGAGCCGGGGCCGTGCGCGGCCCTGTCCCGCGGGCGATCGGGGGCCGCGATGGCACTAGTGGGACATGAGCCTCGATCGCCGTCACGTCCTGGCGGGTGCTGCCGCAGCCGTTCTCGCCTCCGTCGGGGCGAGCGGGCCACCGGGAATCCGGGACGGGCGGCGCGCCGCCGACTTCGCGGCGCTCGCGCGGGACCTGGACGGGCCGGTGGTGCTGCCCGGGCAGCGGGACTACGCCGAGGCCCGCCGGCTCTTCCAGCCGCGCTACGACGCGATCGCGCCCGGCGCGGTCGCCTACCCCGCGCATCCGGGGGACGTCGCCACCTGCCTGGCCTTCGCCCGCCGCGCGGCGGTGGCCGTCGTACCGCGCGGCGGCGGGCACAGCTACGCCGGGTACTCGACCGGCCCGGGCCTGGTCGTCGACGTCGGCGCGATGGCCGGGATCGAGACCGGGACCGGCGAGGTCCGGGTGGGTGCGGGGGCCCGGCTCGGGGACGTGAACGCGCTCCTCGCGGAGCGGGGCGTGGCCGTGCCCACCGGGCTGTGCCCCTCCGTCGGGATCGCGGGCCTCGCCCTCGGCGGCGGTCTCGGGGTCTCCAGCCGGGCCTTCGGAACGACCAGCGACCAGCTCACCGGCATCCGGATCGTCACCCCCGACGGGGCCGTGCGCGACGTGGACGCGCGGACGGATCCCGACCTGTTCTGGGCGCTGCGCGGGGGCGGCGGCGGGAACTTCGGGGTGGTCACCGAATTCCGGCTGCGCACCCGTCCGGCCGGTGACTGCGCCTTCGCCGAACTGCACTGGCCGTGGCCGGACTCGGCCGCCCTGCTGCGCGGCTGGCAGCGCTGGCTGGGCACGCTGGCGGACCCCTTCTGGAGCCAGGTCGAGTTCGTGGCCGAGCCCGGTACGGCGCCGGGCCCCGCGGCCGTGCGGGTGCTGTGCCTCGACGGGCGCCGGGAGCTGGAGGCGCAGCTGTCGCGGCTGGCGGACGAGGTCGGGATCCGGCCCCGCGACAGCCATGTGGAGGTGGCCGGCTACGGCGACACGATGCGGACCCTGTCCGGCTGCCGGGAGGAGACGCGGGCGCAGTGCCACCTGCCGGGGCGGCTGCCCGGGCACGATCCGCAGGGGCGCCTCGGCCGGGACGACCACGCGGCCCGCTCGGACTTCTGGCCCGCGGCGGGCCTGCCCGAGGACGCGGTCACGGCCGCGCTGGACGGCGTACGGCGCTACGCCTCGGCGGTGCCCCCGGGCGGGCTCGGGGTGGTGCAGTTCGACGGGGTGTGCGGGGGCGCGGTGGGCCGGGTGGACCCGGCGGCGACGGCCTTCGTGCACCGCGGCGCCGGGTTCCTGGCCCAGTACCTCGCGTACTGGCCCGCGGGGGCGACGCCCGCCGAGGCCGGGCGGCACCAGGCCTGGCTGGACGGGCTCTGGCAGCGGCTGCGGCCGTGGGCGAGCGGGCGCGCGTACCAGAACTACACGGATCCGAAGCTCGGGAACTGGCGCGAGGCGTACTACGGCGGCAACCTCGCTCGTTTGACGGAGGTCAAGCGTGCCTACGACCCCGGCCGTCTCTTCGACTTCCCGCAGGCGGTCTAGTGCGCGGGCTCCCCCCGGTCGGATCCGGTCAGCGGTCCGGTCAGCAGCGAGAAGAGGAATTCAGCATGCGGTGTGGTGCGATGCTGCGTCGGACGCTTGTCGTGGTGGCCGCGGCCACCGTGGCGGTGGGCATCGGGCAGCTGCCCGCCGGAGCCGGGAGCGCCGCCGGGACCCGGGCGCCGGGCAAGGGCCACTGGACGGCCGGGGACGCGCAGGCCTTCTGGACCCCGGAGCGGATGGCGGCGGCCACCGCCATGGGTGGCGACCCGGGCGTCCCCGCGGTGGCCGCCGGGCCGGGTGACGGGCAGGACTTCGACGGGGTGCCGGTGGTCGGCCGGCTGTTCGTGATGAAGGACGGCGGCGGGTACTTCTGCACCGCGAGCGTGGTCGCCTCCGCCCACCACGACCTGGTGCTCGGGGCGGCGCACTGCCTGCTGGGCGCCGACACCCGGCAGGTGGCGTTCGTACCGCACTACACGGCCAAGACCCCCCGCCCGTACGGGATGTTCCCCGTGCTGAAGGTGTGGGTCGACCCGCGCTACCAGCAGCAGGGGCCCGATCTCGCGGCCACCCTCGACGTGGCCTTCGCCCGGGTCGGGCCGAACAGCCAGGGCACGGAGGTGGAGGACGCGGTCGGCGGGAACCGGCTGGTCACGGGGGACGGGTACGAGCACGACGAGGTCCGGCTGATCGGCTATCCGGCCTCGGCCGCGCGGCCGCGCGTGTGCGTCAACCGGACGACCAAGTTCACAAGTACCGATCCGGCCAGCCCGGGGTCGTTCCTGCGGATCGACTGCACCGGGTATCCCGGCGGGACCAGCGGCGGCCCGTTCCTGAAGAACTTCGACCGGTTCACCAACACCGGTGACGTGGTCGGGGTGATCGGCGGCTGGAAGACGGGCGGTCCCGGACCGGACACCTCGTACAGCGCCTACTTCGGCACGGACGTCAGGAACCTGTACCAGTCGGCGGTCGACGCGGCGCGATGAGCCCGTACGGGCGCCGGGTGCGCCGCGGGTTCCCCACGGTCCGGGGGGTCGGCACCACGCCCGGCGCGATCACGGTGTCCGCCGGGGGCAGTTCGAGCCGCCGCCGCAGGTCGGCGAGGGCCGCGTGCACCGGCGCGAGGATGACCTCCGCCCGGGGGTGGACGTTCGCCAGCGCGTGCGCGGTGGTCTCGATGGTCTCGGCGGCGTCCTCGGCGGCGGTCCGGCTCCAGCCGCCGAGGAAGGCGGCGTCGTACAGGTGACAGGCCGCGTCGGCGGCGGCATCGGCCCGCTCCCCGACCCCGGGCGCCGCGACGGACGGCAGTTCCACGCCAGTTTCCATACCGGGCTCAACGACGCTCCCCCGCCCGGGGGAACGCGGCCGGGGCGGCCCGCAAAACCGGGTGACGGCGGGCCGCCGCGCGTGGTGGGGTGGGGGCGTTTCTGCCGGGGAACGGAAGGGGCGCGATGACGGACCGATTGCCGTTCGGGGACGGGCTGCGGGAGCGGCTGGGGCCGCCGGGGCGGGTGCGGCGGCTGGAGAGCAGCCCGCGCTCGCTGGTGTGGCGGGTGGAACTGGCGTCAGGACCGGCCGTGTTGAAGCAGCTCGTCGCCGGGCCCGAGGCGCGGGGGCGGTACGAGCGCGAGGTGGCCGCACTGCGACTGGCCGGGCGGCGGGGCGCGGGGCCGGTGGTGCCCGCGCTGCTCGGCGCCGACCCGGACGAGCGGGTCCTCGTACTGGAACACCTGGAACACCGGCGGCCCGGGCCCGGGTGGATCGTGGAGTACGCGCAGGCACTGGCGCGGCTGCACGCCTGCGGGGCGGGGCCGGCCGGGGCCGACGCGGGGGCGCTGCCGCGCTGGCGGGGCCCGGACGCGGCGGACGTCGCGGCGTTCCTCGGCTTCGCCGGGGAGCTGGGGGCCGAGGTCCCGGCCGGGACGGAGTCGGACGTGCGGGCGCTGGTGGAGCGGCTCGCCGCCGCCCCGGCGGACTCACTGCTGCACGGCGACCCGTGCCCCGGCAACGACCTGCACACCCCGGCGGGGATCCGGTTCGTGGACTTCGAACAGGCCTCTCTGGGCAGCGGTCTGGCGGAACTGGCCTACCTCCGGATCGGCTTCCCCACCTGCAGGTTCGTGACCGCCGCGGCCCCGCCCCTGCTGGCCCGGGCCGAGGCCGCCTACGCGGCGGTGTGGCGGGAGGAGCGGGGCGAGGACCTCCCCGACGGCCTCGCCGACGCCTGCGCGGGCTGGCTGCTGCGCGGGGACGCGCTGGTGCCGCGGGCCGACCGCGAGAACGGCGACCACCTGGCCCGGGCCGCACGCCGGGACTGGCCCTGGGGCCCGGCCACGGCCCGCCAGCGCCTCGCCCACCGCCTCGCCGTGGTCACCACCCTGGGCGCGGACCACCCGGAACTCTCCACCCTGTCGGAACTCGCGTCCCGCATCCGCGTCCGCATGCACGACCGCTGGCCCCGCCTGCCCCCCATCCCGTCGACCCGCCCGTGACCGGCTTCAATCGGACCGGGCGGACCGGGCGGCGATCGCCTCCCAGATGGACCGCGCCAGGAGTACGGAGTCCCGGCGCGCGTCGACGACGAGGTCGCAGGTGGTGCGGACCGGTTCGACATGGCGCTCGTGCGCGCCGCGCCGGTGGTCGAGGTAGTTCGTCAGCAGGACGTCGAGGGGGAACCCTTCGCGCAGGCACTTGCGCCGGATTTTGCGCGCCAGCCGCAGATCGGCCGGGAGGTCGACGAACACGTCGAAGCGGGCGCAGGCCACCCGCGGGGTGACGTGCCGGGCGAACAGGCCCTCGACGACGACCACCCGGGCCACCGCGAGCGCGCGGTCCGCGTCCTCGGCGAGGCGGTCGCCGTCGGCCGACCGCGGGTCGCCGGTGTCCAGGCGCGGGGTGCCGGTGGCGTCGGGCCGCCAGATGCCGCGCCGGGGCGTGTCGCCGGGGTACGTGTCGGCGTAGTAGTAGTCGTCGCCGTGGAGCACGCGCAGCGGGCCCTCGGGCGCGGCGGCCGCCAGTGCGGTGGCCAGGGTCGTCTTGCCCGCGCCCGCGCCGCCGGTCAGGGTGAGCAGGACCGGCCGGATCATGCCGCCCACTGGATCCAGAGGGGGAGCAGGAGCAGGGCCGCGACCGAGCTTTTGATGACCAGGGCGGCGGAGAGGTCGACGCCGATGTCGTAGCGCTGGGCGAAGATGAAGAGGTTCTGCGGGGTGGGCATCGCGGCGATCAGGACCAGGTACTTCAGCCAGTCGCCGTGGACGCCGAACAGGCCGCCGCAGACGGCCCAGGCGAGCAGGGGGAAGGCGAGGCATTTGAAGGCGATCAGGGCGATCTCCTCGCGGGTCGTGCCCCGTATGTCGAGGCCGAGGCCGCCGAGGTGGAGGCCGAGGGCGAACAGCGCGACGGGCGAGGCGCTGTCGCCGACGAAGGAGAAGCCGTCGAGGACCACCTTCGGGACGTGCAGGGAGAGCAGGTTGAGGAGGATGCCCGCGTTGCAGGCGAGGACGAGCGGAGTGGTGAGCGAGGCGCCGACGGCGCGGACGAGCCGGGCGCCCGTGCCGTGCGCGGCCCCGTCCGCGAGGTCGTCGGCGAGGTCGTCCGCACGGCCCAGTTCCATGATGGCGATGACCACGAGGGACAGCACGCAGACCTGGAAGAGCAGCACCGGGAAGATCGGCGCCGCGGTGCCGAACACCGTGATGAAGACGGGGACCGCGAAGTAGGCGGTGTTGACCTGCACTCCCGCCATGATGCGCAGGGCGACCCCGCGCGGCTCCCGCACCCCGCGGGCCCGCGCGGCCAGCCCGACCGCCAGCACGGCGAGGGCGGCGGTGGCGGCGTAGCCGGACAGCGCGCGCCAGTTGAACAGGGCGCCGAGATCGCTCGCGTAGATGTTGCCGAAGAGGTAGCAGGGGACGGCGAAGAGGAAGGCGTAGTCCGCGAAGGCCTTGGACGCCTCGGCGGGTACGACCTTCCGTTTCGCGAGCACCGCGCCGCAGCCGAAGGCCAGCAGCACCGGCAGCAGTTTCTCCAGCGTGGCCACCGCACCCATGCCCCGACCCCTGACGCTCGCGTTGTCCCTGGTGTTGTCCCTGGTGACGCCGTCCCCACGGCGCCACCGGAGACCCTATCCCCCGGCGCCCCGGCAAGATCCGCGCGGGGCGGCCCGACGGCCCGGGTCCCGGTCCCGGTCCCGGTCCCGGTCCCGGTCCCGGTCCCGCACTACGCTGGACGGATCATGCGAAGCGAAGAGACCCCCGGTCCGTCGCGCGGGCTGGCCGTGGTGCTGCGGACCCCGGCCAGAGCCGCGGAGCCGTTGTTCGCGCAGGCCCCGAAGCGCTGGCAGCGCCGACTGCCGTACGCGGTCGTCGCGGTGGCCCTGCTCACGCTGCTGCCCGTGACGGCCAGTGTCCTCACCAACGACTACAAGGCGGGCGGCGGCTGGGCGGGCGCGCTGGCGGTGGCCCAGACCGTGCCGCTGCTGCTGGCGCTGACCCGGCCGCTGGCCGCGTGGGCCGTCGTACTCGCCGCGGACACCATCGGCGCGGTGGTCCTCGTCCACGCGGACCGGATCACCGGGCAGACCTGGCCGTGGACGCCCATGGTCATCGTCGGTTACCTGCTGCTGATGGCCTGCCTGGGGCTGCGCGAGTCGATCCGGACCCTGGTCGGGGTGTGGCTGGCGACCGGGGTGGTCGGGGCGCTGCTCGGTTTCCTCCAGCCGGACGGGGTGACGAGCACGCACGCGCTGCTGTTCGTCCTGGCCGGGGTGATGCTGGTGGTCACGGGGGCGCTGCGGGGCGTGGGCGACGCGCAGCGCCGGGTCGCCGAGCAGGAGAGCATCAGCGAGGCCGAACGGGCCGGGCGCACCCTGCTGGAGGAACGGACCAGGATCGCCCGCGAGCTGCACGACGTGGTGGCCCACCACATGTCGGTGATCACGGTCCAGGCGGACTCGGCGCCCTACCGGCTGCCGGACATGCCCGAGGACGTACGGGCGGAGTTCGGCGCGATCGCGGCGAGCGCCCGGGAGTCGCTGAGCGAGATGCGGCGGCTGCTGGTGGTGCTGCGCGGCGACGGCGTGGACGGCGAGCGGGCGCCGCAGCCGGGGCTGGCGCGGTTGCAGCAGCTGGTGGAGGCGACCGTACGGGCGGGCCTGCCGGTGGAGTTGTCGATGACGGCGGAGGCGGCGCGGGCGGCGGAGGCGGTGCCCGCGGTGGACCTGTCGGCGTACCGGATCGTGCAGGAGGCGCTCGCCAATGTGGTGCGGCACGCACCGGGTGCCACGACCCGGGTGGCGGTGCGCCACGACCCGGGGGGCCCGCAGGGTGAGGGCGGCCCGGGCGAGGTGCTGGTGCTCGTCGTCAACGGGCGGCCCCGCAGCGCGCCGGTGCGGCTGGAGAGTTCGGGCACCGGCCACGGTCTGGTCGGGATGCGCGAACGCGTACGGTTGACCGGCGGGACGCTGGACACCGGTCCGCTTCCCGACGGCGGCTTCCGGGTCGCCGCCCGCCTGCCGTTGCACGCCCCTGCCGAGGACTCCAGTTGACCATCCGCGTGATCATCGTCGACGACCAGGCCATGGTGCGGGCGGGGTTCGCCGCGCTGCTGTCGGCGCAGGCCGACATCGACGTCGTGGGCGAGGCCCCCGACGGCCGCCGCGGCATCGAGGTGGCGCGCACCACGCACCCCGACGTGGTGCTGATGGACGTGCGGATGCCGGAAATGGACGGGCTCACGGCGGCCCGCGCCCTGCTCGGGCCGGCGCCCGGGGTGGTGCACCGGCCGAAGGTGCTGATGCTGACCACCTTCGACATCGACGACTACGTGTACGAGGCGCTGCGCGCGGGCGCCTCCGGGTTCCTGCTGAAGGACGCGCCGCCCGCCGACCTGATCGCGGCGGTCCGCGTGGTCGCCTCGGGCGAGGCACTGCTGGCACCGTCGGTGACCCGGCGGCTGATCGCGGACTTCGTGCAGCAGCGGCCCGCGCCGCGCAAGGATCCGGCGCTGCGGCTCAACGGGCTGACCCCGCGGGAGACCGAGGTGCTGGAGCTGATCGCGCGCGGGCTCTCGAACCAGGAGATCGCCGGACACCTCGTCCTGGCCGAGCAGACGGTCAAGACGCACATCGGCCGGGTCCTGGGCAAGCTGGACCTGCGGGACCGGGCGCAGGCCGTCATCTTCGCCTACGAGGCCGGGCTGGTGCGCCCGGGCGACGGCGCCTGAACTCCCCTTCCCGTACCGCTGGTTCCCCGCCCCCTCGTCCGGCCGTCCCCTCGCCGCAAATTCATACAACCGTCTTGTACATCCGTCATAGACGCTTGTATGGTTTGCATGACAGCGAGCACAGAGCCCGCCCGGGCACGAACGAGGGGAACACCGATGTCCATCCAGCCCACCCGCGCCACCCTGACCATCGACGGACGCACCCTGTCCTACCTGGACTTCGGCGGAACCGGCCGCCCGCTCCTCGCCCTGCACGGCCACCTCTCCGAGGGCTCCTCCTTCACGGACCTCGCCGCGGCCCTCGGCCCCGACTGGCGGGTGATCGCACCCGACCAGCGCGGCCACGGCGACTCCGACCGCGCCGACGACTACACCCGCGCCGGCTACGTCGCCGACCTCGTCGCCCTGCTGGCCCACCTCGGCATCGACAGGACCGTCGCCCTCGGCCACTCCCTCGGCGGCATCAACGCCTACCACCTGGCCGCCGAACACCCCGCTCTGGTCGAGGCGTTCATCGATGTCGACGGCCCCGTCGACCTCCCCGACCACGGCACCAGCCCGCTCGCCTTCGTGCTCGGCTTCCCCTACACCGCCGCCACCCGCGAGGACCTCCTCGCGGCCTGCGGCCCCATGGCCCCCGCCCTCGCCCCCGGGCTGCGCCGCCTGCCCGACGGATCCGGCTGGCGACTGCCCTTCCACCCGCAGGACACCGTCGACTCCGAGAACCTCGTCCACGGCGACCACTGGAAGCAGTGGCTCGCGAGCAGCTGCCCGGCCCTGCTGATCAACGGCCTCCGCAGCCAGGCCCTGCCCGTCCGTCAGGCCCTCGACATGACCGACCGCCGCCCCGGCACGACGTACCGCTCCCTGGACACCGACCACTTCGTCCTCCAGGCCGACCCCGCCGGCAGCGCGGCCCTCATCCGGGAATTCCTGGCCACCCTCTGAGATCGCCCACGCCCAAGGGCGGAAGCGCTGTCCGAGGAGGCCCTGCGGTTCCGGGCGGCGATGGGACACCTGGGCGAGGCGGGCCAGGACCCGGACCCGGCGCCGGCCTGGGACCTCATGCCGCGCTCGGCGGGTCCGTACGGCCGGGTCATCGCCACGGCCGGGGACCTCGCGCGGCCGGCACGGATGCGCCTCGACGGCGGAGTGGCACAGGACGGCACGCGCCTGCTCTCCGAGGAGACCGTCGCGCTGATGCGGCGCCGCGTCGTCGGCTCCCCCGACAAGTGGACCGTCAGCGCGGACGGCTGGGGGCTGGGCTGGACCCTGTACGACGGGAACGGCGTCCAGGGCTTCGGTCACGACGGCGCCTCTCGCGCAGCGCGCGGCCGCGTGCCGTCCGGTCATGCTGCCAGACGGGGGGAAATGCTCACCCCTTCGAGGGAAACGGCCGGGGAAGGCCGATCCGCGTGCGCTGATCGGCCGAAGAGACCTTGCGGGCCCGGTCCGGGCCGCCGGCGCGCAGGCGCCGCTTGAGCATCAAGGAGAGTTCCATGTCCCGTTTCCTGAAGAGTGCGGCCCTCGCGCTGGCCGTCGGCATCGCCGTTGCCGGAGGGGCGACCACGGCGTCTGCCGATGCCAACGCCACCGGTGCGGCCATCGGCTCCCCGGGCGTCCTGTCGGGGAACGTGATCCAGGTGCCGATCCACATCCCGATCAACCTGTGCGGGAACAGCATCAACGTGATCGGCCTGCTCAACCCCGCTGGCGGAACCACCTGCATCAACAGCTGAAGGCCCTGAGCGCCGGATCTTGAGCAAACCTTCGGCCCCTTCGCCGCGTGGTGGCATCCCCTTCCATCACGCGGCGAAGGGGCCGTCCAGGGCCGCCCATTGCAGGAGCAGGATGGTCTTGCCGTCGGTGATGCGCCCGTCGCGGATCATGCCGAGCGCTTCGCCGAAGGGGAGTTCCAGGACCTCGATGTCCTCGCCCTCCTCCTCGACTCCCCCGCCGGTCCCGGTCCGGTCGGCCGCGGTGTAGGGGGCCGCGAAGAAGTGCAGGCGTTCGGTGACGGAGCCGGGGCTCATGTAGGCGTCGAGGACGTGGGTGAGCGGGCCGAGCGTGACCCCGAGTTCCTCGGCGCTCTCACGCCGCACGGCGGTCGGCGGGTCGTCCGCGTCGAGCAGTCCCGCCGCGGCCTCGATGAGCATGCCGTCGGGATGGTCGTTGACGTAGGCCGGGTAGCGGAACTGCCGGGTGAGCAGGACGCAGCGGCGTTCGGCGTCGTAGGGCAGGACGACCGCGCCGTTGCCCCGGTCGTAGGTCTCGTGCCGCTGGGTGATCCACCGTCCGTCGCGGCGCCGGTAGTCGAAGGTGGTGCGGCGCAGCACGTGCCAGCCCTGGGAGGTGAGCTCCACGTCGCGGACCCGCACGTCGGGGTTGCGGTCCAGGTCGCGGCCCGCGCGGTCGAGAGCGGTGCGGCCGCGGTGATCGGGGATGTCGATGCCGGGGCGGGGGGTGTCCGTCATGGGGCGCTACACTACATGCAGAACCGTGCAGAAATACGCAACACCAGGGGAGAACGTTGATGCTGGCCGCTGAACGGCGTGACCATCTGCTGGGCCTGCTGGACCGCGAGGGCAAGATCGTCGCCAAGGACGTGGCCGCCGAGCTGCGGATCTCCGAGGACAGCGTGCGGCGCGACCTGCGCGATCTCGCGGCCGAGGGATTGTGCCAGCGCGTCTACGGCGGGGCGCTCCCCGTCTCCCCCGCGACAGCGGATTACGCCGCCCGGCAGACCGTGGCTCCGGACGGCAAGCGGAGGGTCGCCGCGGTGGCCGCCCGCCTGGTGCGGCCGGGCGGCACGCTCATCCTCGACGGCGGCACCACCGCCCTCGCCGTCGCCCGGGCGCTCCCCCAGGACCTGGCCTGCACCGTGATCACCCACAGCCCGACCGTCGCCGCGGCCCTCCTCGGTCATCCGCGGGCGGAACTCTTCCTGCTCGGCGGCCGCGTCTTCAAACACTCGGCGGTCGCCTGCGGCGCGGCCGCGGTCGAGGCGGCCCAGAACGTCTCCGCGGACCTGTGCCTCCTTGGCGTCACGGGCGTCCACCCCGAGGCGGGGCTCACCACCGGCGACGCCGAAGAGGCCGCGATGAAGCGTGCCCTGGCCGCGCGCGCGGCGGACACCTACGTCCTCGCCTCCTCCGAAAAGATCGGCACGGCTTCGCGGTTCCGCGTCCTGCCCTGGGACGAGATCAGCGGGCTGATCACCGACGCCGACCCCCACGACGCCGTCGTCGAGCGGCTCACCGCACTCGGCGTGGAGGTCCTGGCGGCCTGACCGTCCCCGCCCACCGCGGCCGTGAGCCCCGGTCAGCCGCGCACGTGCAGCCCGAACCCCGTGCGGCCCGTGGGCTCCAGGCCCTCCTTCAGGTGCAGCGAGGGGATCTCGTAGTCACCGAAGTTCTGCCGCCGGAAGGCGATCGGCTCGGTCGACTCCAGGGTGAGCAGGCGCTCCTGCCAGGCCTTGGCGACGTCCGCGTAGTCCTCGTCGGTCATCCCGTCGGTGCCGTACAGCACGAACGGCGGCAGCGGCTCGATGCCCGGGTAGTAGAGGATGCCGTGGTGGATCGGGAACAGCAGGTCGTCGATGGGGCCGTTGATCCCGCGCGCGGCGTAGTGCGCCTCCGGGCCGCCCGCGGTCACCGACAGCAGGGCCCTGCGGCCCGCGAGGGTGCCTTCGCCGAAGCGCTCGCCGTACTGGGTGTCGCTGTGCTCGCCGACGCCGTAGGCGAAGCGGTACGTGAACACCCGGTCCACCCAGCCCTTGAGGATCGCGGGCATCGTGTACCACCACAGCGGGAACTGGAAGATGATCGTGTCGGCCCACCGCAGCTTCTCCTGCTCGGCGAGGACGTCCGGGGTGAGCGTCCCGGCCTCGAAGGCCCGGCCCGAGTCCCGGGCCACCTTCAGCGGGCTCGACGCGTCGGGGCCGTAGTCCGACGCGTCCACCACGGCCTTCCAGTTCATCGCGTACAGATCGCTCACCCGCACCTCGTGTCCGGCGCCCTCCAGTGTGGCCACGGCCAGGTCCTTCAGTGAGCTGTTGAGCGACTTCGGCTCCGGGTGGGCGTGGACGATCAGCGTCTTCATGGGAACTCCTTCGGGGCGGGTGCCTTGGATCGGGTGCCGTGGATCGGTTGCCGTGGATCCGATGCCGTGGATCCGATGAGTTCGATACTGGGCGCCGCGGCGCCCCGCGTTCAGGGGCGCCCGTTCCGTAGGACCGGTCTTCCTGGTACTGGCAGGGCCACCCTCAGGCCCACCCTCACGCACATCGCCGAGGCCATACTGGGAGGCATGGACGATCTTGCGGGCTTCCTGCGGACCCGGCGCTCCCGGGTCGACCCGACGGCCGTCGGCATACCCGTCGACAGCCGCCGCCGGGTCGAAGGGCTGCGCCGCGAAGAGGTCGCGCACCTGTCCGGAGTCAGCGTCGACTACTACGTGCGCCTGGAGCAGGGCCGCGCGACCCAGCCCTCCGAGCAGGTCCTCGACGCCCTCGCCCGCGTCCTCGGCCTCGACGACACCGAGCGCGGGCACCTCCACCGGCTCGCCCGGCAGCGCCACCGCCGCGCGAAGGCGCCGGGCGGGAGGGTCCGCCCGGAGGTGCTGCGCGTCCTCGGACTGGTCACCGGCGCGCCCGCGTTGGTCATGGACCACCGGCTGGACGCCCTCGCCGGGAACCGGCTCGCCCAGCTCCTCTTCGGCCGGCCGCTGCCCGGCCTGAACATCGCCCGGCACCTCTTCCTGGAGGAGGCCGAGCGCGGCCTCTACGCGGACTGGGACGCCTGCACCCTCGACGTGGTCGGGCACCTGCGCCTGGCCGCCGGCCAGTACCCCGAGGACCCCCGGCTGGCCTCGCTCATCGGCGAGCTGGCGATGGGCAGCGAGCGCTTCCGCCGCCTCTGGGCGCGCGCGGACGTACGCGCCCGCACCCACGGACGCAAGGCGTACCGGCACCCGCTGGTCGGACCGCTGGTCCTGCACCAGGAGAACTTCGCCCTCCCGGACGCGCCGGGCATGGAACTGGTGGTGCTGTCCGCGGCCCCCGGCAGCCCCGCCGAGGACGGCCTGCGCCTCCTGGCGGCCCTGGACGCGGACAGCGGCGACGCGCACCACCCGGCGAAGGCCCGGGTCCGCGAGTAGCCCGGCGACGCGACGCCCGCGCGCCGCGGTTCCTCCTCCACCCCCTACCCAGGTATGACATCCCACTTGGCTCCCTGGTGCGATGTCCGGTTCGGCACCTTCTTCCTACCTTCCTCCTCGACACGAGGAGAGGAGAAGGGGCATGCGCCGCTTCGGGAGGACGCTGGTCACCGCCGTACTGACGGTGGCCGTCATCACGGGAACCGCCGGCTGGGCGTCCGCCGATACCCAGCAGGCGGTCACCGGGCCGGTGCCGGGCACCGCCGCCTGGCTGGCCGAGCCGGGTCTCCGGGCGGGCGGCGGGGCGGGGACGGGTCCGGGGGCGGTGCGGGGGCTGCCCGATCCCGGGCGGGCCGCGCCGCGCGAGGTGGCCCGGTTCTTCGCCGCGCTGGACCCCGACGAGGCGCAGGCGCTCGTACGCCGTCACCCGCTGGTCGTCGGCAATCTGGACGGCGTACCCGTGGCGCTGAGGTATCAGGCGAACCGGATCGCGATCCTGGCCTCCGGCGAGGCCCGCTACCTCTCGCTCGCCGGGGCGGGCCGGCAGATCCTCGCCTTCGACCCGCGCGGACGCGGTCAGGTCGCCGAGGTGTTCGGCGACCTGGCGCGCGCGGAGCACGTGGCCGTGATCGTGCCGGGTTCGGACAACGACGCGAGTACCCACGACCGTACGCGCAAGCCGTACAGCGGGCCGGGCGGGATGGCCCAGGCCCTGCGCGCCTCGACCGGTGACGCGACCGCCGTGGTGGCCTGGACGGGCTACACGACCCCGGTCGGGGTGGGGCTCGACGCGGCCCAGGGGCGGCTCGCCGAGGCCGGGGCGGCCCGGCTGACCCGGTTCCTCGCCGGGCTCGACGCCGTCGGCGCCGCGGATCCGGCGCTGTTCTGCCACAGCTACGGCTCGGTGGTGTGCGGGCTGGCCGCCAGGAACACGGACGCGCGGGACATCGTGGTGCTCGGCTCCCCCGGCATGCGGGCGGACAACGTGGCCGCGCTGCACACCCGGGCCCGGGTGTGGGCCGCGAAGAGCCCCTCCGACTGGATCGACGACATCCCGAACGTCGAGTTCGCCGGGCTCGGGCACGGCGCCGATCCCACCTCGTCCGCGTTCGGCGCCCGCCGGGTCCCGGCCGCCGACGCCGAAGGCCACGCCGGCTACTTCGTTCCCGGGACCCAGTCCCTGGCGGCCTTCGCCGCGATCGCGACGGGAGCGGCCCGATGAGCACCACAACGAGCAACGCGACGAGCAACGCGACGAGCACCCCGACGGGCACCACGGCGAACCCCGCCGCGAGCCCCGCGACGCGTTCCCGCCCGACGGCACCCGCGCTCGCCGGGCTGCGCCGGATGGCCTGGCGGATCGAGCGGGACACCCCCGCCCACCGGGACCGCGCGGTCGACGCGCTGCGCGCGCTCGCACTGCTGGCCGTCCCCACCGGGCACTGGCTGCTGGGCGGGTTCACCCTGGACTCCGCCGGCGCGCTGCACAACGCCAGCCCGCTGTCCGCCTTCGCCGCGCTCGCGCCCGCCAGTTGGGTGCTCCAGATGCTCGGCATCTTCTTCCTCGTCGGCGGCTACGCCTCGGTGCTGTCCTACCACCGCCGCAAGGGCTCCGCCGGGTCCTGGCTGCGGGGCCGGATCGCCCGGCTGGGGCGCCCGGTGCTCGGTGTCACCGCCGTGTGGGCGGTGGCGGCGCCGGTGCTGTTCGCGGCGGGCGTGCCGGTGACCACCTTGCGGACCGGGGCGACGCTGGTGATCCAGCCGCTGTGGTTCGTCGGGGTGTACGCGGCGGTCACCGCCCTCACCCCGTACTGTGTGCGCGCGGCGCGGCGGCTCGGCGGATGGGCGGCGGCGCCGCTGCTGGTCTCGGTCGCCGTGGTGGACTTCCTGCGCTACGGGCCGTACGCGGACTCCGTACCCTCCTGGCTGGCCCTGGTGAACATCCTGCCGGGCTGGCTGTTCGCCTATCAGCTCGGGGTGTCCTGGGGCGAGGGCCGGATCGGGCGGCGCGGGGCCTGGCTGCTGTGCGCGGGCGGGACGGCGCTGTTCGCGGCGCTGCTGGTGCTGTTCCACTATCCGGCGTCGATGGTCGGCGTACCGGGCGAGGCCCGCACCAACTCGCACCCGCCGTCGCTGCTGGTCCTGGCGCTGGCCTCGGCGCAGTCGGGGGCGGCGATCCTGGTCCGCGACCGGCTCGCGCGGCTGCTGGCGCGACCGGCCCTGTGGGCTCCGGTCGTCGTCGTCAACCTGTGCGCGATGACCGTCCTGTGCTGGCACCAGAGCGCGATGCTGGCCGCGGCCGTGCCCGCCGCGGCCCTGGGCGGGATCCAGGGGCTGACCACGGCGCCGGACTCGCCGCTGTGGATCGTCCAGCGGCTCGCCTGGCTGCCGGTGTTCGCGGCGATCCTGGTCCTGATCGCCCGGTACGCGCGGCGGTTCGAGGCCCCGTGGACCCGGACGACGGCGGCCCGGCGCACGGCGGCCGGGCTGCTCTCGGCGGGCTTCGCCGTCTTCGCCCTCGGGCTGGCGTAGGAACGCGCGTCAGGAGATCGAGGCCGCCACGACGGCCGCGACCGCGAGGTTGCAGGAGGCGGTGACCCACACGGCCGGGTGCGGCTCCGGGTCGACCACGATCGCGCCGAGCTTTCCGGGGGTGAACAGGTCCAGGACCAGGAAGGCCAGCCCCATCAGGATCAGGCCGAGCAGGCCGAAGGCGGCCGTGTTCAGCAGTCCCTTGCCGAAGTCGTCGTACGTCGTCCAGATCGAGGTGAAGACGATCCCGCCGACGCCGAGCAGGGCGGAACTGAGCTGGAGGGCCGCGTTGCGGTTGCGCTCCTCCCAGATCTGCTTGCGGAGCGCACCGGGCGTCAGCACGTCCACGAGGACGATGCCGAGGATCAGCAGCACCAGCCCGAGTGCGCCGAAGGCGCTGGTGCGGCCGAGTCCGTTGATGATGTCGCTCATTGAGAGGCCTGTCTCCGCGTGGGTGGAAAGGGGATGCGAGGAGCCGCGTGGGGAAGGGAAAACCTATCGCACGGCCGTCCCGGCCGGGGATGGGAAGTGGGACGGGGAGAGGGACGGGAGGCCGCGATGGCGGTACGTGTTCGGGCCGCACGGCCGGACGAGGCGGCGGCGCTCGGCGCGCTGGCACTGCGTTCGAAGGCGCACTGGGGCTATGACGAGGCGTTCCTGACCGCCTGCGCGCCGCAGTTGCGGATCGGGGCCGGGGAGGTGGGCGCGCGCCGGGCCGTGGTCGCGCAGGCGGCGCCCGGCGGGGCCGTGCTCGGGCTGGCCACGCTCGAAGGCCGGGCGCCCGTCGTCGAGTTGGGCCTGCTGTTCGTGGAACCGGCCGCCATCGGCCGCGGGGTTGGGCGGCTGCTGTACCGGGACGCGGTGCGCCGGGCCCGCGAACTGGGCTGCCACACCCTGCTGATCGACGCCGACCCGCATGCGGCCGGGTTCTACCGCGCGATGGGGGCGATCCCCCGCACCGGCGGCGGGCCGGTGGACGGGCTGGTCCGGTTCGAGGTGCGGCTCGGCGCGGCGGAGCCGTGGGTGGCGGCCTGGGCCGGGGGCGGGGGCTCCGTACACGTGGGCAATGTCGCCGAGTACAACGCCCAGTTCGCCGATGCCTCCCTGGACCGGGAGCAGGTCGCCGCGCACCACTACGCCTGCCTGGCCGCCTTCTACGGGCCCCGGCCCGCCGCGCTGGTCCTGCCCCGGCCGGTGCCCGTGTGGTGGACGGAGCAGGTGGCGCGCCAACTGGACTGGACGGGGGTGGAGGTGCACGACGGGCTGGCGCCCGACCGTCCCGGTCTGTCGGCCGCCGTACGGTCGCGGCCCGCGCTCGCCGCCCGGCTGACCGGGTCGGGGGCGGCGCTGGTGCCGTGGGGGCAGAGCGCGGGGTTCGCGCGGCTGGCGGGGTACGGGCCGTGGCGGCCGCAGGTGCTGCGGTACGAGTCGAAGGCGGCCTCGCACGCGCTGTTCGCCGGGATCGTGGCGGCGGGCGGGCACCCCGGTGTGGTGGTCCCCCGGCAATGGCGGGTGCGGGGCCGGTGGGCCGCGGCCCGGCTGCTGGCGGCCCGGGCCCGGGCCGGACGGGGCACGGTGTTCAAGTCCGAGCACGGGGTGGGCGGTTCGGGTACCCGGGTGGTCACGGCCCGGGACGTACGGGCGGCGGGCGGGGCCTTCGCCGCACTGCGCGGGCTGCCGCGCGGGCCGCTGCTGGCCGAGGAGTACGCGCACGACCCGGGCGGGGCGGTGCGCGACCTGACGTACGACGCCTTCGTGGACGCGGCGGGGCGCGTCCACCCGGTGGGCGGGGCGGTGATGCACGTGGTGGGCACCGGATACCGGGGTGCCACGGTCGGCCCGGGGGTGGTGCCCGACGGGGCGGACAAGACGCTGTCGGCCTTCGGTGAGGCGGTGGGGCGCGAACTGGCGGCCTCGGGCTACCGGGGCTGGTTCGACGTGGACTTCGTGAGCGCGGGCGGGGGGCTCCTGGCCCCGACCGAGACGAACCTGCGGCTGACGGGTCCTTCGGCGGCCTTCGTCGTCAAGGCCCGGCTCGACGAACTGCGCGGCGGGGACCACGTGGTGCGGATCATGGACCGGGTGGAGCTGGGCGCGCGGCTGCCCGAGGCACTGGCCGGGGAGCTGTGCGCCGCGCTGGCCCGCGGCTGCGCGGCCCTCGGCGCCGTCTTCGTACCGGCGATCCCGACGGCCGCCTTCGACCCGGTTCCCTGGCTGGGGGTGCTGGTGGCCGCGCACACCCGGGAGGCGGTGGACGCGGCCGAGGCCCTCGTGCGCGCCGAGGCGGCTGCCGTGGGGGCGATGTTCGGTGACTCCTTCCAAGGCACCCACTCCTAAGGCGCCTCCGGGATGTCGGACGGTTTGCGGGTGGCGTAATAGGCGACGATCCCGGCGGCGATCATCAGCGGGATGTTGAAGGCGTAGACGAGGGCGGCCTGGCGGGGCCAGTCCTGTTTGGCGGCGAGCCGGTAGAAGTTGTCCTGCGGCCACCAGGACACCAGCAGATAGACGATGGCCAGGTGGGCCGCCGTGGTCAGGGCGCGGCCCCGGCCCTGGCGGAGCATCGGGGGACGGCCGGTGAGCAGGAACACCGCCCCGAGGCCGAAGGACAGCCACTCGAAGACGTACAGGACGCTGAACAGGGCCGCGTAGCCGCCGGGGACCGCGGAGAGGTCGGTGGAGCCGGGCCAGAAGACGGCGGTGAGGGACAGCGCGACCAGGGCGAGCAGCAAGGTCCCGCAGCCGCCCCCGCAGGAGCCGAGGGCCTCGCCACCGGAGGCGCCGTACTTCCCGGTGCCGCGGGCGGCGCCGTACTTGCCCGTGCCGCGGGCGCCCCGCGCGGGGACCGGGGTGACCGGGAGCGGGAGGCCGTCGCGGTCCTCCCGGCCCGCGCGGTCGCGGGGCAGGCCGCCCAGCCTGACCACCGTGCCCGGTATCTGCTCCTCGGGCAGCTTGGCGGCGAGGAACCGGCGCAGCGCGGCGGCGTCGGGCAGTTGCGCGACGGCCAACGGGTCGTCGGCGGACTCCGCCGAGGGCGAGCGGGCGGCGGGCGGAGCCACGTACGCGACGAGGCGGATCTTCGACGCGGCGTCGGGGACACCGCGCACCACCACCCCGCCGACCTGCGGGTGGCCGCGGATGACGGACTCGATCCGGTAGGCGTCGACGCTCCCGCCGCCGACCGCGATCCAGTGCCGTCGGCGGCCCGCGAACTCCAGCAGCCCGTCCTCCCGTTCGCGGGCGAGGTCCCCCGTGGCGATGGCCTCCCCGCCGCCCGGCGGGATGAGCCGGACCTCGCCCCCGGCGAGCTCCACCCGGTGGCCCGGGAAGAGGACGCCGATCAGGCTGACGCCCTCGGGCGCGTCCACGGGGCGCGGCAGTTGGGACAGTTCGAACCAGGCCCCGGCGCCGGCCGTCTCGGTGAGCCCGTAGACATTGAGCAGGCGGGCGCCCGGCCGCAACCGGGCGTGCAGTGCGGCCTGTTCGTCGAGGTGGAGCCGCTCTCCGGTGACCGTCACCAGCCGTACGGACCACGTGTCGCGATCGGGTTCACTGCGGCTGTCGGGCACGCCCCCGGCGGCGAACAGCCGGGATGCGGACCAGGGGTCGGTATGGACGACGGAGACCCGTTCGGTGCGGATCAGGCGGCGCAGTTCCTCATGGGTCCAATAGGGGCGTGGCGGCAGGACCAGGGCGCCGCCGGTGCACAGGGCCCGGGTCCAGCCGGTGGCGAAGCCGACGAGGTCGGGCCGGGCAGTGATCAGGTGCCGGTCGTGAGGGGTGAGCCCGGCGACCTCGGCCCAGCCGTCGTGGGCGGCGAGCAGCCGGGCGTGGCCGATCCGCACCGCGCGCGGCTCCTCGCCTCCGGTGAAGACGACCGCGGCCGTGTCGCCGGGGGCGGGGTCGGGCGTCCGGGCCATCTCGGCGGGCTGACCGGCGATCCGCGGGGCCTCGGTGTCGAGGCAGATGACGCGCAGGCCGGTTCCCTCGTCGAACCAGTGCAGCTGATCGTGGTGCGTGAGCAGGGCGAACGGCGCGGTCCCGGCCAGATTTCGCCGCGACACGCCGGGATCGTTCGGGTCGAGGAGGGTGTACGCCCCGCCCGCCTTGAGCACGGCGAGCAGCGCGGTCACGACCTCGGCCGGGTGGGCGGTGCCGATGGCCACGGTGGCCCCCGGCGGCAGGCGGGCGGCAAGCAGGTGTCCGGCCAGGCGACTGGAACTCTCGTCCAGTTGCCGGTAGTTGACGACGGTCTCGCCGCCGAGGACGGCGGGGGCCTCGGGGGTCGCCGATGCCCATCGGCGGAATCGGTGGAGCACGCTGTCGGCGGGTTCCCGGTTCATCTCCCGATGATGCCATCGGGCACTGACAGCGCACGAGGGTCCGTCCCGGGGCACCGTGGGGCACGGCGGACGGCACGGGCCGGGGCCCGGTTCTCCACCAGCCCTTGACCTCAGGTTTGATTGAGGTCTTAACGTTCCTCTTATGTCAATGGAAATGACCGCCTGGTCCTCGCTGCACAACGCGCTCAACGCCCAGCAGGAACGCCGGGCCCCCACCCGCGAGAGCCTGCGCCGGGTCGCCGCCTTCGCCCGCCCGCACCGTCGCGGGCTGCTGCTCTTCCTCCTGCTGAGCATCGTCACCGCCCTGCTCGCGGTCGCCACCCCGGTGCTCGCCAGCCGGGTCGTCCAGGCCATCGTCGGCGGCCGGGAGAGCGGTACGGTCACCCGGCTCGCCCTGCTCATCGCGCTGATCGCGGTGGTCGAGGCGGGCCTGGGCCTGCTCACCCGCAAGCTGTCGGCCACCCTCGGCGAGGGGCTGATCCTCGATCTGCGCACGGCGGTCTTCGACCACGTGCAGCGGATGCCGGTCGCCTTCTTCACCCGGACCCGGACCGGGGCCCTGGTCAGCCGCCTCAACAACGACGTCATCGGCGCGCAGCGGGCGTTCAGCAACACCCTCTCCGGGGTGGTCGCCAACACGGTGACCCTGCTGCTGACGCTGGCCGTCATGCTGAGCATCTCCTGGCAGATCACCCTGCTCGCGCTGGTGCTGCTGCCGCTGTTCGTGATCCCGGCACGGCGTACGGGCACCCGCATGGCGCGGATGCAGCGCGAGGCGGCGGCCCTCAACGCTTCCATGGGCACCCAGATGACCGAGCGGTTCTCGGCGCCCGGCGCCACGCTGGTCAAGCTCTTCGGGCGGCCCTCGGACGAGTCGGCCGAGTTCGCGGCCCGGGCGGCCCGGGTGCGGGACATCGGGATCCGCACCGCGGTCGCCCAGTCCGCCTTCATCACCGCCCTCACCCTGGTCTCGGCGCTCGCCCTGGCCCTGGTCTACGGGCTCGGCGGGTACTACGCGCTGCGCGGCACCCTCAACGCCGGTTCCGTGGTGGCCCTGGCGCTGCTGCTGACCCGGCTGTACGCGCCGCTGACCGCGCTCGCCGGGGCGCGGGTCGAGGTGATGAGCGCGCTGGTCAGCTTCGAGCGGGTCTTCGAGATCCTCGACCTCGAACCGCTGATCGCCGAGAAGCCGGACGCCCGCCGGGTGCCGGACGGCCCGGTGACGGTGGAGTTCGACAAGGTCTCCTTCGGCTACCCGGCCGCCGACAAGGTCTCGCTCGCCTCGCTGGAGGAGGTGGCGACGCTGGACACCCGGGGCGGTACGCAAGTGCTGCACGAGGTCTCGTTCCGCGCCGAGGCGGGGCAGATGATCGCGCTGGTGGGCTCGTCCGGAGCCGGCAAGTCCACCATCGCGCAGCTCCTGCCCCGGCTGTACGACGCCGACGCGGGCGCGGTCCGGCTGAACGGGGTCGACGTACGCGATCTGACCGCCGATTCGATCCGCGACACCCTCGGCATGGTCACCCAGGACGGGCACCTCTTCCACGAGTCGGTGCGCGCGAACCTGCTGCTGGCCCGGCCGGAGGCCACCGAGGAGGACGTGTGGGAGGCCCTGCGCCGCTCACGGCTGGACGGGCTGGTCGCCTCGCTGCCGGACGGACTGGACACGGTGGTGGGCGAGCGCGGCTACCGGCTCTCCGGCGGCGAACGCCAACGCCTCACCATCGCCCGGCTGTTGCTGGCCCGCCAGCGGGTGGTGATCCTCGACGAGGCCACGGCGCACCTGGACTCCACCTCCGAGGCGGCGGTGCAGGAGGCGCTGGGCGAGGCGCTCGCCGGGCGGACGGCCGTGGTGATCGCGCACCGGCTGTCGACCGTGCAGGCGGCCGACCAGATCCTGGTCGTCGAGGAGGGCCGGATCGTGGAGCGCGGCACGCATGCCGAACTGCTGGCCGTGGGCGGGCGGTACGAGGAGCTGTACCGGACCCAGTTCGCGACGAAGGGCGCCGCGGCGGCGGACGAGGCCGTCACGGGCGCGTGACGGCGGGTGCGGGTGCCGGGAAAGACGTACGGGCGGGACGCCGTGGGCCGGGGCCCGCGGCGTCATCCGTCGGTCGGCAGCCCGGCCGCCACGACCAGCTGTGGCTCGGCGGCGGTGCCGATCAGCCGTACGGGGAGTTCGTCCAGCCAGGCGTGCGGCGAGAGCCACCACGTGGCCGCGCCCCAGGGATCGCGGTCCGCGTCCAGCAGCCCGTTCACCTCGCGGACCACGGGGACGGGCTGCCCGTCGGCGGCGAACTGGAAGGCGGGCAGCCGGACGGAGCCGCCCGCCGCGCGCAGCCGGATGAGGCCCGGCGCGTACGGATCGCAGCCGCCCTCCAGCGCCTCCGCGTCCCCGACGGACGGGGCGGCGAGCAGCCGGTCGCGCACTTCGCCCAGCACCGGCCCGACCATGCGGTGCCCGTCGAGGACGAGGACGGCCAGGTCGTCCGCGATGAACCCGAGGTGCCCGGCGGCCGGGGCGGAGGCGGCCGGGGCCAGCCGGCTCTCGCCGGGGAACCGGTCCGGCAGCTGCTCGCCGAGCAGCCGGGCGGCCAGCAGGGCGGCCCGTTCGGCGACTTCACCGGTGGCCAGCCGTAACGACGCCAGCAGCAGGGCGAGTTGGCGCAGCGCCACGGGAGCGAGCCGGGGATGGAGGTCGTCCCACTCGGCGGCCGCGACCGCGAGGCGCGTGTAGGGGTTCGTCACGTGGGCATCCGTTCACTGATCGTTGGTCCTGGACCGGAGCGGGGGCCGACCCGGCTCGCGCGGTCGGACGTCCCGGCCCGCCGCGCTTCCCTCACCTCCGCGGGGCCACGATCGGGGCGGCGCGGAGCGAGCGGCATGGCGGAAGGATCGCACCGCGTGCGGGCCCCGACAAGCGGGATCCGGCAAGCCGGGGCTTGCGGGCCGGGGTCGTTGGCCGGAACCGGCGCCCGGTGACCGGCCCGGTGGGCCTGGCCCGCTGGGCAGGGTTCGCCTCCGGCGGCGCCTCAAACGCCGGCGAGGCTGGGATTGGCTCCGGCGACGGGGACGGACCGGCACAGCGGGGCTGGGTTGGTCGGTCTGCCCGCGGGGGCAAATCCAGCCGCCCGGCGTTTGAGGGCCCGCCGGAGGCGACATCGGCCCGCGCGGCGATCGAGCGTCTGCGGCCCGGCTGTCCCTCGGGCGCCTCAATCGCCGGCGGGGCTGGATTCGCTGCTCTCGGTGGGCGCCTCAAACGCCGACGAGGCTGGGTTTGGCCCCGGCGGAGGGGGCGGACCCGCCCGGCGGCCCGGCGGGGCTGGGTTTGGCTCCGGCGGGCCGGGCGTCAGGTCTCGCGTTGGTGCGGGCGGGCGCGCAGGGCGTGGCCGTGTCGGACGCCTTCCAGGAAGGCGGCCTCGTACGCCCGGTCGCCCAGGGCGCCGCGCGCGGTGCGCTCGTACTCCTCGCGCACGGCCTTCAGTTCCGGCGTGCCGCGCTGCGGATGGCCGACCGCCTGCCAGTAGGCGTGGCCGGTGCCGTAGGCGCGGGCGGCGCCGACGCCGTCGCCCTGGGCCGCGCGGGCGGCGGCGAGCAGGTCCAGGCCGAGTGCGGTGCCGAAGCTGTCGCCCAGTTCGCGCTTGCTCTCCAGCATCGCGCGGGCGTGCGCGGCGGATTCGGCCGGGCGGCTCTCCAGCAGGCAGATCAGGGAGAGCTGGTAGTCGGCGTAGGCCCGCGTCCAGTACTCCTCGCGGGCGGCGCAGCCGGAGCGCAGCAGCTCGGCCTCGGCGCGGGCGTCGGTGAACAAGCCCATGCCGGTGAGGGCGAAGACGCGTACGAGGTGGCAGCGGAGCCGGGCCGGGGAGTCGAAGGGGGTGCCGGGGGCCGCGCCGAGGGCGTTCTCGGCGACGATGCGCGCCGCGAGCGGGCGGCCGGCCAGGAGGTGGCTCAGGCCCAGCAGGTAGGCGGCGTCCAGAGCGAGGGCCGGTTCCCCGTCCGGGGGGTCGGCGGGGCCGCCGTCCCCGGGCGTCATGACCAGGGCCTCGCAGCCGACGGCGAGCCGGTGCGCGGCGTCCTTCTCGCCCTGGAGCAGCAGGGTGACCCCCAGGGCCCACAGGGCGCGCACCCGCACCGCGCGGGTGACCTTCTCGGGGCGCGCGGCGGCCAGGGCCCGTTCCAGATAGGCGCGGGCGGCGTGCAGGTAGCCGCAGCAGGCCCAGAAGAAGCCGACCCGGCCCGCCATGTCGAGCGCCCGTGCGGGGGCGGTGGCCAGGTAGAAGTCCAGGGCCGCGCAGACGTCCCCGTGGGCCGCGCCGACCCGCCGGTATCCGGCGCGCTGGCCCGGGCCCAGCCAGTCCCGTTCGGCCCGGCGCACCAGGGCCAGGAAGTGGGCGGCGTGCCGGGTCCGCAGGACGTCCTGTTCGCCGACCTCCGCGAGCCACATCGCGCCGTACTCGCGGATCGTGTCGAGCATGCGGTACGAGCCGTCGCCGCCGCGCCGTACGACGGACTTGGCGACCAGGGCCGCCAGCAGCGGCGGTACGTCCGCCTCGGCGAGCGGGGCGGCGGAGCAGACGGCGCGGGCCGCCGCCTCGTCGAAGGGGCCGCCGAAGACGGACAGCCGCAGCCAGAGCAGGCGTTCGCGCGGCTCGCACCACTCGTGGCTCCAGCCGATGGCGGTGCGCAGCGCGCGGTGCCGGGGCGGCTGGACCGGGCGGCCGGTGGCCAGGGCGCCGATCCGGCGGGCCAGCCGGTCGGCGAGTTCCTCGACGGTGTGGTCCGTCAACTGGGCGGCGGCGAGTTCCAGCGCGAGGGGGACCCCCTGGAGGCGTACGCAGACGGACCGGGCGGCGGCGAGCCGTTCCTCGGACCAGGGGGTGGGTGTCTGGGGCGCGGCCTCGGCGGCCCGGGCGCGGAAGAGGGCGAGCGCGTCCTCGGCCCCGGCGGCGTGCGGGAGCGGGCCGATCTCCAGGACGTGCTCGGCGGGCAGCCCGAGGGGCTGGCGGCTGGTGAGCAGCAGGACGAGGTGCGGGGCGGCGCCGAGGAACTCGCGGACGAGCGTGCGGACGGCGGGGACCAGGTGCTCGCAGCAGTCGAGTACGAGCAGCAGGCGGCGCTCGCCGATCCACTCCCCCACGGCGTCCACGAGGGACCGCGAGGTGTGGTCGGCGAGGCCGAGGGCGTCGGCGACGGTGCCGGCGAGCAGCCGTTCGTCGGGGACGGGCGACAGGTCGGCCCAGTGGATCCCGTCGGGGAACCCCCGCCGCCCGCCGGCGTCGGCCGCCCCGCCGGTGGAGTCGCGGGCCGGACGCGCCGGGGTCCGCCGGGCCAGGGCCTGCCGGGCCAGGCGACTCTTGCCGACGCCGCCCGGCCCGGTCAGGGTGACCAGCCGGTGGGTTACCAACGCGCTTTCGAGCGCGGCCAGTTCACTGTGTCGCCCGACGAAGGACGCGGGCCCGCCTTCGGACCCATCGGCATGTGCCAGCACGGGGAACAGTGTGACCCACCACAGGACTCCCCCGGACCGCCCCCGCGGACCACGGCACCCCGGCCCGGGCGGCGTCGGCGGGCCGTCAGGCCGTGCGGGCCGGTGGGGGGCTGCACGGCGCGCTACGGGGCGAGCACGTCCAGTTCCTCCAGCGCCCCCGTGGCGATCTCCCGGGTCAACGCCTCGGCCCGGGCCGCGTCCCCCTCGCGTACCGCCTCGGCCACCCGCACGTGCAGGGTGACGGCGGCCGGGTCGGGGTCGTGGAACATCACCGCGTGCTGGGTGCGGCCGGTCAGCACCTCGGCGACGACATCGCCGAGGCGGGCGAACATCTCGTTGCCGGAGGCGTTCAGCACGGTCCGGTGGAACGCCACGTCGTGGTGGAGGTAGCCGTCCAGCTGGTGTCCGCGCGAGGTGCGGACCATGCCGAGGGCCGCTTCGGTGAGGGCCGCGCACTGCTCGGGCGTGGCCCGTACGGCGGCGAGCCCGGCCGCGACGGGCTCGACGGCGGAGCGCAGCACGGTCAGCGAGCGCAGCTGGCGGGGCCGGTCGGCGCCGGCCAGGCGCCAGCGGATGACCCGCGGGTCGTAGACGTTCCACTCGTCGGCCGGACGGACGGTGACGCCGACCCGGCGGCGGGATTCCACGAGCGCCATGGATTCCAGCACCCGGACGACCTCGCGGACGACGGTGCGCGAGGCGCCGAACTCCTGGGCCACCTCGTCGGTGCGCAGCACGCTGCCCGGCGGGTGCTCGCCCGCGGTGATGGCGAGGCCGAGGGCGTCGAGCACATGTGCGTGGAGTCCCTGCGCGGGACCGCCCTCGGTTGTCATGGCGCAAGCGTACGGGGTACCCGGTACGGCAAAAGATGTGATGTTTTCCCGGTGAACCCTTGAATAAGTACTACTTAATAGGTTTGAGTGTTGCCAGATGTCGATGAGGACATCGCCGAGAACAGCGAGGTACCCCATGGGCTACGGAGTGAGCACCGCGCGCGTCATCGTGGTGATGGGCGTGGCCGGGACGGGCAAGACGACCGTGGGGCAGTTGCTCGCCACCGCGCTCGCGCTCCCCTACGCGGAGGGCGACGCCTTCCACCCGGCGGCCAACGTCGCGAAGATGGCGTCCGGCGTCCCCCTGGACGACGCCGACCGGTGGCCGTGGCTCGACGCCATCGGCGAATGGGCCCGTTGCCGCGGCGACCGGGGCGGGGTGGTCTCGGCCTCCTCGCTCAAGCGCGCCTACCGCGACCTGCTGCGCGCCGCCGCCCCCGGCGCCGTCTTCGTCCACCTCACCGGTGAGCGGCCCCTGATCGAACGCAGGATGGCCGCCCGTACCGGGCACTTCATGCCCACCACGCTGCTGGATTCGCAGTTCGCCGCGCTCGAACCCCTCCAGGAGGACGAACCGGGCGTCGCCGTCGACGTGTCCGGCTCCCCCGAGGAGATCACCGCGCGGGCACTGGCCGCGCTGCGGCCGCTCGCCGCCCCCACCCGCCTCGAAAGCTAAGGAACCGTCACCGTGACCAGTCTCAGCGTCGAGACTCTGGCAGCGGCCGCCGCCCCGATCACCTCGGCGGGCAACGCACAGCTGGGCACCGCCGTCCTCGCGGGCATCGCCCTGATCATCCTGCTCATCACCCGCTTCAAGATGCACGCCTTCCTGGCGCTGACCATCGGGTCGCTGGCCCTCGGGGTCTTCGCGGGCGCCCCGCTCGACAAGACCATCACCAGCTTCACCGCGGGCCTCGGCGCCACCGTCGCGGGGGTCGGCGTACTGATCGCACTCGGTGCGATCCTCGGCAAGCTGCTCGCCGACTCCGGTGGCGCGGACGAGATCGTGGACACGATCCTCGCCCGGGCCAAGGGCCGGGCGATGCCCTGGGCCATGGTGCTGATCGCGTCCGTGATCGGGCTCCCGCTGTTCTTCGAGGTCGGCATCGTGCTGCTGATCCCGGTGGTGCTGCTGGTGGCCAAGCGGGGCAACTACTCGCTGATGCGGATCGGCATCCCGGCACTGGCCGGCCTGTCGGTGATGCACGGTCTGATCCCGCCGCACCCCGGCCCGCTGGTCGCGATCGACGCGCTGCACGCGAACCTCGGCGTCACGCTCGCGCTCGGTGTGCTCGTCGCGGTACCGACCGTGGTCATCGCCGGTCCGCTGTTCTCCCGGTACGCCGCCCGGTGGGTGGACATCCAGGCCCCCGAGGCCCTCACCACCGCGCCGTCGGAGGCCCCCGACCGGGAGCACCGCCCGCGCTTCGGCGCGACGGTGGCCACCGTGCTGCTGCCGGTGGTCCTGATGCTGGTGAAGGCGCTCGTCGACATCGTGGTCGACGACAAGGCCAACGGGCTGCAGAAGGTCACCGACGTCATCGGCTCGCCGCTGATCGCCCTGCTCGCGGCGGTCATCGTGGGCATGTTCACCCTGGGCCGCGCGGCGGGCTTCACCAAGGCCCGGCTGTCGGTGACGGTGGAGAAGTCCCTCGCCCCGATCGCGGGCGTCCTGCTGATCGTGGGCGCCGGTGGTGGTTTCAAGCAGACGCTGATCGACGCGGGCGTCGGCCAGATGATCCTGGACCTCTCCAAGAGCTGGTCGATCCCGGCCCTGCTGCTCGCCTGGCTGATCGCGGTGGCGATCCGGCTCGCGACGGGTTCGGCGACGGTGGCGACGATCTCGGCGGCCGGTCTGGTCGCCCCGCTCGCCGCGGGGATGTCCACCACCGAGACCGCCCTGCTGGTCCTGGCGATCGGCGCGGGCTCGCTCTTCTTCAGCCATGTCAACGACGCCGGGTTCTGGCTGGTGAAGGAGTACTTCGGGATGACCGTCGGACAGACCGTCAAGACCTGGTCGGTGATGGAGACCATCATCTCGGTGGTCGGCCTCGGGTTCGTCCTGCTGCTCTCGCTCGTGCTGTAACCGCACACCGGTCGCGCCTGGGTGCGCCAGCCTCCCCGATGCCCTGCCGCGACCGCCGCGGCAGGGCATCATGCCTTCACGGGGACGCGGGCGGCGGGGCGGCGGGGGCGAGGTCCGATGAACGAGCGGGCGGTCAGCAGGCAGGAGCTGATCCAGCGGCGACGGCGCGGCGGGTTCGTCGGACGGCGCCGGGAACTGGCGGTGTTCGAGGAGAACTTCGCGCGCCTCACCGACGACGCGGCGTACCAGTTCCTCTTCCACGTGCACGGCACGGCGGGCGTCGGGAAGACCTCGCTGCTGCGCCAGTGGGAGGCCGCCGCCCGGCGCCACCGGGCGGTCACCGCCTTCCTCGGGGACGAGGTGCACGGCGTACTGGAGGCGATGGAGGCCGTCAGCGCCCAGCTGCTCCGCCAGGGATTCCCGCTCAAGGGTTTCGACAAGCTGCTCGCCACCTACCACCTGCGGCGCCACGAGGCGGAGACGGCCGCCCCGGAGCCCGGGCAGGAGCCCGGCCCGGGAGCGGCGGGCCCCTCGGTCACCAGCGAGCTGGTGGCCCGGGCCGGGGTGGCGGGACTCGGCCTGGTCCCCGGCCTCGGGCCGGTCGCCGGGGCCCTCGACCCGCAGCAGGTGGCGGCGGGCGCCGAGCGGCTGCGCGTCGCCCTCGGTGCGCGGCTGCGCAGCCGTGAGGACGTCCAGCTGGTGCTCTCGCCGCTCCGGGTCCTCACCCCGGCGTTCCTGACGGACCTCGCGGCGGTGGCCGGGAAGGCGCCGTGGGTGGTGCTGTTCCTCGACACCTACGAGCGCACCGCGCCCGTGCTGGACGAGTGGCTGCGGGACGTGCTGATCGCCGAGCGGTACGGGCCGGTGCCGGTCAGCGTCCAGGTGGTGCTCTGCGGTCAGGGGCGGCTCGACCCCCGCTGGTGGGGCGACTGCCTGGAACTCATCGCGCCCGTGGGCCTCGACGTGTTCAGCGAGGAGGAGGCGCGGGCGCTGCTGGCGGCCCGCGGGGTGACCCACGACGCGGTGGTGGACCTGGTGCTGCGGCTGTCCGGGCGGCTCCCGGTCCTGGTGGACCTGCTGGCCCAGGCGCGGCCCGGGCACCCGGACGCGGTGGAGGACCCCTCCGACACGGCGGTGGAGCGTTTCCTCAAGTGGGAGGCGGATCCGCTGCGCCGCGCGGCGGCCCTGGACTGCGCGCTGCCGCTGTACCTCGACCAGGACGTGTTCGCGGTGGCCGTGGACGGGGGCGCGCTGCCGCCGGAGCGCCTCGCCGCGGAGTACGGCCGGCTGCGCGGCCTGTCCTTCGTCACCGACCAGGCGGGCCGCTGCCGCTACCACGACGTGGTGCGGGCGGCGATGCTCCGGGTCCGGCGGGCCCAGTCCCCCGCCCGCTGGCGCACGGACCAGTTGCGGCTGGCCGACGCGATGCGGCGGTGGCGGGAGGCCCGGGAGGGCGGGCCGCCCGGGGCCCGGGAGCCGTGGCAGGACCCGGTGTGGCGCGAGCACCGGCTCGGCGAGATGTACCACCTGCTGTGCGCGGACCCCGTCGCGGCGCTGCCGGGGGCCCTGGACACGCTGGTGCGGGCCTGTGACCCCGGCGGCACGGCGGCCCACCGCGGCGCCGGGACCGCGGAGCGGGCGGGGCAGGACGCGGGGGATCCGGCACTGGCCGCGCTGGGGCGGGAGCTGCGGGAGGCGGCCGACACCGGGGGCGGGGGCACGGTCCGGGTGCTGACGCTGCTGCTGGGCGCGCCGGGGCTGGCCGGGCCGTCGCGGGCGCTGGCCCACACGCTCCGGGGCCGGGAGCACCGCAACTCCGGGCAGGACGCGTGGGCGCTGGCCGACTACGGCCGGGCGATCGCCCTCGATCCGGGCGCGCCGCGCGCGTACTTCGGCCGGGGCGCCACCCATGTGCTGGCGGGCCGGTACGAGGAGGCGCTCGCCGACCTGGACCATTTCCTGGAGCGGGAGCCCGGGGCGGCCCACGGCCGGCTGGAGCGCGGGAAGTGCCTGCACTACCTGGGCCGGTACGAGGAGGCGCTCGCCGACTTCGACCGGGCACTGCTGCTCAACCCCGAGGATCCCTGGACGCTCTGCTTCCGCGCGCAGGCGCAGCGCAGCCTCGGCCGGGCGGAGCAGGCCATGGCCGACTTCGACGCGGCGGTCGCGCGGGATCCCGACGACGGCTGGATCCGTGCCTGGCGGGGCTCCGCGCTGCACGGTCTGCGGCGCTACGAGGAGGCGCTGGCCGACCTCGACCGCTCGCTGGAGCAGCGGCCCGAGTACGTGTGGGCGCTGGCCCAGCGGGCGGGCACCCTCGGGTTCCTGGGCCGCTTCGAGGAGGCGCTCGCCGATCTGGACGCGGCGCTGCGGGTGCGGCCCGGCGCTCCGTGGATCCTGGTCCGCCGGGGGCACTTGCACCGGCGGATGCGGCGGTACGCCGGGGCGCTGGCCGATTTCGACGCGGCCTTGGCAGCCGAGCCCGCGAACGGCTGGGCCCGGGCGGGCCGCGGGGAGACGCTGCGGTGCCTGGGGCGGCCCGGGGAGGCGCTGGCCGAGCTCGACCGGGCGCACGCGCTGGATCCCGCGGATCCCTGGATCCTGGCCTGGCGCGGCCGGCTGCACCGGCGCTCGGGGCGGCCGGCGCGGGCGCTGGACGACTTCAACCGGGCGCTGGCCCTGGCTCCGGACAGCGCCTGGGACACCTACGAGCACGCCCTGGTCCTGCGGCTGACGGGCCGGGACGCGGAGCCCGGACTGCGCCGCGCGGCCGGGATGTTCGCGCGGGAGGCGGCGCGCACCGGGGTGGACGGGGTCCGCTCCCGGGGGAACCTGATCGTCGTGCTGTGCGCGCTGGGCGACTGGGAGCGGGCCGCGGCGGAAACGGCGGTGTTCCTGGCGCCCGGGCGGCCCGGCTGGCAGATCGAGGAGGTGCTGGACGACCTGGCGGACCTGCGCGGCGTACGGGACCCGGAACCGCGGCGGAGCGCGGAGCTGGCCGCCCGGCTGTCGGCCGCGCTCGGCTGAAGCCCGTAACGCCGCCGGGGCCCGTACGCCGCTCGGGCCCGCGCGCCGCCGAAGCGCGTACGCCGCCGGGGCCCGCGGCGGCCGGGCGCGGTCAGCCGAAGGCGGCCGCGCGGAAGGCGCCCCGGGCCGGGGCGTCGGCGGTGGGCGCGAGGAGCAGTGCCCAGCGGCCGCGGAGCGGGGAGACCCACAGGTCGGCGCCGCCCGGGCCGTGGTGCGTCCAGGTGTCCTGCCTGCGGTCGGTGCCGGGGGCCGGGTGCCAGAGCAGGCCGCGGGCGGGGGTGAGTTCGCCGGTGCGGATCCGCAGCGATTCGGTGATCCAGGCGCGGGTGAGCGGCTGGTCGGGGCCGGCGAGCAGGTGCCGCAGGAAGCGGCTGAGGTCCTCGACGGTGGAGTGGAGCCGCCCGGATCCGGTGAGGGCGGTACGGACCATGCCGAGCGGGTGCCAGACGCGCGTGGCGGCCAGGTCGGCGAGCGGACGTCCGGTGAGGTGTTCGGCGATCCCGCCGAGGGTGGCGCAGGAGCCGTGGTCGGCGGCGTGGGTGAGCAGGTGGTGCGCGGTGGCTCCCCCGGTGGCCTCGTCGCTGTAGGCGGCGAGGGGGGTGTGCAGGCTCAGGGCGCCCTCGGCCACCAGGGTGCCGATGACCGGCCAGAGGGCGAGGACCGGGCCGAGGCCGTCCGCCTCGACGGGGGCGTCGCCCTGCCCGGAGCCCGCGAGGGTGCCGTGCCGGTCGCCGATCGCCCAGGTGGCGGCGGGTCCCGCGGCGGCTTCGGCAGCTGCCCTCAGCTCCGCCGTGGCCCGCGCGGGCCGCTCGGTGGTCTCGTTCGGCTGGTCGGTCTGCGGTGTCGGCGGCGTCGGACTCATCGCGGTTCCCGGCTTTCCGATTCCTGGACGGCGGCGGTCCGGTCACGGTAGCCACGGCCCGGGTGCCGGTACGGGCGCGCCGCCCCGGCGTCGGCGCCTGCCACCCGAATGCCCGTACCGGCGCGGGGGCTGGGGCGTGACGAACCGGCCACCGTGAAGGCCTTTCGCGCCGCTCCGGTCCGCCGGGTGGCCCGTAGGGGTCCGGCGGGTCAGCCTGGGAGACATGGACACGGACGCGCACCCGGGCACCGACACGGACACGGACGGACCGTCCGGTGTGCGCCTCGCCTCGGCCCAGGGCCGCTGGATCCTGCTCGCCACGGTGCTCGGCTCGTCCATGGCGCTGCTGGACTCGACCGTCGTCAATGTCGCCCTGCCCCGGATCGGCCGGGACCTGGGCGCGGACCTCGCCGTGCTCCAGTGGACCGTCAACGCCTATCTGCTCACCCTCGCCGGACTGATCCTGGTCGGCGGGGCCCTGGGCGACCGCTTCGGGCGGCGGCGCGTCTTCGTCCTCGGCGTCACCTGGTTCGCCCTCGGCTCGCTGCTGTGCGGCATCGCCCCGAACGCGGGGGTGCTGATCGCTTCCCGCGCCCTCCAGGGCATCGGCGGGGCGCTGCTCACCCCCGGTTCGCTCGCGCTGATCCAGGGCTCCCTGCATCCCGCGGACCGGGCGCGGGCCGTCGGACTGTGGTCCGGGTTCGGCGGCGTGGGCGCGGCCGTGGGGCCCTTCGTGGGCGGCTGGCTGGTGGACGGGCCGGGCTGGCGCTGGGTGTTCCTGCTGAACGTGCCGCTGGCCGCGCTCTGTGTGCCGGTCGCGCTGCGGCACGTACCGGAATCCAGGGATCCGCGGGCGCACGGGCGGTTCGACGTGGCCGGAGCCGTGCTGGGGGCGGCCGCGCTGGCGCTGGTGACCTACGCGCTGATCGAGGCGCGGTCGGGCTCGGCGCTGGTGGTGGGGGCGGCGGTGGCCGGCGTGGCCCTGGCCGTGGCGTTCGTGCTGCTGGAGCGCCGACGCGCGGATCCGATGGTGCCGCCGGGGATCTTCGCCTCGCGCCAGTTCACCGCCGTCAATCTGGTCACCCTGTGCGTGTACGCGGCCTTCGGCGGGTTCTTCTTCCTGTCGGTGCTCCAGCTCCAGGTGGTCGCCGGGTACTCCGCGCTGGCCGCCGGGGCCGCACTGCTGCCGACGACCGCGCTGATGCTGCTGCTGTCCGCCCGCTCCGGGGAACTGGGCGAGCGGATCGGGCCGCGGCTCCCGCTGACGGTGGGGCCGCTGCTGTGCGCCGCGGGGATGCTGCTGATGCTGCGGGTCGGGCCGGGGGCCTCGTACGTGGTGGACGTGCTGCCCGCGCTGCTGGTGCTCGGGGCGGGCATGGTCACCCTGGTGGCCCCGCTGACCGCGACCGTACTGGCCTCCGTGGACCCGGGCCGGGCAGGCCTGGCCAGCGGGATCAACAACGCCGCGGCCCGGGCGGCCGGGCTGCTGGCGGTGGCGGCGCTGCCGCTGCTGGCCGGGATGGGGCCGGACGCCTACCGCTCGGCCGCGCAGTTCGACGCCGCCTTCGACCGGGCGATGCCCTGGTGCGCGGGGGTGCTGGTGCTCGGCGCCGTGGTGGCGTGGGCGACCGTACGCTCCCCCGCGCCCGGGTCGGCCCGGCCGCAGTGTCACACGCAGTGCGCGGTGACCGCCCCGCCGCTCGAATCCCCCGGAGCGGACGGGCGGCCGGACCCGGCGGCCTGAGTCAGCGGCGGCTCACCAGGGTGGCGGCGTGGGAGGGGCGACCACCGGCGGCCGGTCGTCGTAGGTGAGCGCGTTGGGCAGCTCCCACGGGGCGAGCCAGGGGCCTGTGGTCGAGGAAGCTGTTCCCGGTGACCCGGATGTCCGCCCCGTCGATGCTCCGGTCCAGGGCGTAGAACCAGATCGCGCCGAGGCCGATGTTCCAGTTCAGCTCGTACGTGCCCGCCCGGACGGTGGTGTTGCCGCTGATCCGCAGCGCACCGGTGAAGGGTTCGGCGCCGAACCGGGACCCGACGTGCAGGGCGCTGCCCTCGCGGACGGGGTCGGCGACCAGGTTGTCGGCGACCGTGGTGTCGGAGCCGCCGTAGACCGCGATCCCGTTGGCCAGGGTCGGGCTCTGCACGGTGTTGTGGGAGAAGGTGTCACGGGCGTCGGCGGTCTTCTCGGACCACAGCGCGAGGCCGTCGTCACCGGTGTTGCGCTCCACGTTGTCCTGGACCAGGGAGTCCGTGACCCCGGTGTGGAAGTTGAGGCCGTCGGCGATCTGGTCGGCGATGACGTTGCGCGTGACCTTGAGACCGCTCATCGGACCGTCGAACCAGAGTGGACGTACAGGCCGTCGACGGTGGAGTCGCTCATGGCCCCGCCGACGCCGTTCACCTGGTCGGTGTCCACGCGTTCGCGGACATCGCCCTCGATGGCGAAGCCGGACAGGTGGACGCCCCGGCTGCCGCCCGCCGCCGCGTCCTTGCCGTAGAACCCGACGCCCTTGCCCTTGACCACGGTCCATCAGCTGCCCGCGCCGGTGATGGTCACGTCGTCGACGACGACGGCCAATAATCTTCGGAGCGTTGTCGGGTTTTTGCGGAGATCTGTGGTGTGGCGGACTCCCGGGCGGGCTCGTACCGTGGAGATCCCTTGTCACTCCTGCGCCGGGAGCCCCATGTGCTGGAGCGCGACGGCCGACCTGGCCGCCGGTTCGGCGATCACCGCCGTCGGGCTGCTCTGCGTGGTGCGGGCGCGCCGCGCCCGTGATCTGCCGGTCGCCGCGCTGCCGCTGCTGCTGGGCGCCCACCAACTGGTGGAGGCCGCGCTCTGGCACTCCGGTGGCGGCCGCGGCCCGGCCGCCACCGCCTGGGCGGTGATCGCCCTGCCGCTGCTGGCCGTGTGGGTACCGCTGGGCGTGCTGCTCGCGGCGGGGCCCGGAGCCTCCCCGGCGGTGCGGCGGCGGCTGTTCCCGCCCGCCGCCGTGGGGCTCGCCACCGCGGGGGTGCTCACGTACTGCCTGGCCACCCGCCCGGTGACCGCCGAGATCCGCGGACACGTCATCGGCTACGGGGTGAGCGTGCCGTGCGTACCCCTCGTGCTCGCGGGGTACCTGTTCGCCACCCTCGGCTCACTGCTGCTGGCCGGGGACCGGCTGCTGCGGGTCCTCGGGGCGGTGCTGGCCGCCGGGGCGGCGCTCTGCGCGCTGGTGTGGCGGCTGGAGTTCGCCTCGACCTGGTGCGCCTTCGCCGCGGTCGCGTCCCTGCTGGTCCTGGGCTGGGTGCGCCGCGACGAGGACGGCCGGGCTCAGGACGGCCGGGCTCACTGGTTCTTGGCGCCCAGGACGAAGAGCAGGTAGACGAAGAAGGCGAAGAGGTGGCCGACGAACAGGTACACGGTCAGCCGGATGATCAGGCCGCGCGGGAACTTCGACTCGATGCGCTTGCGGGCGGCGGGCCGCTCGGCGGGCACCTCCGATATCTCCGATGCCTTTGACACCCCTGACACCTCCGACACCTCCGACACCTCTGATGACACGTTCTCTCCCAAGGACACGGTGCGGCTCCTCTGCTCTCAGTGGTGCGTGGTGGCCGCGCCGCCGAGGCACAGCCCGGCGAGGCTGCTCTGCAGCAGCGTGTGGACGAACAGCAGGTCGGCGCCGCCTTCGGCGGCCGCGCCGATCCGGTGCGGGGTCAGCGAATCGAAGTGCGCGCTGTCCCCCGGCTCCAGCACGTGCCGGGTCTCCCCCAGGTACAGCCGCAGCCGCCCCTTGAGGACGTACAGCCACTCCTCACCGGGGTGCACGCGGACCAGCTCGCCGCGCTCGCTGGTGTACGGGACGTGCACGCGCAGCGCCTGCATCCCGCGCCCCGGACCGCCCGCCTGCCAGTACGTCCAGCCGTCGGCCTCGCGGGCGCCCGGCCCCCCGGCCCGTACGATGGGGTCGGCGACCGCCGGGGTCTCCCCCAGCAGTTCCGAGACCGTCGTGCCGTAGGTGCGGGCCAGTTCCAGCAGCAGCGGCAGCGAGGGCTGGCGGCGGCCGGTCTCCAGACGGGAGAGGTGGGCGGGCGAGAGCCCCGCCCGCGCGGCGGCGGCTTCCAGGGTCAGCCCGGCACGGCGGCGCAGTTCGCGCAGCTGGGGGGCGACCGTGGCGGACGGCTCGGCGGGACCGGGGTTCATGCCCTGATTGAGTCAGAAATCTTGCCCGGTTGGCAATTCTCTTGCCTCAGAGGCAAAACCATCCGCTCCCCTGTGGTCAGTCAGCCGTTCCCGCTCCCGCTCCCGTTCCCGCTCCCCACGCCCCCTGGGCCAGTACGTCCTCCAGCGTGTCCGCCTCGGCCGCCGGCTTGTCCGGGCGGTAACGGACGACCCGCGCGAAGCGCAGCGCCACCCCGCCCGGATAGCGCGAGGACCGCTGGAGTCCGTCGTGGGCGATCTCCACCACCAGCTCGGGCCGGACCCGCACCGTGTAGCCGTCGTCCTCCACCGCCAGCTCGCCCAGCCGCGCCGTCTGCCAGCGCAGCAGCTCGTCCGTGAGCCCCTTGAAGGTCTTGCCGAGCATCGCGTACGTCCCGTCGGCGGCCCGTGCGCCCAGGTGCAGGTTCGACAGCAGGCCGGTGCGCCGCCCGTGGCCGCGTTCCACCGCGAGCACCACCAGATCGAGCGTGTGCACCGGTTTCACCTTCAGCCAGTGTTTGCCGCGCCGCCCGGCCGCATAGACCGAATCGAGTGCCTTGGCCATCACCCCCTCGTGCCCCCGGGCCAGCGCCGCCGACCAGAACGCGGCGGCGGCCTCGCCCGCCGCCTCCGGGTCCTCGGCCACCAAGCGGCGTACCCGCGCGTCCTCGGGCACCAGGGCCGCCAGCGCCGCGTACCGCTCGCGCACCGGAAGGTCCAGCAGCGCCCGGCCGTCCACGGCCAGGACGTCGAAGAAGAAGGGGGTCACCGGCAGCGCCAGCCGGGCCGCCGCCACGTCCGTCCGGGAGCCGACCCGGCTCGCGACCTCCTGGAACGGCACCGGGCGCCCGTCCGCCGCGAGCGCGATCACCTCGCCGTCCAGGACAAACCGGTCCCCCGGCAGCGAGCGGGCCAGTTCCACCACCTCGGGCAGCCGGCCCGTGATCTCGTCCAGCGACCGCGTGTAGACGCCCACCTCGTCCCCGTCCCGGTGCACCTGCACCCGGATCCCGTCGAGCTTCTCCTCCAGCGCGCAGGGCCCGAGCGCCGCCAGCGCGTCCGCCACCGACTTCGCGGTGTTCGCCAGCATCGGCTGTACGGGCCTGCCCACCCGGAGCGTGAAGGCGTCCAGCGCCTCCGCGCCCCCGGCCAGTACCGCCCCGGCCACCCGCGGCAGCGACCCCTCCAGCATCACCGCCCGGCGCAGCGCGGCCTGCGGCACGCCCGCGGCCCCGGCGACGGCGGCCAGCGCCACCGCGTCCAGCGCCCCCTGCCGCACCTCTCCGGACAGCAGGGCGCGCAGGAACCGCTGCTCCTGCGCGGTCGCCGCGCCCAGCAGTTCCGCGAGGATCCGGCGCCGCTCCCCCTGCGCGCCCGCCCCCGCGACCCCGGCCAGCGCGGTCACCGCCGTGTCCACCGCGCGGACGGTCAGCGTGGCCTGCGCGGCGGCCGGGATCTCCTCGCTCAGCGCCCGCCAGCCAACGCCGGGGCGGCCCTGGGGCAGCCGCCCGGCGAGGTAGGAGATCACCAGGGCGGCCTCGTCCGCCGGGGCGGCCGCGAACAGTGCGGCCAGCAGCGCCACCTTCTCCGACCGGGCGGAGGTCCCGGCCACTTCCCGGGACACCCGCGCGACCTCGGCCAGCAGCATGCGGCCATCCTCCCGCGGTCCGGCGTACCGCGCCCGCGGTACGCCGGACCGGCGGAGTACTCCTTGAGGAGGTGCGGAGGTCCGCCCGTGGGCGCTCCGGCCGGAGCGCCCGTGCGATTAGGGTCTCCGTATGAAGCTCCGACTGCCCCGGCGCCGCCGAAGCCGCCTGCTCGCGGGCGCCGCCGCGCTCGCCGTCGTCGCGGGGGCCGGTACCTGGACCGCCGCGGCCTCGGCCGCCGACGCGCCGGCCGTGCACCGCCAGGACCGCATGATCGAGATGCCCGGCGCCGCGATCGACACCTCTTACTTCACCGCCGGGGGCGGTGCGAAACGGCCCGCCGTGCTGCTCGCCCACGGCTTCGGCGGCAGCAAGGACGACGTCCGGGCGCAGGCCGAACAGCTGGCGCGCGACGGGTACGCGGTCATGACCTGGTCGGCCCGCGGCTTCGGCCGCTCCGGCGGCAAGATCGGCCTCAACGATCCCGAGTACGAGGTCAAGGACGTCTCCCGGCTCATCGACTGGCTCGCCACCCGCCCCGAGGTGCGGCTCGACGCGGCCGGGGATCCGCGCGTGGGCGTGAGCGGCGCCTCGTACGGCGGCGCGATCTCGCTGCTCGCGGCCGCCTACGACCCGCGGGTGGACGCGATCGCTCCGGAGATCACCTACTGGAGCCTCGCGGACTCGCTCTTCCCGAACGACGTCTTCAAGAAGCTCTGGGCCGGGGTGTTCTTCACGACCGGTTCCGCGGGCGGCATGCAGCCCGGTGGCGCCCCGGGCGCGGCCGCGGCCGGGCCCGTCGATCCCCTGGCCGCGCCCGGCTGCGGACGCTTCCAGCCGGAGCTGTGCGCGATGTACGAACGGGTGGCGGTGGCGGGCAAGCCCGACCAGCAGGCCCGTGAGCTGCTGGAACGGCGCAGCCCGTCCGCGGTCGGGGACCGGATCAAGGCGCCCGCCCTGATCGTGCAGGGGCAGGCCGATTCCCTCTTCCCGCTGGGCCAGGCCGATGCCATGGCCGCCGCGCTCGCGAAGAACGGGGCGCCGGTGGCGGTGGACTGGGCCGCGGGCGGTCACGACGGCGGGATGACGGAGAACGACCGGATCCAGGGCCGGGTCACCGCCTGGTTCGACCGCTACCTCAAGCAGGACACCGCGGCGGACACGGGCCCGGCGTTCCGCGTCTCGCGCACCGGAGGAATCGATTCGACGGACGGCGCGGTCAAGCTGCGCGGCGCGTCCGACGAGCACTACCCGGGGCTGGCCGCGGGCGGGCAGAAGATCGCGCTGACGGGCGCCGAGCAGAGCTTCGCCAATCCCGCGGGCGGCGCGCCCCCCGCGCTCTCCTCGCTGCCGGGGATCGGCGGTCAGCTCGCGGGGCTCGGAGCGAGCTTCGCCCTGGACTTCCCCGGGCAGTACGCGAGCTTCGAGTCGAAGCCGCTGGAGAAGGAACTGCGGATCACCGGCACCCCGACCGTCACCCTGAAGGTGAGGTCGAGCGCCGCCGACGGTTCGGCCGTGCTCTTCGGCAAGGTGTACGACGTCGGGCCCGACGGGCGCCAGCAGGTGCTGCCCAGCCAGTTGGTCGCACCCGTGCGGGTGGAGAACGCCGCCCAGGGCGCCGAGGTGAAGCTCGCGCTCCCGGCCGTCGACTACGGCGTCCAGAGCGGCCACCGGCTGCGCCTGGTGGTCGCGGCGACCGACCTCGGCTACGCCACCCCGGCCGCCCCGGCGACGTACGCCGTCTCCACGGCGGACGGGACGCTCACCGTGCCGGTCGTCGACGCCGTGCGCACCGCCTCGGCCGGGCTGCCCGCCTGGACCTGGGGGCTGCCGCTCGGCGCGGCCGTGCTGGCCGCCGCGCTCCTGGGCATCCGGCGCCGCGGCGACGGTACGCGCGCCACCGCCCCGGACGGAGCCGTGCCCGGCGGGCCGGAGCACGAGGCCGCGCTGGACGGCGTACCGCTCCAGATCACCGGACTGACCAAGCGGTACGCGAAGTCGCAGGACCGGTACGCGGTCCGCGACCTGTCCCTGCGGGTGGAGAAGGGCCAGGTGCTCGGGCTGCTCGGGCCCAACGGCGCCGGCAAGACCACCACCCTGCGGATGCTGATGGGACTGATCTCGCCGGACGCGGGCGAGATCCGGGTGTTCGGGCACGCGGTGCGGGCCGGCGCCCCGGTGCTGTCGCGGGTCGGCGCGTTCGTCGAGGGCGCGGGCTTCCTGCCGCACTTGTCGGGCCGCGCCAACCTGGAGCTGTACTGGCAGGCCACCGGCCGTCCGGCCGCGGACTCCTACATGGCGGAGGCCCTGGAGATCGCCGGGCTCGGCGACGCGCTGGAGCGCGCGGTACGGACGTACTCGCAGGGCATGCGGCAGCGGCTCGCCATCGCGCAGGCCATGCTCGGCATGCCGGACCTGCTGATCCTCGACGAGCCGACGAACGGTCTGGACCCGCCGCAGATCCGCGAGATGCGGGACGTGATGATCGACTACGCGGCGGGCGGCCGGACCGTCATCGTCTCCAGCCACCTCCTGTCGGAGGTCGAGCAGACCTGTACGCACCTGGTCGTCATGGACCGCGGACGGCTCGTCCAGGCCGGCCCGGTCGCCGAGATCACCGGCGGCGGGGACACCCTGCTGGTGACCCTGGCGGGGCCCATCGGCGAAGCGGCCGTCGAGAAGGTGGCGGCCCTGGAGGGCGTGGATTCCGTGGTGGCGGCCGAGGACGGGCTGCTCGTCCGGCTGGACGGGGCCACGGCCACCACGCTCATCGCCGAACTCGTCCGGCTGGAGGTGCCGGTGACCGGAGTGGGTCCGCACCGGCGGCTGGAAGACGCGTTCCTGACCCTGATCGGAGGTCCGGCGTGAGCGCCGTACGGGAAGTGGAACCACAAGAGGCTCAGGAAGTGGCGGCCGGGTACCAGGCGAGCCGGACGCTGCCGCTGCGGGTCGAGGCCCTGCGGCAGTGGCGCAGGCGCCGCACCCTGGTGATGGGCGGGGTGCTGGCCGCACTGCCCTTCATCATGATCATCGCCTTCGCGGTGGGCGGCTCCCAGGGCGGCGGCGGGGGCCGGGACGGCCGGATCACCCTCATCGACACGGCGACCGCGTCCGGCGCGAACTTCGCCGCGACCTGCCTGTTCGTCTCGGCGGGCTTCCTGCTGGTGGTGCCCGTCGCCCTGTTCTGCGGGGACACGGTCGCCTCGGAGGCCAGCTGGTCCTCGCTGCGCTACCTGCTCGCCTCGCCGGTCCCCCGGGCCCGGCTGCTGTGGAGCAAGCTGGTGGTGGCGCTCGGGTTCAGCCTGGCGGCGATGGTGCTGCTGCCGGTGGTGGCCCTGGCGGCGGGCACCGCCGCCTACGGCTGGGGACCGCTGAAGCTGCCGACCGGCGGGGAACTGGCGGCCGGGGACACGCTGCCGCGGCTCGCGCTGGTGGTCGCCTTCATCTTCGTGTCACAGCTGGTCACGGCCGGGCTGGCGTTCTGGCTCTCGACCCGCACGGACGCCCCGCTCGGCGCGGTCGGCGGGGCGGTCGGGCTGACCATCGTCGGGAACGTGCTGGACGCGGTGACCGCGCTCGGCTCCTGGCGCGAGTTCCTGCCCGCGCACTGGCAGTTCGCCTGGGCCGACGCCCTCCAGCCGCACCTGGAGTGGGGCGGGATGGTGAAGGGGACGGCGGTGTCGGTGTCGTACGCGCTGGTGCTGTTCGCCCTCGCCTTCCGGGGATTCGGGCGCAAGGACATCGTGTCCTGAGCCCTGCGCCCCCTGGGCCCCCCGTTCGCTCCGTACGCCGTCTCCCCCCGCCCGGGGAGGCGGCGTACGGGCGTTACGCGCCCGGGTCCGGGGAACGGGCGGCGCGTGCCGTCACGGCGCTCCTCTCACTGGAGGGTGACGACCTTGCGGCGGCCGAGGTCGGGCGTGTCGCGCAGGGGCAGGTCGGCGCCGGGGCGCTCCAGTTCCAGGACGACGACCTCGTTCTCGCCGGTGCGCCAGAGCGGGGCGGGGGCGTAGAGGGTGCGCTGGGGGCCGCGCGGGGTGTCGTAGTGGCCGAGGAGGAAGCCGTTCAGCCAGATCAGGCCGGTGCCCCAGGAGGAGAGGTCGAGGAAGCCGTCGGCGGGGGCCGGGACGGTCAGGGCGAAGCGGTGGAAGGCGGGGTCCTCGAAGGCGGGATCGTGCCGGGTCTCCGTGGGGGCGGCCGGGGCCGGGGCCGCGTCCGGGGCGGTCCACTCCAGGGCGGTGAGGTCCGTGAGCGGCAGCGGCCTGATCTCCCACTCGAACAGGTGCTGGTGGCCGTGGCGGACACCGCGCCAGATGCCCTTGCGGTCGTCGAGCAGCGGCCCGTAGTTCACCCGGCCCTGGGCGCGGACCAGTACGTCGAGGACCACCCCGGCCTCGCCGACCGGGAGGTCGAGCCCCTCGTCGAGGGCGTTCCGGTCGAGGATGCCGAGCGGCACCCCGTCGGCGAACACGTACGCGCGGTCGCCGAGGCCGTCGATCCGTACGGGCATGGCGGGGCGGGGCCCGGTGATGGCGGTCCGGTAATGGATCATGCCGAAGTCCTGGCCCAGCTTCTCCATGGGCTCCGGCGCCGGGCGGTGCACGACCGTGGAGAGCGCGTCGAGCTGCGCCGCGAGCGGGGCGCGGCCGGTCGGCGTGGCGAGGGCGGGCGCCAGCCGGGGCGGCGGCTCGGGCAGCGGACCGTCCGGCAGCGGGGCGTACTTGCCGATGACCTCGCGGAACGCGTGGAACTTGGCGGTCAGTTCACCGGCCTCGCCGATGGGGGCGTCGTAGTCGTAACTGGTGACGGTCGGCTGGTAGCCGGCCTCGCCGGGCCGGGATCCGGTGTGGTTGGCGCCCGCCCAGAAGCCGAAGTTGGTGCCGCCGTGGGCCATGTAGAGGTTGACGGAGGCGCCGGTGGCGAGGAGTTCGTCGAGCGAGGCCGCCACCTCGTCGACGGCGCGGACGTGGTGGTCCTCGCCCCAGTGGTCGAACCAGCCGAGCCAGAACTCCATCGCGGCCAGCGGTCCGCTCTTCTGGTAGCGGCGCAGCGCCTCCAGGCGTTCGGCCGGGCGGGCGCCGAAGGTGGCGGTGGCGAGGCGGCCGGGGACCATGCCGCCTTGCAGCATCGCGTCCTCGGGGCCGTCGGCGGTGAACAGCAGGCAGTCCACGCCGCGTTCGAGCAGGGCCCGCTCGACGTGGGCACGGTAGCGGGTGTCGTTGCCGTAGGAGCCGTACTCGTTCTCGATCTGTACGGCGACCACCGGACCGCCCCGGCTCGCGAGCAGCGGCAGCAGTTCGGGCAGGACGAGGTCGAACCAGCCGTCCACCTCGGCCTCGAAGCGCGGGTCGGAGCAGCGCAGGCGCAGCCCGTCCCGGGCGAGCAGCCGGGCGGGCAGACCGCCGAAGTCCCATTCGGCGCAGATGTACGGGCCGGGGCGGACGATGGCGTCGAGGCCCAGGTCCTGGGCGGTGCGCAGGAAGCGGGCGAGGTCGCGGGGGCCGGTGAAGTCGGCCTTGCCGGGGGCGCTCTCGTGGAAGTTCCAGGGGACGTAGGTGTCCACGGTGTTGACGCCGAGGGCGCGCAGTCTGCGGAGCCGGTCCTCCCACAGGTCCGGGTGGACCCGGAAGTAGTGGAGGGCCCCGGAGATGACGCGGTGGGGCCGGCCTGCGCGCCGGAATCCGTCCTGGTCGTGCGTGAGCATGCGCTGACTCCCGTGCCGTGCGGTGCGAGGGGTGCCGGACGACGCCGAATATATGAACGCGACGCGCACGCCGTCAATGACGAGTTGATCGGAAACGATCGAATCGATCGTTCAGGTGCTCTCGGTTCTCTATGATGAGCGGGGAGCGCGCACAGCGCGCGGAAGAGCGCGTACCAGCACCGGCAGAACAGCCCAGGGGGACCCCTTGAGACCACATGTAGACCAGCGCCAGGCGCAGGTGCTCGCGCTCGTCCGGGCCCGGGGCAGCGTGCGGGTCGCGGACGTCGCCCAGGAGCTGGGCGTCTCCCCCGTCACCTTGCGCCGGGACATCGAGGCGATGGCCGCCCGGGGCGAGATCCAGCGGATGCACGGGGTGATCAGCCGGGTCGAGACCCCGGGGGGCTCGGGCGCCCCGGGGACGGACGGCCGGGCCGCGGGGCGCGCGGCGGGGCCCGGCGCGCGGGGCGCGGCGGACCGGGCGGGGACGGGTGACGCGGCGGGCCTGGTGGTCGGCATGGTCGTGCCGACCACCGAGTACTACTACGCGGAGGTGGTGCGCGGGGCCCGGGAGGTGGTCGAGGCACGGGGCGCGCGGCTGACCGTGGGGCTGACCCGGTACCTTCCGGGCGAGGACCGGACCCAGGCCGACCGCTTGCTGTCCACGGGGGCGGACGGGCTGCTGCTGACCCCGAACTGGGACGCCGGATCGCCGGGGCCCGGCGAGGGCGCCTGGACCGCTGAGCTGCCGGTTCCCACCGTGCTGGTGGAGCGGTGGGCCCCGCCCGGGCACCCCGCGGCCGCACTGGACCGGGTCGTGTCGGACCACGCCCACGGCGCGGCGCGGGCGGTCCAGCACCTGGTGGGGCTGGGCCACCGGCGGATCGCGCTGGCCTGCCAGGAGACGCCGACGAGCGCGCGGCTGCGGGCCGGGTACGAGGCGGCCGTGGCCGCGCTCGGCCTGGAACCGGCGCCGCCGTGGCCGACGGCCGGACCGGGTGCGACGCCGGTCGCGGAGCTGTCGGTGGCGGACCGGTTCGCGCGAACCCTGGAGTACCTGTGCGAGGCGGTCTCCGGGGGCGGGGTCACGGCCGCGCTGATCCACAGCGACACGGACGCGATCATGCTGATCCCGCGGCTCCAGGCGCGGGGCGTGCGGGTGCCGGAGGACCTGGCGGTGATCACGTACGACGACGAGGTGGCGGGGCTGGCGGACGTGCCGCTCTCGGCCGTCGCCCCGGCCAAACGGGAGGTGGGGGCGCGGGCGGCGGAGCTGCTGCTGGACCGGCTGTCGGGGGCCGACGAGGCGGCGTACGGGCCGGACGGCGGGCCGCGGCAGCATCTGGAGCTGCTCCCCCGGTTGACCATTCGCTCATAAAGGAGGAGTCGATCTGATTGTTTCGATCGAGTTGTGCGTTCGCTCTTGACGGTGTGCGCGTTCGGACAAAAGATGGGCCGCGTTCTCCCATCCGCCGCCCGCAGCGGTCGTCCGTAGGAGTCGAAACATGTCGCGCAGCCTGCCTTCCTCCCGCCTGCACTCCTCCCGCCTGCCTTCCCCTCGCCCGCACTCCTCCCGCCTGACCCGTCTCGCCCTCACCGCCTCGGTCGCCTCGCTGGCGCTGCTCGCCACCGCGTGCGGCGGCAAGGAGGGGACGGGGGCGTCGGCCGAACCGGCGGGCCCGGCCGATCAGCCGGTCACCCTCACCTACTGGTCCTCCAGCGCGGGCGCCCAGCAGACCGCGGACGCCTTCAACAAGACGCACAAGAACATCCGGGTGACGTTCTCGGCCGTGCCCGGCGGGCCGGACGGCGCGGCCAAACTCTCCAACGCCGTCAAGGGCGGCAACGCGCCGGACATCGCGACGATGGACTACTCCGCGCTCCCCGAGTTCGCGAGCGGCGGCAACCTGGAGGACCTGAGCGCGACCTCCGGCAAGCTCGTCGCCGAGAAGTTCCCCAAGGCGGTCCAGTCCCTGGTGGGCCTCGGCGGCAAGACCTGGGCGGTGCCCTTCGACGTCACCCCGCTCGAACTCTTCTACCGCAAGGACATCTTCGAGAAGCACGGGGTCGCCGTGCCGACGACGTGGGAGGAGTACAAGCAGGCCGCGGAGAAGATCAACAAGGCCGACCCCTCGGTCCGGATCACCAACTTCGGCGGCGGCGACCCCGCCGTGCTCGCCGGACTCTCCTGGCAGGCGGGCGCCAAGTGGTACGGCACCGAAGGCGACAAGTGGAAGGTCGCCATCAACGATCCGGCCTCCCGGAAGGTGGCCACGTACTGGAACGGCCTGCTCGATGCGGGACTGGCCTCCAAGACCCCGCTGTGGGGCGAGGGCGAGGCCAAGGAACGCTCGTCCGGTCAGGTCGCGACGGTCATCGGCGCCGCCTGGACGGCCGGTACCTTCCTCGCGAGCTACCCGGACCTCAAGGGCAAGTGGGGCATCGCCCCGCTCCCCACCTGGGACGGGAAGCCCGCCACGGGCATGTACGGCGGCACCTCCTACATCGTGCCGAAGGGCAGCAAGCACACCAAGGCCGCGGCGGAGTTCATCGCGTGGGTCACCACCGACCCGGAAGCCGTCAAGGCGCGGCTCAGCTCGCTGAAGGCTCCCAGCAGCGCCCTGCCGGCCAACCCGGAGATGCGGGTGGCGGCCTCGAAGCTGTTCGACGCCTCGTACTTCGCCGGGCAGGACCCCTACGCCCTGGCCGGCGCGGCGGCGGACACCATCGTGCCCGGCTGGACCTGGGGCCCGACGCACCTCCAGGTCAACGCGGCCCAGAACGCGGCCGGGGCCGACCAGCTCAAGGCCCTGAGCGAGGGCCAGAGCGCCGCCGAGAAAGCCATCAAGGCCCGCGGCCTGGGCCTGGCCAACTGATGCCCCCGCACCACCCCGAGGCGAGCACGGGCCACCCCGGGCCGACCGCGGCTCGGGTCGGAACGGCCCCGGGGAGGGAGGGCGCGGGCGGCCCGCGCCGGCTCGCCGCCGCGGGCGGAGCCGGGACGCGGTTCCGTTCCGCTCCCCTCCTCTTCATGGCCCCCTTCTTCCTCCTCTTCGCCCTCGTCACCGTCGCCCCCATCGCCTACGCCGCCTGGCTGAGCCTGTTCCACGACGAGCAGTCCGGCCTCGGCTTCGGCGGCACGCGGCGCGTGTTCAGCGGATTCGGGAACTACACGAACGCCCTCACCGATCCCCTCTTCCTGGCCTCCTTCCGCCATGTCGCCGTCTACTGCCTCCTCTACATCCCCGTCATGGTCGGCGGCGCGCTGGTGCTCGCCCTGCTGCTGGACTCCGCCCTCGCCCGGGCCAGACGGTTCTTCCAGATCGCCTTCTACCTGCCGCACGCCGTCCCCGGCCTGATCGCCGCCGCGATCTGGCTGTACCTCTACACCCCCGGTCTGAGCCCGGTCCTGGACGTCCTCGACGGCGCCGGACTCTCCTGGAACTTCTTCGGCCGTGACGAGGCCCTGCTGTCCGTCGTCAACGTCTCGGCCTGGCAGTGGATGGGCTACAACATGATCATCTTCTTTGCCGGGCTCCAGGCCGTACCCCGGGAAACCCTGGAGGCCGCCACCATGGACGGCGCCGGAGCCATCCGCACCGCCTTCCAGGTCAAGGTGCCCAGCATCCGGCCCACCCTGATCCTGACCGTGCTCTTCACCTGTGTCGGCGCCGTCCAGCTCTTCGACGCACCGCAGTTGCTCCAGCTCCGGGCCAACGAGATGGGCGAATCCTGGTCGCCGACGATGTACGTCTTCAGCGCCGCGTTCAAGAGCCACGACTACGGCCTCGCCGCCGCGGGCGCCCTGCTCCTCGCCCTGGTCGCGGGAGCCGCCTCCTACGTCGTCACCACGCTCGGCAACCGCTGGAGGGACGCATGACCCACACGCTCACCCGGCCCGTCGCTCCCGCCCACACCCCCGCCCCCGCCCCCGCGCGGCGCCGTTCCTCCGCCCTCCTCTCCAAGACCGCCGTCAACGCCGCCCTGCTGCTGGTCGCCGCCTACACCCTGATGCCCCTCGCCTGGCTGGTCATGGCGGCCACCAAGAACCGGCGTGACCTCTTCGCCACCGATCCCTACTCCTTCGGCGACTTCAACCTCCTCGACAACCTCCACGACGTCTTCGCCTACAACGACGGCATCTTCGGCCGCTGGCTCGGCAACAGCCTCCTGTACACCGTGGTCGGCTCCGTCCTGTCCGCGCTCATCAGCGTGGCCTGCGGATATGCCTTCCACGCCTACGACTTCCGGCACAAGGAACGGCTGTTCGGCGTCGTGCTCGCCGGTGTCCTGGTGCCGGCCACCGTGCTCCAGCTCCCCCTTTACCTGATGGCCTCGGCGGCCGGGGCCGTCAACACCTACTGGGCCTATCTGGTGCCCGCCCTCGTCAACCCCTTCGGGGTCTACCTGGCCCGGGTGTTCGCCGAGGGATACGTCCCCGACGAGGTGCTCGCCGCCGCCCGGATGGACGGCGCGAGTGAACTGCGCGTCTTCGCCCACGTGTCGTTCCCGATGCTCTGGCCCGGGTTTGTGACGATCTTCCTGTTCACCTTCACGGCCATCTGGAACAACTTCTACGGCGCGCTGACCATGCTGAACGACGAACGTCTCTACCCGGTCAGCCTCGGCCTGTTCATGTGGAACCGCAGCGTCTACCAGCAGCCCGAGCTGTACCCCCTTGTCATCACCGGTTCGCTCGTCGCCGTCGTCCCGCTGGTCCTGGCCTTCCTCGGCCTCCAGCGATTCTGGCGCTCGGGTCTCACAGCGGGAGCCGTCAAGTGACCCACCGTCCCGTCACCCTGCTCGCCATGAGTCCCGGCACGCGCGCCGCCGTGCTGGGCGACCCGGCCACCCTCGCCGAGCTGCACCGCGTCGCCGACGTCGACTCCGGTCTCCTCCTCACCGATTTCGCGGAGTTCGCGGACATCACGGACCCGGCCCGTCCGGGGCACCGGCTCGGCGAGACCGAGGTGCTGTTCACCGGCTGGGGCTGCCCGCCGCTGGACGCGGCGGCGCTGGAACGGATGCCCCGGCTCCGCGCCGTGGTCCACGCGGCCGGCAGTGTCAAACACCATGTGACCGAAGCCTGCTGGGAACGCGGTCTGCTCGTCTCCAGCGCGGCCGCCGCCAACGCGGTGCCCGTCGCCGAGTACACGCTCGCCGCGATCCTCTTCGCCAACAAGCGGGTACTGGAATCGGCCCACCTGTACCGGTCCACCCGCGGCCCGATCGACCTCCTGAGCCGCTATCCGGGCATCGGCAACTACCGCCGGACGGTCGGCCTGGTCGGCGCCTCGCTGATCGGGCGGCGGGTCCTGGAACTGCTCCGCCCCTTCGATCTGCGGGTGCTCGTCCACGATCCGTACGCCGACCCGGCCGAGCTAGAGGCGATGGGCGCCGAGCCGGTCCCCCTGGACGAACTGCTCTCCCGCAGTGACGTGGTCAGCCTGCACGCCCCCGCGCTCCCGCAGACCCGCCACCTGCTGGACGCGCCCCGGCTCGCCCTGATGCGGGACGGCGCCACGCTGGTCAACACCGCACGCGGCTCCCTGGTCGACACCGCGGCCCTGACCGAGGAACTGATCTCCGGCCGACTGCACGCCGTCCTCGACCACACCGAGCCCGAGGTGCTGCCCGGCGCCTCACCCCTCTTCAACCTGCCGAACGTCCTGCTCACCCCCCATGTGGCCGGTTCGCTGGGCGGGGAGCTGGACCGCCTGGCGGCAACGGCCGTCGAGGAGTTGGAGCGGTACGCCCTGGGGCTCGGCTTCCGCCACACCGTCGATCCGGGCCGACTGGCCTACTCGGCGTGAGCCACCTCCTTCCGCGCCGCTCGCACCAGCCCGGCCAGATGCTCCCGGCCCGCGGTGAGCAGGCCCGGCAGTTCCTCGGCGCCCGGGTACCAGCGTCTCTCGTACTCCCAGCAGAGCCAGCCCCCGGGCGGCGCGGCGGCCACCGCCTCGGCCAGCGGGAGCGTCCCGCGGCCCAGCCCCAGCGGGGTCAGGTCCGCCGCCGATGCCACGTCCTTGACCTGTATGTAGCCCAGGTGCCCGGACAGCGCCCGGCTCGACCGCGCCGGACTCTCGCCACCGAGCCAGGTGTGCAGTACGTCCCACAGCGCGCCCGCGCCGGGGTGCCCGACCCGGTCCAGCACCCGCGCGGCGGCGGCCCCGGTGCGGTGGGAGTCATGGGTCTCCAGCAGGATCCGCACGCCCTCGCGCTCGGCGAACGGCGCCGCGGCGGCGAGTCGGCGCGCGGCGATCGCATCGGCCTCGGCGGAGTCGGGGTCGCCGCCGGGGAAAACCCGGACGTAGGGGGCTCCGAGGTCGGCGGCGAGCGCGGTCAGGGCTCTCAGCTCGGCGAGGACGGGTTCGTCGGGTCCCTCGGCCGCGACCCGGGCATAGCCCGCGACCGCGAGGATCCCGACACCGGCGGCGGCGAAGGCACGGACAGCGGCGGCCCGGTCGGTGGCCGGGGAGCCGCAGTGGAGCGGCTCCTCGGGGTGGGTGCGGAGTTCCACCCCGTCGTATCCGTGCGTGGCGGCGAGGGCGGCGGCCTCCGTGAGCGGGGTGCCCGGCAGGCCGAGGGTGGAGAAGGCGTACTTCATGGCCGGCTCCCGGCGGGTGGGGGTGCGGTGGAACCGCGCACCATCAGTTCGGTGGGCAGGGTGGTGATGCCGCCGGGCGGGGGCAGTCGGCGTCCTGTGACCAACTGCGCGGCGAGCGCGCCCGCTTCGCGCAGCGGCACCCGCACGGTGGTGAGGGCGGGGGCTGTGTCCACGCAGAAGGGCAGATCGTCGAAGCCCGCGACGGACACGTCTTCGGGGATCCGTATCCCCTCTTCCCGCAGGGCCGCGGCGACCCCGGTCGCGACCGTGTCGTTGGCGGCGACGACCGCGGTGAACGACGCGCCGCGGCGGAGCAGTTCGCGGGTGGCGTCATAACCGGCGGAGCGGTCGAAGCTCGCATGGACGGTCAGGGGGGCGCAGGCCTCGGTCAGGGCGGGATCCTGCCGGTGCAGGGCGGCGCGGTGGCCGGCGAGCCGCTCACGGGTGGTGCTCAGCCCGGGCGGTCCGGCGACATAGGCGATCCGGCGGTGCCCCAGGGTCAGGAGGTGTTCCGCCAGGCGGAACGCGCCTCCGTGGTCGTCGAACATGACGGTGGCGACCGGCAGTGCGGCCGGGACGGGCAGCGGGGGGCGGCCGCACAGCACGACCGGGACGCCGGTGGTGGCGATCCGGGTGACGCGAGCGGTCAGCGCGGCGGTGTGGGCGGGCTCTTCCACCGCGCCGCCGGTGAGCACGACGCCACCGGCGCGCTGGCCTTCCAGCAGGGTCAGATAGGCCAGTTCGGCCGCGGGGTCGCCTTCGGTGTTGCAGACCACGGCGAGGCGGCGGCTCCCGGGGTGGCCGCTCTCCGGGCCGAGCGCGCTCTGCAGGGATCCGGCGAGGATCCCGAAGTAGCTGTCGGCCACGTCGTGGACGAGGACGCCGACGAGGTCGGAGGTGGCTGCCGCGAGGGCGCGCGCCGGACCGTTGGCCACATAGCCGAGTTCCTCGATCGCCCGCTCCACGCGGGTCCGGGTCCCCCCGGCCACGGGGTAGCCGCCGTTGAGTACGCGCGAGACCGTCGCGGGCGACACGCCCGCCTGCTCCGCGACCTCTGCCAGAGTCACCGCCATCTTTCCGCCCCTTCCGTCCTGCCCGGGTCATCGTCTCATCCGGTGTGTGGATCTCCATACTCGCAAATTTAGAAAGCGCTTTCTATCACCCGAAAGAGTCTTGCCGCGGCGAGATCCCCGGCCCTAGCCTGAACGGAGTGAAAGCGCTTTCTACCGGCGCCCGATGACGCAGAGGGAGGTCAGCATGGAACGCAGGACGATCAAGATCGCCATGAACGGCGTGACGGGGCGGATGGGGTACCGGCAGCATCTGGTCCGCTCCCTGCTCGCGCTGCGCGAGCAGGGAGGCCTGGACCTGGGCGACGGCACCGTGCTCTGGCCCGAGCCGGTGCTGGTGGGCCGCCGCGAGGCGGCGCTCCGGGCCCTCGCCGAGCGACACGGCCTGGAGCACGTGAGCACCGACCTCGCGTCGGTCCTCGCCGACCCCGAGGTGGAGATCTACTTCGACGCCCAGGTCACCAGCGCCCGCGAAGCCGCCCTCGCCCGGGCCATCGCCGCGGGCAAGCACGTGTACTGCGAGAAGCCGACCGCCCTCACCTTCGAGTCCTCGCTGCGCCTCGCCCGGCTCGCCGCGGCCGCCGGGGTCAGACACGGGGTGGTCCAGGACAAGCTCTTCCTGCCCGGGCTGCTGAAGCTGAAGCGGCTGATCGACGGTGGGTTCTTCGGCGAGATCCTCTCGGTCCGGGGCGAGTTCGGCTACTGGGTCTTCGAGGGGGACTGGCAGCCCGCCCAGCGGCCCTCCTGGAACTACCGGTCGCAGGACGGCGGCGGAATCGTGGCCGACATGTTCCCCCACTGGGAGTACCTGCTGCACGAGCTGTTCGGCCGGGTCCGCACGGTGCAGGCGCTCACCCGCACGCACATCGGCCGCCGCTGGAACGAGGACGGCAAGCCGTATGACGCCACGGCGGACGACGCGGCCTACGGGATCTTCGAGCTGGAGGGCGGCGCCGTCGCCCAGATCAACTCCTCGTGGGCGGTGCGGGTCCACCGGGACGAGCTGGTGGAGTTCCAGGTCGACGGCACGCACGGATCGGCAGTCGCCGGACTGCGCGACTGCCGCGTCCAGCACCGCGCCATGACCCCCAAGCCCGTCTGGAATCCGGATCTGCCCCAGACCGAGCCGTTCCGCGCCCAGTGGCAGCAGGTCCCGGACAACACCCCCTGGGACAACGGGTTCAAGGCGCAGTGGGAGTTGTTCCTGAGACACGTGGTGCGGGGCGATCCCTGGCAGTGGGACCTCCTCGCCGGCGCCCGTGGGGTACAGCTGGCCGATCTGGGCCTGCGCTCCTCGGCCGAGGGCAGGCGGCTGCCGGTTCCGGAGGTGACGCTGTGAGCATCAGGCTCCCCTCGGCGGACGGCGGGCTCCGCGTCCACGCACCGTGTCGCGATCCGTTGCCGCCGCTCAATTTCCTCCCGGCCCGCAGCCGCAGGTTCTACTCCGCCGCGCATGTGGTCGCCGATCCGCTGGCCGCCTGTGCCGGAGCCCGGCCCGTGGTCGACTGGGACAGCACGCTCTCCTTCCGGCACCGGTTGTGGGCGCAGGGCCTGGGCGTGGCCGAGGCGATGGACACCGCCCAGCGCGGGATGGGGCTGGACTGGCCCGCCGCGGCGGAGCTGATCCGCCGGTCCGCCGTTGACGCGCTGGCCGTGGGCGGCCGGATCGTCTGCGGCGCGGGTACCGACCAGCTCCCCGGCGGCGCGCACACCCTCGCCGCGATCACCGCCGCCTACGAGGAGCAGCTGGCGCACGTCGAGGCATGCGGTGCGTCGGCGGTGCTGATGGCCTCGCGGGCCCTGGCCGCCGCGGCCCGTGGTCCCGAGGACTATCTGGAGGTGTACGGGCGGCTGCTCGGCCAGAGCGCCCGGCCGGTGGTCCTGCACTGGCTGGGCCCGATGTTCGACCCCGAGCTGACCGGCTACTGGGGCCACCACGGCCTGGACGACGCCACCGATGTCTTCCTGAAGATCATCGCCGAGCATCCGGAGAAGGTGGACGGCGTCAAGGTGTCCCTGCTGGACGCCGGCCGCGAGGTGGACCTCCACCGTCGGCTCCCCGCCGGGGTGCGCTGCTACACGGGAGACGACTACCACTATCCGGAACTGATCGCGGGGGACGGGGAGTACGCGAGCGACGCCCTGCTCGGCATCTTCGATCCGATCGCACCACTGGCCGCCCGCGCGTCGGTGGCCCTGGACCGGGACGACCCCGCGGCTTTCCGGGCGCTGCTGGACCCCACGGTGGGTCTGTCGCGGCACCTGTTCGCCCCGCCGACCCGCTACTACAAGACCGGGGTGGTGTTCCTGGCCTGGCTGGCCGGTCACCAGGACCATTTCACGATGGTGGGCGGGCTCCAGTCGGCCCGCTCGCTCCCCCATCTCGCCACCGCGTACGAACAGGCCGATCAGCTCGGCCTGTTCCCCGACCCGGAGCGGGCGGAGCGGCGCATGCGACGCCTGCTGGCGGTTCACGGGGTGGCCTCGTGACGGGGGCCCCGGCCCGGCTGAGCCTCAATCAGGAGACGATCCGGCAATGGTCCGTGCCGGAGCTGGTGACCGGGTGCGCGGCCGCCGGAGTGACGGCCGTCGGGCTGTGGCGGGATCCGGTGCGGGCCTTCGGGGTGCGGGAGACCGCGAAGCTCGTCGCGGAGGCGGGGATCCGGGTCAGTTCGCTCTGCCGCGGCGGGTTCTTCACCGCCGCCGACCCCGGGGGGCGGGCGGCCGCGCTCGATGACAACCGCCGCGCCGTGGCGGAGGCGGCCGAGCTGGGCGCCGACACCTTGGTGCTGGTCTCGGGCGGGCTGCCGGAAGGGGACCGGGATCTGGTCGGGGCACGGCAGCGGATCGCCTCGATCCTGGGCGAGCTGGCCCCGTGGGCGGCGGCGCACGGGGTGCGCCTGGGGATCGAGCCGCTGCATCCGATGTTCGCGTCGGACCGGTGCGTGGTGTCCACCCTCGGCCAGGCGCTGGACCTCGCCGAGCAGTTCCCGGCCGAGCAGGTCGGGGTGGTGGCCGACGCCTACCACCTGTGGTGGGACGAGCGGCTCCCCGCGGAGCTGCGCAGGGCCGGTGCCGGCGGGCGGATCGTGTCCGTGCAGGTGGCGGACTGGGTCACCCCGCTCCCCGAGGGCGTGTTGCTGGGCCGTGGCCAGCTCGGCGACGGAAGCATCGACCTACGAACCTTCCGCGAGCTGGCCGACGCGGCCGGGTACCGGGGTCCGGTCGAGGTCGAGATCTTCCAGCCGGGCCTGTGGGCCCGGGACGGCGCGGACGTGCTGCGGGAGGTGATCGAGCGCTACCGCGAGCATGTCGAGTGACCGATCGGTCGATGGCCCCTGAAGCGACGAGTCGACGCATCCACGGGCCGAAAGGAGTTGGCGATGACGGAAGTATGGAGTCGGCGTTCCTTCCTCTCCACCGCGGGCGGGGGTGCGTTCCTGCTCGGGACGCCTGCCAGGCGGGCGGCCGCCGAGGCAGCGGGGGACGTCCACGACGGCATGCGGTCGGTGTGGCGCTCTCTGGTCCTGGGCGGTGATCTGCCCACCGCGGCCGAGCCGTTCCGCTCCCGGCTGGCCGCGCTGGGTGACCAGACCGCGGGCTGGCTGGGGGCCATGGCCCCGGCCAGTGGTTCGCTCTGGCCCGATCTCGGGTTCGCCACCGATCCCGAGATGCTGATGCAGAGCTACTACCGGCTGCGGACGATGGCGGAGGCCTATGTCCGGCCAGGGACGGGGGTGACCGGATCGGACACCCTGCGCGCGGGCCTGCTCACGGGGCTCGACCATCTGCACGCGCGGGCCTACCACGCGGGTCAGGCGCCGTACGGCAATTGGTACTGCTGGCAGATCGGTGCGCCGCAGGCGCTGCTGGACCTGTGCGTCCTGCTGTACGACCAGCTGTCGGCGGCGCAGCTCGCCGATTTCTGCGCGGCCGTGGACCATTTCGTGCCGGACAGCGCGGTCGGCGCGTACACCGGGACGAGCACCGGTGCGAACCGGGTGGACCTGTGCCGGGTGCTGGCGGTGCGCGGGGTGGTCGGCAAGCAGTCGGCCAAGATCGCTCTGGCCCGGGACGCCCTCGCTCCGGTCTTCCCCTACGTCACCTCGGGGGACGGCCTGTACCGCGACGGGTCATTCATCCAGCACTCCTGGGTGCCGTATTCGGGCACCTACGGTGCGGTGCTCCTCGGTGGTCTGGGCCTGCTGTCGGGGGTACTCAAAGGGACGCCCTGGGCCCTCACCGATCCCGGTGCGCAGATCGTGTTCGACGCGGTGGAGCGGGCCTGGGCCCCGTTCCTTTTCAACGGTCTGATCATGGACTGTGTGTCCGGCCGGGCGATCAGCCGGGGCCTGGCCGCGGCGGACGTCCGCCAGGTCCGCCAGGACGACCACGCCCGGGGCCATGCCGTGCTCGCCGGGATACTGCTGCTCGGGGAGGGGGCGAGCGCGGCCGAGCGGGCCCGCTGGCGGGCGCTGGTGAAGGGCTGGATGGCGCGGGACTACTACAGCCGCCCGCTCGCGGACGAATCCCTGCCCCTGTCCTCGCTGGCCCGGCTGGCCGAGGTCGAGGGGGACCCGGCGGTCCTGGCCGCGGCCGAGCCGGTCGGCCACCGGCTGTTCGGTGCGATGGACCGGGCCACGCACCGGCGGCCCGACTGGGCGGCTTCCCTGGCCATGGCCTCGCGCCGGATCACCCACTACGAGACGGGCAACGGGGAGAACCTGCGCGGCTGGCACACCGGCAGCGGCATGCTCTGCTGGTGGGGTGCCACCTATGGGAACGGCCAGTACGCGGACGCCTTCTGGCCGACCGTGGACCCGTACCGGCTGCCGGGAACCACCGTCTCGCGCAAGGTGCTGGCCGATGGCGCGGGAGGCGACTGGGGGGCCTCCCGGCCGGACGCCGTGTGGGTGGGCGGTTCCACCGACGGGGAGTTCGCCTCGGTGGGCCAGCACCTGCGGGGCCTGTCCAGCACCCTCACGGCCCGCAAGTCCTGGTTCTTCCTGGCCGACACGATCGTGTGCCTGGGGGCGGGGATCCGGGCCACGGACGGCGCCGTGGTGGAGACGGTGGTCGACAACCGCAATCTCGGGGCCACCGGGACGCACGCGCTGACCGTCGGCGGCACCGTCCAGCCGACCGCCCTCGGCTGGTCGGCCGTCTTCCCTTCCCCCGGCTGGGCGCACATCGCGGGGTTCGGCGGGTACGTCATGTCGGGGGCGGGCACCTTCAAGGCCCTGCGGGAGCAGCGCGACGGACGGTGGAGCGATGTCAACCGGGGCGGTTCCACCAGCGTGCTGACCCGCCGCTATCTGACGCTCTGGTACGACCACGGCACCGATCCCACCGCGGGGTCGTATGTCCATCAGATACTCCCGGGCGCCACGGCGGCCCAGACCTCGGCGCGGGCCGCCGCCGCGGGCTGGCTGACGGTCCTGGCCAACTCGGAGGTGGCCCAGGGCGTGCATGTGCCGTCCCTGGGGTTCACCGGGGTCAACCTCTGGCAGGCCGGGACGGCCGGCCCGGTGGAGGCGGGCGGACCCTGTTCGGTGACCATCCGGGAGAGACCGGACGGGACGGCGACGGTCCGCGTCAGCGATCCGACCCGGACCCAGACCGCGCTGACCGTGGTGTGGCACCGGCCCGTCACCGAGGTGGTCACCCGGTCCGCCGGAGTGGTGTCGGCCGTCCCCGGCGCGGTGCTCCGGCTGGGATTCGCCGACCTCACCCAGGCGGCGGGGGCGACACAGGAGGTGGTGGTGCGCCTGGGCTGACGAGCTGGTGGTCCGGGCCCTCGGGGACGGACCGCAGCGCCCGGTTCGAATAGGGCCGAACGGGTGACATACCGTGCCCTCCATGGATCAACAGCACAGGGCAGGGGACGGCGAAGGAGCGGGCAGGCGGCGTTTCCTCGCGATCGCGACGGGTGCGGCCACCGTGGCCGGGCTGGGCGCCGTGGCAGGCTGCGCGGACGGGTCGGGCTCCGCCGACGGCCCGGGCGCGGGCCACCCGTCGAGCGGTGGCCCGAAGCCGTCCGGATCCGGTTCCGCCGCGCCCGGCGGTCCGGCCGGGCCGCACGGCTTCGACGTCAAGGCCGAGAACGCACGACCGGGCAACGCCGACTGGGCCGTGGCCAAGGCGGGACCCGCGCGGGCGATCGAGGGTTTCGCCGACCGGGTGAGCGTCCTGCCGGGCGAGTCCTTCGGGCTCCACGTCTCCACCACCGCGCCCCGGTTCACCGTCTCCGCCTACCGGATGGGCTGGTACGGCGGGGCGCGGGCCCGCCTGGTGTGGCGGTCGCAGGCGATCACCGGTGCCCGGCAGCCCGAGGCGGCGGTGGAGCAGGGGACCCGGATGGTGCGGGCCCGGTGGGCGCGCACCACCACCGTGGAGACGAAGGACTGGCCGGAGGGCAGCTACCTGCTGCGCCTGGACGCGCAGGGCGGCGAGGGCCAGCGGTTCGTCCCGGTCACCGTGCGGTCGGCGGCGACCGGGGGCCGTACCGTCATCGTCAACGCGGTGGCGACCTGGCAGGCGTACAACAAGTGGGGTGGATACAGCAGTTACGACGGCCCGAGCGGCGGCTTCGCCTCGCGGTCCCTGTCGGTGACCTTCGACCGGCCGTACGAGTACGACGACGGCGCGGGGCTGTTCCTGGTCTACGAGGCTCCGCTGATCGCGCTGGCCGAGCGGCTCGGCATACCCCTGGCCTACACCACGACCACCGACGTGGCGCGCGAGAAGCGGCTGCTGGAGGGGGCCGCCGCGGTCGTCTCGCTCGGGCACGACGAATACTGGTCGCCCGAGCAGCGCGCGCACATCACGGCCGCCCGGGACGCGGGGAGCAACATCGCGATACTCGGCGCGAACTGCTGCTACCGCCGCATCCGCCTGGAGGCGAGCGAGCTGGGACCGGACCGTACGGTCGTCTGCTACAAGACGTCCTACGAGCAGGACCCGGGCTTCAAGCGCGGTCATCCGGCGACCGTGGACTTCCGTACCGCCCCCGGGGCGGACCCGGAGAGTTCGCTGCTGGGCGTGATCTACGACGGCTACCCGGTGGACGCCCCGTACGTGGTGACCAACCCCGGCCACTGGCTCTTCGAGGGCACGGGCGTCAAGCCGACCGACCGGTTCCCGCACCTGGTGGGCGTGGAGTACGACAAGGTCTCCACCGGGTTCCCGACCCCCCGGCCGATCGAGATACTGGCCCACTCCCCCGTGGTGTGCGAGGGGCGGCCCAGTCACCAGGACACCGCCTACTACACGACGCCGAGCGGCGCCGGGGTCTTCGCGACCGGAACCATGCGCTGGGTCGAGGCCCTGGACGCGAAGGGCGACGGGCGCAGCGGCGCCAACCACGGGCTGGACGAGCGGGCGGGGGCGCTGACCACCCGGGTGACGGAGAACCTGCTGCGGGTGTTCGCCGCGGGCCCGGCCGGCCGGACGCACCCCGCGCAGGACAACGTCAAGACGGTGTACGGAGGTTCGTGACGAGGCCGGGTGGACCCGGGCGGGGTCGGCGTTTAGGATCTCGTTCACGTCATCGCGTGCCGGTCACCGTCCGGGTGAGGCATGGAGGTGGCCGTGAGGTGCCTTGCGGAGGCATTCACCCATGTCAGTCGAGTTGAACCACACGATCATCCATTCCCGGAACAACCGGGAGTCGGCCGAATTCCTGGCGCACGTCCTCGGTCTCGAAGTCGGCCCCGAGTGGGGGCCGTTCGTCCCCGTCGACACCGCCAACGGCGTCCAGCTGGACTTCGCCACCGTGCCGTCCGGTACCGTCACCCCGCAGCACTACGCCTTCCTCATCTCCGAGGAGGAGTTTGACGCGTCGTTCGCGCGGATCCGGGCGGCGGGCGTCACGTACTTCGCCGATCCCATGCAGAAGCAGCCCGGCGAGATCAACCACAACGACGGGGGCCGGGGCCTGTACTTCCTGGACCCGTCCGGGCACGGCATGGAGATCATCACCCGGCCGTACGGCAGCGGCGCGACCCCGGAATAGGCGGCGCGGCGGGGCCGGGGGCGACGCTGCGCGCAGCGGGCCGCCCCCGGCCCCGCCCGCTCAGGGCAGGTAGACGATGTTCGGCGCGCCCGTGGTGGGATGGGCGGAGATCCGCGTGCGCACGCCGTACACCTCGGCCAGCAGTTCTTCCGTCAGGACCTCCTCCGGCGTCCCGGAGGCCACCGCCCGGCCCGCCTTCAGGACGTACAGGCGGTCGCAGAAGGTCGCGGCGAGGTTGAGGTCGTGCAGGACCAGCAGGGCCGTGGCGGACAGGCCCCGGACCAGGCCGAGGATGTCGAGTTGGTAGCGGATGTCCAGGTGATTGGTCGGCTCGTCGAGGGCGAGCAGGCCGGTGTCCTGGACGAGGGCGCGGGCCACCAGCGCGCGCTGGCGCTCGCCGCCGGACAGTTCGTCGAAGCGGCGCTCGGCCAGTTCCCCGGCGCCGACCGTCTCCAGTGCGGCGGCGACGCGCCGTGCATCGCCCGGACCGTCCTGTTCCCAGAACCGTTTGTGCGGACTGCGCCCCATGGCCACCACCTCGCGCACGGTCAGCCCGAAGGTGCCGCTCGCGTCCTGCGGTACGACCGCGATCCGGCGCGCCCGCTGCTTGACGCCCAGCGAGGCCGCGTCCACGCCGTCCAGCACCACCCGCCCGGCGGTGGGCCGCAGGGTGCCGTGGACGCAGCGCAGCAGGGTGGTCTTGCCGCTGCCGTTCGGACCGACCACGCCGACCGTCTCGCCGGGGCGGGCGGCGAGGTCGACGCCGTGCAGCAGGGTGTGCCCGTCGACCTCGTAACGTACGGCCTCGGCGCGCAGTTCCAACGCCGGTGCCGACTCCGACGGGCTCATCCGGCCACCCCCTCGGTACGGCCGGAGCGCCGCAGCATCCACAGGAAGAACGGCCCGCCGACCAGCGCGGTGACGACGCCGACCGGGATCTCCTCGGGCGCGGCGGCGGTACGGGCGACCAGGTCGGCCAGCAGCAGGAACACGGCCCCGCCCAGCGCGGCCACCGGCAGCAGCGCCCGGTGCCCGGCTCCGACGACCATCCGGGCGGCATGGGGAACCATCAGCCCGACGAAACCGATCGCACCGCTGAAGGCGACCAGCACCCCGATGACGAGGGAGGCCAGCACGAAGGCGGCGGCCCGGAACCGGCCGGTGTCGAGCCCGAGGGTGCGCGCGTCCTCCTCCCCGGCGAGCAGCAGGTCCAGGGGCCGGGCGAGGCCGAGCAGCAACACGGTCCCCACGGCCAGGACGGCGGCGGGCAGGGCCAGTTCGTCCCAGCGGGCCCCGCCGAGGCCGCCGAGCGTCCAGAAGAGGATGGAGCGGACCTGTTCGGCCCGGGCGGCGAGGACCAGCGCCAGGCTGGTCAGCGCGGACAGCACGTACTGGACGGCGACCCCGGCCAGGATCAGCCGCCCGGTCGTCATGGCGCCGCCGCGCCGGGCGAGGGCGTACACCGTGACCAGGGCGCCGAGCGACCCGGCGAACGCGGCGACGGGCAGGGTGACGCTGGTCGCGAGGCCCGCGCCGAGGCCGAGCACGATGACGGCCACGGCGCCCGCCGAAGCGCCGGAGGACGCGCCGAGCAGGAACGGATCAGCCAGCTGGTTGCGTACGAGGGCCTGCAGCACGGCGCCCGTCACAGCCAGCCCGGCTCCGACCACGGCCGCGAGCAGCACGCGCGGCATCCGGACGTCCCACACGATGGAGGCGAACGCTCCGGGGCGCGGCCCCGCGATGACGATGTCCAGCACCTGGCCGGGGGCGATCCGTACGGGACCCAGCGCCAGGCCCGCCACCGCCCCGGCGGCGAGCGCGAGGGTGAGGAGGACGAGGACGAGCGGGGTCCGGCGGCGGTCCGCCCTCACGCGGCGTCGGGGTGCAGCTGGCCGGCGAGGGATTCCACGGCGTCGGCGACGCGCACCCCGAGGACGGCCGAGGACAGCGGCAGGACGACGAACCGCCGGTCCCTGATCGCGGGAACCTCCGCGAGGGCCGGATCGTTCAACAGACGCTGCTTCTTGGCTTCGACGCCGGTCCCGCCGTAGTCGTAGATCAGCACGGTGTCCGGCTTCCGTTCGATGACCTTCTCCCAGGAGACGTCGCCGAAGGTGTCCCCCAGGTCGGCGAACACGTTCGTCCCGCCCGCCAGCGAGACGATCTCGTTGCCGATGCCGTTGCCGCCCGAGGTGAAGGCCGCCGTCTCCCCGGAGTCGTAGACGAAGACGGCCGGGCGCGCCTTGTCCTTGACGCGGGCGGTCACCGCGTCGATGCGGCGCTGCTCGTCCTCGATCAGCCGCGCGCCCCGGTCGGGCACCCCGAAGGTGCGGGCGACCTCGGTGATCTCCGTCTTCAGCTGGTCGATCCGGACGGGGCCCGGGGTGCAGTACTCCACGCTGAGACGGGTGTTGATGCCGCTCTTGCCCAGCCCCTGGCGGTCGCGGCCCTGCGAGGCGTCGAAGGCGCTGGAGTAACCGCCGTAGACGAAATCTGGGTTGGCGCCGAGGAGCACCTCCTTCGAGGGGTACTCCTTCGCCAGCACCTTGATCTTGTCGTAGGCGGGCCGGTACGCGGGCAGGACGGCGTCGTCGATGTAGGCGGTGCCCGCCATCCGGTCGCCGAGGCCGAGGGCGAGCAGCACCTCGGTGGCGTGCTGGTTCATGGAGACCGCACGCCGGGGCGGGGCCTGGTAGGTCGTGGTCACACCGCAGTTGGTCACGGTGTACGGGAATCCGGCGCCCCCGGCGGCTGCCGTCGGCCGCGCGGTGCCGTCCGGCCCGGTGCCGTCCTGGGCGGCGCCGCAGGCGGTCAGGGGTATCAGGAGCGCCAGGGGGACGAGCGGGGTGAGCGCGCGCAGGGCGGCGCGGAAACGCGGCATGGCGAAGCCTCTCCGGGGGATCCTCGTCCCCAGGTCGAAATGAAGAGGCGGCGCGTCAGTGTCTGACTCCCGGGCCCGCGAGGGGGCCCGGTCACAGTGGCGGGACCGTACCGGTTTCACACCGGTTTCCTGGTCCGCGCCGCCCGGAGTAACCCGGACAAGTGTGCCAGACCACCCGCAACCCGGCGGTCACGCGGTGCCCGCGGGCCGACGCGGAGGAGACCGGTCCGGGCACACCCACGCGCGACGCACCGGAGCCCGGGCCGGACGGTGACCGTCCGACCCGGGCTCCGGGTGGTGTTCCATGCAGGGGCGGCAGGACTCGAACCTACGACATTTGGTTTTGGAGACCAACGCTCTACCAACTGAGCTACGCCCCTCCGTTGGCACAAGCTTCGCACGGAGCGGCCGGATGATCCAATCTCTTCCACGATGTGGTCACTCGATGAGATCAGCGGCCGGGTGCGCGCCGCGTTCCAGCAGCCATGCCGTCACCTCGCGGGCCCCGTCGGCGTCCTGGGAGCGCGCGATGTCCAGCGGGGTCAGTCCGTCGTAACCGATCCAGTCGAGGTCGGCGCCGTGCGCGAGCAAGTACCGCGCCGCCGCCAGGCTGCCGCCGTGACAGGCGCCCCAGAACGCGGCGGTGATCTCGTCCGGTCCCGGGGGCGTCGGCGCCGCGAGGAACGCCTCGATCCGGTCGAGGAGCCCGAGGGAGGCGGCGTCCTGGAAGTCGGCGTGGGCGCCGTGTTCCAGGAGGCGCCGGGCGGCCCGCCACTGCCCGAAGGCCCGCGCGTCGGACAGCGGGGTGCCGCCGCCGATGATCCCGCCGCCGGCCTCCACCTCGGCCCCGCAGTCGATGAGGGCGTCGATCGCGGCGACGTCGTCATTGCTCGCGGCCCAGTGCAGCGGGGTCTCGGCGTGCGCCCCGACGAACCGGGCCGTCGGATCGGCGCCCGCCTCGACCAGCAGCCGGATGACCTCGGGGCCGCGCGGAGGGTGGCCGGGCCAGTCCGTGACGATGTGCAGCAGGCTGCGGCCGCCCGCGGCCGCGCCGGTCCTGACGAGGGTGGCTCGGGCCAGGGCGGGGTGCGCGCCGAGGAGTTCCCGCAGCCGCGGGAGGTCGCCGGAGCGGATGGCGGCCGTGACGGCCACCGCGATCGGATCCTCGGAGTCCATCGGGCCCGTCCTTCCGCCGTGAGCCGCCGGTCCGCGCCCAGGCTAACGGGACCGGCCACCGGACCGGGCCCCGCCACCCGGCGCCGCAACCCGCACCCGGCACCCGGCCGCGGAGACCGGCACGCACTGCCGGGCCCCGCCACCCGGAGCCGAACCGCAAGGACCCGCGCGGCGCCCCGGCCGCGGGTGGCGGGGCCCGGCGCCGAGGGGGAAGGTGGAGGTGTCCCGCGCCGGGAGGTGTCCCGCGCCCCGAGGAGGTACCGCCATGCGCCGTCTCCGGTACTCCGCGGCCGCGCTCGCGCTCACCGCGGCGGCCCTGCTCGGGCCGGCGCTCGGGACGGGTGCCGCCGCCACGGCGTCGGCCGGGCCGACCAGGCAGGCCGGACCGACCGGGCAGACCATCGAGCTGCGCGGCAATCGGCCCGGCGAGCTGCTCGACGTCACCCTGCTCGCCGTGACGGACCCGGCCACCCCGCGCGCCGCGTACCCCCAGCAGGATCCGGCCGGGCGGCTCGTCGCGGTCGAGTTCCGGCTGGCGAACACCGGAACGGCCCGCTACGCCGACACCCCGCGCAGCGGCTCGTACCTCCTGGACCTCGGCGGCGCGCGCCATTCCAGCGTGGCCGCGGCGACGACGGCCGGGGACGGCTTCCCCGACGGACACACCCTCGCGCCCGGCGACTCCGCCACCGGGTGGGTCACCTTCGAGCTGCCGAAGCAAGCCCGGCTCGCGGCGGTGCAGTTCGCGCTGAACGACGGATCGGCCGACGACATCGGCCAGTGGAACCTCTCCTGATCGAGCGACCCGGGGCGCCCCGGAGAGCCACGGCGAGCCATGGGGAGCCCCGTGGGCCGCCCGCCCCCTTGACCGCTCTGGTCCAGACCAATAGCTTCCGGATGCACAGCACGCGCACAGCACGGCTCAGGAGCACCACTCCCCGCATCCGCAAAGGAAGCCCATGCGCCGCAGCACCCTCGCCAGGCTGGCCGTCGCCGCCTGCTCCTTCTCCCTCCTGGCGGCCTTCGCGCCCGCCGCCGGAGCCGCCACCGCCGGAGCCGCCACCGCCCAGGCCGACGCCGCGGGCGAAGGCCACGCACGCGCCTACCACCGCGTCGGCTACTTCACCCAATGGGGCGTCTACGGCCGCGACTTCCAGGTCAAGAACCTCGAAACCAGCGGCGCCGCGGCCAAACTCACCCACATCAACTACGCCTTCGGCAACATCGGCGCGGACGGCAAGTGCTTCACCGGCAACGTCCCGGGTGAGGCGGACGCCTGGGCCGACTACGTCCGCCCGCTCGACGCGGCGGGCTCGGTCGACGGGGTGGCCGACACCCGGGACCAGCCGCTCGCCGGGAGCTTCAACCAGCTGCGCGAGCTGAAGGCCAGGCACCCGGGCCTCAAGGCCCAGATTTCGCTGGGCGGTTGGAGCTGGTCCACGCACTTCTCCGACGCGGCCCGCACCCCCGCCTCGCGCACGGCGCTCGTGCAGTCCTGCATCGACCTCTACATCAAGGGGAACCTGCCCCGGGACGGCGCCCGCGGCGGCGCGGGCGCGGCCGCCGGCCTCTTCGACGGCATCGACCTCGACTGGGAGTGGCCCGGCTCGCCCGGGGACACCGACACCACCCACCGGCCCGAGGACAAGCGCAACTTCACCGCGCTGGTCCAGGAGTTCCGCACCCAGCTCGACGCCTACGGCCGGACCCAGAAGAAGAAGTACCAGCTGACCGCCTTCGTCCCGACCGCCCCCGCCAAGATCGACGCGGGCTTCGAGGTCCGGAAGGTCATGCGGGACCTGGACTTCGTCACGCTCCAGGGGTACGACTTCCACGTCTCCGGCGAGAAGACCACCGCCCAGCAGTCGGCCCTGTACGCACGCGACGACTTCAGCGTCGACGGCACGGTGGACGCCTGGCTGCGGCGCGGGGCGCCCGCGGGCAAGCTCGTGATGGGCATGCCGTTCTACGGTCAGGGGTGGACCGGGGTCACCGGGGGCGGGGACGGCATGGGCCAGCCCGCGACGGCTCCCGCGCCCGCGACCTGGTCCGCCGGGTACGAGGACTACAAGGCGCTGAAGAAACTGGCCGGTTCGGGCGCGTACACGCTGCACCGGGACCGGCGGTCGGGCAGCGCCTGGCTGTTCGACGGATCCACCCTGTGGACCTACGACGACCCCCAGGTGCTGCGCACGAAGACGGCGTACATCCGCGAACACGGCCTGGGCGGCGCGATGTTCTGGTCCCTGGACGGGGACACGGCGGACGGCGAGCTGATGACGGCCGTGGACCAGGGGCTGCGCGGCCACTGATCCGACCGTCCGAGCATCGAAAGGCCGTACCGTCCGTGGATCAAGAGCCCGTACCCTCCGCGCATGGAGAACTCGACGGTACGCGCGGTCAACCGGCTCACCGGGCGCTGGGCCGCGGTGGTGCGGCCCGGAGCACAGGGCACCGTGTTCACGGCAGCCGGGGTCTGGCCCCTGCTGGCCCTGCTCGCGGACGGTGCGGGCGGCCCGGCGCGCGAGGAACTGGCGGCGGCCCTCGGCATACCCGCCGGGGACGCGGCCGGGGCGGCGCGGGCGCTGCTGGAGGGGCTGGGCCCGGTCCGGGGCCTCGAAACGGCGACCGGCCTGTGGACCCGGGCCGGGCTGCCCCTGGAGGAAGCATGGACCTCCCGGCTGCCGGACGGCGCGCGCGGGTCCCTGACCGGCGACCCGGACGTCGACCGGCCGGTGCTCGACGGATGGGCGGCCGAGCGGACGGGCGGGCTGATCGAGCACATGCCGGTGCCGGTGGGCCCCGAGGTCCTGATGGTCCTCGCCTCGGCGCTGGCGCTGCGGGTGACCTGGTCCCGGCCCTTCGACGACTTCCCGGCGGCGCCGGACCAGGGCCCCTGGGCCGGGCGGACCTCCTTCGGCCTGCACCGGCGGACCTCCCGGCTGGACCGGGCCAGGGTGACGCGGTCGGCCGGCGGTCCGGTAACCCTGCTGGAGGTCGAGGGCTCGGCCGGCATCGACGTCCACCTGCTGCTGGGCGGCCCCGACGCCGCGCCCGGCGAGGTGCTGGGGGCGGGGATCGCCGCGGTCACCGGGGCCGCGCCCGCCGAGGGCGCGGGCACCCTGCCCGAGGGAACGCCCGGACCCGGCCTGGAGGTCCGTACCGTCGAATCCGTCTCCTCCGAGCCGTCCCTCCACATCAAGACCGTGGCCTTCGCCCTGCGGGCCGAGCACGACCTCCTCGCGCACGCGGAGCTGTTCGGGCTGGCCACGGCGTCCGACGACACCTTCGGCCACTTCCCCGGCATCAGCTCCGACCCGCTGGCCGTCGGCGCGGCGCGGCAGTCCGCGATGGCGCGGTTCCACGCGAAGGGGTTCGAGGCGGCGGCCGTCACCGCGGTCAGCATGCGGGCGGGCGGCGGCGCGCCGCGCACCCTCCACCGCGTCCGCCACGCCACGGTCTCGTTCCTGCGGCCCTTCGGCTTCCTGGCCTTGCACCGCCCCTCCCGCCTGGTCCTCGCGGCGGGCTGGGTGAACGAACCCCTCCCGTACGAGGCGCCCGACCGGGGGCCGCGCGCACGCCCGGGGGGCCTGCTCCACGGCTGAGGGGGCCCCGCGGTGCGCCCCCTGCGCACTTGTGCGAGAGAGTGCTCACCGATAAGTGTTCCGATAAGTGTTATCGGGACCCCGCTCGGCGGTCTCCCAGGTATCGGGCACCATCGACCGCCGGCACGGACAGGGATCAACACATGAGTACTCAGCACACCGCAGCGCTGGTGTCGGCCGCCCGCGCGGGCGATCAGCGGGCGCAGGACGAACTCGTCGGCGCGCACCTGCCGCTCGTCTACAACATCGTCGGCCGGGCCCTGAACGGGTCCGTCGACGTGGACGACGTGGTCCAGGACACCATGCTGCGGGCCCTCGACGGCCTGGGCGGGCTGCGCTCCGACGAGAGCTTCCGGTCGTGGCTGGTGGCGATCGCGATGAACCGGGTACGGGCGCACTGGCAGGCCCGCAGCACCGGCCCCGACGCGAGCGGGCTGGAGGCGGCGCGGGAGCTCGCCGACCCCGGCGCCGATTTCGTGGACCTGACCGTCGTCCAGCTGAACCTCACCGGTCAGCGGCGCGAGACGGCCCGGGCCACGCGCTGGCTGGAGCCGGACGACCGGGCGCTGCTGTCCCTGTGGTGGCTGGAGTGCGCCGGGGAGCTGACCCGGGAGGAGGTCGCGGCGGCGCTGGAGCTGTCGCCGCAGCACACCGCCGTGCGGGTGCAGCGGATGAAGGCGCAGCTGGAGTCCGCGCGGGTGGTCGAGCGGGCGCTGGACGCCCAGCCGCCCTGCGAGGCGCTGCGGGCGGTGGCGGGCGGCTGGGACGGGCGGCCGTCCGCGCTGTGGCGCAAGCGCATAGCCCGGCACGCGCGCGAGTGCCTGCGCTGCGCGGGCCTGTGGAACGGCCTGGTCCCGGCGGAGGGACTGCTGGCCGGGCTGGCCCTGGTCCCGGTCTCGGCGGCTGTGCTGGCCGCGGTCCACGAGGCGAGCGCGGTTCCGGTCGCCTTCTCGTACGCCGCCTCCTCGTCCGGCGCCGCGCAGGACCCGGGGGCGCACGCGGCCGGTGCCCGCGGCGACGCGGGCCGGGGTGCCGCCCGCAAGCGGCGCCGCACGCGCCGCAGGGTCATCGCGGGCGGGGTGGCCGTCCTGTGTGTCGCCGGTGGTGGGGCGCTGTACCTGGCTGACGCGCTGCCGGGGTCGGGCGAGAGCGGGACGACCGCCGCCGCTCCCGGCGTGCCGCTGGCCGCGCTCTCCACGGCCGGGGCGGCCACGCCGTCCGCCTCGGCTTCCGGTTCTCCCTCGGCCTCGGCGTCGGCTTCCGCCTCGCCCTCTCCGTCGGCTTCCGCTTCGGCCTCCGCTTCGGCTTCCTCCTCGGCCTCGGCGTCGGCTTCCGCGAGCGGGGGCGGGAGCGCGAAGCCCGCTCCGAGTTCCTCGGCTCCGCGCCCGGCGCTCGCCGCGCCGCAGGGGACCGTGGCCCAGGTGATCGCGCTGGTCAACAACGAGCGGTCGGCGGCCGGCTGCGGACCCCTCAAGGACGACGCCCAGCTGCGCGCGGCCGCGCAGGACCACTCGGACGACATGGCGGACCGGAACTTCTTCGCGCACACCAACCCCGACGGGGCCGACCCGGGGCAGCGGATCACCGCCGCCGGGTACCGCTGGTCGACGTACGGCGAGAACATCGCGATGGGCCAGCAGACGCCCGCGGCGGTCATGGACTCCTGGATGAAGAGCCCGGGGCACCGCGCGAACATCCTCAACTGCTCCTTCAAGGACATCGGGGTGGGCGTGCGCCAGGGGGCGGGCGGGCCGTGGTGGACCCAGGACTTCGGCGCCCACTGACCCGGACGGCGCCCCTCGTCCACTCAAGGACCGCTCGTTCGCTCAAGGACCGCTCGACGACACCCCCCGCGCGGGCACTGAATGCTTCAATTTCGGGGCAGGATAGTGACTGGAGCCAAATGGGCTGATCAGACGGGGCGAGTGGAGAACAGCGGATGGCGAGGAAGGTCCTGCGTCCGCATCAGCGCGAGGCCGTCGACGCCGTCGTGCGGGCACTGGAGCTGCCCGTGGGAAGGCGGGTGCCCGAGGCCGGGCTGCGCACCCAGGTGATCATGGCCACCGGTTCCGGGAAGTCGCTGGTGGCCGTCCGCTCCGCCGAGGCCCTGGGGGCCGGGCGGGTGCTGGTCCTGGTGCCCTCGCTCGACCTGCTGGTGCAGACCGTCACCGCCTGGCGCGAGGGCGGCCGCACCGGGCGCTTCCTCGCCGTGTGCTCGCTGCGCGGGGCGGAGGCGGGCGTGCCCAGCACCACCGATCCCGAGCGGATCGCGCAGTGGTGCCGTCCGGTGCCGCGGGTCACGGTCTTCGCCACCTACGCCTCGCTCGGCCTCGGCATCCTCGAACGGGCGCACCTGGCCGGGCTGCCGGGCTGGGACCTGATCGTGGTCGACGAGGCCCACCGTACGTCCGGACGGATCGGCAAGCCCTGGGCCGTGGTGCACGACAACACCCGGATCCCGGCCGTCCGCAGGCTGTACATGACCGCAACGCCCCGCATCTGGCAGGACCCCGAGAGCGCTGACGAGGCGGCGGGGGCCGCGGAGTCCCGCCCCGCCCCCGGCCGGGTGCCCGGCGGGGTGCTGGTCGCCTCGATGGAGGACGACCCGGACGGGCCGTTCGGCGCCCGCTGCCACACCCTGTCGCTGTCCGAGGCCATCGACCGGGGCATCTGCGCGCCGTACCGGGTGGTGTGCGTGGACGTCAGCGATCCGCAGTTCCAGGCGGCGGTGCTGCTGGGGCCGCAGGGGCGCTCGGACGCGGTGCGCGGGGCCCGGCTGGCGGCGCTGCAGACCGCGCTGGTCAAGGCCGCCGCCGATCAGGGCTTCCGGCGGACCCTGGTCTTCCACCACCTGACGAGGGAGGCCGAGGCGTTCGCGGCGGGGCTGCCCGCGGTGGCCGCGCGGCTGCGGATGACCAGCCGGACCCCCCGCCCGGTGTACCCCCGCACGGTGTGGGCGGACTGGCTGGGCGGGCAGCATCCGGCGGCGCACCGGCGGCGGGTGCTGGACGCCTTCGCGGCCGAGCGGATCGCGGAGAAGGCCTTCCTCGGCAGTGTGCGGGTGCTCGGCGAGGGGGTCGACACCAAGGAGTGCGACTCCGTCTTCTGGGCGGATGTCCGGGACTCGATGCCGGACCTGGTCCAGGCCGTGGGCCGGGCCCTGCGGATCCGACCCGGGGAGGGGAAGGTCGCCTCGCTGGTGGTGCCGGTGCTGCTGGGGCCGGGCGAGACCCCGGAGACGATGCTGACCTCGCGGGCGTACGGGAGCCTGGCGCGGCTGCTGGAGGCACTGCGGGCGCACGACAGCAGGCTCGTGGAAGCACTGGCCCAGCCGCAGCGGCCCAGCGGGTCGCCTGGCCTCTCGGCGACGGCCGGGGCGGGGGGCCCGGCGGGCACCGGGCCCGAGGGGCTGCTGAGCTTCTCCACGCCCCGCGATCCGGCGCTGCTGGCCGCCTTCATCCGGTTGCGGGTGCTGCACCCTGAGCACGAGCACTGGCGGCGCGGGCTGGCGGCCGCCGGGATCTACGCCGCCGCGGCCGGGGACCTGAAGGTGCCGTTCGGGTTCAAGGCGCCCGCGGGCGGGGAGGGCTGGCCGCCCGGGCTCGCCCGGTTCCCGCTCGGGCAGTGGATCTCGGACGCGCGGCGCGCGTACCGCCGGGGCACCCTCGGCAAGCAGCGGACCGCGGAACTGGACGCGCTCGGCATGGTGTGGAGCGCCTTCGACGTGGCCTTCGAGGAGGGGCTCACCGCGGCCCGCGCGTGGGCCGCCGAGCACGGGCACCTGCTGCCGCCGGTGGATGCCACCTGGGAGGGGCACCCGGTCGGCATCTGGGTCAAGAACCAGCGTGCCGCGGCCCGGCGCGAGGGCCCCGGGGAGCTGTCGGCGGAGCGCCGCCAGGCCCTGGAGGACATCGACCCGGGCTGGTGTCCGGACTGGGACATCTCCTGGCAGCGGGCCTACCGGCTGACCCGTGCCCGGCTGGAGGCGGGCGGCGCCCTGCCGCCGGCCCCCGGGGAGGTGCACGTGCAGGGCGAGGACCTGGGGCTGTGGGTGCGGGCACAGCGCCTGGGCTGGGACCGGCTGACGGGGGCGCAGCGCTGGCTGCTGGAGCACACCCTGGGCACGGGTCCGGCGCAGGAGTCCGAACGCCCCCGGGCGCGCCGGGCGCACGCCGACGCGTGGGCGGCGAACCTGGCCGCCGCCCGCCGGTTCCGGGAGCGGGAGGGCCACCTGCGGGTGCCGCGCGGCCATGTCGAGCCGGTCGGCGGGGAGGAGCTGCGGCTGGGCTCCTGGATCGCCAACCAGCGCTCCCGGGCGGCGGGCCTGACCCCGGAGCGGCGGGCGGCCCTGTCGGAACTGGGCATGCGCTGGTCGTCCTGAGCGGCCGGAGCCCCCGCTGCGAACCAGGCAGACCGCGGGTCAGCCGCCGGAGCGCGCCGCGGGGGTGGCGACCGGGGCGTCGATCAGGTTGCGGTCGATGGTGAGGGTCACCCCGCCGTGGGTCTCCCGTACGTTGCCGCGGTACTGGTGGATCCGCCGGTGGCCCTGCCACAGCCCGGCGGCCAGGGCGCCGCTGTCCGCCGTGTCCGCCCGCTGGTCCCAGCGGGCGTACCAGACCGCGTCCGGCAGCGGCGAGGTGCCCGCCCGGGCCGCGGCGGCCAGGTCGGCGAGGCCGGAGCCGAGGCTGGAGTAGTAGCCCGCGCGGTGCCCGGCCCGGTGCAGGCGCTGGGTCCAGCCGCTGGCGAAGTCGACCACGGCCTGCGCGCACCGCGGGTCGCCGGAGTGGTAGGCCTCGATGTCCAGGTACACGGGGGTGCCGCCGCCGAGGCCCAGCGCCCGGAGTCCGGCGAGCGCTTCGTCGGCTTCGGCGCGGCCCTGTTCGACCGCCCGTGCCGGATCGATCCTGCTCGGCTTGTGGGCGTACGACGTGCAGGGCGCCTGGCGTCCGATGTGGACCGGGACCAGCCGCCAGCCCATGGCCTGGACCCGGCGGACCCAGTCGGCCGTGAGCCGCGGCTGGGCACAGTGCCGCTGGCCGCCACTGGTGTAGATGCCGACGGCCCCGTACGGCGAGTGGTCCCACCAGGCCCGCATGGCCGCGACCGAGGGCGCCGCGCACGCGTCGAAGCCCTCGCCCCGGAACACCTCGGGGGCCCGGCCCGGCGGTCCGTGGTCGGGCAGCACCCGCGGGGTGATGCCCCGGAGCGTGGCGGACCTGGGTCCGGGCGACCCGGGCCCGGGCCCGCCGCCCGCCAGGGCCGGGGCCGCCGCCGGACCGGGCAGCACGAGGGCGGCGGCGAGCGCGGCGAGCGCGGTCGCACGGAGTCGGGGCACGCGGATGCGGGGCACGCGGAGTCGGGTCATGCCTCCCACGGTCCGTCCGCCGCCCCCGGCACCGGGGCAGCCCGCGCCGGGCGGCGGCCAAGTTCATCCGTGCGCGGCGGCGGACGCCACTGATGACACGCTTCAGTGGTGGAAGCCCGGCTGCGGGGCGGCCACGGCGGTCGGGGGTGCCTTCGTCAGGTGGTCCACGGCCCTGCGCAGGTCGCCGACCAGCAGGGCGATCTGATCGCGGGTCACCCCGTGCCGGATCAGGACGCGCTGGACGACCGTCTCGCCCCGGTCGGCGGGCAGCGGATAGGAGGGCACCTGCCAGCCGCGCATCCGCAGCCGGTCGGAGAGGTCGTAGAGGGTGAAGCCGGCGGATCCGGGGTCGGTGAGGGCGTAGCAGACGGCGGGGAGGCCGCCTTGGCCGTCGTACAGGAGGGTGAAGGGGCCCATGGCGCGGATCTCGCCGGCCAGGTAGCCCGCGGTGTCGGCGCAGGCCTGCTGGACGCGCCGGTAGCCGCCCCGGCCCAGGCGCAGGAACAGGTAGTACTGGGCGATGATCTCGCCGCCGGGGCGGGAGAAGTTGAGGGCGAAGGTGGGCATGTTGCCGCCGAGGTAGTCCACCTTGAAGACGAGTTCCTCGGGCAGCAGGTCGGCGGTGCGCCAGACGATCCAGCCGACGCCCAGCGGCGCGAGCCCGTACTTGTGGCCGGAGGTGTTGACGGAGGCCACCCGGGTGAGGCGGAAGTCCCAGACCACGTCGGGGTGCAGGAAGGGGGCGACGAAGCCGCCGCTGGCCGCGTCCACGTGGACGGGGACATCCCAGCCGTGTTCGGCCTGGATCCGGTCGAGGGCGGCGGCGATCTCGGCGACCGGCTCGTAGTCGCAGGTGTAGGTGACGCCGAGGATCGCGACGACCCCGATGGTGTTCTCGTCGACGTACGTGGCGAGCTGATGGGGGAGCAGGCCGGTGGCGCCGGGCTCCAGCGGCACCTGGCGCAGTTCCACGTCGAAGTAGCGGGCGAACTTCTCCCAGCAGATCTGCACCGGTCCGCAGACCAGGTTGGGGCGGTCGGCCGGCTTGCCCTCGGCGCGGCGGCGGGCGCGCCAGCGCCATTTGAGGGCGAGCCCGCCGAGCATCGCGGCCTCGCTGGAGCCGGTGGTGGAGCAGCCGGTCGCGGCGCCGCCGGGCGGGGCGTTCCACAGGTCGGCGAGGATGTTGACGCAGCGCGCCTCGATCTCGGCGGTCTGCGGGTACTCGTCCTTGTCGATCATGTTCTTGTCGATGCACTCGCTCATCAGACGGCGGGCGCCGTCGTCCGACCAGGTGGTGCAGAAGGTGGCCAGGTTCTGGGCCGCGTTGCCGTCGAGCAGCAGTTCGTTGTGGAGCAGGGAGTAGACGACCTCGGTGGGCGAGTGCTCCTCCGGCATCCGGTACTTGGGCAGTACCTGGCCGCTGAGCGGGGACGCGAACACGTCGGTGGCGAAGTCTGTGCCGATGTCCGGGCGGCCGTCCCCCGTGCGGGCGGCTCCGGAGGGTACGTCCTTCATCTCGTGAAGTGCCATATCGGGACTATAAGGTCGCGCTGCCCCGTACCGGCGGGACGTCGGCGGGGCGGATCCGGAAGGTCAGGTCGACCCACCGCTTCCGGTCGACTCCGCAGTGTGACCCTTCACATAGTCGTCACATATGCCAGGAGATCTTGCGGTCGCATATCGTCTCAACAGGCGATCTTCCCGTTCGGGCCACTGGAGACGGTTCGGACGGGAAGATCACCGATCTGGTTTTCCACACAACTTATCCGCAGATGTCCTGTTCCAGGCCCACTGGTTGGGCGGCCCGCACCGCGGTGAACATCCTTCGTCCCATGAACCAGATCACCCGCCGACGGGCCCTCGGGACCACCGCCGGCGCACTCACCGTCCTCGGCCTCGCCGCCACCGCGCACGCGGCCACCCTCCCCGCCACCGCGACCGTGCCCACACCCCGCACGGGCGACGCCCTCGACGAGGTCTACCAGGGCCGCCGGATCGAGATAACCCCCGCCCAGGGCGGCGGCCACCACGGCGGCCACCACTCCCCCGGGACCCCGACGGTCCGGATAGACGGCGCCGAACTGCACGTGATGCGCAACGCCGACACCAGCTGGATCAGCGTCGTCAACCACTACGAGACCTTCCCCGACCTGCCCTCCGTGGCCCGCGCCGCGGTGCGCGAACTCCAGGGCGCCCCCCTCGTCCCGATGGGCGGCATGTGATGGCCGTGCGCAAGAACCAGGCGACCCTGACCGCCGACGAGAAGCGCGCCTTCACCTCGGCGCTGGTGGAACTCAAGCGCACCGGCGTCTACGACCGGTTCGTCACCACCCACAACGGCTTCATCATGGCCGACACGGACAGCAGCGACCGGGTGGGCCACCGCTCCCCCTCCTTCCTGCCGTGGCACCGCCGCTTCCTCATCGAGTTCGAGACGGCCCTGCGCAGAGTCGACCCGGCCGTGACCCTCCCCTACTGGGACTGGACGGCCGACCGCACCTCCCGCTCCTCGCTGTGGGCCGCCGACTTCCTCGGCGGCACCGGCCGGGCGCGCGACGGCCAGGTCCTGGACGGGCCCTTCGCCTACGCCGCCGGGAAGTGGCCGGTCAACGTCCGCGTCGACAGCCGCAATTACCTGCGCCGCGCGCTCGGCACCGGCGTCACCGAGCTGCCGACGAAGGCCGAGGTGGACTCCGTGCTCGCCCTGCCGGTCTACGACACGGCCCCCTGGAACAGTGCCTCCAACGGCTTCCGCAACAACCTGGAGGGCTGGCGCGGGGCCAACCTGCACAACCGCGTGCACGTGTGGGTGGGCGGCCAAATGGGCACCGGGGTCTCCCCCAACGACCCGGTGTTCTGGATGCACCACGCCTACGTCGACAAGCTCTGGGCCGAGTGGCAGGCCAGGCACCCGCAGTCGCCGTACCTGCCCGCCGCGGGCACCCCGGACGTGGTGGACCTGCACGACGTGATGCGGCCGTGGAACGACGTGACCCCGGCGGACATGCTCGACCACCGGAAGTTCTACACCTTCGACACCGAGCCCGCCCGGGTCTGACGACCCGGCCGGAGCCGCTTTCACCACGCCTAAGTCGTCCAGCGGTAGTGCAGTTCGGGGCGGCCGACCTGGCCGTACCGGGGCGCGCGGGCGGCCCGGCCGGTGTCCACGAGGTGCTCCAGGTAGCGCCGGGCGGTGATCCGGGAGGTGCCCGCCGCCTCGGCCGCCCCGGCCGCCGTCAGCCCCTCGGGCGCCGCCCGCAGCAGCGCGGCGAGCCGGTCCAGGGTGGGTGCGCTCAGCCCCTTGGGCAGCTCGGCGGGGCGCGGCGGGCGCAGCGCGGCCAGTGCCCGGTCCACGTCGTCCTGGCCCGCGGCCTCTCCGGCGGCGGCGCGGAACTCGGCGTAGCGCAGCAGCCGTTCGCGCAGGGTCGGGAAGGCGAAGGGCTTGAGCACGTATTGCACGACGCCGAGCGAGACGCTCTCCCGGACCACCGCGAGGTCCCGGGCCGAGGTCACCACGATCACGTCCACCGGGTGCCCGGCGGCGCGCAGTCCGCGGGCGAAGCGGAGCCCGTTGCCGTCGGGCAGGCCGAGGTCGAGCAGCAGCAGATCGACCCGGGTCCGTTCCAGGGCCCGGGTCGCCTCCGCGAGGGAGTGCACCGCGGCAACGGCGGTGAAGCCGGGGACCCGGCCGACGTAGAGCGCGTGCGCGGCGGCGGCGACGGGGTCGTCCTCGACCACCAGCACCCGCACCGGCGGCGCCTCGCCGCGCACGTCCTCGCCGCTCATGTCCGCGCCCCTGCCGCGAGCGGCAGCCGTACGGTGAACTCCGCGCCCCCGCCGCTCACTTCGGCGGCGCTCACGCTGCCGCCGTGCCGGTGCGCGGCCTGGCGCACGAGGGCGAGGCCGAGCCCGCGCCCCGCTCCCTTGCCGGACCAGCCGCGCCGGAACACATCGGCTCCGGCGGGCAGCCCGGGCCCGTTGTCGGCCACCCGCAGCAGCAGTTCCCCTTCGCCGGGGCGGACGGTGACGCGGACCCGTCCGCCCGGGGTGCCCGTCAGCGCGTCCACCGCGTTGTCGATGAGGTTGCCCAGCACCGTGACCAGGTCACGGGCCGGGGGCGCCGCGTCGGCCGCGGCCAGCGGCCCGCTGTCGGGGGTGATCACGAGTTCCACTCCGCGTTCGTGCGCCTGGGCCGCCTTGCCCAGCAGCAGGGCGACCAGGACGGGCTCGCCGACGGCGGTGACCACCTCGTCGGTGAGGGCCTGGGCCAGCTCCAGTTCGGCGGTCGCGAACTCCACCGCCTCCTCGGCGCGGCCGAGTTCGATCAGGGACACCACGGTGTGCAGCCGGTTGGCCGCCTCGTGGGCCTGTGAGCGCAGTGCCTCGGTGAAGCCCCGCTCGTGGTCCAGTTCCCCGGTCAGCGACTGGAGTTCGGTGTGGTCGCGCAGGGTGACGACGGTGCCGTGCCGGCCGCCGCCCGCCACCGGTGAGCTGTTGACGACCAGGACCCGGTCGGCGCTCAGGTGCACCTCGTCCACCCGGGGCCGGTCGGCGAGGAGGGCGCCGGTGAGCGGTGCGGGCAGGCCCAGCCCGTCCACGGCCCGGCCGCGCACCTCTCCGCGCAGGCCGAGCAGTTCGCGGCCCGCGTCATTGATGAGGGTGACCCTGCGCTGTCCGTCGAGCATCAGCAGGCCCTCGCGGACGGCGTGCAGCGCCGCCTGGTGGTAGTCGTGCATCCGGCTCAGTTCGGCCGCGTTCATCCCGTGGGTGTGCCGGCGCAGCCGGGCGTTGACGACGTACGTTCCCGCGCCGCCGAGCGCGAGCGCGCCCGCCGCGACCCAGAGCAGCGCGGCCAGCTGCCCGCCGAGCCGGTCGCTGATGGCGCGGACCGTGATCCCGGCGCTGACCAGGGCGGTCACCCGGCCGTGGTCGGTGACCGGGGTGACCACCCGGATCGAGGGGCCGAGGGTGCCGGTGTAGGTCTCGCTGAAGGTCTCGCCGCGCAGCGCGGGGGCGGTGTTCCCGAGGAAGCGCTCGCCGATCCGGCGCGGGTCGGGGTGGGTCCAGCGGCGGCCGTCCGGGGCCATGATCGTCACGAAGTCCACGCCGGTGTCGCTGCGCACCCGCTCCGCGTAGGGCTGGAGCGCGGCGGAGGGGTCGGGTCCGCCGACCGCCTCCCGGACGGAGGGCGAGTCGGCCACCGCCCGGGCCGCGGCGCCCGCCTGGCGGCCGGCCGCGTCCTCGGCCTGACGGCGCGCGGTGGCGTAGGCGAAGACCGCGCATCCCGCGACGACCACGGCGACCAGCACCACCTGCATGGCGAAGAGCTGGCCCGCGAGGCTGCGCGGACGGGGGAAACGGAACATGACGCTCAGTGTGCACCCGGCCGTGAACTCAATGAACGCAAGGGTGACCGGGGTCACAGGGTGGGCCATGGTCGGCGCGGGACGTATTCATCTTCAGGAGGCGACGTGGCCGCCAAGCGCGACAAGACCCACTATCTCTACATCGCGGTGATCATCGCGGTGCTGCTCGGCATCGCGACGGGCCTGGCCGCGCCCGGTACGGCCGTCGAGCTGAAGCCCCTGGGCACGGGCTTCGTGAACCTCATCAAAATGATGATCTCGCCCATCATCTTCTGCACGATCGTGCTGGGCGTCGGTTCGGTGCGCAAGGCCGCCAAGGTGGGTGCGGTGGGCGGGCTGGCGCTCGGCTACTTCATGGTGATGTCCACGGTCGCGCTCGCCATCGGGCTGCTCGTGGGCAATCTGCTGGAGCCGGGCAGCGGACTGCACCTGACCGAGGCGGTGCGGGGCGCGGGCGAGGCCCAGGCGAAGGCGGGCGGGGCGCAGAGCACCGCGGACTTCCTGCTCGGGATCATCCCGAAGACGCTGGTGTCGGCCTTCACCGGCGGCGAGGTGCTCCAGACGCTGCTGGTGGCGCTGCTGTGCGGGTTCGCCCTGCAGGCCCTGGGGACGGCGGGCGAGCCCGTGCTGCGCGGGATCGGGCACGTACAGAAGCTGGTCTTCCGGGTGCTCGCGATGATCATGTGGGCGGCGCCGGTGGGCGCGTTCGGGGCGATGGCGGCGGTGGTCGGCGCGACCGGCATCGACGCGCTGAAGTCCCTCGCGGTCATCATGATCGGGTTCTACACGACCTGCCTGCTCTTCGTGATCGTGGTCCTGGGCACCCTGCTGCGGGTGTGTACGGGCGTCAACGTCTTCGCGCTGCTGCGCTACCTGGGGCGCGAGTTCCTGCTGATCCTGTCCACCTCCTCCTCCGAGTCGGCGCTGCCGCGGCTGATCGCGAAGATGGAGCACCTGGGCGTGTCCCGGCCGGTGGTCGGGATCACGGTGCCGACGGGCTACTCCTTCAACCTGGACGGCACCGCGATCTACCTGACGATGTCCTCGCTCTTCATCGCCGAGGCGATGGGCAAGCCGCTGGCGCTGGGCGAGCAGATCTCGCTGCTGCTGTTCATGATCATCGCTTCGAAGGGCGCCGCTGGGGTGACCGGCGCGGGCCTGGCCACGCTGGCCGGCGGCCTCCAGTCGCACCGGCCCGAACTCGTCGACGGCGTCGGCCTGATCGTGGGCATCGACCGGTTCATGAGCGAGGCACGGGCGCTCACGAACTTCGCGGGGAACGCGGTGGCGACCGTACTGATCGGGACGTGGACGAAGGAGTTCGACCACGGCCGGGCCGCCGAAGTCCTCGCGGGGCGGCTGCCGTTCGACGAAGCGAGCCTGACCGACGACGGACACGGCGGGGCCGGGGACGGCGAGTCCGGACACGGCGGGGCCGGGGACGGCGAGGCCCGGGACGGCGGCGGGCGCGACGACGCACGGTCCGCCCCGATGCCCGGACAGACCCCCGGGGACAAAGACGGCGTACCGGCCTAGAGCGGCACGGGCCGGTACGCGCGCCGGACCGGCCGGGCAGGGCTCTCCCCCCACGGTGCCCAGCCCGGCCGGTACCGACACCCCGGAGGCAAGGGCGTTTTTCAGCCAACCTTCCGAGAACTGGCGTGCGGTAAAAGGTACTTCCATATCGGGGCACGCGTCTGACATCTTGCGTCCACCACTTGTTTCGTACGGCCCGGTAGGCACCACCAGCACCACCGGGCCCATCGGAGGACGCATTGATACCCCACATATCCAGCCGACCTCGACGTACCCTCGTGCTGGCCGCCGCCCTCGGCGCCGCACTGACCCTCGGGGCACCCGCCGCGCTCGCCGGCACCGCCCCCGTGACCTCCTCCGGGGCCCCCGCCCCGGCTTCCCGGGCCGCGGCCCCGGCTTCCCAGAGTGCGACCTGGGTTGCCGGCACCCGTGCCTACCTCGTGATCACGGCTCCCGGTGACAGCTCGGCCGTCCGCTCGGCCGTCGCGGCCAACGGCGGCACGGTGTTCTCGAACTTCGACGCCATCGGCGTGATCGTCGCCCACTCCGCCTCCGCCTCCTTCGCGTCCACCATGCGCGGGGTCAGCGGGGTCCAGCAGGTCGGCGCCACCCGTACCTCGGACGTTCCGGCCGACGCCTACAACCCGGCGCTGCCCGCCAACCCGGCGCAGTCCACGACCCCCGCGGGCGAGCCGGTCCGCGCGGACATGAGTCAGATCAAGGCGGACCAGGCCTGGGCCGTCAACCCCGGCTCGTCCTCCGTGAAGGTCGGCATCCTGGACACCGGTGTGGACGACCAGCACCAGGACCTGGCCCCGAACTTCAACGCGGCCGACTCGGTCTCCTGCGCCTACGGCAAGCCCGACACCCGCACGGGCGCCTGGCGTGACGTGGACACCCACGGCACGCACGTCGCCGGCACCATCGCCGCCGCCAAGAACGGCAAGGGCGTCGTCGGTGTGGCCCCGGGCGTGAAGATCTCCGCGGTCCGGGTCGCCGAGCCCGGCAAGTCGTTCTTCTTCGCCGAGAACACCATCTGCGGTTTCGTGTGGGCCGGTGACCACGGATTCAAGGTCACCAACAACAGCTACTACACGGACCCGTGGCAGTTCAACTGCCCGGACAACATCGACCAGGCCGCCATCATCGAGGGCGTCAAGCGCGCCCAGGAGTACGCGGAGAGCAAGGGTTCGCTCCAGATCGCCGCGGCGGGCAACGAGGACTACGACCTCGCCCACAAGACCACGGACTCGGCGAGCCCGAACGACTCGACGCCGACCACCCGGACCATCACGAACGCCTGCCTCGACATCCCGACCGAGCTTCCGGGCGTGGTCACCGTCGCGGCGAACGGCACGGGCACCACGAAGGCCTCGTTCTCCAACTTCGGCGCGGGCGTCATCGACGTGGCCGCCCCGGGCCAGGACGTCTACTCCACCCTGCCGGGCGGCAAGTACGGCACCAAGAGCGGTACGTCGATGGCCACTCCGCACGTCGTGGGCGTGGCCGCGCTCCTCGCGAGCGCCAACCCCGGCATCACCCCGGCCCAGTTGCGCGACAAGCTGGCCACCCAGGCCAACGACATCGCCTGCCCGGCGGACGGCCGCTGCACCGGGACGACGGCGAACAACTCCTTCTTCGGCGAGGGCCAGGTCGACGCGCTGAAGGCGGTCGGCGCCACCCCGCCGCCCGGGAAGTACTTCGAGAACCTCGCGGACTTCGCGATCAACGACAACGCGACCGTCGAGAGCCCCATCACCGTCAGCGGGGTGACCGGCAACGCGCCCACCACCCTCAAAGTCGGCGTGGACATCAAGCACACCTACATCGGTGACCTGAAGGTCGACCTGGTCGCACCCGACGGCAGCGTCTACACCCTGTCCAACCGGGCCGGCGGCGGCACGGACAACATCATCCAGACCTTCACCGTGAACGCCTCGGCGGACGCCGCGAACGGTGTCTGGAAGCTCCGTGTGAACGACAACGCCAACGCCGACACCGGCAAGATCGACGCCTGGAACCTCACCTTCTAGTTCCGGGGAAACCGGCAGGAACCGGCGGCGCGTCAGCGGCGCAGGATCTCGGCCAGCCAGTCGAAGACCACGTCGCAGTGCTGTTGCGGGGCCATCGGGGAGCAGTGCAACTGCGCCCCGGTGGCCCCGGTCAGTTTCACGTACTCGCGCCGGGCCCGCAGCAGGTCGTACATCTGCCGGGGCTGGCCGGGGTAGAACTGCTCGGCCTCGTAGTCCAGGACGAGGGTCGGGGTCTTGATCTTCGGTACGAGAGCGGTGACGTCGAGGCCGATGACCCGCTGGGCCGGGGTCCACAGGTCCTTGAACACCCGGCCCGCCCTGGCCTCGCGCAGCGCCTCCCGGGAGAAGATCCCGAAGCGCTTCTTGACCGTGTAGGCGAGCTGCGGGGAGAGGTCCGGGACCACCTGCTCGTTCCAGTTCCGGTTGGTCGCCTCCTTGTCGGCCGTGACCACGTCGCGCAGCGTCTTGTCGAAGGCCAGCCACGGGCTGACGCAGCCCGGCATGCAGACCACGGCCGCCAGCCGGTGCTCGAAGGCGGCCGCCCGGGCCACCAGGTTGCCGCCCATGCTCAGACCGGTCAGCGCGATCCGGGCGCTGTCCACGTCCTCGCGGCGGTCCAGCCAGTCGATCAGCGGCGCGACCACCCCTTCCCAGCGGGTGGTGAAGGGGATCTCCTCGACGAAGAGCAGCCGCCCCTGCCCCGGCCCGTCGTAGACCAGCGCGTTCCAGCCCCGGTCGAGGGCCGCGGACACGCCGTAGGTCCACATGTCGACGTTCTGGCCGTCACTGCCGTTGGTGAGGATGACGGTCGGGCGCGGCTCGACCGGTCCGTCCGGGCGGAAGAACCACACCGGCAGGTGGGTCCCCTCGTACGGGACCCGGGCGCGCACGGCGGCCGGCGAGCACAGCGAGGCGAAGGTGTCCCAGGCCGCCAGACCGGCCAGGTACACCGCCTTCTCCTCGGCCGGTTTCGCCGTGCCCAGGACGTAGAACAGGCTCTGCGCGAAGTACTGGGCGGCCCGCAGCGAGCGCAGCCGCCGGGTCTGCGAGGGGAGCTCGTGGCCGTGGCGCCCGGCGGGCGGGGGCGCGGCGAGCTTCTCGCCCCAGCTCCGGAAGGTGTCGGAGAAGGTCTGCTCGGACGCTCCGGCGGCGTTGACGGAGTTGACCGCGGTCAGGACTTCGCCGGCCTCCGAGGCCCGCATCCCCGCGGCGCCGAGGGCGAGCAGGGCCGCGAAGTTGAAGCCGGGGTCGGTGAAGAGCTTCATGGCACCGGGCGCCGGATCGGGCTCGGCGGTCGCCGTGGCCGCGGCGTCCGTGGCGTCCGTGGCGTCCGTCGGCGCGTCCACCGCGGCCCTGGCCGGGACCGCGGCCACGGCGCCGGTGGCGAGGGCCCCGGCCCCCGCCGCGATCCCGGCCAGGGCCGCGCGGCGGGAGAGGACGGACGGCGGCAGCGGCGCGGGCGGCGGCGGCTGGTGCGGGGTGGTGCGATGGTGCGTCATGCTCGGGACGGTAGGAGGCCGCTGCGGCGGGTCGCCCGGCGCCACACCCGCCACTGCTCCGAACGGAGCTGCCCGGCGGGCCGCGACCGCACGCGCGCCGCGCCCCGGACGCCGGACGCCAGGGGACGTACGCCCGGTGAGTGGCTACCGGGTGCGCAGCACGCAGTCCCCGCACAGGCCGCCGCCGGGTGCCTTGTAGTACAGGCAGCAGCTGCGCCGTACGAAGGCCACCCCGAGGCCCTCCTCGTACACGAAGGTGCCGGTCCGGCCCAGCGGCCCGTCCTCGGCCAGCAGCGCCACGGCCAGGTCGACCGCGCCCGCCGCCGGGATCCGGTCGATCAGCACCCGCAGGGCCCCGACCAGCCCGGAAGCGGTGTTCCCGAGGAGCACCTGGGGCGAGAGCGCGAACCGCGCCCGCAGTCCCGCGTCCAGCCCGGCGAGGTTCCCGAGCACGGTGGCCGCGAGTTCCTCCGCGGGCAGGTCCACCGGTCCGGGCAGCCACAGTTCCAGTGATCCGGCGTCCGGCAGCCGCCACCACACCCGGTCGGGTGCCAGGTCCGGCACCCGACCGGACAGCGCCGCGCAGCCGAGGCCGAGGGACCACAGCCGGGAGGCGATGCCGAGCTGCGCGGTGGAGGCGGCCACCCGCCCCGGGCCGGTGCCCAGGCGGCGGCCCACCTCGCCGACGTACGCGCCGAGCCGGTCGCCGTACAGCTCGGTCAGCGGACGGAATCCCGGCCCGGGCGGCTCCGCCGCGCACGGCACGGTGAAGAACGGCCCGACCGAGGCCAGCCGCCGCAGTACGTCCTCCAGGTCCATGGCCCGATGATCTCAGGCGCTCCCCCGGCGGCCGGGCGCAGGGTGGTCCCCCGCCCCGGCGGCCAACGACCCGAGCCGGGTCGGGTTCGCCCGGGTCCGGTCAGGTCCGTACGACGTCCAGCGCGCCTCCGTCGGCGCGCTCGGCGGCGCCTTCCGCCCACCGCACGGCCGGGCCCATCGCCCAGGAGGCCGCCAGCAGGACGGCGGCCAGCAGCAGCCAGCCCGGGATCCCCCACAGCAGGAGCAGCGAGGTCAGCAGCAGCGGCCCCAGCGTGCGCGCCACCGGCACCCCGGTGCCGAAGAACCCCTGGTACTGCCCGATCCGCTCGGGCGGGGCCAGCGAGAAGCTGATCTGCCAGGACCCGGCGGACTGGCGCATCTCGGCGTGCACCTGGAGCACCGCGCCGAGGACGAGCAGCGCGGCCGCCGCCCAGGCACCGGCGGGCAGCGCGGAGAGCGCGAAGACCACGCAGGAGGCGGCCATCACCAGGCCCGAGTTCCGCACGGCGCTGCGCGCACTGTCCAGATCGCCCACCGGGCGGGCCATCCGGACCTGGAACAGCATCACGGCCACCGTGTTGAGCACGAACAGCGCCGACACCAGCCAGCCCGGCGCGTGGGTGCGCTCCACGATCCACAGCGGGATGGCCAGGCTCAGCAGCGGCATCCGCAGCAGCAGGATCGCGTTCAGCAGGGTGACCACCGCGTACGGGCGGTCGCGGAGCACCGCCAGGCGCGGCTCCCCGGCACCGCGCCCGGGCAGCGGGGCCACCGCGGGCAGCCGCAGCAGCACCCCGGCGCAGACCAGGAAGCTCACCGCGTCCAGCACGAAGACCAGGCGGTACGCCGGGCCGGTGTCGGCGCTGAGCGCGAGCCCGCCGATGGCCGCGCCCAGCGCCAGCCCGCCGTTCAGCATCGACTGGAGGTGGGCCAGTACGGCCGTGCGCTCCGCCGGGGCCACCAGCCCGGCGAGCAGCGCCTGCCGGGCCGCGGCCAGCCCGCACTGGGCGGTGGCGTAGACGCAGGCGGCCAGCAGGAACGGCCAGAACGAGGAGATCAGCAGGAAGGAGGCGACCGCGGCGGAGGTGGCCAGGGCGAGCAGCACCGAGGTGCCGCGGGGGCCCCGCCGGTCGGCGAGGGCGCCGATGGGCACCCCGGCCACCGATCCGACGGCCCAGGCGACGGTGAGACCGAGGCCGATCTGCGCGGGCGACAGACCGACCACTCGGGTGAAGTAGAGCGCCGAACACACGTAGTAGGCACCGTCACCGACGGAATTGCTCAGCTGGGCGGCGGCCAGGCGGCGCGGCGCGCCCGGAGGCGGCAGGATCCGTATCCTCATCCGACCATTTCACCAGGCATCCGGCCGGTTCGGAGGGTGCAATTGACCACACCTCCGGTGGGCCGCTTGGCACCGCCAACAGCCCCCCGGGTTTAGGGGGTGTCCGGTGGATCAGGGCCGGATAGGCCGGGTCGGCTGGTGCCGTGCATTGCAAGGCGGAGGAGGGAGTCGACGCGGAGCGTCGGCGAGTGACGACAACGCGGCAAGGCGCGGTGCCGGGCGGCCCGGGCCCGGCCCTGATCCACCGGACACCCCCTAAGGCGGAACGGGCCCCTCCGGAGCGGCGGAACGGGCGCTCCGGGGCGGCGGCGGGGGCCGTCGGAAAACAGTGCCGCGTCGTTGCCAAAAGGGGGGTTCATATGGGGACTTTAAGGAGCTACATTGAGCCACTCGCGTTCACCTGACAGCCCGTTGCCTTTCACTCGCGTTTTGCGCGGGGGGTGACGTCAGGAGCGCAGACTGTGCAACCACCCCACCGCCTAGAAGGACCGAAGGCTCCGTGCCCGTACCCGTACTCCTCGCCGGCCGCACCGTGCGGCTCGAGCCCCTCGCCCCCCACCACACCGAGGCCCTGGCCCTGGCCGGGGCCGAGGATCGTACGACTTACGCCTTCACCCCCGTGCCCCACGGGCTGCAGGCGTCCCACGAGTACATCGACCGTGCCCTCGCCGATCAGGCGGCGGGTCGATCGCTCCCCTTCGCGGTGGTCAGAGCCACCGACGGACGGGTGGTCGGATCGACCCGGTTCCTGGAACTCGACTACTGGCAGGGCCCCCTGGTGTGGCCCGCTGTGCCGGGAGTCCCGTACGGCGACCCGGCCACGGCGATCCCCGATGCCGCGGAGATCGGGAACACCTGGCTCTCGCCGGGTGCCCAGGGAACCGGCATCAACACCGAGGCGAAGCTGCTCATGCTCCGCCATGCCTTCGAGACCTGGGGGGTCCGCCGGATCTCACTGCGCGCCGACGCCCGCAACACCCGCTCCCGCGCGGCAATGGAGCGGCTCGGGCTGACCTGCGAGGGGGTCCGCCGGGCCCATTCGCGGGGGCTGGACGGGGCCGTGCGCAGCACGGCCTTCTATTCGGTGCTCGACGAGGAGTGGCCCGCCGTGCGCTCCGTCATCGAGCTGCGGATCTCGGCCCGGCGGCCGCGCCGGTCACGGCGCCCCGCCGGATCCCTGATCCCGGCGTAGGCGTCCCGCACGTCCCGCAACCCCCCGCTCCGGCGTTCCCCGGCCGTGCTCAGCCGAGGAAGGCCGGGGCGAGGGCCGAGGGCATGAGCCGGACGGGGGCGCCGCTGCCGTCGGCCGGCACCGCGTACAGGTCGGCGCCGAAGTCGCCGGGCAGGGAGTAGACGACCGTGTGGTCGTCCGTCCACACGGCCTGGTCGTCGACGCTACGGGCCTCCGCGAGCGGGGTCTCCGTACCGGAGGCCAGGTCGAGGGCGTAGAGCCGCCAGGGCGCGTCCGCGGGGGCGCCCGGCACGCGCTTCTTGAAGACGATCCGGGTGCCGTCGGGGGACAGCGAGGGGCACTCGACGTTCTCACGGACCGTGGTGAGGGTGCGCTCGACCAGGTCGCCGTGGACCAGGTAGGTCTTGCCGCCGGTGGCGAGGGTCGCGTAGAAGCTCCGCTCGTCGGCCGCGAAGGTCACGCCCCAGAAGTTCACGTCGGCCGCCTGGTAGGTGCGGCCGTCCTTGCGGACGGTGAAGTCCTCCAGGGAGGCGTCGTACTTCCCGGTGCGGGTGTCGAGCAGCGAGGTCCGGGTGGAGAAATTGGTCCCGGCGTACGAGTCCCCGCCGACGAACACCGTCCAGGCGACCAGGTGTCCCCCGGGCGAGACCCGGGCGCGGGTCGGTATCCCGGCCAGCGGATGGCTGGAGACCTCCTTGAGGTGCGCGTCGAGCACCACCGCCCGGTAGCTGTCCTGGACCCCGCCCTTGACGGAGCGCAGGCAGATCCCGGTGCCCGCGGCGGCGTGGAAGCGCAGGCAGGAGACGCCGGAGGCGGTGCGTTCGCCGGCCGGCTGCCCGGCGGGCACGGTGGTCAGCTCGTCGCGGTGCGGCCCCCAGGCCATGTTGCGGAACACGATCCGCCGCCCGCCGTCCCCCGGGGTCAGCGAGACGTGGCCCGGGGTGATCCGCGGGCCGCCCGCCTGTTCCTGGTTCTTCTCGTCGGCGCGGGAGGAGGCCCGTACGACGGCGACGACCCCCACTCCCGCGAGGACGAGCACGGCGGTGAGCAGGATCAGGATCCGGCGCTGGAGGGTCATGGGGTGGGGGGTCATGGGGTGGGGGGGCCTTTCAGGTGGGGATGTGTCAGTGCGCGGCCGTGGCGGCGGCTGGGGACCCGTCGTCCGCGCTCTCGTGGTCCGTGTTCTCGTCGTCCGCCTCGTCAGGGCGCAGGCGGGCGCAGACGGCGGTGGAGGCGGCGAGCAGGACGGCGGCGGTGATGAGCGCGGGCCGGGCGCCCCAGGCCGTCCAGGCGGCGCCGAAGGCGATCGAGCAGAGGAAGCGGGCGAGGGCCTGGCCGGTCTGCACGAGGGCGAGGCCCGCGCCGCGGTGCTCCTCGGGGACGGTGCCCGCGGCGGCGGCCATCAGCACGCCGTCGGTGGCGGCGTAGAACGCGCCGTGCAGCAGGAGGACGGCGTAGGGCAGGGCGGGCGCCGCGGAGCCGGTCAGCAGGAGTCCGTAGGCCAGGAGCAGCGCCAGGTGGCCGCCGAGGAAGACGCGGCGGCGGCCGATCCGGTCGGCGAGGCGGCCGAGCGGCAGGGCGAGCAGGAAGAACGCGGCCGCGGTGCCGAGCGGCAGCAGGGCGAACCAGCGGTCGGCGATCCCGGTGGTGCGCTGGAGCAGCAGGAAGACGAAGGCGTCGCTGACCGTGCACAGGCCCAGCAGCAGGGCGCAGACGCTGATCCGGCGCAGCGCGGGGCGGCGCAGCAGGTGGACGGAGGCGCGCAGCGAGGGCCGCGCGACGGCGGCGTCCACGTCCGGCACGGAGCCGGGGGCGGCGGTGGGCCCGGCCCCGGTGTGGCGCGGGACGAACAGCACCAGGACGAGGACGCCGAGGGCGGCGACGCAGGAGCTGACGGTGAAGACGGCGTCGTAGCCGTCGGCGGCCCCGCGCAGGATGACGAAGGCGAGGACCGGGCCGATCAGTGCGCCCGCGGTGTCCATGGCCCGGTGGGCGCCGAAGGCCCGGCCGCGGTTCTCGGGGGTGCTGGCCAGCGAGATCAGCGCGTCGCGCGGGGCGGTGCGCAGGCCCTTGCCGGTCCGGTCCAGCGCGAGCACCGCGCCGATGGCGGGGAGGGTGTGCGCGAGCAGGAGCAGCGGCTTGCAGAGCGCGGAGAGGCCGTAGCCGAGTCCGGCGAGCAGTTTGTGGCGGCGGAAGCGGTCGCCGAGGTGGCCGCCGGCGAGCCGGACGAGGGCGCTGACCCCGTTGTAGATGCCGTCGAGCAGGCCGAACCCGAGCGGGGAGAGGCCGAGTCCGGCGACGAGGTAGAGCGGCAGGACGGCCGTGACCATCTCCGAGGAGACGTCGGTGATCAGGCTGACCGTGCCGAGGGCGATGACCGTGGGGGCGAGCGCGGCGCGCCGCCCCGGGCTGATGCCCGGGGCGACGGCCGGTTCGGTGGTCACGGCGGGCGCGGGGGTACCGCGGCTGTCCGCAACGTACATCGTCAGCTCGCCCAGATCCCCGTGATGTCATGGGCGGAGGCGGCGTTGCCGGCGTGGGTGGTCAGGCCCGCCAGGCCCTCCAGGGTGCGCAGCACGTCGTAGTGGTTGTAGGTGGTGGCGGAGGTGGAACCGGGGGTCACGGGCTGCCCGTAGAGCACGGTCGGGATCTTGTTGCCCGCGAGGCGGTTGTCCTCGTCGAAGGTGACGACGAGCAGGCTGTTGTGGGTCTTGGCCCAGTCGGCGTAGGCCTTGATGTTGTTCTTGAGCCAGGTGTCACCGGTGCCGACCGAGCAGTCGTGCATGTCGCTGCACAGGTTCGGGACGACGAAGGAGACCTTGGGCAGGGTGGTGTAGTCCGTCGGGAACTGGGCCATCGTCTTGGCCGTGCTCGTCGGGACGTTGGAGAAGCCGAACCAGGGGTTGTGCTTGCGGGCGTACTTGCCGCTGCTGCAGCTGGTGGAGCCCTGGCTGGGGAGGGTCTCGTTGTAGCTGCCCCAGGTCTTGCCGGCGGCTATGAGTTCGGAGGCCAGGTTGGGCGCGGAGCTGAAGCCGGGGGTGTAGCAGCTGTCGTCGGTGATGCCCTGGTTGGAGCCCGAGAAGAGCTGCATGTAGTTGGGCTGGCTGGGGTGGGTGACGCCGAACGACTGGGTGAGGTTGGCACCGCCCGTCGCCAGCGAGTTGATGTAGGGGGCGCTGGAGCTGCCGATGACCTGGTTGTACGCGTGGTTCTCGAACACCACGACGACGACGTGGTCGGGGGCGGGCAGCCCGGCCGCGTGGGCGGGCTGGGCCGCTCCGAGCGAGGTCCACAGGGCGGCGACGGCCGCGGTGAGGCCGATCGCGGACGCGAGGGCGGTGGTGCGGCGGGGCCTTGACAAGGTCATGCCGAACACGGGGGGTACCTCCGACTGAGGGGGGAGTTCTGGGGGCGGCGCGGACGCACCATACCGACGGGCATGTGCAGGGGCCAGAGATCGTGGGCCAACGGAAAACGAACGTGCGCTGCACGCTGGGGGCCGGGTAAGGAAGTGCTCTAGGCGAGATCAAGAAAGTGAAAAATTAGGAACCTGGGGCCTCTGTCGTTCATCCTTCGAACGGAAGAAGACCTCCCCCGCCCCGAGCGGGGCCGCATCAGCCGGAGAGCCCCGCACATGTCGTATTCGCCCGACGGGCAGTACCAGCCGTACCAGCCGTACCCGCCCGAGGGGCAGCGACCCGACGGGCCCTACCAGCAGCAGCAGTCGCAGCAGACCCAGCCGTTGCCGCGCCAGCAGTACCCGCGCCAGGACCAGTACGGGAACCTGGGCCAGCAGAGCCCGTACCCGGGCCAGCAGCAGGGCCAGCAGGGCCAGCGCCAGGACCGCCACCAGAGCGTGGCCCCCGGTGAACTGTGCCCGACCTGCGGGCACGTGGCCCCGGAGGACGGGGGCGAGCGGCGCCGTCCGTCGCGGGTCAAGCGCTGGGTCATCGCCGGCGGCTCGGTGCTCGCGGTGGCGGGCATCGCGGCGGGCGTGATGACGTACTTCGAGATACCCCCGTTCACGGACAAGGGCAGCGCGGTGTCCTTCGGGAAGCCCGAGGGCGGCGACGGCCAGGCGGGCGGCACCCAGCAGGCGGCCAACGCCAAGGCCCTGATGCCGACGGGCCCCAAGGCCGACTTCGCGAACTCGATGACCCTGGACGACGGCACGCACGTGGCCGTCACCACCATCACGGGCAAGAAGTCCGGCTTCAAGGGCAAGGTCTGGGTCTGGGCCCCGAAGGAGTACTTCGACCCGAAGTACGCCAAGAGCGGCTTCCCGGTGATGATCGCCCTGCCCGGTGGCGCCGGATACCCGAACAACTACTGGATGGGCACCGACCTCGGCCTCCAGAAGAGCATCAGCAAGTGGTCCGCGGAGGGCAAGGGCAAGCCCTTCATCCTCGCCATGCCCGTGCTGAACCCGGCGCCCGATGACAACGGGACCTACTGGGACGGATCCGACATTCCGGGTCAGCCCAAGATGGGCACCTGGCTGACCGACGACGTCCCGGACCTGATGCGGGAGAACTTCCGCACCATCAAGTCGCGCGACGGCTGGGCGTTCATGGGCTCCTCCACCGGCGGTTTCGCCGGCCTGAAGGCGGTCCTGAAGTACCCCGAGAAGTTCAAGGCCGTGATCGCCTCCGGCCCGGACATCGTGCCGGACTCGCTGCTCTGGAAGGGGCACGAGCAGGAGAAGGCCGCGAACAACCCGGAGCTCCTGGCCAAGGAACTCATCGCCAAGAAGGGCCCGGACGTCTACCTGGCCTTCCAGGTGGGTGACAACGAGAGCAACAAGAAGACCCTGCCGGATGTGCAGAAGTTCATCGCCACCTACACCAAGGGCCCGATCCACACGAGCCTGCGGGTCATCCCGGGCGGCCAGCACAACGCCAAGACCTATGTGCCGAACATGGGCGAGGGCCCGATCCAGTACATCAGCAAGGTCATGGAAGGACCAGTGGAGTAGCGGCTTCCCGCCGCGCCCGGGCTTCGCCCGCTCCACCCGCTTCACCCATTCCGTCCGCTCCATCCGCTCCACCCGCGCTCTCGTGCTCCGGCCCGCCGAACACCTTCGGCGGGCCGCTGCCGTCCCAGGGGTCCCAGCCCGGGCTGCCGGTGACCGCGAAGCGCACCCAGGCCGCGTGCATCTCGTCGGCGAGCGCCTGCGGCGCGTCGGGTCCGGCCAGCCACGCGGTCTCCGCCACGCCGAGGGTGTCGAAGACGAAGCCCAGCTCCAGCGCGTGGCAGGCGCCGAGCCCGGGCAGGCCGGACGGCCAGGCGAACTCGTAGAGGTAGCTGGGCGCCGCCCGGCGGGCCCCGGCCAGGCGCCGCAGCGGATCGCGCAGCAGCTGGTCGGTGAGGAGCCGGCCCACCAGGTCCGCCGGACTCACCCCGGGCAGCGTCTCCCGCAGTTCCCGCACGGCAAGCCGGTCCTTGCCGCTGCGGTGCCGGGCCAGCGCCACGGCGAGCGGGCCCAGCTGGTCGAAGAGCCGCATCGCGCCGCTGGGGGCCAGCCACAGCCGGTGTTCCTGCGCGGTCCAGCCCACGAGGAGGGGTATCTCCCGCGCCGCCCCTCCGTCGGCGACCGCGTCGAGGGGGTGCTCGGGCAGCGTGTCCGGGTCGGGGACCAGGAAGAAGGCGGGGCCGCCGAGCAGCGGGCTGGAGCGGCGCAGTACGGCGGCCTGGGCGGCGAGCAGCGCCTCGGGTTCCACGGCGGCGAAGGCCGCCGCGGTGGCGGGCACCTTGAGCAGGGAGGCCATCCGGCGGACCATCGGGCGGACCCGGTCGCGGGGGTAGACCTCGGGGGCGCCGCTCTGCAGGACGGCCTGCGCGAAGAGCCCGGCGGCGCGGGGCGCGGCGAGCAGGGCCCCGATGCTGATGGCCCCGGCCGATTCGCCGAAGACCGTGACCCGGTCCGGGTCGCCGCCGAACTCCGCGATGTTGTCCCGCACCCATTCCAGGGCGGCGATCTGGTCCAGCAGGCCCCGGTTGGCGGGGGCGTCGGGGAAGAGCCCGTAGCCGAGAACGCCGAGCCGGTAGTTGGCCGTGACCAGGACCACGCCGTCACGGGCGAAGGCGGAGCCGTCGTAGACGGGCACGGCGCCGGACCCGCGGGTCAGGGCGCCGCCGTGCAGCCACACCATGACGGGCAGCCGCTCGGCCGCCGAGGCTCCGGGCGTCCAGACGTTGAGGTTCAGGCAGTCGTCACCGGGGACCTCGGGATCCGCGAGCAGCGCCGCGAACCGCTGCGGGTAGGGGACCTTGGGCGCGGTCGGTCCGTACGTCCCCGCGTCCCGTACGCCGTCCCAGGCGCCCGGGGGCCGCGGCGCGGCGAACCGCAGGGCTCCGACGGGCGGAGCGGCGTAGGGGATGCCCCGGAAGACCGAGAGGCCGCCCTCGGCCCGCCCTTCGACCACGCCGTGCCTGGTCATCGCCCTGGGGCGGGCTCCCGCTGCGCTCATCGCGTCCTCCTGTATCCGCTCCTGGGCGCACCGTCGCACAGCCACCTACGGGTGACAAGGCGTGACCCGGGGCGGGTCCGGGCGGGTTGGACCCCGGACGGGTGCACCCGCACCGGCCGTTTCCACACGTTCCACACGTTCCCCGAGGGGCGAGACCTCCATGAGCATCCACCACACCATCCGGGCGGCCATCGGGCCAGTGCTGCTGCTGGCCGGAGCCGCCGCCGCGGCGGCGGGAGCCGCGGGCACGGCGCAGGCCGCCGGGAAGGAGTTCCAGTACATCGGCCAGGACGACAAGCCCCACGCGGTACCGGCGCACGCGGGGTGCCACGCGGCGGTGGGCGGCGGGTCCCGGGGCGTGGTCAACAAGACCGGGATGCGGGTCGCGCTGTACCGGGAGCCGGGCTGCAAGGGCGAGCCGGCGGCCTATGTCCTGCCCGGGACGAGCGCGCCCGTAACCGTCTATTTCGCCTCCGTACGGCTGTCCGGGTAGTGCGGACCCCACCAGGTGGCCGCACCGGCCGTGACTCCGGGGCGGTCTTCGCGTTGTACGCCATGTCAAATGCCGCAGATTCTGCGGCGCCCCATTTCTCACTAGGAGATCTTGATGTCGCGTATCGCGAAGGCACTCGTCGTCACCGCTGCCGCCGGTAGCGCCCTGGCCGCCGGCGCCGGTCTGGCAGCGGCCGATGCCAATGCGCACGGTGCGGCGGTCGGCTCCCCCGGTGTCCTCTCGGGCAACCTGCTCCAGGTTCCGGTTCACGTTCCGGTCAACGTCTGCGGCAACACCGTCAACGTGATCGCCCTGCTGAACCCGGCGTTCGGCACCACCTGCGTCAACGCGTCGGGTGGCGGCCACCACACCGAGGGTGGCTACGGCGGCTGACCGCTGCCCACCGCATGACCGATGTGCTGTGAGGAGGGCCCCCGCCGACCGGCGGGGGCCCTTCCTTGCGTCTGCGTCTGCCGAGTGCTGTGGCCGTCAGGTCTCGTAACGGTAGAGGCCGGTGTGCCCCAGCATCTCGCGCGGCGGGATCCCCCAGGGCGGCATCGGCTCGTCCAGGGCGATCACCCGGCCGTGCTGGAGGTCGTACTCCGGCGGCGGGGTCGCGGGCAGGTAGCCGGACGCCGGGTGGCGTTGCTGCCAGCGGTCCCAGACCAGGTCGATGAAGGCGTGGTGCAGCCAGAACACCGGGTCGTTGGGGGCCGTGCCGCCCGTCATGTGGCCGCCGACCCACTGGTGGACCTTGTTGTGGTTGCGCCAGCGCTCGCTCTTGGGCGCGGCCCAGCCCTCCAGCTTGTTGCGGAAGCCGCCCGCCCGGGCGGTGGAGTCCCAGGGGTCGGTGTCGTAGACCGGGTCGTCGAGCGCCGTCATCAGCTCGGCCGCGGTGGGCAGGCCGATGGGGTTCTGCGGGCGGCCGAGGTTGCGGGTGAGGAAGCGGGACTCGGTGACGCCGACGGAGACCGTCCAGTTGCCCCGCGCGTAGGCGAAGGGGCCGGTCATCACCTGGTGGTCGCCGTCCCGGCCGGTGCCGCCGAGGAAGTCCTCCGCCCAGAGCGAGGAGACGGGGCTGGCGTCGGTGGTCCAGTCCCAGTACGGGATGGAGACCCCGGGATCCAGGGCCCGCAGCTGCTTCTCGAACTCCAGCAGGTAGCGCCGGTGCCACGGGAAGAACGACGGTGACATGTGACCGACCCGCAGTTTGCGGTCCCGGTCCGGCACGAAGTACTTGTCGTGGGTCCGCACGAACCCGTCGTAGGTGCCGTTGCGCTTGAGCTCCAGCACGGCGGCCGTGAACCGCTTCTTCTGCGCGCTGGTGAGGTTCTTCTGGTTCTGCCGGGTGTACACGCGGCTTTCCTCCCCTTTCCCGTGGTCCCGATGCGGCTTGTCCCTATGCGGCAGGGTCAGCCGTGGTGCGGGGCGCCCGCCGCGAGCGCCAGCCGGGCGGTACCCAGCTCGTCCACGGCCGCGCGGGCCAGTTCGAGGGGCGTCGCGAAGGACTCGAAGTGGTTGACCCCGCTGAGGTAGCTGCCGTCGGCGCGCCGCATCACGTGCAGGGGCCGCCCGTCGATGTGGACCCCGGCCGGGCCGACGGCGATGTGCCGGCCGCGGTACGTCTCCTCCGTGAGCGGGGCCGGGGTCAGCGTCTGCACGGGACGCCGGGCCCACAGTACGGGCGTCAGCGCGGCCGCGGTGACGGCGGTCACCGCGGCCGTGAAGACCGCGCGCAAGACCGTACGGCGGGACGGTGGGGCGATCGGGCCGGTGGCCGCGTGCATGCGTTCTCCCTCGCTCGGTGGCAGCGCTACAGGGGTCTAACGCCGTGCGGCGGGCGAGGTCACCGCCACCCGGTCCGGGCGGCGGGTCCGGGCGGGTCAGGCGTCGGCGCGCTGGAGCCGGGGCAGGTGGAGGTCACCGAAGACGGCGGCCATCCGCAGGGCGAAGACCAGGCCTGCCGAGACCACGGTCGCCACGGTGGACGGGGCCCCGGTCCAGTGCAGCAGGAGGTAGCAGCCGGCTCCGGCGAGGGCGGCCGTCGCGTAGACCTCCTCGCGCAGCAGCAGCGGCGGGAACTCCCCGCACAGCACGTCGCGCACCACCTCGCCGGTGACCCCGGTCAGGACGGCGAGGATCAGCACGGCGACGGGGGTGACATGGGCGTCGATGGCGGCGCGCGCCCCGATGACCGTGACCACGGCGAGGCCGACGGCGTCGACCACCATCAGCGTGCGCTGCGGCAGTTCCCACCGCCGCAGGTAGAGCATGGTGGCCACGGCGACCGAGGCGATGAGGACCAGGAGCACCCAGTCGTGGGTCCAGTAGAGGGGGTGCCGGTCGAGGATCAGGTCGCGTAGGGTGCCGCCCGAGATGCTGGCGGCGAAGGCGAGTACGAAGCCGCCGAAGGGGTCCATGTTGGCGCGGTGCGCGGCGAGGACGCCGGAGGCCGCGAAGGCGGATATGCCGAGCAGGTAGAGGGCGTGCAGCATGGCGCCTCCTTCACGGGGCGGGCGGGGGCGGTACGGGGGCCGGGGTGATCCGTCGAGGATGCCGGAGCCGCCCGCGGGTCCGCATCGGCCGTTCGGCCACCCCTGGACAGATAGTCTGCGCGCAGATAGTCTGCGTACAGGCAATGACGGCGCACCAGTGGGCACCGATGGACAGCAACCGAGGAGACACCATGTGGGACTACGAGCACACCGTGGAGACCGACGCCCCCGCCGCGGCGATCTGGGCGCTCTGGGCCGACGTACCGAACTGGGGAACCTGGAACGGTGAGATAGAGCGGATCGACTTCGAGGGCCCCTTCGCCGTCGGCGCCGGCATCACCATGACGCCGCCCGGGGACTGCCCCGTGGAGCTGCGCGTCACCGATCTCGTCCCCGGCGAGTCCTTCACCGACGAGGCCCGCGTCGGCGGACTCGTCCTGCGGACCGCGCACACCCTCGCGCCGCTCCCCGAGGGCCGGACCCGTATCGTCTACAGGATGGAGATCACCGGTACGGGCGCCGACGAGGTCGGCCCGCAGATCGGCCCCGGCATCACCGCCGACTGGCCCGACACGATGGCCGCGCTCACCGCGCTGGCCGCCCGGGGCTGAGGCCGGTGCAGCCCGGCGAGAGCCCCGGATTCCTGCTCTGGCACGCCACGCTGCGCTGGCAGCGCGGCATCGCGGCGGCCCTGGCCCCGCTGGGCCTGACACACGTCCAGTTCGTCCTGCTCGCCTGCACCTGGTGGATGAACGGCCAGGGCGAGCGCCCCAACCAGCAGGCCCTCGCCCGGCAGGCGGGCACCGACGTGAAGATGACCTCGCAGGTGCTGCGCACGCTGGAACAGAAGAACCTGATCGCCCGCGAGGTCGACCCGGCCGACACCCGGGCGAAGCGGCTGCACGTGACGGGCCCGGGCGCCGAGCTGGCCCCGCGCGCGATCGCCGCCGTCGAGGAGGTCGACGCGCGGTTCTTCGGCCCGGTCCCGCTCGACGACACCCTCAACCTGCTGGGCCGCCTCGCCCACCCGGCCGGGACCTCCTAGCCCTCCGCGGCCGTCGGCAGCGTCGGCAGCCGTCCGCGACGGTCAGGCCGGGTGCAGCACGGCCGTCGCGATCTCGCGCACGCGGTCGAGGGTGATCCCGGTGCGCTGCTCGACGGCGAGCGGGTGGTCGGTGGGCTCCAGCTCGATGGCGGGGCGGTGGCCGACCGGCCGGGTGTGGGCGTTCGTCTTCAGGTCGATCGTGCCCTCGGAGTACAGCGCGAGTTCGGTGCTGAGCCAGCCGAAGTACGGCTTCTCGGCCTCGCGGCCCTCGGTGTGCCACACCTCCAGCGCGCGGGAGTAGTTGTCCCGGCTCAGCGAGACCCACACGCCCCACGAGAACACGTCGCGGCTGCCGATCACCGGTATTTCGATCAGGCCCTTGACGAAGAAGTGCTGGCCCTTGATAACGCAGTGGTCGGCGGACAGCGTGCTGTCCGGATCGGTCTCGAAGCCGGGGTCCCAGGCATCGGGGGCCGGGGCCGAGTAGCTCAGGGGAAGTTCCGCGTGGTGGTCTCCGCAAGCCGTGCACGTGAAACCGAGATCGTTTGCCATGGCGAGAGCGTAGCGACCATCCCGGCCGGCCCCGTCACCCGATGGCGCCGGCCGTCGTGATCGTCCACCGTCAGACACGGTCAGACGCGATCGGCCGCGATCAGCACGTACTGGAAGGAGCCGTCCTTGTACGAGTTGATGAACGCCTCCTCGATCCCGGTGACCAGGGAGGACGTGGCCCGCAGCTCCCAGTAGGGCAGGGTCTCGGGCGTCAGGTCGATGACCGCCTGCGGTACCAGCCGGTTGTCGGCCATCGCCCGCAGGTACTCCCGGCGCGAGTGGATGTTGCACTCGAAGTGGGCGTTGATCTGGGAGACCCACTTCGAGGGCTGGCCGTAACGCGGGTTCCAGCAGCCGGTGATGGTCACATAGCGGCCGCCGACCTCAAGGATGCGGGAGTGCTCGGCGAAGAGGTCGTGGAGATCGACGTACATGCTCGACTCGTTGTTCCACGAGGCGGCGGCCCGTCCGGTTTCGAAGGGCGTGCCGAGCATGTTGCAGACCCGGGCGCGGACATGGTCCTGGATGCCGAGTTCGCGGGCGCGCTGGTTGCCGAACTCCGCCTGCTTCGCCGACAGGGTGTCGTCACGCCCGATGGTGCCGAGGTGGTCCAGGAGGAGTTCGGCCTGCGCCGATTCCAGCCGGTGCAGTTCGGCGATCAGCCTCTTCTCGTACGCGCTGTCCCCGGTGTCACCGAGGGCGCCGTGGTCGACGTCGCCGAGTAGTGGTTGCCGTCGACCCACACGGCGACGCCGCGCAGGAAGCGCAGCACGCTGGGAACGGGCAGGCGAGGGCCAGGGCGGCGGCTTCGGCTTCGAACTCGTGCATGAGGTCGTTGTGGACCTCGACCGCCTTCAGGTACCCCTCCCGCACGGAGGTGTGCTCCCGGTCGGCGATCACCACGGGCAGGTTCAAGTGCAGTCCGGGACTGGCGAGTTCCTTGGTGTACGAATAAAGGTCGTTGACGATGGTGGTGGCGTTCCCGGCGAGCGCGATGACCCGCTGCATGGCGGGCTGCGCGTGGAGGTCCGCGGGCAGTTCGTAGCCGCCGACCGTGTCGGTGATGGTGGGGCAGGGCCGGAAGTTGTTGAACTGGCGCATCGCCAGGTACTCCCACACCTCGGGCACGTGGTCCGTCTGGGCCCACGCCGCCTCCGCGAGGTAACCGAGGTGCAACCGGGCCATGTCGTGCCGGAACCGGTCGGCCTGGGAGGGCGTGGACTGGCCGAGGAGGTACTCCATCGCGGAGCGGTAAGCGCGCCGCGGAGCGTCCGACTGCAGGGACTCCGCCCACTGCGGCTGGTACTCCTTCGTGGTGTGGAGGGGGTCGAGGGCCGTGTGGGCCAGCAGGAGCCGCCCGCCGAGGCCGATGGGCGAGCCGCCGTGGTCCTCGCAGTAGTAGTCGTCGACCGCGTTCTCGGCGACCATCAGCCGGGTGGCGATCATCAGGTGCTCGACCGTGGGGGCGTCCGGATGGCAGGCGACCATGTAGCGCCCGACGGAGAAGCCGTCGAACTGGTCCTCCCAGTCGTCCGGGTACAGCTCGACCTCGTCCAGCGCCCAGTCCTTGATCCTGCGGCTGACCTCCGCGACGCGCACCGGATCGGGCTCGGGCACCGGGTGGTGGTAGAGGCCGGGGATCGGACGGCCCGCGGCCGGTTCCGGGACGACCGCCGATGCCGGGGGCGCCGGCGGGACGGGCTCCGGGCGCCGGGTCAGGTACAGGCCCGAGGTGCCCACACCGCTCGGGCCGCGCAGGAGCCGTTCCAGGACGGAGGCGGCTCCATCGGGCGCCGGTGCGGGTGCCGGGACGTCCACGGCGAGGGAGTGGAAGCGGGCGCCTGCGAGCACGTGGGCACCGAAGTGAGCCGCGGCGGTGGGCAGGCTCGACTGCAAGGGGGAAGGCCCGGGGTCGGGCATCCGTGACTCCTCGGTGGGGTGGGTGGGTTCAGCCGCTGCTAGTGGTGCCTGCGCGCGATCTGTACGTTCTCCAGCACCCCGAGCGCGTCGGGGACCAGGATCGCGGCGGAGAAGTAGGTGGCGACCAGGTAGGAGATGATCGACCGCTCGTCGATGCCCATGAAGCGGACCGACAGCCCAGGCTCGTACTCCTCCGCCAGGCCCGTTTGGCGCGGTCCGATGACGCCCTGGTTGTCCGCGCCGGTGCGCATGCAGAGGATCGAGCTGGTGTTCTCCTTGGTGATGGGGATCTTGCTGCACGGCAGGATCGGCACCCCGCGCCAGGCGGGAACCTGCTGCCCGCCGAGATCGACGTGGTCCGGGTAGAGCCCGCGGGCGTTGAACTCCCGTCCCACCGCCGCGATCGTCCGCGGGTGGGCGAGGAAGAACTTGGAGCCGCGGCGGCGGCAGAGCAGGTCGTCGAGGTCGTCCGGGGTGGGCGGGCCGGAGTGGGTCTGGATCCGCTGCTTGAAGGAGGCGTTGTGGAGCAGACCGAACTCCCGGTTGCTGATCAGCTCGTGCTCCTGGCGCTCGCGCAGCGCCTCGATGGTGAGCCGGAGTTGCTCCTCGGTCTGGTTCATCGGCTCGTTGTAGAGGTCCGCGACCCTCGTGTGCACCCGCAGCACGGTCTGCGCGAGGGAGAGTTCGTACTCGCGCGGCTCGGGCTCGTAGTCGACGTAGGTGCCGGGCAGTTCGGCTTCAGCAGGGCTTCCTCACCGAACTGTTCGCCGTCGGCCAGTACCGCGACGGCCACCTCGTCCCCGTACTTGCCGACGGAGGTCCGGCTCACCCGGCCGTGGGCGATCAGGTGGACCTGCTCCGCGGCGGCGCCGCGCTCGGCCAGCACCTCGCCGGACCGGAAGTCGCGCTGGACGCACCGGTGCGCGAGCGCGGTCAGCACCTCCACGTCGTCGAAGCCCTTGAGCAGGGCCAGTTCGCCGAGTTCGGCGGGGATCACCCGGACGCGCGCACCGTCCTGGACGAACTCGAAGATTTTTACCTCGATGCAGTGATCTTGGGCCCCGGGGTGTTTGGCCGCCCCGCGGGGGTGTGCGGGAAGCGGGGCGGCCCGGTCCGCGGGGGCCGTCAGTAGGCCATTCCCATCGCAGCCCGCACCTCGGACAGGGTCGCTTCGGCCCGTTCGCCGGCCCGTTCGTTCCCGGCCCGGAGTACGGCTCGTACGTGTGCGCGGTCGCGGGCCAGCTCGATGCGGCGGGCCCGCAGCGGTGCGAGGTGTTCGTTGACGGCCTCGGTGACGGTGCGCTTCAGCGCGGCCGCTCCCCCGCCGCCGATCTCCTCGGCGACCTCGCGCGGGTCGCGGTCCTGGCACAGGGCCGCGAGGAGCAGGAGGCTGGACACCTCCGGCCGACCGTCGGGGTTGTAGGTGATGTGCCGTTCCCCGTCCGTCCTGGCGCCCTTGATCAGCCGGGCGGTCTCGTCCGCGGTCGCGGCCAGGGCGATGGCGTTGCCGCGGGACTTGCTCATCTTGGTGCCGTCGGTTCCCAGCAGGACGGGTGCGGCCGACAGCAGGGCCGCCGGTTCGGGGAACACGGCGCCGTAGCGGTCGTTGAAGCGCCGGGCCACGGTCCGGGTCAGTTCCAGGTGCGGGAGCTGGTCGCGGCCGACGGGGACCAGGTTGGCCTTGCAGAAGAGGATGTCGGCGGCCTGGTGCACGGGGTAGGTGAACATCAGCCCGCTGACCGCCGCTTGCCTCGAATGCGCGATCTCGTCCTTCACGGTGGGGTTGCGGCCGAGTTCGGCGACAGAGACCAGCGACAGGAACGGCAGCATCAGCTGGTTGAGGGCTGGGACGGCGCTGTGGGCGAAGATGGTGGAGCGCCGCGGGTCGATCCCGGCCGCGAGGTAGTCCAGTACCAGGTCCTCGACGTGTTCCTGGAGCCGTTCGGCGACGTCCCGGTCGGTGAGGACCTGGTAGTCGGCGACGATCACGAAGGTTTCCACCCCGAGGTCCTGGAGTTCCACCCGGCCCTTGAGCGTCCCGAAGTAGTGCCCCAGATGCAGCCGGCCCGTCGGCCGGTCTCCCGTCAGCACCCGGAACCCTGCGGGGTTCCGCCGGATCTCCTCGCCCGGTCCCACCGGTGTCGCCTGTGTCGCGTCTGTCGCCTGCGTCGTCGTGTCTGTCACGGTCTGCTCCTGCCGCTCGGTACGGGATCTCGGTACGGGCTCTCCCCAAGGGACCCGGCCGGCTCCGCACACCGCGCGTCACGCGCCGCACATGCGAAAGGGCCGTCCCATGGACGGCCCTCGGAATGTGTCCTGTCAGTGGCCGTCCCTATACGGGACGCCACCAGCACTGACGGGACACGGAAGTGGTCATGCCCCCAACATAGCCCGTCACCCCTGCATTGATCCAGGGCTTTGTGCCCCTTCGAAGGGGACGTCCGACCTCCGCGTCACGAAGTGGGACTGGCGCGGGCCGGTCAGCGCTGGTTCGTGTCCCCGCCCTCCCCGCGCCGGCGGTTGCGGCGGCTGAGGGACCCCACCAGAGCGATCAGGCCGCCGGTGAGGGCCCCGGACACGAGGACGCGCAGCAGGTTTTCCATCGGGTTGCTCCCCTCCGAGCCGGTTCCACCGTCGCTCGGTTCGATGTCTGTATGGCTGAATGGCCGTGCACGGGGACGCTATCGACGGACCGGCACTCTGGCTTGGAAAAATCTGACCTCCGGCCGCCCGCTCACAGGGTGAGGGCGCCCTCCGCCACGCGGGCGGCGGCCAGCAGGCCGGGGGTGGTCCCGGCCAGGGCGCGGAACTCGCGGTTGAGGTGGGCCTGGTCGTAGAAGCCGCAGGCGGCGCTGACCGCGGTGGGGTTCGCCCCCTCGCGGGTGAGTAGTCGCACGGCCCGGTCGAAGCGCAGCACCCGGGCGGACATCTTGGGTGTCAGGCCCGTCTGTTCGGTGAACCGGCGGGTCAAGTAGCCCTGGCTCCAGCCCACTTCGGCCGCGATCCGGGACACCGGGATCGTCCCGTGGGTGCGGGACAACAGCCGCCAGGCGTGCGCCACTTCGGGCGAGGGGCGCGGGCCGCGGTCGAGCCGGACCGACAGCGCGAGGTCCAGCAGGTCGAAGCGGGCCGCCCAGTCGCTGGTGGCCGCCATCTGTTCCACCAGGACGCCGGCCTCGGGGCCGAGGACGTCGCGGAGTTCGACGACCCGGTCGGTCAGCTCGCTCATCGGCAGCGCGAACAGCCGGAACGCACCGAGCGGGGTGAGCTCCAGACGGATCGCCTCCTGCCCGCCGGGGTGGTCACACACCCGGGGGCCGCTCTCCAGACCCGCGACGAGCGAGCCGGTCACCTGGCTGTACGGGCCCGCGTGCCCCAGTCGGCGGATCCCGGCGAACGGCTCCCCCAGGCTGATCAGCACGACGGCCCGGCCCGTGGGCACCAGCCGCACCCGGTAGGGCGAGAGCGCCGCCTCCCAGTAACCGGCATAGCTGTGCACGATCGGACGCAGGTGGGCCGGCCACGGCCGGGTCACCCGCCACCGGCCGCCGCTGCCCACCCGGGACACCACGACTCCCCGGCGGGCAACGCCCGCGCCGACACCCGCGCCCACACCTGCCCTCGTGATCACCGGCACGCCCTCTCCCTCCCGTGGCAACGCGCGTACGGGCATACGGGCTCCAGTGTCACCCCGCCTCCGGGGGGCCGGTGGCGGGCATGGCCGATACCGGTCGATCAGCTGCCGGTCCCTCCCGGGGCGGGCTTGGCGTGCGTCAGGAGGAACTCCGTCGCCCGCGCGATGGCCTCGGTGGAGGTGGCGTGGACGGCCTCGGACTCCTCGTCCTGCCGGTCGGCGCCGGTGGCGGTGTACCACCAGGCGTCGCCGTCCGGGTCGTGGTGGATGACGGCCTCGCCGCCCGCGTACCGCAGCGGGATGGACTCGCTGGTGGCCCGCTTGGCCACCGCGTGGGGCCACTTGAGGCGGGCGGACTGGCGCTTGATGCCGCCCCAGGCCGCACCCAGCTGGGCATAGCTGGCGCCGCTGCGGCCGGCGACGGTGGCGGCGCTCTCCGCCAGCCGGTCGACGGCCCGCTTGGCCTCGTACAGCGAGCGCAGCAAGGAGAGTTGTACGTCGGGCGCGGCGATGAGCGCGGGGTCGAAGGGCTTGCCCGCGGTGCGGTAGGCCAGCGCGCGCGTCGAGATCCGTTCGGCCAGGGGCCGGACCGCGTCGAGCACTTGGTCCTCCATGGCGAACACGTCGTCCTCGGTGGGCTCGCGCCAGGCGGGGTCCACCAGAGTCATGACGGTGCTCCAGAAGCTCTCGTCGTCCTTGTCGGGGGTAGGGATCACTGTCACATCATCCATACGACAAGCCTAACTGCCGAAGCTCCGATCGACAAGGAAAACTGTCACAGGCGATGCAGGGCAGCTGGTCCTGTCGGCAGACCCGCGCCCGGGACCCGTGCGGGGGAGGGATCCGCGAATCGGCAGCGGAGGTGCGGTCCGGTCGCCAGGATGGGGGCATGGACCATGGGGATGTGGGACGGGGCGGGGCACGGCCGATCGTGGTGCGGGTTCCCGTGGAGCCGGTGGAAGCCGCGATGGAGGCCGACGCGGTCGACGCCGTGGCCAGGGTCGGCGAGGTGGTCGTACGCGGCCCGCTGTTCGGGGTGGTGGCGCAGTATCCCGGGGACGCGTCACGGTGGCACGTGGTCGTCGCCATCGTGGACCCCTGCCCCCAGGTGGCGCGCGACGGCCTGAACTCGAAGCTCTGGTTCCGCGCGAAGGACGAGGCGAAGGACCGGGCGGAGCGGCGTGCGCTCCTGGCCGCGGTCGCCCGGCTGGAGAGCGAGCGGGTCGACGAGCTCGATGTGGCCGGGACCCGGTACCGGGTCGTCCGCGCCGAGGAGTACGCGGGCTCGGGCGCGGACGGCATCGAGCCGCCGCGGCCCACCGATCCGGAGCCGCTGGTCCCCGACTGGGTCCGCGGCGCCAGGGCGCCGGAGATCGACGACGCCTTGGTCCTGGACCCGGACGAGCCCGTCCCGCCGACCCAGGCCCTCGAACAGCTGGCCCTGCGCGGCCTGCGCTACACCGGTGCGCGGTTCCCCCAGGGCGTGCTCGCCGACTCGCGGCGGGCGCTGGAGACCCACCCGGACATCCTGGTGCTGCCCCCGACGTTCACCGTGGTGGAGCAGACGAGCGCGCGGAACTGGGAGCCGGTCAGCGGTCCGCACGTCACCGCCCATGAGGCCCGCAAGTCACTGGACTTCAGCCTGACCTGGGCGTGGCCGCGGATGCGCGGGCTCATCTCCACCGACGCCGACATGGGCGCGGACGCCCGTACCCTGACCGCCGGGGCCGAGGCCGAGGCAGGCGCCGCGCGGGGTGCGCGGGGCGCGGAGCTGGCCGTCTACTCGGACGCCGCCGACGCCCTGCGGGCCGGGCGGGTCAACCGGCTGGAGTTCCAGGGCACCGTCTACCGGATCGCCCGCACCCGGCGCCTGCTCCGCTGGGGACCCGACGGCCCCGAGGGTCCCCGCCCCTCCGACGTCAACAGCCAGGAGCCCACCCGGATCCACCTCGCCCTCGACGAGGACGGCAACGTCGTTCCCGAGGAGTGACCCGCCCGGCACTAGTGCTGTGCGAGCAGCGTGCGGCAGTCCGACCAGGCGGGTGGGCTCAGCAGCGGCCGGAGCCGGGTGAACAGGGTGAGGAGTCCGGCGCCCCATGCCTCGCGGAAGGCGGGGTCGATCCGGGCGAGGTCGAGTTCGTTGGCGGCGGTCAGCTCGGCGAAGTCCCGCCGCAGGCGCGGCTGCGGGATGTGGAGGCGGCCGGTGAACCGGTCGCGGAAGGGCCCGTCGCTCTCGGCGAGCGTCGGGTACGTCGCCTGCCGGTCGCACGACGCGTAGAGGTGGACGATGGCTTCGGCCTCCGCGCCGATCACCTCCGCGAGTCCGGCGCGGCGGTCCGGCGGCAGCAGGGCGGTGGGAAACCCGTCGGTGCCGTAGAAGGCGTGGCACAGGCCCGCGAGCTGGAGGGCGGGGCGGGCGCCCCATGCGATGAGCTGTTCCCGGACGCGCTGGAGGTGGACGAGGAGCGTGCCGCCGGGATGGGCGATGTCCGCGGCTCCGAGCGTGCGCAGGAGTGCGAGGGCCCGCTCGGCGGCGGCGTCACCGTCGGGGACAGCGGGTGGAACCGGGGGATCGGGCACGGGAGGGTGTCCTTTCGGCCTGTCAGCGGGGACGGCGGGCGTTGAGGCGGGCGGCCTGGCGCGTCAGGTGGTCGCGTTCCGCGAGGTTGGGTGCCTGGAGGGCCGCTTCGGCGTACAGCCGGGCCGCCGTCGCAAGGTCGCCGTCGCGCTCGTGGAGGTACGCCGCCACCGCGGTGCGGCGGGGCAGCGGGCCCCGGCGGGCGGAGTCGTCCAGCGCGGCGAGCGCCGCCAGCCCGGCGCGCGGGCCGTCGGCCTCGCCGACGGCCACCGCCCGGTTGAGCCGGACGACCGGGCTGTCGGTCAGACCCACCAGCTCGTCGTACCACTCGACGATCTGCACCCAGTCGGTCTCCCCGGCGCTGCGCGCGTCGGCGTGCAGCGCCGCGATGGCGGCCTGGGCCTGGAATTCGCCCAGCCGGTCGCGGGCGAGGGCCGCCTGGAGGATCCCGACGCCCTCGGCGATCATCGCGTTGTCCCACCGGCCGCGGTCCTGCTCGGCGAGCGGCACCAGGCTGCCGTCGGCCGCGGTGCGGCCGGCCCGCCGGGCGTGGTGGAGCAGCATGAGGGCGAGCAGCCCCGCCACCTCGGGGTGGTCGATCACGGCCGCGAGCTGCCGGGTGAGCCGGATCGCCTCTGCGGCGAGATCGAGGTCGCCGGAGTAGCCCTCGTTGAAGACCAGGTAGAGGACGCGCAGCACGGTGGCGACATCGCCGGGCTCGTTGAGCCTGACGCCGGAGACGGTGCGCTTGGCCCGGCTGATCCGCTGCGCCATGGTCGCCTCGGGCACCAGGTAGGCCCGGGCGATCTGGCGGGTGGTGAGCCCGCCCACGGCGCGCAGGGTGAGCGCGACCGCGGACGACGGCGTCAGCGAGGGGTGGGCGCACAGGAAGTAGAGCTGGAGCGTGTCGTCCCGCTCGGGTGCGGGACCGGGCTCCGGCTGCACCTCGACGAGGTCCTCGCGGCGGCGGCGGGCGGTGTCCGCCCGGGTCGCGTCGAGGAACCGCCGCCAGGCGACGGTGACCAGCCAGCCCTTCGGGTCCCGCGGGCTGTCGGCCGGCCACACCCGGACGGCCTCGACCAGCGCGTCCTGTACGGCGTCCTCGGCCGCCGCGAAATCGGCTCCGCGGCGGACGAGGATCCCGAGCACGCCCGGTGTGAGGCTCCGGAGCAGGGCCGCCTCGTTGTTCATTGGAGGGGGCATCGGAGAGGGCACGGGAGGGGTCACGGGAGGCGTCACTCCGTGATGGTGGGCGGCGCGGCCAGGAACGGGCGCACCTCCAGCCACTCGTGGATCGGCTTGCCGCCCGCCCCGGGGGCGGCCGAGAGTTCACCGGCCAGCTCGACGGCGCGGTCGTAGCTGTCGACGTCGATCACCATCCAGCCCGCGATCAGGTCCTTGGTCTCGGCGAACGGGCCGTCGGTGACCGGCGGGCGGCCCTCGCCGTCGTACCGGACGAACGTCCCCTCCGGGGCCAGCGCCTGGCCGTCGACGAACTCTCCGGTGCCTTCGAGCCGGGCCGCGAAGTCCTGCATGTACCGCACGTGGTCCGTGATCTCCTGCGGGGTCCACTGGTTCATGGGGACGTCGTTGACGGCGGCCGGGGCGCCGCGGTAGTGCTTGAGAAGCAGGTACTTGGCCATGGCGTTCTCCTCGGTGCTGGTGCGACCCATTGTGGGCGCCTTCACCACGGGGACGGAGCGGGCCGCGGGTTCTCGACATCGCCGGGCGGAATTTTTTCGCCCCCGGGCTCCCGCCGGGGGCGGGGCCCGGTCACGGTCACAGCGGCAGTTTGAATCCGTCGTGGCTCGCGGCGAAGCCGAGCGATCCGTACAGGCGGTGGGCCTCGGCGCGCCGCTTGTTGCTGGTGAGCTGCACCAGGGTGCAGCCGCGGGAGCGTGCCCGGTCGATGGCCCAGGTGAGCAGGGAGCGGCCGAGACCGGCGCCGCGCCGGTCGGCCCGTACCCGTACCGCCTCGATGAGCGCGCGCTCCTGGCCGTGGCGCCCCAGACCGGGGATGTAGGTGAGCTGGAGACAGCCGACGACCGTGCCGTCGCCCTCGTCCAGGACCACCATCTCGTTGCGTCCGTCGGCGTCCACGGCCGCGAAGGCCCGCTCGTACGCCGCGTCGACCTCGACGGTCCGCGGATCCACCACGGCGTCCTCGTCGGACAGGAGCGCGATGATCGCGGGCAGGTCCTGCCGCGTGGCCGTACGGAAGATCATGACGGAAGCATGCCAGGGGTCCGGGCTCCTGCCGGGGGCGGGGCCCGGTCACGGCGCCAGGTGCCACCACTGGTCGTCGTACTCCTCGCCGCAGGACGTCTGGGCCGCGGGGCGGGATGCCTCCCGCCCCTGCACCATCAGGCACTTGGCGTTGCCGTCCGCGCGCAGCGCGAAGAGGCCCGCGCGGTCGCCGGTGCCCCACAGGAGTTTCCAGCGCTGTCCGTCCCCCTGGGCGGTGCAGGCGAGCAGGCGGACGGGCGCGAAGTTCTCGGAGCCCGTCACGGTCAGGCACCGGCCGCCGAGGCCATCGCGCAGGGTGCGGGTGGCGCCGCCGTCGCGGGTGGCCAGCGTCCAGCTCCGGTCGGCGTCGCCGGTGCAGGTGTCCTGCACCGGTACGGGGTCCTGCGCGGCGCCCGGATCCCGCAGGCACAGCGCGCTGCCGTGGTTGACCAGCCGCCCGGTCAGCACCGACGGATCCGGGCCGGTCGGGTCCGGGCGCGGGGCGGGCGCCGGTGCCGTGTGGACGTCCGGGGTCCCGGTCGGCGCCGCCGCGGACCCGGCGCCCGGGTCGCCGCCGAGGCGGACGGCGATCACGGTGACCGCGCACACCAGGGCGACCGCGCAGGCCGAGAGGATGCCCGTACGGTGCTCGTGGAAGTTGACCTGGAGGTTCCCGCTGCCGCGCTGGACCCCGGCCGGACCGTGGAAGGCGTCCCCGCCGGAGTCCCCGTCCTCGCCGCCCCCGCTCACGGGCGGGAGTCGAACCGGTTCACCTGGACGTTGCGGTCCCCCGACTGGACCGCCGCCGGGCCGTGGAACACGTTGTGCGCGACGCCCCCGGCGGCCGGACGCACCGCCTGCGCCGCCCCGTCGAGGAGCGCGCGGAGTTCCGCCGCGAGCACGGCACGCTCGTCCGGTTCCAGCTCCTCCAGCAGGTCCTCGGTCCGGGTCCGCCAGGCCGCGACGTGCCGCGCCCGCTGCTCGGCGGCGGTGTCCCGCGACCCGCCCCCGTCTCCCCCGGCCGCCGCCAGTTCGGCCGCGGTCCGGTCCAGGCGCGCTAGCTGGGCGGTCTCCGCCTGCCCGGCCCGCTCCCCGTCCCGGCGCCCGTCGCCGCGGCCGAGCAGCCGGGCCAGCCGGTCCCGGAACGCCGTCCAGGCGTCCGTCCCGGCGGCCTGTACGACGGCCGAACCCACCGACGCCGCCAGCGCTGCCATCGCTCCGTCCAGCATGCCGCTCCCCCTCCGCCGTCCCCGCGCAGTGCCGCAACGGTAACCGCGCCCGGCGGCCTGTGTCATCGGCCGGAACGGGGAAACGGTGATCACCGTGCCCGCGATCCGCAACCGCCTGACCCGCCGTCACGGGCCCCGTAAGGTGCGGTGTAGTGATCACAGCGACCACCGAAAGACGGGAGCGGTCGGTATGGGGGGCGAACGCGGTCGGCGGAGCGGGATCGTGGGGTACTGGCGCGCGGTCGAGCTGTTCAGTCCGCAGAAGGTCCCCGGGCTGTCCGTCCGGGAGCGGGTGTACGCGGCCGAGGCGGACCGGCCCATGCCGTGGGAGGCCGGGCACGCGCTGCGGTCCGTGCCCGTGGAGCCGGGGTACGGGTGGCAGCACGTCGTGTACGGCGGGACCTATCCGCTCAGCGCGGTGCGCGACACCCTGCTCGACGTCTTCGGGGAGAGCGACGAGGACCACGACGGCCGGATGGACGGCGAGAGCGCGCTGTTCGCGCTGACCGTGACCGACGAGGGACGGCTGCTGCTGGACTCCCCCGTCTTCTCCACTTGTGCCTGGGCCACCGGCCGCGCCGTCACCCCCGGGCCGGGCGGGCCCGGCTGGCTCGACGGGTTCGCCGAGGAGGCCGAAGCGTGGACCGCACGGGCGGGTGCACTCGGCGAGGCGCACGCCGAGACCCACCCTGATGAGGGCAATGGCGAGGACGACGACGGCTCCGGCCTCGCCGCCGCGGTCGTGAGCGCCCGCGGCCTGCTCGCCTTCACCGACGAACTGGCGCGCGCCTGGGGGGTTTCCGTGGCCCTGGCCCCCGCCGGGGTGCGCGTGCGCAGCGTTCCCGTACGGCTGGACCGGGCGGGCGGCGGCGCGGCCGACGGGGCGGGCTCCGGGGCCGAACAGCAGGACTTCCTCAACAGTTTCATAGCCGCCGACCTCGACCGGGTCGCCCGCGGCCTCGCCTCGCGGGACCCCGGCCGGGGCCTGGCCTCCTACCTCACCCCCGGCTCCGCCTTCGACCGCTCCCGCCGTGTGGACCTGCGGCTGTACCCCGAGGCGGCGCTGGCCGGGGTCACTCCCGAGCGGACACCGGCGGGCCGGTGGCCCGCCGACCCCGGGCACGCGCTCGCGCTGAGCCAGCAGTTCGCCGTCAACGCCATCCACGCCGACCTGGCCGCCGCGGGCGGGGAGACACCCGGGGCCGGGTCCGGGATCTTCGCCGTCAACGGGCCCCCGGGCACCGGCAAGACCACCATGCTGCGCGACTGCTTCGCCGCGGCCGTCGTCGAGCGCGCCCGGCTGCTGGCGGCCCTGCGTCTGCCCTCGCAGGCCTTCGCCGAGCAGGCGCCGTACGTCTGGAAGAGCGGTGACTACACCCGTACGGTCACCCCCCTGCGCCCGGAGTTCACCGGCTTCGAGATGGTCGTCGCCTCCGCCAACAACGGCGCGGTGGAGAACATCTCCACCGAGATCCCCGCCCGCGCCGCGCTCGGCGAGCGGTGGCGGGACGACGCCGACCACTTCGCCGAACAGGCCACCCGTCTGCTGAAGGGCGAGCCCGCCTGGGGCGCGGTCGCCGCGCGCCTGGGCAGCAAGCGCAACCGCCTGGAGTTCGTCAACCGCTTCTGGCACGGCAAGTACCGCCAGAGCGACACCGGCGCCCCGCCGCCGCCCCCGCCGCCCGTCCCCCCGGCGGCCGGACGGCCCCCGCACCCGCGCCCCCGCAATGCCTGGATCGACAGCGGCAGCGGTCTCTCCCACCTCCTGCGGCAGTGGCGCGACACCCCGCAGACCGGCGTGTGGCGCGAGGGCAGGCAGCGTTTCGAGGCCGCGCTCGCCGAGGTCGAGCGGCTGCGCGACGAGCGCGCGGCGGCCGCCGCGGCGCACGCCGGCCGGGACGCGGTCTACGAGGCGCTGCGCCGGGCGCAGGGCGCGGTGGGCCAGGACACCACCGCGGTGGCCCGTGCGCGGGGCGAACTCCCGGCGGCCGAGGCCGCCCTGGCGCGCGTACGGCAGTCCCTGGCGGAGGCCGAGCAGGCGCACGGGGCGCAGCTGGCCCGCCGTCCCGGCTTCACCGTCAGCCTCTTCACGCTGGGGCGGGCCGCGCGCGAGTGGCACGCGGGCGAGGCGGAGGCCGCGCGGACGGTCGCCGCCGCACGGCAGGCGTGCGAAGCGGCGCAGGAGCGGCGCGACGGCGTACGGGCGGCCGTGGAAGCGGCGGCGGAGCGCCTGCGCGCCCGGCAGGAGGCGGCGGACGCGGCGCGCGCCCACGTCGAGCGCGTCGAGCGGACCCTCGGCGCGGCCCGCGCCCGGTGGGCGGGGTTCGTGCCGGAGGAGGCCTGGCTCACCGACGACCAGGTGCGCGAGCGCGCCGCCCCCTGGTCGGACCCGGAGATCACCGCGGCCCGTACCGAGCTGTTCCTCGCCGCGCTGCACCTGCACCGGGCGTTCCTGCGCTGCACCGCCCGCACGATGTACGCCAATCTGATGGCCGCCATGGACGCGGTCACCGGCGCGGTGCCGAAGACGGTGCCCGAGGCGCACCTGCGGGCGGCCTGGCAGAGCCTGTTCCTGCTGGTCCCGGTCGTTTCGACGACCTTCGCCTCGCTCGACCGGGTCTTCGGGCGGCTCGGACCGGAGGCGCTGGGCTGGCTGTTCGTCGACGAGGCCGGGCAGGCGACCCCGCAGATGGCGGTGGGCGGGATGTGGCGGGCCCGGCGCACGGTCGTCGTCGGCGACCCGCTCCAGCTGGAGCCGGTCACGGTCCTGCCGTGGACGGCGCAGCGCGCGCTGCGCGACGACTTCGGGGTGGCGGAGGAGTGGGCGCCGGGGCGCACGTCGGTGCAGCGGCTGGCCGACCGGGCCAACCGCTACGGCACCCTGCTGCCCGCGGAACTGCCCGACGGCGGCCACGAGGTGTGGGTCGGCTCGCCGCTGCGGGTGCACCGGCGGTGCGACGATCCGATGTTCTCCATCAGCAACGCCATCGCCTACGACGGCCTGATGGTCCAGGGGACGGCCGCGGGCGACCGCAAGCCGTACGTCTACCGGCCCGCCAGCAGCTGGGTGAACGTCGTCTCGACGGAGGCGACCGAAACGGACGGGCACTGGGTCCCGGAGGAGGGCCGGGCGCTGCGCCGCGTCCTGGAGCGGCTGCGCGACGAGGGCGGAGTGGACCTGGCCCGGGACGTGTTCGTCATCAGCCCGTTCCGCCAGGTCGTCGCGGGCGCGAAGCGGGCCTGCCGCGACCTGATGCCGCCCGAGCGGGTGGGTACGGTGCACACGACCCAGGGCAAGGAGGCGGACGTCGTCATCCTGGTCCTGGGCACGGATCCGCGCCGCCCGGGCGCGCGGGCCTGGGCGGCCTCCCGGCCGAACCTCCTCAATGTCGCGGTCAGCCGCGCCAAACGCCGACTGTTCGTGATCGGCGACCTCGACGCGTGGCGCGACCAGCGGTTCTTCGCGACCCTGGCGCAGTCCCTGCCGTCCCACACCTGGTAGCCGGGCAGGACGAACCCTCCCTAAGGCGCCGGGAGTTCGGCGAATTCGGCGACCAGGGCGCGGTGGTGGCCCGCCGTGCCCAGGGCCAGCGAGTCGGCCTTGGCCCGCTTGAGGTAGAGGTGGGCGGGGTGTTCCCAGGTCATCCCGATGCCGCCGTGCAGCTGGACGCACTCCTCGGCGGCGCGCACGGCGACCCCGGAGCAGAAGGCCTGTGCGACGGCCACGGCGAGCGGCGCGTCCGGGGCCGAGGTGGCCAGGGCGTCGGCGGCGCCCCGGGCGGCCGCGCGGGCCGAGGCGACATCGAGCCACAGCCGGGCGAGGCGGTGCTTGAGGGCCTGGAAGGAGCCGATGGGCCGGTTGAACTGGTGCCGGGTGCGGACGTGGGCCATGGTCTCCTCCAGGCACCACTGCGCGAGCCCGAGCTGTTCCGAGGCCAGCAGCCCCGCCCCGGAGAGCAGCGCCCCGGCGATCGCGGCGCGCGCGGTGGCGGGGTCCGCGAGCCGGGTGCCGCGGGCCCCGTCCAGGGTGACGGCGGCGAGCGGCCGGGTCAGGTCCAGCGGAACCTGCGGTGCGATACGGGCCTCCGCGGCCGGGACGGCGTACAGCCCGGTGTCCGCGAGCACCAGCAGGACGTCGGCGGCGACCGCGTCGGCGACCGCGGTGACGGTACCGGTGAGCACCCCGTCCCCGGTGTCCCGGACGAGGACGGCGGGCGGCGCGCCGGGGGCGAGGGTGAGCGGCAGGACCGGGACGCACACCCGTGTCCCGGAGGCGAGTTCGGCGAGCAGCCCGGCGACGGCCGGGTGCTGGCAGTCGCAGTCGAGCAGGATCCCGGTGGCCAGGACGGAGCTGGTCAGGTAGGGGACCGGGGCGACGGCCCGGCCCAGTTCCTCCAGGACGACGGCGGCCTCGCGGTGGCTCGCGCCCTGTCCGCCGAGCTTCTCCGGGACCAGCAGCCCGGCCGCGCCGATGCCCGAGGCGAGGGTGGTCCACAGGGCCGGGTCGTAGGGCGCGGCGGTTTCGATGCGCCCGAGGAGGGCCGCGGGGGCGCAGCGGTCGGTGAGCAGCGCGCGTACCGCCGAACGGAGTTCTTCCTCGGTCTCCGAGTACAGCAGGTCGGGGGTGGAGGTCATCGGGCCAGGTCCTTCCAGGCGAGGTCCTTGTCGTCGCGCGGCTCGGCGGGCAGGCCCAGGACGCGTTCGGCGACGATGTTGAGGAGGACCTCGCTGGTCCCGCCCTCGATGCTGTTGCCCTTGGCGCGCAGATAGCGGTATCCGGCGTCGCGGCCGGTGAAGTCGACGAGTTCGGGGCGGCGCATGGTCCAGTCCTCGTACAACAGGCCCTCTTCGCCGAGGAGTTCCACCTCCAGGCCGCTGATCTCCTGGTTGAGGCGGGCGAAGGTGAGCTTCATGCCCGAGCCCTCCGGGCCGGGCGCCCCGGCGGCGAGCTGCTGGCGCAGCCGTTCGCCGGTGAGGCGGGCGACCTCGGCCTCGACCCACAGCTCCAGCAGCCGCTGGTGCAGGGCGTGGGTGCGCAGTGCGGGGCGCTCGCGCCAGGCGGCCGCGACGGGCGCGATCATGCCTCCCTCGCGCGGGATCCGCATGCCGCCGATGGAGACGCGTTCGTTCATGAGGGTGGTGCGGGCGACCTCCCAGCCCTGGCCGACGGCGCCGAGCCGGTGGGCGTCGGGGATCCGTACGCCGGTGAGGAAGACCTCGTTGAACTCGGCTTCGCCGGTGATCTGGCGCAGCGGCCTGACCTCGACGCCGGGGGCGCTCATGTCGCACAGGAAGTAGGTGATGCCCTGGTGCTTGGGCACGGCCGGGTCGGTGCGGGCGATCAGGATGGCCCAGCGCGCGGTGTGCGCGCTGGAGGTCCACACCTTCTGGCCGTCGACGGTCCAGTGGTCGCCCTCGCGCACCGCGCGGGTGCTGAGCGCCGCGAGGTCCGATCCGGCGCCGGGCTCGCTGAACAGCTGGCACCAGACCTCCTCGCCCACCCACAGGGGGCGCAGGAAGCGGCGCTTCTGCTCGTCGGTGCCGTAGGCGAGGATCGTGGGCGCGGCCATGCCGAGACCGATGCCGATGCGCCGCGGGTCGTTGTCGGGGGCCCCGGCGGCCTCCAGTTCGGCGTCCACGGCGACCTGCAGGGCGCGCGGTGCGCCGAGGCCGCCGAGGCCCTCGGGGTAGTGCACCCAGGCGAGTCCGGCGTCGAAGCGGGCGCGCAGGAAGGCGGTGCGGGAGGTGTCGGCGGGCGGGTGGGCGGCGAGCAGCGCGCGGGTGCGGTCGAGGAGTTCCTCGGCGGTGACGGTCACCGGGCACCTCCGTCCAGGGCCGGTACGACGACCAGGCGGCCGGTGGTGACTCCGTCGGCGACGCGCTGGACGGCGTCGGCCGCCCCGGCGAGCGGGACCCGTTCACTGACCAGCGGGCTGATGGCGCCCTCGGCGGCGAGCCGGGTCAGCTCGGTGTGGCAGGCGAGGACCGCCGCGGGGTCCCGCTGCGCGTACAGGCCCCAGTGGAGGCCGACGACCGAGTAGTTCTTGACCAGGGCGTGGTTGAGGGCGGGGGCGGGGACGGTGCCGCTCGCGAAGCCGACGACCAGGATCCGGCCCTCGAAGGCGACGCACTTGGCGGAGGCGGTGTAGGCGTCGCCGCCGACCGGGTCGAAGACGACGTCGGCGCCGCGGCCGCCGGTGAACTCCTTGACCCGGGCGACCAGGTCCTCTGTGTGCCGGTCGATGACCAGGTCACAGCCCAGCTCCTCGGCGACGGCCGCCTTGGCCTTGCCGCCCACGACCCCGATGACGGTGGCCCCGGCGGCCTTGCCGAGCTGGACGGCGGCGCTGCCGACGCCGCCCGCGGCGGCGTGCACGAGGAGGGTCTCGCCGGGCTGGAGCCGGGCCCTGCGGTGGAGGCCGAACCAGCCGGTCTGGTAGCCGATGTGCAGGGCCGCGGCCGCGGCGTCGTCGAGGCTGTCGGGGGCGGGCAGCAGGGCGCGCGCGTCCGCGGTGACGAATTCGGCGAAACCGCCGTGCGGCAGGCTCGGGTTGGCGATGACCCGGCGCCCGTCCTCGGTCTCGCCGCAGATCTCGACGCCGGGGGTGAAGGGCAGCGGCGGCCGGATCTGGTACTGGCCCCGGCAGAGCAGCGCGTCGGGGAAGTTGACGTTGGCCGCGAGCACCCTGAGCTTCACCTCGCCCTCACCGGGCACCGGTTCGGGAATCTCTTCGAGGCGCATGGCCTCACGGGGCTCACCCGGGGTATGTACTCGCCATGCCTGCATCCGGGGCCTCCAGCCGCCGTCGAGGAACCACGCTCCGCGGGCATACTAAGCGGTCGCTTCCCCCGTTGGGAACCGGTGAGCCCCAGCGGGAACCAGTTGGTCCGGTCCGGACCAGCGGCCCGGACCGGGGCGGAGAGCTGGTCGACCAGGTCGTCGAGGCCGCGGCCTTGCGGGGCCGTGGCCATGGTGATCTGGGGTCCGTCGCGCTATCGATGGCCCATGGAGTCCCACGAGAACACCCCGACCGGAACGACCGGAACGCACCCGCCGGGTGGGCCGCCGCCCGTACCGGGTGGGCTGCCCGGGCCGCCGCCGCTCGGCGCCGCCGCGCTCCCGCCCGGTACGTACGCCGGTCAGGTGGTCCTGGTGACGGGCGGCGGCACCGGGCTGGGCAAGGCGATCGCCGCCGAGTTCGCCCGGCTCGGCGCGGACCTGGTGATCGCGAGCCGCCGGGCCGGGCAGCTGAAGGCGGCGCGCGAGGAGCTGGCCGCCGTCCCCGGCGCGGGGCGGGTCACCGCGGCCGTCTGTGACATCCGGGACCCGGAGCGGGTCGCGGAGGTCTTCGACGCCGCGGAGGCCGCGCTCGGGCTGCCCGACGTACTCGTCAACAACGCCGCCGCCAACTTCCCCTGCCCGGCGGAGGACCTCTCCCCCAACGCCTGGCGGGCGGTGGTCGACATCACGCTGACCGGGACCTGGTTCATGACCCGCGAGTTCGGCCGCCGGCACCTGGCCGCCGGTACGCCGGGGTCGATCGTCAGCATCGGCGCCTCGTACGCCTGGACGGGCGGCCCCGGTTTCGCGCACAGCGCGGCCGCCAAGGCGGGCGTGAAGAACCTGGTGGAGACCCTGGCCGTCGAGTGGGGACCGTACGGGATCCAGATCAACGGCCTGGTCCCGGGCCTCTTCCCGCACGCCGACATGACCGGGGACATCCGCGACGGCCTCGACCGGGCGGGTCCCGACGCCAAGGACGCCCGCCAGCCCGCGCTGCGGGTCGGCCTGCCCCGCGAACTGGGCTGGGCGGCCACCTTCCTGGCCTCGCCCTACGCCCGCTTCGTCACCGGACACACGCTCGTGGTGGACGGCGCGAACTGGCAGCGCCGGTCCCTGGTCGGCCCGGAGGTGGTCCCGGTCCGCGAACAGCTGGGCCGCGGGCCCTTCGCGGGGTGACGGGGTAGCGCTCAGCGGCCCTCGAAGTGCGGCGGGCGGCGGGCGGCCTTGGCGGTGTAGCCCTCGCGGCTGTCCTCGGAGGTCAGCGTGAGGGCCGCCGTCATCGCGACCCGGTCCAGGGCGCCCGGCAGCGCCGCGTCGGCGTAGGCGTCGACCGCCCGCTTGATGCCCTGGACCGCGAGCGGGGCGTTGGCCGCGATCTCCGCCGCCAGCGCCCGCGCCTCGGCGTCCAGGGCCTCGCGGGTGGTCACCAGCTGGACGAGGTGGAGCCGCTCGGCCGTCGTCGCGTCGATCCGGCGGCCGGTCAGCGCCAGCATCTTCGCCCAGCCCGCGCCCGCCTCGCGGGCGATCCGCAGGTCGCCGCCCGCGTCCACCGCCACACCGAGCCCGGCTTCCGGCAGGGCGAAGACGGCGTCGTCGGCGGCGACCCGGATGTCGGCCATCAGCGCCAGTTCGAAGCCGAAGCCGAGGCAGTATCCCTGGACGGCGGCGACCACGGGCTGCGGGAGCCGGGCGAGGACGGCGAAGCGCTCGTGCACCCAGCGGATGCCCTCGTAGTAGTTGCGGGTCCGTTCCGCGGGCGAGGCTCCGGTGATCGCCCCGCCGGGGGCGGTGACGTCGATGCCCGCGCAGAAGGCCCGCCCCTCGGCCCGCAGCAGGACCGCCCGCACGGAGGCGTCGAAGCGGATCCGGTCCGCGAGCAGGCCCAGCTGCCGGGTGGATTCCCAGCTCCAGCCGTTGAGCTTCTCCGGACGGCACAGGGTGAGGACCGCGAGTCCGTCGGCGACTTCCAGACGGATGCGTTCCTCACCCTTCGCGATCTCCGTGGACAGAGTGTCGATCACGCCCCGGCTCCCATCTGACGATACGCCAGAATAGGTCCGGCGGGCCGGCCGGGGAAGGGCCGGGAAGGGCCGGGAAGGGTCAGCGCGGGAAGACCTCGAACGCCACCGCGGGACGGCCACCGAAGCGGGGCGCCGCGCGCTCGACGTTCGCCGTCAGGAACCCGCGTACGTAGCTCTCGGGGTCCTCGTCCGTCAGGCCCTCGATGTACGCGCGGTGCTCCAGCAGGGACGCGACGGACCGCTCGAACCCGGGGGCGGCGTCCGCCGCGTGCGTCGGCGTGCTGGAACCGGCCACCGCCACCCAGCGCACCCCGTTCCAGGGCTCCAGCTCCTCCTCGGTGATGAGTTCGGGGAAGATCCAGCGGTTGCCCGCGTCGGCCGCCGCGTCCAGCGTGGCCCGGCCGACCGCCCGGTGGTCGGGGGTGTTCCAGTACCCGCCGCCGCCCTCGCCGCCCCAGGTGTCCCGGTGGTTCAGCGTGATGACGAGTTCGGGGCGGTGGCGGCGGATCGCCGCGGCGATCTCGCGGCGCAGCCGCAGGCCGTATTCGACCACCCCGTCACGGTGGTCGAGGAACTCCACCGCGTGCACGCCGACGACGGCCGCGCTGGCCCGCTGCTCGGCCTCCCGCAGCGCGGCGCACTCCTCGGGCGCGATCCCGTCGATCCCGGCCTCGCCGCGCGTGGCCAGCAGGTAGACGACCTCGCGGCCGCCGTCCGTCCAGTCCGCCACCGCGGCCGCGCCGCCGTACTCCAGGTCGTCCGGGTGCGCGACGACGGCCAGCGCGCGCTGCCAGTCGGCGGGCATGGCTTCCAGCTGATTCGGTGCATCGGTCATGATGCGCACGATAGGCGACGGGACCGGCCGACGGTCCGTCAACCTGACGGACACGGGGGCGACATGACCGGAGCGGGGGCGTGCCTCTCTAGACGGGGGGGCGTACCCCTCTAGACCTCGTCCCGGACCAGGGCGAGCAGACGGTCCAGGACCCGCGGGCCGCCCGCGCGGACCCCGTCGTGCTCGAACTCGTCCGTCACCCAGGTGCGCAGGCCGCGGATCGCGCGGGCGGTGTCCAGCGAGTGGGCGGTGTCCACGTACATGTCGTCGTGGTAGACGGCGGCGGCCACCGGCACCTCGTTCACCGCGAGGCGCGCCCGGTCGTAGAGGGGCTGCCAGCCGGTACGGGCGGCGAGGGCCTCGGCGGTCGCGCGCAGCGGGACCAGCGACGGGTCGGTGGCGAAGTGCCAGGGGTGCACGCTCTCGCCGCTGAAGAGCAGCGGCTCGTCGCCCGCCAGGGTCTTGGCGGCGTCGAAACGGGGGTGCCCGGCGCGGACCCGTTCGGCGGCCCAGGCGGTGGGGGCCGCCGGGTCCTGGGCGTAGATCGCCTCGTGCACGAGCGCGTACAGCGGGTGTCCGGCGAAGGACAGCAACGGCCGCACGCCGTCCAGGAACGCGTCCGAGAGGGCCGGTCCGGCGGGGGTGCGGACGAAGGCGTCCTCCAGGAGGTAGTGCAGCTGATGGCTGCCGTCGCCGGTGCCGAGGAGGATGCCGAGGGACTGGAACGCCTCGGGGGTGAGCGGATGGCCGCCGGGGAGTTCGGTGGGGTGCTCGGCGAGGTGGGCGGCGATGGCGCGGGCGCGTTCGACGTCCATCGGGTACCGGGCGTAGTGGGCCAGGTTCTTGCGCTCGACCCGCGGGACGGCCGCCGCGTAGACCTCGTCGGCGGTGGCGTCGAGGGCCGGGAGACCGCCGGTGATCAGGGCGGCGGCCAGGCCCTCGGGGGCGGTCGACAGGTAGCGGGTGACGCAGAACCCGCCGAAGCTCTGGCCGAGTACGGTCCAGGGCGCGCCGCCGGTGAGGGCCGGGCGGATCGCTTCGCAGTCCCGGACGATCGCGTCGGCGCGGAAGTGCGCGAGGTACTCCGCCTGTTCGGCGGGGCCGCCGCGCAGCGGGAGGGTCTGCCGGTTGGCGGGGGTGGAGCGGCCGGTGCCGCGCTGGTCCAGGAGCAGGACCCGGAACTCGGTCAGGGCCCGCTCCAGCCAGGCCTGGCGGCCGGTGAAGCGGCGGGCGCCGAAGCCGGGGCCGCCCTCCAGGTAGAGCAGCCAGGGCAGCGAGGCCGGATCCTTGCCGCTGGCCACGGCCTCACGGGCGTACAGCTCGATCCGCTCGCCGTCCGGGCGGTCGTGGTCCAGCGGGACCGTGAAGCGGTGGTCGGTGAGGACGACGCCGGGCTGGCGGTAGCTGTGGCTGTGGCTGTGGCTCTGACTGATGGTCACGGACGGATCCCAGGGTCGGTGCGGGTGCGGATGCGGTGGCGGGGTGCCGGTGTCCGTCCTGGCCGCGACGGAGACGGCGGCCGGGCCGAGTCTAGTACGGGCCTACGGGCACCGTCCGGGCCCCGCCGGGAGCGTCCGGCGGCCGGTGCTCGGGGGCCTGACGGTGAGCGGGCGGTGTCCGCCCGGGTGCCACCGGCGGCGCCTCAAACGCCGGCGAGGCTTGAAAGGGACACCCCCCGGACCCCGCCGGAGGCAGACGGCCGCAGTACGCACTCAGGGCCCGGCCATGAGCAGGCAGTGACCGCCCGGGCGCCTCCGGCGGCGCCTCAAACGCCGGCGAGGCTTGAAAGGGACACCCCCCGGACCCCGCCGGAGGCAGACGGCCGCAGTGCACACTCAGGGCCCGGCCATGAGCAGCAGTGACCGCCCGGGCGCCACCGGCGGCGCCTCAAACGCCGGCGAGGCTTGAAAGGGACACCCCCCGGACCCCGCCAGTAACAGGCAGCCGCGATGCACGCCCGGGACCCGGCCAGGAGCAGACAGTGACCGCCCGGGCGCCTCCGGCGGCGCCTCAAACGCCGGCGGGGCTTACATGGTCGGCCCTGGGCTCTGCCCCGGTCCGGATCCGGATCGGGGGCACCCTTTCAGCCTCGCCGGCGTTTGAGGCGCCGCCGGAGGCACCGGAGCGGCTACCGCCTGCTCACGACCGGGCTCCGGGCCCCCGGGTCCCCGGCGCGGATCCCGGCCGGGCGGGGGTCGGCCCCGCCCCGGCACCGGGCCCGGCCACGGGAGGCGGGGTCAGAAGAGGACGACCGAGCGGAGGACTTCGCCGCGTTGCATGCGGGCGAAGGCCTCTTCGACCTCGTCGAGTGCGATGGTCTCGGAGACGAAGGCGTCGAGGTCCAGGCGGCCTTGCAGGTAGAGGTCGATCAGCAGCGGGAAGTCGCGCTCGGGCAGACAGTCCCCGTACCAGGAGGACTTGAGGGCGCCGCCGCGGCCGAAGACATCCAGGAGCGGGAGTTCGAGCTTCATCTCCGGGGTGGGGACGCCGACGAGCACCACGGTGCCGGCCAGGTCCCGGGCGTAGAAGGCCTGCCGGTAGGTCTCCGGGCGGCCGACCGCGTCGATGACCACGTCCGCGCCGTTGCCGCCGGTCAGCGCCTGGACGGCCTTGACCACGTCCTCGGCGGCGCCGTTGACGGTGTGGGTGGCGCCCAGCCCCTTGGCCTGTTCCAGCTTGCGGTCGTCCAGGTCCACCGCGATGATCCGGCCCGCGCCGGCCAGCCGGGCCCCGGCGATGGCCGCGTTGCCCACGCCGCCGCAGCCGATGACGGCCACCGAGTCGCCGCGCCCGACGTTGCCGGTGTTGATGGCCGCGCCGAGGCCCGCCATCACCCCGCAGCCCAGCAGTCCGGCGGCGGCGGCCGAGGCAGCCGGGTCCACCTTGGTGCACTGCCCGGCGGCGACCAGGGTCTTCTCGGCGAAGGCGCCGATGCCCAGGGCCGGGGAGAGCGGGGTGCCGTCCTCCAGGGTCATGGGCTGGGTGGCGTTGTGGGTGTTGAAGCAGTACCAGGGGCGCCCGCGCTTACAGGCCCGGCAACTGCCGCACACGGCACGCCAGTTGAGGATGACGAAATCGCCGGGGGCGACATCGGTGACGCCGGGGCCGACCGCCTCGACCACTCCGGCCGCCTCGTGGCCGAGGAGGAAGGGGAACTCGTCGTTGATCCCGCCCTCGCGGTAGTGCAGGTCGGTGTGGCAGACCCCGCAGGCCTGGACCTGGACCAGCGCCTCGCCGGGCCCCGGGTCGGGCACGAGGATCGTTGTCGTCTCCACCGGCGCGCCCTTGCTCCGTGCGATGACCCCTCGTACGCGATGCGTCACGTCATACCCCACTCTCGTGTGATCCGTCCCGTGCTGCGAACGTACACGGCGGGGCCCTCGCGGGTGACCCGGTGGGGTGGTTGTGTCATGTTTCCGGTCACGGCACCAACTCCGGCGGCAGCGCCTCGCGGAGGGCGACGGTGAAGGCGGCGACGGCCGGGTGGGCGGCCGACCCGCTGCGGAAGGCGATGTTCGTACGCCGCTCCATCGGCAGCCGCGTGAGCAGTACGCCGGGCACCCCCGGCACGCCGGACCGGACCGGCACGCCGAGTTGCGGTACGACGGCCACCCCCTGCCCCGCCGCGACCAGGGCCAGCACGGTCGCGAACTCGTCCACCCGGTGCCGCTCCCTCGGGGTGAAACCGGCGGCCTGGCAGGCCCGCACGGTCATGGCGTGGCAGAGGGTGCCGGAGGTCGCGGTGATCCAGGGGGCGTCACGATGGGCCCGCAGGACCGCGCCCTGATCGGCGGCGGGGGCCGCTGGGGGTACGGGTACGGACTCGGGCGCCGGTTCCGCGAGGTACATCGCCTCCCGGTACAGCGGCTCGCTGTCCAGCCCCGGCTCCGCGGGCCCGGGGACGAAGTCGTACTCGTGGACCAGCGCCACGTCCAGGTCACCGGCGCGCAGGGCGTGCGCGACGGCGGCGGGGTCGGTCTCTCGGACCATCGCCTCCAGGGCCGGGTGGCGCCGGGCGAGGGCGACGAGGGCGGCCGGGACGAGGGCCCGGGTCGCGGTCGGGAAGGCGCCGACGCGCAGCGCCCCCGCCAGCCCGCCACGGGCCTCGGCGAGATCCGCCTCGGCCCGCTCCAGGCGCTCCAGCACCGCTTCGGCGTGCCCGACCAGGCGCTGGCCGGCGGGCGTGAGCCGGACCCGGCGGCCGGTGCGCTCCAGCAGCGCCAGCCCCGCCTCGCGCTCCAGGACGGAGAGCTGCTGGGAGACGGCCGAGGGGCTGAAGGACAGGGCCTCGGCGACGGCGGCGATGGTGCCGCGGCGGGCGAGTTCGCGCAGCAGGCGCAGGCGGCGTACGTCGAGCATCGGCTCAGCTTACGGGTGGGGACGGAAATGCGAACTGGACCCGGGGCTCGGGGCCGGGCCACCCTCGTCCCCATGGCGCAAAACATGACACAGGACATGACTCAGACCCCCCTCCGCGGGATCCACGTACCGCTCGTCACCCCCTTCGACGCGTCCGGGGCCGTCGCCCTGGACGCCCTGGAGGCGCTCGCCCACGAGGTGCTCGCGGCGGGCGCCACCGGCATCGTCGCCCTCGGCACGACCGCCGAGGCCGCCGCTCTCGACGCGGCGGAACGGGACGCGGTGACCGGGGTGTGCGCCCGGGTCTGCCGGGAGCGCGGGGCGCATCTGAGCGTCGGGGCGGGGAGCAGCGGTACGCGGGCGAGCGAGGCCGCGCTGGAGCGGCTGCGGCGGTGGCCGGAGGTCCGGGCCGCGCTGGTGACCGTGCCGTCGTTCGTACGGCCCGCGGCGGCGGGGGTGCTGGCCCACTTCGAGCGGCTGGCGGCGGTCAGTCCCGTACCGCTGATCGTCTACCACATCCCGTACCGGACGGGTCAGCCGCTGGACGCCCCGGCGCTGCGGGCGATCGGGGCGCTGCCCGGGGTCATCGGGGTCAAGTACGCGGCGGGCGCTGTCGACCAGGACGCGGTGGCGCTGCTCGGCGATCTGCCGGAGGGGTTCACGGTCATGGCGGGCGACGACGCGTACGTCTCCCCGATGCTGGCCCTCGGGGCGGGCGGCGGGATCCTGGCCTCGGCCCATCTGGCCACGGACCGTTTCGCCGCCCTCGCGCGGGCCTGGCGGGCGGGCGACGCGGCGGGCGCGCGGGTGCTGGGGCACGCGCTGACGCCGCTGTCGGCGGCGGTGTTCGCCGAGCCGAATCCGGTGGTGCTGAAGGGGGTGCTGCACGCGCAGGGGCGCATCCCGACCCCCGACGTCCGGCTGCCGCTGCTGCCGGCCTCCGCCGCCTCGGTACGGGAGGCGCTGGAAGCGCTGCGCAGGCTCGCGGAAATTCCCTAAGGGGCATGCATGGGCGATTTGCCCTCATGTAGGGTACGGGCGCCGCGCCGGTGATGTGAGTCACGCGGGCGGCGGCGCCGCCACAGCCCCCGGGGCGGCCCCGGAAGGCCGAATTCCGGACGCCGCAATGCCCTTAGGCATTCCCCGCCCCGGCCGGGCGGAAGGAATTCCGTAGATCGGTATCGATATACCGATCACTGCGTGGAATTCAAGCCCTTGTCCATCGCCTCGGCCCTCGCCTACGGTCACCGCAATCCGGGTGGACCGCCAAATCCTGCCGCCGCCCGGGAACCCATCCCACTCACGTACGGCAGGAGCGGGGGAACCAGGTAGGCCGCTGATCCGGATCATCGATCCGGACCGGCTCGGGGTGAAGTCGCACCACTGACACGCACGTATCCGTCATGCCTCACGCATGTCCGGACCGTGCGGAGAAACGGCGCGGCCGGACAGCTCCCGTCCGAACCCGACAGCTCACCTCGCAGGCGACGGAGAGGAATTCGCCATGTCCGCATCGGGCAAGCACCGCCGTCCCAAGACCAGCCCGCTGGCCCGACTGCTCGCTGTCGCGGGCACCGGCGGCATCGCTCTCGCTCTCCCCCTGATCAGCGCTTCCGGCGCCCAGGCGGCGCAGCCGACCGCGACCACGGCCTCCACGACCACCGCGAAGGCCACCGGCGCGAAGGCCACCGCCCCGGCGGCCGCCGCACCGAAATCCTATTCCGTGGTGGCCGGCGACACCCTTTCCAAGATCGCGGAATCGCATTCCGTAAGCGGCGGCTGGAAGAAGCTGTACGAGGACAATCGCTCGGTGATCGGCTCCGACCCCTCGGTCATCCGCCCGGGAATCACGCTGACCATCGGCGGCCCGGCAAAGGCGACTTCGGCGGCGGCCACCGCCAAGACCCTCGCGGCGAGCCGCAATTCCACGGCCGCGGCCGACCGTTCCGCGCGGCCCACGACCCTCTACGCCAACAACCTCGACGGCTGGATCCGCCAGTCGCTGGAGATCATGGCCCAGCACGGAATTCCCGGTACCTACGACGGAATCCACCGCAATGTGCTGCGCGAGTCCTCGGGCAACCCCCTCGCCATCAACAACTGGGACTCCAACGCGGCGGCGGGCATCCCCTCCAAGGGCCTCCTCCAGGTCATCGACCCCACCTTCCGGGCGTACCACGTACCCGGCACGGCGGCCGACTCCTACGACCCGGTCGCGAACATCACCGCCGCCTGCAACTACGCGGCCGCCCGCTACGGCTCGATCGACAACGTCAACAGCGCCTACTGAGTTCCGTTCGGTCCGTTCGGTCCGTTTCCGTCCGGTTCAGCGCAGCCGGTCGGCGAGGGCCGTGAACTGATCCCACGTCGGCTGCGGTGCGCGGGGGTCCCAGACCTTCTGGGCGAGCGCCGCCAGCGGCAGCCGGATCCCGTCGGCGACCTGCGTCTGGGTCTGGGATCCGGCCAGGTCGCACCAGACGGCGAGCCGGGCGCCCAGGATCTGCGCGGCGTAGCCGGCGGGCACCGGCTCGGTGCCGCGCAGCACGAGCGGGGTCCACTGTTCGTAGATGCGGCGCCCGGTCGGGTAGGTGAAGTCGTTGGGCTCGCCGAGGACGTAGTACAGGTACTCGTCGTTGAGGTTGACCACGGGGCGGCCCTCGCGCAGGTACTCCAGGGGCGGCCGGGCCCCGATCTCCTTGCCCGTCCAGTACTCCACTTCGAGGTCCCGCGCGGCCGTGGCGGCGCCCCCGGTGAAGAACCCGTCGTTCCACGCCTTGGGCACGCGTCCCGCGCCGCGGACCACGGCGGCGCGGTCGTTCAGCCAGCCGGTGGCCAGGTCCGACACGCGCGCCCCGGCGCCGTACCGCTTCCGGGCGGCCGCCGCGAGCTGCGGGAAGGAGGCCTGGGGGTCCTTGACCACCAGCGCCTGGTACTCGTCGGCGCCGACGTGCCAGTGCGCTCCGGGGAAGAGCGGCAGGTACTCGCGCAGCAGCTCGTCCACGAGCCGGGCGGCCGCCGGGTCGGATATGTCCACGGCCCCCTTGACGGCCCGGCCGCCCGCGTCCCGCAGCTGGAGGCCGGGGTGGGCCCGCAGGACGGCGCCGAGGTGTCCGGGCGAGTCGATCTCGGGGACGACCTCGATGTGCAGGCTGCGCGCGAGGTTCACGATCCCGCGCACCTCGGCCTGGGTGAGGTGCGGGTCGGAGACGATCTCGGGGTGGCTGACGGACGCGATGCGGAAGGCCTGGTCGTCGGAGAAGTGCAGGCCCAGCTGGTTGAGTTTGAGGTCGGCCATCTCGCGCAGCCGGTCCTCGATCCACGGGGCGGTGAAGTTCTTGCGGGCTATGTCGAGGTTCAGGCCGCGCTGGGGGCGGTCCGGCGCGTCCTTGACCGTGCCCTCACCGATGGATCCGGCGGCGCGGACGGCCTGTTCGAGGGTGCGGGTGCCGTAGAAGACCCCGGCGTCGTCGGGGCCGGTGATGCGGACGCCGCCGTTTCGGACGGTCAGGGTGTACGACTCGGGTACGGGCTCGGCCCCGCCCGCGGGGGCGGCGCCCAGGGCGAGTTCCACGTCTCCGGGCCGGGCCGGGCCGCCGTCTTCGGCGTAGCCGAGCTTCAGGTCCCGGGCGAGCGCCCGGCCCTCGTCGGCGAGGGCGGCCGCGTTCGCGGGGGCGACGAGGACCCGGGCCTGCGGGGCGGGTTTCCAGCCGGGGCCGCGGGCGGGTTCGAAGGTGCGGACGGCCGGGATGGTCTGCGGCGCGGTGGAGAGGGGGTAGCTGCGGGTCGGTGACGGGGCGGGGGCGCTGGACGTCGCCGGGTCCGGGCTGCCGGGGGCCGCCGGTGAGCTCGCGGCGGAGGCCGCGCCCGTACGGCCGCTCGCGGGGGCCGACGTACAGCCGGGCACCGCGAGCGCGGCCACCGCGACGGCGATGGCCGTCGCGGTGGTGCGTATGGCCCCGGCGGTACGTATGTGCCCGGTTCCGCTCGTCTTCCCGGTTCGCGCCATGGTCACCAACCTCCCACCGGGCGGCCCGCTACGCGACCCGGACGGGCGCTTCCGCGGCGGTGGCTCCCACCCCTGCGCCCACCCCGGCGCCCGCCGCGACCACGCGTCCGCTGCGTGCCGTACGGCGCTCCAGGGCTCCGGAGACCAGGGCGAGGACCAGCGCGGAGGCGGCGAGGGCGGCGCCGACCCAGTTCGGGGCGGTCCAGCCGAAGCCGCCCGCGATGACCAGTCCGCCGAGCCAGGCGGCGAGGGCGTTGCCGAGGTTGAAGGCGCCGATGTTCACCGCGGAGGCCAGGGTGGGGGCGCCCGCGGCCTGGTCGAGCACCCGCTTCTGGAGCGGCGGCACGGTGGCGAACCCGAGGGCCCCGATCAGGGTGAGGGTGACCGCCGCCGCGGCCTTGTGGTGCGCGGTCACGGTGAAGAGGGCCAGTACGAGCGCCAGCGCGCCCAGCGTCACGTAGAGCATCGGCATCAGGCGGCGGTCGGCGAAGCGGCCGCCGAGCAGGTTGCCGCCGACCATGCCGAGGCCGAAGAGGACGAGCAGCCAGGTGACGGAGGTGTCGGCGAAGCCCGCGACGTTGGTCATCATCGGGGTGATGTAAGTGACCGCGGCGAAGACCCCGCCGAAGCCGAGCACGGTCATCGCCATGGCGAGCAGGACCTGGACGTTGCGGAACGCGGCCAGTTCGTGGCGGATCCGTACGCCCTCGGGACGCGGCAGGTCGGGGACGAGCCGGGCGATGCCGAGCAGGCCGAGGACGCCGAGCCCGGCGACGATGACGAAGGTGACGCGCCAGCCGAGGTGCTGGCCGACGAGGGTGCCGAGCGGGACGCCGACGACATTGGCGACGGTGAGCCCGGTGAACATCATGGCGATGGCGCCCGCCTTCTTCTCGGGGGCGACCAGCTCGGCGGCGACGACCGCGCCGATGCCGAAGAACGCGCCGTGGGCGAGGGAGGCGAGCACCCGGCCGGCCAGCATGACGCCGAAGGCGGGTGCGAGGGCGGAGAGCAGGTTGCCCGCGATGAACAGGCCCATGAGCAGCATCAGCATGCGCTTGCGGGGGATGCGGGTGCCGAGGACGGTCATCAGGGGGGCGCCGAGGACGACGCCGAGGGCGTAGCCGGTGACCAGGAAGCCGGCGGTGGGGATCGAGACGCCGTAACCGGCGGCGACCTCGGGCAGCAGGCCCATGATCACGAACTCGGTGGTGCCGATCCCGAAGGCCCCGATGGCGAGGGCGAGGAGTGCGAGTGGCATGAGGGGGCCCTTCAGGGGGTGCGCTGTGGGGGCGGGGCGCGACTGTTGCCTTGGCGCCTTACGAGCGTCCACGTTAATTGCACACGCGGGATATTTGCAAGCGCGGGCTATTGCAGACGTGTCCTATTCTGAAGGGGTGCGCGGGCCCCGCGCGTCACGCGAGGAGGACCCCATGACCGCCACGGACGGCGCGCTGACCGCCCTCTCCCAGGGCTGGTGCGCCCTCTCCCTGCTGCACGGCAGGATCGAGACCCACATCGAACGGACGCTCCAGGCGGGCCACGGGCTCAGCGTCCGGGAGTACTCGCTCCTCGATGTCCTCAGCCGGCAGCACGACGGACCCGGCGGGCACCTGCGCATGCACCAGGTCGCCGAATCCGTGGTGCTCAGTCAGAGCGCGACGACGCGCCTGGTCACCCGCCTCGAAGACCGCGGGCTGCTCAGCCGCTACCTCTGCGACACGGACCGCCGGGGCATCTACACCGACGTCAGCGAGGCCGGGCTGGCGCTGCTGGCGGCCGCCCGGGGCGCGTTCGACAGCGCGCTGCGCGAGGCCCTGGACGCGGCTGCCGCGAACCCGGACCTCGCGCCGCTCGTCGCGGCGATCACCGGCCCGGCGACGCGCTGACCCGGGAACTCGGCGACGACGAGGGCTGCGGAGTGGCACTCGCGCCGACCGGACCGCCGGGGGTGGGGCTGCCGCTCGGCACCGGCGGACGGGACACCTGGCCCGAGGGCGTGCTCCGGGATGCCGTGGGGCCCGGGGGCACCGACGCGGACGCGCTACCGGACGGACCCGCCGAGGGAGCGACCGAGGGCTCCCGGGCCGGCCGCTCCACCCCCGGCGTGGGCGTCGGCGAGGGAGCGGGCAGCGACGGCGGGGACGCGGGCGGTACCGGGCGCGGGGTCTGATCGGGCGCGAGGGCGATGTAGCCGACCGCGATCGCCGCGGCCGCGGCCAGTCCGGCCAGGGGCAGCGCGAACCGGCGCGGCGGCAGGAACGACAGCCGCCGCAGGTGCGGGCCGGGGGGATCGGCGGGCCGCAGCCCGCGCACGGTGACCTGTTCGGCGCGCGCCGACAGCGCGGCCCGCAGCCGCCGCTCGACGGGTCGCTCCCCGTCGCCGCCGCCGTCGCCTCCTCCTCCCCCTGCTCCCCCGTCCCCGTCGTCGGTCCCTCCGCCGGAGCCGGGCAGCAGGCGGAACGGTCCGGCTCCCGGGCGGCCGCCGGGACCCGCCGCGGGACCCGCGGCGAAGCCGGAAACGGAGCCGTGGCCGATGGCGGAGCCCGGTCGGCCCGCGCCCCGGTCGAAGGCGCTGCCGTCGTGCGTACCGGCGTTGAACGCGCCGCTGTCGTCGTACGCACCACGGGCGGGGCCGGCCGGGCCGAGGGGGGCCGAGGGGCCGTGACCGGCGCGGATCGTACGGAAGCGGGCGGCGCGGCTCTCGGCCGCGGAGCCGGGGCCCGTGCCGGAGGCCGTGGCGGGGGGCGGGGTGGGCGTGGTCATATCCGGCCTTCCAGGATGCGCTCCAGCGCGTCCAGGGCGCGGCTCGCGTTCGACTTCACCGCGCCCCGGCTGATCCCGAGGGTGGCGGCTATCTCCGCCTCGCTCAGGTCGGCCCAGTAGCGCAGCACGAGCACCTCGCGGCGGCGCGGGGTCAGCCGGCCGAGGGCGGCCAGCACTTCGCGGTGTTCCTCGTCGAGGACCACGTACTCCTCGGCGGACGGTACGTCGGCCTCGGCGGGCGGGGTCCAGGCACGGACCGTACGCCTGCGGCGCAGCACGGAGCGGGCCGTGTTGACGACGGCCGTGCGCAGGTAGCCGAGGGCGTTGTCTATTTCGGTGATGTGTTCGCCGTGGCGCCGGTACAGGGCCGTGAAGGCGTCCTGGACCACGTCCTCGGCGGTGGCCGGGTCGTCCACGAGGAGCACCGCCAGCCGGACCATCCGCAGCCGGTGCGCGTGGTACAGCTCGGTGACCGTGGGCGGCTGGTCGAACGCGTCGCCGTCCGCGCCCGCGAACGCCCCGGCGAACGCCGCCGGGGCGGCCGCCGTGCCCGGGTGCGCCCGCCCAGGGCCCTCCCGCAGGAGCCACCCGCGCAGCGCGCGCAGGACGCGGGCGCCCCGCCCCGCCCGGCCGGAGCCGGGCAGGACGAGGCGTATGTGTGGTGCGGGCCGCAGCGCGGCGGGGTACGGCATGAGCAGGGCGTTCCTCGGGTGGAGCACGTCAGTTGGTCGCGCGGCGCCGTACGGCGTACAGGGTGCCGGCGCCCGCGACGAGGAGCACCGCGGCGCCCGCGCCCATCGCGATCGTGGCCGGGCTGCCGCCAGTATGCGCGAGCTCCGGACCGGCGGGCGAAGAGGGGGAGGCGGACGGCTGGACGCCCGAGGGCGAGGACGGGGAGGCGGACGGCTGCACGCCCGAGCCGGGGGCCTCCACCGACGGGGCGGTGCTGGGCTGCGCGGTCGGGGTGCCGGGGCGGCTCGGCTGGGCGCTCGGGCCGCCGGGGGTGCTCGGCCGGGCGCTGGGAGAGGAGCTGGGGGTGATCGGCCCGGTGCTGGGGACCGCGCTGGCCGAAGGGGCCGGGGCGGCCACACCGGCGGCGTACGCGGGGGCGGCCAGCGAGGCGAGCGCCCCGGCGGCGGCGACGGCGAGGACCGCGCGGCGGACGGCCGGGGCGGTGGGACGGTCGGCGGAGCGGGAAGCGCGCTTGACGATCTTCAAGGTGGTTCTCCACGGTCGGTCGGAGGGCGCGGAATTTCGCCCTTCACCCCCGCACGACGCGCGACCGCCCCCGAGGTTGCCGATGTTCCCGAAAAACTTTTCCCGGGTCTTCAGCGGGTGGGCCGGGAGCGGCGCAGGGCGGCCCCCAGCACCGCGACCCCCTCCTCGATCTCGCTCGCGGGCCCGGCCGCGTACCCCAGCACCAGACCGGGCGGCCCGGGGCGCACCCGGTGCCAGGACAGCGGGTGCACCTTGACTCCCGCGTCGAGCGCGGCGGCGGCGAGGCCGGTGTCCGCGAAGCCGGTGTCCTCGAAGCCGGTGTCCTCGAAGCCGGTGTCCTCGAAGGGCGTGTCGAAGGTGACCGTCAGGTGCAGTCCGGCGGCCGCGCCGTGCACCCGCGCCCCGGGCAGGTGCGTCCCGATGGCCCGGAGCATCGCGTCGCGGCGCGCGCGGTGGCGCCTGCGGACGAACCGCAGGTGGCGCTCCAGTTCACCCGAGGTCATGAGGTGGGCCAGGACCAGTTGGGGAAGGAGCGCGTTCCCGAGGTCGGCGTTGCGTTTGGCGGTGACGACGGCCTCGTGGTGGTGCGGCGGGACGAGGAGCCAGCCCACCCGGAGCGCGGGGGCGAGGAGCTTGGAGACGCTGCCCGCGTAACAGACCCGCTCGGCCAGCAGTGAGCGGAGCGCCGGGACCGGGGTGCGGTCGTAGCGGTGCTCGGCGTCGTAGTCGTCCTCGATGATCAGCCCGTCCTCCTCGGCGGCCCAGCGCAGCAGGGCGCGGCGGCGCTCGCCGTCCAGCACCACACCGGTCGGGAACTGGTGCGCCGGGGTCAGCAGGGCCGCCTTCGCCCCACTGGCGCGCAGGGCGTCGACGCGCAGACCGCCCTCGTCCACCGGTACCGGGACCGTGGTGATCCCCCCGTACTCCAGCTGCTGGCGGGCCCCGAGGGAGCCCGGGTCCTCGAAGGCGATCCGGTCCACCCCGTTCGCCAGCAGCACGGCGCCGAGCAGGCCCAGCGCCTGGGCCACGCCCGCCACGACGATCACCTCACCGGGGTCGGCCCTGATCCCGCGGCTCCGGGCGAGCCACTCCGCGACCGCCGTGCGCAGCTCCGGGGCGCCCTGGGCGTCCCCGTAGCCGAAACCGGACGGGGGCAGGCTGCCCAGGACGGCGCGCTCGGCCCGCAGCCAGGCGGCGCGCGGGAACGCGGCGAGGTCGGGGACCCCGGGCGAGAGGTCGATCCGGCAGGGGGCGGCCCGCAGCGCGCTGACCGCGCCCTCCCGCGCACCCGCCTCGAACAGCGCCCCCGCGGCCGCTCCCGCCGCCGTCCCCGTGGCCTCCCCCGGATCCGTCGCCGTGACGGGCCCGGGCGCCGGCGGGGCGGCGACCACCGTGGTGCCGAGGCGGCCCCGGCCCGCCACCTGGCCCGCTTCGGCGAGGCGCTGGTAGGCCTCGGTGACGACCCCGCGCGCGACGCGCAGTTCCTCGGCCAGCACCCGGCTCGCGGGGAGGCGGCTGCCCACCGGCAGGCGGCCGTCCGCGATCGCCTCCCGCAGCCGGTCGGCCAGCCACTCGGTGCGGCAGCCCGGCGGCGCCTGGCCGATGTCGAGCTGGAGGAAATCGGAGCCGAGGGCCACCGGGGCGGGGGCCGTGTCCCCGGCCGCTTCTTTGGACCTCTGGACCTGGACATCTTTGGACCTGCTCATGAGTCCATTCTCCGCACACAGTGGACATCATGAACACCACGCCCCATCCGGCCCCGGCTCCTTCCTCCGGCGACCGCTCCCTCTCCGGCGACCGTTCCCGCTCCGCCGTCCGCTCCCTCGGCCCCGGTGTGCTCGGCATGGCGCTGGTCGGCACCAGCGTCAACGTCTCCCGCACGCTCACCGACGCCCCCCTCTTCACCGCCCAGGCCGTCCGGTACGCCGCGGCCGCCCTCGTCCTGCTGGCGCTGGCCCGGGCCGCCGGGGCCCGGCCGGTGTGGCCGCGCGGGCGGGAGTGGCTGTGGCTGGCGGGGCTCGCGGGAAGCGGGCTGGTCGTCTTCAACATCGCGGTCGTGCGCGGGGTCGCGCACGCCGAGCCCGCCGTCATCGCCGTCGCCGTGGCCTGCGTACCCGTACTCCTCGGGGTGATCGGTCCGGTGCTGGAGCGGCAGCGGCCCAGCCGTCAGGTGCTGCTGGCCGCGCCGGTCGTCGTGGCGGGGGCCGTTCTGGTGCAGGGGACCGGGCGCACCGATGCGACCGGGGTGGCGTGGGCGACGCTGGCGCTGGCCTGCGAGGCCGGGTTCACCCTGCTGGCCGTGCCGGTGCTGCGGCGGCACGGCGCGTGGGGCGTGTCCGTCCACTCGGTGTGGCTGGGGGCGCTGATGTTCCTCGTCCTCGCGGTGGCCACGGAACCGGCGTCCTCCCTCACGGCCCTGGACTCCCGGCAGTGGGCGGCGGTCGGGTACCTGGCCGCCCTGGTCACGGCCGCGGCCTTCGTGCTCTGGTATTCGACGGTGGCCGCCGTCGGCGCCGGGCGGGCCGGTCTGCTGACCGGTGTGGCCCCGCTCTCGGCCGCGGCGGGCGGTGCGCTCACGGGCGGCGGCGTACCGGGAGCGGCCGTCTGGGCCGGGCTGGCCGTCGTGGTCGGCGGGCTGGTCCTCGGACTGCGCCCCCGGCGGACGTCCGCGCCGCGGACCGCACCGGCGGCCACACCCGACCCTGCGCCGAGGGCCGTGCCCGAAGCGAACCCCGACTCGGCACAATGGGCCGCGTCGGGCAGCTGACCGGAAGGGGAACACGGTGGAGGACGGCGCGGTGCAGGCGGACGGCTCGGTGGAGGCGGACCGTACGGTTCGGATCGAGCGTGCCGGACCGGTCTTCACGGTGATCCTCTCCCGGCCCGGCTCCCGCAACGCCGTGGACGGTCCCACCGCCGGCCGACTGGCCGCCGCCTTCCGTGAGTTCGAGGCCGACCCGGACGCCTCGGTCGCGGTCCTGTGGGGTGAGGGCGGTACGTTCTGCGCGGGCGCCGACCTCAAGGCCGTCGGCACCGGGCGCGGCAACCGGGTCGAGGCCGAGGGGGACGGTCCGATGGGTCCCACCCGGATGCGCCTGGGCAAGCCCGTGATCGCGGCGGTCGCCGGGCACGCGGTGGCGGGCGGGCTGGAGCTGGCCCTCTGGGCGGACCTGCGGGTCGCCGAAGAGGACGCGGTCTTCGGGGTGTTCTGCCGCCGCTGGGGCGTGCCGCTGATCGACGGCGGTACGGTCCGGCTCCCCCGGCTGATCGGCGAGAGCCGGGCCATGGACCTGATCCTCACCGGGCGGGCCGTCCCGGCCGCCGAGGCGCATGCCATCGGGCTGGTCAACCGCCTGGTGCCGAAGGGCCGTTCGCGCGAGGCGGCGGAGGAACTCGCCCGGGAGATCGCCGGGTTCCCGCAGCTGTGCCTGCGCCACGACCGGCTGTCGGTGCTGGAGCAGCACGGCCTGGCCGAACGGGAGGCGCTGGCCGCCGAGTTCCGGCACGGCCTGGTCCCGCTGGCGGCCGGGGAGACGGGCTCCGGGGCGGCCCGTTTCGCCTCGGGGGCGGGCCGCCACGGCTCGTTCACCGACTGAACCGACCCTTGCGGCCCCCACATGCACAGGGCATGAAAAACATGTGACAGGGCCCGGCCGTTTGTTCTCCGGCGGCCCCGGGCGGGTGAGAGTGAGGTGGTCGGCAGGACCGCGACCAGGAAGGCCACCCGTCATGTCCACACCCCCCGGAGCGCCCGTCCCCGACGGCCCGCCCGCCGGTACGTTCCACCTCGCCGTCGCGCTCGAAGGCGCCGGCGCCCACCCGGCGGCCTGGCGCGAACCGGGGTCACCGGCGCGGGAGTTGGTCACCCCGGGATATTGGGCGGGCCTGGTCGCGGAGGCCGAGCGGGGGCTGCTGGACTTCGTCACCTTCGAGGACGCGCTGGGCCCGCCGCCCTCCTCCCCCACCGGCCCGGACGGCCGCACCGACCGGGTGCGCGGGCGGCTCGACGCGGTGCTTACGGCCGCCCGGGTGGCGCCGCTGACCCGGCACATCGGGCTGCTGCCGACCGTGGTCGCGACGCACACCGAGCCGTTCCACGTCTCGAAGGCGATCGCGACCCTCGACTACGTCAGCGGTGGCCGGGCGGGGCTGCTAGTCACGGTGTCCGGGCGGCCGGACGAGGCCCGTCACTTCGGCCGCCGGACCTTCCCGAGGGGGCCCGCCGACAGCCCCGACGGCCTGGGGTCGGCGCTGCGCGCGGAGCTGCTGGACGAGGCCGCCGACCACGTCGAGGTGGTCCGTCGGCTGTGGGACAGCTGGGAGGACGACGCGGAGATCCGCGATGTCGCGAGCGGCCGGTTCGTCGACCGCGGCAAGCTGCACCACATCGGCTTCGAGGGCAGGCACTTCAGCGTCAAGGGCCCGTCGATCACCCCGCGTCCGCCGCAGGGGCAGCCCCTGGTCGGCGCGTCGGCCCGGGTGGGCGCGCCGCCCCGGCTGCTCGCCGAGGCCGTCGACCTGGTGTTCCTCGCCCCGCGCGACACGGAGGAGGTCCGCACGCTCACCGACGGGATCCGCGCCGCCCGGTCGGCCGCCGGGCAGCCGGAGGGGACCGGCCGGGTCTTCGCCGACCTGGTGGTGTTCCTCGACGAGAGCGCCACGGCGGCCACGGCCCGGCTGCGCCGCCTCGACGCGCTCGCGCAGGAACCGTACGCGCCCGGCACCCACGTCTTCGCGGGGACGCCCGCCCGGCTCGCCGCCCTGCTGACGGAGTGGCACCGGCGGGGCCCGGACGGTTTCCGGCTGCGGCCCGGCGTGCTCTCCCACGACCTCCCGGCGATCACCCGCGGCCTGGTCCCGGAACTGCGGCGGCGCGGCGCGCTGCGGACCGCGCGTCCGGGCGGCACTTTCCGCGACCTGCTGGGGCTCGCCCGCCCGGCCAGCCGGTACGCCGCCCGGTACGCCACCACCCGACCCGGAAGGACGACAGCACCGTGAGCACACCGAACAGGCCGAGCGGGCCGAACAGGCCGGACCGGCCGCGCAAGCAGATCCACCTCGCGGCGCACTTCCCCGGCGTCAACAACACCACCGTCTGGAGCGATCCGGCCGCGGGCAGCCACATCGAGTTCAGCTCGTTCGCGCACTTCGCGCGCACCGCCGAACGCGCCAAGTTCGACTTCATCTTCCTCGCCGAGGGTCTGCGGCTGCGCGAACAGGGCGGCCGGATCTACGACTTGGACGTGGTCGGGCGGCCCGACACCTTCACCGTGCTGGCCGCACTGGCCGCCGTCACCGAACGGATCGGCCTGGCCGGGACCATCAACTCCACCTTCAACGAGCCGTACGAGGTGGCCCGCCAGTTCGCCTCCCTCGACCACCTCTCGGACGGCCGCGCCGCCTGGAACGTGGTCACCTCCTGGGACGCCTTCACCGGCGAGAACTTCCGGCGCGGCGGCTTCCTCGCCCGCGAGGACCGCTACTCCCGGGCCCGGGAGTTCCTGGCGGCCGCGCACACCCTCTTCGACTCCTGGACCGGTGACGAGATCCTCGCCGACCGGGAGTCCGGGGCCTTCCTGCGGGATGCCGGGGCGGGGGCCTTCGCGCACCGGGGGCGGCACTTCGACATCGCCGGACACTTCGACGTACCGCGCAGCCCGCAGGGCCGTCCGGTGATCTTCCAGGCCGGGGATTCGGAGGAGGGCCGGGAGTTCGCGGCCTCCGACGCCGACGCCGTCTTCAGCCGGCACGGCACCCTGACGGCGGGCCGGGAGTTCTACGCCGACGTCAAGGGCCGCCTCGCCCGGTACGGGCGGACCCCCGACCAGCTGCTGATCCTGCCCGCCGCGACCTTCGTCCTCGGCGACACCGACGCCGAAGCCGTGGAACTGGCGCACGAGGTGCGGCTCGCGCAGGTCAGCGGGCAGACCGCGATCAAGTTCCTGGAGCACGTGTGGAACCGCGACCTGTCCGGCTACGACCCGGACGGGCCGCTGCCCGACATCGACCCGGAACCCGGTGAGAACACCGTCGCGCTCGGGCGGGCCAGCGTACGGATGCACCGGGATCCGCTCACCGTCGCCAAGGAGTGGCGGGAGCTGGCGGCCGCGCGGAACCTGTCGATCCGGGAGCTGGTCATCGAGACCACCGGCCGCCAGACCTTCGTGGGCTCCGCGGCGACGGTCGCCGACGCGATCGACTCGCTCGTCCAGCAGGACGCCGCGGACGGGTTCATCCTCGTCCCGCACCTGACGCCGACCGGGCTCGACGTCTTCGCCGACACCGTCGTGCCGCTGCTCCAGGAGCGCGGCGCGTTCCGGACCGAGTACACGGGCAGCACCCTGCGCGACCACCTCGGCCTGCGCACGCCACCGCCCGCCGCCGCGCCCGCCGCGGTTGCCACCCCCGCCCCCGCCACGGTCTAGGAGAGCGCGACCATGCCCGGTATTCCGCTCGGGGTCCTGGACCTCGTACCGATCCCGTCCGGCTCCACGGCCGCCAAGGCGCTGCGCGCCAGCATCGACCTGGCGCGGCAGGCCGAAGAGTTCGGGTACGCCCGCTACTGGTTCGCCGAACACCACCTCAATCCGGGGGTGGCCGGGGCCTCGCCCGCCGTCGTGCTGGCGCTGACCGCGGCGGCGACCTCCACCATCCGCCTCGGCTCCGGCGCGGTGCAGCTGGGGCACCGCACGGCGCTGTCGACCGTCGAGGAGTTCGGCCTGGTCGACGCCCTGCACCCGGGGCGCCTGGACCTGGGCCTGGGCCGCTCGGGCGGCCGCCCGCCGGGCCCGCCGGACGGCGCCGCGCCCGCGGAGCCCGCCGCGGCCGGTCACCGTACCGGCAACGGGCTGCTGATCCCGCCGGGCTTCTCCTTCGCCTCCCTGGCCGGGCATCCGCGCGTCGCGCTCGCCCAGCGGCTGCTGCTCCTGCCCGGGGCGCGGCCCCAGGACTACGACGAGCAGGTCGGCGACGTCCTCGCGCTCCTGCGGGGCGAGTACCGGTCCCCCGACGGCATCGAGGCGCACGCCGTCCCGGGCGAGGGGGCCGACGTACAGGTGTGGATCCTGGGCAGCAGCGCCGGGCAGAGCGCGGAGACGGCGGGCCGCAACGGTCTGCGGTTCACCGCGAACTACCACGTCGCCCCGGCCGGGGTGCTGGAGGCGGCCGAGGCGTACCGGGCCGCGTTCAAGCCCTCGGACGAGCTGGAGCGGCCGTACGTGAGCGTCTCGGCGGACGTGGTCGTCGCCGGGGACGACGCGAGCGCCCGCGAACTGGCCGCCGGGTACGCGCCCTGGGTCCACGGCATCCGGACCGCGGCGGGCGCCGTCCCCTACCCCACGCCCGCCGAGGCCCGGGCGCTCACCGCCGACTGGACCGGGGCCGATCACGCGCTGGTCGCCGACCGGCTCGACACCCGCTTCGTCGGCTCCCCGGGGACGGTCGCCGACCAGCTCGGCATCCTCCAGGAGGCCACCGGGGCCGACGAGTTGCTGATCACCACCATCACCCACGGCCACGCCGACCGGGTGCGCTCCTACCGGCTTCTCGCCGAGGAGTGGCACCGCCGCTCCGCCTAGGAAGTCACAGCCAGCCCTGGCGGCGGGCGGAGCGTACGGCCTCCATCCGGTTGCGGGTGCCGGTCTTGCCGATGGCGGCGGACAGGTAGTTGCGTACGGTCGACTCCGACAGGTGCAGCTTCGCCGCGATGTCGGCGACGGTCGCGCCGTCCGCGGCGGCGTTCAGCACGTCGCGCTCGCGGGCGGTCAGCGGGTTCGGGCCCGCGCTCAGGGCGGCCGCGGCGAGCGCGGGGTCGATGACCGTCTCCCCGGCCAGCACCCGCCGGATCGCGGCGGCCAGCTCCTCCACGGGCCCGTCCTTGACGAGGAAGCCGCCCGCTCCGGCTTCCATCGCCCGGCGCAGGTAGCCGGGGCGGCCGAAGGTGGTGAGGATCAGGACCCGGGTGCCGGGGCAGCGGGCGCGCAGTTCGACCGCGGCGTCGAGGCCGCTGAGACCGGGCAGTTCGATGTCGAGGAGGGCCACGTCGGGGCGGGAGGCGAGGGCGACGGGGAGGATCTCGTCCCCGGCCGCGACCTGGGCGACGACCTCGATGTCCTCCTCCAGCCCGAGCAGCAGCGCCAGGGCGCCCCGCATCATCCCCTGGTCCTCGGCCAGCAAGACCTTGATCATCGTCTGCTCCTCAGCCCGTGCTCTCGTCGACCGGGAGTTCGGCGACGACCCGGAAGCCGCGGCGCGGGGCCGGTCCGCCCCGCAGGGTCCCGCCCGCCGCCGCGAGGCGCTCGGTGAGCCCGGTCAGCCCGCTGCCGGGCGCCGTCGAGCCTACGCCGCCCCCGTCGTCCGTGATCACCAGCCGGACCCGTTCCGCGCTTCCGTCCACCTCGATCGAGCAGTGCGCGGCGCCGCTGTGCCGGATCGCGTTGGTGACCGACTCCCGGACCACCCAGCCCAGCAGCGCCTCGGTCTGCGGGGTCAGCGGCGGACCCGACCGGTGGACGGCGGGCTCGATCCCGGCGGCGGTGAGCGCCGCGCGGGCCCGCTCCAGCTCGTCCGCCAGGCTCGATTCGCGGTAGCCGGTGACGGCCTCGCGGATCTCGACGAGCGCCTGCCGTCCGATCGATTCGATGTCGCCGATCTGGGCCAGGGCCGCGTCCATGTCGCGCGGGGCGATCCGGCGGGCCGCCTCCGACTTCACCACGATCACCGACAGGGTGTGCCCGAGCAGGTCGTGCAGGTCGCGGGAGAAGCGCAGCCGCTCCTGTTCCACGGCGCTACGGGCCAGCTCCTGCCGGGTCTCGCGCAGCTCGGCCACCGTCTCGGACAGGGCGAGGATCGCCGCGGTCACCATTCCGGAGAGGAAGGTGCCGTAGAGGATGGCGCTGACCCCGCCCCATCCCTCGTGCCGCCAGGCGACCGCGCCGGCCACCAGGCTGATGCCGAGCATCACCGGGCCGAGGCGGCGGCCCCGGACCACCGCCCCCGTGGCCAGGCCCAGCAGCGGGAAGAAGAACAGCCAGCTGTCGCCGTAGGCGAAGGCCAGGGCGAAGGTCACGGCGCCCAGCGCGGCCAGGCTGATCCGGGTGCTCAGCGCCTCCCGTTTGCCGGGGGCGAAGGAGCGGAACACCACGCTGATGTAGAGGGAGTTGAAGACCAGCAGGCCCAGGCCGCCGATCCACGGCTGGGGGGTCTGCCCCTGGAGGAGGTTGGAGACCGCGCCCATGCCCATCAGCAGCCAGGGCAGCAGGGTGAAACCGTTGGGCGCGCCCATCGGGCCGCGTTCGCGGTAGGTGGCGGGCGGGGCTGTCTTCGTCATGCCCCCACCGTAGGGACCGGGCCCGGCCGGACGGCAGAGCCGCCCGTACGGACCCGGATGGTACGAATGTCACTGCCGGGGGTCACCCGGCGGTGTCACCGCGAGGCATCCTCTGCCGGGTCAGCAGCGGCGCAGGTCCTGGGTGAGGGTTCCCTGCGCGCTGGCGACCGTGCGGTCGTAGCAGCCGTCGGAGCCGGTGAGCCGGTAGCGCTCGGTGCTGGTGCCGACCGCGTGGCGCTGATCGCGCGGCACGCCCGAGGTGTAGGCGGCGTCACCCGTGTAGCGGTCGTCCAGCCGCGACCAGGACAGCCGGGTGCCGTCGTCGCGCACGGAGGCGGTGTCGGCCCGGTCCCCGAGGGAGATGACCGTGCGCAGCCGGTTGTCCGTACCGAGGGTGGTCTCGCCGTTCATGCTGTAGGCGCGCCGGGTGCTGGTGGTGGTCCGCCCGCTGGTGACGCTTTCGTCGTCCGACCAGTCGGCGGCGAGGGCGTCCTGGTTCTCCCCCTCGGTCCAGCGGTGCGCGGAGGTACTGGCCAGGGTCCGGGTCACGGTGGTCGTGACGCGGCCGTGCGAGGTGTTCAGGTATCCGGCGGTGGTGAGCCGGTGGCCGCCCTTGGCGTCGACGCGGTTCTGCGAACCGGGCGTGAAGACGGTGGAGTTGGCCGGTTCGCTCTGCTCGGCGCGGGTCAGCGCGCCGGTCACCACGGCGCGGCCCGGGTCCTGCCAGAGCAGCAGGTTGGCGGGGGTGCTCCAGCCGCTCTGTCCGGCGGGGACGCCCGCGACGGAGACCTCGACGCGGTGCGCGAGGCCGTCGTTGAGCAGGGCGGCGAAGGGGGTGAGGTCGTAGACGACGGGCTGCACGTCGAAGGCGCGGGGCGCGGGGGTGACGTACCAGAGGAAGGGGTTCGACCAGCCGCCGGTCCACACGGTGGGGAACGGGGCGGCTATGCCGGCGAGTTGGCCGTCCACGGCGATGCGCACCTCGCGGTGGGGGCCCTCGGCCGCCTTGCAGGAGTAGGGGGCGGCCTCCGGGGTGGCCAGGTACCAGAACTCCTCGCAGCCGCCGCCCGAGCCGGTGGCGTACACCTCGGCGAGGATGCGCTCGGTGTTGCGCGGGGTGGTGAGCGTCGGGGAGGTGAGCGGGAGGACCCGGTCGGGGACGGTGGCCGGGCGGGCCGTCCGGCCGTGCTCGGCGGCGTAGAAGGTCAGGGTCACCTTGACGTCGATGACTCCGGTGTAGGTGTCGTCGACGACATTGCCGATGAGCATCTCGACCGGCTGCGGGGTGCGCAGGGTGGGGCTGTAGCGGGTGACGTCCTTCTCGACGGACCAGGTGATGCCGTCGGGCGAGGGCTCGGGGGTGGAGGTGCGCAGGACCTCGACGCCGCCGACGGAGAGGTGGCCGAGCCGGTCGAACTGGCGGCCCTTGACCTTGCCGTCGAGGCGGAGCACCACCTTGCTCCAGGAGGTGCCGCACCCGGTGGGGGGCGTGTAACTGCCCTGGTACGGCGTGAAGTCGCGGAACTGGGCTTCGGCGAGGGTGACTTCGCAGGAGCGGGTGGCCGGCTTCGCGACGGGCGGGGCGGCCGTGAGCGGGTCGTGCCAGTCGGTGCCGAACTCGGCGGGCGGGGTGGCGGTGGCCTGCGCCCGGGCGCCCTGGGCGGCCGGGGTGTCCGGCGCGGCGGCGGCCGGGCCCGCGCCGGACAGGGCGGCCGCCGCGAGCACGAGGGCGCCGAGCGCGCCCATGATCTTGTGTCGTCTCATGGCCGGGTAGTCAAGCGCGGGGCGGGGCGGACGCGCCAGGGCCGCGGCGGATTTCTGGCGCGTTCGCGCCGGTCAGCTCCCGGCCGGCACGACCACCACTCCGTCGTCGTCGCAGTGGACCGTGTCACCGGGGCGGAAGGTGGCGCCGTCGAAGGTGAGCGTCCCGTCCACGGTGCCCGCGCCGGTCTTGCCGCTCTTGCGCGGGATGGTGCCCAGCGCCTTGACGCCGAGGTCGAGGCCGCCGAGGGCCACACTGTCGCGGATCGCGCCCCGGATCACCAGCCCGGCCCAGCCGTTGCGCGCGGCCGCGCCCGCGATCAGGTCACCGACGAGCGCGGTGCGCAGCGAGCCCGCGCCGTCGACGACGAGGACGGCGCCGTCGCCCGGGCCGTTCACCAGCTCGCGCAGCAGGGCGTTGTCCTCGTGGCAGGACAGGGTCCGCACCGGTCCGGCGAAGGCGCGGCGCCCGCCGAACTGCCGGAACTGCGTGCCGCAGATCTCCAGCCGCTCGCCGTGCTCGTCGTACAGGTCGGCGGTGGGGACGGGGGTGACGGTCATGGCGGTTCACTGCTCCTCGGTGGTACGGATCGCTGCACACGGACAGGGCGTCGGGACGGGCATCGCCGCCGGTCAGCCAGGGTAGGCGGTACGGTCCCGGGCGCACCGGCGGGGGCGGCGACGGCCGGGGCTACGGGTAGCCCGCCTCCGCCCGGCCCGAGTCCGCCGAGAGGTCGAGGCGGCCCGGTGCGGCCGGGTCCGCGAGTCCCCGTGCCACCTCCAGGCTCCCGGCGCCCACCCGGCTCGTCACCTGGAAGCGGGTGGCGACGGGCACGGTGACCGCGACCTTGCCCGAACCGGTGCGGGCGGTGATCCGGTCCGGCGGGGTGAGGAAGCGGGCGACGGCCGAGCCCGTCCCGGAGCGGATGTCGGCCTCCGGCGAGGTGAGGGCGGTGGCCTCCAGGGAGCCGGAGTCGACGACGGCCCGCAGCGGGCCGCGCAGCGCGGTGAGGCGCAGCGTTCCCGAGTCCGTCCGCAGGTCGACGGCGCCGCCGAGGCCGCTGATGTCGACCTTCCCGGATCCGCCGGTCACCTTGACCGGGATGCCCGCGGGGACGGTCACGCCCAGGTCGATCATGCAGCCGAGGCCCGCGCCGAGCGCGGTGTCGACGCCCGGGCAGTGCGGTGTCAGCCGCAGGGTGCCGCCGAGCCAGCTCTCCTCGATCTCGGGCCGCCCCAGCGACCAGCGGACGGCGGCGCGGTAGACCACCCGCTGGTCCGCGCGGGGGCTGACGGTCACGGCCGCCTCACCGGCGTCGATCTCCAGTGCGGTGACCGGCCGGTCGGCGCTGGTGCCGCTCAGGGTCCCGCTCTCGCCGGCCCAATGGTGGCTCCAGGCCCACCAGGCGCCCGGGGCGACGACGAAGACGGCGCTGAGCGCGGCGGCCACGGTCCACGCGGTCCGGTGCCGGGGGCGCGGGTGCGGGCGCCCGGCCGCGTGCTCCGTACCCGCGGCGCCCGCCGCGTCCTCGCGGCTCACGGGGATCCGTCCAGGAAGCGGAGGACCGCGAGGACCCGGCGGTGGTCGCCGTCGGCCTGCGGCAGGTCGAGCTTGGCCAGGATGTTGTTGATGTGCTTGGCCACCGCGCTCTCGCTGATGACGAGTTCGGCCGCGATGCCCGCGTTGGAGCGGCCCTCGGCCATCAGCGCGAGCACCTCGCGCTCGCGCGGGGTCAGCCGGTCGAGCGGGTCCAGTCCGCCGCCGCGGCGCAGCAGCAGCTGGGCCACGACCTGCGGGTCGAGCGCGGTGCCGCCGGCCGCGACCCGCTTGAGGGCGTCGATGAACTCCTCGACGTCCGCGACCCGTTGCTTGAGGAGGTAGCCGATGCCTCCGGTCTGTGTGGCCAGCAGGTCGGCGGCGTAGCGTTCCTCGACGTACTGCGAGAGCAGCAGCACGGAGGTCCCCGGCCACTGGCGGCGGATCATCAGGGCGGCCCGGACCCCCTCGTCGGTGAATCCCGGCGGCATCCGGACATCGACCAGCGCGAGGTCGGGGGCGTGTTCCTCGACGGCGGCGAGCAGACCCTCGGCGTCCCCGGTTTCGGCGGCCACCTCGAATCCCGCCATTTCGAGGACTTTGACCAGCCCTATTCGCAGCAGCACCGAGTCCTCGGCGATCACAGCGCGCACGGCAGCTCCACAGTCACGACGGTCGGGCCCCCGAGGGGGCTGTTGATCACGATGGTTCCGTCGACCGACCCTACGCGCTTGCGCAGGCCCACCAGTCCGGTGCCGCCCGCGGGGTCGGCGCCGCCCACCCCGTCGTCGGTGACGGTGATGCGCAGCCGGTCGCCGTGACGGCGGGCGACCACCTGACAGCGGTCGGCCCGGGCGTGTTTGGCGACGTTGGCGAGGGCTTCGGAGACGACGAAGTAGGCGACGGCCTCGACGGTGGGGCCCGGCCGGTCCGTCAGGTCCACGGTGAGTTCGACGGGCAGCGGGGCCCGGGCGGCGATGCCGGAGAGGGCCGCGTCGAGCCCGCGGTCCTCCAGGACGGCCGGGTGCAGGCCGCGCACCAGGCTGTTGAGTTCCTCGATGGCTTCCTTCGCCTCGCGGTGCGCCTCGTCGATGACGGCCTTCGCCTCGGGCGGCAGCCCGGTGAGGGTGGCGCGGGCGATGCCGAGGTTCATGGCGAGGGAGACCAGCCGTTGCTGGGCCCCGTCGTGCAGGTCCCGTTCGATGCGGCGGCGTTCGAGGTCGGCGGCGTCGAGGACACCGGCCCGGCTCTCGGCGAGGTCCTCGACCCTGCGCTCCAGTTCCCGGGCGCGGTTCGGGCCCAGGAGCCTGCGCGCGAGGCCGGTGTCCAGCCGGGCGAGGCCCGCGGCGAACCAGGGCATGAGGAGCAGCAGCAGCGCGCCGAGCACGGTGAGGAGGACCTGGTCGTCGGTCCAGCCCATGGCGCGTTCGCTGACGGGCCGCATCCACGACCAGGCGAACACGCTCGCTCCCGCGACCCCGCCCGCCCAGCCCAGTACGACCAGCGCCCCGCCCAGCCCGGCGAGCGGGCTGACCAGGAGGTGGTATCCGTACTGCCGCCAGGTCGATTCGGCCCGCAGCCGCTCCAGCCGGCCGCGCGGGGACCACCAGGGCCGCTCGTGGCGGACCTCCGGCACGTCCACGGCCAACAGGGACCACAGGCGGCTGCGTTGGAGCCCGGTGAGCAGGGGCTGGAGGACCAGCAGGAGGAGCAGCACGGCCGGGGCGCGGCCCGGGGCCACGAAGAGGGTGGCGATCGCGGCCGTGGCGGGCAGGGCCGTCGGGACGGCGGCGACGGTGAAGACGGTGTTGCGCCGGGCCCATGCCGACCCCGGCGTGTGCCCGGCGATCCAGGTGTACGTACGCCGCAGCGCGCCGGAAGGTGCCATGCGCATACGGTAATCGCACTGGTCAGGGACCTGCCACCACCCTGGTGCCCGCTCGGGGGTGTAGCTGGTGCCACCCCCCTTTCGGACAGTGCCGCTACTGACCGCGGGCCCCCCTGGCCAGCAGAGTTGTCACCGTGCCCGGGGGACGGACCGCCGGGCCGGAGGGAGTTCCACCGCCATGACGCTCGTCGCCCCGCAGTTCCGGACCCGCGGCGCCGCCCGGCCCGCCACCGTGCTCGCGGCCGTGCTCGTGGCCGCCGGGATGGCGCTGGTGCCGTGGATAGCGGTGCTCTCGAACACCCTGCCGCACACCGCCGAGGTCGCGAACTGGTCCACCGCGTGGATCGGTCTGGACGTCATGCTGGCCGCCGCCCTGTCCGGTACGGGGCTGCTCCTCAAGCGGGGCGACGCCCGGGCCGGGGCGCTGGCCGCGGCGACCGCCGCCCTACTGGTGCTGGACGCCTGGTTCGACGTGACGACCTCGGCGGCGGGTGACGCGCGGATGACGGCGGTGGTGCTGGCGGTGTGCGCGGAACTCCCGCTGGCCGCGCTGTGCGCCTCGGTCGCGGCCCGTCGCCCGGCCGCGACCCGGACTGCCTAAGCCGGAAGCGGGTGGCCGTCCTGGTCGGTCGCGTCCGCCTGGGTGGAGAAGCGGGACAGGAACGCGTCGTACCGGCCGTCCGGGCGCCGGACGAGGGTGGCGCCGTCCTGCCAGGTGCCGTTGTCGGCCCACCACTGGGAGCCGTAGGGGTCGCCCTGGTTCTGGTGGACGTTGTGCATACCGAGCCCCTCGTCGAAGGGCTCGCCGAAGACCAGTACCTCGCGGCCGGGCACGAGGAGCGGTTCCAGCGCCTGCGAGGCCTCCAGGTAGGAGCCCGAGTTCCACGGCCGCGGCGGACGGCGACGGAAGAGGCCGCGCGGCCGGTCCGCGAGCGCCGGATGGCGGAGGTAGTCGAGCGCGCCGGACCCGGAGGCGGGTGACAGGTCGTGGTAGCCGGGCGTCGGCGCGTCCACCGGTTCGAGCACCGACGGGTACAGGGTGAGGACCTTCCACCGCACGCCGGTGCTGGAGTGCTTGCTGTCGACGTCGATCGCGCACGCGTACCGGCCCGCCGGGGTGTCGACCTCCAGGTGGACGTGGAACCAGCGTCCCTGATCGTCGGGATCGTCGCGGAAGTGCCGGAACAGGGTCCCGGCCAGTACTCCGTAGTTCGCCAATGGCATGGCCCCAGTCAACCACCGGTGGCCGCGCGGGCGCCGGAAAAGAATCTTCCGGCGTGTGTCGATCCCGGCGAGCGCCGTTCGACGTATGAGTGAGGGGCGGGGAAGGACCCCCGCCCCCGTACGGAACGGCACAAGGAGTACGTCATGCCCCGCTACCTTTCGATGATCCGCCTCGACGAGGCCAACGCCCCGGCCGAGGGCCCCAGCGACGCGCTGATGGAGCGGATGGGCCTGCTCATCGAGGAGATGACGAAGGCCGGGGTCCTGCTGGACACCGCCGGTCTCACGCCCACAGCGCAGGGCGCCCGGGTGACCTGGGAGGGCGGCCGGACCTCGGTCGTGGACGGCCCGTTCACCGAGGCCAAGGAGGTCATCGGCGGCTACGCGATGCTGCAGGCCAAGGACCTGGCCGAGGCGATCGAGTGGACGAAGCGCTTCCTGGCCGTCCACGAGGACTACTGGACGATCACCTGCGAGGTCCGCGAGGTCGCCGAGGGCTAGGGGGTGTCTGATGGATCTCCGCGGCGTCGCGACGCCCGGCACGCGCTCTCGCCGCACCGGCCGAAAGCCCACGTACAACCAGTACGCGAGCTTCCGGCCGGCACGCCGAGAGCACGCACCGGACGCCGCTCCTTACCCACGGAGATCCACCAGACACCCCCTAGGCCGGACCCCGCAGACCCCGCGGTCCGGCCCGGCTTCGTTGCCGGGCCGGGCCGCGGGGTGCTCTGATGGGTCGCCGTGAGCAAAGACAGCACGGCCGGCCCGGTCACCACGGCCCGCACGGTGGAAACCGTCTTCCGGATCGAGTCCGCGCGGATCATCGCCGCGGCCGCGCGGATCGTGCGGGACGTCGGGCTCGCCGAGGAGATCGCCCAGGACGCCCTCGTCGAGGCCCTGGAGCAGTGGCCGCGCACGGGGGTCCCGGACCATCCGGCGGCCTGGCTGACGACCACCGCCCGCCGCCGGGCCGTCGATCTGGTGCGCAGGCGCGAGACCTACGCCCGCAAGCTCGCCGAGCTGGGCCGCGACCTGGACGAGGCGGCGTACGATCCCGAACCGGCCGGCCCGGACGACATCGACGACGACGTGCTCCGGCTGATCTTCACCGCCTGCCACCCGGTGCTCCCGCCGGACGCCCGGATCGCGCTGACCCTGCGGCTGCTGGGCGGGCTGACCACGGACGAGATCGCCCGGGCGTTCCTCGCCCCGGAGGCCACCGTCGCCCAGCGCATCGTGCGGGCGAAGCGGGCCCTGGCGAAGGCGGGCGTGCCCTTCGAGGTGCCGTACGGGCCCGAGCGCACCCAGCGGCTCGCGGGGGTGCTGGAGGTCATCTACCTGATCTTCAACGAGGGCTACTCGGCCACCGTCGGCGAGGACCTGATCCGCCCGGCGCTGTGCGAGGACGCGCTGCGGCTGGCCCGGCGGCTGGCCGCGCTGATGCCCGCGGAGGCCGAGGCGCACGCGCTGGCGGCGCTGCTGGAGATCCAGGCCTCGCGGACGGCGGCCCGCACCGATCCGCAGGGCCGCCCGGTCCTCCTGGCCGACCAGCGGCGCGGCCGCTGGGACCGGCTGCTGATCCGGCGCGGGTTCGCGGCGCTGGCGGCGGCGGGCGAGCTGGGGGGTGCGCCCGGGCCGTACGCGCTGCAGGCCGCCATCGCGGCCTGCCACGCCCGGGCCCGTAGCTACGAGGAGACCGACTGGACGGCCATCGCCGCGCTGTACGGGCGGCTCGCGGCGCTCGTCCCCTCCCCGGTGGTCGAGCTGAACCGTGCGGTCGCCGTCTCGATGGCCGAGGGGCCGGAGGCGGGCCTGGCGGTGGTGGACGCGGTGGCCGGGGCGCCCGTACTGAAGGCCTACCACCTGCTGCCCAGCGTCCGGGGCGAACTGCTGGCCCGGCTCGGGCGGCCCGCGGAGGCGCGGGCGGAGTTCGCCCGCGCCGCGGAGCTGACCCGCAACGCGCGGGAGCGGACCCTGCTGCTGCGCCGGGCCGAGGCGGTCGGCCGGGCCGGGGCGCCGGACCCCGCGGACGCTCCGGTCAGAGAGCCGCGTCCAGGAACTCCTTGAGCCCGGCCCGGTCCAGCGGCCCCTCCCGGGTGGCGACCACCTCGCCCGCCGTGACGAGCACGAACCAGGGCGCGCTGGTGACCCCGTAGCGGGCCGTCGGGCCCGGGCAGCGGGTCATGTCGGCCTTGACGGCGGTCAGCCGCCCGCCGTACGCGTCGGCCGCTTCCCGGACCAGGGCGTCCATTTCCTTGCACACGGCGGCGACCTTGGGCCAGGTCCCGGTGAAGTACGCGAGGACCGGGCCGGGGACGTGTCCGAGGATGAAGTCGAACTCCTCGTTCTCCAGCGGTTGGTGGACCCGGCTCGCCATCGGTGCTCCTGGGGTGGTGATCAGTGCGGCAGCACCATCATGCGAGCACGGGCCCCGCCCCCGCCAACCGGGGGCCCCGCCTCAGGCGGGCCGTACGGCGATGGCGCCCACCGGGCAGGCCCGGGCCGCCTCGCGCACCAGGGCGCTGCCGCCGCCGTCCTCCTTGCCGGGCAGCAGTTCGCTGAGCCCGTCGTCGTCCTGCGTGAACACTCCCGGTGCGGTCAGGGCGCACTGTCCGGCGCCGATGCAGATGTCCTTGTCGATGTCGATGCGCTGGGTCACGGCGGGGCTCACCAGGTCACGGGGAGTTCGAGCATCCCCTGGATGGTGTCCCCCGGTTTGAAGGGGATCCGTTCGGCCGGCGCGGCGAGGCGCAGCCCCGGGAGCCGCTCGAAGAGGGCGCCCAGCGCGATCTCCATCTCCGCGCGGGCCAGGTTCTGCCCCAGGCACTGGTGGATGCCGAAGCCGAAGGCGACGTGGTGGCGGGCGGGCCGGCGCCAGTCCAGGGCGTCGGGTGCGGGGTAGGCGGACTCGTCGCGGTTGATGACCGAGGTGGAGAAGACCACCCCGTCGTCCTTGCGGATGGTCGCTCCCGCGATGTCGATGTCGACGGAGGCGACCCGGAGCATGCCGTCCGCGATGGAGAGGAACCGGAGCAGCTCCTCCACGGCCGCGGGCATCAGTTCCGGCTCGGCGCGCAGTTCGGCCAGCTGCTCGGGATGGCGCAGCAGGGTGAAGGTGCCGAGCGAGATCATGTTGGCGGTGGTCTCGTGTCCGGCGATCAGCAGGATCGTGGCGAGGTCGACGAGTTCCGTACGGTCCACCTCGCCCGTGGCCAGCCGCTGCTCGATCAGCTCGTCGAGCAGTCCGTCCCCGCCGGGCTCCGCGCGCTTGCGGTCGATCAGTTCGCCCAGGTAGCCATTGAGTTCGTCGCGGGCGTCCTCGACCTCGGCAGCGTCCTTCCCGCGCAGCAGGCGGCGCGACTGGGCCTCGAAGAACTCGTGGTCGGCGTACGGCACCCCGAGCAGGGCGCAGATCACCATCGACGGCACGGGCAGGGCGAAGGCGCTGACGAGTTCGGCGGTCGGCCCGTTCTCGATCATGGCGTCGATCAGCCGGTCCACGGTCTCGCGGATCTGCGGCCGCAGGGCCGCCGTGCGCTTGAGGGAGAAGCTGGGGATCAGCATCCGGCGCTGGACGTTGTGCTCGGGGTCGTCGAACCCGAGCAGCGCGACCCGGCGGTTCTGAAGGCCCTTCAGCCGGGCCACGGTGTTGGGGAACGCCTCTTTCGTCCGGTCGGAAGAGAGACGGGAATCGGTCAGCAGGGCCCGCGCCTCGGCGTGGCCGGTGACCACCCACACGGAGCGGCCGTCGTAGAGGGTGACCCGGGAAAGGGGCCGCGCGTCGCGCAGCGGCTGGTAGGCGGCCGGCGGGTGGTAGGGGCAGGTGCGGTCCTGGGGAAAGGCAACGGCGGGTTCTGTCATGAGTTGACCTCACAAGCGATCGATCGGTCGTGTGCCGCTCCCATTAGATGCCTCAGGCACCTATTGATGCCATGTGAAGTTCGGCCAAATCACCCGGCCACATCACCCGGCCGGCAGCGAGGCCGGATCAGCCGCGCTCACCCGGGTCCGGTCCCGGGTCCGGCGGCGGCCATCCCTGCGCCGGCCGTCCCGGTACGAGGCTGTCCACCAGCTCGGCCATGTCCAGGCACGCCTGCTCGATCTTCTCCCGGATGTTCTGCTGCTCGGTGACCAGCGCCGACAGCAGCAGCCCGGTCAGCGCCACGGAACCGTTGAGGGCCTGGAGGTTGACCATCACCTGGAAGAGGGTCTGGTCCGCGAACGGCCCGACCCGGTCGTTCGCCGCCGAGATCGCCAGCACGGACACCAGCAGCACGCAGGGCGCGGCCCCCGGGAGCCGGAACCGCAGGGCGGCCCAGATCAGCAGCGGGAAGACCAGGAAGAGCAGGGCGATCGAGCTGCGGGTCACGAACAGCGACACGAGGACGACGCCGACGGCCAGCGCCCCCGCCTCCGCCCAGCGCAGCGGGTCCCGGGACAGCCCGTACGGCCGGCGCAGCACGAGCAGCAGCGGCGTGAGCACGAGGACCCCCATGGCGTCACCGGCCCACCACGCCGACCAGAACGACCAGAACCCGCTCAGCGGCAGGCTGCCGCTGAGGACCACCACCACGGACCCGACGGTGGCGCTGATCAGCATCGGCACCATGCCGCCCAGGAAGACCAGCGCCACCCCGTCGCCGAGCCGGTCCAGCTCGGCGCGGAAGCCCACCCTGCGCAGCAGCAGGAAGGCGCAGACGGGCGCCAGGGTGTTCCCGGCGAGGATCGCCAGCCCCGAGAGATGGAAGGGGCCGATGGTCTCGATCACGAGGTAGCTGCCGAGGGCGATTCCCGGCCACACCCGCAGTCCCATCCGCAGCAGGCAGCTCAGCGCGACGCCGGTCGGCAGGAACAGGGGCGTGACGACGGCGCCGTCGATCGCGACCCGCTGCAGCAGGCCGATCCGTCCCGTCACGTAGTACGCGACGGCCACGGCGAGGATCCGGAGAACCGCTCCGCAGAGACGTCGCCACCCCTCGTTGCGCACCGCACCATCAGAACACCGTCCCCGCGCCCCGGCGGGGCGTGACACGCGCCCGGACGCCTCCCCCGGGCCGGGGGCCCCACCCGGGACGGGGCCGGCTCACGCGGGGCGGGGCGGGCTCACGCGGGGCGGGCTCAGGCGGGGCTCCCGGCCTCCGCTTCGTGGCACAGGACGAGCACCGCGGCGTCGTCGGCGTGACCGGTGGAGTCCGCCACCTCCATCACCGCGGCGGCCAGCTCCCCCGGATCGGCGCCCGCGCCCTCCCTGACCACGCGCGCCACCCGCGCCAGCCCCTCGTCGATCGGGAAGGTCGGCCCCTCCACCACCCCGTCGGTGAGCAGGACGAACGCCCCCGCCTTGGTCAGCCGGCGGCGGGTCACCGGGTACACGGCGCCCGCCAGCATCCCCAGGGGCACCCCGCCCGCATCGAGGGAGATCCCGTACTCCCCGTCGACGGTCGCCCAGACCGCGGGGACGTGGCCCGCGCGGGCGCTCTCCAGGGCCCAGCTCCGCGGGTCGAAACGCAGGAAAGTGCAGGTCGCGAAGAGATCGGTGTCCACCGACAGGAGCAGGTCATTGGCCCGGCTCAGCACCTCGCCCGGGTCGGCCGCCGAGGCGGCCACCGCGCGCAGCCCGATCCGGACCTGCCCCATGAAGGCGGCCGCCTCGACGTCGTGGCCCTGGACGTCACCGAGGGAGAAGCCCAGCGCGCCGCCCGGCAGCGTGAAGCCGTCGTACCAGTCGCCGCCTATGTCCAGGCCGTGCCGGGCGGGCGCGTAGCGGGCGGCGGTCCGCAGCCCGGGGACGGTCGGCAGCGCGGCCGGGAGCATGCTGCGCTGCAGGGCCTCCGCCAGCTCCACCCTGGCCTGCTGGAACTCCGCCCGCTCGCGCGCCTGTGCGGTGAGCCGCCCGAGCCGGTTGAGCAGGTCGTCGGCGCTCGTCGGCCGCGGGGCACGTGGCGGGGCCATGGACCGCTCCCAGGTGTGAGGACTGCGCGCACATCATATTTCGGGGTGGCCCCCGGCGCCCGCCGGGAGCCGCCCCGAGGCGCCCTCAGCGGACGCGGCCCCGGGGCTTGAGCGGGACCGGGGGGAGTTCCGGCGCCGGGATCGGCGGGCCGTCGTAGCCCTTCACCTCGCCGTAGCGGGTGCCGCCCATCCACTCCGAACGGGCCTGCTGGATCTCCTCGTTGGTGCGGGCCACGAAGTTCCACCACATGAGGATCTCCTCCTCGAACGGCTCGCCGCCCAGCAGCATCAGGCTCGCGTCCGAGGCGGCCCGCAGCGGGAGTTCGGTGCGCCCGCAGCCCAGGTACAGCATCGATCCGGGCAGCACCGGTACGCCGTCCACCACGGCCTCGCCGGACATCGACAGGACCGCGTACTCGAAGTCGGGCTCCAGCGGCAGCCGCGCCCCGGCCCCGGCCGCGAGGCTGATGTCGGCGCCCACGAGGGGGCTGTACGTCGTCCCGGGCGAGGTCGCGGTGTCGAGGGTGCCCATGATCACCGTGGCGGTCAGCCCCGGGGCGGTGACGTGCGGCAGCTCGCCGTGGTGCTCGAAGTGCGGAGCCACACCGCGGTGCGCGTCCGGCAGCGCCACCCAGAGCTGGGCGCCGTGCAGGAAGCGGGCGTGCGGGCGGGGGCTCTCCTCGGAGTGGCTGATTCCGTGCCCCGAGGTCATCAGGCCCAGCTCACGGACCCCGACGGTCTGCAGGCTGCCCACGCTGTCGCGGTGCAGGACCTCGCCCTGGTGCAGCCAGCTGACCGTCTGCAGCCCCTGGTGGGGGTGCGGGGCCACCTGCATCCCGGGCTCGTCGGCGATGTCGTCCGGCCCGTAGTGGTCGACGAAGCACCAGGCGCCGACCATCCGGCGGCCCAGGTTCGGCAGCAGCCTGCGCACCTCGGTGCCGGTGCCGAGGGTGACCCGGCGCGGGCTGAGGAGTTCACGGACCGGTTCGGCGACGACGAAGCCGCGCCCGCCGCATGCGGACAGGGCGGGCTGGCGTTCGAGATTGCTCATGGGCACAACCTACGGTGTTCCGCGGAATGTCCGGCGGTACCTGCGTGTTGCAGCCACCGCGACCCCGCCGACCGAGTAGAGCGGGCAGACCGGCAGAGCCGGGAGGACCGATGAACACACCGACGAACACCTCCGCGACCCCCACCGCCCACGCCCCCGCCGCGTACTACGAGCAGGGCACGGCCGCCGAGCGCTGGACGCGCGCCGGACTGTTCTTCGACGCCAAGGAGTACGTCCCGGCCGCCCGTGTGCTGGAGACGCTGACCGCCGAGGCCCCCGAGCAGCTGGCTCCCCGGCTGCTGCTGGCCCGCGCCTACTACCACTCCGCCCGCCTCGCGCACGCCGAACGCGAGCTGCGCGCCGTGCTGGAACGCTGGCCGGTGGAGGACTACGCCCGACTGCTCCTCGGCCGCACCCTGCAACGCCGGGGCCGCCCCACCGAAGCCGCCCCCCACCTCCGCCTGGCCGCCGCCATGTCCGGCGACCTCCCCCAGCACTGACGGCCCCCGGAGGCGCAGGCACACCCAGCCTCCCCGGCGGGCCGGACGGCACAGCCAAACCCGGCCTCCCCGGCGGGCCGGAGGCGCAGCCACACCCGGCCCGGCGGGCGAGGCGGCGCAGCAACACCCGACCTCCCCCGCGGGCCGGAGGCGCAGCCAATCCCAGCCCGCCCGGCGATTGAGGGCCCGCCGGAGGCAGGAGCGGCTGCGCATCCGGCCGCCGCCCCGGGCTCTGCCCGGACCCGCGCCTCAAACGCCGGCGAGGCTGACAGAGCCCCTGGCGGGCCAGACGGCACAGCCGAACCCAGCCTCCCCGGCGGGCCGGAGCCGCAGCCACACCCAGCCCGGCGGGCGAGGCGGCGCAGCCACACCCGGCCTCCCCCGCGGGCCGAAGGCGCAGCCAATCCCAGCCCGCCCGGCGATTGAGGGCCCGCCGGAGGCAGATGCGCCGCACCTGGACACCACGCCCGGGCCCCGTACCCCACAGGCCCCCGCGGAGCCTCCGCGCCTCGGCACGCCGGACCGTACGCGGGTCGGCACCCGCCCCGACCCCCGCCGCGAGGACGGTCGCACGCCCCGCCGGGGCGGGCCGTGCGGGAGCGGGCCGCGCACTCGGCTAGCCTGGGTCCCATATGAACCGTCTCACCACGCCTTTCGGCTCCCACGAGCTCACCCGCTTCCCCGAGGACTCCCGCGACCGGCTCCGCGCCTGGGACGCCGCTGACGAGTACCTGCTGCGGCACCTCGCCACCGGCACCGGCGACCGCCCGCCGGTGGAGCTGGACGGGCAGGTCACCGTGCTCGGGGACCGCTGGGGGGCGCTGGTGACGGCGCTGGCCGCGCACCGGCCCGTACAGATCACCGATTCCTCGCTCACCCACGAGGCGACCCGCGCCAATCTCGAACGCGCCGGGGCGCACGACGCCGGGGTCAACCTGCTGACCACCCAGGACGCTCCGCCGGAGCGGATCGACGTCCTGCTCGTCCGGGTGCCCAAGAGCCTCGCGCTGCTGGAGGACCAGCTGCACCGGCTGGCCCCGCACCTGCACGCGGACACCGTGGTCGTCGGCACCGGCATGGTGAAGGACATCCACACCTCCACGCTGCGGCTGTTCGAGCGGATCATCGGCCCGACCCGGACCTCCCTCGCGGAGAAGAAGGCCCGGCTGATCTTCGCCACGCCCGGCCCGAAGGCCGGCCGCGAGGCCGCCGCGCCGGGGCCCTGGCCGCTGACCTACACCCTGGACGAGGACTCGGGCGTCGGCTCCGGGCTCACCGCGGTCAACCACGCCGGGGTGTTCTGCGCGGACCGGCTCGACATCGGGACCCGGTTCCTGCTCCAGCACTTCCCCACCCGCACCGGCGCCGCCCGGATCGTGGACCTGGGCTGCGGCAACGGCGTGGTCGGCACGGCCGCCGCGCTCGCCGACCCCGACGCCGAAGTGATCTTCACCGACGAGTCGTACCAGGCGGTGGCCTCGGCCGAGGCGACGTACCGGGCCAACGTCCCGGGCGACGACCGCAAGGCCGAGTTCCGGGTCGGCGACGGCCTCGCCGGGGTCCCGGACGGCTCGGTGGACCTGGTCCTGAACAACCCGCCGTTCCACTCCCACCAGGCGACGACCGAGGCCACCGCGATGCGGATGTTCGCACAGGCCCGCCAGGCCCTGCGGCCCGGCGGCGAGCTGTGGGTCGTCGGCAACCGCCACCTCGGCTACCACGTCCGGCTGCGCAGGCTCTTCGGGAACAGCCAACTCGTCGCGAGCGACCCGAAGTTCGTGGTGCTGCGCGCGGTCAAGCAGGCCCCCGCGGCCAAGGACCGGCCCGCCGGGGAGTGACCCGCCCCGGCGGCGGCCCGGGCAACCCCGGGTACCCGCCAGTACGCGCCAAGGGCGTCCTGATCACGCCCTAGACTCGCCCCGTGAGCAGCAGCCGGGTCGGGCCGACCCCATCGGCGGGCGAGGGCGCCGCGCACCCCGGCGGCGGGCACCCGGCCCGCTACCGCCGGGAGGAAGTCGCCCTCGCGGCGGGCGTGAAGGTGCGCAACCTGCGTTACTACCAAGAGCGCGGCCTGCTCCCGCCGCCGCTGCGCGAGGGCCGGATCGCCTGGTACTCCGACGACCACCTCGCCCGGCTGCGGCTGATCAGCGACCTGCTGGGCCGGGGTTACACCGTCAACGGCATCGCGGAGCTGCTGCGCGCCTGGGAAGAGGGCGGCGGGATCGGCCGACTGCTGGGCCTGGAGCGGGAGATGACCCGGGGCTGGGTGCACGAGGACCCGGTGACGATGACGCTGGCCGAGCTGCGCGCGCTGTTCGGCCCGGCTGCCACCCCGCAGGACACCCGGCGCGCGGCGGCCCTGCGGTACGTCACGATCGAGGGCGACACAGTGACCTTCCCGAGCCGCGGGCTGCTGGAGGCGACCGTGACCCTGGTGCGGCAGGGGGTGCCGCTCACGGAGATCCTGGACGCGGGGGACTTCGTACAGACTCAGGCGGCGGCGCTCGCCGACCGGTTCGTGGGGCTGTTCCGATCGTATGTGATCGGTCCGGACGGGCTGGAGCACCTTTCGGCCACCCAGGTCCAGCACATCACGGATGCGGTGGCGGCGCTGCGCCCGGTGGCGGGCGAGGTCGTGGCCGCCGAGTTCGCCCGCGCGATGGCCCGCCGGGTGGAGACCGAGGTCGCCGAACTGCTGCGTACGGAGCAGTAGGAGTCGGCCGAAACCGGGCGTTCCCGCAACCTTGCCAACCACCATTGGCACTCTTACATTCAACTCGTCGGTAACAACGGTGCACAGCCGATATTCAGGGGCAAACGGTGGAAGATTCCCAGCACTTACCTGACAACGCTGTCAACAGCCCCGACGGACGGGTCAGATGGCGCCGCTTCGCCGTCCTGACCCTCCCGGCCGTGGCGGTCACGGCGGGCCTCGGGATAGCCCTGGCGCAGGGCGCGCTCGCCGCCTCCTTCGCCGTGTCGGGCCAGCAGTTCAAGGTCTCGGCGAACAGCCTGGAGGGCGAGGGCTTCGCGCAGTACGGCAGCGTCGACGTCAACGCCCGCAACGAGCTCATCCCGGTGGCGGTCACCGCCATCAAGGAGGCCAAGCTCCACAGCCTCTGCCAGTCGGTGGTCACCACGCTCCCGCTGATCGGCGACATCTCGCTCAACCTCACGGCGGGCCAGAAGGATCCGGTCGAGGCCAGCAACCTCTTCGTGGACGCGACCCAGCTCTCCGGCGACGCGGTCTTCAGCAACATCGAGATCGGCCGGGACGCCTCCACCCTGGACAAGGGTCCGACCGAGGCCGTCGGCATGCAGGACCTCTTCGCCCAGCAGGCCGACAGCGTCACCATCAGCAACCTGCACCAGACGGCGTGGGCGACCAACGCCGGCACCTTCAAGCTCTCCGGGCTGAACATGAGCATCAGCAAGGGCAAGAAGGAATGCTTCTGACCCGGGGCGGCGGCGACCCGCGGACCGCGACCCCCGCGGGCGGCGGCCGGCGGTCCGGGAGGTTCCGCCGCTGGAGGCGGAGCAGACCCTTCTGGGGCGGAGTCTTCGCCCTGCTCGCGGGAGCCGAGATCTGCGCGCTGCCGCTGGCCCCGCTGAAGATCATGCTCCAGCAGGGCGTGGCGGGGATCCCGTCCGTCCTGATGGGCATCGTCATGATCGTGATGGGGCTCTCCGCCTGGTTCTCCCCTCAGCACCGCACCCTGGCGGGGATCCTCACGACGCTCATCGCCACCGCCGCGCTGGTCCTGTCGAACCTCGGCGGGTTCCTGATCGGCACCCTGCTCGGCATCCTCGGCGGCGGTCTGATGTTCGCCTGGCAGCCCTCCGCCGCGCCGCCCCGTACGTCCGCCACTCCCCCCACGGAGACCCCTCCTCCCGCGTCCCCAGCGCAGGACACCGATCCCCAAGGAGCGCCGTCATGACCCGTACGCGCACCCGCACCGCACTCGCCCTGACCGCCGTACTCGCGGCGGCCGGGGCCCTGACCCTGGGCGCGGTCCCCGCGACCGCGAGCCCCTTACCCCTGGCGGGCCCGACCACCGTCTCGCCCGCCGGTCACGCGTTCAAGGCCACCCTCAGCGGCAAGGCCACCCTCAAGGCCGGTTCGGTCACCGTGACCTGCTCGGTCTCCGTCTCCACGGGTTCGGTTCCGGCCGCGCCCGGCAACCACAACGCGGCCGGGGCCGTCTCCTCGCCCATCTCCCCGCCGACGTACACCTCGTGTACCTCCAGCATCCCGGGGGTGACGCCGACGGTCACCACGAGCGGCGCCTGGACCGTCTCGATGCAGGACGGCTCGCCGGTCACGGCGACGATGACCGTGCCGACCGGTGGTCTGGTCGTGCACACCACCGGCCTCGCCACCTGCACCGTCACCACCGCCCCGAGCGGCCCGGCCGCGGTCGCGGGCAGCTGGGCGAACGGCGCCCCCTCCAGCCTGACCTTCACGAACGCGACCGTGCCCGTCACGGTCACCGGCGGTTTCGGCTGCCCGACGAGCGCGACCAGCTCCACCTTCAACGCCGTGTACAAGGTGACGGACACCACGGACGCGGCGCAGCAGATCACCGTCGGCCCCTGACCGGACCGGCCCGAACGCGGCCCCGCCGTTCCCGGTGCGCACCGGGAACGGCGGGGCCTTCATGTCCCTGGTGGGTCAGCGGTGGGCCGGGAATTCCACCACCTGCTGGTACGTCGGCCGGTTCTGCCAGGTGGTCATCGGGTGGGTGAGCCCGCCCACCGGCCGCTGCACGATCCCGTCCGCGCACCACTGCTTGCCCGCGGCGCAGGTCCCGTCGGCCGGGTAGACGGCGGCCGGGGTCGCGGCCGCCGCCTGCTTGAGGGTGGCGAGCAGGACGTCACGGCAGCCGCTCAGCGAGCCGCCCCCGCAGTAGACCTTGGACGGCGGATCGGCCACCGGCCGCCCCAGGACCATCCGCAGGTCCTCGTCCGCGTAGCTCCACCAGCCGTACTGGAACGCGGACCCGGCGTGCGAACCGGTGGGCCCGTGGCCCGCGTTGGGCGCCTCGTCGATGGTCAGCGAGGCCCGCAGGACGTCGTACAGCGGCGCCCCGAGTCCGGGTTTGAACTCGGCCTCGATGAGCAGCGGCCACCAGGCGTCCATGATGCGGATCGCGTCGGCGTTCGCGTAGGTCTGCGAACCCGGGCTGGTCTCCGTGCGCTTGCTGCCGCCGTCCCGCCACGCGGTGAGCTTCTGCACGGCGGCGGCCGCCGCCGGGTCGGTGACGGCCGAGCTGTTCAGTATGTCGATCAGCTCGGGCAGCAGGTTCTCGCCGCGCAGGTCCGTGACCGCCGCGTCCTCCATGGCCCGGGTGAGCGAGGCACGGGTGACCCCGCCCGCCGCGACGAGGGGCTTGACCCGGTCGTCGAGGAGGCTGGCGCGGTGGACCGCGCCCATCCCGAACCCGGCCGCCCCGTACCCCTTGGCCTGCTTGTTGTTCCAGCTGATGTAGTAGTCCTGCCCGATGGACTGCGGATGTTCGGCGGGCGGGGTGTAGTCGGCCGTGTTCACCGCCGGGTCGAAGCCCTGCCACTCGTAGGCGGCCCGGCCGAAGACGGGGAGCGCGGGGTCGACCCCGGCGGCCCGGACGGGGTTCAGCCCGCTGTTGTAGTAGGCGGCCTCGCGGGAGTCGGCGTAGAACCAGTTGAAGGCGTAGCCGATGTGCTGCGCCGCCTGCTGGAAGGCGTGCGCGTCCGTGACGTACGCCGGGTCGTTGAGCATCTGGAAGCCGATCATCGAGTCGGCTTCGTGGCGGTAGGTCGAGCGCAGCGCGGTGTAGGCGACGGGCTTGCCCGCGACGGTCGCGCGGTGCGTGACGATGCCGTAGCCGGTGCGCCACACCTGCATCCGGTAGGAGCCCGCCGCGGTGCCGTCGGCGACGCTGGGGGTCCAGGCGTTGCTGTGCTCCAGCTTCTCCATGGGGGTGCAGGTCCCCCGGAAGAGGTAGGAGGTGGAGGCGGTGGTCGGGGTGCCCCCGCCCGGCTCGCACAGTTCGACGGCGAAGGTGTCGGTGATGTCCTGCCCGGCGGAGGTCGCGCTCCAGGCGTAGTCCTGGCCGCGCCCGAGCTGTACGTACATGCTCACGCCCGCGAAGGAGGCTCCGCGCGCGCTCAGCCCGGGCCCCTGGAGTTCCTGGAGCATCAGCAACTGGGGTGCCAGATAACCGGTTTGGGGGCCGAAGACGGCGACGGGGTGACCGCTCGCGGTCTTCGCGCCGGAGACCAGCAGCGCGTTGGACATGCTCTGCTTGATCGGCTTCGGCGGGCTGGCCGCGGCCTTCGTGGCCGCCGCGCCCGTACGGTCGTACACGAGCGGTTCGGCGACGACCGAGCCCGCGTCCGGGAGCGCCGTGCCCTGCGGGTTCGCGGGCTTCTGGGCGTAGGGGAAGCTCGTGCCGTCATGGACGGTCAACACGGCCTCGGGGTCCTCCCGTTCGCGGAAGGACTCCCAGACCCGGGTGCCCTCCTCCAGGCCGAACTTCTGCTGGGCGGCCAGGAGCGAGACCGCCGCCTGCACCTCGCCGCCGCCACCGCCGCCGAAGAGTCCGCCGACGACGGAGGCGAGAGCGATCAGGTCGGTGAGCTTGAAGGGCTGGATCTCGCCCGCGTTGGTGATCGAGTCGATGTGGCCGGTGAGCACGTACTCCCCGGGGAAGTAGCGGCCGTCCTTCGACTGCGTCCGGTAGGCGTTGATCCCGTCGACATACGCCTGCGCGTCCTCCATCGCCTGGCGGCCGCGGTCGCCCTCGGTGGTCCGGATCCGGTCCACCTGGGCCTGCAGATCGGCTTCGGTGTAGGGGGCCTGCGGCCAGAACTCCTGCTCCAGGCCCTGGTTGGCGAGGGCGCCGCCCGCGAAGGGGGTCAGGTCCCCGCGGCCGACGTGCCGGAAGAGGTCCATCTGCCACAGCCGGTCCTGGGCGGCCGCGTAGCCCGCGCCGTACTCGGTGCCGTAGCGGGTGGTGCCCTTGATGTGGGGGACGCCGGACTTCTTGTCCCGGGTGATGGTGACATCGGGGCGCGGGCTGACGGTGGATTCGACCTGCGCGGAAGGGACGCCGAAGGCGGCGTCGTTGAAGAAGTCGTTGATCTTGGCGTCGGTGAGGCCCTGGTACCCGCCCGCCAGCGAGGCGTAGCGCGCCAGTTGGTCGGAGGTGTGGGCGGGCAGGGTGCCGAAGGCCTTGTGGAGCAGGATCTGGGCCAGGGTGGCATTGCCGCTCTGGCCGGGCGGGAGGATGTCGGCGCACTGGCCGCCGCAGTAGTCCGCGACGGGGAGCGGGGCGGGGTCGGCGGCCGGTGCCGCCGTGGCGGACGCGAGGGGGGGGAGAACAGGGCGGCGCCGAGAGCGATGAGTCCGGCGGCGACCGCGGTGCGCAGCCGTGCGGTGGGGTGTCTCATACGTGCTCCTCCGGGAAGGGCGGGGAACGGTTCCCGGAGGGTACTGGCGGGGACTACCGCTCAGTAAGATGAAGGAGCGTCACTTTTTGCGGATGCAGGGAAAACCGGTTGCCGCGGACCCGGGCCCCGGGCGAGGCTGCCCCTCATGTCCGAGAACGCACCGCAGCACCCGCCCCGCACCCAGACCGCCCCTGAACAGACCCGCGCCGAACGGCGCGGGGTGGCCGACCTGTTCTCCCCCACGGGCCGCCTCAAGGCCGTCCCGCGCAAGCCCGCCCGCCGCGAACAGCTCCTGCGACACCTCGCCGAGACCCTGTTCGACCCGGACCGCGCGTACACCGAGCCCGAGGTCAACGAGGCGCTGCGCTCGGTGCACGACGACAGTGCCGCGCTGCGGCGCTACCTGGTCATCGCGGGCCACCTGACCCGCACCCGCGACGGCGGCAGCTACCAGCGGGGCACGGCCGCCGCCTAGTACCGCGGGTAGTACGCCGCGACCACGGCCCGTACCTCGTCGAGCAGCGCGGGCCCGTACTGCGGCACGGGCGGGCGGCCGCTGCCCGGCCTGATGTCGAGCAGCTGCTCGCCGGACAGCGCGAACACCACCCTTCGCAGTCCGGCCTGTTGGATGACCGCCGCGCACATGCCGCACGGCTCGCAGCTCGTGTACAGCGTGGTCGCCGCCGCCGTGGCCGCGTCCAGCTCCCGCGCGGCCCAGCGGGCCAGCTTCAGTTCCGGGTGCGCGGTGATGTCCCCGTCGGTGCGGGTGGTGTTGCGCTCCTCCGCGAGCACCGCCCCGTCCGGTCCCGCCAGCAGCGACCCGAAGGGCGGGTCGCCGCGCTCACCCGCCTCCCCCGCGAGCGCGATGGCCCGCCGCAGGAGGGCGTGGTCGGCGTGGTCGGCGTGGTGCTCGGGCATGGTGGTCATGGCTGCTCCGTTCCGGTGCGGGGTGCGTGGAGGGCGTACGCGGCCACCGTCTCCAGTGCCCGCCAGGCCAATTCCGGGTGGCGGGTCTCGCGGGGGTCGCCGCCGTAGGGGTCGAGGACGACCGCCTCCGCGCCCAACCGCCGCAGCTCTTCGAGGTCTTCGGCGATCTGGTCGATCGTGCCCTCCCCGGCGAGCCGGTCCGGTCCGGTGACCGGGGCCGCCGTGAGCCTGAGGGCGATCCTGGGCGCGAGGGCGGGCACGGGGAGCCCCTGCCCCCGCGCGTACGCCGCCAGCCGGACCGCGGCCTCGCGCAGCCACGGCACGGTGGGACGCAGCGGATGCCAGGCGTCCCCGAGCCGTACGGCCCGGCGCAGCCCCGCGTCGCTGTTGCCGCCGACCCACACCGGGATCGGCCGGTCCCCGTAGGCGGCGGTGTCCGCCCAGGCCGCGCGGACGTCCCGCAGGTGCTCCTCGGTCAGCCGGCCCCGCTGTTCGAACGGGATCCCGAGGGCGGCGAACTCCTGGCGCGCCCAGCCCACTCCGACCCCGAGGACCAGTCTGCCGCCGCTCAGTTCGTTCACGTTGGCCGCCATCCGGGCGGTGAGCAGCGGGTGCCGGTAGGGGGCGATGAGGACCGTCGTGCCGAGCCGCACCCGGGTGGTGAGGGCGGCCAGCCAGGACAGGGTGGTGAAGGGCTCGTAGAAGGGCGGCGGATAGCGCACGGCGACATCGGGCGTGATGGCCACGTGGTCCGAGACCATCAGCAGGTCGAAGCCCAGGCCTTCGACGGTCCGGGCCCAGCCGCGCAGGACCCCGGGGTCGGTGCCGGGGCCGAAATTGAGGACGTTGACTCCGATCTTCACACCGTCGAGCCTAGCCAGGCGCCACGGCCGCCAGAAGTGACTCCCGCCTGTCCAGGGAGCGTTCGGCCGTGGATCCGCCGGTAATCTGGCCCGATGACCGAGACTCTTGATGCGACGGACTGGGCGATCCTGCGGGAACTCCAGGGGGAGGGCCGGATCCCCTTCACGGAGCTGGCACGGCGGGTGAACCTGAGCGCGTCCGCGACGAAGGAGCGGGTGCGGCGGCTGGAGGAGGCCGAGGTGATCACGGGCTACCGGGCGGAGGTGGACCTGGAGCGCACCGGGTACGGAGTGCTGGCGGTGGTCCGGCTCAAGTACCCGGGCCCCGGGACCCGGCACGAGCCGCTGCGCCGCCTGCTGGCGGAGCGCCCGGAGATCCTGGAGTGCCTGCGCACCACCGGCGACGACTGCTACGTCCTCAAGGTGGCCACCTCCTCCATGGGCCACCTGGAGGCGGTGGTGGACGAACTGGCCGGCTTCGGGAGCACGACCACCAACCTCGTCCTCAGCCGACCGCTCCCGCTCCGCGGCCCGCGGGCCCCTGAGCGGTGACGCGGGTCCCCGCCCGCCTCCTCCCCCGCGTGGGGGAGGCGTTTCCCTCCGGCGGGGGACGCGGCCGGGACGGTCAGGCCCGACGCTGGGATTCCTGCTGGTGAAGGGGAAGTTCGCGGTGGAAGGGGAGTTCGGGTGGACCGCTGGGATCGGGTCGGGCGGAACGCGGCGTACGGGACGGCGCTGGCGCTGTCGCCGTACTTGCTGATCAAAGTCTCGTGGGTGATCGGCTCCCTCGTGGGGGTGCTGCCGATCGGCGAGGGGTTCGGCCTGGCGGGGTGGCTGGTGCTCAACACCGTCACGGTCGGCATGGCGGTGACGGGGATCGCCCTGGTGCTCGCGCTGGTGCGGCCCTGGGGGATGCGCATACCGGGGGCGCTCGTCACGTTCTGTTCCTGGGTGGGGTCGGGGTTCCTCGTCTCGGTGCTGCCGTTCGCCGCCTTCAGCGCGCTCCTGGGCGGCGGCGGTGAGCCGTCGGGCGGCGATGACACGGCCATGCCGGTCTGGGAGGGCGTGCTCATCGAGTTCAGCTTCGTGGGGATGGGGCTGGGGCTGGCGCTCGCCGTCCCGGCGTACCTCCGCCGCCGCTGGCCGGACGCGTTCGCCGGGCGCGTGGGGGACGGGCCGCGCGGGGCGGTACCGTGGGCGGCCGTCGTCGGCGCCGTGGTCGGGCTGGTCTGGCTCCACTGGGCGGCCGGGGGCACTCTGGGGATCGCCCACCCGGCCGAGCGGACCACCGACGGGGAGGTGCTGGCCGTCGCGTGGGGATTCTGGGCGATCGCCGGATCCGCCGCCGTCTGGACGCTCGCCCGGGCGCGCCCCGCCGGGTTGCCGCGCTGGCTCCCGCTGGTCATCGGGTGGGTCGGATCGGGCTCGCTGTTCGCGTGGAGCGCCTGGAAGGTGCCCCTGGTGCTGTACGTGGCGATGGCGCATCCGGCCGATGTCACGCCACCGGAGAACCCCGCGGTCGCGCTGGCCCTGCACCTCTGCGCCGTGGTGGCGGGCGCGGCGATGATGCGGACACTCGCCCGCACCCGGTACCGCGGATCGCGAGGAGCCGCGATCCACGACACCGGGCGCTCGACAGCTGTCAGTTGACGTTCACGCCCTTCCAGGCCGCGGCCACCTGCTGGTACTCGGCACCCGTCGTGCCGTAGAGGTCAGCCGTCGCCTGCAGGGTCGCGGTGCGCGCGCCAGCGTAGTTGGTGGTCGACGTCATGTAGGTGGAAAGCGCCTTGTACCAGATCTTGTACGCCTTGACGCGGCCGATGCCGGTGACGGTCGAGCCGTCGTAGGTCGGCGAGTTGTAGGAGACTCCGTTGACCGTCTTGGCACCGCTGCCTTCGGAGAGCAGGTAGAAGAAGTGGTTCGCGACGCCGGAGGAGTTGTGGACGTCGAGGCGGCCGACCGTCTTCGACCAGTAGTCGGCGGAGGCACCGTCCTTGCTGGGCTTGTCCATGTAGCGCAGCGGCGTGCCGTTGCCACGGATGTCGATCTTCTCGCCGATGAGGTAATCACCGGGGTCCGAGGGGTTGTTGGCGAAGAACTCCACGGAGGTGCCGAGGATGTCACTGGTGCCCTCGTTGAGACCGCCGGACTCGCGGCTGTAGTTGAGCTTCGCGGTGGCGGCGGTCAGGCCGTGGCTCATCTCGTGGCCGGCCACATCCAGCGCGGTGAGGGGCTTGAGGTTGTTGGCTCCGTCTCCGTAGGTCATGCAGAAGCAGCTGTCGGACCAGAAGGCGTTGACGTACGCATTGCCGTAGTGGACGCGGGAGTAGGCCGCCTTCCCGTCGCCGGCGATGCCGTTGCGGCCGAGTTCCGTCTGGTAGAAGTCCCAGGTCACGGCCGCCCCGTAGTGGGCGTCGACGGCGGCGGTCTGGCGGTTCGACGCGGTGCCGTCGCCCCACTTGTCGTCGGCGTCGGTGAAGAGGGTGCCGGTGGCGGTGGAGGTGGCGCCGTTCAGGTCGTAGGTCTTGTGGCCGCCGCGGGCGGCGTCGGTGAGGCTGTACGACGAGCCGCTCGGCGCGGTGCCGAGGGTGACGGTGCCGGAGTACTCGCTGGTGCCGGTGCCGGTGTCGATGGCCTCGTAGGCGTAGAGCTCGGCGCCGGTGGCGGCGTCCGTGACGACGTGGCGCTCGCTGGGCGTGCCGTCGGCCCGGGTCCCGGTGACGACGGCCTCGTAGGCGAAGACCGGCTTGCCGGTGGCCGCCCAGACGACCTCGCGGGCGCCGGCCGGCGCCGCCTTCAGGCTGCGGACTCCGGCCGGGGCCACGCGGGCCTCGGTCCCCTTGGTGGTCTTGCGACTGCCGTCCTTCTTCTGGTGGACCACCAAGTCACCGCCGAGCACGGGCAGTCCGGCGTAGGTGCGCTCGTACCGGGTGTGGACGGTGCCGTCCGCGTCCTTGATCACGTCACGGGCCACGAGGCGTTCGTCGCCGGAGAGGCCGATGGCGCGGGCGGTGTCCGCCGCCTCGGACTGGGCGGCCGATATCGCCTGGGCGCGCGCCCCGGCCGACAGCGTGACGGCGGTGGCTCCGGCCTCACGCTCGGCCGATGCGCTGGCGGAGCCGCTCTGGACGGCGATGGCGACCATCGCCGCCGAGGCGACGACGGCGGCGGTGCGCAGCGCTCGGGTCCTGCGGGGGGCGGGGGATGAGGACATGGGTCGGGTCACTCGCTCTCCTTGGTTGCCGTGGGGGAACGGCAGCGAGATTGCCAGGAAGAGGAGTGGAAATGACAGGGACGCAACAAGAATTTGACCTGTTGTTGTTCGGAGAGCGGGGTGCGATGTCCGCCCAACGGCCAAAAACGGAACATTCCGTTTCGACCAGAACCACCGGCCGGGAAGCGGCTATTGGACGCCGGGGATCTGACGGTTCTTGAAGGCGGTCCGCACCGAGTCCGCGGCGCTCGCGCCGTACATGCTCCGGGCGGTGGCGATGGTGGCGCGCGCCGCGTCCTGGAAACTGGTGTCGGGAGCGAAGGAGAACTGGGCGTTGACGATGACGCGGTCGGCCGTTCGCGCGCCCAGGGCCGCGCGGATGTCGAAGAGGGCGCGGGACCAGATCTCACCGTCCGCGTGGACCTCACCGACCCGGTCCGCGTAGACCTTGTTCCCGTCGATGCGGCGCAGGCAGTGCGGGGCGGTGCTGTAGGGGACCGAATCCCAGTCGGCCACGCACGCCAGATCCGTCCGGTGCGGCCAGCCGTGCACGGCGTCGGCGTGGTCGCCGACTTCGACGGCCAGGTAGTCGCCGAAGGCCTCGCCTATCGCCCCCGCTTCCGGGGAGGTGCCGAAACCGGGGACCTGCGCGTCGTGCACCGCGTGCCCGTACTCGTGGACGATGACCTCCGCGTCCTCGGCGTCGTCGACACCGCCCTTGCCGAAGCGGATCTCGGCCTTCTTGTCGCTGAAGAAGGAATTGTCGGCCCCCCACTGGTTGATGCGGACCGGCTGAGCGCGGTCGTTGGCGCCGGGCAATTCGCTCCCGAAGCCGAGGCCTTGCAGGTACTCCTGCGCCTCGTTGACCCAGAAGTAGGCCATGACCTGCTCGAACTGGTCGTCCGCCCTCGTGTACCGCCCGGCGTCCGAGACGGCGGCGGGAGCACCGGTCTCCGACCGGATGTACGCCCACCGGCCGGAGAGGCCTCCGCTGCCGTCGAGGTTGCGCAACGCGACCGTGGCATACGCGGAGTCGGGCACGGCGGCGGCGGAATCCTTGGCGTCGGCAAGCGTCTGATCGCCGGACGACTGCACGGGGTTGACCATGAAGACACGCCCCTGGGGCAGGCCGTCCGCGGATCCGGACGCGACGGCCGATGCCGGTACGGCCAGACCCAGCACTGCCATGGACGCGACAATGGCGGCGGTGCGGAGGCGAGAGGTGCGGCGGGGCATGGACATCCTCCTGTGATGGATGTGTGGCGCCGGAAGAAGGCCGGCGGTGAGGTGCGGACGCGATCCTTGCTCAACGCCCCCGGCTTTGACCAGCCCCAGACCGAGGGGAATCCGTCCCTGCCCTGACGCGGCACCCTAGCCCCGGTACGTCTCCAGCAGCCGGAGCCAGATCTCGCTCATCGTCGGGAACGCGGGAACCGCGTGCCACAGTCGCGCGATCGGCACCTCCCCGGCCACCGCGACCGTGGCCGCGTGCAGCAGTTCGGCGGTCCCCGGGCCCACGAAGGTGGCTCCCAGGACGACTTCGCGGTCGAGGTCCACGACCATCCGGGCCCGGCCGCGGTACCCGTCCGCGTACAGGCCCGCGCCGGAGACCTTCCCGAGGTCGTAGTCGACGGCGCGCACCCGGTGACCCGCGCGTTCGGCCTCCTCGGCGGTCAGCCCGACCGCCGCCGCCTCCGGGTCGGTGAAGACCACTTGCGGCAGGGCGGCGGTGTCCGCGGTGGCCGCGTACGGACCCCAGCGCCCCTCCTCGGCCGCGGTGGCGGTGCCCGCCGCGCGGGCGGCGATGGCGGCGCCCGCGATCCGCGCCTGGTACTTGCCCTGATGGGTGAGCAGCGCGCGGTGGTTGACGTCACCGACCGCGTACAGCCAGTCGGTTCCGGACACCCGGCAGCTCTCGTCGACCCCGATCCACCCGCCGGGCGCCAGCCCGACCGTGTCGAGACCGATGTCGTCGGTGCGCGGGACCCGGCCCGTCGCCATCAGCAGTTCGTCGCCCTCCAGGGTCTCCCCGCCGCGGAGCACGACCGTGACCGGCCCGGTCGCCCCGTCGCGCACGACGGCTTCCACGTCCACGCCCGTACGGACCTCCGCGCCCGCCTCCCGCAGCGCCTCGGCGACCAGCTCCCCCGCGAACGGCTCCATCCGGGGCAGCAGCCGCGCACCGCGCACCAGCACCGTCACCCGCGAGCCGAGCGCCTGCCAGGCGGTGGCCATCTCGGCGGCCACCACCGAACCGCCGACGATCAGCAGCCGCTCCGGGGCCTGCTGCGCCGAGGTGGCCTCGCGGCTGGTCCACGGCCGGGCATCGGCCAGTCCCGGGAGGTCCGGCAGCAGCGCCCGGGTCCCGGTGGCCACGACCACCGCGTGCCGGGCCGAGAGCACGTGGTGCTCCCCCTCGGGGCTGGAAACGGCGACCTTGCGGATCCCGTAGAGACGGCCGTGCCCCCGGTAGAGGTCGACGCCGATCGAGGCCAGCCAGTCGCGTCCGCCGTCGTCCTTCCAGTCGCTGGTCCAGTAGTCCCGGTGGGCGAACACGGCCGCCGCGTCCAGCGGCCCCCGCACGGCGCCCGCCAGTCCGGGCACCTTGCGGGCGTCCGCGCGCGCGAGCGCCGGGCGCAGCAGCGCCTTGCTGGGCACGCAGGCCCAGTACGAACACTCCCCGCCGACGAGTTCGCTCTCCACCAGCGCCGCGCTCAACCCGGCGGCCCGGACCCGGTCGACGACGTTTTCCCCCGCGGGGCCCCCGCCGAGGACCAGGACGTCGTACTCCACTGCTTCAGTCATACGGGCCAGTCTCGCCGCACCGCCGGGCCCGCGCGGCGCACTCGCACCGTCGCGGCGTGCCGCTACGCGTCTTCGCCGGCGGTCGCGGTCCCGGACGGTCCCTGGTCCGGGCCCCCGGCCTTGGCCTTCTCCTCGGCGATCTTCGTTCGGACCTCGTCCATGTCGAGCGCGCGGGCCTGGCCGATGACGTCCTCCAGCATGACCTCCGGCAGGGCGCCCGGCTGGGCGAAGATGGCCACCTGGTCCCGGATGATCATCAGGGTCGGGATCGACCGGATGTCGAAGGCCGCGGCCAGCTCCTGCTGCGCCTCCGTGTCCACCTTCGCGAAGACCAGGTCGGCGTGGGTCTCCGACGCCCTCTCGTAGACGGGGGCGAACTGACGGCAGGGTCCGCACCACGACGCCCAGAAGTCGATCAGCACGAACTCGTTCTCGCTGACCGTCCGGTCGAAGTTCTCCTTGGTGAGTTCGACTGTAGCCACGGTTTCCAGACCTCCGTATTTCGCGCTTCCTGTCCCTGGAACGAACGGAGCGCGCCCGGCATTCCGGCCCGGCCGGGCCGGGTCGGAACGCCGGTCGGAACACCAGGCGGAACGGAGGTCAGAACGGATGGCCGGCCGGGGTGCTGCGGACCGTGGTCCAGCGCAGTTCCGTGAAGGCGTCGAGGTTCGCCTCGCCGCCGAACCGGGCCCCGTTGCCGGAGGCGCCGACCCCGCCGAAGGGGGCGACCGCCTCGTCGTTCACCGTCTGGTCGTTCACGTGCACGATCCCGGTGGGGATCCGGTCGGCCAGCTCCAGCCCGCGCGCCGCGTCCCGGGTGACCACGCCGAGCGAGAGGCCGTACGGCCCGGCCGAGGCCAGCGCGACCGCCTCCTCCTCCGAGGCGAAGGACCGTACGGGTGCCACCGGGCCGAAGACCTCCTCGGCATAGGCGGGGGTGTCGTCACCGACGCCCGCGAGCACCGTCGGCCGGTAGAAGAGGTCCCGGTGGGTGCCGCCCGCGATCAGCTTCGCGCCGCGCTCGGTGCTCGCCTCGACCAGCGCGTGGACCCGTTCCAGCTGGGCGCGGTCGATGAGCGGGCCCATGTGCACCTGTTCGCGGTACGGGTCCCCCACGGCCAGCGCCTCGGCCCGCACGGCGAGCCGCTCGACGTACTCGTCGTACAGCGAGGCGTGGACGAGGTGACGGCCCGCGGTCATGCAGATCTGGCCCTGGTGGAAGAAGGTCCCCCAGGACGCCTGGGCCACGGCGGCCTCGACATCCGCGTCGGCGAGCACGATCAGCGCCGAGTTGCCGCCCAACTCCAGGTGGGCGCGCTTGAGGTGACGGCCCGCCAGTTCGGCGACGGCCCGCCCGCTCGCGGTCGACCCGGTGAACGAGACGACGCGCACCAGGGGTTCGGCCACCACCGCCGCCCCGGTCTCCGCGTCCCCGGGCAGCACGTGCAGCAGCCCGGCCGGGAGTCCGGCGGCGGCGAAGACCGCGGCGAGCGCGAAGCCTCCGCACACGGCGGTGCGCCGGTCCGGCTTGAGCAGGACGGCGTTGCCGAGGGCGAGCGCGGGCGCGACCGAGCGGATAGCCAGGATCAGCGGGGCGTTGAAGGGGGCGATCACCCCGACCACCCCGGCCGGGGAGCGCCGGGTGTACGAGAGCCGCGGCGCCTCGGTCGCCAGTACCTGCCCGGTCGGGCGCGAGGCCAGCGCCGCGGCCTCGTAGCACTCCTGGGCGGCGACGTGCAGTTCGAAGTCCGCCTTGCCGGGGATCGAACCGGATTCGCGGATCAGCCATTCGCGCAGTTCGTCGGCGTGGGCGGCGAACAGGTCGCCGGCGCGGCGGAGCACCGCGGCGCGCTCCAGGTGGGTGGCGCGCGCCCAGTCCCGCTGGGCGGCCCGGGCCCGTACGGCGGCCTCGGCGACGTCGGGCGCCGAGGCCAGGTCGAGGGTGGCGAGGGTGCGGCCGGTCGCCGGTTCGAGGACCGGCGCCGTACCCCCGGTCAGAGTCGGTCCGTCCTGCCAGAGCTGCGGATCGAGGAGCGGCATGGCGCGGGGCCTCCGGTGGGTGGGGACGGAGCGTGGGGTGGGGGGCGGCACGCGTCATCGTGCCAGAACGGAGTTGCCAATTCTGTTCACTTATTGGGCAGTTGCCAGCAGCGCATGTCCGGAATCGATCGACCACCCGTCCGGCCTGCACTGTTGATGCCCCGCCGATGCCCGCCCAGACCCCGTGCGCCGCCCCCGCGCCACCACGCTCCCGCCGACGCTCCCGTCAGCGCTCCAGGACGAGGGCGATGCCCTGGCCCACCCCGATGCAGAGCGCGGCCATGCCCGTACCCGAACCGGCCGCCGCCAGCTGGTGGGCGACCGCCCCCGCGAGCCGGGCGCCGGACGCGCCCAGCGGGTGGCCCAGCGCGATGGCCCCGCCGCGCGGGTTGACCACGCTCCGGTCCAGCTCGGGCCAGGCCTCCAGGCAGCCCAGCGCCTGCGCGGCGAAGGCCTCGTTCAGCTCCAGGGTGGTGAGGTCGGCGAAACCGCGGCCCGCCTTCTCCAGCGCTCGCCGGACCGCCTCGACCGGCCCCAGCCCGAAGAGCTGCGGCTCGATGCCGGTGACCGCGGAGGCGCGGATCCGGGCCAGCGGCTCGCGCCCTGTCTCCGCGAGCCCCGCCTCGTCGGTGAGCAGCAGGGCGGCGGCCCCGTCGTTGAGCGGGGAGGCGTTGCCCGCCGTGACGGTGCCCCGGCCGTCGGTGCGGAAGGCGGGCTTCAGCCGGGCGAGGGCCTCCATGGACGACCCCTCACGGACGCACTCGTCGCGCGTCAGCTCGGCTCCCGGGTACGGGACCACCTCGGCGTCGTACTCCCCCGCCGCCCAGGCCGCCGCGGCCTTGCGGTGGCTCTCCAGGGCGAAGGCGTCCTGCGCCTCGCGGGTCAGGGCGTACTTGTCGGCGACCAGTTCCGCGCCCTCGCCGAGCGAACCGGTCCACTCCTCGGGCATCCGGGGGTTGGTCATCCGCCAGCCCAGGGTGGTGGACCAGAGCTGCTGGTGGGCCGCGGGGAAGGCCCGCTCGGGCTTCTGCACCACCCAGGGGGCGCGGGTCATGGATTCGACCCCGCCCGCGATCGCCACGGAGGCGTCACCGAGGGCGATGGCCCGGGCGGCCTGGATCACGGCCTCCAGGCCCGATCCGCAGAGCCGGTTGACGGTGACCCCGGGGACCGTGACCGGCAGTCCGGCCAGCAGCACCGCCATGCGGGCCACGTCACGGTTGTCCTCACCGGCGCCGTTGGCGTCGCCGAAGACCACGTCGTCGATCCGCGTGGGGTCGAGTGCGGGCGTACGGTCCACCAGGGCGCGGACGACGTGGGCGGCCAGGTCGTCCGGGCGGACCCCGGCGTAGGCACCGCCGAACTTGCCGATCGGGGTGCGGACGGCGTCGACGATGTAGACGTCGCGGATGCGCATGCGGGGTCTCCTGGGCAGATCCGTGCGGGCGCGCCGGTGGGCGCGCCCGCAGTCTCCGTCCCCGGATCGCGGCCTGTCAACGCCTCCCCGGCGCCCCGGCGGACCCGCCGGCCGGGACGCGGCCCCGGGTGGGGCCCGGGTGAGGGCCCAGGTGGGGGCCCGGGTGCACGCTCAGGTGGACTCGCGGGGCACGGCCCGCGCGGCCATCAGGTCGTGCCGGGCCGGGACCTCGGACGGTTCCCGCACCGCCCGGTCCACCAGCGAGGCCAGGTGATCACCGGTGGGCATCTCGATCTGCACCGTGCTCAGCCGCGGCCGCAGCAGGCGGCCGATCAGCAGGTCGTCGGCGCCCATGACGGCCACGTCCTCGGGCACGCGCAGTCCCGCGTCCTGGAGGGCGCGCATCAGGAGCATCGCGTACTCGTCGTTGTAGGCGAAGACCGCGTCGGCCCCGGTCCCGGGCCAGCGGGCCGCGAGGGCGCGGGCGGACTCCTCGGTGTAGGCCATCGGCAGCGGGACGATCTCCGCCGCGCCGTCGGCCGCCGCCCGGGCGCCCGCCAGGCGCGGGGCGGAGAACAGCTCCATGCCCGCCTCCTCGGGGACGATCACGCCGATCCGGCGGTGGCCGCGCTCGACGAGGTGGGCGGCGGCCCGGGCACCGACCTCGGCCTGGTCCATGACGAGCGCGTGCGCCCCGGCGACGCTGACCGGGCCGAGGGTGATCACGGCGCGGGCACCGGCCCGCTTGAGGGTCTCGACGTTCTGGGCGCTCAGCACGATCTCGCCCAGCGAGATCACGGCCACCGGGCGCAGCTCGGCCCAGGCGCGGGCGGCCTGGTCCCCGGTGAGGCCGAGGCTGCCGTACTGGACCACGGTGTAGTCGAGGCGGCGCAGCGCCCACTGCAGCTCGTTGAGGAACGCGCTGTACAGCGGCCCGGCCGGGACGTGCGAGGTGGGCAGCAGCACGATGCGGGTGTGTCCGGCGCGCAGGCTGCGGGCGGCGGCGTGCGGGACGTAGCCCAGTTCCTCGGCCGCCGCGCGGACCTTGCGGCGGGTCGGCTCGCTGATGCGCACGGCTTCGGCGTTGTTCAGGACGTACGAGACCGTGGCGCGCGAGACCCCGGCCAGGCGGGCGACATCGGCGCTGGTGGCCGCGGCGGGCAGAGGCGGTGACGACTTCGGCAGCGGCTTGGGTGGTGACTTCGGTGGTGACTTCGGTGACTGAGGCATTGCCTGGGCATCTTTCCAGACCGGTTGGGCCCGGGGGCTAGCGGATGGCCGGAATCGAATGCTACACAGTGGTTACACGATTCATTGACACGTGTAACCCAGCTGTCACACCGCCTTCACCGGCCGTGCCACACCACGTGTCGCACCGTGCCGTCGCCCTGTCGTGTTCCGACGCACCCCCGCCGTCACGACAGGGCGGCGCGCACCCCCTCATCCGCTCGACATCCCTGCCCAGGAGGGCACCGTGGCCCTTTCCTCCCCCGGCACCGGCACCGCCGACGCCACCTCCGCGACCTCCGCCGACCCCGCCGCCGCGCGCCCGGAGTCCGCGCCCGCACGCGGCCTGCTCCCCCTGCTCCTCGTCGGCAACACCGCGATGTACTCGCTCTACACAGGGGTCGCCGGAATCCTGCTCGCGCTCCAGGTCGAACACATCGACCCGGCGAACAAGGTCTCCAACTTCGGCCTGATCGCGGGGGTGTCCGCGATCTTCGCCACGGTCTTCAACCCGGTCGCCGGCGCCCTCTCGGACCGCAGCGGCCGCCGCAACCCCTGGATCCTGGGCGGCGGCCTGGCCGCCGTACCCGCGATGTTCCTGCTCGGGCTGGCCGACACGATCCTGCTGATCACCATCGCCTGGTGCCTCGGCCAGGCCGTGATGAACGTCTACCAGGCCGCGCTCACCTCGGTGGTCCCCGACCGGGTCCCGGTCGGCGCGCGCGGCAAGGCCTCGGCGGCGGTCGGCCTGGGCCTCCCCTTCGGCTCGACCCTGGGCGCCCTGCTCGGCGCGGCCTTCTCCGACGACTACCGCACCGGCTACCTGCTCTTCGGCGCGATCGTGGCGGGCGCGGCCGTGCTGTTCACCGCGTGCGGCCGCGAGCAGCGCCTCCCCGTCCGGGCCCCGCTGCCGGTCCGCGCCCAGCTGGCCGCCTTCGCGGGCGCGCTCAAGGACCACGACTTCCGGTGGGCGTTCATCGGGCGCGCCCTGCTGGTCCTCGGCTACTTCGCGGTGAGCGGCTACCAGCTGTACATCATGCAGGACCACACCCGGCTGCCCGAAGGCATGGAGCCGGAAGCGGCGGTGGCCATCCTGATGCCGCTGACCAGCGTGGCGATGGTGGTCTCGACGGTGCTGGGCGGTTACCTGTCCGACCGGTTCGACCGCCGCAAGCTGTTCGTCGGCGCCTCCGCGCTACTGTCGGCGCTCGCGCTCCTCATCCCGGCCCTGTCGACGAGCTGGTCGGCGATGCTCGCCTTCGCGGTGGTCAACGGCCTGGCCTTCGGCAGTTACATGGCCGTGGACACCGCGCTGGTGACGATGGTGCTCCCGAAGGCCGAGGACGCGGCGCGGGACATGGGCGTCCTCAACATCGCCAATGCCGGTCCGCAGATCGTCGCGCCGTTCATCGCCTCGGTGATCGTGTCCGTCAGCGGCGGGTACACCGCCCTGTTCGTCATCGCGGCGGTGCTGTCCGTCGCGGGCGCGCTGGCCGTGAAGCCGATCCGCAGCGTCCGCTGACAGCCACCGGGACGACCTCGAGGGGTTCATGACCTCGCTTGAAGGATGGATATAGCAAGCTTCAAGATCCCCCCGTTACCGTCTGTATACCGATGAGTAACGGGGAGGTCCGGTTTCGATGACCACAGTTCCTGGCACGGCTCTTGGCACGGCTCCTGGCACGACGACCGTCTCGGCTCCGGGCACGACGGCCGTCCTGGCTCCCGGCTCTCCGCCGGGCGCGCCCGCCGCCCGGCCCCCGTACGCGGTGCCCGGCCTGGGCGACATGGCCCGGGCGCTCGCCGACGGCAGCGTGTCCTCGCGCTGGCTGACGGAGCAGTGCCTGGAGCGGATCGAGGCCTCGCAGCCCGAGCTGAACGCCTTCCGCATCGTGCATGCCGAAGCCGCCCTGGCGGAGGCGGACGCGGCCGACCGGCGGCTCGCCGCCGGTGAGCGGCTGCCGCTGCTCGGCGTCCCGCTCGCGGTCAAGGACGACATGGACGTGGCCGGGCTGCCGACCGCCTTCGGCTGCGCCGGGGACTTCCCGCCGAAGGCCGAGGACAGCGAGGCGGTACGCCGCCTGCGCGCCGCGGGCGCGGTCATCGTCGGCAAGACCCAGACCCCGGAACTGGGCCAGTGGCCGCACACCGAGGGCCCCGCCTTCGGCGAGACCCGCAATCCGTGGAACCCGGCGTTCACTCCCGGCGGTTCCTCCGGCGGCTCGGCGGCCGCCGTGGCCGCCGGCCTGATCCCGGCGGCGCTGGGATCGGACGGCGCCGGGTCCATCCGCATCCCGGCGGCCTGGACCCACCTGGTCGGCATCAAACCGCAGCGCGGCCGCATCTCCACCTGGCCGGAGCCGGAGGCCTTCCGCGGGCTGACCGTCAACGGCGTGCTGGCGCGTACGGTCGCGGACGCGGCCCTGCTGCTGGACGCGGCCAGCGGCTCCCACCCCGGCGACCTGCACCGGCCCGCGCCGGTCTCGGCGGCCCGGGCGGCGCGTACCGCGCCGGGGCGGCTGCGGATCGCGCTCTCCTTCGGGATGCCGTTCACGGGCACCTCCAAGTCCCTTGATCCGGCGATCCGTTACGCCGTGGAGCGGCTCGCGGGGCGGCTGGAGGCGCTGGGGCACGAGGTGGCCCTGGAGGACCCCCGGTACGGGAAGATCGGGCTGAGCTTCATACCCCGCGCGACCGGGGGCGTACACGAGTGGGCCGCCCGGGTGCCGGACCCCTCGCTGCTGGACCCGCGCACGAGCGAGGCCACGCTGATGGGCCGGATCCTGAGCGGCCTGCCGCTGCGGGCGGCCCGCCGGGCGGAGGCCCTGCACCAGCACCGGATCGGGGAGATCTTCCAGCGCTTCGACGTGGTCCTCACCCCTACGACCGCCACCGCTCCCCTGCGCGTCGGCGCCCTGGCGGGCCGCGGGGTCCTGGAGACGGACCGGGTGATCATCGCGGCCTGCCCGTACGCGTGGCCCTGGAACGTCCTCGGCTGGCCGGGTGTGAACGTCCCGGCGGGCTTCACCCCCCAGGGCCTGCCCGTGGGCGCCCAGCTCCTGGGCCCGGAGGCCTCGGAGCCCCTCCTCATCTCCCTCGCCGCCCAACTGGAGGCGGCGGAGAACTGGCAGTCCCACTGGCCCCGTTGGTCGGCCCCCCTGCGCGCGGGCACCGAGACCTCCCCGGCACACCACCCGGTGGGGGCGCGCTGAGCCGCCCCGCAGGGCGAACCGGCGCCGTACGGCGGCTGGTTCAGCCGAGGACGGTGAGCGGACCGAGCCCGCGCAGGCCCGCTTCGACGGCGTCGGCGTCCCCCACCGCGACGACGACCAGCTCGTCGAGGGGCAGGGCGGCGCGCAGTTCCCGGGTCGCCTCGTCGGTGGTGACGGCGTCGAGCCGCCGGTGGAGCGTGGACAGGTAGGCGGCGGGCAGCCGTTCCGCCTCGACGTCGGCCAGCACCCGCGCCGTGGCCGCGGACGTCAAGTACTGCATGGGGGTGATCCCCTTGAGGGTGCGCAGGGCCGTGTGGTGTTCGGACGCGGTGAGTCCGGGGGCGGCGGACCCGATCGCCGCCATGATCTCGGCGACCGCGTCGGCGGTGACCCGGGTCTCGACCGAGCCGGTGACCGAGACGTGCGCGCCGGTGCGCACGGGGGCCGCGAAGGCGCTGATCCCGTAGGTGTAGCCCTTCTCCTCGCGCAGGGTCCGGTCGAGCCGCGAGGTGAGCGGACCGCCGAGGCACTGGAGGGCGATGGCCTGGGCGGGCCAGCGGAGCGAGTGCCGGCCCGGTCCGGCCCGGCCGATCAGGAGGTGCGTCTGGACCGCGCCGGGCCGGTGGACCAGTACGGTGCCCGGGGACGCCGCCAGGACCGGGGCCGGCGGCCGGCTGGGGGCCGCGGCGGGGCGTACCCAGCGGCCCAGGGTGGATTCGAGGAGCCGGGGCAGCGCGACGCCGGTGAAGTCGCCGACCAGGACGGCGGTCGCGGTCGCGGGCCGGGCGTGGGTGTCGTGGAACGCCCGGACGGCCGCGCTGTCGATGCGCACCACGGTCTCGGCGCTGCCCTTCGCGGGGCGCGCGGCGCGCTGCCCGTCGTCGTAGAGCCGTGTGTGGAGGGTGAGGGCGGCGAGCCGTGGGGGACTGGCCTGTTCGTGGGCGATCTCGTCGAGCCGCTGGCGGACCAGCCGGGCCACGTCGTGGGGCGTGAAGGCGGGGCTGCGGAGGGTCTCGGTGAGCAGGTCCAGGAGCCGGTCGAGGCCGGAGACGGGGACTTGGACGGCGAGCCGGATCCCGTCCGGGGTGGCCTGGGCCTGCAGGGTCGCGCCACAAGTCTCGATGGCGGTGGTGAAGTCGCGGGTGTCGCGGGCGCGGGGCCCGTGGCCCAGGGCGCGCGCGGTCAGGGTGGCGATGCCCTCCAGCTCGCGCGGTTCGGCTTCCCTGGGTGCGTCGAGGAGGAGTTCGAGGGCGATCACCCGCTGGCCGGGCCGGTGCAGGTGCACCACGCGCAGGCCGTTGCCCAGGGTGTCGGTCCGCGCCGGGGGCGGCTCCCACGGCGGGGCGGCCGACGGGACGGGCCGGGGGTGGAGGGTGCGCGTGGGCCGCGGCGGCGGGAGCGTGGCGGGGCGGGTCATCGGGGCGCTGTCCTTCCGGGCGGGGTGGCGGGGCGTTCGTAGACCAGGAGGGACCGGTTGTCGCGCTGGAGGTGGGCCGCGCCGACGGCCCTGACCTCCGCGGCGGTGATGTCGTGCAGGGCTGCGAGGGCCCGGTCCGCGGTCCGGGCGGAGCCGAAGAAGGTGGCGTGGCGGCACAGCAGGTCCGCCCGTCCGCCGACGGTGGAGGTGGCGTCCAGGTGCCGGCGCTCCAGGTGGGCGCGGGCGCGGTCGAGTTCGGCCGGGGTGGGACCTTCGGCGGCGAAGCGGGCGAGTTCCTCGTCGAGGGTGCGCTCCAGGGCGCGGATGTCCGCGCCTCCGGCGGCCTTGATGTCGAGCCAGCCGAGCGAGGGCGCGTGGGCGAACCGCATCAGGCCCATGGAGACGTTCATCGCGATCTGGTCGTCGCGGGTCAGCCGGGTGGCGAGCCTGCTGGACTCGCCCGCGCCGAGTACGGACAGGGCGAGGTCGGCCGCGTCCGCCTCGCGCGTACCGTCGGGGGGCATCCGGTAGGCGCACATCAGCGCGTCGGCGGGAACCGGCTCGCGCACCACGGCGCGCTGTTCGGTACGGGTGTGTGCGGGCAGGGGGCTCGGGACGGGGGGCCTGGCGGCGGGCTCACCGGGGAGGGAGCCGAAGTACCGGTCGATCCAGGCGCGGGTCTGCTGCGGGTCGATGGCGCCGACCACTGCCAGGACGGCGTTGGAGGGGGCGTAGTGGGTGCGGAAGAAGGTGCGGGCGTCGTCCATCGTGGCCGCGTCGAGGTCGGTCATCGAGCCGATCGGCATGTGGTGGTAGGGGTGCCCGGCCGGGTGGAGCATGGCCATCAGGCGTTCCCAGACGGTGCCGTAGGGGACGTTGTCGTAGCGCTGGCGCCGTTCGTTCTTGACCACGTCGCGCTGGTTGTCCAGGGCCTGTTGGGTGAGGGACTCCAGGAGGCCGCCCATCCGGTCGGCCTCCAGCCACAGGGTGAGTTCGAGCTGCTGGACGGGCACGGTCTCGAAGTAGTTGGTGCGTTCGAAGCTGGTGGTGCCGTTTGCGGTGCCGCCACCGGCCTGGACCGCTTCGAAGTGGCCGTTGCCGGGGACCTGGGCGGAGCCCTGGAACATCAAGTGCTCGAAGAGGTGGGCCAGTCCGGTCCGGCCGGGCCGCTCGTCGCGGGAGCCGACGTGGTACCAGACGCACACGGCGGCGACGGGGCTGAGATGGTCCTCGGCGAGGACCACGTGCAGCCCGTTGGCGAGGTGGTACTCCTGGCAGGTGGCCGGGGACTCGGCGGTGGGCGCGGTCACGACCGGACCGGCTTCGGCGTACGCGCCACGGGGACCGGGCTCTCGGGACGGGCCTCGGGCCGGCGGCGCAGGTCGGGGATGTGGTGCAGGCCGCGGCCGAAGGTGCTGAAGAACGCGAGGGCGACGAGCAGGAAGCCGAACACCAGCAGGCTGAGCGAGGCGGAGGCACGGTCCGTCAGCAGCCCTGCGGCCAGCGGGCCCAGCGGGCCGATGAGCGCGGGCAGGAGCGCGCAGGTGGTCTGGACGCGGCCTTGCAGGTGGTCGGGCACGGTGTGGGTGACCGCCGCGGACAGTGCGATGTTGGCCGCGGGGGTGGCGATGCTGGATACGCCGATCAACGCCAGGGTCCACCAGAGCGCGTCGCTGAGCGTCATGGCCGGAACGAGCAGGGCGGTGCTCCAGCAGACTCCGAGGACCAGGCGGCGGGGGCTGAACAGCCGGTTCAGCCGGGGGGCCAGGACCGCGCCGAGCAGGTTGCCCGCGCCGGACACCGAGATGAGGACGCCGGTGCTCATGGGGGCGGCGCCGCCCCTGGCGTGCAGCGAGATCAGCGTGATCACCACGGCGGACAGGGCGAAGCCCATCATGGCGGCGTTGACCACGCTGTAGCGCAGGAACGGGCTGGTGCGGATGAAGCGCAGACCGGTGACGAGGTCGCTGCGCAGCCGGGGGCGCCGGGCCGGGGCCTCGGGGCGCGGGGACCGCGGCGCGCGGAGGAACAGCACGCAGGCCGCCGAGGCCAGGAAGCTGACCCCGTCGACGAGGAAGGGCAGCACGGGCCAGACTCCGTAGAGCGCGGCCCCGATCAGCGGACCGGCCAGGGTGATCGCCGAGTTGCGCGCCTGGTTGACCGAGTACGCCGACACCAGCTGCTCCGGCGGCACGACGGTGCGCAGCACCGCGCCCGCGGCGGGACCGAACGGGCTGCTGAGGATCCCGGTGACGGCACTGACCCCGATGATCAGCGGCATCGACGCGTGCCCGGTGGTGAGGGCGATGACGAACACCGCGCTGACCGCGGCGCGCAGCACGTCGCAGGCCAGCATCACCTTCCGGCGGTCCAGCCGGTCGACGAGGATGCCGGCCGGGATGCCCGCGGTCACCGCGACGGCCGATTCGATGAACATGACCAGCCCGAAGGCGGTGACGGAGCCGGTGAGCGAGAGGACCAGCAGGGGCACGGCGATGAAGCCCGCCTGCGAGCCCAGGGTGGACAACGCGTTCGCGCTCCAGAGCAGCCGGAAGTTCCGGTTCTTCCCCAGGGGTACGGGAGCTGAAGGTGCGGGAGCTGACACAGGATTCCTCCTTTCGGTGAGGGGTACGGGGTCCGGAGGTCCGGGAAGGGTGCGCGAAGAGCAGCGGGCGGGGGCGGGCACGTGCCCGCCCCCGCCCGGCCTGGGTGGAGCTCACTTCACGCGGTCACCGCTGTCAGACGTTGGTGTTGGTGCAGTAGGCGAGGCTGTAGGAGCTGTTGGCCTCGTCGTCCTGCGGGCCCTCGGGGGTGCCGTCCAGGTTCTGCAGTTCGAGGATCTTGTTCATGGCGTTCTCCTTCTCGGGGTGGGGTGGAGCGGGTGGTTCGTGCGACGGGGGTGGAGCCCGACTACATCGGGTCCTTGCCGGTGCCGGTGCAGAAGGCCACGCTGAGCGAGCTGTACTCGCCGTCCTCCTGCGGGCCTTCGGGGGTGCCGTCGAGGTTCTGCAGGGCGAGGATGTTGTTCATGGTGTTCTCCTTCTCGGGGTGGGGTGGGACGTCAGTTGATGGTGGCGGTGCACTGCGGGCCGAGGCTGATGCCGCTGCCTATGTGCACGGTGGTGGTGATGTGGGTCTCGCCGTCCTGGGGACCGTTGTCCGAGGCGAGGTTCTGCAGGGCGAGGATCTTGTTCACGGGGGGCCTCCGTCGTGGTGGTCCGGGTGGGGGGAAGCGACTTAGTCCTCTTCCGGAATGCAGTGGATGTAGCTGACGGTGCTGCGAACGGGATTCCAGGCGCCTGCGTCGTCTGCGGGACCGTTCTGCGGGGTCATGTTCTGCAAGGCGAGGATCTTGGTCATGAAGTTCTCCTTCCCGGGGTGGAGTGGGACGTCAGTTGGTGGTCGCGGCTTACTCCTCCGGAGCGCAATGCGCGACGCTGACCGTGCTGCGACGGGGGTCCTCGATGGCGACGTCCGCGGGACCGTTCTGCGGGGTCATGTTCTGCAGGGCAAGGATCTTGTTCATGGCGTTCTCCTTACGAGGGGTACGAGGGGCGGGGTGGAGCGAGTGGGCCGTGCAGCGGAGCGGGACCTACTCCTCCCGGTCGCACGCGAACGTGCTCGCGGTGCTGTAGGGGAGGCCGCCGACGATCAAGGCGTCGCCGTCGCCTGCGGGACCGTTCTGCGGGGCCATGTTCTGCAGGGCGAGGATCGCGTTCATGGTCGTGCTCCTTCGTTCGGGGAGTGCTGGGTGCGGAGGGGGAGGACGTACTACGCGTCGGTGCCGGTGCAGAAGGCCACGCTGAGCGAGCTGAGGCCGGCCTCGTCCTCCTGCGGGCCGTCCTGACCGTCGAGGTTCTGCAGTTCGAGGATCTTGTTCATGGGCTTCTCCTTCTTGGTGGTGTCGAGATCCGGCGGGGTGTGGGAGGTGGGGCTCAGGTGTCGGTGTTGCCCTCGCAGATGTGGGCGTACGAGCTGATGCTGCTGCGCGGGCCGGGGCCGGCGAGGCCGTCCGCGTCGTAGGCGCCGTTCTCGGGGGGCATGTTCTGGAGGGCGAGGATCGTGTTCACGAGGGTGCTCCTTGTGGGTGGTGGGTTACGGGTGCGGCGGGGCGGAGGCGATGGTCACGTGTCCCGGTCGCCGCACATCAGGCTGATGGTGCTGCCGTGACAGAAGCCGCTGTTCATCAGCTCGGCTCCGTCTTCGGGGTCGTTCTCCGAGGTGACGTTCTGCAGGGCGAGGATCGCGTTCACGGGGCGTTCTCCTTCTCGGGTGGGTGGGTGAGTGAGTGGGCAGTGCGGTGCGGTGCGGGCTCAGGCTTCGGTGGCGGTGCCGCCACCGCCACCGTTGGTGCAGCCGAAGACGCTGTAGGAGCTGTTGAGTTCGCCGTCCTTCGGGCCGTCCGAGCCGACTGTCCCGTCGGTGTTCCGCAGGTTCTGGAGGGCGAGGATCGCGTTCATGGTCTTTCTCCTTGAGGAGGGGTGAGGTGGGTCAGGGAGTGGCTTCGGTGCCGTCGCAGGCCCAGACGCTGTTCGGGTCACCGGTACTCGCCGGCTCGCCCACGGCGGCCGAGTGCAGGGCGAGCGGCCGCGGCGCGCTCCGGTCCTGCTCCGGGCGGGCGGGGACGCCGGGGCGGTCGAGGAGGGGCAGGGCGGGCAGCCGGCCCGCGACGGTGTGCAGGGTGTGGAGGATGCCCGCGGTGCCGGTGGCCAGGTCCATGGACAGCCGCATGTTCTGGTCACCGGTGGTGGCGATGCCGTCGGCGTGGGCCATGGCGTGCCAGGACAGGTCGCGGATGTGCCCCTTGAAACCGGCCTCCAGGTGGGGGCTGGTTTCGATCACCCGGTTGTGGGCGATGGCGGCGGCCAGTCCGGCCCGGCCCGCGAAGAGTCCGCTCTGGATGGTGAAGTTCAGGTCCGTGGCCTCGTGCAACGAGTCCAGGGTGACGGCGAGTTCGCCGTCGGGACGGTGCTGCAGGTAGGCCGCGAGGGCCACGGCGATGCCCGCGCTGCCCGCTCCCAGGTACGGCAACAGGCGCGTGCCGTCATTGAGGTTGAGCACCGAGTCGATCTGCTGGCAGTGGTCCAGGTCGAGTTGGAGGCATTCCCTCGCCAGGTCGAGGAAGCCGGTGTCGCCGGTGTCCTCGTACAGGCTCAGGAAGAACAGGGCGGGGCCACTCCAGCCGCGCAGGAGTCCGGCGCGGGCGGCGGGGGCCCGGGTGACGCCGGCCAGCCGCGTCACGAGGCGTTCGGCGGTCTGCAACACGTGGGCGTGCAGGCCGGGTTCGTCCAGGGCGTGCGCGAAGTGCCGCAGGTTCAGGCCGATGCCCGCCAGTCCGTCGTGCAGGCCCACGGGGGTGAGGTCGGTGGTGAGGTCGATGGCGCGGTCCAGCACCTCCAGCGCCTGTGCGGTGCGGCCGACCAGGTGCAGGGTGTGTGCGGCGCCGTGCAGGCCGTCGTACAGGCCGGGCCTGGGTTCGGAGGCGCGGTGGGTGGCCTGCCACAGCCACTCGTGGTGTTCCGGGTCCGTGGCGTGGCCGGTGACGGCCAGTGCGTACAGGACGCCGGCCGCGCCGTGGGCCATGGTGTAGCCGCCGTCGTGCAGGGCCGCGGGGTCCCCGGGGAAGAGACGGTCCTGACGGTCCGGGGTGGCGCTGGCCCGGATGGCCGCGACGAGGGCGCGTTCCAGCTCACGGGCGGGGGCGGAGACCGGTGCGGCGGCGGTGGCGGCGAACAGGTCGGCCACGGTCCGGTCGGTGCGCGCCGTGTGTCCCGGTGGCGTCAGGCCGGTGGTGATCCGCTCGACCACCTCCGTGGGCAGGGAGAACAACTCCCCTGTGGCCTCGGCCAGTTGACCAGCGCGGTCCGGGTCGAGGTCCAGCGTCATGGTCAGCGGCAGGAAGAGGCCGAGACGCAGGCAGTCGAGGGCGTAGCGGTCGCGGTCGAAGCCCGTGGCGTGCTTGGCGATGTAGCCGGGCGTGCCGATGCTGGGATCGGGGTCGTCGGTGCCGGGCCGGTGCGCGATCTCGAAGTCGACCAGGGCGACCCGGCCGTCCGGACGCACCATGACGTTGTTGGGGCTGAGGTCGCCGAAGACGGTGCCGGTGGCGTGGACCGCTTCCAGGACCCGTTCGAGCTGGCCGAGGACGTCCAGGACGGTGTCGGCGTACGCTTGGCGTTCGCTCGGCCCCGAACCCGGTTTGATCGTCGGGTTGGTGGTGGACATGTACCGCTGGAGGGTCTGCCCCTCGATGAACTCCTGTACCAGGAAGTGGTGTTCCCAGGCGGTGAAGGTGCCCAGTATGTCCGGTACGGAGTCCAGGTGGGCCAGCCGGCGCAGGGTGTCGGCCTCCCGGTGCAGCCGGGTGACGGCGTCGTCGCCGGAACCGTCCAGGCCCGCCAGCGGCCGGGCTTCGCGCAGCACGACCTTGCGGCCGGTGTCGTTGTCCGTGGCCAGGTAGATGCCGCCGCCGTTGGAGTAGTGCAGCGCCTTCTCCACCGTGTACGGGAACGCGTCGTCGTCCTGGGCCGCGGCGCGGGCCTCGATCTGTTCGGCGATGAAGCCGGGAACCGGGGCCCAGTCGGGCACTTGGAAGACGGGGGCGCGCTCGTCGGGCACCAGCACCCCGTCGGGGCGGGCGATGGCGAGGGTCCGCTCACCGCTTTCGGAGAGGCATTCACGCCGGGCGAAGCCGCCGTACCGGAGGTAGAGCGGCCCTTCCCGCCACCGCAGGTCGCTGAGGATGTACGGACCTTGCCGTCCCCGCAGCAGGGAGCCCAGCTCGTCGAGGGTCCGTTCCAGCGAGGCGTCGTCCGCGGGGTAGAGGGTCAGGAGCTTGCCGCTGCCGCCGCGGGGTGCGTATTTGCTGTTCATCGCCTGGTGCACCTGTGGGTGCGGCAGGAACTTGAAGGACAGCGAGCGGGGTACGCAGTACTCCCACACCGTGTCGATGACCTCGGCGGCGTCCGCCGCCGTGGCCGAGACGTGGATCTTCCATCCCTGCGCGGGGAGTTGTACGTGCTCGGGGTGCACGTACAGCCAGCTGCTGGTCTCGCTGCGGCGCCAGCCGTCCGGGGCGGGGCGCTCGGTGGCGGGGAACGGTGCGCCGGTGCGTGCGGTGTCGGAGTTCTCGTAGAACCGCTGGTCCGCACGGCAGTAGGCGAGGTGGTTGATTCTTTCCACGGGGTTCTCCAGGAGGACGCGGCCGGGCACGGCGGCGGGACGGGACCGCCTGCCGTCGGGAACGCGGCGCGCAGGGGCCGGGCGGGAAGGAAGAAGGGGAGCGCGGGCGCGGGATGGTCACCGCGGGGCGGTCACCGCCGGGTGGCGGGTGCGGGGCGCGGGGCGCGGGGAGTGCGGCGGGGCCGCTGCGGGGCTCGCCGGGAGCGGGCCGGGCGGGATCACCCCGGGGCGGGAGGAGAGGGCCTCGGGGGAAGTCTGGTGGGCGGGCGCCGCCGAAGGGGCGCGGGCCGGATGTCCTGGGCCGGGGCCAGTGGTCCTGAAGCCGGGACCGGGGTCAGTGGTCCTGAAGCCGGACCGGGGTCAGAGGACTACGACCTGTTCCGGGCCCGTGGGCGGCCAGGGAAGGGCGCCGTCGGCCGTCGGTCCGCCCTCGCCGTCCTGCCGGGGGTCGTAGAAGCGGTCGTGGAAGGGATCGTGATCGGAGTGTGAGAACGCGTGCACGGCTGTCATCTCCTCGGACGGGCTGGACTCAGGCGGATGGGGTGGGCGGCGGCGCGGATTCCGGAGGGGACCGGGGCGGCGTGACCGCGAAGGACCGGGAGCTGGCCTAGATCTGCGGGCAGGAGGCCGGGCGCGGCACCGACTGGCAGGAGATCTCGCCCCAGCCGGTCTCGTCTGACTGGATTCCGGCGCTGGTACCACCGGCGAGCAGGTCATTTCCGGCCAGCGGCGCCGCGTGGGAGACACCGGCCGCACCGAGGACGAACGTCGCGCTTGCCGCGACAGCTGCCATTCGGAAGATGTTTCGCATAACGTATCCCCAGATCTTGATCGGTTAGCTCCCGGTTCTCCGGGCTGCTTCCTTCTGGGGGAAACACTGCCGTGTCCGCGCCGCTCGGACCATGCGGTGGATCCGCCCTGAACGTGCAGGCCAGTTGAGAGGGGAAGGCAAAAGTGGACATAGACAGAGAAAACGCCAGTCTGGGCACCCCCCACGAACCCGCCCACAAGCTGCAGGCCCTTTCTGGCCAGGGAGACAAAACACCCCAAAATTCCGGGCTGGCCGAAACCGCGGGCCTTCCCCCGCTCTCCCGGGACGCCGTGACGCTCTACCACCAGGCCTTGGAACAAGGAGAGTTGACCGGATCACCGGCGGAATCCACCGGATTACGCACCGACGCCCACCACGAGCACCTGGCCGCACTCCAGGCGTGGCAGCTCTTGCGCCCCGCCCCCGAAGGGGACGCCTGGGAACCGGTCAGCCCCCACCACGCCATCGCCACCCTCCTCGGCCCTCGGGAGGAAGAACTACGCGCGGCGCACGTGCAGTTGAAGATCCATCAGGAGCAGGCCGCCGCACTGCGCGCCACCCTTGAGGCACTCCCGCTCCCCCGCGCCCACGACGGACCGTCGTCCGCGGAGGTGCTGGAACTCCTGCCCGACGTGCACGCCGCCCGCAACGCCATCAGTTCCTGCGTCGCCGACTGCCGCACGGACGTCGTCTCCTTCCAGCCCGGCGGCGGCCGGCCCGCCGAGATCCTCGCCGACGCGCTGCCCCGCGACCTGGCCATGCTCGACCGCGGCATCGAGATCCGGTGCATCTACCAGCACCCGGCCCGCTTCCACCAGCCCACCCAGGACTATGTCCGCACCGCCGCGGCGGCCGGATCGCAGATCCGCACCCTCGACGAGCTCTTCGGCCAGATGATCATCGTGGACCGGCGGGTCGCGTTCATCCCCGACCACGCGCGCCCCCGCGGAGCCGTGGTCATCCGCCAGCCCTCCGCCGTCGCCTTCCTCTACGACGCCTTCCAGCAGTCCTGGAACCGGGCGACCCCCTACCTCAGCGGCCCGGCCGCGGCCCGTACCGTGACCGAGGAGATCAAACGCACGGTCGCCGTCCTGCTCGCCGACGGCATCAAGGACGAGGTCATCGCCCGCCGCCTGGGCCTGTCCCTGCGCACCTGCCGCCGCCACATCTCCGAACTCATGGACCAGCTCGGGGCCCGTAGCCGCACCCAGGCCGGTGTCCTCATCCACGCCCACGGCCTGCACCTCTCCGCGGCCGCCGCGCAGACGCCCCCCACCGACGGGACGGCCGCGCGAAATCCCGCGCCCACCGGTCCCGCACCGCTAACCTCACCCGAATGACGGCACTTTCACACCACAGCAACGGTCACGTCGAGCAACCAGGCCGCGACGGCTCCGGCGCCACCGCCGAGGTCGATCCGCACGCCATCGGGCCCGTCCGCACCTCGTACGCCCCGGACCACGACGGGGACCCGGATCCCGGCGAGATCGTGTGGACCTTCGTTCCGTTCGAGGAGAACGACGGGCGGGGCAAGGACCGCCCCGTCCTGGTCGTGGCCCGCGAGACCGGGCGCGGCACCGTGCTCGCGGTCCAGCTCTCCAGCAAGCGGCACGACCACGACCGCGAGTGGGTCCCGATCGGCACCGGCCCCTGGGACGGTGCCGGGCGGGAGTCCTGGGTGGACGTGGACCGGGTGCTGCGGGTGCACGAGGACGGCATGCGGCGCGAGGCCTGCGCCCTGGACCGGGGCCGCTTCCAGCTGGTCGTGGACCGCCTGCGCGAGCGGTACGGCTGGAGTTAGCGACTCCCCCCGGCCCCGCGCCCCTCAGCCCGGGAAGGCCGCCTCGAAGGCGCGGCGGGGGCCGGGGGCGCGGTCCAGGATTCCGAACGCCACCCGGTCGAAGACCCCCGCGAAGCGGCCCGTCAGCAGGGCCCGGAAGGCCTCGGCGACCTCGGCCGGGTCGTTCATGAACACCCCGCACCCCCACGCCCCCAGCACCAGGCGCGGGTAGTCGTGCAGGGCCGCCACCTCCAGGACCCGCTCCGCCCGCCGGGCCAGCGCCGCCGGGATCTCGCGGGCCCGCTCGGGTTCCTGGCGCCGGATCGTGCCCGCGTTGGGCGCCGGGGAGGTCAGGAAGCCCGCGCGGAAGGGTTCCTCCAGGAGGTCACCGCGGTCGTCGCGGAAGACGGGGACACCGGGCGAGTGAATCACCCGGTCGGTGTAGAAGGTGCTCCGCTCGGCGCGGTGGACCTCGTAGTACTCGCGCGCCTCCAGCAGGGTCTCGTAGAGGGCGGAGGCGCGGCACAGGGCTTCCTCCTGGGCCTTGGCCCCGCGGACGTAACCGCCCCCGGGATTGCGGGCCGAGGCGAAGCTGAGGACCGCGACCGGGCCGTCGGCGGCGAGCCTGCGGGCGGCGACGGTGCTGCTCTCGCCGGTCACCTCGAACACGGTCGCCCGGCTCCCCGTGCCCTCCGGTTCGCCTGGAATGAGTGGATTGGGGCCATATATCCTGGTTCCTGCCTTGGCCTCCGCCACGGCGGCGGCGAGCGGAACCTCCCGTCCCGACCTCGACCGATATCCCCCGGCCGTCACGATCTGCGCGTTTTCGAGCGCGATGGCCCGCAATCTACTGCTCATCCCCCGATTCTCCGGAACGGGGAGCGCAAGCGGCAACGCAATTCCTTGCGCGATCCGACACCGGTTTGCGCGATCTTGATGCGAACCGCACGATTCACGGCCCGACCACGACGGGTAGGCAACGGTGATGTCACGGCTCACGACAGGAGATGAGGATCCGGTCATGCCCCAGGACTCACCCATGGCACACGTCCGCGAGCATCCCCCCGAACGTCCCCCGGGATGTCCCCCCGGGCATCCCGCGGAGCACCCCGCGCACCCGCTCACCGAGACCGCCGCCGAGGACCTCGTACGCGGCATCTGTTTCAAGACGGGCCCGCCCCGGCTGGTCGGTGCCGAACTGGAATGGCTGCTGCTGGACGCGGAGGACCCCGCCCGACCGCTGCCGCCCGCCCGGCTCACCGCCGCGCACGACGCGGCGGCCGCCCTGCCCCTGCGGTCCCGGTTCACCGTCGAACCCGGCGGCCAGCTCGAACTCAGCTCGCCGCCCGCCACCTCCCTGATGGGGTGCGTCGGCGACCTCCAGACCGATCTGACGGCCGTACGCGCCGCCCTCGGCGCCCAGGGCGTCGTACTCGACGGTCTCGGGCACGATCTGCGCCTGCCGCTGCGGCGGCTGCTGGACAGCCCGCGCTACACCGCGATGGAGACCTACTTCGACCGCACCGGACCGGCCGGACGGGCCATGATGCGCGCGTCCGCCTCCGTACAGGTCTGTGTCGACGCCGGCCATGAGGAGCCCGGGCCGCTCGGGTACGGCAGGCGCTGGCGGTTCGCGCACCTGCTGGGCGCCGTGCTGGTGTCGGCCTTCGCCAACTCCCCCGCCCCCAGCGGCCCGTACGCGGGCTGGCGGTGTTCCCGCCAGGGCGTCTGGAGCGACCTCGACACGGCGCGCGCCCTCGCCCCGCCGCTGGACGCCGACCCGCGCGAGGCCTGGACCCGGCACGCGCTCGACACCACGGTGATGTGCGTACGGCCACCGGGTCCGGACCACGAGAAGGCGGCCGGGGCCTGGGAGGTCCCCCGGGGCCTGAGCTTCCGCGGGTGGCTGCGCGGCGCCGGGCCCCGGCCGCCGACCGCCGCGGACCTCGACTACCACCTCACCACCCTGTTCCCGCCGGTCCGGCCGCGCGGGCACTTGGAGCTGCGGATGATCGACGCGCAGCCGGGTCCGGACGGCTGGCTGGTCCCGGTGGCCGTGGTGCACGCCCTGTTCGACGATCCGGAGGCCGCGGAGACGGCGTACCGCGTGGCGAAGGGGCTCGCCGATTCCTACGGCCCGCGGCCCGCGCCGCGCAATCCGCTCTGGCGCTCGGCCGCCCGGTTCGGGCCGCGCGACCCGGAGCTGCGCGCCGCCGCCCGCGCCTGCTTCCGGGCGGCGGCCGAGGCGCTGCCGCGCCTCGGGGCGGACACCCGGGTGCGGGACGCCGTGGGCGAGTTCACCGACCGGTTCGTGCGGCGCGGCCGCTGCCCCGCCGACGAGGCCGAGGAGGCGCGCACCCGGTCCGGCGCCACGATGGCGTCCCCGGCACCCGCCCCGGCTCCATCTCCAGCTCCCGCCCTTGACCGGAAGGAGGCGCGCCCGTGAGCGCCGAAACCGACCGGGCGCCCCAGGCGCCGCCCGGGGACCTGCGCGAACGGGCGGCCGCCGCGCTGACCGCCGCCCGGGTCCGGACCGCCGGGCTGACCGACCCGGTGACCGACGCCGACCTGACCGCGCAGCACTCGCCGCTGATGTCCCCGCTGGTGTGGGACCTCGCGCACATCGGCAACCAGGAAGAGCTGTGGCTGCTGCGCCGGGTCGCCGGCCGGGAGCCGCTCCTTCCCGGGATCGACCCGCTCTACGACGCGTTCGCGCATCCCCGCGCGGAGCGGCCCGCCCTGCCGCTGCTGGGCCCCGCCGAGGCGCGCGGCTACAGCGCGCGGGTGCGGGACCGGGTGTTCGACCTGCTGGAGCGGACCCCGTTCGAAGGCTCCGCGCTGCTCGACGACGGCTTCGCCTTCGGGATGATCGCGCAGCACGAACAGCAGCACGACGAAACGATGCTGATCACCCATCAGCTGCGGCCGGGCAGCCCGGTGCTGACCGCCCCGGAGCCGGAACCGCCGAGCGGGCCTCCGCCGCCGGCCGCCGAAGTCCTGGTTCCCGGCGGGCCGTTCACCATGGGCACCTCCACCGAGCCGTGGGCACTGGACAACGAGCGTCCCGCGCACACGCGGGACACCGGGCCCTTCTGGATCGACACGGTCCCGGTCACCAACGCCCGGTTCCGCGCCTTCATGGCGGACGGCGGCTACGGCGAGGCCCGCTGGTGGGCGGCCGAGGGCTGGGAGCAGATCCGCCGCCACGGGATCGAGGCCCCGCTGTTCTGGTACCGGGAGGCGGGCCAGTGGCTGCGCCGCCGCTTCGGCGTGGTGGAGCCGGTGCCCGACGACGAGCCGGTGCTGCACGTCAGCTGGTACGAGGCGGACGCGTACGCCCGCTGGGCCGGGCGGCGGCTGCCCACCGAGGCCGAGTGGGAGAAGGCGGCCCGCCACGACCCGGCGGCCGGCCGGTCCACCCGCTACCCGTGGGGCGACGCCGATCCCACGCCCGCGCACGCCAATCTCGGCCAGCGCCACCTGCGCCCGGCCGCCGCGGGCAGCTACCCGGCCGGGGCGTCCGCGCTCGGCGTGCGCCAGCTGATCGGCGACGTGTGGGAGTGGACGTCGAGCGATTTCCTGCCCTACCCGGGGTTCCGGGCGTTCCCCTACCGCGAGTATTCCGAGGTGTTCTTCGGTCCGGAGCACAAGGTGCTGCGCGGCGGCTCGTTCGCCGTGGATCCGGTGGCCTGCCGGGGCACCTTCCGCAACTGGGACCTGCCGGTGCGCCGCCAGATCTTCGCCGGTTTCCGCACCGCGAGGGACATCTGATGTGCCGTCACATCGCATGGCTGGGACCGGTGGTGCCGCTCGGCAGACTGCTCACCGAACCGGATCACTCGCTGGTGCGCCAGTCCTGGGAGCCCCGCCGCCAGCGCTTCGGGACGGTCAACGCCGATGGTTTCGGAATGGGCTGGTATGCGGAGGGGGACCCTATACCGGCCCGCTACCGCAGGGCGGGCCCGGTGTGGGGCGACGCCTCCTTCAGCGATCTCGCGCGGGTGGTGCGCAGCGGGGCCGCGCTGGCCGCCGTCCGCGACGCGACCCTGAGCGGCGCCGACGGGGAGGCCGCGGCCGCGCCCTTCGCGTCCGGACCCTGGCTGTTCAGCCACAACGGCGCGGTGCGGGACTGGCCCGATGCGGCCGCCGGGCCCGCCGCCGCGCTGGCGCCGCTGGAGCTGCTCCAGCTGGCCGCCCGCTCCGATTCAGCGCTGGTGTGGGCGCTCGTACTGCGCGTGCTGCGGGCGGGCGGGAGCCTGGGCGAGGCGCTGACCGGCCCGGTGTACGAGCTGGCGGCGGCCTCGCCCGGGTCCCGGCTGAACCTGCTGCTCACCGACGGCCACGCGATCGCGGCGACGGCCTGGGGCGATTCGCTGTGGTACCTGGCGGACGACCGGGCGGGGCGCACGGTCGTCGCGTCCGAGCCCTACGACGACGACCCCCGCTGGTGCGAGGTCCCCGACCGGACGCTGCTGACCGCTTCCCGTACGCGCGTCGACCTGACCCCACTCAAGGAGACCCAGTGAGTGAATTCCCCATGGGCGGCTTCCGGTTGACCCGGACCCTCGACGAGAACGCGGCGGAGGCGGCGCTGCGCGCCGATGTGCGCGAGGGACTGACCGCGTCCCCCAAATCGCTGCCGCCCAAGTGGTTCTACGACAGCCGGGGCAGTGAACTCTTCGAGGAGATCACCCGGTTGCCCGAGTACTACCCGACGCGCGCGGAGCGGGAGATCCTGCTGGAACGGGCGGGCGAGATCGCGGCGGTCAGCGGCGCCCGGACCCTGGTGGAGCTGGGTTCGGGGTCCTCGGAGAAGACCCGGCACCTGATCGAGGCACTGCCCGCGCTGGACACGTACGTCCCGGTGGACGTGAGCGAGAGCGCGCTGCGGGGCGCGGCCGGGGTGCTGCTGGCGGACCGGCCGCGGCTGCGGGTCCACGCGCTGGTGGCGGACTTCACCCGGCCGCTGGCGTTGCCGCCGTCGCCGGGGCCGCGGCTGGTGGTGTTCCTGGGCGGGACGATCGGGAACCTGCGGCCCGCCGAGCGGGCCGCCTTCCTGGCGTCCGTACGGGCGATGCTCTCGCCGGGGGACGCGCTGCTGATGGGGACCGACCTGGTCAAGGACGAGGCGGTGCTGGTGGCGGCGTACGACGACGCGCAGGGGGTGACGGCCGAGTTCAACCGGAACGTACTGGCCGTCATCGACCGGGAGTTGGGCGCGGACTTCCACACCGCCGATTTCGCGCACGTGGCGGTGTGGAACCGGGAGGACGAGTGGATGGAGATGCGGCTGCGCGCCCGGACGGACGCCGTGGTGAAGATCCGGGCGCTGGACCTGGTGGTGCCGTTCGCGGCGGGTGAGGAGATCCTGACCGAGATCTCCGCGAAGTTCCGTCAGGAGGGGGTGCGCGGTGAACTGGCGTCCGCCGGACTCGAACTGACCCAGTGGTGGACGGACCGGGCGGGCCGGTTCGCGGTGTCCCTGTCCGTCGCCGCGGCCACGGCGGAGGACCAGGTGCGCGGCGCCGGGGAGGTGCGGGGCGCCGGGATGCCGTTCAACGGTTCGGAGCCGGACGCGACGGCCGCCTGAGCCGCCGCGGCGAGGTCCCGCCGGTCCGGGTGACGGCCCGGCGGGATCCGCGGCAGCAGGGTGATGTCGGCCCGCACTCCGCGGGCCCGGGCGATCCGCCACAGCGAGGCGGTCAGCGGGTCGTCGCCGACGAAGGCGGGCGCTCCCGCGAGCCGCCCGTCGGCCAGCCGGTATTCGATGCGTACGGGCTGTACGGCGACCCGCGCGTCCAGGGCCGCCTGGAAGGCGGCCCGGCGGAAGGGCCCCCGGCCGCGCCCGCACCAGGTGCTGCCCTCGGGGAACACGGTCACCCGGTCCCCGGCCCGCAGCGCGGCGGTGAGCTGCCCCACCGTGTCCGGCAGGGCCCTGATCCGCTCGCGTTCGATGAAGAGGGTCCCGGCTCCGGTGGCGAGCCCCCCGAGGACCGGCCAGTCGCGGATCTCGCTCTTGGCCAGCATCCGGGAGGGCAGCGCGGCCGCGACGAGCGGGATGTCGAGCCAGGAGATGTGGTTGGCGACGACGAGCCGGCCCCCGTCCGGTCCGGGGGTCCCGTGGACGGTGATCCGGATCCCGAAGGACCGGACGAACCCGCGCGCCCAGGCCCGTACGAGCGCACCGCGCGGCCCGGCGGGCAGCGGCCGCAGGGCGGGCGCCGCCAGGATGCCGAGCAGCAGCACCAGGACGGCGGTGAACAGGCGCACCGCCGCGTGCGCGGCACCCGCGGCCGGGCCGCGGTGGGCGGCGCAGGCTTCGGGGGTACAGGGCGAGGTGGGCAGCCAGGCGCTCATGCGCCGGGGGCGAGCGAGAGGAAGTGCCGGAGGTAGCGCGGGTTGGTGCGGCGCAGCGAGAGCAGGACGTAGAGGTCGGCGACGCCGAACTCGGCGTCGAGCGCGGGCTCCCCGCACACCCAGGCCCCCAGCCGCAGGTAGCCGCGCAGCAGCGGCGGCAGCTCGACGCGGTCGGGGAAGGTGATGCCCTCGGGGCTCCAGGGGCGGTGCGGGGTGACCCGGTACTCCTCGGGGGCGAGGCTGCGGGTGAGGACGTTCTCCCGGGTGGCGGCGGCGAGGACCCCGCCGTCGGCGAGCGGGACGGAGCAGCACCCGGCCAGCCAGTTGTGCCCGGAGCGGTCCATGTAGCGGGCCAGCCCGGCCCAGATCAGGGCGATGACCGCGCCGTTGCGGTGGTCGGGGTGGACGCAGGAGCGGCCGACCTCGACCAGGTCGGGCCGGATGGGCGCGAGGGCGGAGAGGTCGAACTCACCCTCGGAGTAGAGCCGCCCCGCGACCGCTGCGCGCTCCGGGGGCAGCAGCCGGTAGGTGCCGACGACCTGCTCGGTCTCCTCCTCGACGACGAGGAGGTGGTCGCAGTAGGCGTCGAAGGCGTCGGCGTCGAGGCCCGGCTCGGGGCCGTCGAGGCGGGCGCCGAGCTCGCCCGCGAAGACCTGGTGGCGCAGCCGCTGGGCGGCGCGCACCTCGTCCTCGTCACGGGCCAGGCGGACGGCGTAGCGGGGCGCGGGGAGGGCGGGGACGGCCTGCGGGCGTGCGGGGCGCGGGGCCACGGGGAGGGTGGTGAGGTCGGCGGGGGAAAGGGGGGCGATGGTCATGACGTGGCTCCTGATCCGGAAGCGGGAGCCAGGCCGGCGGCGTATCGGCCTGACTCCTTTACTTCTTCCGTGACCGGCTGGATTCGACATGACCGAGCGGCGGCACCTGGATGTGCGAACGCTGAACTCAGCGGTCGGGCTCAGGTGCCGGAACTCAGCGGCCCGAACTCAGCGGTCGGAGCTGAGGATCTTACTGAGGGCCTCGGAGGCCGTCTTCGCGGCTTCCTTCGGGTCCTGACCGGACAGGACGGCCGTCATGTAGGGCTTCATGGGGTTCTTGGCCTCGACCTCGGCCCAGCGGGCGGACTTCGGGGTGGCCCGTCCCTGGGCGGCTCCCGGAGCCATCGCGGTGGCGCCGTCGTTGCCCTCGACGACGTGCGCGAGGGTGGTCTTGTTGGGGACGTAGCTCATCTCGCGGGCCAGTTCGGTCTGCCACTTCTCGCTGACCAGGGCCGTGATCACGTCCACGGCGGCCTTCCGGTCGGCGGTGTGGTCCGGGATGATCAGGTCGGAGCCGCCGGTGAAGACGGCTCCGGGCTTCTCGCTGGTCTTCCCGGGTATCGAGAAGAAGCCGAGCTTGCCCTTGAGGGCCGGGTTCAGCTCCTCGATCTGCGCGGCCTGCCCGGGCGGGGCGATGATCTGCGCGATCTGGCCGCGCGCGAAGACCTCGGCCTGCGAGGGGCTCTCCTCGTCGGCGCTCTTGGGGCCGTCGCCCAGCGCCTGGAGCTGCTTGTAGAAGTCCATGCCGGCCAGGGCCTCACCGGTGTCGAGGGTGCCGATCCACTGGCCGCCGGTCTCGACGGCGAGGTCGCCGCCCTCGTCCCAGATGAACCCGGACAGCACGTACCAGTTCTGGCCCGGCAGGTAGATGCCCTGCTGGGCGCCCTTGTCGAGCTTCTGGGTGGTGGAGATCCACTCCGCGCGGTTCTTCGGGGGCGTCTTGATCCCGGCGCTGGTGAACATGTCCTTGTTGTAGATCACCACCCGGTTGGCCGCGTACCAGGGGACGCCGTACTGGGCGCCGTTCACGCTGCCGGGGTCGGCCAGGCCCTTGAGCCAGTCCTTGCTGCCCCACTCGCGCAGGCCCTCCAGGGTGAGTTCGGACAGGCCGCCGGTCTCGATGTACTGCGCGACCTGGGTGTTGCCGACCTCGATGACGTCGGCCTTCTCCTTGCCCTTGCCCTTGAGCACGGCGTTGACCTTGTCGCCGATGCCCGTCCACTCCTGGATCTTGATGTCGAGGTCGACCCCGGGGTGGTCCTTCTCGTAGGCGTCGGTGAACTTCTTGATGAAGCCATCCGAGGCGCTGCCCTTCATGAGCCACAGCGTGACCTTCTGGGGCCCGCCGTCCGAGCTGCCGAGCGCACTGCAGCCGGTCAGTGCGGTGGCGGCCACGAGGGCGGTGCACACGGCGAGGAAACGCATTTTCACGAAGGTCACCTTCTGGTGGGTTGATCTCAGATGGCTTGAAATTGGCATGGACCAATGGGCGGGTCAAGGGGCTCGGGCGCTGGATTCTCTGCACAAATGCGACGAACCGGTACGTCTCCTCCACCTGGTGCACACACAGGGTTCACAGGAACGTCGCATGCGGGCCGCACGGCTCCTCCGGGCCCCCTCCGCCTCGCGGACCGGGACGTACTGGGGCACCGTGGAACGAGGCACCAGCCCCCACCCTCGGGAGAGCCCCATGTCCAACCACACCTACCGCGTGACCGAGATCGTCGGAACCTCCACCGAGAGCATCGACCAGGCCATCCGCAACGGCATCGCCCGCGCGGGCCAGACCGTCAGGAACCTGGACTGGTTCGAGGTCTCCCAGGTCCGCGGGCACATCGAGAACGGCGAGGTCGCGCACTTCCAGGTGGGGCTCAAGGTGGGCTTCCGCCTCGACGGCGAGGACTGACCCGACGGCGAGGCCCGAGCGCGGGATCGGGCGCGCGGGATCGGGCGCGCGGGATCAGGTGCGCCCCTCGCCCTCCTGAGCCTCGCGCAGCTCCGGCGCGTCCGCCGCCCAGTCCGCCCGTACGACGCGGAACCCCGCGGCGCGCACCGCCTGGCAGACCAGCTCGTCGTCGTCCACGAGCATCCGCACCTCCCGGCCCCGGGCGATCCGGCGGAGCACCTCCAGCTTGGTCGTCCGGGCCGGGCGCCGGTCCTGGTCGCCGCGCATCCACACCCGCCCCTCGGGCAGCCCGTGCCGCGCCAGCCACTCCAGGGTGTCCGCGCGGCACCGCTCCGGCCGCCCGGTCAGGTAGACCACCTCGCAGTCGGCGGCGCTCCCGACCGCCATCGCCACGCCCTTGGCGAGCGGCGGGTCGTCCTGGGCCGCACCGAAGAAGCCGTCCCAGTCCCGGGGCCGGCGCTCCAGGAAGTGCTGGCGGTGCGCGGTGTCGGAGAGGGTCCCGTCGATGTCGAAGACGGCCAGCGGCCGGCCGTTCGTGTGTGCGCTCATGCGGGCCAGCGTAGGCGCGGGCACCGACAGCGACGAAGGAAGCCTTCGCTTAAGCGAATTAAGCGCCCTGCGTACGTTGCATACGCACGGGCGATTCGAGCGCCGCGCAATGCGCCATCCCGGGCACAAGCGTGCGAACTTCATTCCTACGGGTGAATCTCATCAGGCCTTCCAGGCCCCCCGCAACACCCGGATCTCCGCTGGGCAAGAGCCCTTTCCGAGCCCGCGCGGGCCAGGCCAGGCCATATGCCGCATTGACAGCGGCAGACCGATCATAGGGGGATTCGAATTCCCACGAGGGGCCCTTTCGCACGTTCTGCCGGGACGTCACTTCTGTTGAGGAGAAGGTAGATTCGGCCCCGCTTCCAACAGAGCAAGACGGCCCCGGGCGTTCCAGCGCCCAGGGCCGTCCGTCAAGCCAAGGGAAAAGGAATCGCCTTGCTCAACCCGCCACGCCGGGGGCTCCTCGCATGGATCCCGGTGCAACGTAAGCGCAGTATCCCGCAGCAGTCCGGCGGGCAAACCCTCCTGCGCATCACCCTGGCCATCGGCCTCGTCCTCCTCTGCCTGCTCATCGCCCTGCTCGTGTACCGGGAGGGCGGTTCCGTGACCCTCGACGTGGTGGGGTTCGCACTGACCCTGGCGGGGGTCGCGTACTCGATCCGCCGGTGGGCCGCGAGGGAGCGCCGGGCCCGCAGGATCCGCCGGGAGCACGCCCCGCGCCGATAGCTCCCGACCGCCGTCGCCGTCGCTCCGGCGGTCCCCCGGACCGCCGGACGCCTCGCCGAACGACAACTGCCTCCGCGCGCCCCTGTTTTCCACACCTTCAGGTGACGGCGCGCGATCCACTTCCTCTCTAACATGGTCAGTTGTGACCGGCACAACTCTTGGGGCAGGGTTGAGGGGGACGGATGCACCACGGTGTGCGCACGCCGAGCGTCGCGCGGATCTACGACCGGTTGCTCGGCGGGGTCGACAACCATCCCGTGGACCAGAAGGTCTGCGAAGACCTGCTCGGCATCGCACCCGGCTCCCGCACCCTCGCCCTCGCCAGCCGGGCCTTCCTGCGCCGCGCGGTCCGCGTCCTCGCCCGTGACTACGGCATCCGGCAGTTCCTGGAGCACGGTTGCGGCCTGCCCGCCCGGGACAATGTGCACGAGGTCGCCCAGACCGTCGCCCCCGGGTCCCGCGTGGTCTACATCGACAACGACCCGCTGGTCCTGGCCCACGCCCGGGCCCGGCTGGTCGAGAACCCGTGGACCGCCGTGGTGTCGGCCGACGTCCGCGACACCGCGGCCGTCTTCGCCGCTCCGGAGGTCCGCGGGCTGATCCGGCCCGGCGAACCCACGGCCGCCCTGTTCGTGGCCGTCTCCCAGTGCCTGCCCGACCAGGACGTCCTGCCCATGCTGGAGCGGGTCAAGGAGCGGCTGGCGCCGGGCAGCTTCCTGGTGGTGTGCCAGTACACGAGCCGGTGCCCCGAGGTCCGCGACCGGGTGACCTCGCTGATCAGGGATGCCACGCTCGGCGGCTGGGGCCGGGTGCGCGAGGAGCACGAGGTCCGCGGTTTCCTGCACGGGCTGGAGATCATCGAGCCCGGGCTGGGGGACGTCGCCGACTGGCGCCCGGATCCGGTCCGCCCGGCGCTCCCCCGCGCCACCGACCTGATCGCGTGGGGCGGGGTGGGGCGGATCGTCTGAGTCAGTCCCCGGCCGGGGCCGTTCCCGGCGGGTCCGAGGCCTCCGCCTTGGCCGCGTACTCCCGGATCCGCTCGTCGAGGAAGTCGACGCTCTCCTGCCACGGCAGGGCGCGTTCCATCAGGTGGTCCATGACCTCGCGGTAGCGCCTGACGCGGGCGGGGGCCGTCACATAGTCCGCGCTCTCCAACTGCTCGACGTACACCAGCTCGGCCGGGCCGCCGTCCACGAACTGCAGGTGGGTGACCGGGAATCCGGGGGCCGTGCCGACCTCGTTGTGGTCGAAGCGCAGGATCCGGATGTGCGCGTCGGTGGACCCGTCCGAAGCGAAGCTCTTCAGGTGCCGCATCTGGTCGCGCATCACCCGCGGGCCGCCGACGGGCCGGTACAGCACGCTCTCGTCCAGGATCATGATGAGTTCGGGGCGGTGCGGGCGGTTCAACAGCCGCTGGCGCTCCTCGCGCACCCGTACGTGCCGGCTGATCTCCACCGGGTCCGCCTCCGTGGCCAGGCCCACGAGCACCCGGGCGTACTCCTTGGTCTGCAACAGCCCGGGGACCACGTGGGTTTCGTAGGCGCAGATCCGTTTCGCCTGTGCCTCCAGCGAGATGAGCCTGCGCAGGAAGTCGGGGGTCAGGTCCTCGTACTTGCGCCCGCGCCGCTCCAGCCGTACCTGGTCGAGGAGTTCGTGGATCTCGTCGTACTCGTCAGCAGGCAGGCCGTAGTGGCGCACCAGGTCCCAGACGTCATTGGTCTTGGCCGGGCTCTCGCCCCGTTCGAGTCTGCTGAGCTTCGACGCGGACCCCCGGATGAGGGCCGCCGCGTCCACGAGGGACAGCTGCTGGTCCTCCCGCAGTCTCCGCAGCCGCTCGCCCAGCAGCCGTGAGGCGGGGCCCCGTTCGGCCGGGGCCCCGGCGGCGGGTGGACCGGGGGGCGCGGGGGTGGTGACCCCGCGCGGTGGTCGCGGACGACCGGACATGCGAGCTCCTTGCTGACTGAAAAGCGCCATCAGCGGCCCAGTCTGGATCTCGCATGCCCGTTTCATCAAGCATTGGCCAGGAATTTACCCTAGGCATCCGCTCCGTGCAGGTGATCGAACTCCCCGGCGCCCGCTCCCGCCACGAACGCCGTCATCTCGTCCCGGGTGAACACCAGGGCCGGGCCGCCGGGGAACCTCGAATTGCGCACCGCGAAATCACCTCCCGGCAGCGCCGCCACCTCCACGCAGTTCCCGATCCCGCTGCTCGCGCTGCTCTTCACCCAGCGCACCGATGTGATGCCGTCCGCCGCCATGCCGTTCTCGAATCCCACGGGCCACCTCTTTCCGAATCCCATGACCGACACTCCCTCCATCCCATATGCAATTGCATGTGAGTGGATTCAGGGACGAGCGTAGTCAGCGACCCCCGCGAAGTAAGTCCCCCTAAAGGGTGTCCCGGCGTCGGGCAGGGTGACCCGGACCCCGTAAAATGTGATGAATGCGCCAGCCGACCGACCCCTCCGCCCGTGATTCCTTCGTTCGCGTGCGCGGTGCCCGGGAGCACAATCTGCGCGGGGTCGATGTGGACATCCCCCGTGACGCCCTGACCGTCTTCACCGGAGTGTCCGGATCCGGGAAGAGTTCGCTCGCCTTCGGGACCCTGTACGCCGAGGCGCAGCGCCGGTACTTCGAGTCCGTGGCGCCGTACGCCCGTCGGCTCATCCACCAGATCGGCGCCCCGAAGGTGGACTCCGTGACCGGGCTGCCGCCCGCCGTCTCCCTGGAGCAGCGGCGCTCCACGCCCGGTTCCCGCTCGTCCGTCGGGACGGTGACCCTGCTGTCCAACTCCCTGCGGATGCTGTACTCCAGGGCCGGCAGCTATCCGCCGGGCGCGCCGTCGCTCGACTCGGACGCCTTCTCCCCCAATACGGCGGCCGGCGCGTGTCCCTCCTGTCACGGGCTCGGGCGCGTCCACCGCACCAGCGAGGAACTCCTGGTGCCCGACTCCGGTCTGTCGATCCGTCAGGGTGCGATCGCCGCCTGGCCGGGGGCCTGGCAGGGCAAGAACCTGCGGGACATCCTGGAGGTGCTGGGCCACGACGTGGACCGGCCGTGGCGGGAGCTGCCTGCGAAGGACCGCGAGTGGATCCTGTTCACCGAGGAGCAGCCGGTGGTCACCGTGCACCCGGTGCGGGACGCGGACCGGATCCAACGCCCCTACCAGGGCACGTACATGAGCGCGCGGCACTATGTCATGAAGACCTTCGGCAGCACGAAGAGCGCCACGCTGCGGGCGCGGGCCGAGAAGTTCCTCGCCGATTCCCCCTGCCCGGTCTGTGCGGGCAGCAGGCTGCGCCCGGAGGCGCTCGCCGTGACCTTCGCGGGCCGGACGATCGCGGAGCTGGCGGCGCTGGCGCTGACCGACCTGGACGCCGTACTGGCCTCCGCTCCCCCGGCCGGTGAGGCGGCCCGGGTACTGGCCGCGGACCTGCGGTCGCGGATCGGCCCGGTCACCGAGCTGGGCCTGGGGTACCTGAGCCTGGACCGCACCGCGCCGACCCTGTCGGCGGGCGAGCTGCAGCGGCTGCGGCTGGCGACGCAGCTGCGGTCCGGGCTGTTCGGGGTGGTGTACGTACTGGACGAGCCGTCGGCGGGGCTGCATCCGGCCGACACCGAGGCGCTGCTCGGCGTACTGGACCGGCTCAAGGAGGCGGGGAACACCGTCTTCGTGGTGGAGCACCACCTGGACGTGGTGCGCCACGCGGACTGGCTGGTGGACGTCGGGCCGCTGGCCGGGGAGCACGGCGGCCGGGTGCTGTACAGCGGGCCGCCGCGGGCACTGGCCGGAGTACCGGATTCGGCCACCGCGCGGTTCCTGGCCGGTCCGGCAGGTCCGGCCGAGGGGGCCGGGCGGGCGGAGCGGGCGCCGCGTGCGGCGACCGGCGAGGTACGCCTGTCCGGGGTCACACGGCACAACCTGCGGGACCTGTCGGCCGCGTTCCCGCTGGGGGTGTTCACGGCGGTCACCGGAGTCTCCGGATCGGGCAAGTCCACCCTGGTCGGCCAGGTTTTGGCGGACACGGTCCGGGAGCGGATCGCGGCGGCGGAGCCGGACTTTGCGGTCCGGCGGCTGGTGGAGGTCGACCAGAAGCCGATCGGCCGGACCCCGCGGTCCAATCTGGCCACCTACACGGGTCTGTTCGACGCGGTCCGCGCGCTGTTCACGGCCACCCCGCAGGCGCGGGCGCGCGGCTGGAAGGCGGGCCGGTTCTCCTTCAACGTGGCGGGCGGGCGCTGCGAGACCTGTCAGGGCGAGGGTTTCGTCTCGGTGGAGCTGCTCTTCCTGCCCAGTACGTACGCCCCGTGTCCGGCGTGCGCGGGCGCCCGCTACAACGACGAGACCCTCCAGGTGCGGCACGCGGGCCTGAACATCGCGGAGGTGCTGGGGCTGACGGTGGAGGCCGCGGCGGTCTTCTTCGCGGAGGTCCCGGCGGCCGACCGTGCGCTGCGCGCGCTGGCGGACATCGGCCTGGGCTACCTGCGGCTCGGGCAGCCCGCGACGGAGCTCTCGGGCGGCGAGGCGCAGCGGATCAAGCTGGCGAACGAGCTGCAGCGGGTGCGCCGGGACCACACCCTGTACCTGCTGGACGAGCCGACGACCGGGCTGCATCCGGCCGATGTGGAGGTGCTGCTGGACCGGCTGCACGGGCTGGTGGACGCCGGGCATTCGGTGGTGGTCGTGGAGCACGACATGGCGGTGGTGGCGGGCGCGGACTGGGTGATCGACCTGGGTCCGGGCGGCGGCGCGGACGGCGGCCGGGTGGTGGCGGCCGGCCCGCCGGACCGGGTGGCCCGGTCCGGGGAGGGGCGTACGGCGGCCTATCTTGAACGGGCTATGCGTCCCCGGTGAGCAGGTGTTGCGGGAGTTCGCGGAAGCTCCACTCCCCCTTGCGGCGGTCCAGGAGCCACACGAGGTCGTAGCGGTCGGGCCAGCCCGCCGGGATGCCGAGCACCCGGTCGGCGCCGAGGGCGTGGACCAGGCGCGGGATGCCGGTGTGTTCCCAGCAGATGAGGACGGGGGCGCGGGCGGCGAGCGCGGCGCGGGCCAGGTCCGCTTCGCGGCCGACGGCGAGGTCGGCCCGTACGGGCGTGCGCAGCGCCCCGGCCAGTGGGGCCACGGTCTGGCGGGACCTGGCGGGGCCGGCCGGGCCGGGCGCGAAGATCACCGCGGGCCGGGGCAGGGCGGCCCCCGGGGTGGGCGGGAAGAGCTGGGACAGGGCCTCGGCACGGCGGCGGCCGCGGCCGGCGAGGGATCCCGCGTCGTCGTTGCCCTCGTCGTCCTCACCGGTGTCCCCGGCGTACGGTTTCTCGGCGTGCCGGATCACCATGATCAGGGCGTCATGGGCGGGCGGCTGCGGTCCCGGGGCGGGGGCGGCCGGGCGCTCGTCGGCGGCGCAGCCTGCCAGGAACAGCGGGGCGATCGGGGTGAGTGCGGCGAGCACGGTCCGGCGCCGTGGTCCGAGGCCTCTTGGTGCTTCTGCCATGCCGGACACTGTCACCCATGACGGTTCCCGGTCACGTGTACGGCACGGCCCGCGCCGCCGCGGTCAGCCGATCGGCGCAGGCTCCGGTGCCGCTCCCCCGCTGAGCGGGCATGAACGCGCACTTCTCGTAGGGCGAGACGACCGGGAAGTACGCCTCCAGGAACGCGGTGACCGCCCGGTGCTGTTCCTCGGGCGACAGCTGCGTACCGCAGTCGTCGGCGAGGCAGAAGGCGTCGGTGCGGCGGTCGTGGACCAGTTCCGGCAGCCGTTCGATCTCCTCCGGGCGGTCGGTGGAGACGTAGGCGAGGGCCAGTTCCCCTTCGACGGCCCGGCCTTCGGCGAGCGCGAGGTGCGCGGCCAGGGTGATCGGGGCGAGGTCCGTGGCGCTGCGGAAGGCCGAGCGGCTGGTGGCGGCGAGGCGTCCGGGGAGCCGTTCCTCGGCCTGGGCGAAGAGGGAGCGGCTCATCGGGTACGGCGCGTGGGCCAGGATGCGCGGGTAGGTGCGGCGGGCGACTTCCTCGACGGCGCGGCGGGTGGCCCGCTGCGAGGCGGTGAACACGTCGTCGCGGATGTCCGGCGAGCTGGGCGGGACGGCCCGGGTGTCGTGGAAGACCTTGGGCAGCCCGGAGGGGAGGAAGTAGCTCTGCGGCTGCTGCGGACGGCCGAGGAAGATGTCGTCGTTGAAGTAGAGGTAGTGCTCGGCGAGGCCGGGTATGCGGTGCAGCTGCGTCTCGATGGCGTGCGAGTTGAAGACCGGCAGCGAGCCGGGGTCGGCGAACAGCTCGCGGTGGGAGACGACGGTGACCTGCGGGTGGTCGGTGGCCAGCCAGGTCGGCACCTGGTCGTCGGTGACGAGGAAGATCCGGCGGATCCAGGGGGCGTGCGCGGCGATGGAGCGCAGGCAGTAGCGCAGTTCGCCGCGGTCGCGGTAGCGGTGGTCGGCGTCGTCGACCGCGGGGACCCCCGTCGCACCGGCGGCGCCGGACCCGGCACGGCGGGTGTCTTCGGCGTACTCGGCCTGGGCCCGGTCCCTGCGGCGGCGCCAGACGGGGTCGTCGGCGTCCACCCAGGTGATCACGGCGTCGATCGGGAAGTCGATGTCGTCGGGGAAGCGCCGGGCGAGGGCGTCCACGACCGGGTACTCGCGGTCGCCGACGCGGCGCGTGAGGGTGGCCGCGAGCGAGGGCACCCACCAGCCGAAGGGGGTTTCGCGGATGGAGGCGACTCCGCCGGAGCCGGACTCCGGCGGATCCCAGAACTCCAGGTCGCAGCCGTGGTCGGCGCCGAGGTAGAGGGTGCGCCCGGAGGTCACCACGGGCTGGTGCAGGCGGACGCCCTTGACCTTGTGGTACGGGTCCTCCTCGTCGGCGGCCGCGTCGTGGCGGCGCTCGGCCTCCTGGGCGGCGACGGCCGCGGGGAGGGCCTCGGCGAGGGTGACGGCGAGGGTTCCGCCCTCGCCGAGCAGCTCGGCGTAGACCGGCCGTCCGGTGAAGGCTTCCGCGCACGCGGCGAGCGCGGTCGCCCGGGCGCCGGGTGCGATGGCGACGCGGTGCAGGAGTCCGCCGTCGGGGACCAGCCCGTAGCCGATCCCGGCGCCTTCGAGGGCCTCGGCCGCGGCCCGGAGGTTCGCGGCGCGCAGGTCGGCGGGCATCAGGTCGTCCCGTACGAGGGCCAGCCTGCCCCGGTAGCGGACGGCGCCCTCGCTCTTCGCGAGGACGGCCAGCAGCTCTTCCTCGCGGTCGGGAGGGCGCGGGTCCGGCGTCCCGGTGGGCGCGGCGTCGAGCCGTTCGCGCTCCGTGCGCCCGGGCTGACCGGGGACGCGGGCGGACGGCCGCAGGACCCGGGCGAGCCGGTGGAGGCCGGTCCAGCGCAGGCGTCTGCGGAATCCGCTCATGCCGCTCATGGTCACACCTCGGGGGTCGCGATCGTTTTTACCCTCGGCCGTGAACGGCAGTTCCGCCCAGGTCAACATCACAATATGCCGGGATGGCTGAATGTTGAACAGGACCTTGGACCTTTGGCGGTCCGTACAAGTCGATGCAGGTCACAGGCCCCTCACAGGAATCCGCGACCGGTCCGTCGACAAACCGGACTTTCCCGAAACGATCCTCGGAAAAGCCCGGCGTCGAATGTCCGGAGGCCCTCAGCGACCGCCCTTGCGGACGGCCCGGAGCCATTCCTTGTTCATCGCCGCGATCGACGGCAGCGGGATGCCCTTGGGGCAGGCGGTGGCGCACTCGCCGGTGAGGGTGCAGCCGCCGAACCCCTCGCCGTCCATCCGGGCCACCATGTCCAGCACCCGGGTCTCCCGCTCCGGCGAACCCTGCGGGAGCACGCCCAGATGGTTGACCTTGGCCGCGGTGAAGAGCATCGCCGAGCCGTTGGGGCAGGCGGCCACGCACGCGCCGCAGCCGATGCACTCGGCGTTCTCGAAGGCGTGGTCGGCGACGGGCTTGGGCACTGCCGTGGCGTGCGCCTCGGGCGCGGCTCCGGTCGGGGCGGTGATGTAACCGCCCGCCTGGATGATCCGGTCGAAGGCGCTCCGGTCCACCACCAGGTCACGGACCACGGGGAAGGCCGCGGCCCGCCAGGGCTCGACGTCGATGGTGTCGCCGTCGGCGAAGGAACGCATGTGGAGCTGACAGGTGGTGGTGCGTTCCGGTCCGTGCGCGTCGCCGTTGATGACGAGGCTGCACGCGCCGCAGATGCCCTCGCGGCAGTCGTGGTCGAAGGCGACCGGGTCCTCACCGCGCAGGATGAGGTCCTCGTTGAGGGTGTCGAGCATCTCCAGGAAGGACATGTCCTCCGAGATGCCGTCGACCTCGTAGGCCGCCATGGCGCCGGGGGCGTCGGCGTGCTGCTGGCGCCAGACGCGCAGGGTGAGCTTCATGCGTAGCTCCGCTGGGTGGGGTGGACGTACTCGAAGACGAGGTCTTCCCTGTGCAGGACGGGGGCGGCTCCGGTCCCGGTGAACTCCCAGGCGGCGGCGTACGAGAACTCCTCGTCGCGCCGCTCGGCCTCGCCGTCCGGAGTCTGGGACTCGACGCGGAAGTGGCCGCCGCAGGACTCGGCGCGGTGCAGTGCGTCGAGGCACATCAGCTCGGCCAGTTCCAGGTAGTCGACGACCCGGTTGGCCTTCTCCAGGGTCTGGTTGAACTGCTCGCCGCTGCCCGGGACCTTGATCCGCCGCCAGAATTCCTCGCGGATCTCCGGGAGCCGGGCGAGGGCCTTGCGCAGGCCCTCCTCGGTGCGGGCCATGCCGCAGTACTCCCACATCAGTTCGCCGATCTCCCGGTGGAAGGAGTCGGGGGTGCGGTCGCCGTCGACCGCGAGGAGCCGCTCGATGCGGTCCCTGGTCTCCCGTACGGCGGCCACGGCCTCGGGGTGGGTGTCGTCCAGGGCATCGGTACGGGGATGGCGGGCGAGGTAGTCGTTGATGGTGGACGGCAGGACGAAGTAGCCGTCGGCGAGGCCCTGCATGAGGGCGGAGGCGCCGAGCCGGTTGGCCCCGTGGTCGGAGAAGTTGGCCTCGCCGATGGCGAAGAGGCCCGGGACCGTGGTCGCCAGGTCGTAGTCGACCCAGAGTCCGCCCATCGTGTAGTGCACGGCGGGGTAGATCCGCATGGGGACCTCGTACGGGTTCTCCGCGGTGATCCGCTCGTACATCTCGAAGAGGTTGCCGTACTTCTCCGCCACCTTGTCCTTGCCCATGCGGCGGATGGCGTCGGCGAAGTCGAGGTAGACCCCCTGGCCGCCCGGACCCACGCCGCGGCCCTCGTCGCAGACGTTCTTGGCGGCGCGGGAGGCGATGTCCCGGGGCACGAGGTTCCCGAAGGACGGGTAGATCCGCTCCAGGTAGTAGTCGCGCTCCTCCTCGGGGATCCGTGCGGCGGGACGGGTGTCGCCGTGCGCCTTGGGCACCCAGATCCGGCCGTCGTTGCGCAGCGACTCGCTCATCAGGGTCAGCTTCGACTGGTGGTCGCCGGTGCGCGGGATGCAGGTGGGGTGGATCTGGGTGAAACACGGGTTGGCGAAGTGGGCGCCGCGGCGGTGGGCCCGCCAGATCGCGGTCGCGTTGGAGTTCATGGCGTTGGTGGAGAGGTAGAAGACGTTGCCGTAGCCGCCGGTGGCGAGGACGACGGCGTCGGCGAAGTGGGTCGAGATCTCCCCGGTGACCAGGTCGCGGGCCACGATGCCGCGCGCCTTGCCGTCGACCACGACGAGGTCCAGCATCTCGGTGCGGGCGTGCATCTCGACGTTTCCGGCCGCGATCTGCCGCGAGAGGGCCTGGTAGGCGCCGAGCAGCAGCTGCTGGCCGGTCTGGCCGCGGGCGTAGAAGGTCCGGGAGACCTGGACCCCGCCGAAGGAACGGGTGTCGAGGAGGCCGCCGTACTCGCGGGCGAAGGGGACGCCCTGGGCCACGCACTGGTCGATGATCTCCACGGAGATCTGGGCCAGCCGGTGCACGTTGGACTCGCGGGCGCGGAAGTCGCCGCCCTTGACCGTGTCGTAGAAGAGGCGGTGTACGGAGTCGCCGTCGTTGCGGTAGTTCTTCGCGGCGTTGATACCGCCCTGCGCGGCGATGGAGTGGGCCCGGCGCGGGGAGTCCGAGAAGCAGAACTGGACGACGTGGTAGCCCTGTTCGGCGAGGGTGGCACCGGCCGCGCCGCCCGCGAGGCCCGTACCGACGACGATGACGGTGTGCTTGCGGCGGTTGGCCGGATTGACCAGCTTGGCCTCGAAGCGGCGGCGGTCCCAGCGGTCGGCGACCGGGCCGGCCGGGGCCTTGGCGTCGGCGACCGGGGCGCCGGTGCGGTAGTCGGCGTAGGTGGTCGTGGCGTCTTCGGCGGCCGCGAGGCTACCGGTGGTCGCGGCGTCTTCGGTGGTCGTGGTGTCTTCGGTGTTCATGGTCAGCCCACCAATCCGGTCATGACGGAGACGGGGACGGAGACGAATCCCGCGAAGAGGACGAGGGCCAACAGGTTGGCGAGGGCCTTGAGCGCCCGGTCGCGGCGGGCGTTGCCCGCTCCGAGGGTCTGGGCCGCGCTCCAGAACCCGTGCCGGACGTGGAGGGCGAGGGCGGCCATCGCGGTGATGTAGATGACGTTGCCGTACCAGGTGGAGAAGGTCGCGACGACGTTCTCGTACGGATGCCCCTCCAGCGCCCGCTCGTTGACCGTGAGGGTGGTCAGGTCGAGGATGTGCCAGACGATGAACAGGCCGAGGATCACCCCGCCCCAGCGCATCGTGCGGGTCGCGTAACTGGCGCGCCGCCGCTTGTGGGCGTACTTGACGGGGCGCGCCCTGATGTCGCGGCGGCTCAGCTGGTAGGCGGAGACGGCGTGCGCGACGACGGCCGCGAGCAGGACGATCCGGGCGATCCACAGTCCCCAGTGGCTGTGCAGGACGGGCGCTCCCATGTGGCGCAGCCAGGCCGCGTAGCCGTTGAACTCCCCGGCCCCGAAGAAGATCTTCAGGTTGCCGAGCATGTGGACGACGAGGTACGCGAGCATGATCAGCCCGGACACCGCCATGACGGTCTTCTTGCCGACGGAGGAGTCCCAGAGCGTGCGCGTGGTGGACGGCCGTCGGCCCGTCCGCGTTGCCAGAGCCATGGGTCCAGACGTTAGGGACCAAGGACCTCAAAGGTCCAAGACATGATGAGGCTCATCTTGATAGGTGGCGACTATCAGGTGGTCTAAGCTGGGACGATGCAATTCCAGCAGCTCGTGTACTTCGTGGCCGTGGCCGAGACCCGGCACTTCACGCGGGCGGCGGAGCGGGTGCACGTCGCCCAGCCGTCGCTCTCCCAGCAGATCAAGGCCCTGGAGCGGGAGCTGGGGGCGGAGCTGTTCAGCCGGGCGCGGGGCAACATCGCGCTGACGGACGCGGGCGAGACCCTGCTGCCGCTCGCGCGGCGGATCCTGGCGGACGCGGACACGGCCCGGCTGGAAGTGCAGGAACTGGCGCAGCTGCGGCGCGGACGGGTGCGACTGGGGGCCACGCCGAGCGTGTGCACGGGCCTGCTGCCGGACGTCCTGCGCGCCTTCCACACCGCGCACCCGGGGATCGAGCTGCTGATCGAGGAGAGCGGCTCGCTGGACCTGGTGCGCGAACTGGCCCGTGGGGCCCTGGACCTGGCCCTGGTCACGCTGCCGCTGCCGCCGTCGGCGCCCGCGCTCACGACGGTCGAGCTGCTGACGGAGGACCTGGTGGTGGTCTCCTCGGCGGAGCTGCCGCCCCCGGGCGATGGCGGGCCGCTGCGGATCCGGGATCTGCGGCAGGAGCCGATGGTGATGTTCCGGCACGGCTACGACCTGCGGGAACTGACGGTGGCCGCCTGCCGGGCCGAGGGGTTCGAGCCGGTGTTCACCGTCGAAGGCGGTGAGATGGACGCGGTGCTCGGGTTCGTCCGGGCCGGGCTGGGGATCGCGGTGGTACCGGCGATGGTCGTCGACCATGCGGGTCAGGGGCTGCGCACCACCGCGCTGGCGGGCTCACCCCTGCGCCGGACGATCGCCCTGGCCCACCGCACGGACGTGGCCCCGCCGCGCGCGGCCCGGGAGCTGAAGCGGATCCTGGTGGGCTGAGGCGGATCCCGGTGGACTGAGGCGGATCCTGGTGGACTGAGGCGAATCCCGGTGGACTGAGGCGGATCCTGGTGGACTGAGGCGGATCCTGGTGGACTGAGGCGAATCCCGGTGGGCCGAGGCGGGGGCCGGGCGGCGGTCAGGGGAAATCGGGCTGCCCGGGGCCGGATCGCGCCCGTAGTGTCCCCGCATGAGCACCCCTTCACGTCCGATTGCCGAGCCACCCGTTCCGTCGTATCCGCCCAAGCCCGCACCGGGCGACCGCATCGCCGTCATCTCCCCCTCCTCCGGCCTGCCGGGGATCCTTCCGCTCCCCTACGAGTTGGGGCTGGCGCGGCTGCGGGAGGAGTTCGCGCTGGAGCCGGTGGAGTATCCGGCGACCCGGAAGATGGGCTCCACACCCCGGGAGCGCGCCGACGACATCCACGCCGCGTTCGCCGATCCGACCGCCAAGGCGGTGATGGCGAGCATCGGGGGCGATGACCAGCTCACCGTCCTGCCGCTGCTGGACCGGGAGTTGATCCGCGCCCACCCGAAGCCGTTCTTCGGGTTCAGCGACAACACCTGCCTGCTGCTCTTCCTGCGGAACCTCGGCATCGTGGCCTACCACGGCGCCTGCGTGATGACCGAGCTCGGGCGGCCGTACGCGCTCCACCCGGTGACCGCCGCTTCGATCCGGGCGGCCCTTTTCACCTCCGGCCCCCATGAACTCCGGCCCGCCGCACGCTTCCGGGACACCGACCGCGACTGGGCCGATCCCGCCACCTTCGAGGCCGAGCCCGAGGACCGTGCCGGGGCCGGCTGGATCTGGCACCGGCCGGACCGAGTGGCCGAGGGGCGGGCGTGGGGCGGCAATCTGGAGATCCTCTCCTGGCTGCTGATGGCCGACCGGGAGGTCGCGGCGGCGCCGGAGGCGGCCGAGGGCGGCGTGCTGTTCCTGGAGACGTCCGAGGAAATGCCCCGGGCGGAGGAGGTGTTCCGGATCCTGCGCTGCATGGGTGAGCGCGGACTGCTCGCCCGGTTCTCCGCTCTGATGATGGGCCGCGCGAAGGCGTGGTCCTTCGACCAGCCCCACGACATCGAGGGCAGGCTGCGGTACGCCGAGGAGCAGCGGGAGGCCGTACTGCGGGCGCTGAAGACCTACGCCCCGGACCTGATGGCCGTCTTCGACGTGGACTTGGGGCACACGGATCCCCAGGTGGTGATTCCGTACGGCGGGGTCGTGCGGGTGGACGGCCCCGCACGGCGGATCACCGTGACCTACTGATCCGTTCCGGAGGGGGTGGAGGTCGGGGCGGGGGTCGGGGCGGGGGTCGGGGCGAGCGGGGTGCGGCCGGGCAGGGTGCGGTTCAGCCCCTCGGCCAGCATGGCGAAGGCCGCGTCGGCATCGGCCACCGCGGCCGGGAGCGCCTCGGCCGCGCTCTGCCCGGCGTCCATGCGGAGCCAGTTCGCGCGCCCCAGCTCACGGCGGGCGGTCACCAGATACAGGGCGGCCAGCCGGGCCGGGAGCGACGGCGCCCCTACCGCTCCCGTCGCCACTGGTCCCGCTTCCACTTCCGCTTGCACTGCTCCTCGTGATTCCGCTTCCGTCTCCGCCTCCGCCTCCGCCGCCAGTACGGCGGCGAGCAGTTCCACCTCGCGCGCCGTGTAGTTGGCCAGGCGCGCTTCGAGGCTCGCGGTCGAGTAGAGCAGCCGCTGGAAGACGACGACGTTCGGGTGATCGCAGAGGCCGGTGATCGGGTCGTGGGCGGCGAGGCCCGCGATGAAGTGGGCGTGCAGGGCTTCGACCGGCGTCTGCCCGGCGGGCCGCTCGCGCACGACACGTGCCGCCTCGTCCTGGTGATCGGCGAAGCGGTCCAGCAGCAGGTCCTCCTTGCTCGGGTAGTACCGGAACAGGGTGGGCTTGGAGACCTCCGCGGCGGCGGCGACGTCCGCGACCGAGACGGCGTCGAAGCCGCGCTCCAGGAACAGCTCCAGCGCGGTCGCGGCGAGCAGCTGCCGCGTGCGCTGCTTCTTGGCCTCGCGCAGACCGGTCGCTTGGGGGGCACTCGTGTTGTCCATGCCCACAGGCTAGCAGATATTTCGCAACCAAGTTATTTTTGTGACCGGGTTGCTTTTTCTGCGAACGGCCGCTTCACTGGAGTCACGCCGACAGCAGCGACCAGACCGACGAAGGAATCTCCGATGACGGACGTAGTGGACGTAGCAGATGTAGCGGACGTGGCAGACACAGCGGACGCGGCAGACGCAGTGGACGTACTGATCGTGGGCTCCGGGCCGACGGGCCTCACCCTCGCCTGTGACCTGGTCCGCCGGGGCGCCCGGGTAAGGGTGATCGACCGGCGGTCCACACCGCACCGAGAGTCGCGTGGCAAGAGCCTGCACCTCGGCAGCCTCGAAATCTTCGAGACCCTCGGGGTCGCCGATCGGATGACCTCCACGGGCGGCACCGGCCTGGTCTTCCGCAAGTACTTCGACGGGGAGCACATCAACGACACCCCCCGCGACGGCTCCTCGGTCTTCATAGGCCAATGGCAGATCGAGGAGATCCTGCGCGACCGGCTGGCCGAGTCCGGTGTCCTGGTCGAATACGACGCCGAAGTCGAGGCCGTGGGCCAGGACGCCGCCGGGGCGTGGGCGACCCTCACGGACGGGCGGACGCTGCGGGCCGCCTATCTGGCCGGCTGCGACGGGGGAGGCTCCACCGTCCGCAAAATGCTGGGCATCCGCTTCGACGGACGCACCGACGACGAGCAGGCGATGGTCATCGGAGACGTGACGGCGGCCGGGCTGAGCCGGGACCACTGGCACCAGTGGTTCACCTCGGACGGCGGGGCGATGATGCTCTGCCCGATACCGGGGACGGAGGTCTTCCAGTTGCAGGCCTCACCGGAGACGGACCACCGGGGCGAGCGGGTGGCCCCTTCCCTCGAAAGCTTCCAGCGGCTCTTCGACCGGCACGCCCGGATGCCGGGGATCCGGCTGGCCGAGGTGACGTGGGCCTCGGCCTGGCGGGTCAACGTGCGGATGGCCGACCGGATGCGGCAGGGCCGCTGCTTCCTCGCCGGAGACGCGGCACACGTCCACCCGATAGCCGGCGGGCTCGGCATGAACACCGGCATCCAGGACGCCGCCACCCTCGCCCGTGTCCTCGGCGCCGCCCTGGCGGACCCCGGCGCGGAGCACATCCTGGAGACCTACGAAGCCGAACGGCTCCCGGCCGCGGCCCACTTGCTGGCCGACACCTCCGCCCGCCAGGCACGCGTCCTGGCAGCCGTCCGCGAGCCCGGCCGCGGCATCGAAGCGGGGCTCGACTGACCCCGTACCGCCGGACCGAACCCGAACCCCGACCCGTTTCTGGAGCTCGGAGGCGCGGCGCCTGATTCCCGACCTGGCCGACCAGGACGGCGCCCGGTCGGTGGCGGTGGCGCGTCGAGGGGCACTCCCCCGTGCGGGGGAGCCTGATCGTTCGCGGGGACGACGCCCTGTCGTCGGGGCTCGGCGACGGTGGAGTCGTGACGACGATCGAGCATTCATTGGACAGGCCGGTACGTCCGGCCACGAGCCGGCCGCTCCGCCTCCGTATGGGCAGGTGGCCCGGGTTTGCCGCTGGGGCGTGGGGAGTTCTGTTCGCGGTACCCAGTTTCATCTGGGCTCTGGGCAGCACCTTCGGCGCGCGGTCCACGGTGGCTCCGTCGCTGGTGAAGCTTGCCGAGGACCGGGTGACGTGGTTCCTGGCCGTCTTGTGGGTGACCGGTTTGCTGAAGCTCTTCGGGGCGTTGGTCGGCATCGGCCTGACGCGGCGCCGCGGCACGTGGACGGGCCGGCTCACGGTGTTCTGTGGCGCCGGCGCGACGGTGCTCCTCATCTGGCACGGCTGCCTGTTCGTCGTCCACGGGGTGCTGGTGGAGGCCGGAGCACGCGTCGTCGCGCCGGATCTGGCCGGGCTGACCCACTGGTACCTCTACCTGTGGGGACCCTGGTTCATCACCGGCGGCCTGGCCTTCGCCGCGGCCACCACCCGCTATGTCCGCCGATACGACGCCCGACCCGAGGTGCGGCTCTACGGCTGCGCGGGGGCCCTGGGCGCGCTGTTCCTGTCCGTTGCCTCGGTCGTCACCGGGATCGGCTGACCGCCTAGGGCGTGTTTTAAAAGTAGCGCCGGGCGCCCGGAGGGCGCGGCCCGCGGCGTCTGGCGCCGTGCATCGCAAGGCGGAGGATCGCCCGCCTACTGGACGTAATCGGGCGTTCCGACAACGCAGCGAGGCGCGGTGCCAGGCGTCGCGGGCCAGGCGGAACTTTTAAAACACGCCCTAGCCCGGGGTGGGGACGGCGTCGCGGAGGGAGAGGGCGTGGATGCGGTCGGGGGCGCCGGGGCGGGCGTAGTACCAGCCTTGGGCCGTGTCGCAGCCGAGGGCGCGGAGTTGGGCCGCCTGGACGCCGGTTTCTACTCCCTCGACCGTCACGGCCAGTTCGAGGCTGTGGGCCAGGGCGACGATGCCCTCCACGATCTTCACGTCGACCGGGTTCGCGGGTTCCTGCTGCATGCCCTGCGTGAAGGAGCGGTCCAGTTTCAGGACGCTCACCGGGAGACGGCGCAGGTTCGCCAGGTTCGAGTAGCCGGTGCCGAAGTCGTCGAGGGCGATGTCCACGCCGAGCGCGGCGAGCCGCCGCAGCGGTTCGAGGAGTTCGTCATCGGCGCCGATCAGGGCCGACTCGGTGACCTCCAGGCACAGCGCGCCGGGGGCCAGGCCGGAGTTCTCCAGCACCGCCACCGTGTCGGCGACCAGGCCGGGGTGGTGGAGCTGGGTCGGTGAGAGGTTGACGTTGATGCGCAGGGCGGAACCGCCGTGTTCGCGCTGCCAGTTGCGGGCCTGGCGGACCGCCTCTTCCAGGACCCAGCGGCCGAGCGGCACGATCAGGCCGGTCCGTTCGGCGAGCGGGATGAACCGGTCCGGTCCGAGCACCCCGTACTGCGGGTGCGACCAGCGCACCAGGGCCTCGGCACCGTGCACGCTGCCGTCGTGCATGTGCACCAGCGGCTGGTACTCGATGAAGAACTCACCGCGTTCCAGGGCGGCGGGCAGCGCGTTGGTCAGGCCGTGCCGGGTGATCGCCCGGGCGTCCGCCTCCTCGTCGGCGAACTCGAAGCGGTTGCCCCCGGCCGCCTTCGCCCGGTACATCGTGATGTCGGCGCTGCGCAGCACCTCGGCCGCGGTCCGCGAGCCCGCCGGACCCTCCACGATGCCGATGCTGCCCCGGACCGTCAGCTCGCGGCCCTCCAGGCGGATCGGGGTGGCGAGGACGGACAGGATCCGCATCGCCAGGTCGGTCACCTTCTCCTCGGTCTCCGGTCCGGTGGTCAGCGCCACGAACTCGTCGCCGCCCAGCCGGGCGACGACCTCCCCGGGCCCGGTGGCGCAGCTCTGCAGCCGGTCCGCGACCTCCACCAGCAGCCGGTCGCCCGCCGAGTGGCCGAGGCTGTCGTTGACCGTCTTGAAGCCGTCCAGGTCGAGGTAGCACAGGCCGAAGCGGGCGCCCCCCGCCCCGCCCAGTGCCTTCTCCAACCGTTCGAAGAAGAGGGTCCGGTTGGGCAGTCCGGTCAGTGCGTCGTGGGTGGCCTCGTAGCGCAGCCGCAGGTTCAGCAGCCGCCGTTCGGTGGTGTCCTCCATCAGGGCCAGCTGGTACTGCGGCGTGCCCTCGGCGTCCCGCAGCAGGGACACCGTCAGGTTCGTCCACAGGACGGTCCCGTCGTGCCGGTAGTACGGCTTCTCCACGCGGTAGCTCTCGCGTTCGCCGCGCACCAGCTCCCCGTACATCCGCCACACGTGGGGGGTGTCGTCCGGGTGGCTCCACTCGTTCACGTTGCGGCTGCGGACGTGCCCCTCCAGGCCGCCGAACATCTGCAGCAGCGTGTCATTGACCTCCAGGACGTTGCCCTGGAGGTCCGCGATGCCGATGCCGATCGCCGCGCCTTCGAAGACCGCGCGGAAGCGCGCCTCGCTGGCGTGCAGGGCCTGCTGGGCGTCGATCCGGGCGGTCAGCGCGGACCGGGCGATGGCCTCCTGCTCCTTGAGCGTGCGCTCCCGCAGCGCCCGGGCGAAGCCCGCCGCGATCCCGTGCTGGAGCCGGGCGCACCGGGCCCGGTACTCCTCGGACTCGTCCACCCCGCTGCCGTCCGGGCCGCAGTACAGGACAAGGTAGGCCTCGACCACGCCGAGGGTGCCCGCCAGTGCCTCGGGGTCGGTGCAGTGCACGGCGACGAGTTCGGTGCCGACGCGCTGGCCGACGGACGCGTCGAAGGGCCGGGCGTGCAGGGCCTCGGCCAGGGTGCGGGCGAGCGGCACGAGATGGCGTTCGAACTCCACCCGGGTGAGCGAGGTGGCGGTGACCGGGAAGATGGCCCGGCTCCAGATGGTCGCGAACCGCCCGATGCGGTCCTCCGGATCGGCGGGCAGCCCCGCGGCCGGTGCGGTCGGCGCCGCCGCCGTCACCGCACGGGGAGCCGCCGTCGCGGGAACGGGAACGGACGCAGGAACGGGAACGGGCGCCGGTACGGATGCGGGTGCGGGCGCGGGTACGCCCGCACCCGGCGCGGCCGTCGCCGGTGCCACCGCGTCCGCCTGCCCCGCCGTCTGTGCCGGGAGTCTCACGCCTTGCGTCCCACGCCCGCGAAGCCCGAGAAGGCGTACGGATCTTCCTGGACCTCGCCGTCCTGCGGGCCTTCCGGCCGCCACTCGGGCATGGAGACGAGCCCGGGCTCCACCCACTCCAACCCGTCGAAGAAGCCCGCGATCTCCGCACCGCTGCGCATGACCAGCGGGTTGCGGATGTCCCGGTAGACGCCGACGGCCCCGCCCGCGACCTCCTCCGCGACCGGAACCCCCTCGTACGAGGCGTGCGTGAGGACCAGCAGGCTGCCGGGGGCCAGCGCGTCGCGCAGCTCGGCGACGGCGGCGTACGGCTCGTCCGCGTCCTCCAGGAAGTGCAGGACCGCGACCAGGAGCAGGGCCACCGGCCGGTTCAGGTCGAGCAGCCCGGTCACCTCGGGGCTCGCCAGGATGTCCGCCGGCTTGCGCAGGTCGGCGGCGGCGATGCCGGTGCGTTCGGTGCCGGCCAGGACGGCCTGGCTGTGCGCGACGGCGACCGGGTCGTGGTCGACGTACACGACGCGGGCCTCGTCGCTGGCGGCCTGGGCGATCTCGTGGACGTTGCCGAAGGTCGGGATGCCGGACCCGATGTCGAGGAACTGGGTGACGCCCTGGGAGACGGCGTACCGGACGGCGCGGCGCATGAATGCCCGGTTGGCCTGCATGATCTTGGGGAGCCCCGGGATGAATTCCATGGCCCGGCGGGCGGCCTGGCGGTCGACCTCGAAATTGTGGGAGCCGCCGAGGTAGTAATCGTAGATGCGGGACACGCTCGGCACCGATATGTCGATGCCTGGCGGGGCCCAGGCGGGTCGCTCCATCGGGGTCTCCAAGCGTAGTCCGTCGGTGTCCGGGCGTCTCGGACAGCTGTCCGAGCCGAATGTACTGATCATTGCCCAACGGAGCGAGCGAAAGCGGAAATTGGCGGTCCGTTCTTCGTCACACACCAAACACACCAGGAGCCCCGTCCGCCGGGAATGATCGAAACCGACAAATACCTTTTGGGAATTGATCGACGCTCGATCGGACACCACCGTCCAGTGGCTCAAACCTCTACGGTCCCAACTCCGCCCGTTCGGAGGAACGGAGGCTGGTGCGGGAGTGCCGGAGGGCACGCGGCCCCATGCTCCCCGGGTGAACAGACCCTGTGCCCGGCGCCTGCTGGCGGTCCCGGTGCTGGTGTGGGCGGCGCTGTCCGCCACACCCGCCGTGGCCGATAGCCGCGCCCACGCGATGCCCGGCCCGGACGACGGCAGGACCGTCGTCGAGCTGGTCGCGGCAGCCCGGAGCGAGAGCCTCCGCGGTGGTGGCGGGGGTTCCCGGGGTGGCGGACATCACGACGACGACCACGACGGCCACGGCGGGAACCACTGCGGCCACCACGGCGGGCACCACTGCCTGCCGTGGCCCCCGCCCTGTCCGCCACCCCCGCCCCCGCCCCCGCCCCCGCCGTGCCCGACGCCCACCCCTGCTCCGACGCCCACACCGACACCGCCGAAACCCGAACCCACGCCCACGCCGCCCCCGAAGCCCACCCCGCCCGCGCCTCCCGCGCCGGCGCCCGAGCCCCCGCCGCCACCGCCCGCGCCCCCGAAACCGGCGCCGCCCGCGCCCCGGGTGTACCGGGCTCCCGCGCCGCCGCCCCCGCCCGCGCCGCCGCCTCCGCCGGCCCCGGTGGTGGCGCCGCCCGCGAAGAAGCCGGTGCCCAGGCCCGCTTACCACGCGCAGGCCCGTAAACCGGTGGCGCACCACATCTCACCGGTCACCTTCACCCTGCTCACGGCGGCCCCCGCCGTGCTCGCCATCGTCGCGCTGCGCTCGCGCTGACCCCGGCCCGGTGCGTTGACCGTTTCTTCGGCCCGCTGTGTCGGCCCTCTTCGTTGACCCGATTCGTTTCTTGTGGGAGTTGCCTTGTCGGAATGGCTCGTCCTGTCCCTCGCGATGGCAGCGGCCTGCGCCGTCGTCTTAACCATCGCTTTCTTCAACCACCGGCGGATCGGTGAGGACGACGATCCCAACGAGACCCCCGACGTCATCGAGTACATGACGATGATGATCGGGGTGATCTACGCGATCGTGCTGGGCCTGGCGATCGCGGGTGTCTGGGAGGGCCGCGGGGCCGCCCAGGAGTACGTGCGCCAGGAGGCCCAGGCGCTGCACGAGGTGAGCATCCGCTCCGAGGTCTATCCCGCGCCGGTGCGCACCAAGATCCGCGCCGACGTCGACGCCTACGTGTCCCTGGTGGTCACGAAGGAGTGGAAGGAGATGGCCGACAGCGGGGACGTCTCGGACGAGGGCGGCAAGCTGCTCGACCGGATCCGCCGGGACGTGACCGACTACACGCCGCAGACCGACCACGAGGGGCAGGCCTACCAGCCGCTGGTGGACCAGGTCGGGGCCGTGGACGACGCCCGCAGCGCGCGGCTGCAGAGCGCCGGGGCCACCATGCCGGGGGTGGTCTGGTTCGGCCTGATCGCGGGAGCGCTGGTGACCGTGGGGCTGATCTTCACCTTGCAGATCCGGCGGTCCTTCCGGGAGATGCTGCTCGCCGGGCTGTTCAGCGCGCTGATCGCGTTCCTGCTGTTCCTCATCTGGGACTTCGACGCGCCGTTCAGCCGGGGGGTCTCGGCCACGGCCGAGCCGTTCTTCCAGCAGTTCCCGCACCTGGGGCTCGGCGGCGACTGATCCGGCGGCGCGGCGCCGAAGGCCCACCCGCCCGGGGTTCCGGCAAACCGGGGGCGGGCCCTCCGTCCCCGGTTCGGCGTACCGGGATGCCCCATTCGCCCGTTCCTGATCGCGGGTCACCGCGGGCGCACCTAGCGTGGCGGACATCGAGGCGCACGACCCCCCACGTGCGGAAACCGTTCCGCAGCTGCTCCTCGGGGATCCGGAGAAGAACCATGGGCGCGATACGTACGTCAGTCACCGCTCTCCTCGTCGCCGGGGCCGCGGGCACCGTCCTCGCGCTCGGTGCGTCCTGCGCCGTCGCGGCGGGGGCCCAGCCGGTCACCTCGTTCGGGTTCGCCGTCGCCCCCTCGACGGTCGCGCCCGGCGGTTCGGTCGTGCTCTCGGTCACCGGCTGTACGGCGGCGAGCACCACCGTCTCCTCCGGCATCTTCGACACCGTGAGCGTGCCGAAGGGCAAGACCGTACGGGTCACGGTGGACCGGGACGCCCGGCGCGGGGCCCGTTACTCCGTCAACTTCACCTGCAACAACGAGACCGGTTCCACCGATCTCACCATCGCGGGCGGGACGAGCACCCCCACCACGAGGTCCACAGCCGCGTCGCGCGGTGTGCGCGGCGGTCTCGGTGGCAGCGTCGCCGGGATGGACACGGGCGAACTGGCCGCGGGCGCGGGTCTCCTCCTGGCCGCGGCCGCCGGGACCGGGTACGCGGTCCGGCGCCGTACGAACGCCCGCGGGCACTGAGCCCCGTATCGACTGTCGACCATCGACCGCCGGTCGCCCCGAGTCCTGGCCAGGACTCGGGGCGACCGGCGGTTCACGGGCTGCTGGGCACGACCGGGGAGGCTGCCGGTCAGACCCGCCCGTGGACCGGGCGGCGGCGGCGCATCACGTGGATGCCCGCGCCGAGGGCGGCCGTGCCCACGAGGCCCGCGCCGATGGCGGTCTCGGTGGCGGACGGGCCGATGGAGCCGCCGAGTCCGCCCTGCGCGCCCCGGCCCTCCAGGATCCGGAAGCGCTGGGTGGCGACGAGGCTGTTGTCGTGGCACTTGACCGAGAGGTTCTGGTCCCCGGTCCGGGCGTTGTGCCGGATGTGCACGGTGGCGAAGGCCGGGGACCCGCCCGACAGGTTCGCCTGCTCGAAGTTGCCGGGCGACCAGACCGTGCCGCCGCGGGTGCAGCCCTCCGCCTTGACCTCCATCGAGGCGCCCGGGTGCACCGAGTACGGGGAGACCGAGACGTTTCTCGGCCCGCCGCCGGGCCCGCCGCCGCCGGGTCCGCCGGCCGGGCCGCCGGCCGGCTCGTTGCTGCTCGCACTGGCGAACGGAGTGGCGAGTCCGACGACGGCGATGACCGCCGCGGTCATGGTGAGAGCGCGAGAAGCACGCATGATGGAACCTCCAGCGGGAAGCGCCCCGGAGCGGTGGTCGCCCGGGATCATCGACGAGAACGCCTCCCATGACGAACCCTCGGCCCGGTCCGCAACCAGCGCATTTCCGCCTTTGGGCCGCCCGGTTGAGCGACACGCCGAGGCGACGGGGGCTCATCTGACGGATCCGCAGGTCACGACCCGTCAGGCATTTATGTGACGATTACCTGGATGGGCGCATCCCGTACGGCCCCCCGCCCCGGCCCGGCCGGGGTCCGCCACCCGTTCGCGCCTCCCCCCTCGCCGTCCTGCGCGCACAGCCTTAGCGTGCGTGAAGCAGGGCGTACGAAGCAGTGCATGTGGGGTGGGAACGGAACGCGGGTCGGGACCCCCGCGTCGGGAAGGGAGAACCATGGGCTGGGACGAGACCGTTCCGTCGCGAAGACGCTCACCGTGGGGAGTGCTCGCCCTCGTCATGCTCACCGGCCTCGCCATGGTCCGGAACGGGGCGGAGTTCGAGGACGGACCGCCCCAGCCGGCCGCCGCGGCGGCCGTCGGGGTGCGCCCCGGGCAGCCGCAGCCCGCGCCGAGCACGCCCGTAACGGGGCAGGTGCCGGAGCAGCAGCCGGACCAGACGGCGCAGCAGCTGCCGGAGCAGCCGCCCGGGCCGCCGCCGGAGCCGCTGGAGCACTCCTCGGTGCAGCGGGTGCGGATCCCGTCGATCAAGGTGGACGCGCCGGTGATGACGGTCGGGCTGGACGCGGAGGGCTGGATCGACGCCCCGCCGCCGCAGGACCCGAACCTGGCGGGCTGGTACCTCAACGGCATCTCGCCCGGCCAGCGGGGCTCGGCGGTGATCGTGGGGCACGTGGACAACGCGAAGGGCCCGGCGGTCTTCTACGGGCTGGGCGCGCTGCAGAAGGGCAACCGGATCGAGGTGCAGCGCTACGACGGGCGCACGGCGGTGTTCGAGGTGTACGGCGTGGAGGTCTTCGCCAAGGACTCCTTCCCCGGAGCCCGGGTGTACGGGGACACCGGCCAGCCGGAACTCCGGGTGATCACCTGTGGCGGCGGTTATTCGAAGGCCCGCGGCTACGACGGCAACGTGGTCGTCTTCGCCCGGATGGTGGAGACGCGCTGAGCCGGCGCCCGCACCGGGCCGGCCGGGCCCGCGGTCCCGCTGAGGGAACGTATCTTCAGTGGGACCGCAGGCCCGGCAGGGTCATCCGGTAGCCGCGGGCCAGGAGTTGGGGCAGGTATTCGCCCAGCGCCTGGACGCTCTGCGTCCGGTTGCCGCCCGCGTCGTGCGAGAGCACGATCACCCCGGGAGCGGCCCCCTTGAGCACCCGCGAGACGATCGTGGGGGTGCCCGGCTCGGTCCAGTCCAGCGTGTCCACGGTCCAGGCGAGCGGCTCCATCCCCAGCTCCGCGCCGATCTCGAAGGCGGCCCGGTTCCACGCGCCGTACGGCGCCCGGAACCACTGCGGCGCCTCCCCCGTGACCTGCTGTACGACCTCGCTCGTGCGGCCGATCTCGGAGGCGAGGCCGGGCCGGGTGAGCGTCGGGATGAGCGGGTGGGTCCAGGTGTGGTTGCCGATGACGTGCCCCTCGTCGGCCATCCGCCGGATCAGGTCCCGGTTGTCGGTGGCCATCTCCCCGCAGACGAAGAACATCGCGCGGACCCCGTACCGGGCGAGGGTGTCCAGGATCCCGGGGGTGTAGCGGGGGTCGGGGCCGTCGTCGAAGGTGAGCACCATCTGGCTGCCGACGGCCGGGGCGCCGGGCGCGCCGGAGAGTTCCAGGATGGGACGGGTGCGGACGGCGGGCTTGGCCCGCTGGTACCGGGGCGGCGCGTCGGCGGTCATCGGGCTCAGCCGGTACGCGTTCGAGGGCGCGCCCTGCCGGTTCGGCGCGGGGGCTCCGGGCGCCCCCGCGCCGCCACCCGCGCCGGGAGCGCCGGGCCGGGCGGGATCCGCGGCCTCCTCCTCGCCGAGCAGGCCGGAGGCCGCGGCGGCGATTCCGAGGAAGACGGCGGAACGCAGGAGCACGCGTCGCCCTACTGTCGGCTCGTCAGTTTTCATTACTACTACGTATCAACGACACCGCCGCGGAGGGCCGGAGACGCGGACGCGCCACCGGCGCCCTCACCCGATCAGCTCTGGCGCACCAGCGGGAACGGAAGCGTCTCGCGGATCGTCAGACCGGTGAGGAACATGACGAGCCGGTCCACCCCGATGCCCAGCCCGCCGGTGGGCGGCATGGCGTACTCCAGCGCGTCCAGGAAGTCGTTGTCGATCTCCATCGCCTCCGGGTCGCCGCCCGCCGCCAGCAGCGACTGGGCGGTGAGCCTGCGCCGCTGCTCGACCGGGTCGGTCAGCTCCGAGTAGGCGGTGCCCAGCTCGGTGCCGAAGGCGACCAGGTCCCAGCGCTCCGCGAGCCGGGGGTCCTTGCGGTGCTGGCGGGTGAGCGGCGAGACGTCCGTCGGGAAGTCCTTGTAGAAGGTGGGGAGCAGGGTCCGCTCCTCGACCAGCCGCTCGTACATCTCCAGGACCACGTCACCGCGGGTGTTCTCCGGGGTGTGCGGCACTCCGGCACGGTCGCAGTGGCGGCGCAGCGTCTCCTCCCCGGTGTCCGCGTCCACCTCTTCGCCGAGCGCCTCGCTGATCGCCCCGTACATCGTCTTCACGGGCCAGGCGCCGGAGATGTCGTGGACGACGAGCGTCCCGTCGGGTCCCGCCTTGTGCGCGATCGGGGAGCCGAAGGCGGCGGTCGCGGCGCCCTGGATCAGTTCCCGGGTCAGGTCGAGCATGACGTCGTAGTCGGCGAAGGCCTGGTAGGCCTCCAGCATCGTGAACTCGGGGTTGTGCTTGTAGGAGACCCCTTCGTTGCGGAAGGTGCGGCCCATCTCGAAGACCTTCTCCATCCCGCCGACGCACAGCCGCTTGAGGTACAGCTCGGGCGCGATGCGCAGGTAGAGGTCCATGTCGTAGGCGTTGATGTGGGTGCGGAACGGGCGGGCGTTGGCGCCGCCGTGGATCTGCTGGAGCATCGGGGTCTCGACCTCCAGGTAGCCGCGCTCCAGCAGTCCCTGGCGCAGTGCCTGCACGGCGGTCGAGCGGGCCCGTACGACCTCGCGCGCCTCGGGGCTGGCCACCAGGTCCAGGTAGCGCCGCCGGACCCGGGCCTCGGGGTCGGCCAGGCCCTTGCGCTTGTCGGGCAGCGGGCGCAGGCACTTGCCGGTGAGCTGCCAGGAGCCCACGACGACGGAGAGTTCGCCGTTGCGGCTGCTGCCGATCTCGCCGCTCGCGACGACGTGGTCACCGAAGTCCACCTGGGTGGTGAAGGTGCCGAGCACCTCGGTCCCGGCCTCGTCGCGGGTGAACATCAGCTGGACGTCCCCGGTCCAGTCGCGGAGCACCGCGAAGACCACCCCGCCGAGGTCGCGCACGACCATCACGCGTCCGGCGACGGTGACCTGTTCGCCGGTGCGGGCGCCGGGCGGGTAGCCGGGGTGCGCGGCACGCAGCTGCGCCACGGTGTGGGTGCGCTGGCGGATGCCGACCGGGTAGGGGTCGGTGCCGCCGGCCCGGATCCGCTCCAGTTTGCGGTGCCGGACCCGGACCTGTTCGGGCAGCTTCTCGGCGCTGTCCCGGGTGTCCTCGCCCACGGTGTCGAGGTTCAGGGAGGCGATCGAGGGCAGCCCCGCGGTGGTGGCGGGGGCCGTCACCCCCTTGGGGTGCCCGTTGCCCCACAGGGTGCGCAGGCTCGGTACGGAGACGAACCCCTCGGCGATGCCGGAGGCCAGGCTGACCCGGGCGAGGGAGCCCGCGTCCTGGTAGCAGAGGAAGCGCGGGTACCACTCGGGGCCGTATTTGACGTTCGACCGGTACAGGGCCTCCAGCTGCCACCACTTGGAGAAGAACAGCAGGAGCTTGCGCCACAGCTTCAGGATGGGGCCCGCGCCGATCCGGCCGCCCTCCTCGAAGGCGGAGCGGAAGACGGCGAAGTTGAGGGAGATCCGGCGGACGCCCAGTTTCGGGGCGGCCGCGCACAGTTCGGCGACCATGAACTCCATGACGCCGTTGGGCGCGGCGCGGTCACGGCGCATCAGGTCGAGGGAGATGCCGTCCTTGCCCCAGGGGACGAAGGACAGCAGGGCGATGAGTTCGCCCTGTGCGTCGAAGGCCTCGACGAGCAGGCAGTCCCCGTCGGTGGGGTCGCCGAGCCGGTCCAGCGCCATGGAGAAGCCGCGCTCGGTCTCGGTGTCGCGCCACTTGTCCGCGCGGTCGACGATCCGCTGCATCTCCTCCTCGGTGAGGGCGGAGTGGCGGCGGATGACGGTGGAGGCGCCGGTGCGCCGGACCCGGTTGACGGCCTGGCGGGTGACGCGCATGTCGCGGCCGTCGAGGTCGAAGTGGGCGACGTTCAAGATCGCCTCGTCGCCGAGCTGGAGGGCGCTGAGCCCGGAGCGGGCGAAGGCGGTCGCGCCCTCCTCGGAGGCTCCCATCACGGCGGGCTGCCAGCCGTGGCGGCGGGCCACGGCGAGCCAGGAGTCGATGGCCGGGGTCCAGGCGCCGGGGTCGCCGACCGGGTCGCCGCTGGCCAGGCAGACGCCCGCCTCGACGCGGTAGGTGACGGCGGCCTTGCCGCTGGGGGCGAAGACGACGGCCTTGTCGCGGCGGGTGGCGAAGTAGCCGAGGGAGTCATTGCGGCCGTAGGCGCCGAGCAGGGCCCGGATGCGCGGTTCCTCGTCGCCGTGCAGGGCGGCGGTCATGCGCTGGGAGCGGAAGAGGGTGGAGGCGGCGTTCAGCAGGGCGACGGCGCCGAAGAGGCCGAGCAGGAAGTAGAGGGGCCGGGGCGGGTGGCCGTCGAACTGGCGGGCTGAGAAGAGCCCGCCGAAGACCTGTTTGGCGGCCCAGTCCAGCCGCTGCCCCTCCGGCAGGCTGCCGGGGAAGATCGCGACGAGCCCCCAGCCGACGAAGACGGCGGCGAGCAGCCCGAGGCCGAGGACGAGCAGGGCGCGCCACAGGGCGCCGGGCCGGGAGGCGGCGTAGAACTCCTGGCGGGCGGCGATCAGCAGGACCATCGCGGCGATGGCGATGACGCCCGAGACGATGGCGACCCAGTAGTCCCCGTCCACGAGGATGAGGACGTCGACCAGGATCAGCAGGGCCAGATAGGTGACGACGATCCACCAGGCGACCTTCTTGCGGGTGCCGAGGGCCGCGGCGAGCAGGAAGAGGAAGACGGCGTAGGCGAGGTTCTCGCTGACCGGGACGACGAACATGTCGAGGAAGCGGACCACGGGCCGCAGCAGCTTCCGCAGCGTCGGGGACAGCGCCAGTACGGCGCACACCAGGCCGAGCGTTCCGAAGAACGCGCCGAATCCGTCGGGCACCCGGTTCAGGAAGCGGTTCCGGGTCCCGCGGGTCTCCTCCACGGTGGCACTCATGGTTCGCACTGTAGGGAGGCGCGCGCCGGTCCGCGCGCCGAACGCACTAACCTCTGTGGGGTGACAGAGCACGTGAGCACGGGGTTCGAGCGGGGTACCGACGGTCCGAAGGTGATCCTCGCCGGGGTTGACGGATCCGATTCGTCACTGCGGGCGGCCGCCTACGCGGCGGGGCTGGCCCGGCGCCAGAACGCCCTCCTGGCGCTGGTCTACGTCCAGCCGGTGATCCCGGCCGGGGCGGCCATGGGCGCGCCGGTGGCCGGCACGACCGAGGAGATCGCGGAGGGGATCGTCGCCGAGATCCGGGAGTCCGCGGAGCGCCTGAAGGGCATCTTCGAGGTGCGCTGGCAGTTCCACACCTTCCGCGGGGACCCGTACGCGGGGCTGGTGAGCGCCGCCGAGGAGCTGACCGCGGACGCGGTGGTGGTCGGCGCCTCCGAGCAGGCCGGGCACCGGATCATCGGGTCCGTGGCGGTCCGGCTGGTCAAGGCGGGGCGCTGGCCGGTGACGGTGGTCCCGTAGCGGGAGGCGCCGGATGGCCGGGTCGCCGGTGGCGTCACCGCCGGCGCCGTGCCGGACCCGCCGGTGTCACTTTCCGAGCGTCAGACCGTCCTTGGCCGCGCCGCGGCTGAGCACGGCCTCGCTGATGGCCTCCTCGGCGCTCTTGTACCCCTCGTGGTCGGGGTCCTTGGCCAGGCCCGCCGGGAGGTTGACGACCCTGCCCGCCGCGAGGTCCATCATCTGCGGGACGTACTCGGCCTTGGTGACCCGCCAGGGCTGCCCGGGCGCGGCGGGGGGAGCGAAGGTGAAACGGCCGATCGAGCCGTAGTTGCCGCGCAGGTCGCGGGCGCCCTCGTCGTTGAACATCTCTCCCGCGACCTGGTCCCCCATGCCGTAGATGATCCAGGTGCCGTTGACCTTCTCGTACGCCTGCGGGATGTGCGCGTGCGTGCCGAGGATCATGTCGATGTCGGGCCGGCCGCCGCTCGTCGAGGCGGTGAGCGCCTTGCCGAGCGTGAGCTGGCGCTCGTCGGGCGCGGTCTGCCATTCGGTGCCCCAGTGCAGGCTGACCAGCACCACGTCCGCGCCCGCCTTCCGGGCCGCCCGGGCGTCGGCGACGATCTTCTCCTGTTCCATCAGGTTGACCGCCCAGGGCTGTCCTTCGGGCATCGGGTGGTCGTTGGTGTCGTAGGTGTAGGCGAGGTGCGCTACCTTGGCGCCGCCCGCCGCGTACGTCGTCACGGTGGCCGCCTCGGCGGCCGTCCGGGCCGAACCGGCGTGTTTCAGGCCCGCCTTGTCGAAGGTGTCCAGGGTCCGCTTCAGCCCGTCGGCTCCGTCGTCCAGGGTGTGGTTCGAGGCGGTCGAGCACCCGTCGTACCCGGCGTCCTTGAGTCCCTCGGCCACCTGCGGCGGGGAGACGAAGTCCGGGTATCCCGTGAAGGGACCGCCCTCCTCGCCGTAGACGGTTTCGCTGTGACAGAGCGCCAGGTCGGCGGCGGAGACCAGGTCCTTGACGCCCGAGAACATCGGTTTGAAGTCGTAGCCGCCGCCCCCGGTGGCGGCGGCGCTGATGATCGAGGTGTGCGGGAGCACGTCGCCGCTCGCGACCAGGGTGAAGCCCTTGCCGGCGGTCGGCGTGGTGCCGGGGGACGCCTTGGTCGCCGTGCTGCCCGTGCTTCCCGTGCCTCCCGTGCGCCCCGTGGTTCCTTTGGTTCCCGTGGGTCCTTTGGTCCCGCCGGTGTCCGGTGAGCCGGAGCAGCCCGCCGCGGCCGCGGCGGAGAGCAGGACGGCCGACAGGACCGCTACGGCCCGCCGCGTGCGCTTGGTCATCTGGTCCGGCTCCCATTCATAGGACAATCCGATGACCTGAATCCTTGAGTGCGGGCGTCACAAGTCAAGGAACGGCTCCGCCGGTCGCACCCGCAGTCACTCTCATGGCGGCGCCGCCCCGCCCCACGACGGCCTGCCGTTCACCGCGCCGTTCGACCGTTCACCGCCGAAGGGGGCCGCCCACCGGACGGCCCGGGTGCTTGGGCGCAGCGGCGCCACCCGATGGTTCCCGGGCGGCCCACCGCAGGTCAGGGTGGTGGTGTCGATCCGCACCCACCCCGGAAGGAGCCATCGGTGCCCCCCTCCCCCACCCTCTGCCGCACCGACCCCGAGGCGCTCGCCGCACTCCAGCGCGAGCACGGACGGGCTCTGTTCGGATTCCTCCTCGGCCTCTGCAACGGCGACGCGCAGCGCGCCGAGGACCTGGTGCAGGAAACCCTGGTGCGCGCCTGGCAGCACCCCGAGGTGCTGGAGAGCCCCCACGCCTCCATGCGGCCCTGGCTGTTCACGGTGGGGCGGCGGCTCGCGATCGACGCGCGCCGGGCCCGGCTCTCGCGCCCCCAGGAGGTCGAGCCGGAGGGCCTGGACCAGACGCCCGCGCCCCGGGACGGGGTCTCCCGCTCGGTCACCGCGATCGACGTCCGCCGGGCGGTGGGCAGTCTGGGCCCGGAACACCGCGAGGTGCTGATGCAGGTCTACTTCCGCGACCGCTCGGTCGCGGAGGCCGCCGAGGAACTCGGCATACCGGCCGGAACCGTCAAGTCCCGTACGCACTACGCGTTGCGGGCCCTGCGCAAGGGTCTCCAGGGGTACGGGTACGGGCTCGGCGCGTGAGGCCGCGCGCGGCCCCGGCCGAAGGCCCTGACCGAAGGCCCCGGCTCGCGAACTGGCCGAGAACCGCTCAAGGTATGACCGAAGTGGACGCACAGCGCATCCAATTCGCTGTTGGACCCTCCAAGTTGAGTAAACATCGCCCGTCCTGCGAGGCTCGGAGGGAAGGCTCTGACCGACGGCGGGAAGCTCGACACGCGGGAGAAGGTGGAACGGTGCAGCCCGAGGGTATGAACGGCACCAGTGACGGCGGGCTCGCGGTGCCCATGGCGTGGCTCTACGCCGAGTACATCGCGGACGAACTGCTGCGCACGGGACGGCTGATCCCGGTCAGCACCCTGGAATTCCGGGCCGGGCGGGACACCCTGGCCCTGACGATCTACCTCTCCGACGCCGCCGGTGAACTGTCCGGGATCCGGGTGGTCTCGCAGCTCGACGAGTGGCTCTCCCTGACGGCCTACGGTCATCCCTGGCGGGACTGGGTGCAGACCAGGTTCCTCCAGCTGGGCGAGGAGGCCCGGGAGCGCGGCGCGGGCGAGGATCCGGACCTGGAGCTGGCCCGGGACGCCTGGAGCTGGCTGGAGCGGACCGAACTGTTCGCCACCAACCTCGACCCGGGAGGGCACGGCCAGGAGGACGCTCCGCCGGAGCTGGACGAGAACGCCCGGGTGTGGACCCCGGCCTGGCAACTGGGCCTGCCCCTGGGGCATCTGGCGATGCACCTGTTCTGAAGGTGGGGCGAGCGGGCCGGTCGGTCGGGCCGGGTGGTCAGGCCGGGTGGTCAGGCCGGGTGGTCCGGGCTCACCGGTTCCGTGACCAGCCCGGTGAAGTCGGCCTCGTTGCGTTCGGCGCGTCCCACGTACCGGCGGGCGATCAGCCACATCACCGGGTACACCACCACCCCGAGCCCCACCCACACCAGCGGACCCGAGTCGGCGTGCGGCAGGGTGAACAGCAGGGGCAGCGTCCCGACCAGCGCCAGCAGCGCCGCGAGGGCGGCCAGCGCGGCCCTCAACTGGCTGCGCATCAAGGCGCGGACGTAGGTGGCCCCGAGCGAGGTCTGCTGGGAGATCTCCGAGCGCGCCGGAGTGTGCGCGGGCGGCCGTCCGCGCCCGCCGCGGGCCACACCGGTGACCGTCTCCCGGCGCGATCCGGGCCGGGCCGCCGGCTGCCGGGGCTGCTGCTCCTCGTCGGACATGGTCCGGCCAGTCTAGGGGGTGTCTGGTGGATCTCCGCGGCGTCGCGACGCCCGGCACGCCCTCTCGCTGCACCGGCCGAAAGCCCACGTACAACCAGTACGCGGACTCCCGGCCGGCACACCGAGAGCACGCGCCGGACGCCGCTCCTTCCCCACGGAGATCCACCAGACACCCCCTAGGCGGCTACTTCAACAGGCGGGAGAGGCGCCGGTCGGCGAGCGGCTTGCCCTGGGTCTGGCACGTGGCGCAGTACTGGAGCGAGGAGTCGGCGAAGGACACCGAGCGGATGGTGTCCCCGCACACCGGGCACGCCTCGCCGGTCCGCCCGTGCACCCGCAGCCCGCTCTTCTTCTCCGCCTTCAGGCTCCCGGCGGCCACGCCGTGCGTGCGCGCGAGCGCCTCGCGCAGGGTCGCCCGGACCGCCTCGTAGAGGTGGGACACCTCGGTCTCGTCGAGGGAGGAGGCGAGTTTGAAGGGCGACATGCGGGCATGGTGCAGGATTTCGTCGCTGTACGCGTTCCCGATCCCGGCCAGCACGCTCTGGTCGCGCAGGAACCCCTTCAACTGGCGCCGCTCGTCCGCGAGCAGCGCCGCGAACTCGGCCCTCCCGAAGCCCTCGGCCAGCGGGTCCGGTCCGAGCCGGGCGATGCCGGGGACCTCCCCCGGGTCGTGGACGACGTACACCGCGAGCCGCTTCTGGGTGCCCGCCTCGGTGAGGTCGAAGCCGCCCCCGCCCCGGAGCACGACGCGCAGCGCGAGCGGGCTCTTGCCGCCGGGCTTGGGGGGCCGCTCGGGGAAGGTGTCGTGCCAGCGCAGCCAGCCGGCCCGGGCGAGGTGGGTGACGAGGTACAGCTCGCCGATCCGCAGCGCGAGGAACTTGCCGCGGCGGCCGGTGGCTCCCGCGGGCTGCCCTTCGAGGGCGGTGAGCGGAGGATCGTAGGTCTTGAGCATGCTCACATTGAGCGGGAGGACGCGCTCCACCACCCGCCCGGTCAGGTGCTCGTCGAGGAACTCCCTCAGGGCCTCGACCTCCGGCAGCTCCGGCACCCTCCCAGGGTGCCGGGCCCTCAGCCGAAACGCGAGCCGGGGACCGGTCCCGGTGAGCCCATGTGGTCGCGGGCGCCGCCGAGCCAGCCGGGGGCCACCGCGGCGGCGTAGGCCCGGAAGGCCTCGTCCGGGTCGGCCGGGGTCTCCCCGTCGCCCTCGTCCGGCTCGGTGTCGGCGCCGATGATCTCGCGGGCGATGTCCGCCTCGGGGCGCTCGTCCGCGGGCCGGTCGCCGTGCGCCGCCCAGGGGGCGATGACGTACTGGCACAGGAGCCCGCTGGAGTCGGCGCTCACCGGCGGCGGGTCGGTCCAGCAGGTGAGGTGTTCGTGCAGGACCTGGCCGGTGGCCCGGGTGCGCAGGGTGCGCACCACGTCGGGGTCGCAGGCGTTCAGGTCGTAGGCGACGACGACCGTGTCCCCGCGGTCCGGTGCGTAGGGCACGACGGGCAGCCCGAGCACCCCGGCGGCGGCCAGGCCGAGGATCCGGTCGGCGCGGCCGGGGAGCAGCGAGACCGTCGTCGGGCGCTGCCCGGCGGCGGCCAGGGCGAGCGCGAGGCGGTCGAGGCCGCGCCGGGCCAGGGCGTGGCTGTCGCCGAGGAAGGCGTAGCGGCCGGTCATCCCCGCGCCGTAGCCGTACGGGGACAGCGTGCCCAGCAGTGCGCCGGTGAGCGCGAAGTGCCAGCCGCGCAGGTCCCGGCCGTCGAGCGGACCGGCCGCGCGGGCCAGTTCGGCGCGGCCCAGCATGCGACGCTGGCGCCCGTGGGCGCCGAGCCAGGTCTCGTCCTCGGGGGCGGGCAGCCGGATCGCGGCGGCGCGGGCGCCCTCGAAGTCCCCCGCGCACAGGGTGTTGTGGACCAGCAGGTAGGTCTCGGGCCAGGCGGGCAGGCGCTCGCCCCGCGCGGCGAGCAGGGCGGCGGCCTCGGCGTGCCGGTGACCGTCTTCGAGGGCGGAGACCAGTTCGGCGAGGAGCTTGCGGGAATCGGGCAGCAGCGCGAGCGCGTGGCGCAGCGGGGCGACGGCGAGGAAGGACACGCCGCGCTCCACGCAGGCGTAGCCGAAGTCGTAGAGCGCCTGGGGGTCCCGGGGGTTCTTGGCGGCGGTCTTCGCGGCCCGGGCGAGGTCGGCGAATCCGGCGGCGTCGGCGAGTTCCCGGGTGGCCTTGGCGAGATCGGCGGGTGAGGCGGTCTCGGCGTGGGGCCGCAGGGCCCGGAGCGCTCCGGGCAGATCTCCGGCCTTCAGCGACCGGCGGACGTCGTGCGTGGCGGTAGTCATCGCGTCGATCCTGCGTCACCGCCGCCGGGCGCCGCAATGGACTTTGGGGGCGCCGGGCGCCGGTGCGCGTTCCGGTTGCGCCTCCGTTCCGGGTTCCGTTTCCGCTGCTGCTGCTGCGGTCACGTCATCACGAACTCGCACCACACGCATTTGCCGCCGCCCCGGGACTCCACGCCCCAGACGTCCGCCAGCCGGTCCACCAGCATCAGCCCGCGGCCCGAGACCCCCGAGTCGCCCGCCTCCCGGCGGCGCGGGAGGGCGCTGGAGCGGTCCTCGACCTCGACGCGGATGCGGCGTTCGGGGCCGGTCAGGACGCGCAGGGTGACGATCGCCGGGCCGTCGGTGTGCATGAGGGCGTTCACGATCAGTTCGTCCGCGACGAGTTCGATCTCGTCGCCCCGACCCCGGGCGCCCCAGGCCCGGACGGCCGCGCCGATCATGTGCCGGGCGGAGACGAGGCCTTCGGGGTCGCCGGGGGCCACGTGCTGCTGGAGGCGGCCGCCGGCCTGCGGGGCGTCCTCGGCCTGGCGGCGCAGCAGCAGGAGGGCCACGTCGTCGTCGCCCCGCTCTTCGGCGACCTCGACCAGCCGGTCGGCGAGCAGCTGGAGGTCGGCCGGGCCGGAGCGGACCATGGCGGTGAGGTGCTGGATCCCATCGTCGAGGTCGGCGCCGGGCTGTTCGACCAGGCCGTCGGTGCACAGGAGAAGCGTTTCCCCGGGGTCCAGTTCCACCGTGGTCACCGGATACTCCAGGCGGCCGAACTCCGCCGAGAGGCCGAGCGGCATCCCGCCCTCCACCGGGAGCCTGCGGCAGTCCCCGTCGCGCGTGCGCAGCAGCGGGTCGAGGTGCCCGGCGCGGACCAGCTGGAGGACCCCGGTGGACAGGTCGGCCTCGACGTAGGTGCAGGTCGCGAAGCGGTCGGTGTCGAGTTCGTGGAGGAAGACGGAGGCCCGGGCGATCACGGTGGCGGGCGCGTGCCCTTCGGCGGCGTAGGCCCGCAGCACGATGCGGAGCTGGCCCATCACGGCCGCCGCGTGGGTGTCGTGTCCCTGGACGTCGCCGATGACGGCGCCGACCCGGCCCCCGGGCAGCGGGATGACGTCGTACCAGTCGCCGCCGATGTCGCGGCCCATCCGGGCGGAGCGGTAGCGCACCGCGATCTGCGCGCCGGGGACGGCCGGGATCCGGCGCGGCAGCATGGCCTGCTGGAGGCCCTCGGCGAGGTCGTGTTCCTGTTCGAGGAGCATCGCGCGCTGGAGGCTCTGGGCGATGCTGCTGCCGAGGGCGACGAGCAGGTTCCGTTCGTCCTGGGTGAAGCCGTCCTTGTCCTGGTAGAGGAGGCCGATCGCGCCGATCGGGCGGGCCTGGGCGATCAGCGGCAGATAGGCGGCGGCCGAGATCCGCATGTAGGAGATCTTCGACCACAGCTCCGGGTAGGACGTGGCGAATTCCTCCTGCGAGTCGATGAACCTCGGCTGGAGCGAGCGGACCACCTCGCTCATCGGGTAGTCCTCGTCGATGCGGGTGTACCGGGTGCCGGGGACGAAGCTGCCCTCGGGGCCCTCGGCGACCAGGTGGATGCGGCCCGCCTCGACCAGCCCCATCACCATGCCCATGGTCCCGAGGCGTTCCAGGCCGTGCGCGTCGCTGAGCGCGTCGATGACGTCCTGCACGGTGCGCGCGTGGGCGAGGGCCGCGGTGGTGCCCTCGACCACGGAGGTCTGGCGGCGGCGTTCCTCGTCCAGCCCGAGGCGTTCGGCGGAGTGGCTCAGCTCCTCGGTCGCGTCCCGGACGATGCCGATGATGCGGTACGGGCGCCCGTCCGCGTCGCGCATCACGCGGCCCTGGGTGTGGGTCCAGCGGAGCCGGCCGTCGCGGCAGCGGATGCGGAAGTAGGCGCCGTAGCTCTCCACCCCGCTCTTGAGGGCGCTGGAGACGAGCGCGTCGAGCCGGACGGCCTCGGCGGGCGGGACCCGGGGCGAGAGGGACTCGGGCCGCTCGTCGTAGTCCGCGGGGAGGGTGTCGAAGACGTCGAGGGCGGGCGCGTCCATGTGCATGAGTCCGGTGACCAGGTCCCAGTCGAAGCTGCCCATGCGGTTCAGGGTGAGCGACCGGTCCGGGTGCGCGGGCCAGTCGTCCGGCAGCGATACGGTGCTCGGCACCGGTCCACCATGACACACGGGCGGGTCAGACGCTCTCCAAGGAGTAGCCCGGATCCGGGGTGAAGTGCTGCCCGGGGACGGCGTAGGGGTCAGGGGGGTCGGTGGGGACCGTCGGGTCCGTGCGGTCACCGGGAGGCAGCGGGCTGGCGGGGTCGAGGGGACCGTAGGGGTCGTACGGGCTCACGCTCGGCCCGTCGGGACCGGGCGGCAGGTCCGGCGGGACGTCGGCGGGCGGGGGCTCGGCCAGCGGCGGAGCGGTGGGCCGCGGCGCGGTGGGCGGGGCGGGCTGGTCGGGCCGGTTCGGGGTGTTCGGGGTGTTCGGGGCGGTGTCCCGGGGCGGGGGCGGGACCGTGGCGGGCCCGGAGGGCGGGCAGTCGCCCGGGACGGGGGGCGGCGGCACCGCGGGCGGCTTGCCGGACGGTTTCGTCGACGGCTTCCCGGACGGTTTCGTCGACGGAGGGTCGGTGCGGGCCAGGCTGTTGGGGTCCCGGGTGGCGCAGGGCTGCGACGGTGCGGCGGGGTCGGCCGGGCCCGCCGGCTCGGCGGGCGCGATCCCGTCGGCCGGGTCGAAGGGGGGCGGCACCTGGGGGCTCTTGTCCTGGGCCCCGTCATCGCCGGTCTTGCGCTCGATCCAGGTGTTGTCGCCGAGGTTCGCGATGACGAAGCTGTCGATGACCTGGACGGTCGGTTCGATGACGATGACCTGGTGGGGGTCGTAGCCGGGCCACTGGTCGCCCTTGAGGACGGGGGCGCCGTTGGCGGCGCGCGGGGACTGGAGCGGGTTGCCGCAGGCGCAGCGGACCCTGGGCATGCCGTGGCTGTCGACGAGGACGGCGGTGCCGGCCTGGAGGACCGACTGGAAGCCGGTGGCGCGGCCGTCCTTGAAGCCGTGGCCGGTCACCCGGGTGTCGGCGCGCAGCACCATGGGGGTCAGGCCGCGCAGGAACTCGGGGATCTTCGGCCGTTCGATGCCGGAGGCCTCGGCGAAGGCCTTCGCCTTGGCGTCGTCGGAGGTGAGGTGGCCGACCTGGCGTTCGACGTCGCAGCTGCCGAGCCGCTGGGTGCCGCCGTAGAGGCCGGGGGTGGCGCCGCCGACGGTCCGGATGCCCTCGCCGGTGGCGTTGGGGAGGGGTGGTTGCAGCGGTGCGGACTCCGCCGTCGCGGTGGAGGCGCCGAAGGGGTCGGGGCCCGGGGCGGCGACCGGCAGGAGCTGGACGTCCTGGCTCTCGGGAGCGGCGGCGGGGGCGGCCGAGCCGTTCGCGGGGCCGCCGCAGGCCGCGGCGAGCAGGCCGAGGGCGGCGAGGAGGGCGGCGCCCGCCGGGGCGTGCCGGCGGGCCGGCCGTGCGGGGGCCCGGTGCGGCGAAGGGTCCGGCGGAGGGTGCGGTGCGTGCCGGTCGGTCCCACCCGTCTGATGCGTCAGACCCGTCTGATGCGTCCGGCCCGTCAGATCCGTCAGATCCGTCACGAAGTTCTCCCTGTCGGCCCCTGGTGTGCCCGGTTGCTCCCCTCTTGTCTGACGCATGTCCGGGGGCGCCGCAAGCGGAGCGTCACGATGGAGCACGCTGCGCGACCGGTCGGCGGCGCCGGGACGCCTCGGGTCTCACGCGGTCTTGAACATGTTCAAGGGAACCCCTAGGCTCACCACCGTGAGTTGAACGCGTTCAAAGCGTTCGCCGCACGGGGGGAGGGCTGTCCAGGGTGACGATACTGGTGAACCTCATCGTCACCCTGGGCATGCTCTACGTCGTGCCCGCCGGACTGCGCCTCATCGACCCGGCCCGGCTGCGCACGACCGCCCGGCTCTGGCCCCTGCTCGCCGCCCCCGGCGCCCTCTCCCTCTGGCTGCCCCGCGGCGCGGGCGCGGGCACGCTCGCCGCGCTCTACGCGATCGCCACCGTGGCGCTCGCCCTGCACGCCCCGGTCCGGCTGCGGCGCACCCGCTCGCTCGCGCCGCCCGAGATCGCGGTGCTCACCGCGCTCGTCACCCCCGGCGTCGCCGGGGCCGCGCTGGTCGCCGAACGGACGGGGCACCGGCTCTTCGGCTTCGACCTGGAGATCCTGGCCCTGACGGTGCCGCACTTCCACTTCGCCGGATTCACCGCGGCCCTGGTCGCGGGGCTCGTGTGCCGGGCCGCCGCGCCCGGGCCGTGGGCGCGCTGGGCGGCGTACAGCGTCCCGGGCGGAACCCTGCTGGTGCTCGCCGGGTACTTCGTGGACGACTGGGCGGAACTCGCCGGGGCGGTCGTCCTCACCTCGGGGATGTGGGCGGTGGCCCTGCTGACCTGGCGGGAGATCCGGCCCGCCGCGCGCGACCGGGTCACCCGGGCGCTGCTCGCCGGTTCGGCCGCCGTCCTCGGCATCACCATGCTGCTCGCCCTGTGGTGGGCGCTGGGCGAGGCGAGCGGCCTCGTCCACCCCACCCTGACCTGGATGGCCGCGACCCACGGCCTCGGAAACGCCCTCGGCTTCGCACTGTGCTCGGTGCTGGCCTGGCGCCGCCTGAAGGAGAACACCTCGTGAAGGAGAACGCCTCATGACCCGCATCATCAGCGAGGGCGCCCACCGGCCGCGGGGCGCGGCCGAACGGCCGGGCCGGGTCAGCTATCCCGACCGCGGGGCGACCCGGTTGCGGCCGCTGCCCGCCGGGTACCACCATCTGGAGCACCGGGTCCGGGTCGGCCACGGCCGGGCCGCCTTCGAGACGGCGGGCGCCGCCGTCGTCACCTTCCGCCTGCACCGCGCCACGGGGATGCGGATCCGGGCCGGGCACGGGGTCGTCCGGCCGGGCGGCCGGGTCGAGGTCGGCATCGGGTTCGGGCCGCTGCGGATCGACGCTCCGTGCGAGGTGATCTGGACGGCCTTCGAACCGGGCCGGGTGGGCTTCGCCTACGGAACCCTGGACGGGCATCCCGAATGCGGCGAGGAATCGTTCCTGGTGGAGCTGGCCGAGGACGGCTCGGTCTGGTTCTCGGTCACCGCCTTCAGCCGCCCGGCCGCCTGGTACACCCGGCTCGCCGGTCCGCTGATCCCGGTGCTCCAGCTCGGCTACGCCCGGCTGCTGGGCCGCACCCTGCGCGCCCTGGTGGCGCGCGGCTGACACCGCCGCGGCCGATACTGGAGGCGATGGACTGGTTCACGGCGCCCGGCTACTGGCTCGGCCGGCTGGTCTTCCAGCGGGCCCTGGCGGGCGTCTACGTCCTCGCCTTCGCCGGGGCCGCCCTGCAGTTCCGGGCGCTGATCGGCGCCCACGGCATGCTCCCGGTCCCGCGCTACGTCCGCCACCTCACCTTCCGGGAGGCGCCCAGCCTGTTCCAACTGCGCTACTCCGACCGGCTCTTCGCCTGCTGCGCCTGGTCCGGTGCGGCGCTGGCGGCGGCGCTCGCGGCGGGTGCGGGGGACGCCGTACCCCTGGGCGCGGCGATGGCGATGTGGGCGCTGCTGTGGGCGCTGTACCTGTCCGTCGTGAACGTCGGGCAGACCTGGTACGCCTTCGGCTGGGAGTCGCTGCTGCTGGAGGTGGGGTTCCTCGCGGTGTTCCTGGGCAATGCCCGGGTGGGACCGCCGGTGCTCGTGCTGTGGCTGCTGCGCTGGGTGGTCTTCCGGGTGGAGTTCGGGGCGGGGCTGATCAAGATGCGCGGCGATCCGTGCTGGCGGCGGCTGACCTGCCTGTACTTCCATCACGAGACGCAGCCGATGCCGGGGCCGCTGAGCTGGTTCTTCCACCGGCTGCCGCGGCCGGTGCACCGGGTGGAGTGCGCCGCGAACCACGTCACCCAACTGCTGGTGCCCGTCCTGCTGTTCACTCCGCAGCCGGTGGCGTCCGTGGCGGCGGGGGTGATCGCCGGGACCCAGCTGTGGCTGGTGCTGTCGGGCAACTTCGCCTGGCTGAACTGGGTGACGATCGCGGCCGCACTCTCCGCCGTGGACTTCACCGCGCTCGCGGGCCCGCCGCCCGCCGCCGCGGCGCGCCCGGCCCCGCTCTGGTACGTGGTGCTCGTGTGTGCGCTCACCGCGCTGGTGCTGGTGCTCAGCAGGCATCCGGTCCGCAACCTGCTCTCGCGGCGCCAGGTGATGAACCGCTCCTTCGACGCGCTCCATCTGGTCAACAGCTACGGGGCGTTCGGGACCGTCGGGCGGATCCGCGACGAGGTGGTGGTGGAGGGGACCGCCGACCCGGTGCCGCGCGCGGACGGCGACTGGCGGGAGTACGGATTCAAGGGCAAACCGGGCGATCCACGCCGGATCCCGCGCCAGTTCGCCCCGTACCACCTGCGACTCGACTGGCTGATGTGGTTCGCCGCGCTCTCCCCCGGCTACGCGCGGGGCTGGTTCGGCCCGTTCGTGGAGCGGCTGCTGGCGGGCGACCGGGACACGCTCCGGCTGATCCGCCACAACCCCTTCCCGGACCGGCCGCCCCGCTATGTCCGCGCCCGGGTGTACCGCTACCGGTTCACCACCTGGCGGGAGCTGCGCGCGACGGGCGCGTGGTGGCACCGCAGGCTGGTGGGCGAGTACCTCCCGCCCACCCGCCTGGGGGGTGCCCGGTCAGAGCCCGAGTAGCTCGGCCTCGCGCTCCGCCGTGATGCCCTTCTGCGGGCGGTCGGGCCGGTGCGGGGCGACTCCGCCGAGCGAGCGGAGCCAGGCCCAGGTGTCGGCGGTCGTCTCCTCGATCGGCCGACAGGTGAGCCCCGCCGCCAGGGCCTTGGAAACGTCCGCGCCGAACAGGTAGTCGCACAGCTCGCCCGGGGGCAGCCAGATCGGCAGCTCCGTCCAAGGCTCGATACCGGCCTTGACGATCACCGCCGGGTCGGTCCAGCGCTGCTCGACGCGGCCGCCGGTGGCGGCGGCGCAGGCATCCAGGAGGCTGCCCATGGTGGCGTGCCCGAGCGGGGAGACCAGGTCGTAGGGACCACCCAGTCCGGCCGCTGCGGCGTCCAGGGTCCAGCGCGCGAGGTCGCGGACATCGATGTACTGGAGGGCGAGGTCGCGCGGGCCGGGGGCGAGCAGCGGGCCGCCGCGGGCGACGCGGTTCAGCCACCAGGGCAGCCGCCCGACGTTTTCGTACGGGCCGATGATCAGCCCGGCGCGCACCAGCAGGGCATGGTCCTCGCCGAAGGCACCGAGGGCGGCCAGCTCGCCGCCCCGCTTGTCCTCGGCGTAGTCGGTGGCCTCCGCGTCGGGCGAGCCCTCGACCAGCGGGGCGTCCTCGCCGAGGCCGGCGGGCGACGGGTAGGTGTAGACGGACCGGCTGGATATGTACGTGTAGTGCCGGACCCGGCCGTGCAGCAGCCGGGCCGCGTCCCGCACCGCGGTGGGGGCGTGGCTCCAGGTGTCGACGACCAGGTCCCACTCCCCCGTGGCGAGGGCCGCGAGCCCGTCGGGCTCCAGACGGTCGCCGTGCAGGGAGACGGCTCCGGGCGGCGGGGCGTGCCGCCCCCGGTGGAAGACGGTGACGTCCCAGCCCCGCTCCAGGGCGTCCTCGGTGATCGCCCGGCCCACGAATTCGGTCCCGCCCAGCATCAGCAGCTTCATACCGGTCAGCCTGCCGGGCGGACCGGGCCGCGGGAAGCGGTGATCGCCGACAGCGATGACGCTGTCGGCGTACGCGGTTCGGGAACCCCGCGCCCCCGTGAGGCGATCGGCGCGGACGGTCAGCGGGCGTCCGGCGCGCGCACCGTGCCCCCGCCACCGGATCGGCGCGGGGGCACGGCGGAGCCTGCGGTCAGTCGATGCCGGGCAGGATGTGCGGTTCCGCCAGGTCCTCTTCGTACCCGGCGAGCCGGATCGGTGCGGACCTGGCCCACACCTCCAGGCTTCCCAGCTCATCCGAGCGGGTGCGGGAGCGGTAGTCCGTCCGCTCCATCAGCCCCTGGTCACGCTTGGTCAGTTCTGGTGTCACCGCGCACTCCTTTGTGTCGCGTAACCCGGCGGGCGTACCGCTGCCGGGCAGGGAAAAGGACATCCGGACGCGGTGGCGCCATGGTTCTCGATACGGAGCGTGGCCCTGGTGGGGCCGTCCGTGTGCTTCAGGGTACACATATGAGCGGGACCCCGCTCGATGGAAAGGTAAAATCCGCTTTCGACCTCTTGATTTCCCCCGGAATTCAGGACGCCGTATGCCGGTGTGCCGTATGGGGCTGATCTGCTCGGCGGGACTCGACGGGAGCCGTGCCTCGCGCACGGCGGCCGTGCGCAGACGGAGGGAGCCGTGGTGGAGGGGTCCGGAACGCCGGTGATGATCGGCAGTGTCGACGAGCTGATGGAGCTGCTGCGCGCCTGCCGCGGGGCCTGGGACGCGCCCGACCGCGGCGGCGATCCGGTCGATCTGCACGATCACGGACTGCAGACGGCGGCGCTGCTGCGCCGCTCGCACCCCTCCGACAAGGAACTGCAGGTCGCGGGCCTGGTGCATGACCTCGGGCACCTGCTGCGCCCGGGGGACTTCGCCGGTCACGCCGGCCTCGCCGCCGAAGCCCTGCGGCCGCTGCTCGGCGACCGGGTGGCCCGGCTGGTACGGCTGCACGTCCCCGCGCAGCGGCACGGGGAGCCCGGGGGCCGGTACGAGGAGACCGGGAACCGGTACGAGGCACCCGGGGCCGGGCCGGACGCGGCGGACGCCGTCACGCTGCGGCAGGCCGACGACGCGGGCAAGGTCGTCGGCCTGGACGCCGGGGTGATGGAGGACTGGCGGCCGGTCCTGGAGCTGGTGGCCGCCGGGGCGTACTACCAGTTGCCGGGCGCGTAGTCCTTGAGGAAGACGCCGAACAGGTCCTCGCCGGCCTCGCCGCGGACGATCGGGTCGTAGACCCGGGCCGCGCCGTCGACCAGGTCGAGCGGGGCGTGGAAGCCCTCCTCCGCGAGCCGGACCTTGTCCGGGTGCGGGCGCTCGTCGGTGATCCAGCCGGTGTCGACCGCGGTCATCAGGATCTGGTCCTTCTGGAACATCTCCTGGGCGCTGGTGCGCGTCAGCATGTTCAGCGCGGCCTTCGCCATGTTGGTGTGCGGGTGGCCGGCGCCCTTGTAGCCGCGGCTGAAGACGCCTTCCATCGCGGAGACGTTGACCACGTAGCGGCGCTCGGCGGCGGCCGCGGCCATGGCCGGGCGCAGCTTGCTGATCAGGATGAACGGCGCGGTGGAGTTGCACAGCTGGACTTCGAGCAGCTCGATCGGGTCCACCTCGGACACCGTCTGGATCCAGCTGTTGGTGTCGTGCAGGTCGGGGACCAGGCCGCCCGCGTCGATCGCGGTGCCGGCGGCGATCCGCTCCAGTGAAGCCGAACCGGAGACCAGCGCCAGCTCGGTCACGTCCTGGGCGGTGAGCTTCTCGCCCTGGCCGGTGGGCAGGGCGGCGACCCGGTCGACGGTTCCGCTGCCGAAGGTGCCGATGACCTCGGAGGCGGGCAGCTCACCGGCGGGCAGCGGGGCGTTCTCGGCGGCGACCAGCTCGCTGTAGGCGCCGGGGGAACGGCGCACGGTCTGCGCGGCGTTGTTGATCAGGATGTCGAGGGGACCCTCGCCGGCGACCGAATCGGCGAGCGCGACGACCTGGGCCGGGTCGCGCAGGTCGATGCCGACGATCTTCAGGCGGTGCAGCCACTCGTGGCTGTCGGGCATCGCCTTGAAGCGGCGGACCGCGTCGTTCGGGAAGCGGGTGGTGATGGTGGTGTGGGCGCCGTCGCGCAGCAGCCGCAGCGCGATGTACATGCCGATCTTGGCGCGGCCGCCGGTGAGCAGGGCGCGGCGGCCGGTGAGGTCGGTACGGGCGTCGCGGCGCGCGCGGTTGAAGGCGGCGCAGTCCTGGCAGAGCTGGTGGTAGAAGGCGTCGACCTCGACGTAGCGCGTCTTGCAGACGTAGCAGGAGCGCGGGCGCTGGAGTATTCCGGCGACCGGGCCCTTGGTCGCGGCGCTCAGGGCGTTGCCCTGGGTCTCGTCATCGATGCGGTCGGCGGAGCCGGTCGCGGTCGCCTCGGTGACGGCCTTGTCGTTGGCCGTCTTGGCGGCGCGGCGGTCCTGGCGGCGGCGCTGCTTGACCGTGCGGTAGATACCTGCGGTGGCACGGCGTACGGTGACGGCGTCGGGGTGGTCGACGTCGAGCTTGTCCAGCTCGTCGAGCACGGCGAGGCAGACGGCCAGGCGCTCGGGGTCGATGCCCGGGCCGTACGTCCGGATCTCTTCGATGTCTTCGGTCATCGTCATGGCCGTTGCCGTTCCTCGATCAACTCGTCCGCGTCCGCGTGCCGCGAACTCCCCAAAAGCAGAACTGTACGGATCCGACACGCCCGGAACCAAACCCGCTCCGGGGCACCTCACACGCAGCGGTCGGATCATCACGTTATGTACGTCGAGGCGGCGAATGGGGCGTCCCTCCACGGGGTGAGGGAGGGCTCCTCCACTACTCGTGAACTACACCTTTGCTAGGCGTGTACTACTCCAGGAGTACAGGCGATCACCACCTGTGGGACGAGGAATACTCAAGCCGGACCAGGCATTGTGGCCCTCATGAGTGCCCTAGCCCTGTCAGTCCTCCTCTGCCTGATCTCCGCGCTCGCCTACGCGGCCGGCGCGATCGTGCAGGAGCGGGTGGCGGAAAGCAGCCCCGGGCGGCCGTACGCGCCGCTCGCCAGGGGCGGATGGTGGCTGGCCGTGGGACTGAACGGACTCGGCGCGCTGCTGCACGTGGTGGCGCTGGCGTACGGTCCGCTCAGCCTGGTGCAGCCGCTCGGCGCACTCACGATCGTCTTCGCGCTGCCGATGGCCGCCGCCTTCGTGGGCCGCCGGGCCGGCCGGGCCGCCTGGCGCGGTGCGGTGCTGGCCACGGTGGGTCTGGCCGGGCTGCTGTCCCTCACCGGCGGTGACGGGCGCGACGGGCAGACCCTGTCGGGCGGGGAGCGCACCCTGCTGCTGGCGGTGACGGCCGGACTGTCGGCGTTCCTGTTCCTCGCCGCCCGCCGGGTCCGGCGGCCGGTGCTGCGCAGCGTGCTGCTGGCGACCGCGGCCGGTACGGCCTTCGGCATGGGCTCGGTGTTCACGAAGTCGGTGGCGGAAGGTTTCGAGCAGGGCGCGGGCGCGCTGCTCGGCCAGGTGCCGGAGCTGGCCTCGATCGCCGCGCTCGCGGCCGCCGGACTGGTGCTGTCCCAGGCGGCCTACCGGGGCGCCGGGCTGACCGCGCCGCTGGCCACGGTGACCGTGGTCAATCCGGTGGTCGCGGCGAGCGTCGGCATCACGCTGTTCGGCGAGGGCTTCCGCTACGGCTCCCTCGGCACGCTCGGCGCGCTGCTGAGCGCCGCGGTCGCGGCGGCCGGCCTGGTCCTGCTCACGGCCGTGCCGCCGCGCCTGCGGGTGTCATCCGCCGCCGCTGCCGCGGCGCCCTCAGATGCTGACCCCGTGCCCGCGCAGGTAGGCGAGCGGGTCGATGTCGGTGCCGTAACCGGGCCCCGTCCGGATCTCGAAGTGCAGGTGTGGTCCGGTGGTGTTGCCGGTCGAGCCGGAGCGGCCGATCCGCGCTCCCCCGCTCACCTGCTGACCGGCTTTGACCCCGAGGGCCGACAGGTGGGCGTACTGCGAGTACCGGCCGTCGGTGTGCCGGATCACGACCTGGTAGCCGTAGGCGCCGGCCCAGCCCGCCGAAACGACCTCGCCGGGAGCGACGGCCTTGACGGAGGTGCCGGTCGCCACCGGGAAGTCGACGCCCGTGTGGTAGCCGCTGGACCATGAGGAACCCGCGACGTGGTAGGCCGTGCCCAGTTCCGCTTCGACGGGCGCGGTGAATCCGCCCGAGGCCGGGGCGGGCTTCGGCTTGGCCGCCGCCGGTTCGACGGGCTTGACCGGGTCGGCGGTGCGCGGCGGCTTCTCGGGCGAGGGAGTGGGTTTGGGCGTGGGTGTGGGCGCGGGAGCCGGGGTGGCCGCGGGCGGCGGCGGGACCGGGGGCTTCGGCGTGACGGGCGCGGCGGTGATCCGCAGGGTGAGCCGCTGGCCCGGGAAGATCAGGTCGGGATCGCTTCCGACGGTGGCCCGGTTGGTCTCGTAGAGCGCCTGCCAGCCGCCTTCGACGTGCTGGCCCCGCGCGATCGCCGAGAGCGAGTCGCCCGGCGCGACGACGTACGGGTTGGGCAGGACGGTCGTCCCCGTCGGGGTGGGCCCGGCGGGCTTGGGCGCCTGCGGCGCGGGGGTCTGCGGCGCGGGGGTCTGCGCGGCCTGTGTCTTCGAGGGCTGCGCGACCTGCGTCTTCGGCGTCTGCGCGGCCTGTGTTTTCGGGGTCTGCGCCAGGGGGGTCACCGCGGGTTTCGCGCCGCCCCGGCTGAGGCCCGCCTCCTTGGAGCAGACCGGCCAGGCCTGCGGTCCCTGCGAGCCCAGCACCTTCTCGGCGACCGCGATCTGCTGGTCCCTGGTGGCCAGGTCGGCCCGGGCGGCGTAGGCCGTACCGCCGAAGGCCCGCCAGGTGCTCTGGCTGAACTGGAGCCCGCCGTAGTAGCCGTTTCCGGTGTTGATGTGCCAGTTGTTCGTGGACTCGCAGGCGGCGACCTTGTTCCACGTGTCGACGGTGGCGGCGTGGGCGGCGCCGGCGCCGATGAAGGGCAGCGCGATTCCGGCGCCGCCCGCGGTCACCACCAGCGAGGCCCGGTTGATGGTGCTCGGCTGGTACCGGCGGTGCCGGCCCCGTACGCCCATGGGAGCCCCCTTGAAGACATCAGGAACCGCACAACCTAACGCTGCGACCGGGCCATGACAAGGGGCGCAACAGGGCGCGCGGCAAAGGGTGTTGAGCCGCTCTCCGCGTGTGGGAGATCGATGAGCGGGTGTCCCGGGGTAGCGTCGGCCTCCTCCGTACCCAACGGGGCGCCGCAAGGTCTCCCCGGCACACCGAGGCACACCAGGAGCGCGACGATGAGCAGCACCGCCCAGATCGGCGTCACCGGGCTCGCGGTGATGGGCAGCAACCTCGCCCGGAACTTCGCCCGCAACGGCTACACCACCGCGGTCCACAACCGCACCGTCTCGAAGACCCGCGCCCTGGTCGAGGAATTCGGCCACGAGGGCACCTTCATCGCCGCCGAGTCGGCGAAGGAGTTCGTCGACGCGCTGGAGCGCCCCCGGCGCCTCATCATCATGGTGAAGGCCGGCGAGCCCACCGACGCCGTGATCCGCGAGTTCGCGCCGCTGCTGGAGCGGGGCGACGTCATCATCGACGGCGGCAACGCGCACTTCGAGGACACCCGGCGCCGCGAGCGCGAACTGCGCGAGCAGGGCATCCACTTCGTGGGCGTGGGCATCTCGGGCGGCGAGGAGGGCGCACTGCTCGGCCCGAGCATCATGCCCGGCGGCTCGCCCGAGTCGTGGGACGCCCTCGGCCCGATGCTGGAGAAGATCTCCGCGAAGGCCGCCGACGGCACGCCGTGCACCTCGCACGTGGGCCCCGACGGCGCGGGCCACTTCGTGAAGATGGTGCACAACGGCATCGAGTACGCCGACATGCAGCTGATCGCGGAGGCCTACCACCTGCTGCGCGAGGTGGCCGGGTACTCCCCCGCCCGGATCGCGGAGACCTTCCGCGCGTGGAACCGGGGCCGCCTGGACTCCTACCTGATCGAGATCACGGCGGAGGTGCTGGCGCACACGGACGCGGCGACCGGCCGCCCGTACGTCGACATCGTGGCCGATGCCGCCGAGCAGAAGGGCACCGGTCGCTGGACCGTGCAGATCGCCCTTGACCTGGGGGTTCCCGTCTCCGGGATCGCCGAGGCCGTCTTCGCTCGGGCCGTCTCCGGCCACGCGGACCTGCGCGCGGCGGCACGGACGCTGGGCGGCCCGGTGGCCTCGGCGCTGCCCGCGGCGGAGGCCGACGCGTTCGCGGCCCGGGTGGAGCAGGCGCTGTACGCGTCCAAGATCGTCTCGTACACCCAGGGGTTCCACCAGATCCAGGCCGGCAGCGAGGAGTACGGCTGGGGCGTGGACCCGGGCGCGGTGGCCTCGCTGTGGCGCGGCGGCTGCATCATCCGGGCCGCCTTCCTGGACCGGATCCGGGCCGCCTACGACGCCCGGCCCGAGCTGCCGAGCCTGCTGGCCGACGAGCGGTTCGCCGAGGAGATCGGCGCCGCACAGGACGACTGGCGCGAGGTCCTGGCCACCGCCGTCCGCCAGGGCATTCCGGTACCGGCCTTCGCGGCCTCGCTGTCGTACTACGACGCGCTGCGCGCGGACCGGCTCCCGGCGGCCCTGACCCAGGGCCAGCGGGACTACTTCGGGGCGCACACCTACCGGCGCACCGACCGCGAGGGCTCGTTCCACACCCTCTGGAGCGGCGACCGCTCCGAGGTCCGCACCGACGTTTAGCGGCCCGGCCCGGGCGCCCGGCTCAGCTGAGGGGTCCGGGCTGCGGGAGCGGCGAGGGCCCCGGCGGCGGCGGAACCGGGTCGGGCTCGGGCACCGGTCCGGGCACGGGCGGCGTGGGCCGGGGCATGGGCGCCGGGTCGGGCCCTCCCGGTTCCGGCGCTCCCGGGTCCGGCCTGCCCGGATCGGGGACCCCCGGGTCGGGCCAGGGGGTCGGGAACGGATCCGGGACACCGGGCTCCGGGACGGGCTGCGACCCGGACGGTACGCCCGGCACCGGGTCCGGCTCGGGCTCCGGCACGGGGTCCGGCTCCGGTACCGGTCCGGGCGGGTGGTTCTCCGTGTGCGGCTTGTCTTCTGCATGCGGCCGGTTCTCCGCATTGCACACCATGAGCGTGTTTCGCACCATGAACCCCACTTTCCCCCGATCCCGGCCCCTATGCCCGCCGGAGCGCTCCCACCGCCGCCGCGAGGCCGACCGAGGGGCTGGACAGCAGCGGGATGTCCGTCGTGGCCCGCTCCACCGCGCCCGCCATCGAGACCTGGGCCAGCACGATCACGTCCGCGCCGGTCACCGCGTCCGCCGCCGCGGCCACCAGGCCGAGGCAGCCCGCGTCGTCGCCCGCTTCGAACCGCTCCCAGGCCCCCGGCACCACCTGCGGCCGCAGCGACAGGGACGCCGCGTACCCGGGGCGTGCCCGGTCCAGGGCGTCGGCCTCTTCCCGGAGCAGGGCCAGGGTCGGGGCGAGGGTGCTCTCCACGGTGGCCAGGACCGCGATGCGGGGGCCCGTACGGACGGCGGCCGCGGCCATCGGCCGGTCGACCCGCAGCACCTGGCGGCCCAGCGCCGGGCCGAGGTCCTCCGCGACCGCGCCGATGGTCGAACAGGTGCAGAGCACGGCGCCGTCCCCGCTCCCCTGCCCGGCCAGCAGGGATTCGATCTCCCCGGCCACCGCCGCCGGGCCCGCCACCCGGGCCCGGGCCAGCAGCCCGGGCACGACCAGGTGCCGGAGCGCGGTTCCCGGGTGGTGCCGGTCCCGCAGCGCGTCGAAGACCGGGACGTGCACCGGGGAGGTGTGCAGCAGGGTCAGCCCGTCAGCGGCGCAAGCGGCGTCCGGGGCGTCCGGGGCATCCGGGGCGCTCACCACAGCGCCGAGTCGGAGTCCAGCTGCCGCTTCGCCGCGGCCACGACCTCGGCCGCCGGCTGCGGCGCCTCCTCGGGGTGACGGGCGGCCCAGCTCGCCGCGTACGGGCAGAGCGGAACCACGGCGACCTGCTCGGCGGCCGCGATGCCGTAGAAGGTACGGACGAGGTCCCCGGCGATCCCCTTGCCCTCGTGGCCCGGCTCGACCACGGTGTGCACCGCGACGAGGGCGCCCGCGCCCGGCCCGGGGCCAAGGACGAAGTAGGCGATCACGCCGACCGGCTCCGCGCCCTCGTACGCCTCCAGGCGCCCGGCGGCCCGGTCGTCCCTGATCTCGATCGCCATGCCCATCACCCTCTCGCCCTGTCTTTCCCGCGCCGTCTTCCCGCGCAGTCTTCCCACGCAGTCTTCCCGCGCCGTGGATTCAGATCGCGACCGCGTGCGGGCTGCGCCGCTGGTCCGTCCCCGGTACGGGGGCGGCGGGATCCGCGCCCAGTTCGACGATCCGGTTGTCCGCGTCGACGTGCACCACCCGCGGCACGAACGCGCGCGCCTCGGCGTCCTCGAACTGCCCGTAGCTGATGAGGATGACCAGGTCACCGGGGTGCACCAGATGGGCGGCGGCGCCGTTGATCCCGATCACGCCGGATCCGCGCTCGCCCTCGATGACATACGTCTCCAGCCGGGCGCCGTTGTCGATGTCGACGATGTGCACCAGCTCCCCGGGCAGCAGATCCGCCGCCTCCATGAGATCGGCGTCGATGGTCACGGACCCGACGTAGTGCAGATCGGCCTGCGTGACGGTGGCCCGGTGGATCTTGGACTTGAACAGAGTGCGCAGCACTGTGGACTCCTCGAAGACGGCTCCCTGCCTGCTTTCTGCAGGTCAAGGGCGGTCTTCACTGTACATCGGCACGCGTCAGATCGAAGATTATCGGGAACATCGATCCCCTCTGACGAGAAGGCTCCTTACCTGCACTTCCATGCGAACCAGCCTGTCGTGACGCCGCCGACCAGGCGTCCAATCGGTCAGCCACTCTGGAACGCTTGAGGACTGATCTCCCGGTCAGGACCGCACCGCCGCAATGGCCGCGGCAGGGGCCGACGGCCGGACGCGGGCTCACCCGTCACCGGCTCACGGTCACCCTGGCCGATCTCGAGTCTTCGGGTGGCGGTCTTGAAGACCTTGCGCAGATCGGCGACGCTGGAGAAGGCTGCCGACAGTGACCCAAAGGCAAGACCAGTGCGCTCGGCCAGGAGGCGGGCGATGGTGGTCTTTCCGCAGCCGGGCGGGCCCCCACAACAGTGGAGACCAGGCGCCGTCCGGCCACCATGCGGCCGAGCGGGGCATCCGGGGCCAGGAGATGGTCCTGGCCGACCACGTCGCCGAGACGTACGCGGGCGCAGCCGATCGGCCGGCGGGCGCGGCGGCTCGTCGCCGAACAGGGGCAGCGCGGGTTCGGTGTGGGTCATCGGATGCCCTGGCTCAGCGGGGCATTCTTGGGCGGTGGGCCGTGGACGAGGTCGTAGGAGTTGCTGACCAGGTACTCGATCAGGTCGGCCGTGATGTCGGGGCCCGCGCCGACCGAGACCCAGTGCGCCTTGCTGAGATAGCGGCCCGGCACGATGCTCTCGTAGCGCATACACAGCGAACTGCCCTGGTCCGGATCGCACTTGACGGTGATGATCTGGTCGGCAGGCTCGTCGGGGGCATCGGTGACGATCAGGAACACTTTGCCCGCCGTCTTGTAGACGTCGAGCTTCGGGGTGAAGGGGCGGTCGTGGCTGACGTCCGGGAGGCCGGTGGCCGTGCGGCGCGCGGTCCGCTGGATCCGGCACCGGTGAGGGTCACCGCGCCCCCGCGCGGATTTCGTGTCCGGTGGTTGAGCATCGCTTCAGTCGAGTACGACGACGTGCTTGCCCGGGAACGCGCCGGACTCCAAGTCGGCCTGCGCCTCGCGGACGGATTCCAGGCCGTGATGGACCTTCGCGACGCGAACGTTCAGGCGTCCGTCGGCGACGGCGCGCAGCTGGTGGTCGAGGACGTCGGCCGGCAGGTCAGTGGCCGCGCCGCCGTACGCGGTCAGCCGTACCCCGTTCGGGATGAAGCCGAAGGGGCTGAAGTCCGGGATGGTCCACTCGTCCGCCGACGCGCCGGTGAAGCAGACCGTGCCGTGGAGGCGGACCGCGCGCAGGGTGTCGTGCAGACGCCCGCAGCCGACCAGTTCCAAGGCCGCGTCAACCCCGCCCGGGCAGATCTCCCGTACGGCATCGGCGATCTCGCCGTCGTCGAAGACGGGGTGATCGACGCCGAGGTCGCGCAGCATGTCCGCGCGGTCGGGGCGGCGGGTGGTGGCCAGTACGGTGGCGCCCAGGTCCTTGGCCATGGCGGCGGCGGTCAGACCGACCGTGGACGTGCCGCCGCGGATCAGCAGAGTCTGTCCGGCACTCAGGTCCAGGCCGGCGGCCAGGGAGCCGTAGGCGGTCTGGACCATCTCCGGGAGCGCGCCGAGCGTGGCCCACGGCAGGTCCGAGGTGAAGGGGATGACCTGTCCGGCTGGGACCAGCACGTACCGGGCGTACGCCCCGTCGTAGGAGCGCCCCATCCCGCCCATCATGGTGGCCACCTGCTGGCCGGGGGTGAGGCCGCTGCCGGCGGGGGCCTCGTCGACCACCCCGGCGCACTCGATGCCGGGCACCCGCGGCAGCGTCACGTCGCGGCTGGACAGGCCCCGGCGGGTGGTCACCTCGGACTCGTTGACCCCGAACGCCTTGACCTTGATGCGGACCCGTCCGGGGCGTACCGGGGGCACGGGCAGGTCCGTGGCGACGAGTTTGTCAATGCCACCCGGTTCAAAGACGACGATGGCGCGCATCGTGCGGGGCTCGGTCTCCTCGACACGGTTGGCCGGTTCGTTCATGGTGATTCCCCGGTTCGGCAATGCGGCGGTCGTTGGTCGACCGGTGGCGCCGCCGTACGCGTGGACCTTGGTCGGGCGGAGCCCGACGATCTCGACGGGCTCAAGACCCCGGTCGAGGACGTCCGGCGGGGAACTGGGCGGGTGCGGTCATGCGCCTGGGTGCATGGCGTCGCGGACCAGGGCGGTGTCGACGAACTGCTCGAAGCGGACGATCTTTCCGCCGCGTACGACGAAGTGGTGGGCGACGCGCGCGTTGAGCGGTTTGTTGGTGGCCTTGTTGGTGGCGGTGTAGCGGGCGAGGACGACGACGTTCTCGCCGTCGACGACGTAGGTGTCGTCGTGGGCGGCCCAGCCGTCCCAGGACTCGCCGAGCGGTTCCATGACGGCGGAGGTGACGCCGGTGGGGGTGCGGTAGGTGCCGGCCAGGGGGAAGCCGGCCATCTCGGTCCACTCCACGTCGTCGGCCAGGGTGGCCCGCAGGGCTTCGAGGTCGCCGTTGGCGGAGGCGACGTACTGGCGGCGCACCACGACGGCAGGGGCGGCGGAGTCGTGGAAGTCGGTGGTCTCCATGGGGTACGGCCTTTCTCAGATGGGGTCGGGGGTGCTGGTGGGGCACAGGCGGTGGGTGGGTACGCGCCTGGGTCCTGCGTAGCGTTGAAGCAACTGGTGGATGCCCGCGCCGAGGGCGCTCCGAGGACCGGCGCGATCAGGTACGCGGCGAGGTGGCCGTAGGTCCCCAGGAGCGCGGGGCCGAACTGGCGGGCGCGGGGCCGGCGGCCTGGGTGTCGCGGGCGGTGGTGCTCAGGGGTTCTCGCCGGGCTCGGCGGGCACGGTCCGGCCCGCGTCCCCGGCCGGACCCGTGGTCGGGCGCTGGGTCAGCCCCAGGTCATTTCGCCCTTGGCGACCTTCGCGCCGAGCTGGGCCGCGATGAGCATGCCGGAGTCGGGGTAGCGGGCGACCAGCGCGTTCGTCAGGGCCTCACCGTTGTCGGCCTTGTCCAGCTCGTCCTCGAAGGCGGTGAGGTAGTCCCGGGTGTAGGCGATCGGGCTCGCGTCGAGGGTGGTGGTGGGCAGGCGGTGGCCGGGGACGGCGAAGGCGGGGTCCAGGGCCGCCATCTCATCCAGCAGCTCGATCCACACGGCGCGGTCCTGGGGCTTGCCGGTGTCGGCGACCCAGACGTGCTCGTTCTGGAAGAGCAGGACGCCGGCGACGATCGCCCGGTGTTCGGCCTGCCACAGGTAGTGGCGGTCGGGCAGCCCCGGGTGGCCGCCCTTGAGCTGGAAGACGTGCCCTTCGAAGGTGAGGTCACCGGTCAGCTCGGCCATCTCGACCAGGCGGGTGGGGCGGTTGGCGCCCACCGGCTCCCAGGCCTTGAGCTTGCCCTCGTACGCGGCCTTGATGTGCTCGATCACCAGCGGTGTCGCCAGGATCTCGGCATCCGGGAAGGCGTCGGCGATGACTTCGGCGCCCCAGTAGTAGTCGGGGTCTGCATGGCTGATGAAGACCTTGGTGAGGTTCTTGCCGGAGTCGAGGATCTCGGCGGCCAGCCGGTGGCCGTCGGCGCGGGTGAATCCGGTGTCGATGAGGAACGCGTCGTGCTCACCGGTGATGAGGGTGGCGGTCTTGTTCCTCGAGCCGACGGGGAAGTCCAGGTCGATGACCTTGAAGTCGAGAGTGCTCATCATCATGTCCTTTGCCGGGATCAGAGTGGGGGGTGCTGAGGGGTGAGGCTGGTTGCCCGCCGTGTGGGTTCAGGTTCGCGCCGCCGGGTGCGGGCGGCACCGACCGTGCCGGTGTGTCGGCCGGGATTCAGCGGCCGGACGCGGCCGACCGGGTGCGGGCGGAGCCGAACTGCTCCAGGAGGGTGTCGATCGTGTCGGGATGGGCGTGGCCGACGGCGAGCACCGCGGTGCGGTCGCCGTCCTGGACCAGGAGGGTCGGGTAGGCGTTCGCGCCCAGGGTTGCCGCCCGCCGGAAGTCGGCCTCGGCCGCCAGGGAGGCAGCCGGTGCGGCGAGCGCGGAGCCGACCTCCAGCGCATCAAGGCCGACTGCCGCGGCGATCCGGGCGAAGGTCTCTGGGTCGGACAGGCTCAGGCCGTCCTGGTAGAACGCGGCCTGCACGGCCGTGGCCAGCTCCGCCGCCCGTTCCGGGGCCGCCTGCCGCAGCGCCGCCATGCCCCGGGCGGCGTCCAGGGAGTCCATGACGAACGAGCCGTCGGCGATCAGCCGCTCGTACCCGGCCCCGAACCCGGCACCGGTCAGCTCGCTGATCTTGGCATTCGCGCCCTGGACGTAGCCGAACTCGCGGATCGGGACGGCCCGCGGCCCGGTGAACAAGCCGCCCGACACGACCTCGACGGGCAGTTCGGGGTGACGCCGGGTGACCTCGGCCAGGGTGGGGGCAAAACCGTAGGACCAGCCGCAGTAGGCGTCGAAGACGTAGACGAGTTTCATGGGGAGGCCTTCGCAGAGGGAGTCGCTCCGCACCGAAGCGATATACCTGCTTGAACAGTATCTGTCGCGTCAGGTATTCCTGCACCGTGAAGGCCCCCTCCCCTCGGGGCTTCCGCCCCTACCGCAGGCGGGGCAGGGCGTCCCGCGCCGAGTGGGACAGGATCCGCAGGCACTCCATGAACTGCTCCCGCGCCTCCTCGGGCAGCGGTGCCAGGAAGTGGCGGCGGATGTTCTCCACGTGCAGCCGGCTGGCCCGCACCACGATGTCCTCGCCCCGCGCGGTGAGCCGTACCAGCTTGCCCCTGCGGTCCGCGGGGTCGTCGGCGCGCACCACCAGGCCGGCCACCTCCATCCGGTCCACCAGGCGGGTCATCCCGCCCGTGGTCAGGACCCGCTCCTGCGCGATGGCCCGCATGGACATGCCCGCGCCGCCCGCCCGGCCCACGATCAGCAGCACCTCGTACATCAGGTGACTGATCCCGAACTCCTCCTCGATCGCACCGCCGAGCAGGTACTCCAGCCGCCCCGCGGCCCCCTGCAGCCGTCCGAACGCGAGCACCAGCTCGTCGTTCGCCGCCTCCTGCGCCGAACCGATCCCCGCACCTTCGCCCACCCGCCACACCCTTCGCTCGCCAGCTCCGCTCTCGGTACGATCATCACCCTTCCCGGCCACCCCGCACGCGGCCATGCCCTCCCTGGTGGCGGCGAGGCGGCTGGTTGGCATCGGGCAATGCGTCATTTATGAGAGCGGCACCCTGGAAGGCTTGGAGCCGTCCGGGACCCGGCTGACGATCGGCTTCGCGTGGACCTCGTGGAAGGTGATGCCGAGGGACTCCGGGGTGTCGAAGGTCCGGGTACGGACTGTGGCGGGGGGCGAAGAGTGCGGCGGGCCGGGCGACGTCGGTGAGGTTGTTGCAGCGCACGAAGTCAGCTCAGCGGGCTTGGGGTTCGGGTGCCGGGGCGAGATGGCCGGGCTGGGGTGCACGGATGGCTGGTGCGGTTTCCGGGAGGCGGCGCAGGACGGGCAGGACGGCCAGGGCAGTGGCGGCGACCAGGGCACCGGGGATCAGGGCCCAGCCGGTGGAGTCGACCAGGGCCTGGGAGGCGTAAGGGGTGAGTCCGCCGAAGAGGGCGGTAGCAGCGGTGGCGCCGAGCGCGAGGCCGCTGAGGCGCTGGGCGACGGGGAACTGTTCGGCGATCGCGGAGGCCGCGACCGCACTGATGCCGCCTGCCACGCAGGCCAGGACGACCGCGCCGGTCAGTGCGGCGGCGAAGCTGCCCTGGGTCATCAGGCCGAACATGGCCGGCGGCAGGATCACCGCCAGGGCACCGAAGAGCGTGAGTGCGGGGCGGCGGCCGACCCGGTCGGACAGGGCACCCGCGAACGGCGTGACGACGATGACGACGAGGGCCGCGATGGTCGACAGCCACAGGGCGTCGGACTCCCTGAAGCCGCTGACCGCGCCGAGGTAGGTGGGGACGTAGCTGATGCCGACGTAGTACGTCACCGAGCCGAGCGCCGAGATCGCGAACGTCCGGTAGAGCGCGGGGCGCTGGGTGCGCAGAGTGGTCATCAGCGGGCCCGCGCCCTTGGTGTCGGGCGGGGGCTGCTGCTCGAAGGCGGGGGATTCGCGCATGGTGGAGCGGGCGATCAGCACCGTGGTGGCGAGCAGCGCGCCGAACAGGAAGGGGATGCGCCACCCCCACGCGTCCAGGGCGGGACCGGGGACGAGGGTGACGGTGAGGGCAGTGACCCCGGCGGCGAGCAGCGCACCGACCTCACTGGCGGCGGAGGCCAGCGAGGCGACCAGGCCGCGCCGGTGGGGTGCGGTGCCTTCGACCAGGTAGGCGGTGACGCCGGTGT